>NZ_BBIS01000020.1 GCF_000730605.1 Pseudomonas monteilii NBRC 103158 = DSM 14164 | reverse complement strand
GGCGCTCGATCGCGCAGGCGCCAAAAAACAAAAGACAAGCGCCTAAATGCCCCAAACCCTTTCTAAACCCATATCACCCAAACCTATTAACCTGTCCCCACCCCGACCTCGCCCCTACACTCGCAGCATCCCGCCTCAGGACCGCCACCATGCCCGAGACCCTGCTCAGCCGCCGCAACCTCGCCTTCGAACTCTATGAAGTCCTCGACGCCGAAGCCCTCACTCAGCGCCCGCGCTTCGCCGAGCACAACCGCGAAACCTTCGACGCCGCGCTAACCACCGCCCGCACCATCGCCGAAAAGTACTTCGCCCCGCACAACCGCAAGGCCGACGAGAACGAGCCGCGCTATGTGGACGGCCGGGCCGAACTGATCCCGGAGGTGAAGCCCGCGGTCGATGCCTTCCTCGAAGCCGGCTTCCTCAACGCTAACCGCGATTTCGAAGCCGGCGGCATGCAGCTGCCCAGCCTGGTCTCACAAGCCTGCTTCGCCCACTTCCAGGCCGCCAACGCCGGCACCACGGCCTACCCGTTCCTGACCATGGGCGCAGCCAACCTGATCGAGAGTTTTGGCACCGACGAGCAAAAGCGCCTGTTCCTGCAGCCGATGATCGAGGGCCGTTATTTCGGCACCATGGCGCTGACCGAGCCCCACGCCGGCTCATCGCTGGCCGACATCCGCACCCGCGCCGAACCTGCCGGCGACGGCAGCTACCGGCTCAAGGGCAACAAGATCTTCATCTCCGGCGGCGATCACGAACTGTCCGACAACATCGTGCACATGGTGCTGGCCAAACTGCCGGACGCCCCGCCTGGGGTGAAAGGCATCTCGCTGTTCATCGTGCCGAAATACCTGGTGAACCAGAACGGCAGCCGTGGCCCACGCAATGATGTGCTGCTGGCCGGGTTGTTCCACAAGATGGGCTGGCGCGGCACCACCTCTACCGCGCTGAACTTCGGTGACAACGGCGAGTGCGTCGGCTACCTGGTCGGCCAACCGCACCAAGGCCTGGCCTGCATGTTCCAGATGATGAACGAGGCACGCATCGGCGTCGGCATGGGCGCGGTGATGCTCGGTTACGCCGGTTACCTGTACTCGCTGGAATACGCCCGCCAGCGGCCGCAGGGTCGACTGCCGGATAACAAAGACCCGCACAGTCCGGCGGTGCCGATCATCGAACACAGTGATGTGAAACGCATGCTGCTGGCGCAGAAGGCCTACGTCGAAGGCGCCTTCGACCTGGGCCTATACGCCGCTCGCCTGTTCGACGACACCCAGACCGCCAGCGAAGAAAGCACTCGCAAGCAGGCTCAGGAGCTGCTCGACCTGCTGACCCCTATCGTCAAATCCTGGCCCTCGGCCTTCTGCCTCAAGGCCAACGAACTGGCCATCCAGATTCTCGGCGGCCACGGCTATACCCGCGAATACCCGGTAGAACAGTACTACCGCGACAACCGCCTGAACCCGATCCACGAAGGCACCGAAGGCATCCAGTCGCTCGACCTGCTCGGCCGCAAGCTGGCGCAGAACAATGGCGCCGGCCTCAAGCAACTGATCCGCCTGATCGCCGGTACGGCCGAGCGCGCCAGCCATCACCCGAACCTCGACCCTATGCGCCAGCCGCTGGAGCAATTGGTCAACCGACTGCAAAGCGTGACCCTTGCCCTGCTCAGCGACCTGGCCCAGGGCAAAGTTTCTGGTGCCTTGGCCAACTCGGCCCTGTACCTCAAGGCGTTCGGCCACTGCGTGATCGGCTGGCGTTGGCTGGAACAGGCCATTCACGCCGAGCTTGGCCTGCTCAAGGGCAACGCCAGCGACCGCGACTTTTACCTCGGCAAGCTGCAAGCGGCGCGTTATTTCCTGACCTGGGAAGTACCGGGCTGCCATCATGAGCTGGCATTGCTAGAGGCACGCGACGACACCTGCCTCGCGATGCAAGACGCCTGGTTCTAGGAGCGCATTGCGCGCCTTCATGCACGGTGCCTATCTCTCCACTGCATGTGCAGGCGAAGTCACCCTGCGCGGGCTACGCGCAATGGCGATTCCCGCAGCGACCACTGCGACGCCTGCATAGGTTGTCCAGTGGATCGCGTCCCCGAACATCAGTGCTGCCCATAGCAAGGTCACTGGCGGCTCCAGATAGACCAGTGCCGAAACGCGAGTCGCCGACAGTTTTGTGAGCAGTATCCACAGGCTCAAGTAGGCGATGAACGTCGAGAACAAGGTCAGCCATGCAACAGCCGCCCAGACTTGCGTGCTGGCAGGCACCTCGATCAGGCCCAGCGGCAAGCCTGTGGCTGCCAGCAGTACCAACGTCGTGGTTGACTGCAAAAACAGCGGCATCAACAAGCCGTCCTTGCTGTGGTCGGTCGCCAGTACCGATTGCCGCCGCTGATAAAGTGTGGCAATGGACAACGTGACGGCGGCGATCAGCGGCAGAGCGTATAGCCAAAGCTCAAGCCGGGTCGTGGACAGGCTGTACTCTCCCAGCACGACCACACTTACGCCCGCGAACCCGACCCCAAGCCCCAGCCACTCCTGCCGACCGCTGCGCTCATGCTGGTCCTTGCGGCTCATCGATGCCGTTATCAGTGGCTGCAGGGCGCAAATAATGGCAGCGATCCCGGCCGGTAGCCCACCTCGAATAGCGATGTAAACACTCACCAGGTAGGCGAACTGGGCCAAAAAGCCGATCACGGCGTTGTAGCGTATTTGTGCCCACGACAATGCCCCCAGTCGATGCGCGACAATGGGCAACAGGCAGATGCTGACCAGCAGAAAGCGCCAGAAGAGCAGGCTGATCGCACCCGCGTCCTCTGTACCCAGCCGGGCGCCAATGAAGCCCGAACTCCAGGACAGGACAAAAATGGCTTGCAGCAGGATCAGGTAGAGCACACTGCTTGGCATACTCACGCCCCTATGGGATGCAATTCCTCGAACGTAATCGGCTCAATGCCGATACGCGCATAGTGCCGGGCAGCCGGCCGGTGCAGTGCCCAGCGTAACCCCAGCCAATTCGGCAGGGTCGCGGGAATGCCGTCGTCAGAAGCCAGGTGCCAGAAACGGTTGGAGTCGTCACTGAACCAGGGACAATGGAACGACAACACCAGTGACATGCGTCGCCCGCTGAGTACCGGGCGAACACCGTGAAATAATCGGCTGCCGTAGATGAACAAGGCATCACCAGGCGCGTCCAGGCGTGCAGTTTCGAAGGTGCGGTAATCCAGGGCATCAAAGGTATCGACTGTACCGTTGTGGAACAGGAACTCGCCGCCGCTGTAATCGGAAGGCCCCGACAGCACGATGTTGAGCACATAATTGGTGCCGTCCGTGTGCCACATGCCCAGTTGCTGCTGTTGCTCCGCTGGCTTGGGATAGAAATAGTTGATCTGCGAGCGGGCGTTGAGCATGGGGTAAGGCACCAGCGGCACGCCCGCAATGCGCGACACGGCCAACAGGAATGCGCGACTGCACATCATGTCGTTGATGAACGACGACAGCGCGGTAACCCCTCGCGTGCGCCGGGAAATGATCCATTCACTGTCGCCAGCGGCTTCCTCCAGGCGTGTGCAGATGCCTTGCAAGGCCGCAACACCTTCAGGTGTGAACAGCCGATGGACAACCGCTACCCCAGTGATGGTATCGACCGAAATTTTGGCGTGCGGGCTGCGGGTATAGCCCAGCTCTCCCAGTGTTCGGGTATCGGCGATGGTGGCGCCTTGGGGCCAGAGCAGATCGTCCCGCCAGGCAACCTCCTCGCCGAGGCATATCGACGAAGGTCGCGGCGCGCGCTTCAGCGTTGACTTGAGCGCCAGCTTCACACGGCCAACGCCGCGCTCGAACAAAGGTAAGGTGTCTGAGTGGTTCATGATGAGTCTGTCCCTGTAAGCCGCTACTGGAGGTACTTCGCGATTTGATAGCGCACCGAGCCGTCGCCACTGGCAAATTCGTCCATCACGCTGCAGTTGCAGTGCTGTGCCCTGATGCGACGGAACTGTTCGGGCGTGTACTTGAGGCAGATATTGGTCAGCAGATACCCATGTTGATGTAGGCGCTGAACAGGCTGCAGGGTCACAGCCACATGGATCGACTCACCCAGAATTCGCAACGGCACGAGCATGGCTTCATGCGGCCCCGACGGTGTGAAGCCTTGTTGAAGCGCAACCATTCGGGAGAACTGCAGCATGTTGGGGTTGGCGTAGAACCCAAGGATGGGCTGTTCCAACCCTTCCTCGTACACCTGCATTTCCGAAAGAATGTAGGTCGTTTCACCTGCAAGACTACGGATCAGCCTTCCCGTGCTCACCGGCAACTCGTTACCCTCCTGAAAGCCCAGCAGGGTGATCAGGGTAAGCTCCTGGTCGTGACGTAAATCGTCATGGGTGACCGTGCGGTAGTCGGCGGCGATGTAGTTGAAGCTCCCGTCGCCCTGCACTATCGGCCGCACCGCATCACTCATCGCGGGCTCCGAAGTCTGGTTGATATCGATGGCGGTGTAGCGAATGGAGCTGGAAGTCTCGGCCATTCGCTTCAGCAGGCAAGCGCTCTTGATCGGCTCAGGGCCCAACTCGACATAGTGCACCCTGCGCCCATTGCCAAGTGCTGCCAGGCGGTCGGCAACATTGCTAATGACGCTTTTGAGCGCCCCCTGTCCTTGTGCGTCGGCACACAGCCCCTCCTGCCCCACACCCTGTTCATTCAAGGCCCGCATCAGCAGAAATATCTCGTGGTTAAAACGATGATCGCTTTGCGGCCCAAGCTCAGGCTGAGACAGGGTCGAGTACTTCTCGTGGTTCTCGACCGTCCATAGCCGAGCGTTCTGGTACGAAGGGGTATGCACAAGTGCATCTACAACGAAGTCGTTCAGGCTCATCCGTATCATTCCATTGCATTTTCGGGAGGTAGGCGTGCTTTGACCTCACAGTAAGAGGGGGTATAAAGCCTGTACAGTTGAATAAATCGAAGCGCTGGTTCGATCCGGCTAAATCAGGTGGCGCAATGGGCAAAGGCCTCGACATCAACGTACTGAGAACCTTCCAGGCAGTAGCGCGGCTGGGCCGCTTCAAGGATGCAGCCGACTACGTCCACCGCAGCCCTTCGGCGGTAACCACACAAATCCAGAAGCTGGAAGAAAAGGTCGGGCAACAACTGTTTGCCCGCAGCAACCAATCGGTGGAGCTGACCCCGGCAGGCCGGCACTTGCTGGGCGAGGCAACACGTTTTCTGATGGCGCATGACAGGTTGCTGGCTACGCTGTCACCGCAGCAGATCACCGGAAAAGTGCGCCTGGGTGTGCCCGACGGCTATGCCGCCAACCTCATGAGCGACTTCTTGCCGGTGTTTGTTGCCAGTAACCCGAAACTGGAACTGGAGGCCGTGGCACGGTCCAGTGCCGAGCTCATCGACCTGTTTGCCCGACAGCGGCTGGACCTGGCAGTGGCGGTCAGCAGTGAAGACTGGCAGCAAGGTGAATGGATACGATCGACTCAGCCTCGCTGGGCCGCCGCCCCGGGGTTCAATCATGATGCCAGCCGCCCCTTGCCACTGGCTCTGCAGTTGAAAGGCTGCCCGTACAGAGAGGCGGCCTTGCAGGCACTGAAAGCCCAAGGCATCGCGTACCGCATCCTGCTGGAAAGCGCCAACTGGCATGCCGTGCTGGCCTGCATGAGGAGTGGCCTGGCCGTTGGCATCGTCGAAGGGCTGGATAACGCCGACCCATCGCTCACTTACGTGGAGGGCATGGGCTTGCCCGACCTCGCCGAGCATCACGTCTACCTGCTGACGGACACCTCTCACCATGTCGCGCTGCATTTGAACGGAATGTTGAAAGCCGCCATCCAGAAAGAAGGGGTGGCAACGCCCGACCATTTCCCGCCGCGCGTTATTTCCTGACCTGGAAAGTACCGGGCTGCCATAATGAGCTGGCATTGCTAGAGGGGTGGTTCTAAGGGGGAGCCACCGTGTACACGGAGGCTTGTGCATGTTTGATTCCAGCGCCCTGCTGCGCCAGCGCTTTGCCGCGCTGCGCAGTACGGCCGAATTGTTTTCCCTGCGCCATGTGAAACAGTCGCACCAGGCGCTGTCGGTTCGCCGCAACGTTGCCGAACCTCCGTTCTTCAGCCAGGACGAAGGCGCCATGCTCACTGTGCGAGTCAACGGCGTGGAGGCTTACGCGGCCACCGCCGACCTGTCCCAGGCGGGTCTGCAACACGCGCTGGAACAGGCCGAGGCCCTGGCCCGACAGATCGCCCGGCACAGCTTGCTCGATCTGTGCGACCAGCCCGTGACCAGCGCGCGGCACGACCACATCTCACCCAACTTCGACCAGCCCGTGCCGTCCCTCGCCGACTGCCTTGGCTTACTCGCCGCCGAATCGGCCAGCGTGCCCAAGGACAGCCGCCTGGTGGACTGGCAGGCGAGCCTGGGCCTGACCCTGGTCGAGCAAACCTACCTGAACTCGGCCGGTGCCGAACTGCGCCACGCCCAGCGCTTCCTGTTCCCGGGCCTGGGTGTCACCGCCAGCGATGGCCAGGACAGCCAGAGCCGCAGCCTGGGCCGCGACAACTTCGGCCAGCAGGGCGGGTTCGAAATCATCGAGCGTTGCGGGCTGGTGGGCGCCGCCCGGCAAGTTGCCGACGAGGCACTGCAGTTGCTGCTGGCACCCAACACCCCCAGCGGCCCACGCGACCTGCTGCTGATGCCAGACCAGATGATGCTGCAGATTCACGAGTCCATCGGCCACCCGCTGGAAATGGACCGCATCCTCGGTGACGAGCGTAATTACGCTGGCACCAGCTTCGTCAAAGCCAGCGATTTCGGCCACCTGCAGTACGGCTCCAACCTGCTGAACGTGACCTTCGACCCCACCATCGGCGAAGAGCTGGCCAGCTACAGCTTCGATGACGACGGCACCCCGGCCAGCAAGCAGTTCCTGATCCGCGACGGCCTGCTGTTGCGCCCGCTGGGCGGCGCATTGTCGCAATTCCGCTCTGGCCTGGACGGCGTGGCCAACAGCCGCGCCTGCGGGTGGAACCGTGCACCGATCGACCGCATGGCCAACCTGAACATCGAGCCGGGCGACCAAAGCCTGGAGCAACTGGTGAAGGGTATCGAGCACGGCATCCTGATGCGCACCAACCGCTCCTGGTCCATCGACGATGCACGCAACAAGTTCCAGTTCGGCTGCGAATGGGGCCAGCTGATCGAAAACGGCGAGCTCAAGGGCATCGTCAAGAACCCCAACTACCGCGGCATCTCCGCACAGTTCTGGCGCAACCTGGTGGCGGTTGGCGACCGCAGCACCTTCCAGGTACTCGGCACGCCCAACTGCGGCAAAGGCGAGCCCAACCAAGTGGTGCGGGTCGGCCATGCATCGCCCGCCTGCGTATTCCGCCAGATCGACGTATTCGGAGGAGACGCCTGATGAAACATGCTTTCGAAACCTTGGTCGGGGATGTGCGCGCCGCCCTGCAAGCAGGCGAGCAGTTCACCCTCGGCTACAGCGCCGAACAGTCGCAATTCGTGCGTTTCAACCACGCCAAGGTGCGCCAGGCCGGCACTGTCAGCCAGGCCAGCGCGCAACTGCGGCTGGTCCGTGATGGCCGCCAGGCGGAACAGCAGGTGACCTTGAGTGGCGACGCGCAACTGGACCGCCAGCGCCTTGGCGATGCGCTGGAGCAACTGCGCCAGACCTTGCCACTGTTGGCCGTTGACCCTTATCTGCGGCTAGACGAAAGTGCCTGGCAAAGCCACAGCCTGCAGGCGCAGCCCCTGCCCGAACTGGACGAAGTACTGGCCCTGCTCGACCGCGAAGCAGGCGAGCTGGACCTGGTCGGTATCTACGCTGCCGGCCCGATCTGCCGGGGCTTTGCCAGTTCGTTCGGTGCCTTTGGCTGGCACCAGGCCAACAGCTTCAACTTCGACTGGAGCCTGTTCCACAAAAACGGCCAGGCGGTGAAGGCCAACTATGCCGGCCAGGTGTGGAGCACGGATGACTTCATCGCACGTCTGCGCCAGGCGCGAGAACAGTTGGGCTTCCTCGGCCGCCCGGCAGTCACCCTCAAGCCCGGCAGCTACCGCGCCTACCTGGCCCCGGCGGCCATGGACGAAATCGCCGGCATGCTGTGCTGGGGTGGCTTTTCCGCGCAGGCGCTGGCCACCGGCAACAGCGCCTTGCAGCGTTTGTACAACGCAGATGCCCGGCTGAGCCCGCTGGTGAGTTTCTCCGAGCAGGTTAGCGGTTCGCTGAGCCCGGCGTTTTCCGATGAGGGGGCTCCACGCCTGGATGTGCCATTGATCCAGCAAGGTGAGGCTCGGCAGCGGTTGATCAGCGCGCGCAGTGCGGCCGAATTCGAGTTGCTGGCCAATGGTGCCGACAGCTACGAGTCGCCGTGCGCACTGAGCCTGGCACCGGGTAACTTGGCGAGCGAGCACATTCTCGAGCGCCTGGGCACCGGGCTGTATATCAGCAACCTGTGGTACCTGAACTACTCTGACCTGCCGGCAGCGCGCATGACCGGGCTGACCCGGTTCGCGACCTTCTGGGTAGAAAACGGGCAGATCCAGGGGCCCGTGAGCACCATGCGTTTCGATGACAGCCTCTACAGCTTGCTCGGCAGCCAGCTGGAGGACCTGACCCGCGAGCGCGAGATGATCTTGTCGACCAGCACCTATGGACAGCGCAGTACCGGGTCGAGTCATTTGCCGGGGGCGCTGGTCAAAGGTCTCACACTGACATTGTGACTGGATTTGCTGGCCCTTTAGCCGCGAAGGGGCCGGCACTGACAAACGAGGAAGTCATGCCCGAACGCCCACCGCTAGACCCCGTCACCGCCCGCTGGATCCCCTGGGTGGTGGCCATCGCCTTCTTCATGCAGTCCCTGGACGGCACCATCCTCAACACTGCGCTGCCGGCCATGGCCCGCTCGCTGGCCGAAGACCCGCTGCGCATGCAGGGTGTGATCATCGCCTACATGCTCACCGTGGCCCTGCTGATCCCCGCCTCGGGCTGGATCGCCGACCGTTTCGGCACCAAACGCATCTTCTTCAGCGCCATCCTGCTGTTCAGTTTCGGCTCGCTGCTGTGCGCCGCCGCCAACAGCCTGGGCTTTTTGATCTTCGCCCGGGTCGTGCAGGGCCTGGGCGGTGCGCTGATGCTGCCGGTCGGGCGGCTGGTGGTGTTGCGCGCCTACCCACGCAGCGAGCTGGTGCGAATCATGAGTTTCATCACCATCCCCGGCCTGCTCGGCCCATTGCTGGGCCCGACGGTCGGTGGCTGGCTGGTGGAAATCCTCAGCTGGCACTGGATCTTCCTGCTCAATCTGCCCGTCGGCCTGATCGGTTGCTTTGCGGTATGGAAGTTCATACCAGACCTGCGCGGCGCCGAGCGCACCACGTTCGACGGCCCCGGTTTCCTGCTGTTCGGCGCCGCGATGGTACTGATCACCATCGCCATGGAAGGCCTGGGCGAGCTGCACCTGCCGCACTTGCGGGTGATGTTGCTGCTGTTCGCCGGCATGGCGTGCCTGGCCGCCTACTGGCTGCGGGCCGGGCGCGACCCGGAGCCTTTGTTCTCGCCCAGCCTGTTCCGCGTGCGCACCTTCGCCATCGGCATCCTCGGCAACCTGTTCGCCCGCTTGGGCAGTGGCGCCCTGCCGTTCCTGGTGCCGTTGCTGCTGCAGGTCGCGCTGGGCTACTCACCGGCCCAGGCCGGCATGAGCATGATCCCGCTGGCGGCAGCGGCCATGCTGGCCAAGTCCGTTGCCCGCCCGCTGATCGAGCGCTTCGGTTACCGCATCATCCTCACCGGCAACACCCTGCTGCTGGGCCTGCTGCTGGCCAGCCTGGGGCTGGTCGACGAGCAGACGCCCTACGCCGTGCTGCTGATTCAGTTGGGCTTGCTGGGGGCGGTCAACTCGATGCAGTTCACCGCGATGAACACCGTGACCCTGATCGACCTGGACGACGCCAGCGCCAGCAGCGGTAACAGCCTGCTATCGGTGGTCGCGCAACTGGCCCTGAGCCTGGGCGTGGCCTGTGCCGGTGCCTTGCTGGGCGGCTTTACCGCAGCGGGCAGCGCCGAAGGCGTGGAGTCCACCTTGGGCGCCTTCCAGCTGACCTTCGTCACCATCGGCGTGATGGCCATGCTGGCGGCAGCGATCTTCCTGCAACTGGCGCCCACGGACGGAAGGCGTGCCCGTCGTCCGGAAGAACACATGGAGTCGTAGGGCGAATGACCATGAGGCTGGTAGACTGTGCGGCATTTTTCGCTTCGCACCGCAGGCCAGCCTCGTGACCACCGAATCCACCGCCTTTGCCACACTGCCGTTGTCCGCCGCCATGCTGGCGAATCTGGACGCCCTCGGCTATGCCTCGATGACACCGATCCAGGCCCAGAGCCTGCCAGTCATCCTCAAGGGTCAGGACCTGATCGCCCAGGCCAAGACCGGCAGCGGCAAGACCGCCGCCTTCGGCATCGGCCTGCTGAACCCGATCAACCCGCGCTACTTCGGCTGCCAGGCGCTGGTGCTGTGCCCTACCCGCGAACTCGCCGACCAGGTGGCCAAGGAGCTGCGCCGCCTGGCCCGCGCCGAGGACAACATCAAGATCCTCACCCTGTGCGGCGGCGTTTCGCTGGGCCCGCAAATCGCTTCGCTGGAGCACGGTGCGCACATCATCGTCGGCACCCCGGGGCGTATCCAGCAACACCTGGACAAGGGCACCCTGGTACTCGATGGTCTGAACACGCTGGTACTGGACGAAGCCGACCGCATGCTCGACATGGGCTTCTTCGACGCCATCGCCAGCATCATCGGCAAGACCCCGTCGCGCCGCCAGACCCTGCTGTTCTCAGCCACCTACCCGGCCGGTATCAAGCAACTGGCCGCCGACTTCATGCGCAACCCGCAGCAGGTGAAGGTCGAAAGCCTGCACACCGACAACCAGATCGAACAGCGCTTCATCGAGATCGACCCGCAGCAGCGCCTGGAGGCCGTCACCCGCGTGCTCGGCCACTACCGCCCGCAGTCCTGCGTGGCGTTCTGCTTCACCAAGCAGCAGTGCGAGGACGTGGTTGCCCACCTGACCGCCAAGGGTATCGTTGCCCAGGCGCTGCATGGCGACCTGGAGCAGCGCGACCGCGACCAGGTGCTGACCATGTTCGCCAACCGCAGCAGCTCGGTGCTGGTGGCTACCGACGTGGCCGCGCGCGGCCTGGATATCGATGGCCTGGACATGGTCATCAACGTGGAGCTGGCGCGTGATGCGGAAATCCACGTACACCGTGTGGGCCGTACTGGCCGTGCGGGTGAGAAAGGTGTTGCAGTCAGCCTGGTGGCACCGGCCGAAGGCCACCGCGCACAGGCCATCGAGGCGCTACAGAAGAGCCCGCTGCGCTGGGACCAGCTGGACAGCCTGAAGAACAAAGGCGGCGAGCCGCTGCTGCCGGTGATGAGCACCCTGTGCATTGCAGCCGGGCGCAAGGACAAGCTGCGCCCGGGCGATATTCTCGGGGCACTGACCGGTGATGCCGGCATTCCGGGCAAGCAGGTGGGCAAGATTGCCATCTTCGACTTCCAGGCGTTCGTTGCCGTGGAGCGGGCGCTGGCCAAGCAGGCCATGCAGCGGCTGAACAGCGGCAAGATCAAGGGCCGCGCCCTGAAAGTCCGTATCGTCTAAACCCGCTCCCACCGGTTCAGCGTTCCCATTACGAATCCAGATAGGTTTACACCGTGCATTCCACCGACGTCATCATCCTCGGCGCCGGCGCCGCCGGCCTGATGTGCGCCCAGCTCAGCGCCCGCCGTGGCCGCCGGGTGCTGCTGCTCGACCACGCCAACAAGCCCGGCAAGAAGATCCTCATGTCAGGCGGCGGGCGCTGCAACTTCACCAACATGTACACCGAGCCGGCCAACTTCCTGTCGCAGAACGCGCATTTCTGCAAGTCGGCCCTGGCCCGCTACACCCAATGGGACTTCATCGAACTGGTGTGCAAGCACGGCGTGGCGTACCACGAGAAGAAGCTCGGCCAGCTGTTCTGCGACAACAAGGCCAGCGACATCCTCGACATGCTGCTGGCCGAGTGCGACGAGGCTGGCGCCGAAATCCGCATGCATACCAGCATCGAACAGATCGAAAAGACCGAAACCGGCTACCTGCTGCAGACCAGCGGTGGCCAGTTCGCCTGCCAGTCTCTGGTGATTGCCACCGGCGGCCTGTCGATCCCGACCCTGGGTGCCACCGGTTTCGGCTACCAGGTGGCGCGCCAGTTTGGCCACACCCTGCTGCCGACCCGCGCCGGGCTGGTGCCGTTCACCATCACCGAGCCCCAACTCAAGGCACTGTGCACCGAGTTGTCCGGCACCTCGCTGGACTGCACCGCCAGCTGCAATGGCACCAGCTTCCGAGAGAACCTGCTGTTTACCCACCGTGGCCTGAGCGGCCCGGCGATCTTGCAGATTTCTTCGTTCTGGGAAGCCGGTGACACGGTGGAGATCAACCTGCTGCCCGACCGCGATGCGCTCACCTGGCTGCAACAGATGCAAACCGAGCGCGCCAACGCCGAACTGAAGACCGTGCTAGGCGAGGTGTTCACCCGCAAGCTGGCCAACCTGCTGGCCGAGCAGTGGTTCGAGTCCAGGCCGATGAAGCAGTACACCCCGGCAGAGCTGGCACAGATCGCCGAAAAGCTGGCGAACTGGCAAGTGGTACCGGCCGGCACCGAAGGCTATCGCACCGCCGAAGTCACCCTGGGCGGCGTGGATACGCGCGAAGTGTCGTCCAAGACCATGGAATCGCTCAAAAGCCCGGGGCTGTACTTCATTGGCGAAGTGCTCGACGTCACCGGCCACCTGGGCGGTTTCAACTTCCAGTGGGCCTGGGCATCAGCCAACGCCGCAGCGCAGTTCGTGTAGAGTAGAATCCATTCAGCAGCACGGAACGCTTCTTGCTGGCCCGTGCTGCAATGCATTCTTCGCTTACTGCCTAGCAGGCCATCATGTCATCGAGCTCGTTCCGTCAGTCACTGCGTCGCCTGTGGGGCCAAGACAAGTTCAGCTACAGCATCCGGGTCACCATCGCCCTCACCGGCAGCCTGGCCCTGTGCTGGTACCAGAACGAGATGGCCCTGCTGATCCCCCTGTTCCTCGGCATCATCGCCAGTGCCCTGGCCGAAACCGACGACAGCTGGCAGGGCCGTCTCAGTGCCCTTGCCGTTACCCTCGTGTGTTTTGCCATCGCCGCGTTGGCGGTGGAGCTGCTGTTCCCCTACCCCTGGGTTTTCGTTGTTGCCTTGGCCTTGGCCGCATTCGGCCTGACCATGCTTGGCGCACTGGGCGAGCGCTATGGTGCGATTGCCTCAGCGACACTGATCACGGCGGTGTACACCATGATCGGCGTAGACCAGCGCGGTGGCCAAGTGACGGACTTCTGGCACGAACCGTTGCTGTTGGTGGCGGGTGCGGCCTGGTACGGGCTGCTGTCAGTGCTGTGGCAGGCGCTGTTTTCCAACCAGCCAGTGCAGCAAAGCCTGGCCAAGCTGTTCTTCGAGCTGGGCAGCTACCTCAAGCTCAAGGCCAGCCTGTTCGAGCCGGTACGCACCCTCGACGTCGAGGCCCGGCGCCTTGAACTGGCGCAGCAAAACGGCAAGGTCGTGGCGGCGCTCAACGCAGCCAAGGAAATCATCCTGCACCGGGTGGGTAACAGCCAGCCGAACTCCAAGGTCAGCCGTTACCTCAAGCTGTACTTCCTGGCCCAGGACATCCACGAGCGCGTCAGTGCCTCGCACTACCCCTACAACGCCCTGACCGAGGCGTTTTTCCACAGCGACGTGATGTTTCGCTGTCAGCGCCTGCTGCGTAAGCAGGGTTCGTCCTGCCAGGAACTGGCGCGCTCGATTCGCCTGCGCCAGCCGTTCGTGCTGGCCAGCGGTTATCCCGAGGCGCTCGAGGACCTCAATGCCTCACTGGAGCACCTGCGCATCCAGAGCAACCCGGCCTGGCGTGGCCTGTTACGTTCGCTGCGGGCACTGGCCGCCAACCTGGCAACACTGGATCGCCTGCTAAGCGCCGCCAGCAACCCGGACAGCCTGGCCGACGCCAGCGACAGCAGCCTGCTCGACCGCTCCCCACGCTCGCTTAAAGACGTGTGGACACGCCTGCGTACCCAGCTGACGCCGACCTCGCTGTTGTTCCGTCATGCCCTGCGCCTACCGCTGGCGCTGTCGATAGGCTACGGCATGGTGCACCTGATCCACCCCACCCAAGGCTACTGGATCATCCTGACCACGTTGTTCGTGTGCCAGCCCAACTACGGCGCAACCCGGCGCAAGCTGGTACAGCGAATCTTCGGCACCGCCATCGGCCTGACAGTGGGCTGGGCGTTGTTCGACCTGTTCCCCAACCCGGTCATCCAGTCGCTGTTCGCCGTGGTCGCCGGGGTGGTGTTCTTCGTCAACCGCACCACTCGCTACACCCTGGCCACGGCGGCGATCACCCTGATGGTACTGTTCTGCTTCAACCAGATCGGCGATGGCTATGGGCTGTTCCTACCGCGCCTGTTCGATACCCTTGTGGGCAGCCTGATCGCCATCCTGGCGGTGTTCCTGTTCCTGCCTGACTGGCAAGGGCGGCGGCTGAACAAGGCACTGGCCAATACCCTGGCCTGCGCCAGCGTATACCTGCGCCAGATCATGCAGCAGTATGCCCACGGCAAGCGCGACGACCTGGCCTACCGCCTGGCCCGGCGCAATGCCCACAACGCCGACGCGGCGCTGTCCACCACCTTGGCCAACATGCTGATGGAGCCTGGGCATTTCCGTAAGGAAGCGGATGTGGGCTTCCGTTTCCTGGTGCTGTCGCACACCCTGCTCAGCTACCTCTCCGGGCTGGGTGCACACCGCGACACGGCATTGCCGGCGGAGGTCCAGGAACAGCTGATCGAAGGCGCCGGGCAAAGCCTGGCCAGCAGCCTGGACGAAATAGCCAATGGGCTGGCGGCGCGGTTACCGGTGGCGATTCACAGTGATGAAGAAGAGGCACTGGCCAATGCCCTGGAGCAGATGCCGGAAGAGCTGGATGAGCATCAGCGGCTGGTGCAGACACAGTTGGCGCTGATTTGCCGGCAGCTGGGGCCATTGCGGACCTTGGCGGCACATTTGATCAAGGAGGGTGCGCCTGCCTGAGAGCAGGCACAACCTTCAGAAACCATACTGGCGCAGCAACCGCGCGTAACTGCCATCCGCCTTCATGGCCGCAATCGCCTGCTCGAACCCCTGGACAATCCGCGCATGCCCCGGGTGCTTCAGGCTAACCAGGATATGCAGGGTGTTCTCCCCCAACGGCGGCTCCACCAGCATTACCCCATCGCGCACTTCCTGCGGCTCACGCTGCAAGTTGTAACGCGCCACATACTCATCCTCCACCGCCAGGTTCACCCGCCCCGCCGCTAGCATGCGCACGGCCGACGAAAAGTTGCGCACCGGCACCTTGTTCAACCGGGTATCGCCGTCGAACTCAGGTGAGTAGGCGTAATCACGCACCACAGCAATGCTGTAGGGGTACAAGTCCGACTGGTGCTGATAGCGCAATGGCTCGCCCGTGCGATGCAGCAGGCGAATACGATTAGTCAGGTAAGCGCTGGAGAACTGCCCGATACGGGCACGCGAGTCGTTCTGCCAGGCATTGATCAGCACGTCGTAACGCCCTTCACTCACTCCCAGCAACGCCCGTGCCCAAGGCGCTTCTTCAAACGTTGTGGCATAGCCCGCGCGGGCCAGCGCTGTGGTAACAATGCTGGTGGCCAAGCCCCCGCCCGGCATGCTGGTATCGGTGAACGGCGGCCAGCTGTCGGCCACCAGGCGCAGCTTGTCGTCAGCTGCGACGGGTGTTGCCAGCATCATTGCCAGTAATCCCAGAACACAAAGCAGTGGCCGCATGCTCACGTCCTTTCGCGATGGGGGGCACACACTGCCGATGAGATTACACAAAGCGGTCGCCGAGGGCAGCGGCCAATAGTGTCATTTAGCCTCTATTTTGGCCGAAGGGCACAGGCCATGCGATGATCGATGGCTCACTCAAGGAGTTCGCGCCTATGTCCATCGACTGGCTCTGCAAGCACCACACCGACCTCGGCAAGGACCAGCTCTACGCCATTCTGCAATTGCGCACGGAAGTGTTCGTGGTAGAGCAGCGCTGCGCCTACCAGGAAGTGGACGGCCAGGACCTGACGGGCGATACCCTGCACCTGATGGCCTGGCAGGATGACAAGCTGGTCGCCTACCTGCGCCTGCTCGATCCGCAGTCCCAGGGCGGGGATGTGGTGATCGGGCGAGTGGTGACTTCGCCGTCAGCGCGCGGGCTGAAGCTGGGGCATCCGTTGCTGCTCAAGGGGCTGGAGGCGGCTGAGCATTGCTGGCCAGGCGTGCCGGTTTACCTGTCGGCGCAAGCGCATTTGCAAGGGTTCTATGCCCGGCACGGGTTTGTGGTGGTGGGAGAGGAATACCTTGAGGACGATATTCCGCATATCGGGATGCGCAAAGGTTGAGGTTGCCGGGGCCAGTCTGCGGCCCCGGAACTTCACGGGTAGCCCAAGACTTCGCGGATCTGCCGCAGGTGCTGGATGATCCACTGCTTGTCGATCGCGCCCCAGTCATGAATGCGGTAATGCCCGGCATGATTGCGCGCGCCTTCCTGCTGCTCGAACTCACAGACGATGTCCAGGTCGGCCAGGGCGGCGATGGTGTCCTGGGCCGTGCGCCGTGGCATCCCGGTGGCCTCCATCAACGCGGGTACGCTGGTCGCGGTCCGGCTGTCGATCAGCCAGGCCACGTACAAACGGCGGTAGAAGCTGCTCTTGGTCTTGCTCACTTCCATGCTGCGTGGTCCTTAAACGTTGCCCGGCAGCTCCCGATAAGTCAGGTAGACGCGCAGGTCGAATTCCAGTTGGTGGTAGTCCGGCTCCATGTGCTGGCAGAGCTGGTAGAACGCCTTGCTGTGATCGCGCTCGCGCAGGTGCGCCAGTTCGTGCACCACGATCATGCGCAAGAACTGTGGCGCGGCCTCCTTGAACAACGAGGCAATGCGGATTTCCTTTTTCGCCTTGAGCTTGCCGCCCTGCACCCGCGACACCGCCGTATTCAGGCCCAAGGCCCGATGGGTCAGGTCAAGGCGGTTGTCGAACAATACCTTGTCCAGGCCCGGCGCGGTGCGCAGGTACTGCTGGCGCAGGTCCTGGGCATAGCCATAAAGCGCCTTGTCGCTTTGCACGTCATGGCGGTCGGGGTAGCGTCGCTGCAGGTACTCGCCCAGGCGGCCGCTGTCGATCATCTGCCGCACCTGCGCTTGCAGGTGCGGGGGGTAGGCTTGCAAGTAACGTAATACGGTCATGGCGCTGCATTCGGCGTAACGAATGCCGATTCTAGCCAATCATGGCCCTGGCCACGAGAAAATTGCCGGAAAGCCGCTGGCGTCCGCTGCGATCATCGGGTGAGCCACCAGGAAGCCCTGCACATATTCACAGCCATTGGCCTTGAGCCAGGCCGCCTGAGGCGGGGTCTCCACCCCTTCGGCAATCACCGTGATACGGTAGTCGGCACACAGGCCAATCACCCTGCGGACCAAAGCCGCATCCACCGCCGAGTCGGGCAGGCGTGCCACCAGGTGGCGGTCAAGCTTGAGGGTGTCGATTGGCAAGTCGCGCAGCATGCGCAATGAGCAGTCACCCGCCCCAAAGTCATCCAGCGCCACCCGAACTCCCAACTCGCGCAGGCGGTGTATCTGCTTGACGGCCGCATCGATGTTGTACATCAACGAGGTCTCCGCCACTTCCACCTCCAGCTGCGCCGGGTCCAGTTGGTAAAGCTGGATGACTCGCTGCAACTCTTCAACCAGGCTGGGCATGACGAACTGCGCACGGCTCAAACTGATGCCAAGTACCAGGTCTGCGGGGAAGCGTTTGTACCAGGCCTGGCGCTGAGCGGCCCCCTGCCGATAAATCCAACTGGCCAGGCGGTTGATCAGCCGTGCTTCCTCCAGCAACGGAATGAACAGCCCCGGCGGTACGTCGCCGACGCTGGGGTGCTGCCAGCGCAACAATGCTTCGAAACCACGCAGACGGCCATCGATGAACGACACCTGAGGCTGATAGACCAAGGTGAAGTCCTGCTGCTCGATGGCGGCGCGCACGCCGTCTTCAAGCATCAGGCGCGAACGTGCGCGGCCGTTGAGTTCCTGGTCATAGAAGCGGTACTGCTGGCGCCCGGCCTGCTTCGCGGCATACATCGCCGCATCGGCTGCACGCAACAGGCCCTCCACATTGGCGCCGCAGTCCGGGTAGGTGGCGATGCCGATACTGACCCCAAGGCTCACATCAAGCCCTTCGATCTGGTGACTGATCGAAATACGCTCAAGCAGTTTCTCGGCATAACGGCCCGCCTGCTCGGGGTAAGGCAGGCTGTCGAACAGTGCAGTGAATTCATCACCGCCCATCCGCGCCAGCAACGCCTCGCTACCCAGGCAGTCCTTGAGTTGCTCGCCTACCCAGCGCAGCACGCGGTCACCGGTTTCATGGCCCAGCGAGTCGTTGATGCGCTTGAAGCCATCCAGGTCCATGTACATCAGCGCCTGCGCCTTGTCCGAGCGCTCGTTACGCAGCAGCGCACCTTCGGCGGCCTGGTAGAAACCCCGCCGGTTGAGCAACCCGGTGAGCGGGTCGGTAACCGCCTGGTACTCCAATTGCTGGTGCAGGTTGCGCACCACCGACATGTCCAGCACCGTCACCACCATGGCCTGCTGGTCGGCCGGCAGCGGTGCACAGGACAGCGCCACCGGCACCAGCTCGCCCTCCAAAGTGCGCAACTGGGCATCGTGTACGCGGAAAATGCGCCGCCCCAGGTAGGCCTGGTAGAAGTCGGACTCCCCCCACAGCCTGGCATTGGCCAGTTGCACCAGGTCAAGCAGGTGAGCGCCCTGCAATTGCTGCACCGGTGCCGCCAGCAAGCGCGAAATGGCCGGGTTGGCAAAACTGATGACACCTTGTGCATCTACCACCAGGATGCCCTCGGCAGCATTCTCCAGGATCGATGCATTGAATGCTCTGGCGGCCTCCAGCTCTCGGCTCAGACGTTGCAGCATGCGCCGGTTGCGCTGCTGTTCGAGCAAGGCCTGAACCTTGGGCTTGAGGATTTGCGGGTCGAACGGCTTGAACATGTAGTCCACGGCGCCGCTGGCGTAGCCTTTGAGCACGGCGGCTTCGGACTGTTCGTTGGCGGTGAGGAAGATAATCGGGGTCAGCCGGGTGCGTTGGCTGCCACGCATTAGCCGGGCGACTTCGAAACCGTCCATTTCCGGCATTTGCACATCCAGCAGGACCAGGTCGACATCGTGCTCGAGCAACGCGCTCAAGGCTTCCATCCCTGAGCTTGCCGTCAACACTTGCCAATCCTGCCGGGCCAACAAGGCCCGCATGCTGATGAGGTTCTCGGGGTAGTCGTCTACCACCAGAAGAACCGAGCAGCCATCCAGTGGCTGTGGTTGAGCTTGAGCGCCATCCATGCTGCTTCTCTGTTATGTGACCGACTTCAAAATACGGTTGGATCCATTAATACTCTAGACCCGAGGCCGTAACGCGCAATGCAATCAGAACGCTATCAGTGGCTCAACTGTACGGTAGCCGACTAACGGTCAGTCTGCCGGGATTATGTGCAGGTTCTCTCGCCCATAAAAAAACCCGCATCGCTGCGGGTTTTTCATGCTGCCGGTCGATCAGTTGACCTTGGCGGCCAGCTCACCTTTCAGGTAGCGCTGGTACATGCCTTCCAGGGAGATCGGCTTGATCTTCGAGGCATTGCCGGCGGTGCCGAAGGCTTCGTAACGGGCGATGCACACGTCGCGCATGGCCTTGACGGTTTCGCCGAAGAACTTGCGTGGGTCGAACTCGCTCGGGTTCTGTGCCATCAGGCGGCGCATGGCACCGGTAGAGGCCAGACGCAGGTCGGTGTCGATGTTGACCTTACGTACGCCGTACTTGATACCTTCGACGATCTCTTCAACCGGTACACCGTAGGTTTCCTTGATGTCGCCGCCGTACTGGTTGATGATCGCCAGCCACTCTTGCGGTACCGAGGAAGAACCGTGCATCACCAGGTGGGTGTTGGGGATGCGCTTGTGGATTTCCTTGATGCGGTCGATGGCCAGCACGTCGCCGGTAGGCGGCTTGGTGAACTTGTAGGCACCGTGGCTGGTACCGATGGCGATCGCCAGGGCGTCGACCTGAGTCTTCTTGACGAAGTCGGCAGCCTCTTCCGGGTCGGTCAGCATCTGGCTGTGGTCCAGAACGCCTTCGGCGCCGATGCCGTCTTCTTCACCGGCCATGCCGGTTTCCAGCGAACCCAGGCAGCCCAGCTCGCCTTCTACCGAAACACCGCAGGCGTGTGCCATGGCAACGGTCTGCTGGGTAACGCGGACGTTGTACTCGTAGTCGGTCGGGGTCTTGCCGTCTTCACCCAGCGAGCCGTCCATCATGACCGAGCTGAAGCCCAGCTGGATCGAGCGCTGGCAGACGTCAGGGCTGGTGCCGTGGTCCTGGTGCATGCACACCGGGATGTGCGGGAATTCTTCGATGGCCGCCAGGATCAGGTGGCGCAGGAACGGGGCGCCAGCGTATTTGCGGGCACCGGCCGAAGCCTGGACGATCACCGGGGAGTCGGTCTTGTCGGCCGCTTCCATGATGGCGCGCATCTGCTCGAGGTTGTTGACGTTGAAAGCTGGTACGCCGTAACCGAACTCGGCGGCGTGGTCCAGCATCTGGCGCATGCTAATGAGTGCCATTGTGTATCTCTCTCCCGACAAGCGTCGTTTGTTTCGTGCAAGCCTGCCGCAGGGGCGGTTGCTGTTCAAGTAGTGTGGGCCACCGTTGCGGCCCGGCCAGTCACGGTGCCTTGCAGCCCCGCCCAATCAGATCGTTGGTTGCCACCCAGTACACCAGGCCTTCTTCGCCCTTGGTGTGGAAGGCCAGCATGCCATCGCTGTACAGCGCACCCGAGGCACCCGGCTCGGACTTGAGCCGGTAGACCTGGTCGCCGCCACCCAGGCGCACGTCGACCTGGTCGCGTTGTGCATCGGCGAAGCGCCACAGCACTTCGGCCTGGGTGTCGCAGACCCAACGGGTCCAGTTGTCTGCTGGGGCGGGTTGCGCCGGCTGCAGCAGTGAGCATCCTGCCAGTGTCGCCAGGGCCGTAGCGGCCAAAAGCGCTTTCATTACATATCCTCTAGATGACCACACAGCGGTCGCTTGGTTGCCTGAGCCGACGAAACGCCGGGCTCAAGGGCAACCCGGCGCCTTGCGCTGGTGGTCTTCGTCGTACTTTTCCAGGCCTTCCGGGCCCACGCGCTTGCTGATGACCGGCACGGTTTCGGCCTGCCATTCGGACTGATAGCAGCCGCCCCTGGGCGAATGCGCCGGATCGGCATCGGAAGCCGGGCTGCCAGAGCAGGCGCTCAGCAGGCCGGCCAGCATCATCACAGGCAATTGCTTGACCATCAGGCCACTCCCTTTGCCAAGCGCCGACGTCATCAGGCCTTGGCCCGCTCTTCCAGGATTGCCACGGCGGGCAGGACCTTGCCCTCGACGAACTCGAAGAAGGCACCACCACCGGTAGAAATGTAGGAGATATCCTTGCTGACGCCATATTTGTCGATAGCGGCCAGGGTGTCACCGCCACCGGCGATGGAGAATGCAGCGCTGTCGGCGATGGCCTTGGCCAGTACCTGGGTGCCGTTGCCGAACTGGTCGAACTCGAACACGCCGACCGGGCCGTTCCACAGGATGGTCTTCGACGACTTCAGCAGCTCGGCGAAGTTGGCCGCGGTTTGCGGGCCGATGTCCAGGATCATGTCATCGGCTGCCACGTCGGCGATGGCCTTGACCGTAGCTTCGGCCGTTTCGGCGAATTCCTTGGCAACCACCACGTCTACTGGCAGTGGCACGCTGACCTTGGCGGCGATGGCCTTGGCGGTGTCGACCAGGTCAGGCTCGTACAGCGACTTGCCCACCGGGTGGCCAGCAGCGGCCAGGAAGGTGTTGGCGATGCCGCCACCGACGATCAGCTGGTCGCACACGGCGCTCAGGCTGTTCAGCACGTCCAGCTTGGTGGACACCTTGGAACCGGCAACGATGGCCGCCATCGGCTTGGCAGGCGCCTTCAGGGCTTTGCCCAGCGCATCCAGCTCGGCAGCCAGCAGCGGGCCGGCAGCAGCGACCTTGGCGAACTTGGCCACACCATGGGTCGAACCTTCGGCGCGGTGAGCGGTGCCGAACGCGTCCATGACGAACACGTCGCACAGGGCAGCGTACTTCTGCGCCAGTTCGTCAGCGTTCTTTTTCTCGCCCTTGTTGAAGCGCACGTTCTCGAACAGCACCAGGTCACCGGCCTGTACCGCGACACCGTCCAGGTAGTCGGCAACCAGCGGCACGTCGCGGCCCAGGGCCTTGCTCAGGTAGTCGGCAACCGGCTTGAGGCTGTTCTCGGCAGAGAACTCGCCTTCGGTCGGGCGGCCCAGGTGCGAGCAGACCATTACCGCCGCGCCCTTCTCCAGGGCCAGCTTGATGGTCGGCAGCGCTGCCAGGATACGCGCATCGCTGGCTACCACACCGTCCTTGACAGGCACGTTGAGGTCTTCACGGATCAGTACGCGTTTACCTTGCAGGTCGAGGTCGGTCATCTTCAACACGGTCATGAATGCAGTCCTTCAGGGCTGTTTGTTGCGGGTTGGGTGAACGACGTGCAGAAAGTGTTCGGCAACGTCGAGCATTCGGTTGGCAAAACCCCATTCGTTGTCGAACCAGGCCAGCAAGTTCACCAGGCGGGGGCCGGAAACACGGGTCTGGCTGGCATCGACGATCGCCGAATGCGGGTCATGGTTGAAATCACAGCTGGCGTGCGGCAGTTCGGTGTAGGCCAGCAAGCCTTTGAGCGGGCCTTCCAGTGCCGCCTCGCGCAATACCCGGTTGACCTCGGCCGCGCTGGTGTCGCGGGCGGTCTGCAGGGTGATGTCCAGGCACGAGACGTTGACGGTGGGCACGCGTACCGCTTTGGCCTGGATTCGCCCAGCAAGTTCCGGCAGCAGGCGCTCGATGCCACGCGCCAGACCAGTGGACACCGGGATCACCGACTGGAAGGCCGAACGCGTGCGGCGCAGGTCTTCGTGGTGGTAGGCGTCGATCACCGGCTGGTCGTTCATCGCCGAGTGAATGGTGGTGATCTGCACGTATTCGATGCCGAACGCCTGGTCCAGCACACGCAACAGCGGCACACCGCAGTTGGTGGTACACGAGGCGTTGGACACCAGGCGTTCGCTGCCGGTCAGGCAGGCCTGGTTGATGCCGTAGACCACCGTGGCGTCAACGTCGGCTTCGCTGGCCATGGGCTGCGAGAACAGTACCCGGGGCGCACCGGCGTCGAGGAAACGCTGGCCATCAGCGCGGGTGTTATAGGCGCCGGAGCATTCCAGCACCAGGTCGATGCCGAGCGCTGCCCAGTCGATGCCTTCAGGGGTAGCACTGCGCATTACCTTCACGCAGTCGCCATTGATATGCAGACAATCGCCATCGACCTTCACCTCACCGGGGAAACGCCCGTGGGTGGAGTCGAAGCGAGTCAGGTATTCCAGGCTGGCCTGATCGGCCAGGTCGTTCAGCGCGACGATCTCGAAACCGGCCTTCGCCCCCCGCTCGAACAGCGCGCGCAGGACACAGCGGCCGATACGGCCATAACCGTTGAGTGCAACTTTGTAGGGACGCAGGTGGCGCATAGGTAGCTCTTGAACTCCGGCAGTTGAACGGGGCCGCTGCGCAGCCCATTCGCGGCACAAGGCCGCTCCTACAGGGGACGGCATACGCAATACCCTGTAGGAGCGGCCTTGTGCCGCGAACGAGGGCCAAAGGCCCTCGCCTTCCTTGTATCAGTCTTCCAGCAGCTCTTCGGCAGTACCGAGGATGTTCTCCAGGGTGAAGCCGAACTCTTCGAACAGTGCCGAAGCCGGCGCCGACTCACCGTAGGTGGTCATGCCAATGATACGGCCTTCCAGGCCGACGTACTTGTACCAGAAGTCGGCGTGGGCCGCTTCGATGGCGATACGCGCACCCACTTCCAGCGGCAGCACCGACTGCTTGTAGGCAGCGTCCTGGGCATCGAACACGCTGGTGCACGGCATGGAAACCACGCGCACCTTGCGGCCTTGCTCGGTCAGCTTGTCGAACGCCTGAACGGCCAGGCCCACTTCGGAACCGGTGGCGATCAGGATCAGCTCCGGCTCGCCGGCGCAGTCCTTGAGCACGTAGCCACCACGGCTGATGTCGGCGATCTGCTGGGCATCGCGGTCCTGGTGCTGCAGGTTCTGGCGCGAGAAGATAAGTGCCGAAGGGCCGTCCTTGCGCTCCAGGGCGCTTTTCCAGGACACGGCGGATTCCACCGCGTCGGCCGGGCGCCAGGTGTCCAGGTTCGGCGTGCTGCGCAGGCTGGTCAGTTGCTCGATTGGCTGGTGAGTCGGGCCGTCTTCACCCAGGCCGATGGAGTCGTGGGTATAGACGTGGATCACACGCTGCTTCATCAGTGCCGACATGCGCACGGCGTTGCGGGCGTATTCCATGAACATCAGGAAAGTCGCGCCGTAAGGCACCAGGCCACCGTGCAGGGCGACACCGTTCATAATGGCGGTCATGCCGAACTCGCGCACGCCGTAGAACACGTAGTTGCCGCTGGCGTCATTGGCTTCGACGCCCTTGCAGCCCTTCCACAGGGTCAGGTTGGAGCCTGCCAGGTCAGCCGAGCCACCCAGGAACTCGGGCAGCAGTGGGCCAAAGGCGTTCAGGGCGTTCTGGCTGGCCTTGCGGCTGGCAATGGTTTCGCCCTTGGCGGCCACTTCGTTGATGTAGGCCTGGGCCTTCTCGCTGAAGTCGGCCGGCAGCTCGCCGCTGTCACGGCGTTTGAATTCGGCAGCCAGTTCCGGGAAGGCCTTGGCGTAGGCGTCGAAACGCTGGTTCCAGTCAGCTTCAGCCTTGGCACCAGCGGCCTTGGCGTCCCACTCGGCATAGATGTCGGCCGGGATTTCGAACGGACCGTGGTTCCAGTTCAGTTCCTTGCGGGCCAGGGCGATTTCGTCGTTGCCCAGCGGGGCACCGTGGCAGTCTTCCTTGCCCTGCTTGTTCGGCGAACCGAAGCCGATGATGGTCTTGCAGCAGATCAGGGTCGGGCGGTCGCTCTTGCGCGCCGTCTCGATGGCCATCTTGATTTCTTCGGCATCGTGGCCGTCGACGTTGCGAATCACCTGCCAGTTGTACGCTTCGAAGCGCGCCGGGGTGTTGTCGGTGAACCAGCCGTGTACTTCACCGTCAATGGAGATGCCGTTGTCGTCGTAGAAGGCGATCAGCTTGTTCAGGCCCAGGGTGCCGGCCAGCGAGGCGACTTCATGGGAGATACCTTCCATCATGCAGCCATCGCCCAGGAACACGTAAGTGTTGTGGTCGACGATGGTGTGGCCTTCACGGTTGAACTGGGCAGCCAGTACTTTTTCGGCCAGGGCGAAGCCCACGGCGTTGGCGATACCCTGGCCCAGTGGGCCGGTGGTGGTCTCGACGCCTGGGGTGTAGCCGTATTCCGGATGGCCCGGGGTGCGGCTGTGCAGCTGACGGAAGCCTTTGATGTCATCGATGGTGACGTCGTAGCCGGTCAGGTGCAGCAGCGAGTAGATCAGCATCGAGCCGTGGCCGTTGGACAGCACGAAGCGGTCACGGTCAGCGAAGCTCGGGTTGCTCGGGTTGTGCTTCAGATAGTCGCGCCAAAGCACTTCGGCGATATCCGCCATGCCCATAGGGGCACCTGGGTGGCCGCTGTTGGCCTTTTGCACGGCATCCATGCTGAGGGCACGAATGGCGTTGGCACGTTCACGACGGCTGGGCATCGCTGATCTCCTGGGGGGCTTGAATAGGTGGTGTCACGAAAAAAGGCGGCCATTTTCGCCCACTGGGGGGGCTTGGGGCAATGACGTATGGTCGCAGTCGGGGGATTTTCCTGTGATTGGCCTTCAATTCGGGGCAAAACCGGGATAACCGCCCCGCCCATCACTCAATATCAAAACTTTTTGATATTGGCCTTGCTAGGGCATTGATGCCTGTCTAGACTGCCGCCCCATGAACCTCCGTGCGCAATCGATCCCCGAGCAACGCGAAGCATTGGCCGCCCTGTGCAAGGCCAGTGGCGACGCGCTGCGCCTGAACGTATTGCGCGCCCTGGCCAACGACTCGTTCGGTGTGCTGGAACTGGCGCAGATCTTCGACATCGGCCAGTCGGGCATGAGCCACCACCTGAAGGTGCTGGCCCAGGCCGAGCTGGTGGCAACCCGTCGCGAAGGCAACGCCATCTTTTACCGCCGCGCCCTGCCCGATGGCCTGCGCCTGGGTGGCCGGCTGCACGCGGCATTGCTTGAAGAAGTGGATGACATGGCCCTGCCGCCTGACGTGCAAGCGCGGATCGCCCAGGTGCAACAACGCCGCGCGGCCACCAGCCAGGACTTCTTCCTGCGTGTGGAAGAGAAATTCCGCGCCCAGCAAGACCTGATCGCCGGCCTGCCGCAATACCGCGAAAGCCTGCTGACACTGCTCGACAAACTCAATTTCGACCGGGCCGCCAGCGCCTTGGAGGTTGGCCCCGGCGACGGCGGCTTCCTGCCAGACCTGGCCCGGCGCTTTGCCCACGTCACCGCCCTGGACAACAGCCCGACCATGCTTGAGCTGGCGCGCCAGGTGTGCCAACGCGAAGGGCTTCACAACGTCAACCTGCAGTTGGCCGATGCACTGGATGCAACGGATGTGGCCGCCGACTGCGTTGTGCTGAACATGGTGCTGCACCATTTCAGCGACCCGGCCCTGGCCTTGCGCCAGCTGGCCAAACGGGTAAAGGCAGGCGGCAGCCTGCTGGTCACCGAACTGTGCAGCCATGACCAGGGGTGGGCGCGCGAAGCCTGCGGCGACCTGTGGCTTGGCTTCGAGCAGGACGACCTGGCCCGCTGGGCCAACGCTGCCGGGCTCGCCCACGGGGACAGCCTGTACGTAGGCTTGCGTAACGGTTTCCAGATCCAGGTCCGCCATTTCCAGCGGACGGCTGGCGACATACACCATCGGTAAATTTCAGGAACCTTCGAGATGAGCGAATACTCCCTTTTCACCTCCGAGTCCGTGTCCGAAGGGCATCCGGACAAGATCGCCGACCAGATTTCGGACGCTGTCCTCGATGCCATCATCGCCCAGGACAAATACGCCCGCGTGGCCTGCGAAACCCTGGTCAAGACCGGTGTCGCCATCATCGCCGGCGAAGTCACCACTTCGGCCTGGGTCGACCTGGAAGACCTGGTGCGTAAAGTCATCATCGACATCGGCTACAACAGCTCCGACGTCGGCTTCGACGGCGCCACCTGCGCCGTGATGAACATCATCGGCAAGCAGTCGGTGGACATCGCCCAGGGCGTGGACCGCTCCAAGCCTGAAGACCAGGGCGCTGGCGACCAGGGCCTGATGTTCGGCTATGCCAGCAACGAAACCGAAGTGCTGATGCCGGCACCGATCTGCTTCTCGCACCGCCTGGTCGAGCGCCAGGCCGAAGCGCGCAAATCCGGCCTGCTGCCATGGCTGCGCCCGGACGCCAAGTCGCAAGTCACCTGCCGCTATGAAAACGGCAAGGTGGTCGGTATCGACGCCGTGGTGCTGTCGACCCAGCACAACCCTGAGGTTTCGCAGAAAGACCTGCAAGAAGCCGTGATGGAGCTGATCGTCAAGCACACCCTGCCTGCCGAGCTGCTGCACAAGGGCACCCAGTACCACATCAACCCGACCGGCAACTTCATCATCGGCGGCCCGGTGGGTGACTGTGGCCTGACCGGCCGCAAGATCATCGTCGACTCCTACGGCGGCATGGCCCGCCACGGTGGTGGCGCGTTCTCCGGCAAGGACCCGTCCAAGGTCGACCGTTCCGCCGCCTACGCCGGCCGCTACGTGGCCAAGAACATCGTTGCCGCCGGCCTGGCAGAGCGTTGCGAGATCCAGGTGTCGTACGCCATTGGCGTGGCCCAGCCGACCTCCATCTCGATCAACACCTTCGGCACCGGCAAGGTTTCCGACGACAAGATCATCCAGCTGGTGCGCGAGTGCTTCGACCTGCGTCCGTACGCGATCACCACCATGCTCGACCTGCTGCACCCGATGTACCAGGAAACCGCTGCCTACGGCCACTTCGGTCGCACCCCGCAGCAGAAGACTGTCGGCGACGACACCTTCACCACCTTCACCTGGGAGCGCACCGACCGCGCCCAGTCGCTGCGTGACGCTGCCGGCCTGTAAGCTTCCTACAGCGCCTGGCGAAAGCCCCTGCCGAGTGATCGGCAGGGGCTTTTTTGTGACATATCGGCTGACAATCTCGCTGCGGCAAGCACCAGCAAACCTGCCTAGGCTGGGGGCTCCTACACGCCACGCAAGGATGCTGGCCATGCTTCACCCTTTGTTGCTTACCCTGCTGCTGTTGCTGCAGGCCCCAATGGCCCGGGCCGAGCAGTGCCCCGACTGGTCTGCACAACACGTCGACGCCGAAGTAGCGCAACTGCGGGCCACACTTGCCCGCTGGGACGATCACTACCACCGACAAGGTGTTGCGCTGGTGGCCGACGCGCTTTACGACCAGAGCCGCCTACGCCTGGAGCATTTGCAGCAATGCTTTGGCCTGGCCACCGCTCCATCCCCCTTGGCCAGCGCGCGAGGCCCGATCCCTCACGCGGTACCGCATACCGGCATCGACAAGCTGGCTGATCGCCAGGCCGTCGCACGTTGGCTGGTCGGCAAGACCGGTGTATGGGTGCAGCCCAAGATCGACGGTGTTGCCGTCTCGCTCACCTATCGGCAAGGCCAGCTGGTGCAGTTGGTCAGTCGCGGAGACGGCGTGCAAGGGCACGACTGGAGCCGGCACATTCCCCAGCTAGGCACCCTCACCCGGCAGTTGCCTCAGGCAATCGACCTGCAATTGCAGGGTGAGTTGTATCTGCGCCTGGACCAGCATGTGCAAGCCCGGGCAGGCAGCGCCAACGCCCGCGGCACCGTGGCCGGGCTGCTCGCACGCAAACAGCTGACAACTGAACAAGGCGCCGGCATCGGCCTGTTCGTCTGGGACTGGCCGCACGGCCCCAGCCAGCAGGCTGAGCGCCTCAAGCAACTGGCGCAACTGGGCTTTCCGGAAAGCCTGCGCTACAGCATCGCCATAGGCACCACGGACGAGGCCGCCCATTGGCGCGACCACTGGTACCGCTCTGCCCTGCCTTTCGCCACCGATGGTGTGGTGCTGCGCCAGGGCAGTCGGCCGCCGGCAGAGCGCTGGCAAGCCAAGGCGCCTTACTGGATCGCGGCCTGGAAGTACCCCTATGCACAGGCCTTGGCCGAAGTGCGTGACGTACGCTTCCGGGTCGGTCGCACCGGCAAGGTCACGCCAGTTTTGCAATTGCTGCCGGTCACCCTGGACGACCGACGCATTACCCAGGTGAGCCTGGGCTCGCTGGCGCGCTGGCACAGCCTCGACATCCGCCCCGGTGACCAGGTAGCCATCAGCCTGGCCGGGTTGACCATCCCACGCCTGGAGCAGGTGGTGCATCGCGCAGTCGAACGCCAGGCGGTCAGCGCGCCGGCGCCCGACCGTTACCACGCCCACACTTGCTGGCAGGCCAGCGAGGGCTGCGAGGAGCAGTTCATTGCCCGCCTGACGTGGCTCAGCGGTAAACACGGGCTGGCCTTGCCACGCACCGGGCCTGGCACCTGGCGCCGGCTGGTGGACGCCGGGCTAGTGACATCGATGGCCGACTGGTTGCATCTGGATGCCGAGCGCCTGGGCCAGGTGGCAGGCATCAGTGATGCGACATCTGTGCAGTTGGCGAGCAGCTTCGATGTGGCTCGCACACGGCCTTTTGCCCAATGGTTGCGCGGGCTGGGCACCCCCCTACCGTCGAGCCTGCAACTGACAGGCGACTGGCCAGGATTGGAAAAACGCAGCAGCCGTGAATGGCAAGCCTTGGCCGGGATTGGCGAAAAACGTGGGCAGCAACTGGCGGGGTTTTTTGCTGCCGATGAGGTCAAAGCCCTTGCCGCAGAGCTGGCCCTGGCAGGGATCAACGGGTTCCAGAGCAGCAGCGAACCCATCAAGCAATGATTTTTTACCAATTTACTTGTAGGGAAACCCTGAGATAGCCCCAGAAAAAGCCGACAAGGGTTCCTAAATGGGCAAAACCAAGGCAGGATTTCCACCAACTTTTGCTGCCCCGCCCCGTCCAGGAGGCTTTTCATGAAACGTATTTCGACCCTTTTGCTGCTCGCGACACTTGGCCTGGCCGCAGGCACCGCACAGGCTGCCCAGCCGGATGCCGGCCTGACCGGCTGCGCCGCTAAGCGCAGTGCCATCGAAAACCAGCTGAAGATTGCCCGTGACCATGGCAACAGCGACCAGGTTGCAGGGTTGGAAGAAGCCCTGCGCGGGGTGGACAATTGCACCGACGCCAGCCTGCGCAAGGAACGTGAGCAGAAGGTGCTCGACGCCCGCCATGAAGTGGCGCAGCGGGAAAAAGACTTGAAGAAGGCCGAGAAGAAAGGCGACGCCGAGAAGATCAACAAGCGCAAAGACAAGCTGGCCGAGTCGCGTAAAGAATTGCAGGAAGCAGTCGACGACCTGGACCGCTGAGACCAGCAGCAAACGCGGTCAATGTAGAAGCGGCCCATGCCATCAGTGATTGCGGAATTCGGTATGACAGGCCTTGCACGCCGCTTCGACCTTGTCCATCGGCGCCTTCAACTGCGCGGCATCCAGCGGCTGGCTGCGGGTTACACCGACCAGTTCGCCGGTAACGCCCTCCAGTTGCCGGGCCAGGTCATGAAAACGCGTTTGGCGCTCCCATACCTCGGCACGGGCGGCGCTGTCGCCGCCATCGCGTACCTGAGGAAAGTGCTGCCAGGGTTGATGGGCAAGGCCGTCCAGCTTCAGCGCACCGTCGGCAAACTTCACCCCGTCGAACGGCAACCGGCCACGCAGCATGCCACCCAGGTCTTCGCTGGTCTTGAGCATGTCCTTGAATATCACCTTGCGCTTGCCCAGCGGCGAGTTCGGGTCAACCCGGTCACAACCGCCCAGGGCCAGTGCTGCCAGCAGAACAACGGTCAATCGCTTCAACATCACGCTCACTTCGGCCTACGCAAATGGGCGGCCAGTATCGCTGCCCAAGGGCCAAAGACCAATAGCCACATAAATTACAGGGGTGAATCTTCATTTTCGCCCATGACAGGAATGCACTCATGAAATCTGCCCTGCGCCACCTGGCCTGGACACTCCCTGTACTGGCGTTGCTGGCCGGCTGCAATGGCGGCGAGAACGCCAAGCCCGAGCCCCACGCCATCGCCACCTATGCCCCGGCCACCTGGAAAGACCTGCCGGCGGTCAGCGATGAAGACCTGTTGGCCGGCTTTTACGCCTGGCGCAGCGGCTGCGAGAAGCTCAAGCGCGACCCCGTGTGGGCTGCCACCTGTGAAGCGGCCGGAAGCGCCACGGCAAGCGCCGCGCAAGTGCGCACCTTTCTGGAGCAGAACCTGGAGGTGTACGGCCTGCGCTCTGCCGAGAACAACGCCAACGGCCTGATCACCGGTTACTACGAGCCGGTCTACCCCGGCAGCCTGAAGCAGTCGTCGACCAACCATGTGGCGGTTTATGGCATTCCTGAGGACATGATCGTGGTCGACCTGGCCAGCGTGTACCCCGAGCTGAAGGGCAAACGCCTGCGCGGTCGCCTCGATGGCCGGGTGCTCAAGCCTTACGACACTGCCGAGGTGATCAACCGTGACGGCGTCAAGGCGCCGGTGCTGGCCTGGCTGACCGACCCGATGGACCTGCAGTTCCTGCAGATCCAGGGCTCCGGCCGCGTCCAACTGGAGGACGGCCGGCAACTGCGCCTGGGCTACGCCGACCAGAACGGCCACCCCTACCGGCCAATCGGCCGCTGGCTGGTGGAACAGGGCCAGCTGAAAAAAGAAGAGGTGAGCATGGGCGCGATTCACGCCTGGGCCCAGGCCAACCCGCAGCGCGTGCCGGAACTGCTGGCCAGCAACCCCAGCTACGTGTTCTTCAGCACCCGCCCGGACAGCAACGAAGGCCCGCGCGGGTCGCTGAATGTGCCACTGACTGCCGGCTACAGCGTGGCCATCGACCGCAAGGTGATACCGCTGGGCAGCCTGTTGTGGCTGTCCACGACTCGCCCGGATGGCTCGCCGGTGGTGCGCCCGGTTGGGGCGCAGGACACAGGCGGGGCGATTGCTGGCGAGGTGCGTGCGGACCTGTTCTGGGGTACCGGGCCGCAAGCCGGCGAGCTGGCCGGGAACATGAAGCAGCAGGGGCAGATCTGGATGCTGTGGCCCAAGGGCCAGCCACTGCCTGAAGTGCCCAAAGTGCCTTGATCGGCGGTGGATTCTTCGCGGGCTTGCCCGCGAAGAACACAACGCGGTCTCACATGGAAACCACAAAGAACGACACGATCAGCGCCAACCCGGCAAACCACACCAGCGACCTCAAGGCAGCCCAGTCCGCCAGGTAGCAGATGATGTAAAGCAGCCGGCTGGTGATGTACATCACCCCCAGCACATCCTGCGTCACCTGCTCGGCATTGCCGACGATGTCCGCTACCAGCACCGCTGCGGCAAACGCCGGAAACGCCTCGTAGCCATTCTGCTGCGCAGCATGGGCACGCCGCGGCAAGCCCGACAAGGTATCGAGGAAGGCACGCGGGTCATGGTTATCCTTGAGACCAAAGCGGCCACTGCTCACCTTGGCGATCAAGGCACACAGCGGATTCAACAGCAGCGCGATCAAAATGCACCACAGGGCAACGGTCATGCTCGGGACTCCTTGTTCGAAAATGGGTTAGAGCTTCATCACCAGCATGCCTGCCAGGACCAGCCCGCAAGCTAGGAGTCTTGGCCCGCCAAAAGGTTCTTTGAGGTAGCGCATGCCCAGCAGCACCACCAGGATTACGCTCAACTCGCGCAACGCAGCTGCCTCGGCCACCGACCCCAGATGCATGGCCCAGAGCACCAGGGCGTAGCTGAACAATACGCAAAAGCCCACCGCCAGCCCCAGGCGCCATTGTGTTCGCCAGAACAGCATGAACGGTGCGCGCCGAGCCACGCTGGCCAGCAGCGGAAATTGCCAGGCGCTGAGCAGGGTCAACCACACCAGGTAGTCCCAAGGCTTGCCCCACAAGCGCACGGCCTGGCCATCGAACCAGGTGTAGCAGCCGATGCACAGGCCAATCAGGGCAACCACCGGCAGCATCGACCAAGGCAGCCGGTCACCCCCACCGCCCTGCCACAACAGGCAGGCCATGCCACACGGGATCAGCAGGATGCCGATGATCTGCTGCTGGCTCAGCGACTCCCCGGCGAAGGCCAGGGTCAGCCCCAGCACCACCAATGGTGACAGCCCGCGCATCAGAGGATAGACCAGCCCCAGGTCGCCCACGCGATAGGCCTGGATCAGCAAATAGCGGTACAACTGCTCGGCGAGTGCCGAAGCGATCAACCAAGGCCAGATTTCAGCGGGCGGCACATCGACGAACGCCACGGCCAGCACCGCGAAAGCGAGTGCAACCGTGTCCATGCTGGCGATTACCAGCAGGCGCTCGCCGCTGAATTTGATCAGGGTATTCCAGGTCGCATGCAGCAGGGCGGCGACCAGCACCAGGGATGTTGCCAACACGCCTTCTTATCCTTGCAGGGTTGTAAGGGGTCGAATATAGGGCATTCCGGGGGGCCGCCGCGCCCCCGGCATGGGAACGATTTCAGGGGATTCGGTCAAACCCTGTGTCCCGAACCCCGCGCCAGGTCATCAAAGAACTGCCCGAGCCCTTCGGGTAACGACTTGGAAGCCACTGTTACAGGATTCGGGATGCTTGAATTAGTTGCCGCGTTTATCTGCCTCACCACCCTTCTTACCTACGTCAATTACCGCTTCATCGGCCTGCCCCCCGCCATCGGCGTGATGGTCACGGCATTGCTGTTCTCCCTGATGCTGCAGGGCCTGAGCCTGATCGGCTTCCCGGGCCTGGAAGAACGCGTCGAAGGCTTGATGAACCAGATCGATTTCAACGACCTGCTGATGCACTGGATGCTGGCCTTCCTGCTGTTTGCCGGCGCACTGCACGTCAACCTCAGCGACCTGCGCAGCTACCGTTGGCCCATTGGCCTGCTGGCGACATTGGGCGTGCTAATCGCCACCGTGGTTATCGGCTATTTGTCGCACTGGGTATTCGCCCTGTTCGGCTGGCAGGTGCCGTTGATTTACTGCCTGCTGTTCGGTGCGCTGATTTCGCCCACCGACCCGATTGCCGTGCTGGGCGCGCTGCGCACCGCCAACGCCTCCAAACCGCTCAAAACCACTATCGTTGGCGAGTCGCTGTTCAACGATGGCACGGCGGTAGTGGTGTTCACCGTGCTGCTGGGCATCATCCAGCTGGGTGAAACACCGAGCATGACCGACACCGCCATCCTGTTCGCCCGGGAGGCCATCGGTGGCGTGGTGTTCGGCGGCCTGATCGGCTACGCCACCTACCGCATGATCAAAAGTGTCGAGCAGTACCAGGTCGAGGTCATGCTGACCCTGGCACTGGTCATTGGTGGCTCGGCCATGTGCTACGAGCTGCATGTCTCGGCGCCGATCGCCATGGTGGTGGCCGGCCTGATCATCGGTAACCTTGGGCGCAACCTGGCGATGAATGACATGACCCGTCGCTACATGGACGGTTTCTGGGAGTTGATCGATGACATGCTCAACGCCTTGTTGTTCGCGTTGATCGGCCTGGAGCTGTTGCTGCTGCCGTTCAACTGGATGCACCTGGCGGCCGGCGGCGTGCTGGCGCTGGCGGTGCTGCTGTCGCGGTTGCTGACCGTGGCCCCGGCCATTGTGCTGCTGCGGCGCTGGCGCCCGGTGCCGAAAGGCACGGTGCGGGTGCTGACCTGGGGTGGCTTGCGGGGTGGGGTGTCGGTGGCCCTGGCGCTGTCGTTGCCGCTGGGCGAGGAGCGTGACCTGCTGCTGTCGATCACCTACATCGTGGTGCTGTCGTCGATTCTGGTGCAGGGGTTGAGCATCGGGCGGGTGGTGCGCAAGGTCAGCGCCCAGCCTTGAGATTCTGGGGCCGCTTTGCGGCCCCCAAAATCGTCATTCCACCGCAGAATCCGGGAACTGGTCCTGGATGTACTTGATCTCGGTACGCCCATGCGGCGCCGGCAGGCCGTCTTCACCCAGGTTGACGAAGACCATCTTGTCGACCGTGAGGATGGCCTTGCGGCTGATCTTGTTGCGCACTTCGCACTTGAGCGTGATCGAGGTACGACCAAACTCGGTGGCGGTGATGCCCAGCTCGATGATGTCGCCCTGGCGCGAAGCGCTGACGAAGTTGATTTCGGAAATGTACTTGGTTACCACGCGCTGGTTGCCCAGCTGGACGATGGCGTAGATCGCCGCCTCTTCGTCGATCCAGCGCAACAGACTGCCACCGAACAGGGTGCCATTGGGGTTGAGGTCTTCGGGTTTAACCCACTTGCGGGTGTGAAAGTTCATCTGTACTCCTGACCTGCTTGGCTAACGTAGAACAATGATGGCAGAGCGGCCGCCATCGCTCCATTGAACATCGACTATCGTCGCGATTAATCGACAGAAAACCTTGGGCAAGCGGGCGGGGGCGGCTATAATCTGCGCCGCTTCACATGGTTGCCCACAGCGGCGCCATGCCCGCCACCTGTCCGAGGGGCGCTGCAGCAGGCTAGGCCTGTCAGGCTCGGATGGGGCGTTGCTCGCTCTTGCGGGCGCTTAACGCACAACGGCGCCCATTCGCACACTACGAATGGAGGCTCTCATGAGCGCTGCAAACATGCCTGCTGGTTTTACCGATTACAAAGTCGCCGACATCTCCTTGGCCGCCTGGGGCCGTCGCGAAACCATCATTGCCGAATCGGAAATGCCTGCGCTGATGGGCCTGCGTCGCAAGTACCTGGCCGAGCAGCCGCTCAAGGGTGCGAAGATCCTGGGCTGCATCCACATGACCATCCAGACCGCCGTGCTGATCGAAACCCTGGTAGCCCTGGGTGCCGAAGTGCGCTGGTCGTCCTGCAACATCTTCTCCACTCAAGACCAGGCCGCCGCGTCCATCGCCGCTGCTGGCATTCCGGTATTCGCCTGGAAAGGTGAAACCGAAGAAGAGTACGAGTGGTGCCTGGAGCAGACCATCCTGAAAGATGGCAAGCCATGGGACGCCAACATGGTCCTCGACGACGGTGGTGACCTGACCGAGCTGCTGCACAAGAAGTACCCACAGGTACTGGACCGCGTACACGGCGTGACCGAAGAGACCACCACCGGCGTACACCGCCTGCTGGACATGCTGGCCAAGGGCGAGCTGAAAGTGCCGGCCATCAACGTCAACGACTCGGTCACCAAGAGCAAGAACGACAACAAGTACGGCTGCCGTCACAGCCTGAACGACGCCATCAAGCGCGGCACCGACCACCTGCTGTCGGGCAAGCAAGCCCTGGTGATCGGCTACGGTGACGTGGGCAAGGGCTCGGCCCAGTCCCTGCGCCAGGAAGGCATGATCGTGAAGGTCACCGAAGTTGACCCGATCTGCGCCATGCAGGCCTGCATGGACGGCTTCGAGCTGGTCTCGCCGTTCATCGATGGCATCAACAACGGCACCGAAGCCAGCATCGACAAGGCCCTGCTGGGCAAGATCGACCTGATCGTCACCACCACCGGTAACGTCAACGTCTGCGACGCCAACATGCTCAAGGCCCTGAAGAAGCGTGCGGTGGTCTGCAACATCGGCCACTTCGATAACGAAATCGACACCGCCTTCATGCGCAAGAACTGGGCCTGGGAAGAGGTCAAGCCGCAGGTACACAAGATCCACCGTACCGGCGCTGGCAGCTTCGACCCACAGAACGACGACTACCTGATCCTGCTGGCCGAAGGCCGCCTGGTCAACCTGGGTAACGCCACTGGCCACCCAAGCCGCATCATGGACGGTTCGTTCGCCAACCAGGTGCTGGCCCAGATCTTCCTGTTCAAGCAGAAGTTCGCCGACCTGTCGGCCGAGAAGAAGGCCGAGCGCCTGACCGTAGAAGTGCTGCCGAAGAAACTCGACGAAGAAGTAGCCCTGGAAATGGTCCGCGGCTTCGGCGGTGTGGTCACCAAGCTGACTCAGCAACAAGCCGACTACATCGGTGTGACCGTCGAAGGCCCGTTCAAGCCGCACGCCTACCGCTACTAAGCGTTCGTAGGCAACGCTTCGCAACGATGCCCAAGCCAGGCCGGCCCACACCGCCCTGGCTTTTACTTGCAGCCTGCCGCGTGAAGCAGGCTGCTTGAGGAACGAGTGATGTCACAAGAACGCCGCTACAGTTTCGAGTTCTTCCCCACCAAGACCGACGCCGGTCACGAAAAGCTGATGGGCGTCGCCCGCCAGCTGGCCAGCTACAACCCGGACTTCTTCTCCTGCACCTACGGCGCCGGCGGCTCCACCCGCGACCGCACGCTGAACACCGTGCTGCAGCTGGAAAGCGAAGTGAAGGTACCTGCCGCGCCGCACCTGTCGTGCGTGGGCGACTCCAAGGACGACCTGCGCGCCCTGCTGGCCGAATACAAGGCCGCCGGCATCAAGCGCATCGTCGCCCTGCGTGGCGACCTGCCGTCGGGCATGGGCATGGCCAGTGGCGAACTGCGCTACGCCAGCGACCTGGTCGAGTTCATCCGCCAGGAAACCGCTGATCACTTCCACCTGGAAGTGGCCGCCTACCCTGAGATGCACCCGCAGGCGCGCAACTTCGAGGCCGACCTGGCCAACTTCGTGCACAAGGTCAAGGCCGGTGCCGACAGCGCCATCACCCAGTACTTCTTCAACGCCGACAGCTACTTCTACTTCGTCGAGCGCGCACAGAAGCTGGGCGTGGACATCCCGGTGGTGCCTGGCATCATGCCAATCACCAACTACAGCAAGCTGGCCCGTTTCTCCGACGCCTGTGGCGCCGAGATCCCGCGCTGGATCCGCAAGCAGCTGGAAGCCTATGCCGACGACACCGCCAGCATCCAGGCCTTCGGCGAAGAAGTGATCACCCGCATGTGCGAACAGCTGCTGCAAGGTGGCGCACCGGGCCTGCACTTCTACACCTTGAACCAGGCCGAACCGAGCCTGGCGATCTGGAACAACCTCAAGCTGCCGCGCTGAAATCTTTTGGCAAAATCTGCTTAAGAAATGATTAAGGCTTTGGTCATAGACTAAAGCCTTATTCATTTTCGGGTTACATAGGTCTTGCCTGCCATGCAGCATTCCCAGCCACCGCGTCCACAGCTTGTCTACCTGGCTTTTGGCCCGGCAACCTATCACCAGGAAGCCTGCTTCAGCATCGTCAGCGCCCTTGCCCACCTGGGTACGGCACGTGAAGCCATGGACATCCAGGTGTACACCGACAACCCGCAGCCCTATGCCAAACTGCCTGTCAGCATCCACCTGCTGGACGAAGCCAAGCGCCAGGCATGGAACGCCCCCCACGGTTATCACTTTCGCAGCAAGCACGTGCTGTTGCGCCAGGTGCTGGAGCAACACCCGCTGGCGGTGCTGATCGACACCGACACCTTTTTCCGCACGTCGCCACTGCAACTGTTCGCCCGCGTGGCCCCAGGCAAGCTGCTGTGCAATGCCATCGGCCCGCGCTACGGCGCGAACCAGAAGTGCCTGCTGTACAAGAACCTGCTGACCATTTTGCAAAGCCGGGGCCTGGCCGACTGCCAGATGCCACTGATCAACTCCGGCGTGATCGGCCTCACGGCCGAGGACGCCAGCACACTGGACAGTTCCATCGCCATGATGGACGAGTTCTACCCCCTCGCCCGCGAGGCTTATACCCTCGAAGAGTTCTGCCTGGCGGTGGCGGCCTATCGCCAACTGGAGCTGGCAGAGTGCACCGATGTCATCCACCACTACTGGAGCCGCAAGGCGCAATTTCGCGCCAAGATCCAGGCCTGGCTGCGCAAGCACGACCACGACCCGCTGGGCCAGGCGGCGCTGGCTGACGTCAAGCTGGTCAACGACCAGCTACCCCGGCCACCCGCGCTGCACCGCCTGGGCTACAAGGCGTTGAGCATGACCCTGCCTAGACACGAGCGCCAGTTCGCCCGCGAGTTGCTCTATGGCTGCTACCCCTACCCCAATGAGTTCGACCGCGCCTGCGCGCCGGCCTGGTGGGACAAGGCCCTGGAAAACCTCAACGCCCGCTGCGGCCAGCTGCAACCCGAGCAACTGCGCCAGTGCTTGCGCCACCCGGGGCTGCGGCTGTCGCTGGGTGAGCGGCGCAAGGAAATCGAGACGCATTTGCTGAGGTCCTCCCACATTTGAGTGGGCCGGCACAGGAGAACATCACACCCTCTGGCCTAGAACAGGCCGAGCGCGTAATCTCCGGCCATGCCACTCGTCGCCCGCCTGTTCTGCACCCTGCTGCTCGCCTGCCTGAGCCCGTCGGCCTTGGGCGAGCGTCTGCGCTTGGTGTCCGATGACTGGGCACCCTACATCTACCAGCAGAATGGCCAACCCCACGGCATCGACTACGAAGTCACCACCGAGGTGTTCAAACGCCTCGGCGTCGAGGTGGAATGGCAGTTCCTTCCATGGAAGCGCTGCCTGGCAATGATCGAGCAAGGCCTGGCCGACGGGATTCTGGACATCTTCCAGACCGAAGCCCGGCGCCCCTACCTGGTCTATGCCCCCGAGCCCTTGTCGCAAGTCGAATTCGTGTTGTTCCAGGCGCGCGCACGCCGCCACCCTGTAACCGGCCCAGACGACCTCGCAGGCCTCACCATCGGCACCTCGCCCGGCTATGCCTACGGCGCCGCGTTCAACGAGGCCACGCATTTCCGTCGGGAAGCCGCACCCACCCAGGAAGCCAACTTCGGCAAGCTGCTGTTGGGCCGTATCGACCTGGCAATCACCGATCGCAAGGTTGGTCATTACCTGCTCCGGCAACTGGGCCTGGAACAGCAAGTAGAGGCGCTGCCGCTGGTGATCAACCGCCAGGCCCAGTACCTGGGGCTGGTACGTAAACCCGGGCGTGAGGCATTGGCCCTGGCCTTTGCCGAAGCACTGCAGCGTTTCAAACAGGAACCGGCCTTTGCCGCCATCAGCCAGCGCTACACAGACGACATCGGAAACATTCTCAACGCCGTTGAGCAGCAGGAAAGCAGCACAGCGCGATAGCTCTGTTATACTCGGGCCTTCCCGCCCGGCTCACGCCCGGACGCTCGGCCTCGCAACAGGCATCCCGATCGGCACCGACGCCCCTTCGCGTCCACCCTCCGTTTCCCGGATGTGCAGTGAAAGCCCAGCTGGACCGGACGCGATCGCATCCCACCGATGCCCGTCGCGCCAGGCAGAACATCCCAACGGGCCCAGCCCACACGAGAACAGGATCGCCCATGTCCTTTGCTTCCCTCGGTCTCTCCGAGGCTCTTGTCCGCGCTATCGAGGCTGCGGGCTATACCCAGCCGACCCCCGTGCAACAGCGGGCCATTCCCGCCGTGTTGCAAGGCCGTGACCTGATGGTTGCCGCACAGACAGGTACTGGTAAAACCGGCGGTTTCGCCCTGCCGATTCTCGAGCGTCTGTTCCCGGCCGGCCACCCCGACAAGTCGCAACGTCACGGCCCGCGCCAGCCGCGCGTTCTGGTCCTGACCCCGACCCGCGAACTGGCAGCCCAGGTGCACGACAGCTTCAAGGTGTATGCCCGCGACCTGCCACTGGTCAGCGCCTGCATCTTCGGCGGCGTTGGCATGAACCCGCAGATCCAGGCCATCGCCAAAGGCGTTGACGTGCTCGTCGCCTGCCCGGGCCGCCTGCTCGACCTGGCCGGCCAAGGCAAGGTCGACCTGGCCCACGTAGAAATCCTGGTCCTCGATGAAGCCGACCGCATGCTCGACATGGGCTTCATCCACGACGTCAAGAAAGTACTGGCCCGCCTGCCGGCCAAGCGCCAGAACCTGCTGTTCTCGGCCACCTTCTCCAAGGACATCACCGACCTCGCCGACAAGCTTCTGCATAACCCGGAGCGTATCGAGGTCACCCCGCCGAACACCACGGTCGAACGTATCGAGCAACGCGTCTACCGCCTGCCTGCCAGCCACAAGCGCGCGCTGCTGGCACACCTGATTACCCTGGGTGCCTGGGAACAGGTGCTGGTGTTCACCCGTACCAAGCACGGCGCCAACCGCCTGGCCGAGTACCTGGAAAAGCACGGCCTGACCGCCGCTGCGATCCACGGCAACAAGAGCCAGAACGCCCGCACCAAGGCGCTGGCCGACTTCAAGGCCAACAGTGTGCGCGTGCTGGTTGCCACCGACATCGCCGCCCGCGGCCTGGACATCGACCAACTGCCTCATGTGGTCAACTTCGAGCTGCCCAATGTCGAGGAAGATTACGTTCACCGCATTGGCCGTACCGGCCGTGCCGGTCGTTCGGGCGAGGCGATTTCCATGGTCGCGCCGGATGAAGAGAAGCTGCTCAAGAGCATCGAGCGGGTTACCAGGCAGAAGATCCCTGACGGCGACCTGATGGGCTTCGACGCCAGCCAGGTAGAAGCCGAAAAACCCGAAGTGCGTGAGCGCCCGCAGAACAATGGCCGTGGCGGCCGTAATCAGCCACGCGGCGAAGGCAGCAAGGACGCCAACGGCGGCCGCAAGGACAAAGGCAAGGATAAAGGCAA
>NZ_BBIS01000021.1 GCF_000730605.1 Pseudomonas monteilii NBRC 103158 = DSM 14164 | reverse complement strand
TGAAGGTGGTTCGGATCGCCTGGTTGAACTCAGCCGTGTGAGCTGATCGCCATGGTTGAAAAGAACAACTCATGTCACAACGCTTGCTCCCCTCCAGGCCCGGTCATTGACCGGGCTTTGTTTTTTTAACTAGAGTGCCCAGCCTTACCGTCACAGAAGCCCGCACCATGCTGCCGCGCGCCGAACAGAAGCTACAGACCCGCCAGGCCCTGCTCGATGCCGCCTGCCTGCTGATGGAGAGCGGCCGGGGGTTCGGCAGTATCAGCCTGCGTGAAGTGGCAAAGACGGCAGGCATCGTGCCCACCGGGTTCTACCGGCATTTTTCCGACATGGACGCCTTGGGCCTGGCCCTGGTGGCCGAAATCGACACAACCTTCCGTCAGACCATCCGCCTGGTACGGCAAAACGAATTCGAACTGGGCGGCATCACCGACGCCTCGGTGCGCATCTTCCTCGACGTGGTGGCCGCCCACCGCGCGCAGTTCCTGTTCCTGGCCCGCGAGCAGTACGGAGGTTCACAAGCCGTGCGCCAAGCCATTGCCCGCCTGCGCCAGGACATCAGCGACGACCTGGCCACCGACCTTGCGCGCATGAAACGCTGGCAGCACCTGGACAGCGCCGCGCTGGCGGTGATGGCCGACTTGGTGGTGAAAACGGTGTTTGCCACCCTGCCAGAGCTTATCGACAGCCCGGAAGCGGGTTATCCACAAGCGCTGACACCGCAGGAAAAGATCACCCAGCAATTGCGCTTCATCTTTGTCGGGGCGCGGCATTGGCAAGGGCTAGGCAACCCACAACCCTAGTTCTGCTACCATGGCGCCCTGCCCGACAGCGACGAGCGCCGACATGTCCAACCCCCGCCACACCCTGCCCGAACTGGCCCGTTTCAACCAGCACTTCGCCGAGCGCATCGTGCCGCTGTGGCAAGGCCCGGGCTGGAATGCCGACATGGCCCTGCCCTACGAGGCGCTGGACAATCAGCATCAGCCATTGCCAGTGCAGCGCTACCGGGCCATGGCCTGCGCACGCCAGCTGTACCTGTTCAGCAGCCGCATCGGGCAACCGGGCGCAGCCGAGCGCGCAGCCGCCTTGTTCCGCTCGTTGCAAAAGCACTTTCACGACGCCGAGCACGGTGGCTGGTTCTACAGCATCGATGCCCAGGGCAAACCGCTGGACCGCCGCAAGGACCTGTATACCCACGCGTTCATCGTCTTCGCCTGCGCGCACTACTGGGGCAAGGTACGCGAAAACCTGGTCGAGTCCACCTTGAACGCTGCGCTGGACATCATCGACCAGCAGTTCGCCCGTGACGACGGCCTGTACGAAGCCAGCCTGGGCGAAGACTGGGCCGACCTGGGCAGCGGCCCGCTGCAGAACCCGCAGATGCACCTGGCCGAAGCGTTCCTGCAAGTGCTGACGGTGCGTGATGACGGGCATACCCAACAGTCGCTGCTGCAACTGTGCGAGGCACTGCAAACACACTTCATCGAACCGGCCCACGGCCTGATGCTTGAAAAGCCACGCGGGGCTGTGGATAACTGGTTTGAGCCGGGGCACCAGTTCGAGTGGTTCTACCTGCTGCATACCTCACCGCTGCTGCGTGATACGCCGCTGCATGCGTCCATCGACCGGGCATTCGGCTTTGCCGAGCAGTACGGGGTGAAAGATGCGGCAGTGCTGGCGATGCTGGATGTGGAGGGCAAGGTGATCGACGCCACCCAGCGGATCTGGGCGCAGGCGGAGTACCTGCGGGCGCTGGTGCTACGTGAGGCGGGTGAGGCGAAATTGGCTACCCAGATGCAGGCGCTGGAAGCGCGGTTCCTGCGGGAAGCGGGCTGGTATGAATGCCGGGATGGGGAAGGCAATGTCAGCCGGCATGATATGCCTTCGACTACGCCCTACCACTTGGCAACCTGCCTGGAAGGCTTGCAGCGCCTGAGCTGATGCGTTCGCGGGTAAACCCGCTCCCACAGGTATTGCACAAGCCCTGTGGGAGCGGGTTTACCCGCGAATAGGCCATCAAATCTAGCCCTTGACCGTACGGTCGATGGAGAACCCTGCCCAATCCTGGCTCACCGGCATCAGCTCCAGGCTGTTGATGTTGATGTGCGCCGGCTGGTTGAGGATCCAGAAGATGGTCTCGGCAATGTCCTGCGGCTGGATCGGCTCCGCACCGGCATAGGTAGCGTCGTACTTGGCCTGGTCACCGCCGAAGCGCACCAGCGAGAACTCGCTCTCGCACAGGCCCGGCTCGATGTTGCTCACCCGCACGCCAGTCCCGCGCAGGTCGCAGCGCAGGCTCAGCGAGAACTGGCCAACGAAGGCCTTGGTGCCGCCATACACGTTGCTGCCTGGGTACGGGTAGTTGCCCGCCACAGAACCCACGTTGAGGATCGATGCACCACGGCCGTGGGCGATCAGGCGTGGCAGCAGCAGGCGGGTGGTGTACATCAGGCCCTTGATGTTGGTGTCGACCATGGTTTCCCAGTCGTCCAGGCTGCAGTTCTGCGCTGCGTCCACGCCCAGCGCCAGGCCAGCGTTGTTCACCAGGCCGCGCAGCTTGTCGAATCCGGCCGGCAGAGTGGCGATGGCCTGTTCCATGGCCTTGCGGTCACGTACGTCCAGCACCAGGCCATGCACTTCGGTCTTGGCCGACAGTTCCGCGCACAGGGCGTCCAGGCGCTCCTTGCGACGGCCAGTGAGCACCAGTTTCCAGCCGGCCTCGGCAAAGCGGCGGGCGGTGGCCTCGCCGAAACCGGACGTGGCGCCAGTGATGAATACGGTGGACGTCATGCTCTGTTCCTCACGGTAGGTTGTCATGGCAGCTTTGCAGCATGCCCGCGCCGGGCGCTGGCAGCAAGCCAGTCAGGCGGCTGTTCATTTTTTGTTCATCTGCGGCAAACCCTTGCCGCAGAGGGCCCGGCGCCAGCTATGCGCATGTTATCCACAAGGCTTTCCCCACGGATTGGGGGCAACTTGTCCACGGTGCGGAACCCTTTCAGCGACAGGTGGTCGTTGGATATCTTTTGAGTGATGGCGCAAGGCTTTCAAGCATGCCGCCTGCAGCGGTCTGTCCAACGTCTCTTCACAGAGTTATCCACAGGTTTTTCAGCGACATCCAAGTGTTTGCAGGGCTTTGAAAAACCTTGAAAAATCATCCACAAAGAGCGCCTGATCAAAAAACGATCAAACCTCTGCAGAGCACGGTATCAAAGGGCTTGAGCGAGATGCCACCATGTTTTCCACAGGCGGTTCCACATTATCCGTGGAAAAGATCCGGCCTGTGGAAAGATGGGCTTGGGAAGGAAAACCGGGGTATGTGGAGACAGGCCCATGGCAAGTTGTCCACATTGCAAATGGGGCCGCTCAGCGGCCCCGAATGAAACTCAGTGCCCGCCAAGGTAGGCGTTACGCACCTCTTCGTTGACCAGCAACTCCTGCCCGGTCCCGGTCATGCGGATCTGCCCGTTGACCATCACATACGCACGGTCCGACAGCTTCAGCGCATGGTTGGCGTTCTGCTCCACCAGAAAGATGGTCATCCCGCTCTTGGCCAGCTCGCGCAAGGTCGAGAAGATCTGCTTGACCACAATCGGCGCCAGCCCCAGCGACGGCTCATCCAGTAGCAGCAGCTTCGGCCGGCTCATCAACGCCCGGGCAATGGCCAACATCTGCTGCTCACCCCCGGACATGGTCATGGCCCGCTGGTTACGCCGCTCCTTCAAGCGCGGGAACAGCTCGTACATGCGCTGCATGTCTTCGTCGGCATGCTTGTCGCCGATGGGGATGGTGCCCATCATCAGGTTCTCCTCGACGGTCATGTCGGGGAACACCCGGCGCCCTTCCGGCGACTGAGCGATGCCGTTGGAGGCGATGTAGTGCGACGACTTGCGGGTGATGTCGGTGCCGCGATAAACGATGTGCCCCGACGCTGCCCGAGGCTGGCCGAAAATAGACATCAACAGGGTCGACTTGCCCGCACCGTTGGCACCAATCAGGCTGACCGTCTCACCTTCGTTGATGTGCATCGACACCTTTTTCAGCGCCTGGATCGGCCCATAGAACACGTCCAGGTCCTTCAGTTCGAGAATGGGCGCACTCATACCAGTTCCTCTTCGTCTGCACCCAGGTAGGCGGCGATCACCGTCGGGTTGTGGCGGATGTCTTGCGGGGCGCCTTCGGCAATCACGTTGCCGTGGTCCAGCACCACGATATGGTCGGAAATGCTCATGACCATGCCCATGTCGTGCTCAATCAGCACCACGGTGATGTCGTGCTCGTCACGCAGCACGCGGATCATGCGGCTGAGTGCCTCGGTTTCCTGCGGGTTCAGGCCTGCTGCCGGTTCATCCAGGCAGATGACTTTGGGCCGCGTACACATGGCCCGGGCAATCTCCAGGCGACGCTGCTGACCGTACGACAGCTCGCCGGCCAGGCGGTTGGCGCAGTCGACCAGGTCGACCACTTCCAGCCAGTAGAAGGCGTGGTCCAGTGCATCGCTCTCGGCCTTGCGGTAGGCCTTGGTGTTGAGCACCCCGGCCAGCAGGTTGCGGTTGACCCACATGTGCTGGGCCACCAGCAGGTTTTCCACCACCGACATTTCCTTGAACAGGCGAATGTTCTGGAAGGTACGGGCCAGGCCTGCGCGGTTGACCAGGTGAGTGCCGCCGAACATCTTGTAGTACAGCCGGTTGGCAAAGCGCGCCGGCGACACGAAGTCCGCCGCCTGGAAGCGCTCGCCCAGCAGCTGGATGACGTTGGTGTGGCTGCCGCGAACGTTCAGCTCGATGCGCCCGCCGCTGGCCTTGTAGAAGCCGGTCAGGCAGTTGAACACCGTGGTCTTGCCCGCGCCATTGGGGCCGATCAGGGCGAAGATCTGGTTGCGCTTGACCTTGAGGCTGACGTCGCTGAGCGCCTTGATGCCACCGAACTGCATCATCAGGTTGTCGACCGAGAGAATGATATCGTCGCTCATGGCGCCACTCCTTTACGCGGGGTCACACCGGTACGGCTGATGCGGATCAGCCCACGCGGTCGCCAGATCATCATCAGCACCATCAGTACGCCGAACAGCAGCACCCGGTATTCGGAAAAGCTGCGTAGCAGCTCGGGCGCCACGGTCAGCACGAACGCTGCGATCACCACGCCCACGGTCGAGCCCATGCCACCCAGCACGACGATGGCGAGGATCAGCGCCGACTCGAAGAAGGTGAACGACGACGGGTTGACGAAGCCCTGGTAAGTGGCAAAGAACACCCCGGCCAGGCCGGCAGTGGAAGCACCCAGGGTAAAGGCCGACAGCTTGACCAGTACGTGGTTCAGGCCCATCGAACGGCAGGCGATCTCGTCTTCACGCAGTGCTTCCCAGGCCCGGCCGACCGGCATGCGGGTCAGGCGGTGCTTGATGTACAGCACGGCCAGCACGACGATGAACAGCACCGCGTAGATGAACACGAACTTGAGGTTGGCGTTGTAATCGAAGCCGAAGAACTCGTGGATCGGTACGCCGCCGTCCTTGGCCCGACGGCCGAACTCCAGGCCGAAGAACGTTGGCGACGGCGCCGGCATGCCATTGGGGCCACCGGTGAACGACAGCCAGTTGTTCAGCACCAGGCGGATGATTTCGCCAAAGCCCAAGGTCACGATCGCCAGGTAGTCACCGTGCATCCTCAGCACCGGGAAGCCGAGAATGCACCCCGCCAGTGCTGCGGCAATCGCCGCCAGCGGCAGCACGCTCCAGAAGCCCAGGCCCAAATACTGGTAGCCCAGCGCCAACCCGTAGGCACCAATGGCATAGAACGCCACGTAGCCCAGGTCGAGCAGGCCGGCCAGGCCGACCACGATGTTAAGGCCAAGGCCCAGCAACACGTAGATCAGCCCAAGGATGACCACGGTCAGCAGGTACTTGTTGGCAAACACCGGGAACACAATGGCAATCACGATCAGCGCGGGGATGATGTAACGCAAGCGCGACTTGTAGTCCGGTGCGTTCACATGCACGCCCGAGCCACCGCTTTCAAAGCCCTGGAGCATGCGCGTGCCCGCGGCGGTCTGCAGGTACAGGCTGAGCAGGAAGCGCCCCAGCATCACCCCGCCCACCAGCCAGGCCACGCGCCGCGGCTCGGCATTGAAGCTGTAGCCGTCGAGCACCACGCCGACGACCGGGCCAAACACAATGAGTGCCAGCAGGCCGGCGACGATGGTCTCCAGCAGGCTGCGTTTAAGGTCGAAACCCTTGGTTTCGGTAACAGCGGCAGTTTTGGCAACGGACATGTTCACACCTTAGCCACGAGCGGGCGACCCAGCAGGCCTTGTGGGCGGAAGATAAGGATCATCACCAGCAGCGAGAAGCTGAACACGTCCTTGTAGTCGGAGTTGATCAGGCCAGAGAACAGCGACTCGGAAATACCCAGGATGATCCCGCCGAGCATGGCGCCAGGCAGCGAGCCTATACCACCGAGCACGGCGGCGGTGAACGCCTTGATGCCGATGATGAAGCCGGCGTAGAAGTCGAAGGTGCCGTAGTTCATGGTGATCAGCACGCCGGCCAGCGCGGCCATGACTGCACCGATGACGAACACGTAGGAGATCACCCGGTCGGTGTTTATGCCTAGGATCGAGGCCATCTTGCGGTCTTGCTGGGTGGCGCGGCACATGCGGCCGAGCTTGGTGTACTTGATTACGTAGGTGAGCAGGCCCATGCCGACGAAGGCGGCCACCAGAATGAAGATCTTGGTGTAGGTCAGTTGCACGAAGCCGGTGCCGACTTCGACACGCATGGCACCTTCAAGCAAGGTTGGAACACCTTGCTGGCGGGCACCCTGGCTGATCTGTGCATAGTTTTGCAGGATCAGCGAAATGCCGATGGCGCTGATGAGCGGTGCCAGGCGGGTAGAGTTACGCAGGGGTTTGTAAGCGATGCGCTCGATGGTGAAGCCGTATACGCCCGTAACGACGATGGTGAACAACAGCGTGCCCAGCATCAGCAGGGGGAACGACTCGATACCGAAGTAAGCCAGCAATGCCAGGCTGATCGCCGCCAGGTACGCGGAGATCATGTACACCTCGCCGTGCGCGAAGTTGATCATGCCGATAATGCCATAGACCATTGTGTAGCCGATGGCGATCAGGCCATAGACCGACCCGAGGGTCAGGCCGTTGACCAGTTGCTGCAGGAAAATACCATCCATAACGCAATCTCACCTGATTGAGATTGCACGAGCGCCGACCACGGCGCGGGCCACCGGTGCGGGGCCCTCGCAGCGCAGAACTGTGCAGATCTACGAATAAAGACAGGTACCGCGGGGCTTGGGCCCGAGCATCAGCCCGGGCCGTGGGCCGTTGTTATTTTTGTTTTTCCAGCTGGTGGTATTTACCGTCTTTATCCCACTGGTAGACCACATAGTCGGACACGGTCAGGTCACCCTTGCTGTCCCACTTCTTCTCGCCCATCACCGTCTTGACCGGGTTGGCCTTGAGCCACTTGGCGGCGTCTTCGCCCTTGTTCGATTTGGCGCCATTGAAACCGGCGGCCAGGGCTTCCAGGGAGGCGTAGGCATACAGGGTGTAGCCTTCTGGTTCGGTACCGTTCTTGCGGAACTCCTCCACCACCGCCTTGCTGTCTGGCAGCAGGCGCGGGTCGGCGCCGAAGGTCATGTACACGCCATCGACGTACTGCGCGCCGCCAGCTGTGGCCACCAGTTCGTCGGTGACGATGCCGTCATCGGACATGAACTTGACGTCCTTCAGGCCCTGCTCGCGCAGCTGGCGCACCAGCGGGCCAGCCTCTGGGTGCAGGCCGCCGAAGTAGACCACGTCGGCACCCGTGGAGCGGATCTTGGTGACCACGGCGCTGAAGTCTTTCTCGCCACGGGTCAGGCCTTCGTACAGCACAGGCTTCACGCCGCGTTTTTCCAGCTGCGCCTTGGTCGCGTCGGCCAGGCCTTGGCCATAGGTGTCCTTGTCGTGCAGCACCGCGACTTTCTTGCCCTTGAGCACGTCAACGATGTAGTCGCCGGCGACGATACCCTGCTGGTCGTCACGGCCGCACATGCGGAACATGGCACTGAGGCCGCGCTCGGTCACTTGTGGGTTGGTCGAGCCCGGGGTAATGGCAATGATGCCCGCTTCGTCATACACCTCAGAGGCTGGAATGGTGTTGGAAGAACAGAAGTGCCCCACCACGCCGATCACTTTGTCCTGATCGGCCAGGCGGTTGGCCACGGCCACAGCCTGCTTCGGTTCGCAGGCGTCGTCACCTTTGACCAGGACAATTTTCTCGCCGTTGACGCCACCGGCGGCGTTGATCTTGTCGGCCGCTGCCTGCGCACCTTTCATGTACTGATCGCCAAACGCGGCGTTAGCCCCGGTCATTGGGCCCGCTACACCGATCTTGACGTCGGCCTGAACATACGAAGAAACACCCAGTGCTGTAGCCACGGCCAGAGCCAGGAAACCTTTCTTGTAAAACGTCTGCGACATGAGGTGGTGCTCCTAGAGTTTTTTTTGGTTGGCACTACAACTTCTCAACCCTGTGCTCAGAGCAAGGGCCGTGCCATAGGGTTTGTCTTCCGGGAAAACACACTGTGCTAGGCGCCAGCAGGCGACCGGCGGCCTTTTCTTTATTGAGCGTGCAACCGTCTGCCACGCGGCAGGCGCCACCACACGTACAGACAAGGAGCAACCGCCTGGTGCCATCATTGCAACCCCGCCAAGTGTTAACGTGCAACCAGCCTGTAACAGCGGACGTCACCGAACTGCACACCGCTGGTGCGCGACTGCTACAGGCGGCACCGTTTCAAGGCTAGCCGGTGCACGGAAAAACACCTCTGTTTTGGCTGTTCCGGCCTCTTCGCGGGCAAGCCCGGACACAACAAGCCCCAAAAGGCTGGCACAATGTCCGCCATTCGCCGCTTCCGGAGCCCCACTTGATGAGCGAGAGCGCATTCGCCGAGCGCATCGTGCACAACCTGCTCGACACCGACTTCTATAAACTCACCATGATGCAGGGTGTGCTGCACAACTACCCGGACGCCGACGTCGAATGGGAATTCCGCTGCCGCAACGGTGAGGACCTGCGCCCTTATCTTGGCGAGATCCGTCACCAGCTCGAACTGCTCAGCGACCTCACGCTGGATGATGGCCAGCTGGCCTTCCTCGAACGCATCAGCTTCCTCAAGCCCGATTTCCTGCGCTTTCTGCGGCTGTTTCGCTTCAACCTGCGCTACGTACGCATCGGTATCGAAAACGACCAGCTGTTCCTGCGCCTGAAAGGCCCGTGGCTGCATGTGATTCTGTTCGAAGTACCGTTGCTGGCCATCATCAGCGAAGTGCGCAACCGCCACCTGCACCCACGCATGCGCCTGGCTGAGGCCCGCGACCAGCTTCACCGCAAGTTCGACTGGCTGCGCGCGCATGCCAGTGACGATGAACTGGCCGAACTGCAGGTAGCCGACTTCGGCACCCGGCGGCGCTTTTCCAGCCGTGTGCAGGAAGACGTGGTGCGGGTACTGCGCGACGACTTCCCGGGCCGCTTCGTCGGCACCAGCAACGTCGACCTGGCATGGAAACTGGATATCAAGCCACTGGGTACCATGGCCCACGAATGGATCATGGCCCACCAGCAACTCGGCCCGCGCCTGATCGACAGCCAGATCGCCGCGCTGGACTGCTGGGTACGCGAATACCGCGGGCTGCTTGGCATCGCCCTGACCGACTGCATCACCATGGATGCCTTCCTTGGCGATTTCGACCTGTACTTTGCCAAGCTCTTCGACGGCCTGCGCCACGACTCCGGTGAACCGGTGGCCTGGGCCGAGAAAGCCATTGCCCACTACCAGAAACTGGGTATCGACCCGATGACCAAGACCCTGGTGTTTTCCGATGGCCTCAACCTCACCCGTTCGCTGGAAATCTTCCGTGCCCTGCGCGGTCGCATCAACGTCAGTTTTGGCATCGGCACCAACCTGACCTGCGACATCCCGGGTGTGGCCCCGATGAGCATCGTGCTTAAAATGACCGACTGCAACGGCGCGCCAGTGGCCAAGATCTCGGACGAAGCCGCCAAGACCCAATGCCGCGACGAGAACTTCGTCGCCTACCTGCGCCACGTATTCAAAGTCCCCAGCAAGGAGTAACCCATGCAAGCGGTTCAGCAAGAGATTGCACAGGCACTGAAGGTACAGCCGCCGTTCGCCGACACTGCCGCGCTTGAGGCCGAAGTCGCCCGGCGCGTGGCGTTCATCAAGGACTGCCTGGCCAACGCCCGGCTCAAGACCCTGGTGCTGGGCATCAGCGGTGGCGTCGACTCGCTGACCGCCGCCCTGCTCGCCCAGCGCGCCATCAACGAGTTGCGCGCCGAGACCGGCGACAAGGCCTACACCTTCATTGCCGTGCGCCTGCCGTACCAGGTGCAGCATGACGAGCATGACGCCCAGGCCTGCCTGGACGTGATCAAGGCCGATGAAGTGCACACCGTCGACATTGCCCCGGCAGTGAGGGCGCTGGCCGCCGAGGTTGTAGCACTGAAGAACGGCTCGCCAACCCTGGTGGACTTCGTGGTGGGCAACGTCAAGGCGCGTACGCGCATGGTCGCCCAGTACACCATTGCCGGCGCACGTGCGGGCCTGGTGATCGGTACCGACCACGCCGCCGAGGCGGTAATGGGCTTCTTTACCAAGTTTGGTGATGGTGCCTGCGACCTGGCGCCGCTGAGCGGGCTGGTGAAAAACCAGGTACGGGCCATTGCGCGCAGCTTTGGTGCGCCGGAGTCACTGGTGGAGAAGGTGCCGACTGCAGACCTTGAAGACCTGGCGCCGGGCAAGCCGGACGAAGCGTCCCATGGCGTGACCTACCAGCAGATCGATGCCTTCCTGCATGGTCAGCCGGTTGATCAGGCGGCGTTCGACATCATCGTTGCCACCTACCGCAAGACCCAGCACAAGCGCGAGCTGCCGTTCGCCCCTTGAAGCTAAGGGGCCGCCTTGCGGCCCCTTACCCGCTTACTTGACGACGACCTTGCCCTTCATCATCGAGATGTGGCCCGGGAAGGTGCAGAAGAAGCTGTAGTCACCACCGGCTTCCAGCTTGGTAGCGTCAAACTTCACTTCGGTTTCTTTCTCAGGCGCACCGATCATCTTGGTGTGAGCGATGATCGCGGCGTTGTCAGCCTTGATGTAGTCCTTGTCCAGGCCCTGGCTCATGCCTTCGGTAGCAATGCCCTGCATGTCGGCAGTCTTGCTGATCACCAGATTGTGGCCCATCACGTTCTTCGGCAGGTTGCCCGAGTGGGTCAGTTTGACGGTGAATTCCTTGCAGCTCTTGTCGACGGTGATTTCCTTGGTGTTGAAGGACATCTGGTCGGTCGAGTCGACAGTTACCGAGCACTCGGCGGCGAAGACAGAGGCGCTGGCGAGGGTCAGCAGGGATACCGCTACAGCTTTCGCAAACATCATGAATCTCCTTGGCAGGGTTTTATCAATTGCGAGACTGCCTGAAACCGTTCAGCCCCTTGCTGATATGGGTCAAGGGGGTGTCAAGAGGCCAGCCAGTAGAATTGTTCAATGGATTGTATACAACCAATCTAAGGGCACATCATGCCCTTTTATTAGACGATGGGACAACCTCTCATTTAGGAGCAATACCAAATGCCCATCTCTGCCTTCCTCAATAGCCTGCTCGCCGCCTATGCCCACGGGGCTACCGGCGCCATCTGCGAATTCTCCCGCCCGGAATGAACGCGGCCTTGGAAGCAACGGGCATGCGCCGTACCCTGTGCACCTGAGTGACAGGAGATGAGCAATGCCCGTACGTTCCGTTTGTGTGTTCTGTGGTGCCAGCATTGGCGCCAACCCTGCTTACCGTGAAGCTGCCGTCGCGCTCGGCCAGGCCATTGCCCGCCGTGGGCTGACCCTGGTGTATGGCGGCGGCGCCGTGGGCCTGATGGGCGTGGTGGCCGACGCGGCCATGGCAGCAGGTGGCGAGGTGGTCGGCATCATCCCGCAAAGCCTGCTGGACGCTGAAGTCGGCCACAAAGGCCTGACGCGCCTGGAAGTGGTCGATGGCATGCACGCGCGCAAGGCACGCATGGCCGAGCTGAGCGATGCCTTCATCGCCTTGCCGGGTGGGCTGGGTACGCTGGAAGAATTGTTCGAGGTATGGACCTGGGGGCAACTGGGCTATCACGCCAAGCCGCTGGGGCTGCTCGATGTGAACGGCTTCTACGACAAGCTGGGCGGGTTCCTCGACCATATCGTCGAAGAAGGCTTTGTGCGGCAGCAACATCGGGCGATGTTGCTGCTGGCGCAGCAGCCGGATGAACTGCTGGATGGCATGGACAGCTTCATTGCGCCGGTGGCGCCGAAGTGGGTCGACAAGAAGCCTGATTGACCTTGAGATTTCGGGGCTGATTTGCAGCCCCGAAATTCATCAATCAGCGCGGGATCACTGGCTGACGCGGCTTCTTGTTGCCCTTGCCACCCTTGGCTGCTTCCTTGCGCTCTTTGGCCGCCTTCTCGTTACGCGCAAACGCCTCGGCCTTGGCCTTCTCGCGTTTGTCCCACGGCTTGCTGCCATCGCTGGCACGCGGTGGCAGGCCGGTGTGCTGGGTAAGGATCTTCTGATCCTTGCCCACCTTGTGGCTGCCCGCCGGCGTCGAGTTTTTGCGGCGTGCGCTCTGGTAGGTATCGGTCTGCGGCTGGTGCAGCGGGATCAGTTGGTGCTTGCCCGGCCCGATCAGGTCGGCACGGCCCATGCGCTGCAGCGCTTCACGCAGCATCGGCCAGCCTTTCGGGTCGTGGTAGCGCAAGAACGCCTTGTGCAGGCGGCGCTGCTCGTCGCTCTTGACGATCTCCACCCCTTCGCTCTTGTAGGTCACCTTGCGCAGCGGGTTCTTGCCCGAGTGATACATGGCCGTGGCCGAAGCCATCGGCGACGGGTAAAACGCCTGCACCTGGTCGGCGCGGAAGCCGTTACCCTTCAGCCACAGGGCCAGGTTCATCATGTCTTCGTCAGTGGTGCCCGGGTGCGCGGCGATGAAGTACGGGATCAGGTACTGTTCCTTGCCCGCCTCTTTCGAGAACTTCTCGAACATGCGCTTGAAGCGGTCGTAGGTGCCGATGCCCGGTTTCATCATCTTGTCCAGCGGGCCACGCTCGGTGTGCTCCGGGGCAATCTTCAGGTAACCGCCCACATGGTGGGTAACCAGCTCCTTCACGTACTCCGGCGACTCGACGGCCAGGTCGTAACGCAGGCCCGAGGCGATCAGGATCTTCTTCACACCCGGCAAGGCACGGGCCTTGCGGTACAGCTCGATCAACGAGCTGTGGTCGGTGTTGAGGTTTTCGCAGATGCCGGGGAACACGCACGACGGCTTGCGGCAGTGCTTCTCGATATCGTGGCTCTTGCAGGCGATGCGGTACATGTTGGCAGTCGGGCCACCAAGGTCGGAGACCACGCCGGTGAAGCCCGGCACCTTGTCGCGCATCTCTTCGATCTCATTCAGGATCGACTCGTGCGAGCGGTTCTGGATGATGCGGCCTTCGTGCTCGGTGATCGAGCAGAAGGTGCAGCCACCGAAGCAGCCACGCATGATGTTCACCGAGAAACGGATCATCTCGTAGGCCGGGATGCGCTCCTTGCCATAGGCCGGGTGCGGCACACGGGCGTACGGCATGCCGAACACGTAGTCCATTTCTTCGGTGCTCATGGGGATGGGCGGCGGGTTGAACCACACATCCACTTCGCCGTGCTTCTGCACGAGGGCGCGGGCGTTGCCCGGGTTAGTCTCCAGGTGCAGCACGCGGTTGGCGTGGGCGTAGAGAACCGGGTCGTTACGCACCTTTTCGAACGACGGCAGGCGGATCACCGATTTTTCACGGGTCACGCTCGGGCTGTCGAGAATCTGCACCACTTTGGCTTCGTTCGGGTCTTCCTGGTCGCCCTTGGCCTGCTCGATCGCGCAGGCCTGGGTGTCCTGGGTGTTCACGTACGGGTTGATGATCTTGTCCACGCGGCCTGGACGGTCGATACGTGTGGAGTCGATCTCGTACCAGCCTTGCGGTGTATCACGGCGCACGAAGGCAGTGCCGCGCACGTCGGTGATGCTTTCGATTTTCTCGCCGTTGGACAGGCGCTGGGCCACTTCGACCACCGCGCGCTCGGCGTTGCCGAACAGCAGGATGTCGGCGCTGGCGTCGATCAGGATCGAGTGGCGGACCTTGTCCTGCCAGTAGTCGTAATGGGCGATCCGGCGCAGCGAAGCTTCAATACCGCCGAGTACGATCGGCACGTGCTTGTAGGCTTCCTTGCAGCGCTGGCTGTAAACCAGGCTGGCACGGTCCGGACGGCTGCCGGCCAGGCCACCAGGGGTGTAGGCATCGTCCGAACGCATCTTCTTGTCTGCGGTGTAGCGGTTGATCATCGAGTCCATGTTGCCCGCGGCCACACCGAAGAACAGGTTCGGCTCGCCGAGCTTCATGAAGTCGTCTTTCGACTGCCAGTTCGGCTGGGCAATGATGCCCACGCGGAAACCCTGGGCCTCCAGCAGGCGGCCGATGATGGCCATGCCGAACGACGGATGGTCGACGTAGGCATCACCGGTCACGATGATGATGTCGCAGGAATCCCAGCCGAGCAGATCCATCTCCTCCCTGCTCATTGGCAGGAAAGGTGCTGGCCCGAAGCATTCGGCCCAGTACTTGGGATAGTCGTAGAGTGGTTTGGCTGCTTGCATGTCAGTGACCGGTTCTGGTGTGCAGGGAAATCGCGGGCGCGGAATATAGCACAAATTTTGACCAAATCCGACGGTGGTTGTCGGATTCATTGGGAGCATGGCGACCCCTATGGGAGCGGGTCTGCCCGCCCCCACAGGTTGCTGAGTTCGCCTTTATTCGTCGTCGTCGAAGTTGTACATACCCGGCGCGAGGTTCTCGAAGCGGGTGTACTTGCCGATGAACGCCAGGCGTACGAAGCCGATGGGGCCGTTACGCTGCTTACCGATGATGATTTCGGCCACGCCCTTGTGCTCGGTCTCGGGGTGGTACACCTCGTCGCGGTACACGAACATGATCACGTCGGCGTCCTGCTCGATTGCACCAGATTCACGCAAGTCGGAGTTCACCGGGCGTTTGTTCGGGCGCTGTTCCAGGGAGCGGTTCAGCTGCGAGAGGGCGATGACCGGGCAGTTGAATTCCTTGGCCAGGGCCTTGAGCGAGCGGGAGATCTCGGAAATTTCGTTGGTCCGGTTGTCGCCGGCCGACCCCGGAATCTGCATCAACTGCAGGTAGTCGACCATGATCATGGCAATTTCGCCATGCTCACGGGCCAGCCGACGGGTACGGGCGCGCATTTCCGAGGGGCTAATACCGGCGGTATCGTCGATGAACAGCTTGCGGTCGTTGAGCAGGTTCACCGCCGAGGTCAGGCGCGGCCAGTCATCGTCGTCCAGCTGGCCGGAACGCACCTTGGTCTGGTCGATACGGCCCAGCGACGAAAGCATACGCATGATCAGCGATTCGCCTGGCATCTCGAGGGAGAACACCAGCACCGCCTTGTCGGTACGCAGCACGGCATTTTCCACCAGGTTCATGGCGAAGGTGGTTTTACCCATCGACGGACGGCCCGCGACGATGATCAGGTCGGCAGCCTGCAGGCCACTGGTTTTTTCATCCAGGTCGGTAAAGCCGGTGGACACGCCGGTGATATCGCTGTCGGAGTTGAACAGCGTATCGATACGGTCGATGGCCATGGTCAACAGTTCGTTGACGCCGACCGGGCCGCCGGTTTTCGGCCGCGCCTCGGCGATCTGGAAGATCTGCCGTTCGGCATCGTCGAGGATTTCTTCGGCGTTACGCCCCTGCGGGTTGAAGGCGTTGTCGGCGATGTCGGTACTGATGCTGATCAGTTGGCGCAACGTGGCCCGCTCGCGAATGATCGCGGCATAGGCCTTGATGTTGGCCACCGACGGGGTGTTCTTGGCCAGCTCGGCCAGGTACGCCAGGCCGCCGATTTGCGATGAGAGGCCTTCTTTATCCAGTTGCTCGTGCAGGGTCACCACGTCGAATGGCTGGTTGGCGTCGGCCAACTTGTGCACGGCACGGAAGATCAGGCGGTGGTCATGCCGGTAGAAGTCGCCATCCGACACCTGATCCAGCACACGCTCCCAGGCGTTGTTGTCCAGCATCAGGCCACCGAGCACGGCCTGTTCGGCCTCGATGGAATGCGGCGGCACCTTCAGGGCTGCGGTTTGCAGGTCTAGCTGTTCGGAGGTGGTGATCTCGTTCATGGCCACGAAAGAATTCTGGAGGATGAAAAAGACAAAGGGCACGGCCTGTCGAAAACAGGACCGTGCCCGATGTTAACCGCCTGGCTCGCAAGGAGCCAGCCAGTCAGCGCAGCTTAGGCAGCTACGACAACCACGCGTACGGTGGCTTCAACGTCGCTGTGCAGGTGCACGGCTACGTCGTATTCGCCAACCTGACGGATGGTGCCGTTCGGCAGACGAACTTCAGCTTTGGCCACTTCAACGCCGGAGGCGGTCAGGGCGTCAGCGATGTCGTGGGTGCCGATCGAACCGAACAGCTTGCCTTCGTCGCCAGCGGTGGCAGTGATGGTCACTTCCAGCTCGGCCAGTTGGGCAGCGCGGCTTTCAGCCGAAGCTTTCTTGTCAGCGGCTGCTTTTTCCAGCTCGGCGCGACGCTCTTCGAACGCAGCCAGGTTGGCGGCGTTGGCAACGGTGGCCTTGCCGAATGGCAGCAGGAAGTTACGGCCGTAACCAGCCTTAACTTTTACTTTGTCGCCCAGGTTGCCCAGGTTAGCGACTTTTTCCAGCAGGATCAGTTCCATTTGGTAAAACCTCTTAACTTTTAACCTTCACCGTTCGCGGAGTCATTCCCCTTGGGGGACTTGCGACCGCGAAAATCAATCAGGCTGTCGACAATGGCCAAAACCACCAGCAACGGATAAATCAGCTGCATGATCAGCGGCAGCGTCACGTACATACCCACCAGCCAGAAACCGGCCAGTCGACCCTGTGCCACCAGCCCGTGCATCAAGGCGATGCCGGCCAGCACCAGAACCAGGCTGGAAGCCGATGCCAGGATGATGAACTGCGGGCCGATAAACGGCGCCACCACCATCACTGCCACCAAGACCGCCATGGTCTGTTTCGGCAACTTCAGTTCGCGAAACTCGCGACCGAAGCCTCCAGGGTTGTACAACGCTGCCTGCCAGTAGCGCGCCAGCATTAACGCCAACACACTGAACAATTGCACCGTCACTGCTGTGGAAGCGACCAGCACAGGGCGGATCAGCTCACCGGAGAGCACCGGTTGCCCTTCGATTTTCGGCATGGCTTCGGCAAACGCCTTGGCCAGCACATCGAAGGTTTGCGCCAGCGCCAGATCAAGCACGAGGCTAAACGCCACGGCGAACACGGCACTGGCCAGCAACACCCGGCTCCAGGGATGCTCGGCACGCAGCATGGCGGCCAGGGCCAGGGCACCCGCAATCACCAGAAAGGTGATGGGATCGCCCATGACCCACACGGCCAGCCCGGCCAGCAGGCCGCCGACGATGACCGTTGTAGCATCCTTGAACCCACGCCGCAGCAGCACAAGGCTGCTGGCAGCGGCACTCAACCAGAACAGCAGCGGCAGTACCGCGCTGATGACCACCACCAGGGTGGCCTGCACACGACCGCGCATGATGAAACTTGCTAACGCTCGCATGCTAATCCCTTACTGCTTGTCGACGACCCGGTCTCAGCGGCCGTGGCTGTCGGTGTAGGGCAGCAGGGCCAGGAAGCGGGCGCGCTTGATAGCGGTAGCCAGCTGACGCTGATAACGAGCTTTGGTACCGGTGATACGGCTTGGAACGATCTTGCCGGTTTCGGATACGTAAGCTTTCAGGGTGTTGAGATCTTTGAAGTCGATCTCTTTCACGTCTTCAGCAGTGAAGCGGCAGAATTTACGACGACGGAAGAAACGTGCCATTTAATAGGCTCCTCTAAAGGTCCGTGGATTACTCGTCAGCGTTATCGCTGGAGTCGCTGTCATTGCTGTCGTCGCCTTCGGCGGAGTCAGCATGCTCAGGACGCTCGCGACGCTCACGGCGCTCGCTGCGGTTCTCTTCAGCCTTCAGCATCTCGGACTGGCCGGTAACGGCTTCGTCGCGACGGATGACCAGGTTACGGATAACGGCATCGTTGTAGCGGAAGTTGTCTTCCAGCTCGGCCAGGGCCTTGCCGGTGCACTCAACGTTCAGCATCACGTAGTGAGCCTTGTGAACATTGTTGATTGCGTAGGCCAGTTGACGACGGCCCCAGTCTTCCAGGCGGTGGATTTTGCCACCATCTTCTTCGATCAGCTTGGTGTAACGCTCAACCATGCCGCCGACTTGTTCGCTCTGGTCCGGGTGAACCAGGAAGATGATTTCGTAATGACGCATGAATGCTCCTTACGGGTTAGTAGTCTGCCAGGAAATCTGGTCAGACAAGGAGTGAATGACACTGTATGTCTTGCACGGAGGGGAGGCACATGAGCGCCTGCCAGCTCGGCAAGGGGCGCAATTGTAGAGAAGGCGGGGCGTACAAGCAAGGAGATTGGTGAATATTTGAACAGCCTGAAACATATTCTCAGGCTACCGGCCCTTTCGCGGGTAAACCCGCTCCCGCAGGGATCCCACAGCCTTGAAGACAGTGAAAATCCTGTGGGAGCGGGTTTACCCGCGAAGAGGCCGGAACAGGCTTACGCGATCAGCGCTTGGCTTGCCGCTGGCGCACCGCTTCGAACAGGCAAACCCCGGTCGCTACCGAAACGTTCAGGCTGCTGACGCTGCCGCCCATCGGCAACTTCACCAGGAAGTCGCAATGTTCACGGGTCAACCGGCGCATGCCCTTGCCTTCCGCGCCCATGATCATCACCAGTGGCCCGGTCAGGTCCTGCTGGTAGATCTCCTGCTCGGCCTCGCCGGCAGTGCCCACCACCCACAGGCCACGCTGCTGCAGCTTCTCCAGCGTACGCGCCAGGTTGGTCACGGCCACCAGCGGGATCACCTCTGCCGCACCGCAGGCCACCTTGCGCACAACCGGCGTCAGGGTGGCCGACTTGTCCTTGGGCACGATCACAGCCGTGGCACCCGCCGCATCGGCCGTGCGCAGGCACGCGCCGAGGTTATGCGGGTCGGTCACACCGTCCAGCACCAGGATCAGCGGCGGCGTTTCGGTGCGCTCAAGCAACTCTTCGAGCATCAACTCGCCCCATACCTGGCTTGGGCTGACCTCGGCGACCACGCCCTGATGCACACCTTCTACCCAGGCATCCAGCTCACGGCGCTCGGCCTGACCGACCGGCACGCGGTTTTCCGCCGCCAGCGCCAGCAAGGTTTCCAGGCGTGGCTCGCTGCGCCCTTCCGACAGCCAGATCTGCTTGACGCGCTTCGGATGGTGCTTCAGCAATGCCTGCACGGCGTGCACGCCGTAGATCTTTTCCAGCTGACTCATGACTTGCTCTTGCTCTTGCGTGGCGCACCGGACTTCGGCGGGCCTTTACGGTGCTTGGTCGGCTTGCCGGAACCGGAGGCCTTGCCACCTTTGTCCGACTTGCTGCTGGCATGGCCGCCACTGCGTGCCTCGCTCATCAGCGCCTTCTTCATTTCGCGGCTCTTGCGCACTTCGGCGTTACGCTGCACGGCGTCTTTCGGGAAGTACGCCTCGGCGGTTTCGCTCTTGCGGCTACGCGGTTTAGGCGTGGCTTTCGCTTCGGTTACCGGCTGCTGTTCAACCTTGTCGGCTGCTGGCGCGGCGCCGCGCTGCTTGCGGCCGATCGGTGCGGCGAGGGTTTTTTCCGACACCTCGAAGTCGATCTTGCGCTCGTCCAGGTCAACACGCATGACCTTGACTTCGATGGTGTCGCCCAGGCGGAAGCTGCGCCCGGTGCGCTCGCCCGACAGACGGTGGTGCACAGGGTCGAAGTGGTAGTAGTCGCCCGGCAGCGCACTGACGTGCACCAGGCCCTCTACGTAAATGTCGGTCAGCTCGACGAACAGGCCGAAACCGGTCACGGCGGTGATCACACCCGGGAAGGTCTCGCCCACGCGATCCTTCATGAACTCGCACTTGAGCCAGTTCACCACGTCACGGGTGGCTTCGTCGGCCCGGCGCTCGGTCATCGAGCACTGCTCGCCGAGTTGCTCCAGGGTGTTCTCGTCGTACGGGTAGATACGCGCCTTGGGAATGCTCATGGCGCCAGCACGCTTGACGTGCGGGGTATCCACCTTGGAACGGATGATGCTGCGGATGGCGCGGTGTACCAGCAGGTCCGGGTAACGGCGGATCGGCGAGGTGAAGTGGGTGTACGCCTCGTAGTTCAGGCCGAAGTGACCATTGTTCTCGGTGCTGTACACGGCCTGGCTCAGCGAACGCAGCATCACGGTCTGGATCAGGTGGAAGTCCGGGCGCCCGGCGATGCTTGCCAGCAGGGCCTGGTAATCCTTCGGCGAAGGGTCCTTGCCTTTGTGCAGGCTCAGGCCCAGCTCACCGAGGAACGCGCGCAGCTTTTCCAGGCGCTCCGGCGGCGGGCCGTCGTGAACGCGATACAGGGCTGGCACGCCGTGCTTTTGCAGGAACTCGGCGGTGGCCACGTTGGCCGCCAGCATGCATTCCTCGATCAGCTTGTGGGCATCGTTGCGCACGGTCGGGCGGATTTCCGCGATCTTGCGCTGGTCGCCGAAGATGATGCGGGTTTCCTGGGTTTCGAAGTCGATGGCGCCACGGGTGTGACGGGCATCCACCAGCACCTTGTACAGGTTGTACAGGTTCTTCAGGTCCGGTACGACTTCCTTGTATTCCTCGCGCAGCGCCTTGCCTTCGCGGGTGCGGGCGTGCTCGAGCATGCTGCTGACCTTGTTGTAGGTCAGGCGGGCATGGGAGTGGATGACACCTTCATAGAACTGGTAGTCGACCATCTGGCCGGCTTTGTTCATGGTCATTTCACAGACCATGGCCAGGCGGTCGACGTGCGGGTTCAGCGAGCACAGGCCGTTGGACAGCTCTTCGGGAAGCATCGGCACTACACGCTCGGGGAAGTACACCGAGTTGCCGCGCTGCTGAGCCTCGACGTCCAGGGCCGAGCCCAGGCGAACGTAGCTGGACACGTCGGCAATCGCCACATACAGGCGCCAGCCACCGGAGAACAGGCGCAGCTTGCCCAGCGGTTCGCAGTAGACGGCGTCGTCGAAGTCCCGAGCATCCTCACCGTCGATGGTGACGAACGGCAGGTGGCGCAGGTCGACGCGCTTCTCTTTGTCCTTCTCTTCGACTTCGGAGCGGAACTTGCGCGCTTCCTTGACGACAGCATCAGGCCAGACGTGCGGAATATCGTAGCTGCGCAAGGCAACGTCGATTTCCATGCCCGGCGCCATGTAGTTGCCGATGACCTCGACCACGTCGCCTTGCGGCTGGAAGCGCGGGGTTGGCCAGTGGGTGATCTTGATCTCGACGAACTGGCCGATCTTCGCGCCGCCGTTACGCCCGGCGGTCACCAGCACTTCCTGCTGGATCTTCGGGTTGTCCGGGGTTACGTAGCCAATGCCACCTTCTTCGAAGTAACGGCCGACCACGCTTTCGTGGGCACGGGAGATGACCTCGACCAGCACACCTTCGCGGCGGCCACGGCGGTCGACGCCAGAGACACGGGCCAGGCCGCGGTCACCGTCGAACACCAGGCGCATCTGCGACGGGCTGAGGAACAGGTCTTCGCTGCCGTCATCGGGAATAAGGAAGCCGAAGCCATCGCGGTGGCCGGAGACGCGACCACAGATCAGGTCCAGCTTGTCTACCGGGGCATAAGTGCCACGCCGGGTATAGATAAGCTGGCCGTCACGTTCCATGGCACGCAGGCGGCGGCGCAGGGCTTCGATCTGGTCTTCTTCGTACAGACCGAACTCGGCCGCCAGCTCCTCACGCGCGGCCGGTTCGCCACGGTCGGCGAGGCGCTGCAGGATCAGCTCACGGCTGGGGATAGGGTTGTCGTATTTTTCCGCTTCGCGAGCGGCCTCGGGATCGAGGGATTGCCAATCGGCCATCAGAAGGGGTTCACCTTGGGGTATATAGATAGGAATTCTGGCATAGGCGTATTGAAACCGGAAATGTCAGCCTTGGACAGCCCCACCGGCGCTTCCGGCGAACAGGAATAGGCCTGCGGAATCAACAAGTTGAATTTTTTGAATTTTTTTTCGCTTGGGGGGTTTACAGCCCCCCGGACCGTCCGTATAGTGCGCACCACAACGACGGACAACCCCGAAGTTGTAGTAGAGATGAACGACGCTGTAAAGCATCAAGTAACCTCGAATGTGTGCCCAGGTGGCGGAATTGGTAGACGCGCTGGTTTCAGGTATCAGTGGCTTAACGGCCGTGGAAGTTCGAGTCTTCTCCTGGGCACCAAATATTTTCAAGTAATAGATGACCAAGGATCTGTTACTACTGTGTGAAGCTGACAATAGTCGCCTTCTGCAGATGATGTAAAGCTTTGCCCAGGTGGCGGAATTGGTAGACGCGCTGGTTTCAGGTATCAGTGACTTAACGGTCGTGGAAGTTCGAGTCTTCTCCTGGGCACCATACAAAAACCCACTAGCTTGCTAGTGGGTTTTTTCTTGCCTGCGTTTTTTGTATCCCTCGTCTTTCGGTCATAGGTGCAAACCTGTGCCGGCCTCTTGGCGGGCACGCCCGCCCCCACAGAATCATCACAGGCCTTCCGGGTAGTGAAATACCTGACACCTTCAGACTCTTACACCTTGGTCTGACCATGAATTTCTCGTCACCCGGCCACTTGAGAAACGATTTCGTTTACCATTGTTTCCAAATATGTAGCCGTAAGCGAGGAAGTACCCGCATGACGATCCGCCCGCAACCGCTGATGCGTACCTTGGCCGCCGCCGTGCTGAGCCTGGTCATCGGCGCTCCGGCCGCCATGGCAGACGCACCGGTCACCCTGACCATGTACAACGGTCAGCACAAGGAAATCGGCGAAGCCATCGCCAAGGCCTACGAGGCCAAGACCGGCATCCACATCGATATCCGCAAGGGCAGCAGCAACCAGCTGGCCAGCCAGATCATCGAGGAGGGCGACCGTTCGCCAGCCGACCTCATCTACACCGAAGAGTCCCCGCCCCTGAACAACCTGGGCGAACTGGGCCTGCTGGCGAAGATCGACGACGCCACCGCGAACATGGTGCCCAAGGAGTATGTGGGCGCGAACGGCACCTGGATGGGCATCACCGCGCGCACGCGCATCGTGGTGTACAACCCGAAGAAGGTCGATGAAAAAGACCTGCCGACCACAGTGATGGACTTCGCCAACCCTGAGTGGGAAGGCCGCGTCGGCTACGTACCCACCAGCGGTGCATTCCAGGAGCAGGCCGTGGCCATCCTGAAGATGCATGGTCGTGAAGCCACCGAAGAATGGCTGACCGGCCTGAAAGCCTTCGGCAAAACCTACACCAACAACATGGTTGCCCTCAAAGCCGTGGAAAAAGGTGAAGTGGCTGCGGTACTGGTGAACAACTACTACTGGTACGCACTTGAGCGCGAACGCGGCAAGCTCGACACCAAGCTCTACTACCTGGCAGATGGCGATGCCGGCAACCTGGTGACCATCTCTGGCGCCGCTGTGGTCAAGGCCAGCAAGCACCCGAAAGAAGCCCAGGCACTGCTCAACTGGATGGCCAGCGAAGAAGGCCAACGTGTGATCACCCAGACCACCGCCGAGTACCCGCTGCACAAGGGCATGGTTTCCGACCGGGGCCTGAAGCCGTTCGAAGACCTGCGCCCGCCGAAAATCTCGCCAGCCGACCTGGGCAATGCCGAGGAAGCCATCGAGCTTGAACGCGAGGTCGGCCTGCTCTGATGACCGCCGCCCTGTCCGAGCCGGCGCCGGTACGCTTCGTACCGCGCCGCAAGCGCCCCTCCATCTGGGTGGTGCTGCCTGTGCTGTTCCTGGTGGCGATGAGCTTGCTGCCGCTGCTGTATGTCGCCATCAAAGCCTGGGAAGCCGGCTGGCGTGAAGCCTTGCACCTGCTGTGGCGCCCCTTTGTCTGGGGGCTGATGCGCAATACCCTGATGCTGATGGTCGGGGTGACACTGGCCTGCATGGTGGTCGGGCTGGCCCTGGCTTGGCTGCTGGAGCGCAGCAACCTGGCTGGCCGCCGGCTGTGGGGCGTCGTGCTTTGCCTGCCCTTCGCCGTGCCGTCGTTCGTCAGCAGTTTCACCTGGGTGTCGCTGAGCTCGGACTTCGAAGGGCTGGGCGGGGCCATCCTGGTCATGGCCCTGTCCAAGTACCCATTGGTGTTCCTGCCGGTGGCCGCCACCCTGCGCAACCTCGACACCTCGCTGGAGGAGTCGGCGCGCACCCTGGGTTGCAGCCGCTGGGGCGTGTTCATCAAGGTCACCTTGCCGCTGCTGTGGCCCTCGATGCTCGGCGGAGCGCTACTGATCGCCTTGCACATGCTGGTGGAGTTCGGTGCGCTGTCGATCCTCGGCCTGCAGACCTTCACCACGGCGATCTACCAGCAGTTCGAACTGGAATTCAGCAATGCCAACGCGGCCATGCTGTCTGCCGTGCTGTTGGCGATGTGCCTGGTGATGCTGTGGCTGGAATTGCGTGTACGCGGCAAAGCCCGCCATGTGCGCATCGGCCAGGGCGTGGCACGCCGCGCGCAACCCGTGCGACTGCGTGGCTGGGCCGTACCGGCGCAGCTACTCTGCGTGGCCCTGGCAGTGCTGGGCAGCGGTATCCCACTGGCCATGCTCGGCTACTGGCTGAGCGTGGGTTCGTCGGCGGCCTTCCCGGTGGGGGCCATCTCCAAGGCGCTGTTCACCTCGCTGTCGGTGTCGCTTGGCGGTGCCGGTTTCTGTGTGCTGCTGGCGCTACCGATCAGCTTCCTGGTGGTGCGCTACAAAGGCCGTCTTGCGATCTGGGCCGAGCGCTTGCCGTACCTGCTGCACGCCCTGCCCGGCCTGGTGATTGCACTGACCTTGGTGTTCTTCGCCCTGCACTACGTGCCGGCGCTGTACCAGACCACGGCGTTGCTGCTGCTGGCTTATGCGCTGCTGTTCCTGCCATTGGCGCAGTCACCGGTGCGCACTGCGTTGAACAAGGCCTCGCCATCACTGGAGGAAGCCGCGCGCACCTTGGGTGCCAGCAGCTTCACGGCATTCTGCCGGGTGACCCTGCCGATCATTTTCCCGGCCATGGCGGCAGCGTTTGCGCTGGTGTTTCTGGATGCCATGAAAGAACTGACAGCTACCCTGCTGCTCAGCCCGACCGGGATGACCACCCTGGCTACCGAGGTGTGGGCGCATACGGCCAACGTCGAGTTCGCGGCGGCGGCGCCCTATGCAGCCTTGCTGATCGTGGTATCAGGCTTGCCGGTTTATCTGTTGACCACGCGGATGTACCTGAACAAGGCATAAGCTTCTTCGCGGGTAAACCCGCCCCCACAGGAATTGCGACGGGCTTGCAAATGATTACGCCCTGAACTGGCCCAGGCTGGCCCGTAGCTGCGCCGCCAGATCATCCAGCACCTTGCTACTGGCCGTGGTCTGCATCACCACCTCGGCCGAGCGCTCAGCCTGGGCATGGATAGTCTCCACCCGCCCACGCACCGCCTGCGCCCCGCTCGCCTGCTGCTCGGCCGCGCGGGTAGCCAGGCCGATGGCTGCATGCACCTGCTCCACCGCCGCCTGCACAGACTGCTGACGGCGCTCGTTGTCACGCAGCACCAGCAGCCCTTCGCTGGCCTTCAGCCCGGCCTGGCTGATCGTCGCCACAGCCTCCTTGGCGCCCTTCTGCAGCGCAGCAATATGCGCCTGGATATCCCCCGTGGAGCTTTGCGTCTTGCTCGCCAACGCCCGCACCTCATCAGCCACCACGGCAAAGCCGCGCCCGGTCTCACCGGCACGGGCCGCTTCGATGGCCGCATTCAACGCCAGCAGGTTGGTCTGCTCGGCGATGCCGTGGATCACCGTCAGCACTACTTCGATCTGCTCACTCTGCTTGGCCAGGCGCTCGATCACCTGAGAGCCCGTCTCTACCTGGCCAGCCAGGTTTTCGATCAGCCCTGCGAGCTGGGTCGAGGTGCGGCTGTTTTCATCGGTGGCCTGGCGGATATCCACCACCTGTTTCAATGCCGCCTGCATCGCATGGCTTTCGGCCTGGGCTTCATCGGCCATGCTCGAAAGGTCGCGCAGGCTGGCCGCCACTTCGTCACGCTGCAGCGCAGCAGCAGCATCGGCACCGGCATTACGCTGGGCCATCGCGCCAATTTCCACACCGGTACGCTGGGCCACCTCGCCCGCCTCGCGCACGATCGGTTGCAACTTGTCGACAAAGCGGTTCACGGCCGAAGCCATGTCGCCGATCTCGTCCCGGCTGTCGAGTGGCACACGCTTGGTCAGGTCGCCCTCGCCTGCCGCCAGGTCGTCAAGCGCAGCAATCAGCAGGCGCAGCTTGCTCAGCACACGACGACCAAGCACCACGGCCACCACCAGCAACACGCCCAGGCCAACCAGCACCAGGCCCAGACCAATGCGCCAGCGCAGCTCGCCGGCAGCATCGCGAACGGTTTGCGCGGTGTTGGCCTGCATGGCAGCAGCACTGCCCTGTGCTTTTTCCAGCCGTTCACGCAGGGTTTTGCCGCTGTCCGCGGCAGCACCGACCAGGCTGTCGCCTACCAGTTGCTCGCCACTGGCGATCAGGGCCGCGAAACGCTGATCGAGCGCCTTCAGTTCCTGCTCGATACCCGCTGTGGAAACCCCCATCACTACCTTGCCGATTTCGGCGCCATTGGGGCTGATCGAAGCCTCGACGAAATAAACGGCAGGATCGCGCCGGGCTGCATCGATCACTTTGTCCAGCGCTCGCTCGCCCTGGCCTTTTTCCATCAACGCCTGGTTGATCGGGTTTTGCCGGTTCAGATAACGGGTGAGGTGCTGGCCCTGGGCGTCGTCGTACACCACGAACAGCACGTTGGGATTGCGCTGGGCACGCCGTGCAAAGTCTGAGAGCACCGGCACATCGTTGTCCCAGATGGCACGCGGGGCGACCGAGGCCAGCAGCTCTGCCATATCGTTGGCGGAGTCCTTCAGGTTCTTTTCCAGGGTGCTGCGCAGTTGCTGCTGTTCGCTTTGCAGGCGTGCCGACAACCCTGCGCTCAGGCGCTGACGGGTACTGCTGGACAGACTGTCCAGGCCCGAGCGCACATCTTGCCCGGCTTGCTCCAGTTCGCCGGCCAACTGACGGCTGTCATTGCCCAGGCGTTCGCCAAGGTCGGCCTCCAGGGCAGTGACCGTGCTTCGGGTAAGCGCAACGGCAACCAGCACCTGCACCAAAAGAGCGATACCAAGGGCAACAAACACAGGCCGCAAAAGGCGGCTTCGTAACAGTGAGAGGATGGCAGACACGGTGTAACCCTCGTGTTTTCTGGCGCCACTATTTTGATGGCATCTACAGAAACTTCTTACAGCAAGGGTTGTGCCGGAGACAGCAGGCATAAACGCCAAGGTTCAGCCAGGTGGTGAACTGCTTTCGCTCGGCGCAGAAATGAAAACGCCGCAGCCCCTTTCAGGGCCACGGCGTCAGATCAGCCTGGAGGGCAGATCAGGCGAACGGATGGCGCAGCACGATGGTCTCGTTGCGGTCCGGGCCGGTAGAAATGATGTCGATCGGCGCGCCGATCAGGTCTTCGATGCGCTTGATGTAGGCGCGAGCGTTGGCCGGCAGCTCTTCCAGGGTTTTAACGCCCACGGTCGACTCGCTCCAGCCTGGCATCTCTTCGTACACCGGCTCCAGGCCGATGTAGCTGTCGGCATCGGACGGCGCGTCGATGACAGCACCGTTCTCGTTCTTGTAGCCAACGCAGATGTTGATGGTTTCCAGGCCGTCCAGTACGTCCAGCTTGGTCAGGCAGATGCCCGAGATGCTGTTGACGTCGATGGCGCGACGCAGGATCACGGCATCGAACCAGCCGCAACGACGGGCACGGCCAGTGGTGGAACCGAACTCGTGGCCACGCTTGGCCAGGGTAGCGCCGGTTTCGTCGAACAGTTCGGTCGGGAACGGACCGGAACCAACGCGAGTGGTGTAGGCCTTGGTAATACCCAGGATGTAGTCCAGGTACATCGGGCCAACGCCGGAGCCGGTGGAGATACCGCCAGCGGTGGTGTTGGAGCTGGTGACGTACGGGTAGGTACCGTGGTCGATGTCCAGCAGCGAGCCCTGGGCACCTTCGAACATGATGTCCTTGCCAGCGCGGCGCAGGTTGTGCAGCTCGGCGGTGACGTCCAGCATCATCGGCTTGAGCTGTTCAGCGTAGGCCATGCACTCGTCCAGGGTTTGCTGGAAGTCGATGGCCGGCTCTTTGTAGTAGTTCACCAGCTGGAAGTTGTGGTAGTCCAGCAGCTCACCCAGCTTGGCCGCGAAACGCTCCCGGTGGAACAGGTCGCCTACGCGCAGGCCGCGGCGCGCAACCTTGTCTTCGTAGGCTGGGCCGATGCCACGGCCGGTGGTGCCGATCTTGGCTTCGCCACGGGCTTTTTCACGGGCCTGGTCCAGGGCCACGTGGTACGACAGGATCAGCGGCGCAGCCGGGGAGATGCGCAGGCGCTCGCGCACCGGTACGCCCTTCTCTTCCAGCTTGGTGATTTCACGCATCAGGGCATCCGGGGCAACGACCACGCCGTTGCCGATCAGGCACTGTACGCCTTCACGCAGGATGCCGGACGGAATCAGGTGCAGAACGGTCTTTTCACCGTTGATCACCAGGGTGTGACCCGCGTTGTGGCCACCCTGGTAGCGCACTACGGCGGCAGCATGTTCGGTCAGCAGATCGACGATCTTGCCTTTGCCCTCATCACCCCACTGGGTGCCCAGGACGACGACATTCTTACCCATTACATTGGTCCTCATTCACGCAAACTTGGTTGCCGGCCTGTTGCCGACGCAGAAACTCACTGGGCCAGCGGCAGAACCTGCCAGCGCCCGTCTTGCTGAATCAATTGCCGATCACAATCCGCCTCGAGAGCAGCACTCAACGGCTGGCCAGGCAGGGCCTGGACCACACGCTGGCCCTCGCTGCGCAACTGGCAGACTTGCTGCCAGAGGGCCGCATCACCACTGTCCGGCATCCAGATGCCGCCCGCTGGCAATACGACCTCCGCTCGCCCCAGTGTGACCAGGGTCTTCAAATCCGTGGAGAAACCGGTGGCCGGGCGCGCCCGGCCAAAGTCGGCGCCGATGTCGTCGTAACGCCCGCCTTGGGCGATCGACTGACCTTCGCCCGGTACGAACACGGCGAACACCACGCCCGTGTGATAGTGGTAACCGCGCAATTCGCCGAGGTCGAAGTACAGCGGCAGGTCCGGGTAGCGCGACGCCAGGCGGTCAGCGATCGCCAGCAGATCGTCCAGCGCTGCCAGCACGCTGGCCGGGGCACGGCCCAGGCGCACGCGGGCTTCGGCCAGCACTTCACGGCCACCGCATAGCTCGACCAGAGCGCGCAGCATGTTGCCCAGGTCTTTCGGCAGATCGGCGGTCAGGGCCTGCACTTCATCGACAGCCTTGCGTTGCATGGCGTCGAACAGTTGCTGCTCCACCGCACCGGACAGGCCGGCGGCACGGGCCAGGCCACGGTAGATACCAACGTGGCCCAGGTCCATGTGCACATCCGGCACATCGGCCAGCTGCAGCGTGGCGAGCATCAGGCTGATGACTTCGACATCACTGGTAGGGCTGGCATCGCCATACAGCTCGGCGCCCAGCTGGATCGGGCTGCGCGAGGTCGACAGTGCACGCGGCTGGGCGTGCAGCACGCTACCGGCATAGCACAGGCGGCTCGGGCCTTCACGGCGCAGGGTGTGGGCGTCGATGCGCGCCACCTGCGGGGTGAAGTCGGCGCGGAAGCCCATCAGGCGGCCGGACTGCGGGTCCACCACCTTGAAGGTGCGCTGATCCAGGTCCTGGCCGGCGCCGGTGAGCAGCGACTCCAGGTACTCGATATGCGGGGTGACGACCAGTTCGTAGCCCCAACTCTGGAACAGGTCCAACACCTGGCGGCGCGCGATCTCGATGCGCGCAGCTTCAGGTGGCAGTACTTCCTCGATGCCATCTGGCAGCAGCCAGCGGTCTACCGTTGCCATTACGCCATTTCCCCTCTGGTCCGGGCGGCTTGCCAGCAGGCGAGCCGTCAGTAAAGCCGGTATCGCGCACAGCAGCGGGCAGCACTGATCCCAGCGCAGCCACCGTACCCGATACCCTCGAATTGCCTTGCGAGCTGACCAAACCGTCAACTGGCGCGTTGCCAATCAACCTTGCAGACGCAAAAAAGCCGGGAAATTTCCCGGCTGCCTCATCATACACCCCTTTTCATTCAGGATGCACCCCGCCTGGTGTTTTAGCTGCCAGGCGGGGCGCCGCTGCATGAAAATCAGGGCCTGAGCATCACGGCTTGCTCTTGTCCAGGTAACGGAAGAACTCGTTCTTCGGGTCCAGGACCAGCACGTCGCTCTTGCTCGAGAAGCTCTCGCGGTATGCCTGCAGGCTACGGTGGAACGCATAGAAATCAGCGTCCTGGCTGTAGGCCTTGGCATAGATGGCGGCCGCCTGAGCGTCGCCGTCACCACGGGTTTCTTCTGCTTCGCGGTAGGCCTCGGCCAGCAGCACACGGCGCTGGCGGTCGGCGTCGGCACGAATACCTTCAGCCAGCTCGTTACCCTTGGCACGGTGCTCGCGCGCTTCACGCTCACGCTCTGTGCTCATGCGGTCGAACACGCTGCGGTTGACTTCCTTCGGCAGGTCGATGGCCTTGACGCGCACGTCGACCACTTCAATGCCCAGCTCCTTGTTGGCCATGCGGTTCAATGATGCAGTGATGTCAGCCATCAGTGCGTCACGCTCACCGGAAACCACCTCGTGCAGGGTACGTTTACCGAACTGGTCGCGCAGGCCGCTTTCCAGACGACGCGACAGACGCTCGTCGGCGATCTGCTTCATGCCGGACGTGGCGGTGTAGAAGCGCTCGGCATCCTTGACGCGCCACTTGGCGTAGGCGTCGACCATCACCGCTTTCTTCTCCAGGGTCAGGAACCGCTGGGTCGGGGCGTCGAGGGTCATGAGGCGGGCGTCGAACTTGCGCACCTGGTTCACGTACGGGATCTTCACGTGCAGGCCCGGCTGAACATCTGCCTGGACCACCTTACCGAAGCGCAGCAGTACCGCACGCTCGGTCTGGGACACGATGTAGAAGCTGTTCCAGGCCACGATGGCCAGAACCACGGCGGCGATCAGGGCGATCAGCGATCTATTGCTCATCAGCGGCTCTCCCTAGTACGCAGCGGCTGCTGTTGCTGTTGCAGGTCCTGCGCCGCACGGGCGGCCGCATCGTTGACCGATGGCGACACGCTGGTGGTTGGCGCGGACGGGTTGCGGCTGCCTTCGACCATCTTGTCCAGTGGCAGGTAGAGCAGGTTGTTCTGCCCGTCCTTGGTCGCCACCATGACCTTGCTCGAATTGCTGTAGACCTCTTGCATGGTCTCCAGGTACAGACGCTGACGGGTCACGTCAGGTGCCTTGTGGTACTCGGCGACCAGCTTGGTGAAGCGGTCGGCCTCACCCTTGGCCCGGGCGATGACTTCGTCGCGGTAACCGTTGGCGTCCTCGATGATGCGCTGGGCCTGACCACGGGCTTCCGGCACCACGCCATTGGCGTAGGACTCGGCCTGGTTGCGGGCACGCTGCTCGTCTTCGCGGGCACGGATCACGTCGTCGAAGGCTTCCTGCACTTCACGCGGGGCTGCCGCGCTCTGTACGTTGACCTGGGTAACGGTGATACCGGTACGGTAGTTGTCGAGGAAGCGCTGCAGGCGTTCGCGGATATCCACGGCCATCTGCTCACGGCCTTCGGTGAGCACCTGGTCCATCGAGGTGGAACCCACCACGTGGCGCAGGGCACTGTCGGTCGCGTGCTGCAGGCTTACCTCAGGCTGGTCGACGTTGAGCACGAAGTCCTGCAGGTTGCTGATCTTGTACTGGACGGTCAGCGGCACCTCGACGATGTTCTCGTCTTCGGTCAGCATCTGGCCCTGCTTGGTGTAGGCACGCTCACGCGTGACGTTTTCCATGTACTTGCGATCGATCGGCGGGAAGTAAATGTTCAGGCCGGGACCGACCGTCTCATAGTACTTGCCGAAGCGCAGCACCACGGCCTGCTCCTGCTCGTCGACCACGTACACGGCGCTGTACAGCCAGATGGCAGCCAGCACCGCCAGGCCAATGCCCAGCAGGCCAAGGCCACCGCCCTTGCCGACATTGCGGTCACCGCCGCCACGTTTCTTGCCACTGCCGAACATGCCATTCAGGCTGTCCTGCAATTTGCGGAAGGCCTCGTCCAGATCCGGCGGACCTTTCTTGTCACCACCACCGCCACCGCCACCACGGCGGCCGCCCCAGGGATCCTGATTGTTCGAGTTGCCACCCGGCTCGTTCCAAGCCATAGCGCTCTCCATCTGATAAAGCAAAGACGCGCCCACGGCGCGCCGTCCAATGCTACAGAATGCCTGTCACTGCTGCCCGGCGACCTCGACGAGCATTTATTGCAAAGTGTGTTGCTCGACAAACACTTGCGGCTCCATGCCTTCGCGGCTGACCAGGCGATTCAGTTCTACCATGGGCAGTCGCACGCTCAGCAGGCTGCGCCCTTCTTCATCATGCTCTTCACTCTGCACGGCACCCAAGGCAAAGAATTGCGCGCGCAAACGGGCAAAACGCTGCTCCAGACACAGGGTACCGACAAACAGATCATCCCCCAGCAACTCGGCAATTGCCTGGCCGACCAGCTCCAGGCCACGCCCATCGCGTGCCGATACCCAGACCCGTTCCGGCTTGCCATCGGCATTGCGCTGGATCTGCGGCTCGACATCTTCGAGCAAGTCGAGTTTGTTATACACCTCGAGGATCGGCAAGCCTTCGGCACCAATCTCGCCCAACACGGCCAGTACCTGCTCGATCTGTTCCATGCGCTCAGGCTCATGGGCGTCGATCACATGCAGCAACAGGTCGGAGTTGCTCGACTCTTCGAGCGTAGCCCGAAATGCCTCGACCAGCTTGTGCGGCAGGTGGCGAATGAAGCCCACGGTATCGGCCAGCACGATCGGCCCCAGGTCGTTCAGCTCAAGCCGACGCAAGGTCGGGTCGAGCGTGGCGAACAACTGGTCTGCAGCGTACACCTCGGATTCGGTCAGGGCGTTGAACAGCGTGGACTTGCCGGCGTTGGTGTAACCCACCAGCGACACCGACGGGATGTCTGCGCGCTTGCGCCCACGGCGCGCCTGCTCGCGCTGGCTGCGTACCTTTTCCAGGCGTGACTTGATCTGGCGTATGCGCACCCGCAACAGGCGGCGGTCGGTTTCCAGCTGGGTTTCACCCGGGCCGCGCAGGCCGATACCACCCTTTTGTCGCTCAAGGTGGGTCCAGCCGCGCACCAGCCGCGTGCTCATGTGCTCCAGCTGGGCCAGTTCGACCTGCAGCTTGCCTTCATGGGTACGCGCCCGTTGGGCGAAGATATCGAGGATCAGCCCGGTACGGTCGAGCACACGACACTCGAACACACGTTCAAGGTTGCGCTCCTGACTGGGCGTGAGGGTGTGATTGAAAATCACCAGGTCTACCTGCTCGGCATGGACCAGGTCGTGCAATTCCTCGACCTTGCCACTGCCAATCAGGTATTTGGCGGAAGGCTGATGCCTTGACACCGTGACCAACGAGACGATGTCGGCACCGGCCGACAATGCCAGCTCCTGAAACTCCTGCGGGTCTTCGCGCGCCTCAGGGTTCTGACCTTCCAAGTGAACGAGCAACGCCCGCTCACCACCACCGTGGCGCTCAAAGAACAATGCAGGCTCCTATCAGGCGTTGCCTGGCTCGCTGTCGCCGTGTTCGGAATCGGACGGGCTTGGCAGGCGAACCGGACGGGCAGGCACGACAGTCGAAATGGCGTGCTTGTAGACCATCTGGCTGACGGTGTTTTTCAGCAGTACCACGAACTGGTCGAAGGATTCGATCGAGCCCTGCAGCTTGATGCCGTTGACCAGGTAGATGGATACCGGGACCTTTTCTTTTCTCAAGGTGTTCAAGTAAGGGTCTTGTAGCGAATGCCCTTTTGACATATGCCGCACTCCTGTAAGGATAAATAATAGAAAATCAATAAAATCGATAAATTAGGCCGCCCCTTCGCAAGAATAGACGGCAATCAGCAGGGACTCAGCTCAATATGGAGATGGCCCCAAGGTATTTCAAGGTGCGGGACAGATTGTCGCAGGCCAGGCTGTCAAGCCAGTGTACGTCAGGCCAGCCACGCAACCAGGTGAACTGCCGCTTGGCCAGCTGCCTGGTTGCAATGATACCGCGTTCACGCATCTCATTCTCAGTCAGCTTGCCATCCAGGTAATCCCAGACCTGCCGATACCCCACTGCCCGTATAGACGGCAGCCCGGCGTGCAAGTCACTTCTGGCTCGCAGCGATCGGACCTCGTCAACGAAGCCCTGTTCCAGCATCTGCGAAAATCGTAACGCAATTCGCTGATGCAAAATGTGACGATCTGTAGGAGCAATCGCCAAACTGGCGACAGTATAGGGCAAATGTCCGTCAGCGCCTGCGTCTGCGCCGCGACTTTCCGCGAATTGACGTTGGCGATGAACCGTCATGCTCTCGCCACTCACCCGGTACACTTCCAGCGCTCGGATCAGCCGCTGCGGGTCATTGGGGTGAATGCGCGCCGCTGACACCGGGTCAACCTCGGCCAGCTGGCGGTGCAGCTCGGCCAGGCCCAGCGCTTCGGCCTGAGCCTCCAGCTCGGCGCGCACGGCAGCGTCTGCTGCCGGCATGTCTGCCAGGCCATCGATCAACGCCTTGTAGTAGAGCATGGTGCCACCCACCAGCAGCGGTATCTTGCCGCGTGCAGTGATCTCGGCCATGGCCTCCAGGGCGTCAGCACGGAACTGCGCGGCCGAATAGCTCTCGGCCGGGTCGCGGATGTCGATCAGCCGGTGCGGGTGGGCAGCGAGGATTTCTTTCGACGGTTTGGCCGAACCGATGTCCATGCCACGATAGACCAGCGCCGAATCGACGCTGATCAGCTCGCAGGGCAGTACTTGGGTCAGCTCGATAGCCAGGTCGGTCTTGCCGGCCGCCGTCGGGCCCATCAGGAATATTGCAGGGGGCTTGCCGCTCATTTCATCGACCGCGCAGGAAGAGTTTGTCCAGGTCGTCCAGGCCCATCTGGGTCCATGTGGGACGGCCATGGTTGCACTGGCCGCTGCGCTCGGTGTTTTCCATGTCGCGCAGCAGGGCGTTCATCTCGGGAATGGCCAGGCGCCGGTTAGCGCGCACCGCGCCGTGGCAGGCCATGGTGCCGAGCAGCTCGTTGAGGTGCGCCTGGATACGGTCGCTGGTGCCGTATTCCATCAGGTCGGCGAGCACATCCTGCACCAGTCGGTTGGCCTGCGCCTGCTTGAGCAAGGCCGGGATCTGGCGGATCGCCAGGGTCTCCGGGCCCAGGCGCTGAAGCTCGAAGCCCAGGCGCTGGAACCACTGCGCGTGTTCTTCGGCGCAGTCCGCTTCGCGCTGGCTCAGGGCCAGGGTTTCAGGCACCAGCAGCGGTTGCCCGCTCAGGCCTTCGCTAGCCATGGCCACCTTCAGGCGCTCGTACATGATGCGCTCGTGGGCGGCGTGCATGTCCACCAGCACCAGGCCAACGGCGTTCTCAGCGAGGATGTAGATGCCCTTGAGCTGCGCCAGCGCGTAGCCCAGCGGGGGAATGTCACCCTGGCTTTCGGGAAGGGCCGTTGCCGGCGCCGCACCGTTTTCCAACGGCTTGTAAAATTCGCGATACACCGCCTGCGCTTCGGCAGCCGGCACCGGCTGTGACGGGCGTGGGGTGTACTGATACTGATAGCCCGCACCACTGCCGCCATTGGAGAACGACTGCTGCGGGGCACGAGGCTGCTCAAGCACCGGCGAAGCCAGGCGCATTTCGCCCTGCGGGCCGAACTCACCGGCCTGTTGGCCAGTGGGGCGGATCACCTCAGGCACGGCGGCAGGCGCGGCCAGCTGGTCTTCCGGGCGCACATCGGCCAGGGCACGGTGCAGGGTGCCATACAGGAAATCGTGCACCGAACGCCCTTCGCGGAAGCGCACTTCGTGCTTGGTCGGGTGCACGTTGACGTCGACGCCGTTGGGCTCCAGCTCCAGGAACAGCACGAAGGTCGGGTGCCGGCCATTGAACAGCACGTCGCGGTAGGCCTGGCGCACGGCGTGGGCGACCAGCTTGTCACGCACTGCGCGGCCATTGACGAAGAAGTATTGCAAGTCTGCCTGGCTGCGCGAGAAGGTCGGCAGGCCGACCCAGCCCCACAGGCGCAGGCCGTTGCGCTCGACGTCGATCGGCAGCGCCTGCTCCATGAAGCCCGGGCCGCAGATGGCACCTACCCGCCGGGCACGCGCTGTTTCGTCGTGAGCCTCGTGCAGGCTGAGGATGCTCTTGCCGTTATGCCGCAGGTGGAAGCCGACATCGAAACGTGCCAGCGCCAGCCGGCGGATCACTTCCTGCAAGTGATCGAATTCGGTTTTCTCGGCCTTGAGGAACTTGCGCCGCGCCGGGGTATTGAAGAACAGGTCGCGCACTTCCACCGAAGTTCCCACCGGATGCGCCGCCGGCTGTACGCGCGGGAGCATGTCACGGCCTTCGGTTTCCACCTGCCAGGCCTCGGTAGCGCTGGCGGTACGCGACGTCAGGGTCAGCCGCGCCACGGAGCTGATCGAAGCCAGCGCCTCGCCACGGAACCCCAGGCTCAACACCCCTTCCAAGTCTTCCAGCTCGCGGATCTTGCTGGTGGCATGGCGGGCCAGGGCCAGCGGCAGGTCGTCGGCAGAAATGCCGCTGCCATCGTCGCGCACCTTCAGCAGCTTGACGCCGCCCTGCTCCACTTCCACGTCAATGCGTCGGGCACCGGAGTCCAGGCTGTTTTCCAGCAGTTCCTTGGCGACCGAGGCCGGCCGCTCGACAACCTCGCCAGCGGCAATCTGGTTGGCCAGCCGCGGGCTGAGCAGCTGAATGCGCGAACCGCCACTCATTGCGAGGCCAGTGTAGTAGCAGGGATGTCGAGGCGCTGGCCGACCTTCAGCTCATCGGTCTTGAGGCTGTTGGTGCTGCGCAGGCTGGCCACGCTCACCTGGTAGCGCACGGCGAGCATCGCCAGGGTTTCGCCAGGGCGTACCGTGTGCTCACGCGGGCCGGCGGCAATCTTGCCGGTGTCACGCAGCCAGGCGATATACGTGCCAGGCGGCGGGTTTTGCTGGAAGTACTGGCGCACACCGGTGTGGATCGAGCGGGCCAACGCCTGCTGGTGGCTGGCGGTGGCCAGCTTGGCGGCTTCGTTGTTGTTCGAGATAAACCCGGTTTCAACGAGAATCGATGGAATGTCCGGCGATTTCAGCACCATGAAGCCGGCCTGTTCCACACGCTGCTTGTGCAGCGAGGTGACGCGTCCCATGTTACCCAGCACCTTCTGCCCCACATTGAGGCTGGAGCTGAGGGTGGCGGTCATCGACAGGTCCAGCAGCACGCCAGCGAGCATGCGGTCCTTATCATCCAGACTGACGTTGCCGGCACCCCCGATCAGGTCGGAACGGTTTTCCGTGTCGGCCAGCCAGCGCGCGGTCTCGGAGGTAGCGCCACGGTCAGACAGGGCGAACACCGAGGCACCAAAGGCGGCGCGCGACGGTGCCGCGTCGGCATGGATCGAGATGAACAGGTCGGCGCCCTTCTTGCGGGCGATTTCCGTGCGCTTGCGCAGCGGGATGAAGTAGTCGCCAGTACGGGTCAGCTCGGCACGGAAGCCTTTTTCGCTGTTGATCTGGCGCTGCAGCTCTTTGGCGATCTGCAGCACGATGTCTTTTTCGTGCTGGCCGCGCGAGCCGGAGGCCCCCGGGTCTTCGCCGCCGTGACCGGCGTCGATGGCCACCACGATGTCACGCTTGCCGCTCGGTACCGGTGGCAGCTTGATGGCGGGCTGGGCCGGGCTTACCGGCACGGCAGGCGTGGTCGCAGGCGTCTGCACCGGCGCCGGGGCCGGAGGCGGCGCGCTGGCCGCAATGGCGTCGGCCTCCTGGTCGTACAGGTCGACCACCAGGCGGTTGCCGTACTGGGCATTCGGCGCCAGGGTGAAGCTTTTCGGGGTGACCGACTTTTTCAGGTCGACCACCACGCGCAGGTCGGTCGGGGTACGCTGGGCCGAACGCACGCTGCTGATCGGCGTGTTGGAGGTGGCCACGTTCAACGGCGCGGCCAGCGTCGCACCATTGATGTCGATAACCAGGCGGTCCGGCGCGCTCAGGGTGAAGACGCTGTGCTGCACGGGGCCAGACAGGTCGAAGACCAGCCGCGTGTTGTCTGGCGCGCGCCACAGGCGCACGCTCTTGACTTGAGTGACGGCCAGAGCGTCAACGGTCACCGTTGTCAGCAGCAGACCAACGATGGCGACCAGTGCGCGTATGCGCATACCTACCCCACTTACTGTTTATAGTGTTTGGCCAGTGCCACGCACCAGGCCTCGCCGCGAGCCCCCTGCGGCGAAAGGATCAGCGAGCGTCCGCCCGCTTGGGGGCTTATGGTAATGGTCAGGTCAGGCTTTGGCAAAACGCCCGCACCCTTTTGTGGCCACTCGAACAGGCACAGCGGGTCGCCCTCGAAATAGTCACGAATCCCCATGAACTCCAGTTCCTCCGGATCGACCAGGCGATACAGGTCGAAGTGGAATGCTCGGACCTCACCGATCTCGTAGGGTTCGACCACGGTGAAGGTCGGGCTTTTCACTGCCCCCGTATGGCCCAGGCCGCGGATCAGCCCTCGGGAAAGCGTAGTCTTGCCAGCGCCCAGGTCGCCTTCAAGAAAGATCACACCGCGACCGCCGGTCACCTCGGCCAGTGCTGCGCCAAATTTGACCGTGGCGTCTTCATCGGCCAGAAACAGGGTTATGCCAGACACGCAGAATGCTCCTCCAACAACGTTCGAATGACCGGCGCCAGATCACTGGCCGCCAGGCCTCTACCTTTTATACCCAGCCGCTCGCCCGCACAGGCGTGCAGCCACACCCCCAGCCCGGCGGCCTGCCAGGCGTCCAGGCCCTGGGCCAGCAACGCCGACAGCACACCGGTCAGCACATCGCCAAAGCCGGCACCGGCCATGGCCGGATGGCCACGCTCGCACAGCATCAACTGCCCGGCAGGGTCGGCCACCAGGGTACCGGCCCCTTTCAGCACGCAGACGCTGTTATACCGTCGCGCCAGCTTGCGCGCAGCACCCGGGCGGTCGGCCTGCACCGCCTCGGTGGAAATGCCCAGCAACCGCGCCGCCTCGCCCGGGTGCGGGGTGAGGATGCTGCCACTGGGCAGGGCCAGTGGGGTACGTGCCAGCAAATTCAGGGCATCGGCGTCCCACACCTGCGGCCGCTCGGCATTGGCCACCGCCGACAGCAAGCTGCGGCCCCATGCCGCCTGCCCCAACCCCGGGCCGACCACCAGCACCGAGGCTCGCTCCAGCACACCCATCAACTGATTGGCCGAACTGACGCCCAGGCACATTACCTCGGGCAAACGCGCCAGGCTGGCCGAGACATGTTCGGGCCGGGTTGCCACGCTGACCAGCCCGGCACCGCACCGCAGCGCGGCTTCGGCGCTGAGCAGCACGGCGCCGCCGGTGCCAAGGTCACCGCCGACCACCAGGACATGGCCAAAGTCGCCTTTATGGGCATGCGCATGCCGGGCCGGCAGGTGCGCGACGGTCACGCTGCTGAGCAGTTGAGGGGCATGGCTGGGGTGTTTGGTCTGCGGCATGGGGTCAAAGGCTCCAATGTCTGGCAGAATTATACGCACCTGAACCCGTATTGCCTTGCCCATCCATGTCCGTCTGTACGCCTGACCTCGCCCAACTGGCCCAATCGATCAAGATTTGGGGCCAAGAACTCGGTTTTGCCCACGTTGGCATCGCCGGGGTCGACCTTGGCGAACACGAACATCACCTGCAACGCTGGCTCGATGCTGGCTACCAGGGCGAGATGGAGTACCTGGGCGCACATGGCAGCAAGCGCTCGCACCCCGATCAGCTGATCCCCGGTACCGTGCGCGTGGTGTCGCTGCGCATGGACTACCTGTCCGGCGACACACAGATGGCACAGCGCCTGGCACAGCCTGAAAAAGCCTACATCTCGCGCTATGCGCTGGGCCGGGACTATCACAAACTGGTGCGCAAGCGCGTGCAGTTCCTGGCCGACCGCATCCAGGAGGCCATCGGCCCGTTCGGTTACCGCGCTTTCGTCGACAGCGCCCCGGTGCTGGAAAAGGCCCTGGCCGAACAGGCCGGCCTGGGCTGGATCGGCAAGAATACCCTGCTGCTCAACCGCAAGGCAGGCAGCTACTTCTTCCTCGCCGAGCTGTTTGTCGACCTGCCAATACCGGTGGACGAAGCCACCACCAGCGAACACTGCGGCCGCTGCCAGGCCTGCCTGGACATCTGCCCGACCCAGGCCTTCGTCGGGCCCTATGTGCTGGATGCGCGGCGCTGCATTTCATACCTGACCATCGAACTGAGGGGCGCGATCCCTGTCGAGCTGCGCGCGAAGATGGGCAACCGGGTGTTCGGTTGCGACGATTGCCAGATCGTCTGCCCATGGAACCGCTTTGCCAAACACAGCCAGGAGCAGGACTTCCAGCCACGGCATGGGCTGGAAAATGCCGAGCTGGCGGAAATGTTCCTGTGGGATGAGCGCACCTTCCTGCGCAAGACCGAGGGCGGGCCGTTGCGGCGGGCGGGGTATGAGCGGTTCTTGCGCAACCTGGCGGTAGGGTTGGGCAATGCGCCATCCACCATTCCAGTGATCGAGGCGCTGAAAGCACGGCGTGACGATGAATCGGAGCTGGTGCGCGAGCATGTGGAGTGGGCGCTGGCCCAGCACGGCATTCAATAGCTGGGGCCGCTGTGCGGCCCACGAATTCACTGCTGGTCGTTATAGTGAAACTTGGGCATTTCCCAGTGGAAACGAATCGCCAGCAAGCGCACCAGGAACCCGCCAAACAACGTCAGCAGCATCGCCTGCTCTGCCGGCACCTTGAAATACACACACCCCAGGTAGAACCAGGCCGCCGCGAACGACACGCTGGCATAGAGCTCGCGCCGGAACACCAGCGGAATGTCGTTACAGAAGATATCCCGCAAGATGCCGCCAAACACCCCGGTGATCACCCCGCTTATCGACGCCACCAGCATGCCCTGCCCCATCTCCAGCGCGGTCATGCAGCCAATCAGGGTAAAGGCCACCAGCCCCAGTGCATCGAGCACCAGAAACAGCGAGCGCAGGCGGCGCATCATCGGCGCAATGAAGATGGTCAGCAGCGCCGCGAAGCTGGTCAGCACCAGGTATTCCGGGTGTTTCACCCAGGTCAGCGGGTAATGCCCGAGCAGCACGTCGCGCACCGAGCCGCCACCCAGGGCGGTGACGCAGGCGATCAGCACCACGCCGAACCAGTCCATGCCGCGGCGCCCGGCAGACAGCGCGCCAGTCATGGCTTCGGCAGTGATGGCGATGAGGTAGAGCATCAACAACATGGTGCGTGTCCGTGCGAGAAAGGCGCGCAGTCTAACCAGTTGCTCGAAGCACCAAAAGGGGGCGCAGATACAATATCTGCGCCGTTTCAGCTCACACCTTGATGAAGTGCTCGCGGTAGTGGCGCAGCTCGGCGATCGACTCGCGAATGTCGTCGAGCGCGAGGTGGGTGTTGCCCTTCTTGAAGCTGTCACGCACATTCGGCGCCCAGCGCGCGGCCAGCTCCTTCAGGGTGGAGACATCCAGGTTGCGGTAGTGGAAGTAGTTTTCCAGGTTGCGCATGTGGCGATAGAGGAAGCGGCGGTCCTGGCAGATGCTGTTGCCGCAGATGGGCGACTTGCCCTTGGGCACCCACTGTTCGAGGAAGGCGATGGTCTGCGCCTCGGCTTCAGCCATGCTGACCTTGCTCTCGCGCACGCGCTGGGTCAGGCCCGAAGCACCGTGGGTGCGAGTGTTCCATTCGTCCATGCGCGCCAGCACTTCGTCACTGTGATGGATAGCGATCACCGGCCCTTCGGCCAGGGTGTTCAGCTCACTGTCGGTGACGATGGTCGCCATCTCGATGATGACGTCGCTGTCCGGATCCAGGCCGGTCATTTCCAGGTCGATCCAGATCAGGTTCTGTGGGTTTTGCATGTAGGGGCTCCTCGTATAGGCCGTCATAGTAGCCTAGTGGCCAAGGCACGCCCATTCACTGCACAAAGGTAAGCGGAAAAGTCCAACGCCTGGCGTGCTAAACTGCCTGCCGTTTTCAATGCCCCTCGCCGGGCCTCTCTCACGGTACTTTCATGGCCAAACGCCAGCTCAATCGCCGCCAGAACTGGCGGATCGAAAAAATCCAGGGCGAGCGCGCCGCTCGCGCCGCCAAACGCGAGCAGCACGTGCTGCAGGAACTGGAAGGCGGCGATCTGGGGCCTGAGCAACTGGGCCTGGTGATCGCGCACTTCGGTGTGCAGGTAGAGGTGGAAGCCCAGGACGGCGAATCCGCAGGCCAGGTGTTCCGCTGCCACCTGCGCGCCAACCTGCCAGCACTGGTCACCGGTGACCGCGTGGTATGGCGTGCGGGCAACCAGGGCATTGGCGTGATCGTGGCGCAGATGCCGCGCAGCACCGAGCTGTGCCGGCCGAACAATCACGGGCAGCTGAAGCCTGTGGCAGCCAACGTCGACCTGATCGTGATCGTGTTCGCCCCGGCCCCGGAGCCCCACCCGAACCTGATTGACCGCTACCTGGTCGCTGCCGAGCACGCGGGGCTGCGCCCGCTACTGCTGCTGAACAAGGCCGACCTGATCAACGACGAGAACGGCCCTGGCCTGCATGCGTTGCTGGAGGTTTACCGCGAACTGGGCTACCCACTGCTGGAGGTATCGGCACACCACGGTGATGGCATGCAGCGCCTGCAACAGCAGCTCGACGGCCACATCAGCGTATTCGTCGGCCAGTCGGGCGTGGGCAAGTCGTCGCTGGTCAACAGCCTGCTCCCAGACGCCGACACCCGTGTCGGCGACCTGTCGGAATGGTCTGGCCAGGGCACCCACACCACTACCACGGCACGGCTGTACCACTTCCCTAACGGCGGCGACCTGATCGACTCGCCGGGCATCCGCGAATTCGGCCTTGGCCATGTCAGCCGCGACGATGTGGAAGATGGCTTCATCGAGTTCCGCGACCTGTTCGGCACCTGCCGCTTCCGCGACTGCAAACATGACCGCGAACCGGGCTGTGCGCTGCTCAAGGCACTGGACGAAGGGCGCATCAAGCCGCAGCGCATGAACAGCTACCGCTCGATCATCGCCAGCCTGTCACAAGACAGCCATTGAGTTGCAGGCGCGGCCTTGCGCCGCGCCTACAAGGGCCGAGCAGGCTTACTGCTCTTTGGCCTCATCCATCTTCAGCGTGCCATCTTCAAAGATGTTCAGCTTTTGGCGCAGCTCACGCGGCTGCATTGGCGCTTGTTCAGTTGCCCCTGGTGCAGCCGGCGCCGCAGCCCCTGGCGCAGCACCGCTGGCCGGTGGCGCAGGCTCGGCAGCCGGCGCTTCCGGCGCACCCTGCTCACCCTCGATATTGCGCTGTGCCTTCTTGGTCAGCACGATGATGTCGATGCGGCGGTTGACCGGGTTGAACGGGTCCTTGCGGTCGAACAGCGACGACGAAGCGTAGCCCACCACCCGCGCCACCTGCCCGTCCGGGTAACCACCGGCCACCAGCGCACGGCGTGCGGCATTGGCACGGTTGGCCGACAGCTCCCAGTTGCCGAATTCGCCAGTGCCGGCATACGGCTTGGCATCGGTGTGGCCGCTGATGCTGATCTTGTTCGGCACCGTCTTGATGGTGTCGGCCATGGCCAGCAGGATATCTTCGAAGTACGGCTGCAGGCGCGCGCTGCCGATGTCGAACATCGGCCGGTTCTCGGCATCCATGATCTGGATGCGCAGGCCATCCTGGGTGATCTCAAACAGGATCTGGTCCTTGAACTTCTGCAGTTGCGGGTTCTCTTCCACCTTGTTCTGCAGCTCTTGCAGCAGCAACTCCAGACGCTCACGCTCGACCTGCTCGGCCATGGTCTCGACCTGGTCTTTGTTCAGCTGGGTCGTGGTTTCGGGCATCGGCTCGGATTTGGCTTCCGGATTGATGGTTTTTTCCGGTGCCAGCTCAGGCGAACCACCCAGGTCGATGACATAAGGCGTGCCGCTTTCCGAAAAGCCGATCGGGTCCTTGAAGTAGCCGGCGATGGCGATCTTCTGCTCCGGCGTGGCCGTGGACATCAACCACAGCACAAGGAAGAACGCCATCATTGCCGTAGCAAAGTCGGCAAAAGCGATTTTCCAGGCACCACCGTGGTGGCCGCCGCCAAAGCGCTTGACGCGCTTGACGATGATGGGCTGATTGTTCTCCATGACTCAGCGACCGCGAACCGCTTGTTCCAGCTCGGAGAAGCTTGGGCGGTGCTTGGGGTACAGCACCTTGCGCCCGAACTCGACCGCCAGCGAAGGTGGCATGCCCGAGGCAGAGGCAACCAGCGAAGCCTTGATCGATTCGTAAAGGTTCAGCTCTTCCTTGGCATCGTGCTCCAGGCACTTGGCCAACGGGCCAAAGAAGCCGTACGCCGCCAGAATACCGAAGAAGGTACCGACCAGTGCCGCACCTACGTGCATGCCGATAGCCGCCTGGTCACCCTCGCCCAGCGAGGCCATGGTCACCACGATCCCCAGTACTGCCGCGACGATACCGAAGCCAGGCATGCCGTCGGCGATACCGGTCACCGCATGGGACGGGTGCTCCAGCTCTTCCTTCATGCTCAGCAGCTCCATGTCGAACAGGCCTTCCAGCTCGTGCGGGGCCATGTTGCCGGTGGACATGATGCGCAGGTAGTCGCAGACGAACGCGGTCATGCGCTCGTCGGCCAGCACCGTCGGGTACTTGGCGAAAATCGGGCTGGCTGCTGCGTCCTCGATGTCGGCCTCGATGGCCATCATGCCTTCGCGACGGCTCTTGTTGAGGATTTCGTACACCAGGCCCAGCACCTCCAGGTAGTAGGCGTGGGTGAAGCGCGAGCCGAACATCTTCATCGACTTCTTGATGACGTGCATGGTCATGTGGCCAGGGTTGGCCTGCAGGAATGCACCAAAGGCCGCACCGCCAATGATCAGTACTTCGAACGGCTGGATCAGCGCCGCGATCTTGCCGTGGGAGAGCACGTACCCGCCGAGCACGCTCGCGAATACGACGATGATGCCGATAATTTTAGCCATAGGTTCAAAGCACTTGCTGTCGTGGTCAGGGGAAGAGACGGGAGCTTTAAAACTCTTCTTCTACTTATCGGCAGAACTGCGCCAGACTATAGCCACTCAATGCGAAAAGCCAGTTCGGACTGATGTCAAAATGCCAATTGAAACCAAGGTGCCCGCTCAGGCCCCACGTACGCTAGAGGCCTGGGTAAAGCTGCTAGAGAGTGTTCGCATCCCCGTGCCGAAGCACAGCTACGACCGGGTCATGGCTGCCATCCACGATAGCCGCCGCTCGCTGCGCGATATCGCCGAACTGATGCAGGATAGCCCGGCACTGGTGCTGTCGGTGATGCGCGAAGCCAATCACCCCACCAATGCCAGCCAGGCAGAGCCTGCCGAAAGCCTGGAAGTCGCCCTTAATCGCCTGGGCCTGGAGCGCAGTGAGCAACTGCTCAAGCGCCTGCCCTCGGTGCCCGTCGAAGAAATCCCACCCGTACTCAGCCAGTTCCAGCTGATCAGCCAGCACGCCTCGCAACAGGCCAGCGGCCTGTTCGCCAGCCGCCTGGCACGGCTGTGGCAGGAGATTCACTGGGGCAGCCTGCTGTTCCTGTCGCCACTCTGGCCGCTGGCGTTGGCCTACCCCAAACTGCTCGACACCTGGGAGCTACGGGTTATCCACAAGGGCGAAGACGCCGCCCATGTCGAGGAAGAACTGTTTGGCGTACGGATCCTGGCGCTGTGCCAGACCATGGCCGAGTACTGGCGCCTGCCGCAGTGGGTAACCCAGGGTTACCGCCTGCTGCTGGAAGAGCGCGAGCAACTGGCTCAGGTGCTGAGTATCGCCCGCGACGAAGACCTGCTCAGCCAGCAACACCGCCTGGACGCCGAGCCCGGCCTGCGCCGCTGGTTCAACCAACCGGCCAACACCGTGCTGCTGGCCAACAACCTGGCCCTGGCAGCACAAGTTGGCTGGGACAACCCGCACCTGCTGCGCTGGCAGCTGCTGACTGCGCTGTACCTGCAAACCTCGCTGGAAGATGTGCAGCAGCAAGTGCACCAACAGGCCGCCGCCAGTGCCCGCCGCCACGCCCGGCACGCGTTGTTCCACCCGGCAGAGGCGTTGATCTGGCCCTGGCACCAGCGCCGCCCGCACCCGGATATGCTCGCCCCGCCGCCGCCCAGCAGCGACGACCTGGCACGCTGGCGCAAGCTGTGCCAGCACCTGCTGGCCCAGCCTAGCCCGTTCACCAACACCGTACACTTGGCCACCCAGGCCCTCGAAGCCCTGCAGGCCTGCGGCATGCAACGCATCCTGCTGCTGAGCCTGGACAAAGCCAGCGACTACCTGCGCGTGCAGCAACTTGCCGGCCTGCCCAAGGAGGCTGGCGCCATGGCCCTACAAGTGTCGCAGAACAAACTGCTGCAAAAGCTGCTGGCCCAGGCAGGGCAATTGCGCATCACCCCGGAAAACCACACCCAGTTCTCGGCACTGTTACCCGCGCCCCTGCGTGCACTGTTCCGCAGCGAGCATGTGCTGCTACGCTCGCTGGCGGTGAACGACCAGGTGCTGATGCTGATGGTGGCCGACCAAGGCTGCCGGCCTTTGGCCGACATCAGCGTGCAGGCCTTCGGCAAGACCGCGCAATGTACCGAGCGGGCGCTGTCGGTGTTTGCCAACCGCAAGGGCTGAGCCTTGCGCTACAATCGCCCCTCTTTCCACACTGGAGACCGTGGATGACTGACTTTTCCGGCCTGCCCCTGGTGATCGAAGCCGCGGACCTGCTGCCACGCCTGGATTCGCCCCAGCTGATCCTGGTCGACCTGAGCAGCGCCAACCGCTATGTCAGCGGGCATATCCCCGGCGCACGCTTTGTCGAAGGCAAGCGTACCCAGCTTGGCCAGCCTCCTGCGCCCGGCCTGCTGCCTGCGCTGGGTGACCTGGAAAAACTGTTCAGCGAACTCGGCCACCGCAACGACGCCGTGTATGTGGTGTATGACGATGAAGGCGGCGGCTGGGCCGGGCGTTTCATCTGGCTGCTCGACGTGATCGGCCATAAGCATTACCACTACCTCAATGGCGGCATCCAGGCCTGGCCAGCAGACAAGCTGACCACCAAAGTGCCCGCCAACGGCAACACTCCGGTGCACCTGCGTATCGACAACGCGCCCACCGCCACCCGCGAGTACCTGCAAAGCCGCCTGGGCGCCGATGACCTGGTCATCTGGGACGCGCGCGGCCCGCAGGAATTCAACGGCGAGAAAGTGCTGGCAGCCAAGGGTGGCCATATCCCCGGTGCGATCAACTTCGAGTGGACCGCCGGCATGGATCTCAACGACCACCTGCGCATTCGCAAGGACATCAAAGAAGTCCTCGAGCACCTGGGCATCACCCCTGACAAGGAAGTGATCACCCACTGCCAGACCCATCGCCGCTCCGGTTTCACTTATCTGGTGGCCAAGGCCCTCGGCTACCCACGCGTCAAGGCCTATGCCGGCTCGTGGAGCGAATGGGGCAACCACCCGGACACGCCTGTAGACGTTTAAGGAACCTGCATGAAATCCCGTCTGTTCATCATCAGCCAGTACCTGCTGCCGCACCACCTGCTGTCGCGGTTGGCCGGCTGCGTTGCCGAGTGCCGCGCGCGCTGGTTCAAGAACGCCTTCACCGCCTGGTTCGCCAAGCGCTACCAGGTCAACATGTCCGAAGCCCTGGTCGAGGACTTGAGCGCCTACGAGCACTTCAATGCGTTCTTCACCCGCGCCCTGAAACCGGGTGCGCGCCCGCTGGACGAAACACCAGGTGCCATCCTGTGCCCGGCCGACGGTGCTGTCAGCCAGCTCGGCCCGATCGAGCATGGCCGCATCTTCCAGGCCAAGGGCCACGGCTTCAGCGCGCAAGAGCTGCTGGGCGGTGATCCGGCCATGGCCGCGCCGTTCATGGGCGGCGAGTTCGCCACCATCTACCTGTCGCCCAAGGATTACCACCGCGTGCACATGCCGCTGGCCGGCACCCTGCGCGAAATGGTCTACGTGCCGGGCCGTCTGTTCTCGGTCAACCAGACCACCGCAGAGAACGTTCCCGAGCTGTTCGCCCGCAACGAGCGCGTGGTCTGCCTGTTCGACACCGAACGCGGGCCGATGGCCGTGGTGTTGGTGGGTGCAATGATCGTGGCCTCGATCGAGACCGTGTGGGCCGGGCTGGTAACGCCACCCAAGCGTGAACTGAAGACTTTCCGTTACGACGAAGCCAGTCGTGCGCCGATCCACCTGGAGAAAGGTGCCGAGCTGGGCCGCTTCAAGCTGGGCTCGACCGCCATCGTGCTGTTCGGACCAGAGCAGGTGAAATGGGCTGAAAACCTGGGCGCTGGTTCCGCAGTGCGCATGGGGCAACTGTTGGCAGAGCCTGCACAGGCTTGACTCAAGCCGCATGAAAAAGGCCCTGCATGAGCAGGGCCTTTTTATTGGGGCTTTGCAGCCCCAGACTCCCAGGTCAACCGCGGGCGTCGCGGTCGCGCAGGCCCAGCAGGTACAGCACACCATCCAGCCCCAAGGTGGAGATGGCCTGCTTGGCCGACTGGCGCACCAGGGGCTTGGCGCGGAACGCCACGCCCAACCCGGCCAACGACAGCATTGGCAGGTCGTTGGCACCGTCACCCACGGCAATGGTCTGCTCCAGCTGCAAACCTTCTTCACTGGCCAGCTTCTGCAACAGCTCGGCCTTACGCTGGGCATCGACGATCGGCTCGACCGCCACGCCGGTCACCTTGCCGTCGACCACTTCCAGTTCGTTCGCGAATACGTAGTCGATACCCAGACGCGCCTGCACCTGGCGGGCAAAGTAGGTAAAGCCACCCGACAGGATCGCAGTCTTGTAACCCAGGCGCTTGAGTTCTGCGAACAGGTTTTCGGCGCCCTCGGTCAGGCGCAGCGAAGCCCCGATTTCGTCCAGCACGCCCACATCCAGGCCCTTGAGCAGCGCCATGCGCTCCTTGAAACTGGCGCGGAAGTCCAGCTCGCCGCGCATGGCACGCTCGGTGATGGCCGCCACCTGCTCACCCACGCCGGCCGCCTTGGCCAACTCATCGATGACTTCGGCCTCGATCAGCGTGGAGTCCATGTCGAACACCGCCAGACGGCGGTTGCGACGGAACAGGTCGTCCTTCTGGAAGGCGATGTCGACGCTCAGCGCTTCAGCCAGGGCGAAGAAGTCAGCCCGCAGGGCCTGGGCGTCACTCGGCACGCCACGCACGGAAATCTCGATGGCCGCCTTGCCCTTTTCGGTTTCGGCGTCCAGCGCTACCCGGGCCGACAGGCGTTCGATGCGCTCGATGGTCAGGCCGTACTCGCTGATCACCGCACTCACACGCTGCAATTGCTCTGGGGTGATCTTGCGGCTGAGCAGGGTCACGATGTGGCGCGCTTCACCCTGGCCGTCGGCCCAGTGCTGGTAGTCTGCCTCGGAAATCGGCGTGTAGCGGGCCTGCAAATTCAGCTCGTGAGCCTTGGCCTGCACGCTTTGCAGCAGCGCGGTAGCCACTTCGTTGTCCGGGATATCGACCAGAATGCCGAACGACAAGGTGCCGTGCATGACCGCCAGGCCGATGTCGAGGATGCTCACACCGCCCTGCAGCAGGACGCCGGTGATAGCCGCAGTGAGACCGGGACGGTCCTCACCGGTGATGTTGATCAGGACGATTTCGCGCACAACCTGGCTCCGACTTCGATGAAAAATGCGCATTCTACCGATTTTCCGTGACCATCGGGCGCCAACGATACTTTGCCGACAAAACCCGGGTCGCTATACTCCCCCCACTTTCATGCCATTAAGAGCCGAGCTCAGTGAACCGGCCCACGCCCGTCAAACCAGACAACTTCTTCCTGATGATCTATCGTGCCCTGAGTCAACGTCGCGTGCCGCTGGCACTGCGCATCGCCTGCACCAACATCTTCCTGGTGGCGCTGGCGCTGGTGATCTACGCCTGCGTCATGGGCCTGCAGTTCAAGCAGGCCATGCATGAGCAGGCCGATGCCTTGGGCCAGAGCCTGACCACCCAGACGGCCACGTCGGCAACCGAGCTGCTGGTGTCAAACGACATCCTCAGCCTCAACGTGCTGCTGGGTAATCTGGTGAAAAACCCGCTGGTGGCCCATGCGGCGATCTACAGTGTGGACAACCGTATCCTCGCCGAAGCCGGCCAGCGCCCGCGCAACAGCCTGCTGGGTGAGGCCGAGGGCTTGTACCAGACCAAGATCACCTTCCAGGACGTCACTGCCGGGCAACTGCGCATAAGCCTGGACATGAGCCAGTTCCAGCAGCCGATGCTGATCAGCCTGCAGAGCATGGGCATCCTTGCCGCTATCCTGCTGGTGCTCGCCTTGACCCTGAGCCTGCGCCAGGGCCGTTTCATTACCCTGCCGCTGCTGCAGTTGCGGGTATGGCTACGCGACCCGCAACCCTACACCCCGGCCACCGACCGTCAGGACGAGATCGGCGATATCGCCCGCCAGCTGCATGCGCGCCTGGCCCCACCGCCACCGCCAGAGCCCGAGCTGGAGGAAGAGGACGATGCGCAATACGACGACCTGCACGAGGCTTCACCGGCCCCCAAGGCCGCGCCACGCGCCAAGGTTGCCGCGGTGGAAGACGAGGATGACGACGATGCCTTCGCCGGCCTGCTGGACGACGACAGTGCGCCCAAGGCCGCTGCAGTGGTGGAGTCTGACGAACCGCAGTACAGCGCCGTCCTTGCCGTGCAACTGGGCTCGCAGGAGCAGTTGCGCCGCTTGCCACGCACACGCCTCACCGAGCTGACCGAACGCTACCGCGATTGCCTGGAGCACGCGGCTTCGCTCTACGACGGTGAAACCCACACGCTGAACGATGGCAGCACCCTGGTGCTGTTCCACAGCCGCGAGTGCGGCGAAGACTACCTGACCAATGCCATCTGCTGCGGCGAGCTGTTGCGCGCCCTGGGCCACGCCCTGCAGATTGAAGTGGCCGACAGCGGCATCACACTGCAGCTACAGCTGGGCCTGGCTCTGGGCAACGACCTGCAAGGGCTGGAGATGGTGGACCTGCTCATGGCCGAAAAGGCCCAGGATGCCCTGGCGCTGTCGCAGCACAGCCGCAACCTGTTGCTGGTGGAGCGGCAAATCAGCGATGACGCGCTGATTCGCCAGCGTGCGCGTATTCGCCCGATTGCCAGCCCTGAGGGTGCCTGCTGCGTGGAGCGCTTGATGGAGCCTTACCCGTCGATGCTGGAGCGGCAGTTGGCGCGGATGCACGAACGCAGGGCCTGATACCGAGGTGGCCTCTTCGCGGGTAAACCCGCGAAGAGGCCAGCACTGATAGCGAAAAACAGCAGATATGAAAAAGCCCGCAAATATGCGGGCTTTTTTGTAGCTGGCGGCTTGATCAGAACCGATAAACTTCCATATCGGTACGAATCGGCGAAGCCATCGGGATCTTGGACTTCTCCGGCGTCTTCTTCACTTGCACCGGCGCTGCAGGCTTTTTAGGCGATTCTTCGGCAATTGCCGGCTGGTTGGCCAGTGGCTTCACCGCCGCGCTCAGCTGCTCAGCCAGCTTTTGCAGCAGTTGGCCCTGGGCCTGCACCTGCGACGACTCGCTACCCTCGTGCGGCTGCTCAAGGTGAATGATGCGGTTGTCACGCACATGGCCACGGCGGTCCAGCAGACGCCATTGGGCATCGAGAATGGCCGGCTGGTTTTTGCCCGAGTCCAGGCGGGTGATCGACAACAGCACTTGTACATCCGGGCTGAAACCAGCGGTTGCCGGAGCCAACACCACGCGCTGGCTGTCCAGGCGCCAGGCAAGCTGACGCACCAGCAGTTGGTCGATATCCGACGAAAGGCTGCCCGCCCAGCGACCGTCGGTCGCTGCGCTCAGGCTGCCATCGGCCTGACGTTGCAGGAACGTCTCGCGCTGCAGGTAATCGGCAACCGATACCGGGCCGAGTACCACGGCCATGCCTGCGCTTTGCGAAGGCTGGCCAGGATCACCACTGTCGAGCTGGTACAGGGCAACCGGCTGATGCATGGTGCACCCGCCAAGGCCCAGCAGGCCAGTCATCAACAGCGCAAATGGAAGGCGCAGAAATTTCATCATCCCATCCAGGCGGTCGCCTTCAGGCACACCGCAGTGATACATATAGATTCAAACGGGCACACGACTACGTCGGCACCGCAAGGGCCATATCATCCGCGAAATAACCGTCCGACTCCAGCATTTCTGCCCGGAACGGCGCTGAAATTGCCGTTCCAGACATTTCTACCGGTTAAGCCGGTACTTCCACCTGCAACCCATCGACGCGCTGGAAGCCGCGTGGCAGCTTGCTGCCCCGCCGTCCGCGCTCGCCCTTGTAATGCTCCAGGTCGTCCGCTTTCAGAGATAGGGTACGCTTGCCGGCTTGCAATACAAGGGTTGCACCTTCGGGAATCACGGCCAGATCGGTGACAAATTCTTCACGGCTGGCCACCCGGTCGCCCGGCACGCCAATGATCTTGTTGCCCTTGCCTTTACCCAGCTGCGGCAAGTCGCTGACCTTGAATACCAACAAGCGGCCCTCGGTGGTGACTGCCGCCAGCCAGTCCTGCTCGCGGTCGGCCACCGGGCGCGGGGTCATGACCTTGGCGCCGTTGGGCAGGCTGAGCAAGCCCTTGCCGGCCTTGTTCTTGGCCTGCAAGTCTTCGCCCTTGACCACAAAGCCGTAACCGGCATCCGATGCCACCACATAAAGTGCATCGTCATCAGGCAGCAGCACGCATTCGAAAGTCGCCCCCGGTGGCGGCGTCAGGCGACCCGTCAACGGCTCGCCCTGGCCACGCGCCGAGGGCAGGCTGTGAGCGGCCAGCGAGTAGCTGCGGCCGGTGGAGTCGATCAGCACGGCAAACTGGTTGGAACGCCCGGCCGCAGCGGCCTTGAAGCCGTCGCCGGCCTTGTAGGAAAGGCCGGTAGCGTCGATATCGTGGCCTTTGGCACAACGCACCCAGCCCTTCTCCGACAGCACCACGGTAACCGGCTCGGTCGGCATCAGTTCGTTTTCCGACAGTGCCTTGGCTTCGGCGCGCTCGACAATCGGCGAGCGGCGGTCGTCGCCGTAGGTTTCGGCATCCTTGATCAGTTCGCTACGCACCAGCTTGCGCAGTTTGGCCTCGCTACCCAGCAAGGCCTGCAGCTTGGCTTGCTCCTTCAGCAGCTCGTCCTGCTCGCCGCGGATCTTCATCTCTTCAAGGCGTGCCAGCTGCCGCAGGCGGGTCTCGAGGATGTAGTCAGCCTGAATCTCGGTCAGCTCGAAGCGCTCGATCAGCGCCTGCTTGGGGTGCTCTTCGGTACGGATGATATGGATCACTTCATCCAGGTTGAGGAACGCGGTGAGCAAACCGTCCAACAGGTGCAGACGCTTCTCGACCTTGTCCAGGCGGTGCTGCAAGCGGCGGCGAACCGTGTTGGTACGGAACTCCAGCCACTCCACCAGGATGGCACGCAGGTTCTTCAACTGCGGCCGACCGTCGAGGCCGATGATGTTCACGTTCACCCGGTAGCTGCTTTCCAGGTCGGTGGTGGCGAACAGGTGCTGCATCAGCTCGTCGGCATCCACGCGGTTGGACCGTGGGATGATGACGATACGGCACGGGTTCTCGTGGTCCGACTCGTCACGCAGGTCGGCGACCATCGGCAGCTTCTTGGCCTGCATCTGCGCGGCGATCTGCTCCAGCACCTTGGCCCCGGAAACCTGATGCGGCAGCGCGGTGACGACGATATCGCCATCTTCGACGCGGTACACGGCACGCATACGGATCGAGCCACGGCCGCTCTCGTACATTTTGAGGATTTCCGCCCGAGGCGTGACAATCTCGGCCTCTGTCGGGTAGTCCGGCCCCTGAATGTGCTCGCACAGCTGCTCGATGGTGGCCTTTGGCTCGTCGAGCAGGCGCACACAGGCGCTGGCCACTTCACGCAGGTTGTGCGGCGGTACGTCGGTGGCCATCCCCACGGCGATACCGGTGGTGCCGTTGAGCAGGATGTTGGGCAGGCGCGCGGGCAGCACGGCCGGCTCCTGCAGAGTGCCGTCAAAGTTCGGCACCCAGTCGACGGTGCCCTGGCCGACTTCACTCAGCAGCACTTCGGCGTAGCGCGACAAGCGCGCCTCGGTGTAACGCATGGCGGCGAACGACTTCGGATCGTCCGGCGCCCCCCAGTTGCCCTGGCCGTCGACCAGGGTGTAGCGGTAGCTGAACGGCTGCGCCATCAGCACCATGGCCTCGTAGCAGGCCGAGTCGCCGTGGGGGTGGAACTTACCGAGCACGTCACCGACGGTACGCGCCGACTTCTTGTGCTTGGCATCGGCATCAAGCCCCAACTCGCTCATGGCGTAGACGATGCGTCGCTGCACCGGCTTCAAGCCGTCGCCGATATGCGGCAAGGCGCGGTCCATGATCACGTACATGGAATAGTTGAGGTAGGCCTGTTCGGTGAAGTCAGCCAGCGAGCGGCGTTCTACGCCGTCCAGGCTGAGTTCCAGTGAGTCGCTCATGCGGGCCTCGTCATTTCAGGTTCTGGCGCAGTAGCATGGTGCCGCCGCGCTGGGTAAATTCAAGTTGTTTCAGGGCACTCATGCCCAGCAATACAGTTGGCCCGTCCAGGCCTGGCACCACGATTGCGCGTACGCCCTGCAGGCGGATGTCGCCCAGTTGCAGGCTGGCCAGGCGTGTGCGGTAGCCCTCGGTGCGCCCGTTGGCGGTGCTGAGCAGGACCGGGCTGCCCCGCTCCAGGTTCAGGTCCCGGGCCAATGCCTCGGGGATGGCCACGTCGGTAGCGCCGGTGTCGAGCATGAAATGCACGACCTGGCCATTGATGGCACCATCCACCACGAAATGGCCCTGGCCATTGCTCAACAGCCGCACCTCGATAAAGCCTTCGCCATGCTCGGACTGCACCTGGGTATTGGGGTTACGCTGGCTGTCTTCCCACTGGCCGAAAAAACGCGTAGCAAGAAACAGTGCCGCCGCCCAGGCGACAACCATCAGCACCCTGCCCGCGCGCTTGCCCGGCGTCTGGCTCATGGCTTGGCGCTCCAGCCGCCTTCCGGCGCATCGAAGCGCCAGACGATCGGGCGGGTTTCGCCATCGGCACGGGCACCGTTGTTGTTGTCCAGGCCAATCCAAGCGCCCTTGGCATCGATTACCAGCGCTTCAGCCAGTCCGAACGGTTGTGCGTAGCGGCGCGACTCCACCAGGGCATCTGCTGCAAACGACCAGCAGCGCTCGACCTTGCCGCTATCGACATCACGCCGGCACACCCGGTAGGCGTTGCGTTCGAGCGTAAACAGCTTGCCCTCGAACCAGGCCAGGTCGGAAAAATCACGCGAAAGCGCTCGGGCATCGGGCATTTGCGCCGGCTGCATCTCGACCCCGGCCTCGCTCAACAGCACACAGCTGCGCCCGCAAGTCCATACCGATTGCTGGCGTTCGATGGCTACCAGGCCACGCCGTTCGCGCTCGGCGGCCAGCCACAGGCGGTCGCCCGCCGGGTTGATAGCCAAGCCTTCGAACAGTGCATTGAAGTTCAACAGCATGCCGCTGGCGCGGGCCTGGCGAACCATGGCCGGGTCGATTTTCAACCAGTCCGGTTCGCCGTCCACGGGCAACTGCAAAACGGCGGCATGGGCTTCACTGGCCAGGTAGAGGTTACCCGCCTGATCACAGGTGATGCCCTCGAAGTCCAGCTCGCCTCCGCGAATGTACGACGCCGCCCAGTTGCGCGACTTCAGACCCCACGGCAGCCCGCTTTCCGGTGGCGATGGCGGGGTAAAGGTCAGCGGTTGTGCGCGCCAGGTCGGGTTTTGCTGGTCAAAGCGGTAGATACGGTCGTCGTCGCGATCGGACACGCCCCACAGCCCGCCCCGGCATTCCACCAGGCCCGAAAGGTTGCCACCGCGCATGCCTTCGACCGGGTGTTCGGCACTGAGCTTCAGCTCCGGCCAGTTGCCCGCCAGGCTTGGCAGGGCAACCAGCGCAAGGCAAACGGCAAGAAACTGCCGAATCAAACCATGACCTCAGCCAGGTTGCCTTTGGTTTCCAGCCAGCTCTTGCGGTCGCCGGCGCGCTTCTTGGCCAGCAGCTTGTCCATCAGCTCGCAGGTGGCCTGCACGTCATCCAGGGTCAACTGCACCAGGCGCCGGGTGTTCGGGTCCATGGTGGTTTCGCGCAGCTGTGGCGGGTTCATCTCGCCCAGGCCCTTGAAGCGGGTGACCTGCGGCTTGCCGCGCTTCTTCTCGGCCACCAGGCGATCGAGGATGCCGTCACGCTCGGCTTCGTCGAGGGCGTAGTAGATTTCCTTGCCCAGGTCGATGCGGTACAGCGGCGGCATGGCCACATACACGTGCCCGGCCTCGACCAGCGCCCGGAAGTGCTGAACGAACAGCGCGCACAGCAACGTGGCAATGTGCAGGCCGTCAGAGTCGGCGTCGGCGAGGATGCAGATTTTGCCGTAGCGCAGCTGCGCAAGGTCGGTGGCACCGGGGTCAACGCCAATGGCCACGGCAATGTTATGCACCTCCTGGCTGGCCAGGACTTCGCCACCGTCCACTTCCCAGGTGTTGAGGATCTTGCCGCGCAGCGGCAGGATCGCCTGGAACTCCTTGTCCCGCGCCTGCTTGGCCGAGCCACCGGCCGAGTCACCCTCGACCAGGAACAGCTCTGCACGCATCGGGTCCTGGCCGGCACAATCGGCCAGCTTGCCGGGCAATGCCGGGCCCTGAGTGATGCGCTTGCGCTCGACCTTCTTGCTGGCCTTGAGGCGACGTCCGGCATTGCTGATGGCCAGCTCGGCCAGCTGCATGCCCAGCTCGGGGTGGGCGTTGAGCCACAGGCTGAAGGCGTCCTTGACCACGCCGGAAACGAACGCTGCCGCTTCACGCGAAGACAGACGCTCTTTGGTCTGCCCGGAGAACTGCGGGTCCTGCATCTTCATCGACAGCACGAAGGTGATGCGTTCCCAGACGTCTTCCGGTGCCAGCTTCACCCCACGCGGCAGCAGGTTGCGGAACTCGCAGAACTCGCGCATGGCATCCAGCAGCCCCTGGCGCAGGCCGTTGACGTGGGTACCGCCCTGGGCGGTCGGAATCAGGTTGACATAGCTTTCCTGGATGCTGTCGCCGCCCTCTGGCAACCACAACAAGGCCCAGTCAACGGCTTCCTTGTTACCGGCCAAGCTGCCGCAGAACGGCTCGTCGGGCAGGCGCTGGAACTCGTTGACCGAATCGACCAGGTAAGAGCGCAAGCCGTCCTCATAGTGCCACTCGACCTTTTCGCCGCTGGCCTTGTCCTCGAAGCTGACCAGCAGGCCCGGGCACAGCACGGCCTTGGCCTTGAGCACATGCTTGAGGCGGCTGATGGAGAACTTGGGCGAATCGAAGTACTTCGGGTCAGGGCTGAAGTAGACGCTGGTGCCGGTGTTGCGCTTGCCGACCGAACCGACCACCTCCAGCTCGCTGGCCTTGAAGCCATCGGCAAAGGTCATCTGGTATTCGTTGCCGTCGCGCTTGACGCGCACACGCACCTGGGTCGACAGGGCATTGACCACCGAAATACCCACACCGTGCAAACCACCGGAGAACTGGTAGTTCTTGTTGGAGAACTTGCCGCCGGCGTGCAGCTTGGTGAGGATCAGCTCGACCCCGGACACACCCTCTTCCGGGTGGATGTCCACGGGCATGCCGCGGCCATCGTCGCTGACTTCCAGCGAGTGGTCGGCATGCAGGATGACCTGCACCGAGCGGGCGTGGCCAGCCAGGGCTTCGTCGACACTGTTGTCGATGACTTCCTGGGCCAGGTGGTTGGGGCGGCTGGTATCGGTGTACATGCCCGGCCGCTTGCGGACCGGGTCAAGGCCCGAGAGGACTTCGATGGCGTCTGCGTTATAGGCGCTAGCGCTGGGATTGGCCATAGGGTCTCTTCGTCAGTCTGGTGAATGCAAAAAAGTCAAAATACAGAAAAGTCGAGCGCCGCATACTGCCCGCGGGCAATGCCGGCGAAGGCCAGCAGTGCCGGCAGGTGCTGGGCGAAGCCCTGGAAGCTGTGGTCGCCACCGGCCTGGATGCGCAGGGCACATGCACGGTAATAGTGCTCGGCGTGGCGATAGTCCAGGGTTTCATCGGCGGTCTGCAGCCACACTTGGTAGCGGCTGGCATCGACCGGGGCCGGTACTTCCAGCTCGGCCAGGGCCTTCACGTGATCGTGTGTCAGCTCCCAGGTTTCACCACTGTAATGATTGCGCTGGGTGCCCAGGTAACCGTCGAAATGCTTGTGCGGGGTTACCGCCGGGTTGACCAGCAGTGCTTTAAGGCCATAGCGCTCGGCCAGATGGGTGGCATAGTAGCCGCCGAGCGAGCTGCCCACCAGTAATGGCGCACCGAGTTCTGCGATAGCCGCTTCGAGCTGGGCGATGGCCTGGCGCGGGTGGTGGTGCAAGGCAGGCACGCGTAGCTGGGCCGACAGCCCCAGTTGCTGCATCACGGCTTCGAGCTGGCGCGCCTTGGTGGAAAGCGGCGAGCTGTTGAAGCCATGGATATAGAGGATGGAACCCGACATGCTGCCCCCGGAAACTGTGGCGTTGCGCCTGATGATGCGGGCGCAGGGACGCGCAGTGTAGCGCGTTCGCCGGGTTTTGACGCAGTGTCACGGGTTTCGCAACAATTTCTTCAAGAGAGCCGGGGCCGCTCCGCGCCCCAAGTTCTTCAATATCCTGGACTATCGAAATCGAGAGCAACCTTGAAATCCAGCGCCCGCTCCACCCCGGTCTCCAGCCGCCCATCAGCATGCAGGCGCAACCAGCGGTAACCAGGCGGCTCTTCGCTCACCTGGAAATCCTCACTGCGCGCCGCGAACTGAATGCAGGTCGACGGCGTAGCCAGCAGGCGCCGGCCATCGCGTACTTCATCCCATTCCTGATGCACATGCCCCCACAGCAACGCCCGCACCTGTGGATAAGCCTCGACGATATCGAACAGTGCCTGGGCGTTGCGCAAGCCGATCGGCGCGATCCAGGCGCAGCCGATGTCTACCGGCTGATGGTGGAAACACACCAGGCAATGGCGCTCGCCCGCCCCTTTCAGCGCGGCTTGCAGCACGGCCAGCTGGTCATCCTCCAGCAGGCCATGTGTCGCGCCATGCACTGCCGTGTTGAGCATGACAATACGCCAGGCGCCGATATCGGTTACCGCCTGCAGCAGCTCCGGGGCCACTTCGGCCATGACCCGGGCTTCGTCATGGTTGCCCGGCAACCAGCGGGTGGGCACGGCAAATGGCGCGGTCAGCTCACGAAACGCTTCATAAGAGGCAACACTGGCATCCTGGGACAGGTCGCCCGTACACAGCAGCAAGTCGACAAGCGGTTGCTCACGCTGCACCTGGGCCACCACATGGCCCAGGCTGTCACGGGTTTTAAGGCCCAACATGCTGCCGGCCGGATCGGCGAAAAGGTGAGCGTCGGTCAGTTGCACCACATGCACAGGGCGCGTCAGGTCTGGCTGCATGTCAGCGAACACTTGCCAGTTCGTGACCGCAAGCCAGGCAATGGCTCAACCATTCACCGAGGAACAGGTTGAGCTGGGCCTTTTCGTCCGGCTGATGCATGGCCTCGTTAGGGTACGGATAGATGCTGCGCAGGCGCCGCGTGTGTTCGGCACTGACCACTTCGGCCATGCGCGCATCGTGGTACACCTGCACTTCCAGGTGCGGCACAGGCAGCCACGGCAGGCTGTGCTCTTGGCGTACATGCAGGGTGGTGGTGTACGGGCAGGCCAGCACCACGTCGAGCACCAGCACACCGAGCATCTGGTCACCCTGGGTCATGCCGATACGGCGCGAGCTCTGGGTGGTGCGCATGTCGGGCAACAGGCGCATCAGCCGGGCGTAGTTGGCCTCGCAGGCTGCCTGCAGCCCGACCAGATCGACTCGATAGCGCTCGCGCAGCAAATTCACTTCCACATACCTCGTACTTCGTCGCGGTTCAGCGCCAGCCATTGCAGGCCGATGATGGTCGCCGCGTTGCAGATACGCCCGTCGCGCACGGCCTGCAAGGCGTCCTCGAACGACCACACGCGCACGCGAATGTCTTCGCCCTCTTCTTCCAGACCATGAAGGCCGCCCGCCCCCTCGCTGCTACACCGGCCAAGGAACAGATGAACGTATTCGTCACTGCCGCCGGGCGACGGGAAGTAGCGGGTCATCGGCCACAGTGCAGTGAACGTCAGGCCAGCTTCTTCTTCGGCTTCGCGGTGAGCGACTTCTTCGGGTTGTTCGTCCTTGTCGATCAGCCCGGCGACCATCTCGATCAGCCAGGGGTTATCGATCTTGCCCATGGCGCCAACGCGAAACTGCTCGATCAGCACCACTTCATCACGCAACGGGTCGTAAGGCAGTACACACACTGCATCGTGGCGCACGAACAGTTCGCGGCTGATCTCGCGGCCCATGCCTCCGGCAAACAGCTCGTGGCGCAGGTGCACCTTGTCGAGCTTGTAGAAGCCCTGGAAACAGTTGGCCCGCTTGACGATCTCGACCGCCTTGGGCACCGAATTCAATGTGTCTGACATGGAAATCCTCGTTGCTACATCAACCGCCTGGTTACTGCATCGCGCCATCCTACTCTGCACGCCTGCCGGTTTCATCCCTTTCCGCCAACCGCTGGCGCACTCGGGACAGCAGGTCTTCACTCTGTTAGCTTAGTGGCGAACTGAAGGCCGCGCAGACGGTCAAAGGCCGACTTTTCCCTGTTCTGCAAGGATCATCATGACACTTGTCAAACTGACTTCCGTGGCTGTGCTGGCACTCGCTCTGGGCGCCTGCCAGAGCCTGTTCACGCCCAACTACCGGGCCCCGCTCGAGGTCAAGCGCGACGCCTGGGAGCACGTGAAACCCGGCTGCAGCGAAAGCGACTGCCCGTTGGTGAACATCGACATGGTCCACTTCCCGGCCTTGCCAAAGCTGGACGCCATCGTCGAAAAACGCCTGCTGCAACTTACCGAAGACAATCAGCATGGCACCGCGCCGAGCACCCTGCAGGCCTACGAGCAGCAATACCTGGCCAGTGCCGACAAACGTAACAGCAGCTACCTGCAAGCCAAAGTACGCGAGCAGCATGACGGGCTGGTGATCATCGAATTGTCCAGCTACCTGGACAGCGGTGGCGCCCACGGCATGCCGGGGCGTGGCTTCATCAACTATTCGCGAAAGCTGGACAAGGTGCTGACCCTGCAGGACATGCTGGTGCCCGGCCAGGAAGACACCTTCTGGAAAACCGTCGAGGAGTCGCACCGGGCCTGGCTGATGAGCGTGGGCATGGACAAGGACGCCGAGTTCGTCAAAACCTGGCCGTTCAAGAAATCGCCGCACATCGCCCTGACGTACGGCGCAGTCGTGGTCAAGTATGAGGTCTACGCCATCGCGCCCTATTCCATGGGCCACGTGGAGCTGAAGATCCCCTACCCACGCCTGAATGGCGTGCTCAAGCCTGAACTGTTTCCCGGCCGCGGCTGAGGCTCAGCAGCCCGTGCAGTAGCCCTGCCAGCACCAGTGCCGGCAGGGTCGCCCCGAAGTCCGGCGCCTGTGTAGCGATGACATGGTAAGCCGCCACCCCCACCACCCAGGCCAGCAGCGCCTGCCAGTGCAAACCACCCACCTGGGCCGGCAGGCGACGGCGACGCACCACGTAGTGGTCCATCAGCACCACGCCGAACAGCGGCGCGAACACCGAGCCGATCAGTAGCAGGAAGTTCTCGTACTGGGCCAGCGGCGCCAGCAAAGCGATCAGGGTGCACAGCACGCCAATGGCCAAGGCCAGGTGCTCGACCTTCACCGGCACCAGCACACCGGTGGACACGGCCGCCGAATGGATGTCGGCAAAGGCCTTTTCCGACTCGTCCAGCAAAATCAGCAACAGCGGAATACCCATGCCGGCGGCCGCCAGGGCCAGCAGCAGGGCATTGACCTCGCCATTGGCAGCGAAGGCCAGGGTGTAAGCCACGCCCAGGCTCATCAGCCAGGTGTTGCCGATAAAGTAGCCCACCACCGTACCGCCAAATACATGCTTGCCGTTGCGGGCGAAGCGCGAGTAGTCGGCGATCAGCGGGAGCCACGACAGGGGCATGGCAATGACGATGTCGAAGCCCACCGCCAGCGACATCGAGCCGTCCCCGGCGCGGTTCCACAGATCAGCCAGGTCAGCTTTGGCGAACAGGTTCCAGGTCAGCCAGACGCAAGCACCCAGCAGCAACCAGATACCCCAGGCGCGCAGTACCTTGCGCACGAAGGCCAGTGGCCCGCTCACTGCCAGCAAGGTGGCCAGGGCACCGAAGCACAGGGTCCAAAGCATCGGGCTGTTCCAGGCACTGCCTTCGCCGAAGGCGCGCGCGCCCAGCAGGCTGGCAGCATCGCGCATGACAATGATCTCGAACGCGCCCCAGCCGACCAGTTGCAGCAGGTTGAGCAGCGCCGGCAGGCGCGCGCCGTGGCCGCCCAGGCTGAGTTTCAGGGTGCCCATGGCCGACAGGCCGGTGTCGCTGCCGATCACACCGGCAGCCCCCAGCAACAGCACGCCCACGCCGGTGCCCAGTGCGATGGCCAGCACTGCGCCCGCCAGGCCCAGACCGGGGGCCAGCATGGCGCCGACCTGCAGCACCATCAGGCCGATGCCGAGGGAGAACCACAGCGAGAACAGGTCGCGGGCACCGAAGATGCGCTGGTGGGGGGGGATCGGGTGGTCGGGGGAAAATTGGCTGGGGGTGGTCATTGTTATGTTCGCCAGAAGGATTGATAGGGTTTCGCCGACCCACTGAGGGAGCGGGCTTGCCCCGCGAAGGCGTCAGGCCTGCCAAACGCGTTGGCGCAGCTGACGCGTTCGCGGGACAAGCCCGCTCCCACAGTGGAGAAACGGCGCTTTTACACTTTGTGGTACAGCTGGCTGCCTTCCTGGCGGAACCGCTCGGCCTGCTCGCGCATGCCTTCTTCGACCGACACGTCCACGGTCTCGATCCTGGCGGCGTATTCACGCACTTCCTGGGTGATCTTCATCGAGCAGAACTTCGGCCCGCACATCGAGCAGAAGTGCGCGACCTTGGCCGATTCCTTCGGCAGGGTCTCGTCGTGGAAGGCACGGGCAGTGTCCGGGTCCAGGCCCAGGTTGAACTGGTCTTCCCAACGGAACTCGAAACGCGCCTTGGACAAGGCGTTGTCACGAATCTGCGCGCCGGGGTGGCCCTTGGCAAGGTCGGCGGCGTGCGCGGCGATCTTGTAGGTGATGATGCCGGTTTTCACGTCGTCCTTGTTCGGCAGGCCCAGGTGCTCCTTGGGCGTGACGTAGCAAAGCATGGCGCAACCGAACCAGCCGATCATCGCCGCACCAATGCCCGACGTGATGTGGTCGTAACCCGGTGCAATGTCGGTGGTCAGCGGGCCGAGGGTGTAGAACGGCGCCTCGTCGCAGCACTCCAGCTGCTTGTCCATGTTCTCCTTGATCAACTGCATCGGTACATGGCCAGGGCCTTCGATCATGCACTGCACGTCGTGCTTCCAGGCGATCTTGGTCAGCTCGCCGAGGGTTTCCAGCTCACCGAACTGCGCGGCGTCGTTGGCGTCGGCAATCGAGCCAGGGCGCAGGCCGTCACCCAGCGAGAAGCTGACGTCGTAGGCCTTCATGATTTCGCAGATTTCGTCGAAGTGGGTGTACAGGAAGTTTTCCTTGTGGTGCGCCAGGCACCACTTGGCCATGATCGAGCCACCACGGCTGACGATGCCGGTAACACGTTTGGCGGTCAGCGGCACATAGCGCAGCAGCACGCCGGCGTGGATGGTGAAGTAGTCCACGCCCTGTTCAGCCTGCTCGATCAGGGTGTCGCGGAACAGCTCCCAGGTCAGGTCTTCGGCCACGCCGTTGACCTTTTCCAGCGCCTGGTAGATTGGCACGGTACCGATCGGCACCGGCGAGTTGCGGATGATCCACTCGCGGGTTTCGTGGATGTGCTTGCCGGTGGACAGGTCCATGACCGTGTCCGAACCCCAGCGGATGCCCCAGGTCAGCTTGGCCACTTCTTCCTCGATCGAGGAACCCAGGGCGCTGTTGCCGATGTTGCCGTTGATCTTCACCAGGAAGTTGCGGCCGATGATCATCGGTTCCACTTCCGGGTGGTTGATGTTGGCCGGGATGATCGCGCGGCCACGGGCGATTTCCTGGCGGACGAATTCGGGGGTTATTTCTTTCGGGATGTTGGCGCCGAAGCTGTGGCCGGCGTGCTGCTCTTTCAGCAGGCCGGCGGCGCGGGCCTCTTGCAGCTTCATGTTTTCGCGGATGGCCACGTATTCCATCTCGGCGGTGATGATGCCCTGGCGGGCATAGTGCATCTGCGAGACGTTGGCGCCGGCCTTGGCGCGGCGCGGGTTGCGCACGTGGGCAAAGCGCAGCTTGGCCAGTTCGGCATCGTTCAGGCGCTGCTGGCCGAAATCGGAGCTCAGGCCGTCCAGGCGCTCGGTGTCACCACGGGCGTCGATCCACGCCGAACGCACGTCGGCCAGGCCCTTGCGCACGTCGATGATCACGTTTGGGTCGGTGTACGGGCCAGAGGTGTCGTAGACCAGCACCGGGGCATTGGTTTCGCCACCGAAATCGGTCGGGGTATCGTCCAGGCTGATTTCACGCATGGGCACGCGGATGTCCGGGCGCGAGCCTTCGACATACACCTTGCGCGAACGCGGGAACGGTTGCACGGACTGCTGATCGACTTGTGCCGATTCGCTGAGGTTGATCGCTTTTTCTTGTTTGGTCATCACAGGCTCTCCAGACGGCTTCCTAGCAGTGGAATGTCGGGGTGAACCTGAATGGCGCGGACACACCCATGATGGGTGCAGTGCCGGATATGGGGGTGCCTGAAGCTGCATGCAGCTGCGACATTCCCGGACCTGGCACAAGAGGCTCCCCGGGAAGGCGAGCAATCTTGTTCCCTACGCAGGCGCTAACCTGATCAGGTTCAACGGGATCCGCACCTCTGCGATCTCAGCCTTTGCTTCAAGGCACCCCGACAAGAACATGCGCAGTCTAGACTGGAGTGGTCGGCAAAGCCAAGCGGGTAAATGCGCACTTGATGAAAGGCACACCAGGCGATTGTTGCCGGGGGCGCATGGCACTACACTGGCCCGTCATCCGATACTCAACAGTTCAGTAATTAAATTTCGTACAAGGATTGCCTCTATGCTGCGCAAACTCTCACTGGCGATAGCCGTGTCTTGTGCGTCCAACGGAGTGGTCTGGGCAGCGGACGTGCCCCCGACAGTGAAGACCGACCTGGTCAGCGTCTACCAGGAAGCGGTGGACAACAACGCCGACCTGGCCGCCGCCCGCGCCGATTACGGCGCCCGCCGCGAAGTGGTGCCACAGGCCCGCGCCGGGTTGCTGCCCAACCTGTCGGCTGGCGCCGAGATGATGAACACCCGCACCAAGCTGGACGAGCCCTCTGCCACCACCAACCGCAGCGGCAATACCTGGAGCGCCACCCTGGCGCAGCCGATCTTCCGCGCGGACCGCTGGTTCCAGCTGCAGGCTGCCGAAGCGGTCAACGAACAGGCGGCACTGGAGCTGTCGGCCACTGAACAGAACCTGATCCTGCAATCCGCGCAGAGCTACTTCGCCGTGCTGCGCGCTCAGGACAACCTGGCCGCTACCAAAGCCGAAGAAGCTGCCTTCAAGCGCCAGCTCGACCAGTCCAACGAACGTTTCGATGTGGGCCTTTCGGACAAGACCGACGTGCTGCAGTCCCAGGCCAGTTACGACACCGCCCGGGCCAACCGTATCATCGCCGAGCGCCAGGTGCAGGATGCATTCGAAGCGCTGGTCACCCTGACCAACCGCGAATACACCTCGATCCAGGGCGTAGTGCATACCCTGCCGGTACAGGTGCCAACCCCGAACGACGCCAAAGCCTGGGTCGAAACCGCCGGGCGCCAGAACCTCAACCTGCTGGCTACCAACTATGCGGTTTCCGCCGCTGAGGAAACGCTGCGTCAGCGCAAGGCAGGCCATGCACCGACGCTCGATGCGGTGGCCAAATACCAGAAAGGCGACAACGACAGCTTCGGCTTCACCAACCCTGCACCGGCCCCTGTTTCACGCTATAGCGGTGACGTCGAGCAAACCAGCATCGGCCTGCAGCTGAACATCCCGATCTACAGCGGTGGCCTGACCAGCTCGCAAGTACGCGAGGCCTACCAGCGCCTGAGCCAGAGCGAGCAGCAGCGCGAAAGCCTACGCCGCCAGGTGGTGGAAAACACCCGCAACCTGCACCGCGCGGTGAACACCGACGTGGAACAGGTGCAGGCGCGCAAGCAGTCGATTATCTCCAACCAGAGCGCGCTGGAAGCCACTGAAATCGGTTACCAGGTGGGTACCCGCAACATCGTCGACGTGCTCGATGCCCAGCGCCAGCTGTACACCTCGGTGCGGGATTACAACAACAGCCGCTATGACTACATCCTCGACAACCTGAGCCTGAAGCAGGCGGCCGGCACCCTCAGCCCGCAAGACCTGCAGGACCTCAAGCGCTACCTGAAGCCGGACTACAACCCGGACAAGGACTTCCTGCCGCCGGACTTGGCTGCGGCGGCTGCCAAGAACTTTGAGCGCAGGCCTTGATATAGATGCTGGATTCTTCGCGGGTTTACCCGCGAAGAAGGCCACACAAAAATCAGTGGAGGAGCGCGCCCAGCCCATCAAGCAACCGCTGCAATGCCCCCTGATTGGCCCGCATCACCGCCCTGCCCGCCTCGCCCATGCGCTGTGCATCCTGCGGCAACTCGACCAGCCGCCGCACTGCCCCGGCCAGCCCCTCGGCATCGTCCACCTGCTGCAACGCCCCCGCCTCACGCAGCATCGCGCTGATTTCAAGGAAGTTGAACACATGCGGCCCCATCAGCACCGGCAACGCCAATGCTGCCGGCTCCAGCGGGTTGTGCCCACCCGTCGCCACCAGGCTACCACCGACAAAGGCAATGTCGGCCAGCGCATACAGGAACAACAACTCACCCATCGTATCGCCAAGCAATACCTGGGTTTGCGCATCGACGGGCGTGCCAGCAGAGCGCCGCACGGTAGCGAATTGCTCGCTGCACAGCACATGTACCGCATTGAATCGCTCGGGATGGCGCGGCACCAGGATCAGCAACGCATCACCATGCACCTGTAGCAACTGCCGGTGCGCCTGCAAAATCAGCGCATCCTCGCCTTCATGAGTACTGGCCGCAATCCACACCGGGCGCTGCTCAGCCCCCCATTGCGCGCGCAGTGCCTTGGCACGCGGGAGCAGTTGCTCATCAATCTTCAGGTCGAACTTGATCGAACCGGTGACCTGCACGCACTCAGGGCGCGCGCCCAAATCACGGAAGCGCTGGGCCTCGGTTTCGGTCTGCACCGCAATCAGGCTCATCTCCGCCAGCATTGGCCGTGTCAGCTTGGCAAAGCGCCCATAGCCACGGGCCGAGCGCTCGGACAACCGCGCATTGGCCAGCGCCACCGGGATGCCGCGTTTGGCGCACTGGTGAATGTGATTGGGCCACAGCTCGGTTTCCATGATGATGCCCAGCTTCGGCTGCACATGGTCGAGAAAGCGCCCGGCCGCCCAGGGCAGGTCGTAGGGCAGGTAGCAATGCTGCACGCGTGGTTCGTCTGCGAACATGGCGCGAATGCGCTCGGAACCGGTCGGCGTCATGCAGGTAAGCGTGATCGGCAGGCCCGGGTAGGCCTTGAGCAAGGCACGCACCATCGGCGCTGCTGCGATGCTTTCGCCCACCGACACTGCGTGCACCCAAATGCCACCCTGGCGCATGGCCGGCAGCTTGAAGGCAAAGCGCTCGCCGATGCGTTGGCCATAGGCCGACGCCTTGCGTGCGCGCAGGTACAGGCGCAGCGCAACCAACGGCAGGCCCAGGTGAAACAGCAAGGTATAGAGTGTTCTGTTCATGGCGGCGGAGTTTACCCGATCGCACGCAAGTGCACTGCAAAGCGCTCGGCCAGCCACTGCGCCGCAGGCCCCAGCGGCTCATCACGGCGCCAGGCCAGTTCTGCCACGAGTGCCGGCGGGCGCCACTCGCTGTCCAGTTCGACCATGTGCGCCTGGTAAGTCGGGTACTGCACCACATGCCGCGGCAACCAGGCCCAGCCCAGGCCGCGCATCAGCAGTTCGGCCATGGCGTAGAAGCTGTCGGCACGCCACACCTGCGGGCTGACTGCCTCGCCGCCGGGGTAACCGCTTTGCTGTGGCGTGATGAGGAGTTGCCGGTGGCGGGCCAGTTGCTGGCGGGTGACCCGGCCCTCACCTGCAAGCGGATGGCCGACAGCGCACACCGTGACCATCTCCACACTGCCCAGGGCGCGCCGCTCCAGTGATGCCGGCATGCTTTCGTGGTGGAAGAACAGGCCCAGGTCGGCGCGGCGCTCCACCAGCTTGCGCGCCACATCACCTTGCGCACCACTGGCCAATTGCACTTCTAGAAATGGATAGCGGCTGGCCAGTTCGTCGAGGCTGTCGATCACCGGCTGATAAGGCATGGCTTCGTCCTGCGCCACCCGCAACAAAGCCTCCTGCCCGCGCATCAACGCAAGGGCGCGGCCATCCAGGCGCTCGCACTGGCGCAACAGTTCGCGGGCATCTTCCAGCAATGCACTGCCGTTTTCGGTCAGCTTCGGCTGCCGGCCACTGCTGCGCTCGAACAGGGTGACCCCCAGGTCGGTTTCAAGCAGGGCAATCGCGCTGCTGATGGCCGACTGCGCCTTGCGCTGCTCACGGGCCACGGCAGAAAACGAGCGCAGTTCAGCGACGCGCAGGAAGGTGCGCAGTTGCTCAAGGTTCCATTGCTCAGCCATCAACCTATCTCCCCTACTGATAGGCAATGACTTTACCCCATCCAGGTAGCGTCTAGAATGCCCGACCAGTTACCGGAGGATCCTGCCATGAATGCCTACACCTACCTCGCCATCGCCATCTGCGCCGAAGTCATTGCCACCGCTTCGATGAAAGCAGTGAAGGGCCTGAGCACGCCATTGCCGTTGCTGCTGATGGTGGTTGGCTATGGCATCGCGTTCTGGATGCTGACCCTGGTAGTGCGCAGCATTCCGGTGGGCATTGCCTATGCCATCTGGTCCGGGCTGGGGATCGTGCTGATCAGTGTGGCGGCGCTGGTGATCTACGGGCAGAAGCTGGATATACCGGCGATGCTGGGCATGGCGATGATCGTGGGTGGGGTGGTGGTGATTCAGCTGTTTTCCAAGACTGCCGGGCACTGAAGCTGCCTGTATACTTGTCAGCTGTCCCAGTCTTCGAGGTACCGCCATGCCATCTGCCATTTCCACTGACGTACTGATCGTCGGCGCCGGGGTCGCAGGCCTCTGGCTCAATGCCCGCCTGCGCCGCCTGGGGTATTCGACAGTGCTGGTGGAACGCGCCAGCCTTGGCGGCGAGCAGACCATCAAGTCTCAAGGCATCATTCACGGCGGTACCAAGTACGCCCTGCAAGGTGCCCTCACCGGTGCTTCGGAAGCCATCGCCGACATGCCGCGCCGCTGGCGCGAAGCCTTGAGCGGTAGCGGCGAGCTGAACCTGAGCAACACCCGCCTGCTGTCCGAGGCCCACTACCTGTGGTCGCCAGGCACCCTGGCCGGCAACCTCACCAGCTTCTTCGCGAGCAAGGCCGTGCGCGGCCGGGTCGACCAGGTAAAAGGCGAGCAACTGCCGCCCGCCCTGCAAGACCGCGCTTTCAAGGGCAAGGTCTATCGCCTGGCCGAACTGGTCATCGACGTACCAAGCCTGCTGGCCAACCTGGCCGACCTGGCGGGCGACAGCCTGCTGGCCGGGGAACGCATCGAGCCGCTGCGCGAAAGCGACGAACTGGTCGGCCTGCGCGTCGATGGCCGCGACATCCGTGCCCAGCGTATCGTGCTCAGCGCCGGTGCCGGCACCGAGGACCTGCTGCATGCCTTGGGCCTGAAGCTGCCTGCGATGCAAATTCGCCCGCTGCACATGGTCATGGCCAAGGGCCCTAACCTCAAGCCGCTGTATGCACACTGCCTGGGCGGCGGCCCCAAGCCACGGGTAACAGTGACGACTCACCCGGCTGCTGATGGCCAATGGGTCTGGTACCTGGGCGGGGATCTGGCCGAAGCCGATGGCGTGGCACGTGAGCCGGCGGCACAGATTGCGGCGGCGCAGAAGGAAATAGCCAACCTGTTGCCATGGATGGACCAAAGCCAGGTCCGTTGGGCCACCTTGCGCGTCGACCGCGCCGAACCTGCGCAGTCCGGCCTGGTGCGCCCGGACAACGCCTTCCTCGCCGACCAGCAACGCCTGTTGGTGGGCTGGCCGACCAAGCTGGCCCTGGCGCCGGACTTCAGCGACCGGGTCATCAGCCACCTGGAGCGCGACGGTATCCGCCCGCAGGCACAAGCCGACCTGGCCGGCCTGCCACGCCCACCGCTGGGTGTGCCGGCCTGGGAGCAACTGCTGCCATGACCCTGCCAACCCTGCACGACTTCCACCGCCCGCTGGGCAGCACCGGTTTCAAGGTTTCACCGCTGGGCCTGGGCACGGTCAAGCTGGGCCGCGACCAAGGCGTGAAGTACCCCGCCGGCTTCACCATCCCCGGCGATGACGAAGCCCGCCTGCTGCTGGCCCAGGCCCGCGAGCTGGGCATCAACCTGATCGACACCGCCCCGGCGTATGGCCGCAGCGAAGAACGCCTGGGCCCCCTGCTGCGCGGCCAACGCGATGAGTGGGTGATCGTGAGCAAGGTCGGTGAAGAATTCGACAACGGCCAGTCGCACTTCGACTTCAGCGCCGCCCACACCCGCTGCTCAGTGGAGCGCAGCCTGCGCCGCCTGGAAACCGACCGCATCGAACTGGTACTGGTGCATTCCGACGGCAACGACCTGGCGATCCTCGAACAGCAGGAGGTCTACCAGACCCTGGCGGAACTTAAGCAGGAGGGCAAGATCCTCGGCTTCGGCCTGTCTGGCAAGACCGTGGCCGGCGGCCTGAAAGCACTGGAACAGGGCGACTGCGCCATGGTCACCTACAACCTCAACGAGCAGGCAGAACGCCCGGTACTGGACTACGCTGCCGAGCACGGCAAGGCCATCCTGATAAAGAAGGCCCTGGCCAGTGGACATGTCTGCCTGGCCCCTGGCGTTGACCCGGTGCAGGCCAGCTTCGAACTGCTGTTCGCCCACCCGGGCGTCAGCAGTGCTATCGTCGGCACCATCAACCCGCTGCACCTGGCCCACAATGTGGCCACCGTTGCCCGTATCCTGGGCCAGCATTGAGTTTCCCCAGGCCCAAGGGCCTGGCGACTGACCCGACGCAAGGAGGAGCCTCGTGGCGCGAACGCTGATCCGCAAGAACCCGAGCAACTTCAAGACACTGCCGCTGCATGTCGAGGCCACGCCCGAAGGGCTGATTTATCAAAGTATCGGCATGCCGCTCAACTTTGCCCAGACCCAGCAGCGGCGCAAGGCCATCCAGCTACCCGACACGCAGCACTTCGTGGCCGAACTGGCCAACCTGGGCGTATCGGTGCGCCTCACCCTGCATTGGCAAAACCGCGATTACTGGGTGCTGGTGCGCCAGCGCCGCCAAGACCGGGGCGATGTGGTGCTGAAACTGATTTCTGGCTATGTACCGGCACAGGAGCTGAACCTGCCGTTGCACACGGCAGTGCAGGAAGTGGCTGAGGAATGCCTGCTGGAAACCCCGGAAGGCTGGCTGGGCGGGCGCTTCAACGATACCTGGCTGCCCGTACCGTACGCCGCCGCCCTGCACTATCGCGAAACACCGCACTTCCTGCTGACCCCGCAGTCCGGCGCCGCCCGCCCCGTGCACTGCGGCAACCTGATGCTGCTGGAGCGGCCACGGGCCTATGTGCACTTGCCCACCGCCTCGCTGCAACTGATATACGACATGCGCCTGCAGGTGCCTCGTGAAGCCAAGAAACTGAGCCTGTTCCACGTCGATGAGCGACTGGAGAGCGGCCAGCTGGTGGCGCGACTCAACCGCAAACGGCCAGACCTGTACCTGATGCCGTTGAAGGACGGCCAACCGCTGGCGGAGCTGTATACGCTGAAGAAGGATGAGCTGGTGCCGGCGAGTACGCGTGGGCTGTACCTGGCAGAGAGTTTTGCCCGGCAGGAAGGCTGGGTGGTGAAGGACGAGCGAGTGCGCTGGAAGGACTGGGTGAAGCAACAGGGGCTGGTGGAGCCCAAGCCGTTGCGGGCATCGCACTTGCAGCGGTTTGGTGACAAAGCGCGGGCGCTGCTGGAGCGGGCGCGTACCTCACTTCACAAGTGAAAGCCTGGGGCTGCTTTGCAGCCCCAGCTATATCAGTTCTTGCGAATCTTCTCGACAATCGCCGTGGTCGAGCTGTTCTCGACCAGCCCCAGCACCTTCACGGTACCGCCATAGGCCTTGACGATATCGGCGCCCACCACCTGGTCGATGCCATAGTCGCCACCCTTGACCAGCACATCCGGCTTGACCTGGCTCAGCAGGTTTTCCGGCGTGCCTTCTGGGAAACTGATCACCCAGTCCACCGCCCCCAGCCCGGCCAGTACCGCCATGCGCCGGTCTACGCTGTTGATCGGTCGACCCGGCCCCTTTAAACGGCTGACCGAGGCGTCGTCGTTGACCGCAACAATCAGTCGATCGCCCTGGGCCCGCGCCTGTTCCAGGTAGGTAACATGCCCAGCATGCAGGATGTCGAAGCAGCCGTTGGTGAAGACGATTTTCTCTTTGTGCGCCCGCGCATCATCGATGGCCAGCAGCAGCTGCTCAAGGCCCAGCACACCGCGCTCGGAGCCTTCTTCGCGCTGGATGGCCCGGCGCAGTTCGGGGGCGCTGATCGCAGCCGTACCCAGCTTGCCAACCACGATGCCTGCCGCCAGGTTGGCCAGCGCCACCGCGTGGGGCAGGTCCTCGCCAGCCGCAATAGCCGCCGCAAGGGTGGAGATGACAGTATCACCGGCACCGGTCACATCGAACACTTCGCGCGCCCGCGCCGGGAGGTGCAGCGCTGGCTGCCCCGTGCGCAGCAGGGTCATGCCGTGCTCACCACGGGTGACCAACAAGGCCCCCAGGTCCAGGTCCTGCAGCAGTTGCACGCCTTTGGCAACCAGCTCGGCCTCATCGGCACAACGGCCAACGATGGTCTCGAACTCGCTGAGGTTCGGGGTGATCAGGCTGGCACCGCGGTAGATGGAAAAATCCTTGCCCTTGGGGTCGGCCAGCACCGGAATACCCTTGGCTCGCGCCGCCTGGATAAGGCTCTGGTGGTTTTTCAGTGCGCCCTTGCCGTAGTCGGAAAGGACCAGCACCTTGACGCCTTCGAGCAAGCTTTCGACTTCCGCGCCCAGCGACAGCGGGTCGGTGGCGAACGGCTCTTCGAAATCGATACGCAGCAATTGCTGGTGACGGCTCATGACCCGCAGCTTGACGATGGTCGGCTGGTGCGCGATGCGCTGGAACACCGAACGCACACCGGCAGCCTGCAGGCTGTTGGCCAGACTATCGGCAGCTTCATCCTGGCCGGTGACGCCGATCAGCGAAGCCGGCGCGCCCAGCGCAGCGATGTTCAAGGCAACGTTGGCCGCACCGCCTGGGCGATCTTCGATCTGATCGACCTTGACCACCGGAACTGGCGCCTCAGGCGAGATACGCGAAGTACCGCCATGCCAGTAGCGGTCGAGCATGACATCGCCGACCACCAGTACCGGGGCTTGATCGAAACGCGGCATGGACAACTTCATGGGCAACCCATATGGAAATAATGAACAGGGGCAGGATATTAGCACAGGGTAGTCAACGGCTTTATGGCCAGATCGTCCCCGGAAAATTCCCGTGACAATCGGGGCCATGATGGCCCCGATCAAGGAGGGTTCAGGTGATATCAGCCTTGGCCGGCTCATCCAGCCCCATGGCGTGCAGGCGGGCATAATGGCCATTAGCCGCAAGCAGCTCGGTATGGGTGCCGCGCTCCACCAGGCGGCCCTGATCCATGACCAGGATCTGATCGGCCTTCTCGATGGTCGACAGGCGGTGGGCGATCACCAGCGTGGTGCGACCTTGCATCACATGGTCCAGGGCAGCCTGGATGTGCCGCTCGGACTCGGTATCCAGCGCCGAGGTGGCCTCGTCGAGAATCAGCAGCGGTGCGTTTTTCAGCAGCGCGCGGGCAATCGCCAGGCGCTGGCGTTGGCCGCCGGAAAGCAGCACACCGTTCTCACCCACTTCGGTATCGAAGCCCTTGGGCAACCGGTCGACGAACTCCTTGGCGTAGGCGTCGGCCGCAGCAGCTTCGATATCTGCGCGCGGGGCGCCAGCCAGGTCGCCGTAGGCGATGTTATTGGCCACGGTGTCGTTGAACAAGGTGACGTGCTGAGTCACCTGCGAAACATGGCGGCGCAGGTTACGCAGGCGATAGTTCTCGATTTCCACGCCATCGAGCAGAATCTGCCCTTGGTCGTGGTGATAGAAGCGCGGGATCAGCGCGGCCAAAGTCGACTTGCCGCTGCCGGAGCGGCCCACCAGGGCGATCATTTGCCCTGGCTCGGCGACAAAGCTGATGTCGCTTAGCACTTCGCGCTCGGTACCCGGGTAGGTGAAGCTCAGGTTGCGCACTTCCAGGCGCCCTTCCACGCGCTCCTTCTCGACAGTACCGGTGTCCAGCTCAGGTTCTTCGTCCAGTTGCTCGAAGATGCTTTCTGCACCGGCCAGGCCCTTCTGGATGGTCGAGCTGACTTCCGAAAGCTGGCGGATCGGTTTGGGCAGCAGGCCGGCGGCGGTGATATAGGCAACCAGGTCGCCAGCCGTGGAGTCACCGCGCAGGAACAGCACCAGGAACATGAGCGCGGCCATGGCGCTGTAGATCACCAGCTGCAGCATCGGTGTGTAGAGCGAGCCGGTCTTGGTCATGCGCAATTGCTTGTCGGTATTGCTCTGGCTGGCCTTGGCGAAGCGCTGTTCCTCATAGGCTTCGCCACCGAAACTGCGCACCACGCGGTAGCCCTGGATGGTTTCCGAGGCAACGTGGGTGACATCACCCATGGCCACCTGGATCTTCTTGCTCTGTTTGCGGAATTTCTTGCTGGCAACGCTGACCATTACCGCAATTACCGGCAGGATGGCGACCATCACCAAGGTCAGGTGCCAGTTCATCCACAACAGGTAGGCGAACAGGAACACCACGGTCAGGCCTTCGCGGATCACCACCTTGATGGCGTCGGTCGCCGCGCCGGTGACCATGGTCACGTTGAAGGTGATGCGCGAAATCAGGTGCCCGGAGTTATGGTTGTCGAAATAGCGGTTGGGCAACACCAGCAGCTTGTTGAACAACTCCACCCGCAGGTCATGCACCAGGCACAGGGACACCTTGGCCAAGAAGTAGTTGCCGAGGAACGAACCCAGGCCCTGCCACGCGGCGATCAGGATGATCAGCAGCGGCACTGCCTGCAACAATTGTAGGTCGCGCAGGTAGGGCACGTTGGGGAACAACACCGCTTCGGGGTTGCTCAGCCCATCGACGAAGTATTTGAGGATGCCCGCCAGCATTGGCTGGGTTGAGGCAAAGATCACGAAACCGACAATGCTCAGCAGGAAAATGCCGACATAGGGTTTCACATAGCTCAGCAGCCGGAAGTAGATCTTCAGGCTGGAGGTTTGCTCCGCCGGTCGCGGTGTTTCGGCCATTATCGAGCTCGCTGTTCAGGTTGAACCCGAAATTTTACCACAGGCGCCATTTTCGGCACGCCCCCATGGCAGCATCATGGCAAGGCCGACAGGCAGCCAGCTGATGAACCACTCGGCACGCGGCGTCCCGGTGAGGCTGGCGGCATCGAACTGCATGGCCAGGGTCGAGTACACCCAGAACCCCAGAAGGATCTTGCCAAACAGTGTGCCGCGCGCACGGATGATTTCGCCCAGGGTGAACAACCACACGATGACCCAGAGCAACATGCCAGGGATCCCCATTTCCACGGCAACATGGGTGAACATGTTGTGGGTGTGGTCAAAGTGTTTACCCACGGCACTTACGTCGTAGGCAGCCCCCAGCCCCAGGCCGGTCCAGGGGTGTGCGGCAATCATATCGATGACGGCATTGAAGATTTCCGGCCGATAGGACGAACCGCGCTTGGCGATCAGGTCGTATACGACGAAGAACGCCAGGCCGGTGGCAACCAGCGCAAGGATGGAAAACACCTGGCTGTGGCGATCGCGGAACCACAGCGGCGCGATCACCACGGTGATCACCAGGGCCAGAACCGCCCCGCGGCTCTGGCTGAGCATGGCAAACGCGCCCAGACAGACCAGCGCCGCCAGCCATAACAGCTGCATGCCACGCTGGCGCGGCGGCTCGTACAGCAAGAAGAGCACCGCCGAGCCGATGACATAAGCCCCCAGAATCGGGTGCGAGATCTCGCCAATGCCTGCCAGACGGGCTAGCAACGATTTGCCCTGCAAACCGTAGAAATTGATGATCGAGACCAGCGCGGCGAGGGCCAACAGGCCGCTGCCAAGCAGCAACAGCTGACGAATGCGGGCCCTGCCTTGCTGCGCCAGCAGCGGGAATGCCAGCAGGAATACCAGAATGTAGACAAGCCGCTTGATCTCGCGCCCTGGGTCTTCTGCGGGCGACCAGGCCAGGCTCAGCCCGCACCACGCCAACAACAGCAGCACACTCACCCACAGCGCCGGCTGGCGCCTCCAGGCTTGCACCAGCACTTCACGGGCAGACCACGCCAGTACCAGCGTTGGCAGCCACAAAAACAACACCAGCCCCTGCTGGTAAACCTTGTTGCTCGGTGCCAGGGCAATTGCTGCCAGGAACCAGACCAGACCCAAACCTAACCAGGCCCGTGCCCAGTTTTTTTGATACAACATCCTTTCCCCCGATGAATCAAAGACACCATCCATGGTGCAACAGCATTATTTTCGGCATTATTGCCGGTCATTTTGCTCGCCAGACGACAAGGCTCTATTCATGCAATGCTCCCGGCTCACCCAGGTCGACTTCGATCAGCTGACACAAGGCGCACAGGTGCTTGAGGCAGACAGCCATGGCGCCAAAGTCTACCTGCTCAAGGATGGAAATTTCCTCAAGGTTTTTCGTAGGAAGCGGCTGATTTCATCTGCACTGCTGCGCCCCTACTCGCAGCGCTTCGTCGATAACGCTGCGCGCCTGGCACAACTGGGCATCCCTACGCTCGAGGTGATCAGCCAGCACAAGCTCGACCTGCCAGGCCGTACCGCCGTGCTGTATCGCCCGCTGCCCGGGCGTACCCTGCTGCAAATGTCGCGCGATGAAGGGTTCAGCTGGGATACCTACCTGCCGCAGCTGATTCAGCTGGTTCGCCAGCTGCACCACAGCGGCGTGTACTTCCGCTCGCTGCACCTGGGCAACGTGGTGGTTACCCCCGACCAGCGCCTGGGCCTGATCGACGTGGCCGACATGCGTTTCCTGCGCCCGCCGTTGTCGGCACGCATGATTCGTCGCAATGTGCAGCACATGGTGCGCTATATCGAGCGGGAGAACCTGGGTGACCGGTTCCCCCTCGCTGCGTTCGAGGCTGCCCTGCTGGCACGCTGAACGTCAGTTGCGCAGCAAGCTCTGCGAGCCATTGCAGAAGGCCTGCCAGGCTTGCTCCGGCGCCAGCGCCTGACGCTGCCGGGCGGCTACCGTCCGGGCGCTGAGGGACGTGCATCGTTCGATTGCCTCGGCCCATGCCCCCTCATCGGCTACCGGCAGGTAACCCCCGGTATCCTGCAACTGTTCGCGAAACACTTGCAGGTCGCTGCACACCACCGGCACGTCGGCCATGACCGCCTCCTGCACCACCAGCCCCAGGCCTTCAGAGCGAGAAGGCACCAGTAGCCAATCGAACGCCCGATACAACTGCTGCAGGTCTTCACGGTGACCGCACAGGTGAACGCGCGCGGCCAGGCCCAGTGCATCGATACGCGCTTGCAGCACGGCGTGCAGAGGGCCTTCGCCAATAATGGCCAACTGCAGGTCCGGCTGATGTGTGCTGGCCCGGGCAAACGCCTCGATCAGCATCTCGAAGCCTTTGCTTTCCACCAACCGCCCTACCGCGCCGAGCATCACCCCAGTCGCAACAGGCAACTGCAGCGCCTGCCTGGCGCTGTCACGGCTCAACAACGGCTCGACGAACGCTAACGGGTCAAGCGCCATGCGCAGGGTCTGCACCGGCCTGCCCAAGTCGTGCTCCAGTGATTCGGCCAGCGTATGCGACACCGCTGCGATGCTCAGGCGCTCGGCGGGGAACATACGCAACAAGCGTACATCGCTACTGTTCAGGCGCGTCTTGCCATGGAACAGCACCTTTGCCCGTACCTGGGGAATGTTCTGCAACAGCGGCAGCACCAGCCGCGCGACACCAATACCGTCGAGCAGCACGACCTCAGCCTTGGCCTCGGCCAGCGCCTTGCGCAAACGCAAGCGCAACCAGGGCCGCAATAGGCGCCACAGGTGCCGCCCTTTCAGCGCACGCAGTGGCATGTGCCACTCCCGGGTCGAGCCAAGCCCGCAACACAACCCGCTTCCCAGCAGCAACCAGTTACTGATCCGGGCATCAGTACCTGCGTGCGACAGCACTTGGCGATGCACCTTGTGGATGGACATGTACGGCGTTCCACCCGCCCACATCATATTGACGATGTTCATGGGCCCTCTCCCGCTCATGTCAGATGGGACAGCGACTTCATTGAACAAAAATGGTGATACCCATGCCGATCAAGGCACCCGTCACCAGCGTCAATGCCAGTTTGATCCGATCACGTTGACGGCGTTTGGCCTTGCGCTCCACTTCGATGGGCAAGGTCACGTGATTACCGAATCCAGTGTGCAATACTGCATCACCCTCCAAGGTGACCGCTGTCAGATTTAACTCAGCGTAGCGTCGGGAAAGCGCCTTCTCTCCAGCATAGGCGGCAAATGGCGCGCAGCGCTGGTAATCACTCAAACGCCGCAGACCGGGGTTGAGCGAAAACGCCTGCCATTCAGCCTTGTCGGACAGCAGCGGGTAGCAAGGCACACCCGCGATCACCTGCCGATCGCCCAAGTGGATGTAAGGGCTATGGATGGCCAGGTCGTGAGCATGACTGCGCAGCCACACCTGCAACAGGTTGGGGCTCACATCCAGAATGGCCCGCGAGTCTTCGACAAAGCCTTGGCGATAGAAATGCCAGTCGTCCTCGCAGTGGAAGATGTACGGCGTCTTGACGTGGCTGTAAGCCAGGTCGATAGACGGCAACTGGCCAAGCTTGGGCCGGTTAACGAACACCTTGCAGTGCGGTTTCCAGTGCTCTGGCACAGCGGCATGCACAGCATCGTCACCGGAATCTTCGGTGATGAATACCTCGCGAATGGGCGCGGTGTTGCAGCGGTCGAAACTCTCAAGGGTATCTTTGAGCAGATCGAACCGCCCACAACTGGTCACGACGAGTGTGACGTCACTCTCATTTGAAAAGCGCACCGGACTCCCTCCGCATTGCGACAAACGGCCTTCAACAACCCGCTCCTGGGCGTGAAAGCTCTTATTTAGATGCCCAGCTTCAGGCGCAACCGCTGCCATGCAGACAAGGGCGGGTGGGGCCTGAGCGCCGGGCGCATGTGGTCGACGATGCTACGTCCAACTGCGGCGAAACTGAAACGGGAAACCGCCAGATGGCGGCCATTTTCTGCAATCTGCCGGGCCAGTTCAGGGTCTGCCCGCAAACGGCGGAGCTTTTCCTGAAGGGTCGGGATGTTGTCATAGAACACCACGTTGTGCATGTCCTGCAGGCCCAGCGCGCGGTTCTCTTCCTCGCCCTGGTCGTATGCCAGCAATACGCAGCCACAGGCCATGGCTTCGAAATTCTTGATCATGTATTCGCCCATGCCAACGTCGGCACTGACGAAGAACCGGATACGGTTGAGCGTGTTGCAGTAGTCTTCGCCCGACTTGGTACGGGTAACCAGCAGGTTCTCGACCTGCCCCAATTCGTCCAGCAGCGCCTTGCGGCCGCTGTAGGCCACGCTGTTGACACTGCCGACGAAGGCCAGTTCGATATCGCGCTCACGCCCTTGGTCGGCCAGCAGTTGCTCGTCATAGCCCTTGGGCACGAATACCGCATCGAAGCCTTCCTGGCGCAGGCGTTCGCTGACCATGTAGCCCGAGCTGATGACCCGCGCCCATGGCAGCTGCCGGTAATGGGCGCTGAACTTTCCGGTGTACTTGCACGGGATGTAGTTCTGGTAGGCATCGTGCTCCAGGATGACCAGGTTCGGCACGGTGCGGATGAAAGCCACCTGGCGAATCTCCTGCTTGAAGCGCAGGAAGAACACGATGCGGTCATAGCGCTCGACCTGCACTTCACGCTTGAAGTAGCGGCGCAGGTTGCGCTGGTCATCGCTGGTCAGCCAGCGCAGGTCGCACTCGCAGTTGGCCGCGACGCCGTCGTACAGGCGGTCGAGAATAGCCCGCTGTTCCTTCTGTACCAGAAATAGGACTTTCATAACGTTCCTTGGGCGCTCTGCGCCATCGCGGTCAACCATGGGGCGTGCTTACAGTTCACGCCGCCAGAACAGTTCGTGCCGGCGCACGGCCTTGCGGAAGAACTCGTTCTCCCCGTAAGGCGAGGGCTGCCGCCCGGCCAGCCAGCGCTGCAGCAGGCGGCGCAAGCGGCGCTTGAAGGGCGCCGGCGGCTGCAAGTCGTGCATCATGCCCAGGGCCATGGCCTTGTCGCGCTGCGTGGCCAGGTCCAGCACCAGGCTGCAGGGTGCCCAGGCCTGGGCTGCGCTCAACTGCGGCGGCAAGGCCACGCCGTCGCCACTGTCGCCCATCGGCCAGCGGTCGTTGTCGTGCAGGTGATTGGCGTAGCACAACAAGGTCTGCGGCTGCCAGGCCAGGCCTTGCAGGGCCTCCAGCACGGCCGCCTGGGCGCAGATGTGATCGGGGTGCGGGTCGAGTTGTGGGTGCGGCATCACCAACACTTCCGGCTTGGCCATTTCCAGCAAGGCCCGCAGGTCGGCCAGCAGGTTGTGCCAGGTTGGCGCGCCATCGCGGTCGGCCGGTAGCAGGAACGGGTTGAACTGGCGGAACACGCGGATATCGGCCAGGTCAGCTTCACGGGAAGCAGCCGGCTGATCGGGCGCGGCCTGCATGGCAGGCAGTTGCAGGCAGAAGTAACCCAACTGCACGCAACGTGACTCCGGCACACCAGCCCAGCGGGGCACAGCGATGCTGTCCCAGGCACGCAAGCGGCCCTTCAGGCGGGCGGCCTCGGCTTTTGCCAGGCCCATCTGCTGGTAGTGTTCGGCTTCGATCTCGCCAGCTGTCAGGGTGACCACCCAGGTTTCGTCGGCTTGGCTGTAGAGGCCATATGCAGCCAGCTCGGCGTCATCGGCGTGCGGCGCGATCACCATCACTCGGCGACGTTGCAGCTCGACAGCGGGGGTTATCCACAGGCGCGGCTGGCCTTGCAGCCGGCAATGACGACCGCGCAGGCGCAAGGTACCCGCTTGCAAGGGCACGGCCAGGCCGGTCAGGTTGAGAAACCGTACGCCATCGACACCACGCTCGAACGTTTGCCGGTCAGCCTGCTCAGCAGCGCCCAGCTCTACCCGAGGGTCGAGAAACCGCCCCAGCCAGGAGCTTTTTACCTGCAGCTCAAGCATGAGGGTTTCGTCACCCTGCAGCACGCAATCGGCCTGGAGCTGGCCATCGCGCAGGCTGGCAGGCACTTCCCGCGCCTGTTCACCGAAGTCGTAGGCGTAATCCTCGCCCGGGGCGTAGAACAGATGGTCGGCAAACCAAGCTTCGTGAGCCGCCCAGACCAGCGGCAACAGCAGCAGTGGCAGCCACCACCAGCTGAAAACCCCCAAGGCGACCAACGCAACCAGGCCCGTCAGCAAGCCCAGGCGCTTGTTGCGCCGGTGGCGCTTGAGCAACTGCTGCTTGCGGCTCACGCCTGGTACACCGGCACAGGGTTGCACCAGCGGTCCTTGTACTCGCGGTCGGCACGGCCGAACGAGAACCGCAGTGGCTTGTTGCGCGCACGGGCGTCTTCCCAGGCGGCCTGGGTATTGAGGAAGCTCAGCACGCTACCCGGGCTGAAAGCCTTGGTTTCAGGGTCTACGCCGCCATTGATGTACTCGACGCTGATCCATTCCGGCGCTTCGACGCGGTACACCAGCTGAATGGCAATCGGCTTGCCATCCAGCAGCAGTACCGAGCCGATCAGCAGCGCTTGCAGGCGCTCCAGCACCTGGGCCATGTGCTCGGCACCGGTGGCCGGGAAGCCCCAGCGGCGCTGGAACAGGTCGCAGTACATGCTGGCGATTTCCTGCGCACTGAAGTCGCTGATCGGGCGTACCACGCCACCTGCTTCTTCCAGCAGGCGCAGTTCGCGGCGCTGGTTGTAGCGGAATTTTTTCGACAGGTCTTCAGGGGCGCGGGCCATGGCCAGCTGTTCCTTCTGCGCCTTGAGGCCGCTGAAGCGGCCCTGGTTCAGGTCGGACAGGTAGCGTGCGGCATGGCGCAGCGGTGCAGCGGCATCGGCTGCCGCCGGCAGGATGATTTCGGCATTGCCCAGATCGAACAGGGCTTTCTTGCCAGCACGCTTGAGCACATCCTTGGACAGCGCCAGGTGACGCCCCCAGGTTGGGATGGCGGCCTTCAGCTCACCCGCCTGATGCCAGCCCAGGTATCGCACCGGGATCTGTGCCAGGTCTGCCAGCTGTTCGACCACCAGCGGATGAGTGGCAACACTGCCACCAAAGCGCGCCCATGCCTCGGCATAGGCCTTGGCGTCTATAACTTGCCAACCGCGTTCGCGGAAGGCCTGGATTCGATTGAGCATCAGGCCTGCTCCACCAGCGCACGCACTTGCGGCAGCTGCCAGAAGGCTTCACGCACCGCATGGTCAGAGAAGCGTTCACGCAGACGCTGCAACATGTGCTCGGCACAGACCTGGCGCTGCTCGCCGTCCAGCACGGCCAGATGCTTCAGCCCCTGCGCCAACTGTGCAGCATCGCCCAGCGGGAACAGCACACCCACACCCTCGACCACTTCGCGGGCCCCGCCGCATGCCGTGGCGAGCACCGGCACACCGGCGACCATGGCTTCGAGCAGGACCATGCCGAACGGCTCATGGTCAGAGCTCAGGGCAAACACGTCGAACGCCTGGAAATAGCGCCGTGCATCCGGCACTTGGCCCAGGAAGTCCACTTGCCCGGCAATACCCAGCTCGGCGGCCTGAGCCTTGAGCTTGGCCTCCAGCCGGCCCTTGCCGAGAATCGCCAGACGGGCGCCCGCTGGCAGCCCTGGCAACGCCTGAGCAAAACCACGCAACAGGGTTGCCTGGTCTTTGTCGGGGTGCAGGCGCCCGACATTGCCGACGATCCATGCCTGTGCATCCAGGCCCAAGGCCTGGCGTGCTTCGGCGCGCGGCACCAGTGCCGCTTGCAGGGCGTCGATATCGATGCGGTTGTACAGGGTCTGGATGCGTTCGGCCGGCCAGTGCGGCAGGCAGCGGCGCATATCGTCACGCACGGCGTCCGACACGCCCAGCAAGCTCAGGCGCTTGCTGAACAGGTTGGCGAACAACCGGCGGCCTTTGCGCTCGTAGTCGCCAAAGGCATGATGCACGCCAATCACCGGCAGGCCGGTGCCCAGCAGGGCCACGTAGATCGGCTTGAAGCGGTGAGCAATGCAGAACGCGAAATTGCGCTCGGCCGCGATCCGCCGCAAGGCACGGATGGCGCCGAGCTTCAGGCCACGCACGGCCTTGGAGCTGAACGCCAGGAACAGCACCTCGTCCGACGCGCAGCCCGCCGCTACCTGCGGGTCGGCAGCGCCGGTGAGGAACACCGTGGTGACCTGGTAGCCACGGCCCTGGAACAGGCTGGCGTACTGACGGGCGCAATCCAGGAAAGGCCCGTCATAGCCATGGCAGAACTGCAGGATGCGCGGTTCAGAGCGGCTGGTCATAGGCGGCAGCGCCGTCCTTCACGACCAGGATGTCTTCCATGATCAGGTACTGCAGGTCCGAGCCGAAGAACATGTTCAGGGCATCGGTCGGCGAGCAGATCATCGGCTCACCACGGCGGTTCAGCGAGGTGTTCAGCGACACGCCGTTGCCGGTCAGGTCTTCCAGCGCCTTCATCATGTCGTAGTAGCGTGGGTTGTACTCACGCTTGAGCACCTGGGCACGCGAAGTACCGTCCTCGTGGACCACTTCCGGCACACGGGTTTTCCACTCTTCAGCCACTTCGAAGGTGAAGGTCATGAACGGCGCCGGGTGGTCGACCTTGATCATCTGCGGGGCGACGGTGTCGAGCATCGACGGGCAGAAAGGTCTCCAGCGTTCGCGGAACTTGATCTGGTGGTTGATGCGGTCAGCCACACCTTCAACGCTCGGGCAGCCGATGATAGAGCGGCCACCGAGGGCACGCGGACCAAACTCCATGCGGCCCTGGAACCAGGCCACCGGGTTGCCGTCGACCATGATCTGGGCGATCTGCTGCGGCATGTTCTCCAGCTTGCGCCACTTCGGCTGGTTCGGGTGACGGGCGCAGGCCGCGATCACGTCTTCGTTGGAGTACGACGGGCCGAGGTAGACGTGCTCCATCTTCTCGACCGGTACGCCACGGGCATGGGAGACATAGGCCGCGGCGCCAACGGCAGTGCCTGCGTCTCCAGAGGCCGGCTGGACGAACAGCTCTTTTACGTCCGGACGGGCGATGATCTTCTGGTTCAGTTTCACGTTCAGCGCGCAGCCGCCGGCGAAGGCCAGCTTGCCGGTTTCACGCAGGGTGTCGCCCAGGTAGTGGTCGATCATCTGCAGCGCCAGTTTCTCGAACAGCGCCTGCATGCTGGCCGCGTAATGAATGTACGGCTCGTCGGCGATGTCGCCTTCGCGCTTGGGGCCCAGCCATTCGATCAGCTTCGGCGAGAAGTAGAAGCCCTTGCCCTTCTCTTTATAGCGGCGCAGGCCGATAACGTTGGCATACTCGGTGTTGATCACCAGTTCGCCGTTTTCGAAGCTGGCCAGGCGCGAGAAGTCGTACTTGCTGGCATCGCCATACGGCGCCATGCCCATGACCTTGAACTCGCCGTCGAGCATTTCGAAGCCGAGGAACTCGGTAATCGCGCCGTACAGGCCACCCAGGGAGTCCGGGTCGAAGAACTCCTTGATCTTGTGGATCTTGCCGTTTTCGCCGTAGCCAAAGAAGGTGGTGGCGTATTCGCCTTTACCGTCGATGCCGAGGATGGCGGTTTTTTCCTTGAAGCCCGAGCAGTGGTAGGCACTGGAGGCATGAGCCAGGTGGTGCTCGACCGGCTCGATCTTGACCTTTTTCGGGTCGAAGCCCAGCTGCTCCAGGCACCAGACGATCTTCTTGCGGTAGCGCTTGTAGCGACGGTTGCCCATCAGGATGGCGTCGAGGGCACGATCCGGGGCGTACCAGTAGCGCTTGGCATAGTGCCAGCGCGCCTTGCCGAACAGGCTGATCGGGGCGAACGGGATGGCTACCACGTCGACGTCGGACGGCTTGATGCCTGCCTGTTCCAGGCAGAACTTCGCCGACTCGTAGGGCATGCGGTTCTTCGCATGCTTGTCACGCACGAAGCGCTCTTCTTCGGCGGCGGCAATCAGCTTGCCGTCAATGTACAGGGCCGCGGAAGGGTCATGGCTAAGGGCGCCGGACAGGCCAAGGATCGTCAATGCCAAGGGATTAGCCTCTTCATTCGGTAAAAATGCGCCAGCGGCCTCTTGGGCGGGTGGCGGCTAAAGGGCGGGATTATAACGCAAAGATCAGGAACTGCGCGGTCGTTGTGGGAGCTGGCTTGCCCCGCGAACACCGGCAAAGCCGGTGCCATACACCGCGTCGCCTGCTTCGCGGGACAAGCCTGCTCCCACAAGGGATAGGAGACAGCTGCTTACTCGGCGATCAACCAGTCCATACGGTAGCTGCCATCGGTCTGCGCCAACTCCTTGGCCAGCCAAGGCAGCAGCTCCTTGAGCTCTTCTTCCAGCCCCCACGGTGGATTGGCAATGGCCAGGCCAGAGCCATTGAGCCCCTGCGGGCTGTCCTGATGATGCACATACAGCTCGACCCGCAGCAGTTTCGGCGCACCGGTGCTGGTCAGGTCCTGGTAGTAGCGAGTCAGCGAGCGCTGGTCCTTGATCGGGTACCAGATGGCCGCAACAGTCTGGCGCATGCGGCCAATCGCCTCTTTCATGGCATTGGTGCAGCGCTTGAGCTCATCGGCCTGCTCGAACGGCGGGTCGATCAGCATGATCGCGCGCTTTTCCTGCACGGGCAGCAAGGCCCGCGGCACATGCCAGCCTTCGCCCAGGTGCACGACCACGCGCGGGTCTTTTTTCATGTTCTCTTTAAGCAGCGGCCCGTCTTCGGGGTGCTTCTCGTTGAGCAGGGCACGGTCTTGCTGGCGCATCAGGCGGCGGGCCAGCTCGGGCGAACCGGGGTAGTAGCGCAGCTCGCCGTCGGCGTTCAGGCGCTTGATGACGCGCAGGTAATCGGCAGCCATGGCTGGCAGATCGTCACGATTCCACAAGCGGGCAACGCCTTCCAGATACTCGCCGGTACGGGTTGCCTGGTCGCCTTGCAGGTCGTAAAGACCAAGCCCTGCGTGGGTATCGATGTAGGCGAACGGCTGCTCCTTGCGCGACATCAGGGCGATGAGGCGGGTCAGCACGATGTGTTTGAGGACGTCGGCGTGGTTGCCGGCGTGGAAGGCGTGACGATAGTTCATGGCAACTCCTGCGGGGGTGGCAAGTTTACCTTGCCTTGCAGGCGGAGTCAGGCCTTGCTGCTGATCGGTGGCGCCCGCGAAGCAGGCGCCCCCAATTCAACGGGTATTACTTGTCAGCGTGATAAGCCGCATCAGCGGTTTCGAAACGCTTGACCATCGACTGCGACGGGCTGCCCAGCTTGCTCACCAGCACAATGGCAATGCTGGCAAACAGGAAGCCCGGGATGATTTCGTACAGCCCGAGGGTGTCGAAGTTCTTCCACAGGATCACGGTCAGCGCACCCACCACGATACCGGCCAGCGCGCCGTTACGGGTCATGCCTTTCCACAGTACCGAAATCAGCACCACCGGGCCGAAGGCCGCACCGAAGCCAGCCCAGGCGTAAGCCACCAGGCCCAGCACGCGGTTTTCCGGGTTTGCGGCCATGGCGATGGCGATCAGCGCAACGGCCAGCACCATCAGGCGGCCAACCCACACCAGCTCACCCTGCGAGGCGTTCTTACGCAGGAAGGCTTTGTAGAAGTCTTCGGTCAGGGCACTGGAGCACACCAGCAGCTGGCAGCTCAGGGTGCTCATTACTGCCGCCAGAATGGCCGACAGCAGCACACCGGCAATCCATGGGTTGAACAGGATCTTGGCCAGCTCGATGAACACACGCTCGTGGTTTTCAGTTACCGGACCCGCCAGGTCAGGGTGCGCCGAGAAGTAGGCGATACCGAAGAAGCCCACGGCACAGGTACCGGCCAGGCACAGGATCATCCAGGTCATGGAGATACGGCGAGCGTTGGCAATCGACTTCACCGAGTCGGCAGCCATGAAGCGCGCCAGGATGTGCGGCTGGCCGAAATAGCCCAGCCCCCAGCCCATCAACGAGATGATACCGACGAAGGTCGCGCCCTTGAGCATGTCGAAGTTGGCCGGGTTCACCGCGTCGATGGCGGCGAAGGTGGTGTCGAAGCCACCGGTCGAGATCAGCACGATCACCGGGGTGAGGATGAGCGCGAAGATCATCAGCGACGCTTGCACGGTGTCGGTCCAGCTCACTGCCAGGAAGCCACCCACGAAGGTGTAGGCAATCGTGGCCGCAGCCCCCGCCCACAGGGCAGTTTCATACGACATGCCGAAGGTGCTTTCGAACAGGCGGGCACCGGCAACGATGCCAGAGGCGCAATAGATGGTGAAGAACACCAGGATGACGATGGCCGAGATGATCCGCAGCAGGCCGCTGTTGTCTTCGAAGCGGCTGGAGAAGTAATCCGGCAGGGTCAGTGCATCACCGTTGTGCTCGGTCTGCACGCGCAGGCGGCCGGCGACGAACAGCCAGTTCAGATAGGCACCGACGGTGAGACCGATGGCGATCCAGGCCTCGGAAAGACCGGAGAAGTAGATGGCGCCCGGCAGGCCCATGAGCAGCCAGCCGCTCATGTCGGAAGCGCCAGCGGAAAGCGCGGTCACCACGCTGCCCAGGCTACGACCGCCGAGGATATAGTCGGAAAGGTTGTTGGTGGAGCGATAGGCAGCGAAGCCGATCAGCACCATTGCCGCGATGTAGATCACGAAGGTGATCGTTAGTGGGTTGCCCATACGTGTGCCCTGGCGTTTGTTTTTATCTCATGCGCAACCGCAGCCATGGCGGTTGCACCCAGGCGGCGAATGCTATGCAACAACGCAAAGCGGGTGCAACCCTTTTTCATTTGCAAGTTGCACCTGCCGGTGCATTTTCCGATAAAGCTGCTTTTTTGCTCCTTTTTGGCGCATCAAGCCGTTTTTTCAGAATAAAAAGCACCGAAAACGACCCTTTCCATCGTGTGGAAATGACTGTCAGACGAGTTGCACCTTTTACACAAAAAATTCGGGTTGCACCTGGTTGCACCCGAATTGTCCTACAGATACTCTTGACGCCAGCTTAGGCCACAACCGTGGCAATAACGAGGATAAGAAATGGCGACTACCACCCTTGGGGTCAAACTCGACGACCCGACCCGTGAGCGACTCAAAGCAGCTGCGCAGTCCATTGACCGCACGCCGCACTGGTTGATCAAGCAAGCGATCTTCAATTACCTGGAGAAGCTCGAGGGTGGTGCCACCCTGACCGAACTCAACGGTCATGTTAGCAACCTGGCCGACGACGCCGGCGAAGTCCAGGCTGACCACAGCCACCAGTGCTTCCTGGAATTCGCCGAGAGCATCCTGCCGCAGTCCGTGCTGCGTTCGGCAATCACTGCCGCCTACCGCCGCCCCGAGCAGGAAGTGGTGCCAATGCTGCTGGAGCAGGCGCGCCTGAGCGCCCCGCTGGCAGAGGCAACCAACAAGCTGGCCGCCGGCATCGCCGAAAAACTGCGCAACCAGAAGAGCGCTGGTGGCCGTGCCGGCATCGTCCAGGGCCTGCTGCAGGAATTCTCGCTGTCGTCCCAGGAAGGCGTGGCGCTGATGTGCCTGGCCGAAGCCTTGCTGCGCATCCCCGACAAGGGCACCCGCGACGCGCTGATCCGCGACAAGATCAGCACCGGCAACTGGCAGCCGCACCTGGGCAACAGCCCATCGCTGTTCGTCAACGCCGCCACCTGGGGCCTGCTGCTGACCGGCAAGCTGGTCCGCACCCACAACGAATCCGGCCTGACCTCCTCGCTCACCCGCATTATTGGTAAAAGCGGCGAGCCGATGATCCGCAAGGGCGTCGACATGGCTATGCGCCTGATGGGCGAGCAGTTCGTGACCGGTGAAACCATTGCCGAAGCCCTGGCCAACGCCAGCCGCTTCGAAGCCAAAGGTTTCCGCTATTCCTACGACATGCTCGGCGAAGCGGCACTGACCGAGCACGACGCACAGAAGTACCTGGCGTCCTACGAGCAGGCCATCCACTCGATCGGCAAGGCCTCCCATGGCCGCGGCATCTATGAAGGCCCGGGCATCTCCATCAAGCTGTCGGCGCTGCACCCGCGCTACAGCCGCGCCCAGTACGAGCGCGTGATGGAAGAGCTGTACCCGCGCCTGCTGTCGCTGACCCAGCTGGCCAAGCAGTACGACATCGGCCTGAACATCGACGCCGAAGAGGCCGACCGCCTGGAGCTATCGCTCGACCTGCTCGAGCGCCTGTGCTTCGAACCGTCACTGGCCGGCTGGAACGGTATCGGCTTTGTTATCCAGGCCTACCAGAAGCGTTGCCCGTACGTGATCGACTACGTCATCGACCTGGCCAAGCGCAGCCGCCACCGCCTGATGATCCGCCTGGTAAAAGGCGCCTACTGGGACAGCGAGATCAAGCGCGCCCAGGTCGAAGGCCTGGAAGGCTACCCGGTCTACACCCGCAAGGTGTACACCGACGTGTCCTACGTGGCCTGCGCCCGCAAGCTGCTGGCCGTGCCAGAAGCCATCTACCCGCAGTTCGCCACCCACAACGCCCACACCCTGTCGGCCATTTACCACATTGCCGGGCAGAACTATTACCCGGGCCAGTACGAGTTCCAGTGCCTGCACGGCATGGGCGAGCCACTGTACGAGCAAGTGGTCGGCAAGGTTGCCGACGGCAAGCTGAACCGCCCGTGCCGCGTGTATGCACCGGTCGGCACCCACGAAACACTGCTGGCCTACCTGGTACGCCGCCTGCTGGAAAACGGCGCCAACACCTCGTTCGTCAACCGCATCGCCGACCACTCGATTTCCATTCAGGAACTGGTTGCCGACCCGGTCGCCAGCATCGAGCGCATGGGCACCCAGGAAGGCAGCATCGGCCTGCCGCACCCGCGCATCCCGCTGCCGCGTGAACTGTATGGCAGCGAGCGCGCCAACTCGGCCGGTATCGACATGGCCAACGAACACCGCCTGGCATCGCTGTCCTGCGCCATGCTGGCCACCGCTCACAATGACTGGAAAGCCGCCCCGCTGTTGGCCTGCGCGGCCAGCCAAGGTGCCGCCGCGCCGGTACTGAACCCGGCAGACCACCGCGACGTGGTAGGCCATGTACAGGAAGCTACCGTCGCCGATGTCGACAACGCCATCCAGTGCGCGCTGAATGCTGCACCGATCTGGCAGGCTACCCCGCCCGCCGAGCGCGCCGCCATTCTTGAGCGCACCGCCGACCTGATGGAGGCCGAAATCCAGCCGCTGATGGGCCTGCTCATCCGCGAAGCGGGTAAAACCTTCGCCAACGCCATCGCCGAAGTGCGTGAAGCCGTGGACTTCCTGCGTTACTACGCGGTACAGGCCCGCAACGACTTCAGCAACGACGCCCACCGCCCACTGGGCCCGGTGGTGTGCATCAGCCCGTGGAACTTCCCGCTGGCAATCTTCACCGGCCAGGTAGCCGCTGCCCTGGCCGCCGGTAACCCGGTACTGGCCAAGCCAGCCGAGCAAACCCCGCTGATCGCCGCCCAGGCCGTGCGCCTGCTGCTGGAAGCCGGCATCCCTGAAGGCGTGCTGCAACTGCTGCCAGGCCGCGGCGAAACCGTTGGTGCCGGCCTGGTGGGTGATGAGCGCGTCAAAGGTGTGATGTTCACGGGCTCCACCGAAGTGGCCCGCCTACTGCAACGTAACGTCGCTGGCCGCCTGGACAACCAGGGCCGACCGATCCCGCTGATCGCCGAAACCGGTGGCCAGAACGCCATGATCGTCGACTCCTCGGCACTGACCGAGCAGGTGGTGATCGACGTGGTGTCCTCGGCCTTCGACAGTGCCGGCCAGCGTTGCTCGGCCCTGCGCGTGCTGTGCCTGCAGGAAGACTCCGCCGACCGCGTGATCGAAATGCTCAAGGGCGCCATGGCCGAAAGCCGCCTGGGCTGCCCGGACCGCCTGGCCGTGGACATTGGCCCGGTGATCGACGCCGAAGCCAAGGCCGGCATCGAGAAGCACATCCAGGGCATGCGCGAGAAAGGCCGCTCGGTCTATCAAGTGGCAATCGCCGATGCCGCCGAGATCAAGCGCGGCACCTTCGTGATGCCAACCCTGATCGAGCTGGAAAGCTTCGACGAGCTGAAGCGCGAAATCTTCGGCCCGGTGCTGCACGTGGTGCGCTACAACCGTCGCAACCTGGACCAGCTGATCGAGCAGATCAACAACTCCGGTTACGGCCTGACCCTCGGCGTACACACCCGTATCGACGAGACCATCGCCAAAGTCGTGGAAACCGCCAACGCCGGCAACATGTACGTCAACCGCAACATCGTCGGTGCGGTAGTAGGTGTGCAGCCATTCGGTGGTGAAGGCCTGTCTGGTACCGGCCCGAAAGCCGGCGGCCCGCTGTACTTGTACCGCCTGCTGTCGACCCGCCCGGCCGACGCGATTGGCCGCCACTTCCAGCATCAGGATGGCGAAGGCAAGCCGGACCGCACCCTGCACGATCAGCTGATCAAGCCGCTGCACGGCCTGAAGGCCTGGGCAGAAAACAACCAGCTGGCCGACCTGGCCGCGCTGTGCAGCCAGTTCGCCAGCCAGTCGCAGAGCGGCATCGCCCGCCTGCTGCCAGGCCCGACCGGCGAGCGCAACAGCTATACCATCCTGCCGCGCGAGCACGTGCTGTGCCTGGCCGACAACGAGGCCGACCTGCTGGCCCAGTTCGCGGCCGTGCTGGCGGTGGGCAGCTCGGCGGTATGGGCTGACGGCGAACCTGGCAAGGCGCTGCGCCAGCGCCTGCCACGCGAGCTGCAGGCCAAGGTGAAGCTGGTGTCGGACTGGAACAAGGATGAAGTGGCGTTCGACGCCGTGATCCACCATGGCGACTCTGACCAACTGCGCGGCGTTTGCCAGCAGGTGGCCAAACGCGCCGGGGCGATCGTGGGTGTGCACGGGCTGTCCAGCGGGGATCACCAGATTGCGCTGGAGCGCTTGGTGATCGAGCGGGCGGTGAGTGTAAACACTGCTGCTGCGGGCGGTAATGCCAGCTTGATGACCATTGGCTGAGGCTGAGGGTTGTTGATAAAGGAGAGCTTCGGCTCTCCTTTTTTATGGGCGCATGGCTTGAGATGTTTGGCGCCTATGAGACCGAGCGCCGCCCGCGC
>NZ_BBIS01000022.1 GCF_000730605.1 Pseudomonas monteilii NBRC 103158 = DSM 14164 | reverse complement strand
CCCTAGGGCACCACTTATCGCCCAGGAGCAACGGCGTAGAGGCCCAGAGCCCTAATGCATATGACCCGCGAGCAAACCTTACATGCCGAAAACCATCCTCATTGTGGAAGACGACGACCTCCTGAGAGACCTAACTGCCGAGAGCCTCTCGTCACTCTACGCCGTTGCTATGACGTGCTGCGCAAATGCTGACGAGGCGTTGCATTACCTTTGCAATAAGGATGTCCCTAGCTTGGTGATGACCGATATTCATATGCCTGGAAGCATGGACGGTTTAGGCCTTGCACACGAGATTTGGCGTCGATGGCCTACCCTGCCAGTGATTCTGACTTCGGGCGACGCAGTAATCGACACCGGTTTGCTGCCTGCTCGGACAGCATTTCTCCCCAAACCTTGGGAGATTTCTGATCTCGCCTCGCTGATCAACAAATTAGTAACGCTCCCGCCGCAAGTAGAAGCTTGATCCAAAGAACGCTGCCTACCCCTTCCATGCTTCGTATTTGGCTAGCAGCGGTTGAACGCTCAATCCATGTAGCAGAATGCTCAACGCCACCACCGACAAAACCAAGCTAATGCTCTGTGCGGCCAAGGTGGGAAGCAGCCCATGATTGAGGGCATAGAACAGGTAGTAGAAGCTGCCGATACCTCGGATGCCAAACCACCCCAGAAGCCCGCGCTGACGGATATCCAGCATTCCCCGAGCCGGGAAAAGCAGAATGCTGACGGGGCGAATGACAAAGAACAAGGCGCCGGCTACCAGCACTGCCCGCCAGTCCCAATGTTCAATGAGCACTACCCCGAGCATGGTGACGAGAAACACTTCCAGTGCCCGCTCGATCAAGCTACCGAATGCCAGCATGTCCCCCAACATTATCCCCGCTGCCACCTGTGAGTCATCGAGCCCTTCCACATCACCTTTGACGGCCAGCTCCGGCGCGACATGCTGGTGTCCTACCACAGGCTGTACTAGATGCTCGGCAGCTGGATCCTCGGGGCTATTTGAGGTGTGAACCTCCGCCTGGCGCAAACCGAGGCCCGCAGCGAACACCGCGAGAAACCCATAGGCCTGAATAGTCTCGGCGCTCACATAAGCCAGCGCGATCAGGGCAAGGGCGAGATAGTCGTTGGGCGACACGGTGCTGTCGTCGTTGCGCAAACGCAAGAAAAGCGTGAGTTTGCCCAAGCCACGCCCCATCCAATAGCCCAGCAGCAGACCTGCAGTGACTGCCCACAGCATGTCCTTGAGGAGCCAGCTAGAGAACCAGGCTTGCCCGGTATCCTGTTGCAGGAACAGGCCGAGGATGACGAAGGGAAAAGCCACTCCATCGTTGAGCCCTGCCTCACCGGACAGGCTGAAACGGACAGGATCATCGTCCTGGGCATCAACCACCTGTACCAGGGTTGCCAGCACCGGGTCTGTGGGTGCCAGGATAGCTCCAATCAGAACGGACACTCCCCACCCCAGGTGGAGGCCGTAATGCAGCACCAGCGTTACCCCACCGATGCAGAGCAACATCACCGGCCCCGCCAGATAGAAAGCGCTCAACCAGCTGCGGTTGTGCAAGGGCAAGCGCAACTTCAGGCCACTGAAGAACAGCGAAAACAACACCGCGACTTCGGTGAGGTGCTCCATCCAGCCACTCGACTTGCTCAAGTCGAGCTGTAGGAAACCCAGGCCCGATGTTCCCAGAGCCATACCTAAGCCAAGGCACACAACGGACGTTGTAACTGGAATCCAGCGCAGGTACGAGGATGAAAGCGAGAGTAGCAGGAGCACTGCACCCAGCATGGCGAACCAGACGATGAAGGTCATCTGCGCAGAAGCCTTGGGAGAATTTTCGATTATTTTTTGACTTTCTGGCTAAACACGTCGTTCCGCTGCACTTACTACGTTCGTCCATCATCACGGCGAAATGTAAAAAAAGATTTCAGCGCTCCTCTGCTGTCAAAACCGATAGGTCGCATTGGAGTTATCGTCATGAAATTCGCCCAGTTCTGCCAATCGCTCGCTAACCACGCCGGTAAACCGAGTACCTTCTTGATCGCCGTGGTACTAATTGCCACATGGGCTGCATCCGGGCCCTGGTTTCACTACAACGACACCTGGCAACTCATCGTTAATACGTCGACCACCATCATCACATTCCTGATGGTTTTCCTGATTCAGAATACCCAGAACCGGGACAACGACATCATCCACGTGAAGCTCGACGAGCTTATCCGTGCTACAAAATCCGCAGAGCAGTCGGTGCTCGATCTTGAAGCACTCGACAATCGAGAAATCCATAAACTTCGCAAGGAATATCAGGCGATGGGCAGCCACTGCGAGACGCCCCACCAAATGTCTAGCGAGCAGCGGGCGGACGATGCAGATCGAGACAACCTGCAGCGCTAAAGAGCGTTATGGTCGGACGATGCGGGCAGAGCTGGCGGAACACTTGCAGAGCTGAGCGCCTGGTTAATAGCTTCAGCGAGCTCGTCAATTGACCATGGTTTGAACAGGTAAGTGACAGGTGGGGTGACCTGCGATGGATCAAGCTGATAGCCCGAGGTGAGAATGGCTGGTAATCTTGGCCACCTTTCGTGGGCCATGGAGATGAACTCCATGCCTTTGATGCTTCCAGGAACACCGTGATCGGCGACGATCAACGAGCAGTCGCTCCCAAGTCCCATCAAGTGAATCAAAGCGTCTTCGGCGTTATCGAAGGCATCGCAGGCGGCGCCCAACTCGATTAGGATCTCCACCAGCAGGGTCTGAAGCGTTGGATCATCTTCCACGACAACTACTGTCTTCCCTGATAGCGATAAACTCTCGATGTCAAGCTTCATCACCCTCTCCAGTCCATAATTGATTCTTTGAGTGTTCCACTCATCTGGACGCGCGTCGATGGAGGCCAATCGCCGTCATCCGCTCAATGGCCTTCCGACACTGACAAATAGCCAAGCGCCTCTCGCATGAAAATCTCCACCGTCTTAGGGCCTATACCCTCGAAGCTTAGCAGCCAGCGCTTGAAGTTCTCACAACCTGGATCGTCCCGCAGCGCCTCAAGTTGAACACCCAATTCCGCGTCTACCTTCTTACCAAGGGCATGCAATCGTCGGGCAGTGGATTCATCGTATCGCGCATACCCAGCCTGCCCGAGCAGCCTCACAAGGGTCGCATGTGTGGCCTGCGCAAGCTTTTGCGGCGTATCAAGCCCCTGCTGATCGACAAGTATCCGGTACGCCCTCAAGGCGACAGTAGATCGTATGCGCTTGCCCATGAGAAAGCTGGCCATCAACCACCTGAACACACCCCCGACATCCGTGACTTCGATGCCGAGATCACAGGCATTTACGGTCTTCAACCTTTACTACGGCGCGGGTCAGCAGATCGTGGGTAGGTGCGCTCCTCTTCGATAGTGCCATCCGCCTTATGGATCTTCACCGATGCCGTCTTGCCATCAAAGAAATCTGCGAGGGCGCTGACCAATTCATGCTTAGTCGCCGCTCGCTTGGAGGCGCGTTCAGCACCGGCTTTCTTCAATTCCCATCCATTTGCTGTAGGGCTGAGGTGGTAATTGTCCATCGTGTGCTCCTCCTGGCTCATATGGGTTGGCCGTCATCCTCAATGTCTTCCTCTGCCTCGGCTGCTTCAGTGGCATCAGCGTCATTCAAAGGAGGCGACGTGGGCTTTTCCGGATCGTTAATGAAAGGTAAGTCGCTTGGGCCTTTCTCTTCAGAGCCTTCGGTTTTAGGCTGCATAGCAACATCTCCAAAAAAGTGGCCGGCCTCAGGGGTTCAGGCACCTTCTCCAGCACCTGAAAATTTGCCGACATCGATAGGTTGGGGAATGAATTCAGGGCCATTGCCGGCAAGTCGCCACTTCACGTTCGCGATGCCATAGCCCTCTGCCATTGGACGACTGACCAGCTTGATGTTCTGCTGACTGAATCGCGGGATGATGCCAACACCGGCATCGCAACTAGCCCAGTGCCAGGCCACGGGATCGTCCATTTTTTCCAAGCGAATAATGAACGCCCGGCTCTCGCCATGGAGTGTGTAATCGATAACAAATAATTGCTGCCCAGGCACGTGAGTATCTCCCTTTGACCCAAATTTACAGAGGGGGATGTACGCGTAAAAATTCAATTGAAAAGTCAGACGGCAGACCCTGCGCTCAACCACCGGCCACCCACCAACAGATTGGACTGAAGTCCATTGGTCATCCCTTAGGAACACGTACTGCCTCGGCAACCTCCATGGCTATACCAGCATACGGAGGTCGTGGTCATGATTGATCCAACAACAGGCATGAAGGCGGGTGAGCGTTACTCCGTGGAGAACGTCGAACGCGCTCACCAGTTTCCAGGCTTCTTCCTCGATGGAAAATACTACCTCGGCCCCGAGTTACTCACAGCCGTTGGCTGGCTGGAGGGCAAGCGCTTCATTTACGACAACCTCGATGCTGCAGGCGAACCGGTTTTTCCAGGTCGCGCAGCGGGAGACATTGAAAACCTGACACTGACCCTGGTGGACGGCACAGCGTTGAAGCTGAACCAATTGGACGTCAGCGCCACGGCTGAGGAGGTTGAGCCCGTCGCTCAGTCCAGTCCGGACACACCATTGAACCGCAGTTCCGACGCACTGGAGTCCTCCGAGAATCTGTCCACGCCAACAGGTAGGCCGGGAAGCATGGACGGCATCGGCCTAACCCCTAAAGACAAGATACCGCTGTTGCTAAGTGCGGCAGTCATCGGTCTGCTCGCGGGACTTCTCATCGCTCATGCCCAACGTCGACGCCGTTGAGGCCTCCCCTGTCAGCTTTATCGAAAATGGAGATTCAAAGATGAGTACACAACTGAGTGGCAAGCGCGTTGCCTTCCTGGTGACTGATGGTTTTGAACAAGTCGAGTTAACAGGGCCTCGTGAGGCCTTGGAGAAAGCTGGTGCGGTGATCGACATCCTCGCTGATAAGGAAGGCACTGTGCGTGGTTGGAATCACGACAAGCCCGCCGACGAGTTTGCCGTGGATGCAACCTTCGAAGGTGCCCAACTCGATCTCTATGATGCCCTCGTGCTGCCCGGCGGCGTTCAGAACTCCGACACGATTCGCTTGATCCCCGGTGCGCAGAACCTGGTGAAGAGCCACGACGCGGCTGGCAAGCCGCTGGCCGTCATCTGCCACGGAGGCTGGCTCCTGGTGTCCAGTGGCTTGGCCAAAGGCAAGCGGATGACAAGCTACAAGACATTGCAGGACGACATTCGCAATGCGGGCGGCAATTGGGTGGATGAGCAGGTTGTAGTGGACGGCAACCTGATCACCAGCCGCCAGCCAGACGATATTCCGGCTTTCAACGAACAGTTGATCAAAGCGCTGGCAGGCTGAGTCCAGCTTTCTGCTTCGCGCCCTCCGGTGATGCCTCAGGCACCTGGAGGGCGCGGGTCACGCCAGCTGGATGTAGTGGAGCCTCACACAGAAAGCGCGACACGGGTCAGCGGTAGAGCCGACCAATTCCCGATAATTCAATGGAGATAGAAGGAGTGACCGCCCGTCGTTCAAACCCTGAATTCATCTCAACGTCGGCCCTTAGCTCCGTTCGAACGATAACAAGCGTTCTCAACTGCAGGAGCTTCCACCATGCGAGACTTCCCTACCCCGCCCTTCCCTTCACAGCCTCAAAATGTCCCCGGCTCACAGCGCAAGATGGAGCCCTACCCGGATTGTGGTGAGCAATCGTATACCGGCCACAATCGACTCGAAGGCAAGATTGCACTCATCACCGGAGCAGACAGCGGCATCGGGCGGGCAGTAGCGATTGCCTATGCCCGTGAAGGAGCCGACGTCGCCATCGCTTATCTGAATGAGCATGAAGACGCCCAAGAAACCGCGCGCTGGGTTGAGTCCGCAGGCCGTCAATGCCTGCTGTTGCCCGGAGACCTGGCGCAGAAACAGCACTGCTACGACATCGTCGAAAAGACCGTTAGCCAGTTCGGGCGCATCGACATCCTGGTCAACAACGCGGCGTTCCAGATGTCCCACGAGACCTTGGAAGAAATCGACGATGACGAATGGGTGAAGACCTTCGATACCAACATCACCGCGATCTTCAGGATTTGCCAGGCGGCTCTGCCTTCCATGCCCAAGGGAAGCTCGATCATCAATACGAGCTCGGTCAATTCCGACGATCCATCCCCCAGCCTGCTGGCCTATGCCACGACCAAGGGAGCCATTGCCAACTTCACTGCTGGCTTGGCTCAGTTGCTAGCCAAGAAAGGCATCAGGGTCAACAGCGTCGCGCCAGGCCCTATTTGGACGCCTTTGATTCCGGCAACCATGCCGGACGAGGCCGTCAAGAACTTCGGTTCCAGCTACCCGATGGGGCGCCCGGGGCAGCCGGTCGAAGTCGCGCCGATCTACGTGCTGCTGGGCTCCGACGAGGCCAGCTACATCAGTGGCTCACGTTACGCAGTGACTGGCGGTAAACCGATCCTTTAGCGAAAAGAGGCTCGCCGAGTTGGCGAGCCTCAAACCCTTTTCGTGGGCAGTTTCAGCGTTTTTGCTGATCGTGATCACGGGCCGTTTTTTGCGCCGTGGAGTCGTGGGCTGTCCCCGTTGATCCGTCCGGACGATGAGCATCGTTGTCTCGCTCCTCTTCCCCATGCGGCCTCGTCTGCGCACCTGCATTTTGCCTATCGCTCTCATTCTTCATCTTGCTCTCCTACCCTTGTCTTTGAATAAAAGAAGCCAATGTACGAGGCAAAGTTCAGGTCAGGTTCACTCCCCGAGATAGCCGGGCATTAGATGCGATGAACCAAATACCCCAGCATCGCGTCCACCGCAAAACAAGCGAGTCGATTCTGAAATGGAAAACGACCCTGTACTGGCCGCTCTCGGCTATCTCAAAAACAACAAACTGATTTTGAGCACAGCAGAATCGTGCACTGCGGGCTGCCTTGTGGCTTTGTTGGCGGCGGTACCGGGTACCGGCGAGGTGCTGGAAAGCGGCTATGTCGTCTACTCGCCCAGCGCCAAGAAGCGCTTGCTGGGCGTCAGCGCCGAAACCATCGAACGATATGGCCTGACCAGCGAAGCAGTAGCCTGGGAAATGGCCTTGGGCGCCTTGAGAGACAGCGATGCGAACGTGGTGATCGCCACCACCGGGGTAGCCGGGCCGGCACCCGAATCCGGGATACCACCGGGGACGATGTGCTTTGCGTGGGCTTTCGCCGGCGAGCCAATTGCCGTTTTCACGCGCACTCAGCGTTTCTTCGGCGAGCGGTCTGAAGTGATGCGCCAAGGCGCCGTTTTCGGGTTGACCCGGCTTTCCCACTATCACCAGCGCTGGTTACGCGGCGAGCGCGCCTGAGGGCTGTGATCATGTCGGAAGATGAACTGCTATCCAGGCGTCACCCTGTTCATGAAGATATACCGATGCAGCAGCGCGTCTGGCGCTTCGAGCGCGTGGGCTGGTACGTGCTCGTGGCCATCGTATTGCTTGCCTTGGCAGGCCTGTTCGGTAATGGCCCGTTGAGCGATGCCGAGGTGGTGAGCCAGGATGGCCGGGTACGGGTTGAGTACCAGCGCCTCAGCCGAAGCGGCACGACAGACAGTCTATTCATCACCGTTCAGGGTATCCCTGGTCAGCCGGTGGAAGTGCAAATCGAGGGATCATTGCTCCGTGACGCCAGTATCGAGACGTTGCAACCGGAGCCACAACAGTCGATGTCGCATGGCCAGGCCCTGCTGTTCCAATTGGGTACTAAAGAAGATGGGGTCGCCACCTTGTACTTGACCCTTCGAAGTGAGCACGTAGGCACTCTGGAGGGCAGCGTCAGGGCTGGCCCTGAAAGCGCCGTTCACTTCTCCACATTTCTTTACCCCTAGGAGTGCGTCATGGATTCGATCCTCCGCGCAGCCGGAATGTATGTCGCCCTCATGCTGCTGTTTCGCGTGGCCGGGCGGCGCTCGCTGGCCGATTTGACGACCTTCGACTTCGTGTTGTTGCTGATCATCGGGGAAGCCACCCAGCAGGCGCTTCTGGGTGACGATTTTTCATTCACCAATGCCACGCTGGTGATCGCCACGCTGATCGTACTGGACGTCGGCCTTTCACTAGCAAAGCTGAACTCCAAGCCCTTGGCCCGACTTCTGGACGGGCACGCTACCCTGGTTGTTGAGAATGGGCGCTTTCTGCATCACCGCATGCGTCGGGCACGACTCACGGAGGACGATATCCTCGAGTCAGCACGAGACAGCCAAGGCATCGAAAAAATTGAGCAAGTGAAGTTCGCTATCGTCGAACGCAATGGAAAGATTTCAATCATTCCTGCCGAGTAAGACAACAGGCTGTCAGTGGTAGAACCCATGTCCGTTTAGAGTGCCAATATCGCCTGGCTATGGTCGATGGTAGGGATGGGCATCAGTTCGCGCCGAGATACCAGCCAGGCCCGCATCCGCTCGGTATCAAAAATCTGACCCTCTTCCATCATCACCAGAATGAGCGTTTGGGACATTCGGTAACAGCCGCATTGAGAACAGTGTCGCTCTTCCCAGCCACCGGTGCATTCAACGGACTCAGCTTGCCCCGCGCAAATCAGACAACTCATGTAAGCCCCCTTTTGTTCTTGTTCCCTGCAGGGTAAATGCGAGGCAACGAAGCTCCCTTGTGTCTCGCTTTACATGAGATATCCATGCCAATTCTAAATTCCCTCTATTTACGCAGCGCTCACATAAGACGAACCAGACGCCAGATAGCCCTGTCGGAATGAGAACACGTGATCTCGAAGGCATGCTGATGGAAAGAGAACCGGTAGAAGCTCAACAGGGTGCACCTCAACGAGATGAGGGTGGATGGTTGCCCTTGGAGCAGTATGGTGCGCTCGGCGATGGGCGTTCCGTGGCACTGATTGGCCTGGACGGTTCCATCGACTGGTGGTGTGTGCCGCACATGGATTCACCACCCCTATTCGACAAGCTGCTGGCCCCTGAAACAGGAGGCTTCTTTTCCATTACCCCTAGCGAGCCGTTCGTTGCTGAGCGCCGCTACTTAGCAGACAGCAACGTCCTTGAGACAATTTTCATCACCACTCAGGGTCGTGCCCGGCTGACGGAATCCTTGAACAGCGGGCCAGCCGGACGCCTGCCTTGGGCCGAACTCGCCAGGCGCATTGAGTGTGTCGAGGGTGCGGTCGATTTCGAGTTAGCCATCGACTTCGGAACCCAAGCCGACACGGTAAGCCCCTACGTGGCGCCGAATGACAATGCCTGCGTTTTTCATGCGGGGCGAATACTCGGCATGTTCCTGCACGACCATCATGTGCACATCGAACGCAAAGACGACATGGGCGTCCGTGCTGTCCTTAGCCTTGCAGCTGGACAACGCTCAGTGGTTGCAATTATCGCAGGGCGTGATGAGCCCCTGGTGGCACCGCCGTTGGCCCTGATCGATGAACGCATCGACGGCTCGCACCGGGAGTGGTGCCAATGGTCGAAGGGACTGGTCTACGACGGCCCGTACCAGACTCAGGTCATCCGAAATGCGCTGGCCCTCAAGCTTCTGCTGTCCTCTCCAAGTGGCTCGATCATGGCGGCAGCGACTTCGTCCCTTCCCGAACGGATTGGCGGCTGCAAGAACTACGACTACCGGTTCGCCTGGATACGCGATGCCGGCTACACCATCGAGGCGTTTCTGGGCATCGGCGCACAGCCAGAGGCTAAGGCTGCATTCACCTGGCTACTGCGCCGGTTGGATGAACATGGGCCACGGGTGTTCTATACCCTGGACGGTGCAATCGGTGATTGCGTGCGCCCGGTCGATCTGCCTGGCTACAAGAACTCCCCTCCAGTCGTCGGCAATGATGCCCGCGACCAGCTCCAACACGGTGTGTTCGGCGATATCTTCGAAACAGCGCGCTGCTTCATCGACAGCGGCAACATTCTTGATTCCCCGAGCGCCATGCTCCTCTCAGGCCTTGCCGACCAGTGCGCCGACTGTTGGCGTCAGCAGGATGCCGGTATCTGGGAGTTGCCGGAAAAACAGCACTACACGATGTCCAAGGTCAGTTGCTGGCAAGCCTTGAGCCGGGCCATCGAACTGGCAGATGGCGGCCACCTTCCCACCACCTGCCGTGAACGCTGGGATCGCGAGCGACAGCGCATCCAACAATGGATCGAGGCGCACTGCTGGAGCGAAGAACGCCAGGCTTACCTGTTCTATCCAGACAGCGACCGACTGGACGCTTCACTGGCACTGGCCGTCAGGTTCGGCTACCCAAGCAAGGAACGTATGCGCAGCACGCTGGAAGCAATTGATCATGATCTAGGGGCCGGCGCTTTCCATTATCGCTGCACCGATGCACAGGAAGAGGAAGGTTGCTTCTTAGCCTGCACATTCTGGTTAATCGAAGCCTGGGCCATTCTGGGTAACCAGGAACGCGCCGAAGCCGCCTATGCAGACGCTTTGAAAGGGCTATCACATGGAGTAGGCATCTACTCGGAGATGGTCGATCCGCAGACGGGGCAGTATCTGGGCAACCTTCCGCAGGGCTTGACTCACCTGGCAGCCCTCAGAGCTGCGATGGCCATCAGTGGTTGCCATCCTGAACGGTGACGCCAGACATCATCTCCATTGAACCGTGTCGTTTGGCGGGGACTCAACCAGAGGCAAGTTCTTACATCCCATCCGTGATGAGGTAACGCCAATGAACGCTATCGACTTGCTGATTCAAGACCACAAGCTGGTGAAGAAGCTACTCGAAGAATTGTCGACCACCACCGAGCGAGCGGTGAAGAAACGGGCCGAGTTACTCCACAGGATCGAGCAGGAACTGCAGATTCACACCGCGCTCGAAGAAGAAATTCTTTATCCGGCCATCAAGGAAGCGGGAGGCAAGGAAGAAGCGAAGATGTACTACGAGGCCAAGGAGGAGCACCGGACTGTCGATTCGCTCGTCCTACCCGACCTGCTGCATACCGAAACTGGCACCGTCGAATTCGCCGGGCGGGTCAAGGTCATGAAAGAGCTGTTGGAGCATCACATCGCGGAAGAAGAAGGCGAGCTGTTCCCCACGGCGAAGAAGCTGCTCAGCAAGGACACCCTCGAGGAGCTGGGGCGAACGATGGAAATGCAGAAAAAGATGCTCAAGGGCGAGCAGCGAGCGGCTTAGTCGAGCGATCACCTGCCAGCGCTCAGGACGCTGGCAGGTGATCAGCTTCAGATACCCCATCATCAGTTGGAAGGTTTCATGGAATATTGGATTGGATTACTTGAATGGCCCGCCATGGTGATGACCGTACTGGCAGCCTGGTGCATTGGTTCGCGTCGTCCGGGTAGAAGGAAGATAGGATTTTGCTGCTTCATCGCAAGCAACGTGCTGTGGGCTGTGTGGGGCTGGCAAGCACATGCCTGGGCTCTGATCATCCTGCAGTTCTGTCTCTGCGCCATGAATCTGCGAGGGTGGCGCAAGAACACGCAACTGGAAATTGCCGGGTGATAACGCACTGACAAGCCGGTAAAGGTTGCTTCTAAAATATACAGGTTGCACTCCTCACCACGCTTCCGTCCCTGGAAGCAGTGAGAGCAGATCAGGCCGCAGGCTTGAGCACCACTTTCGTCCAGCCATCATCCCGCGCATCAAAGTGCTTGTAGGCATCTGGGCCTTCGGCCAGTTTCAAACGATGGGAAATGATCTGCGAGGGCTTGGCGCGCCCATGATGGATGAGCTCTGCCAGGCGGCGATTATAGGCCTTCACATTCGCCTGGCCTGTCCGGATCTGTTGGCCCTTGAACCAGAACGCACCGAAGTCGAAGGCCATCTTGCCCTGCTTCGCCAGTTCGTTTTTCGCTCCAGGATCCTCTGGCACGAACACTCCAACCACGCCTATGCCACCAGTGGCCTTGGTTGAAGCGACCAAGTTGTTCATGGTGAGGTAGTTCGCTTCATGGCCATGCTTGTCGCAGCACTGGTAACCGACGCACTCACAGCCTCTGTCGGTGCCTTTGCCGTGAGTAAGGTTCATAATCTCTTCCACGGCCTTCTGCTCGACTGCATTGATAGGGGTTGCGCCAAGCTGCGCGGCGAGTTGCAGGCGATCCGGTTGGTTGTCGATGACAAACACCTGGGACGCGCCTTTGATGATTGCCGAATGGGCCGCCATCAGGCCGACAGGCCCTGCGCCGTAAATCGCAATGCTTTCACCCGGCAGCAAACCGGCAAGCTCTGTTGCATGCCAGCCTGTAGGGAAGATATCCGAGAGCATGACATAGTCATCCTCACGCTCCTGGGCATCTTCCGGCAGCACCAGGCAGTTGAAATCCGCATAGGGCACACGCAGCAGCTCGGCCTGCCCGCCCTGATACGGGCCCATCTCGGCAAAACCGTAAGCCGCGCCCGCAGCACCAGGATTCGCTGTAAGGCAGAATCCAGTGAGGCCTTTCTCACAGTTCTCACAGAACCCGCAGCCGATATTGAAAGGTAGACAGACTCGGTCACCGACTTTGACCCGGTCGACCCCTGCCCCTACCTCGATTACCTCACCGAGATTTTCGTGACCAAAAACTCTCCCGGCTTCGAACGAGGTTCGGCCCTCGTACATGTGCAAATCAGAACCGCAGATGTTGGTCGTGGTAATGCGTACCAGCACGTCCATAGGCTTTTCGATTTTCGCGTCCGGTACATCCTTGACCGAGACGTCACGTGGGCCGTTGTACACGATTGCTTTCATGCTGAACTCCCGATCGTCAGGGGCTACAGAAATGCGCCCTACTCTGTTCAGGTGAATGCAGCGTCAGTACGTTCAGCATGTTGATGGTAGAGGCAGACCGGTGGCGCTAAATGCTGTCGCTCCCACCGGAGCAGGGATCGCGTGGACTATGAGGTTGGAAGCGAGAATCGGAACACACTGCCATACTGCACACTGGATTCGACATCGATGGCACCACCATGTCGGGCAACAATTTCACCGACGATGAACAGGCCAAGGCCCAATCCCCCTGACGCTGCATGGTGCTCCGAAGTCAAACGCGAATAGAGGGTCTGGCCACGCCAGTCATCCCCAACGATAAACCGCGCTAGGTATGAGGGTCGCATTTTCGCGAAGCGGCTTAGCAAGCAGAGTGCGCAGAGTGCTCAAGCTAAGACTCCATTGACTGCATTTTTAGAGGAGCTCCGCATCCCCTTGAGATGTGAGGCTCACCGCGCATTTTCCGTAAAACCACTGCTGGAGCAGTGCAGTACGCAGCCGTGTGGAGCCAAAAGGCGGAGCGCAAGCATGACAACGGGTTCAGAATTACGGAAAATTATTCTAGGGCAATAATTATTGGTATTCCATAATTTGCCCTAAAACGAGATCGAGCAAACGGTCATGTATCTTCGCAACCACCATCTGAGATAGGTGTTCTGATCCGACCGTAGGTGTCATCACCTAAAATCGCGTCGCCTTCCTGATCAAACATCACAGCGAGCCACCGCGCCCTCTTCATCTCAGCTATTTGAGAGAAAAAGCAGCCTTCGCAGAGGTGAAGCTCGTACTCTTGGCCGCAATGCGCTGAGCCTTTGCCCCATGCCGCATGCATCGTTCCGTACTGGGGCTCACCTTCGCCATCTCGCGTAGACATACCGCAGACATCGCATACCACGTCGACAACTACATCGGACTCACCTGCTTGTGTGACCTTCATTCTGAGCCTCCGTCACCATCTGCCATCATGAGTCGCACCTTCCCGATCTCAACCCATCCAGACTCCCCAACCTAATGCTCCACAGCTTTAAGCCAGGCACGGGTCGCCAGGCCCTGGCGGAGCAGTAACAGGCGATTGAGTGTACGCATGATAAAATCGCTCCAGATTTAATCTGTGGAGCTTCCCGCTTGAGCACGCAACCTGCTACCGGCTACTACGATTCACTGCTTCACGCTCCTACTTTCTCCAGCGACCCTGCCGGCAAACGCCAAGCCGAGCGTTGGAAACGCCTGGTGGATGACATTCACAAATCCACGACAGAGCAAGACCTGCGTGAGGCCCGAGGGAAGGCGGAGGGTTACATCATCGGCCTAATGGAAAGTGGTCATCTACCACCAGATGGCGAACGCGACTACGTGATTCTTAGCTCGATTCATCGCCGTCAGGATTTTTTGCGTACACTCCTCGCGACGCTCACCTGATCCGCATAATCGACCTTTCAGGCGCCCGCAAAGGCGCCTGGCTCGCTCGTTGGCGAAGCGTCAGGTTGGTCTGCGCTTGTAATGAATGCTCGAAGACTCTTCCGGCCCGCTCCGCGCTTGAATGAAGTCAGAACAAAATTTCCTGCCTTTGTATCAACCACCCAGAAGCGCCCTACCCTTTTCAACGAGAAGATCGGCGTGGTCGTAAGCAAATATGCCCCTGTGCGCTTCTCAATAAGCCCTGGAACGATCTGACCAACCACGACCCCCACTGCGCAATCGTTCAAAATTTCGACGTCGCTCAGATAGGCAGTGATCGGCACAGAATACTGCTGACCCATCGCTTGTATGATGCGCGTGAGCTGAAAAATCGATGGTTCTTCACCTGGGTACCTGACGATCTCATCTGTCATGTGTTCATGCGCTCCTGCGTCCAATTCAATACCCCTCTGAGAGGTTTCGCTCCTAGAGGTGCTTAGATTTCAATGATGAAGTCCGGTACAAAGCCGGTCTTTTCACCTGGATACCCTCTGGGGTTCGATATGAGCCGACATCCCGAAACGATCGTGTCGACCGCGTAATGGGTATGGCCGAAGATCCAGGCATCAGCCTGCGAAACTAGGTCACCCCACTGGTTGAAGTACGCAGCACCGAGGTGGCCCTCATGAGCATCACCAGCGACCGCTTCAATCGGGCAATGATGCGTGACGACGACCGTCTTGCCACCGAAGTCCTTAGCCAACTCCGTAGCCAGAAAGTCCCGCGCACAAATGTTGCGAGCGATGAGATCGACAGGGCGAAGCTTCCTAAAGCCCTCGCCGATTCGGATCTGCGTGAAGTCGCTCATCCACTCCCAGCACAACGACATCGCTACGCGGTAATCCCCTGTGGACGTAAAATCTGTCCACCCCGTCGCCGCTAAAAATCTCACATCACCAACGATCAGTGTATGGTTATCCAGAACATGAACATGCCCAGCTGCCGCCTGTTGCATCTTCGTCAGCGTTCGGTCTAAGTGCCCCCGGTAGAACTCGTGATTCCCAGGGACGTAGATCACTGGACAGTCGAACGCCGCGTTTGCCCACTCGACCCCTTGACCGCGCACAGAGATGTCACCCGCGAGCACGACCAGCTCGACGTCCAGCATAGGTGGCACGAACTCGGAGAACTCGTTGTGTAGGTCGGAGTAAACCGCAATCTTCATACCTCGCTCCATGATACAAGGGCTGGGTCGCTAATCCCGGGCCCGTCCGACGGACGCCCGGGCTTCAAGAACTGGGTCATCACGGACGAAATGACAGAACCATCTCGAGCGAGGCTTGCTTCTTGTATCCGTCGCCGATAAGCAGATAGACGGTGTTGCGAGTCTCAAAAATCCAAGGATGCTCATGCGAGATCGCGTACGTAGATCTCACCCAGCAACCAGGTACGAACCGTCCACGGCTGTCGTATATGACCTCATGAGCGAGCACAATCATCGGCGCGATCCCGTCCGGCAACGGCTCAACCTCATTCGCGGGAATCTCAACGATGATCCAACGCTTCACCAAGCAAAACGCTTTTCCTGGAAAGCGCTGCTCTGCTGCTTGAACCAGCTCTCCTCTATCGTCAGCCCAACCATGGACAACCTCGCCGCCGCCGTAAAGAAACTCTGTAACCTCATCCAACGTGACCGCCATGAATCAACCTCTCGCGCTCGAGTAGACGTGTCCTTCAGACGTGACAAATTCGTAAACCGGGGTCGGCTGGGTACCATCCTTGATCCGAATCTCGGAAAGCAGCTTCATCGAAAACTCGGATTGATTGGTCATCGCCGGTGGAGCAAGCAAATGAACTCGATTGACACTCAGGAAATCCACCGCATCCCCTTTGCACAGGGAGTCAACCACCTCAACGCTCGACACCAAACGCACAGACGGGCCTAGGCATCCATTCACGAAGCCACTTCCTTCAACGACAAAGTAATAGCAATCGGGATTGAGACTTGCTGAATCCCAAAACAGATTCAGGCTGTCCAGAGCTAAAAACTGCCCTCGGAGTTTGGTTCTTTGGGTGACCAGCACAACACACTCCACCTATCAATCGGGGCAACTAGCTAGCACTTCGCCCAGAAACGATTCATATAAATTGACAACTTTGCGCCCAGCAGTAAATGTCCATGCAGAACGCAAGTCATCTGTGGGAGCTAGTGAGACCACCATACCACCATTCCACATTCACTGCCTATAGTACGTGGATGTAGAGTTTTCAGTGTGGCCTTATGCTTCCCTTTGCGGGAAGCTCTCCCATGCCAACGCGATACACTCTGGCAGCAGTCCTTCGCACCACGCGTGCCGCTCGTGGCCTATCCCAAGAACAGCTCGCCTCCACGGTGGAGCCTAGTCATTTGCACAAGATCGAGCACGCGAAATCCAATGTCAGCCTCGAGATGCTCGAAGACATCAGTAAGCGCTTGGACGTCGATTCGGTGGCACTCCTCGCCGCTGCCGCCTCCTACGAACGCCAGGAATCACTCGAAGAGTTTATGACCCACCTCTGGGCGGAGCTGGGCAAGCTGGGTGAGATGCGTGTGATGGAAAGCCTGCCTGCGCAATTCTCGGGTAAAGCATTGATCGCAGCGAAATCAGGTAAGCCGCCAATCCCACCAGACAGAATTCAAGCAATCCTCGACTGCAAGGCAGAGGGCCTCACTCAAAAAGAGACCTCAGTGAAGCTGGAAATGCCATATTCCACAGTCCACAAGTTCTGGCACATGCCAGTTGCAGATCAGTGACGTAAGATGGCGGAACGCTATAGGTCGACCGCCACTTCACGTATGCGACATTGAGACGTGGTCATGCCTCACATCTAGATCATGTCCCCCTAGGCTTAGCTCTTGCAGTTGCTTGTGCGACAAGGGGATCGTCAGGCCAGAAATGCTTGGGGTACCTACCCTTCAAATCCTTCTTCACCTCAACGTAAGTGGAAGCCCAGAAGTTCGCCAAGTCTTGAGTAACCTGAACCGGTCGGCGAGCAGGCGATAGCAAGTGCAGCTTGAGCACTTGGCGACCATTAGCAATGCGCGGCGTATCCGCTTGCCCGAAGAGTTCCTGTAGCCTCACGGCAAGTACAGGGGGACGCTCACCATAGTCCACACGGATGTTCGATCCCGAGGGTACTGCAATCGTCTGAGGCGCCTGTGTGTCTAACTGTTGCGGCAGAGGCCAGGGCAACAAGTTGCGAATGATGCTGGACAGATCGAGCTGGCCAAAATGACTGAGCCGGGTCACCTTTCCCACGTATGGCCCCAACCACTCCTCCAGCGACTGCAGCAATGTTTTATCACGTAAATCAGGCCACGCACTCTTACTACCAGCTTCCTCATCAAGCACGCGCAGCAATTCGACCCTCGCCTGCCACTGACGGAGCTCAGGTGTCCACGGCAGAAGCTCCAGCCCTTTTCGACGCACGTAGTTGAGCAACGCTTGAACTCGCGCTTCATCACCTAGGTTCGTTAGCGGCGCGCGGGACAGAACCAACTCCCCTACTTTCACTTGTCGCTCAGCGCGGAGTCCCCCCTCCCGCTCATCCCATTCAAGTTCATCTACTTGGCTGACCTGGTCTTTCAAGACAGTGTCGAACAACGCTTCGTCTAGGTCGGCAGCGAGGTATATACGTTCCTCACGCTGGCCTTGCCGGCTACCCAAGTCGGCAATCACCAGCCAAGAATGCTTCATCAGTGCATCGGTCTCGGTGAACATCGCTGCACGACCATTTGCCAATCGATATTCAGCTCCACCCGCACGACGCTGTTGAGCGACCCTGTCGGGATACGCCAACGCAAGAAGGCAGCCCACCCACCTCGGGTGGTCTGAATCAGCGACTGATTGCGATCCTGAGCCACGCAAGAATGACCGATACTGCCTGGCGAGTTGCTTCGCACGTTGAGCACCACCTTGCTCACCTCTTTGCGCACGTTGCTCACCAGATAGGATGGCCAAACGACTATGAAGGTCTGCTCCGCCACCACGCTGAATATCGCGCTCACCGAGCAATGCTGCGATGTTGCACGCTGTCTCAGTCAGTCCCAGCTCGTGACCTCGCAGCAGGAGATGAGCAATCCGTGGATGACTCGGCAGCTCGGCCATCGCTTGGCCGTGCTTAGTAAGTTGCCCATCTGGTTGCAAGGCGCAGAGCCGTCGAAGCAAATCGTTCGCTTGCGAGTAAGCAGCTGCAGGTGGGGCATCAAGCCACTTCAGGTCACTTGGATGAACGCCCCATTTAGCAAGCTGCAGGGCTAAACCTGTGAGATCCGCTTGTTGAATTTCGGGCGAACTGAAACCCGCCATTTGGTCGTGCTGGGTTTCAGACCAGAGTCGATAGCAGACACCCGGTTCCAGTCGACCGGCACGCCCTGCCCGTTGGGTGGCACTGGCCTTGGATATCCGCTGAGTATCCAGCCGGGTCATGCCACTGCGAGGATCAAAACGCGGAACACGCTCAAGGCCAGCGTCGATGACCACACGCACACCGTCGATGGTCACACTGGTCTCTGCGATATTCGTGGCCAGCACAACCTTGCGCATGCCTGGAGGGGCGGGATCGATTGCAGCTCGCTGATGATTAAGATCGAGCTCGCCGTGCAGCGGGCAAAGCAGCGTGTTTTTCTGCAGCGACGGTGAGGCATTGAGCCCTTCCTCAAGCCCTGACAACACGCGGCGAATTTCGGCCTGGCCGGGAAGGAAAACCAGAAGGCTGCCGGCCTGATCGGTGAGGGCGTCCAGGCATGCGCTGATGACCCGGGGCTCGATGTACTCACCCGGTTGCTGCGGCTTGCTCCAGATGGTGGTGACCGGGAACATTCGACCCTCGCTCGTCACGATCGGAGCGTCATTCAGCAGGCGCGACAACCTTTCACCTTCGAGCGTTGCCGACATCAGCAGCACCTTCAATGGAGCATCGTCCCGGAAAAGCTCGCGCCCATTGAGCGTCAGCGCCAAACCGAGATCGGCATCCAAGTTTCGAAGGTGGAATTCGTCGAAGATCACCAGGCCGACACCTTCGAGGGCAGGATCGCTCTGCAGGCGGCGCGTAAGAATCCCCTCAGTCACCACCTCGATACGGGTTTTCGGCCCGACCTTGCTATCGAGGCGAATCCGATAGCCCACCGTTTCGCCAACCTTCTCACCAAGCTCGCTGGCCATTCGCTCCGCAGCGGCGCGTGCGGCAAGACGACGTGGTTCGAGCATGATGATCGTTTGGCCCTGCAGCCAGGACTCCTCGAGCAAAGCGAGCGGGACTTTCGTCGTTTTACCTGCACCAGGTGGCGCCTGCAGCACCACCTCATTGCGTTCGCGAAGGGCTTTGAGAAGAGCTGGCAACGCAGCGTCAATTGGCAACGAACTCATGTGTACTCCTGCTTAATGCTCGGCAGTATACAAGCGTTCGATAGGAGACAGAGGGCAGGTGAAGTCGGTGAAAAAGGGCGACCTTGGAAAAGCTAAGGCGACCTTGCTAGGGGCGCCTCGCCTAGCCGGCGCTACTCTCGCTTCGGCATGGTCTTGACGTTGGATAGACGCTTCAACTGATCCTCCAAAAGCCTCACCCGCTCTACAAGCTGGATGTTGTGCGTCATCACTTGATACAACTGCTCCCGCACTACATCCAGCTCACTACGAGCCTTGACGACCTTATCGTTAGCGCGCTTTATCTGAAGAGTTTTTGAGGCAGCCAAGTTACCGAAGCTAGTGCGGAACGCCTCAATCTGAGCAATCAATGCCTGGTGACTGGGTCTCTTTCTCTTGAGGTAGCCTCTGTCGAAACCGGCCTCAAAGCTGACGATCCCAGCAGTGATCTTCGTGCCATCAAGTCCAACGTGAGCAGCAACGTGAGGCTTCCCAGCCTTAAGACGCTCAAATGCCTCTACGCAGGCTTTTACACCATCACTCGCCATCTCAGGCTACCTCCACTGCTGGAATGAGACGCTCCCTGAATTTTCTCATATTGCTCAGCTCATACTGTACAACTTGATACTCACCACTTCCGGGCTCATACAATTCGAGATCACGCTCGTTATCCTCGATAGCTTCGTCGAGTTTTTCCTTCTCGATAATGCCATCAGCGCAACTTAGACAGCTCACAGCCGCACCGAGTAGGAAGTGCTCACATTTGCCAGTTCGTGTGCATGCACCTAGCAAGGTCGGACGGTATGAGATCTTGCCATCGGCAGCCTGCCTCTCCGTTTCCTTTCGCATGTCAACTATATGCACATCACCGCTTTCTAATTTGCCACGTTGATTTGAAATATAGCTACCAACTCCACCAAACAGAGGAGCGTCATCTCCAAATGCATGTGCCAAAAGATCATATGCGATGTTCATTGGCACACCGGTCTGCACCTCAAAGAGAACGTGAGTCTTAGGAAGTACGTACTCACCCTTCTTCTCGTCATAGTATCCAAATATCGTTTTGAGAAGCTCAAAGTTATTGGCATAGTAACGTGTCATCTGAGTACACAAATGCTTGAACTGCTTCCTAAGGCTAGGCATGGATATGAAACCACTGCTGCTGCCATAGAATGCCAGTGACCTACGAAACTGATGGCTAGTGAAATTCCATGGGCTCCCTACCTGGAAAAATTTCTCATTTGAAAAATCACGACTGGGGTCGGTGAGCTGCAACTCTTCTAAATCAGATGGAGTTATAATAAACCCTTCCAGCAGGAAGTCCGGCTTCGAAACATCATTCCAAAACGGTACGCCGATTTCAGTTTGAGCACGATTAATGATGGCCGGATTTAAGAATAGCGGCATTGCTTTAGGGTCAACACCGTACAACTTGGAAATACCACGACATATGGCACGGGCCACCTCTACCGCGCGAACAGCTTCATCAGTGGCTAACCAAGATACTGTTTTACGATACCCGGTAAACTTAGTAGTGGTAGACAAAACCTTGACTATGATGGGCTTATCCCGTGCCAAGCCACCCTCATCGAGCGTAGCTGACACCACTTCGTCTTGATCGATACAATCGTAAGGCAATCGCAACACCTCCTGGTCTCTCATGCCTGTATACAAATGAATAACCGTCTTAGCTACCCACTGCATCTTCAAAACAGTTGATGACAAAACGCCTCTTCCTGAGCATGAGAAATCACCACTGAACAGAGACTCTATCTTATGAATCTTCAAAGTTTCTTCGAAGACTGGCTCATAAGATTTAGGGGCTTTGTTTCCATTGACCTTTTTTTGGTGATAATGAGTATACCCGTAACGAGGATTATCGAACTCGCCCAAGTACTGCTCAAGCGGCTCGCGATGATCATAAAGAACATCAAGAGACAGACCAAGTGCATTGATTACAGCAAGATAGATTTTGGTCGGAATCACAGGGTGCTGTTTAGCGTCTTCATCAATATCGAAATCGATATCAAATACCCCCTGTAACTTATAGCCAAGCCGATCCTCGCCCACGCTCACCAGATGGCCGAGAAGGGCTCGCATCAGCTTGCGCTGCGTGCTTCCAACCTCATTAACCTTCATCCAGCGAGCGTATGCCGTCAAGTAGGCAGGCGTGGTAAGAAGCTCTTGTAGGGAAATCACTCCCGCCAGTTCACCAGCACCCTTCTCATAGCAAAATCGCGCAGCGGTACGCAGTGTTAGAAAATACTGTGACAGCATACTTACGCTCATCCGACCAATATGGCCAGTGCTGACAAAAAAAAGCAAACAAAAAAGAATCCACTTGATCTCCTCGGTCAGTGAGTTTTGAGCTGTGCCACTTGTGCCAAACACGCCATCAAAGCGAATGGCCCAGATTTTGTTAGCTCTAAGCCGCATTGGATTGAAGTCCCAATAAGGCTTACCAAAGACAGCTGTCGGGTTTCCCTCAAGATCCCTACAAAGAACAAAGTCCGCCGAAGGCCTCCAGCTTTTGCCATGCGATTGCTGAATAACTTCTGCAACCTGTAACCCCTGATTCAATTCATCAAAAAAGTTTTTCATCAGATGTAGATCCCCATTTTCTCATAGCGTTGTAAGCGGCGCTCCCAGAAAGGAGTGAGGATACCCAGTTCAAAAACCTTCTTATTCATAACCCCTATCAAATCAGACGCACTCTTGGATCTTTTTGAAATCCCCTCCAAAATAAAACTAATACGGACGATTACGCCTTTTAAAACTTCTTCGGAGAATTCAAAATTCGGAGCATTTTCCCTAATGGCTTCGACTACATATTTGAAGCTCATCAGCTTATGGATATCAGCCTCATCAGAGTGCACCAAGTAATGTATACAGTACAAACATCCATACTGGCTATTGCAATCAGGTTCAATAGTAACCACGGGAATTTCTGCCACTGGATCATTCAAACCGTCACAGTGGCCTGCAGCAATAGGTATCCCTCCCACTTGGCTTTCAGAACTAAAGCGCTTGGCTGCTTCCAGCATTGAGGCCCAGAACCCTCCAAACTCTTCCTTCTGCTGTTTATCAGTTACTCCACTGTAAAACTGCGCATTCGTGCGCTCAGTATGGTTAAGCACTGCACTCACCAGCATTGGCGAATGACGCAGATGGTGCAGAGTCAAACTCTTAAACTTGCGGACAAGCCTAGGTGGAATATTCTTCGAACTATTACTAACAAAAACCCCTTGCAATTTGTTATAAAATTTCGTGGAGAAATTATTTTCGAGACTAGGGAAATCAGTGGACGGCAGCCCTCGACCATCAACTACATGAAAGAAAAGCAGTTCTGATGAGCGGCCGTTCAGGATCCAGCTACGAAACTCAAGATATTCGCGCAGAAGCTTCATGCCAGGCCCTCTGCCTATAGAGTAGTTAACTACTAACCCCTTCGCTCTCAATTTCACTGCTGACAGCTCTTTTTTCAAAGGAGAACGGACAACTTCAAGGGCGTCTTCGTAAAGAAACTGTATAACCTCACCGGAGTTGGCTCCGACCACTAAGTTTATAAGACACGCGTAAGCCTTCATGGCGAGGCCTGCCAGCCTTACCCTAAATTGATGATGGGAATCCGCATTTGCATCATCAATCACACGCTGAGCTCGCTTAAGAGTTTCGCGCAGGTCAGCTAGTCTAGCCTCAGGTTTAGCTATACTTAGCTCTTCGATAGTAAGGAGGCGGCCCTCTCGGTAATCGTACGCAGAATAACCATGTTCACCCTCTGTCAATGGAGTAATGAATTTACCGGTACCTGGAAAAAAATACGTATGATATTCGTTGGTATCGAATCTTAGAGGGAAGGCTTGAAAACCCACCAAGAACCTTGATACAGATAGCGCAATATTTAGTGTGATGTCTATGTATAGCTTTACGTCGTCTTCATCAGGCGGTTCCAGACCTTCACGACGATTTTTTATTGGTGGAGCACTTGCGATTATGTACCCATAGTCTTCCGGAAATTGCAACGCCAGAACTCTACGAAGAATAGTTTGACGGGCTTGGCAACTTAGTGGCTTCGCTTGGCCACTGGCGATTTCCTGATACAGATAGCTGGTGAACGCCATATATGCACGCTGAGCGCCTTCAGGCGTACACATTACATCACGGTAACCATACCCATCGCACCAATTTATTGCGTACTCAAAATTCTTTACGTCAGTCTCAATGCTATTCCCTTTAGTGCCTGACGACCACATTTTGTCAAGCCAGGCGATGACCATCTTCCGTCGACTAGGAATCAGCGAGCTCTCATCCACCCAATATCCAGCTCCCCGTATTTTTTCACGCACAGAATATACGAACACGCCGATATCTAAGGCCGAAACTCGATTTGACAGTGAAAGAGCTAAACTCTCAGGATGGAGAATCTCATGTTCTTGACCAACATAGGACAAATCAATAGCGTGGATTTTACGAGGCACACGATTAGCCGACATCAACATTATCCAAAATCAAGTCACTGTAACCAGACATTTTGAAAAGCACATTCTCGTAGCTTTCTTGAGCACTGATCTTCTCGGACGTCATCAAGAACAATTTAAGATAGTTCTCCGTCGTCTCACGCCTTTCATGATGAAGCCGAGCTTGAATAATTGTGATTTCTTCTCCGGGCTGAAGTGTACCGTCAGCTATCCGGGGAACTAGTCGTTGATAAATCTGATATGCATACGTCGCACGAAGCCAATGGTATGTAAATTCCGTGGAAAGCTCTTTATTCGCTTTTCTTAAAAGTTTTTTCTTCAATGTGTTCGCAACAGCACCTACTGGTCGTGACTTCGCGTACATGTACCTCGGATCCGTCGACGCCATGTAATAACAATTACACTGCTCAGACAAGAAAACATACATATCCTTATCATCAATTTTTTCAAGCCCTGGATGGTTTAGGGTAAACTCAGATTGGAATTTTTCACGCCTTTTTATAGCAAAGGGGCTTCGCAAATACGTCAGCAAGTCCTGAGCCAATTGCTGAGGGACATATAGGTTTTGAGCCTTACTAAATTTAGTGTCGATCCCAGTACCAGGGCCAGCCTTCAAAAGATAGGAGCCATCTGGCTGTAGCAACCCATTCGCTAGCGCTTCAACATGCCTCACTCTCAGCGTCAGCACGGTTTGTTTGCGCGCGCCTGTCATAAGCGCGAACAAGACGATCAGTCGCTCTTGAGCTGTCCAAGCGTCGCCTTCAATTACTTTCACAACATGCGCTAGCTCAACATTCGTTAAAGGCCGTAGAAGCTCACCTTCATCATTAACAAATCCAGCTGGCGTAGGGGCTTTCGGCGCTAATGCTCTGGTTTGGCTACGTTTTTCTACAGTTACCTTCTTTTGGAACCCGTGAGCCCCTTCAATATAGATACTTATTTGCTTAACTGTATCAACACGTTCTATATCTAGATCATGCCAAAATCTAGACACATACTTGTAGAACTGATAAACCACACCCGTATATTGATTGGCAACCGCCGCACCGCGATTTGGATTATCGAGCAGATATCTGTGGTATTTGTATGTTGGTCGCTGCGGAAGGCGTCGCCCAGAAAAGTCCAGCCAGTCGATACCATGGCTTTCACAAAACATCAAATAATCGAGAAGGCGACTTGCCTTTCTTCTCGCATCATCTGTTGGGCGATTCTGTGCATGCTTGTTCTGAATCAAACTAAGCAGGAAAGAATTTGCCTCTATCCACGGAGTGCCATCTTTATGAAAGATAAACGGCAGATTATATACAGCCCTAGTGAGCGCATCAGGAAGCGCCGCCTCATTTACTTGATAAGCAATGATACTTTCACTAATGCCATTAATAGTTACTGGCATTGAATTAGAAGGTTCATTACTAACGTGCAGTTCAGCAAAAACTTCGCTGACTTCGGGGATTATTACAATGCGGCCTTTGTGTGCCGGATTTTCAAACGCTGCCACCAAACCGCCCCACCCATTCTTCGAGTGTCAAGCCTGAATGTTATGCGTAAGAAAAACAAGATATCAGTCAATGTCAGAATGTTTCACGATAAACACTTTCATTTAACGAGACATGATAGCTTTGGATAGCGCCCTTTCAGGTCCTTCTTCACCTCGGCATAAGTCGTACGCCAGAAATTGGCCAAGTCCTGGGTCACCTGCACCGGGCGGCGGGCCGGTGACAGCAGGTGCAGCTTGACCTGCTGGCGGCCATTGGCAATGCGTGGGGTATCGGCAAGGCCGAACAGCTCTTGCAGGCGCACGGCGAGAATCGGCGGGTTTTCACTGTAGTCCAGCCGAATGTGGGAGCCGGAAGGCACGGCCAGGTGCGCAGGTGCCTGTTCTTCCAGCCGCTGTGGCAGCGGCCAGGGCAACAGGTTACGCAGCATCGACGGCAGGTCCAGTGCGGCGAAGTGGCTAAGGCGCGATACCTTGCCCAGATAAGGCTGCAGCCAGTCTTCCAGGCTGGCGAGCAACGCCTCGTCCCCCAGGTCGGGCCACTCGCTGTTGCCCGTCTTTTCCACGTCGAGCTGACGCAGCAGTGCCACCCGTGCCTGCCACTGGCGCAACTCCGGGGTCCACGTCAGCAGATTCAGGCCTTTACGCCGGACCAGGCCAAGCAGGGCCCTTGCCCTGGCGTCATCATCCAGCCCCGGCAGCGGCTCACGGCTGAGCACCAGTTCACCAACCTTGACCTGACGCTCTGCGCGCAACACCTGCTCACGCTCGTCCCAATCCAGGATATCGACCCGCTCGACCTGCTCGGCCAGCACACCGTCGAGCAAGGCTGGATCGAACTCGGCGGCGAGGTAGATCCGCTCTTCGCGCTGCCCTTGGCGGCTCCCCAGGTCGGCGATCACCAACCATGGGCACTTCATCAATGCATCGACCTCGGCGAACAGCGCTGCACGGCCGTTGGCCAACCGGTACTCCGCACCGCCCTCGCGGCGCTGCTGGGCGACACGGTCGGGGTAGGCCAGCGCCAGCAGCGCGCCCAGCCAACGTGGGTGTTCGGGGTCGGCGACCGCAGCCCCAGGCTTGCCACGCAGCAGGCCGCGGTACTGGCGAGCCAGCTGGCGGGCACACTGCACGCCGCCCTGGCCACTACGCGCAGCCTTGCTCTCGCCGCTCACCAGCGCCAGCCGGCTGTGCAAGTCGGCGCCACCGCCCCGCTGGATATCCCGCTCCCCCAGCAACGCAGCCACATCGCACGCCATCTGTGCCAGGCCCAGGTTCTGGCCCCGTAGCAACAAATGCGCGATGCGTGGATGAGCTGGCAGTTCGGCCATGGCCTGGCCATGTTCGCTGAGGCTGTCGCGGCTGCCGGGCTTGAAAGCATTGAGCCGCGCCAGCAGGTCCTGGGCCTGGGCGAATGCAGCAGGCGGCGGCTGGTCGAGCCAGCACAGTTGCTCGGGGGTAACGCCCCAGCGCGCCAGTTGCAGGGCCAGGCCGGCCAGGTCGGCCTGAAGGATCTCGGCACTGCCGTAGGCGGCCAGCTGGTCATGCTGGGCCTCGGACCACAGGCGGTAGCAGACACCAGGCTCCAGGCGGCCGGCACGCCCGGCGCGCTGGGTGGCACTGGCGCGGGAAATGCGCTGGGTGTCCAGGCGGGTCATGCCGCTGCCGGGGTCGAAGCGCGGCACGCGGGCCAGGCCTGCGTCGATCACCACACGCACGCCGTCGATGGTCAGGCTGGTCTCGGCGATGTTAGTCGCCAGCACCACCTTGCGCAGGCCCTTGGGCGCCGGGTCGATGGCGGCGCGCTGGGCATTGAGGTCGAGTTCGCCGTGCAGCGGGCACAACAGGATCTCGGGGCGCTCACCCAGCGCCTCCTGAAGGCTTTGGTGCACCCGGCGGATCTCCGCCTGGCCGGGCAGGAATACCAGCACGCTGCCAGCCTGGTCGGCCAGCGCCTGCAACACGCTGTCCACCACCCGTGGCTCGATGAATTCGCCCGGCTGAAACGGCCGCCCCCAGCGGATGTCCACCGGGTGCATGCGCCCTTCACTGCGGACCACCGGGGCATCGCCCAGCAACCGCGACAGCCGCTCGCCCTCCAGGGTGGCAGACATCAGCAGCATTTTCAGCGGCGGGTCATCACGCAGCAGTTCGCGGCCATTAAGGCTCAGCGCCAGGGCCAGGTCGGCGTCCAGGCTGCGCTCATGAAACTCATCGAAGATCAGCAAGCCTACGCCTTCCAGCGCCGGGTCGGCCTGAAGGCGGCGAGTGAGGATACCTTCGGTTACCACTTCGATGCGGGTGTTCGGCCCGACCTTGCTGTCCAGGCGAATGCGATAACCGACGGTCTGGCCCACCTGCTCGCCCAGTTCGCTGGCCAGCCTTTCGGCGGCCGCTCGCGCCGCCAGACGCCGGGGTTCAAGCATGAGAATGGTCTGCCCGGCCAGCCACGGCTCGTTCAGCAGCGCCAGCGGCACGCGGGTGGTCTTGCCGGCGCCTGGTGGTGCTTCAAGCACCGCTTCGTCACGTTTTTCCAGGGCTTGGCGCAAGGCGGGCAAGACGGCATCGATCGGTAATGAAATCATGGTGGTCCTCGAACAGTCTCGCGAGTATAACGGCGAACCCAGCCTGCTCTATCATGGTCTTAAGCTTCAGGCGCAGGCGCTTCGCTTGCCCTGCTGAATACCTTCTCGGAGATTTACATGCGCATCTCGACCCGCGTCATCGGTGGCGCCCTCATCGCCACCCTGCTGACCCAACTGACGGCCTGCGGCACCATTTTCTATCCAGACCGGCGCGGCCAGATCGGCGGCAAGATCGACCCTGTGGTTGCCGCAATGGACGCCATTGGCATCCTGTTCTACGTGATCCCGGGCCTGATCGCCTTCGGCATCGACTTCGCCACGGGCGCCATCTACTACCCGGGTGGCCGCACCGCCCAGGTCGACCCGGCCAAACTGCAAGAAGCCGTCAGCCCCGACGGCAAGGTCGACAACCTGAAGTTGCAGGCCATTCTTGAAAGCGAGCTGGGCCAACGCCTGCCGCTGAACGACCCGAGGCTGATCCAGCACCGCGGCAGCGTCGAGCAACTGGCCAGCCTTGGCCTGGTGCCGGCAGCCTGAAACCCACACGGACATTGACCACGGATGATCACCCCAGCTGAACACCAGCGCCTGCTACGCCTGGCCACCCGCGCATCACTGGCGGTGGCCAGCATCCTTGTACTGAGCAAGGCCCTGGCCTGGTGGCTGAGCGGCTCGGTGAGCCTGCTGGCCGGGCTGACCGACTCGGCACTGGATGCCGTTGCCTCGTTTCTCAACTTGCTGGCCGTGCATTACGCCCTGCGACCGGCCGACGACGACCACCGCTTTGGCCACGGCAAAGCCGAAGCGCTGGCTGGCATGGCGCAGGCGCTGTTCATCGCCGTCAGTGCGGTGCTGATAGGCGTGCAGGCAGCCGAACGCCTTCACACCCCGCAACCCTTGGGCGATACCGGTATCGGCATTGCCGTGATGCTGCTGTCACTGGTGCTGACCCTTGCCCTGCTGGCATTGCAGCGCAAGGTCATTCGCCTGACCGGCTCCACCGCCGTGCGGGCCGACTCCCTGCACTACCGCTCGGACCTGCTGCTGAACGGCAGTATCCTGTTGGCCCTGTTGCTGGCGCGTTTTGGCTGGCCGCAACTGGATGCGCTGTTCGGCCTTGGCATAGCCTGCTACATCCTCTGGAGCGCGCTGCAGATTGCCCGCGAAAGTACGGCGATCCTGATGGACAAGGAACTGCCCGGCGATGTTGGTGAAGGCATGGCCGCACTGGTACTGGCCATTCCCGGCGTGAAAGGCGTGCACGACTTGCGCACGCGGGTATCGGGCAACCAGTGGTTTGTGCAATTGCACCTGGAGCTGCCGGGGCAGTTGCCGCTACATGAGGCGCACGGGTTGTGTGTTGAGGCATCAAAGGTAATCCGCCAGCGTTACCCACAGGCGGATGTGATGGTGCACGCAGACCCGGTATAGCGATCAGTTGATGCTGTAGCCTCGCCCACTGAAGCAAGCCCCCAGCGCCCGCCGGTAGTTGTCCAGCACATTGGCAGGTGGCGCATACGTCGCCGTCGCGGGGTCGAAGCCAGACTGGCTCACCGCCCAGCGATGGCACTGGTAGCGGTCCTGGTCCTGCTGCTGTTGCCCCTGCCCATACATCGGGTAAGCCACCACGTCATAGCCGCCGTTTGCCGGTGCCACCGGCACGGGCGCCGGTACGCCGACCGGCGGGTTGACCACCACGTACTCCTGGCTGTCCGCCAGGTACTGGTAATAGGTATCGGCCACCAGGAAGAACAGCGCCCCTCCCAGCCAGACCTCACGCGCATAGGAAGGCAGGTAACTGACCCGTACGCCGTAGGGCGGAGCCACTACGATGTAACTGCCACCGTGTGGGCGGTACCAGTAGCCACCGGAATAGAAGTAATCCGCGCCACGGTAGGGCACCTTCCAGTAACGGTCGGGCAAATGATCAATGGTGTGGCCCGGGCGATACTGCGGCCCAGGCCCCCAGCCATTGCCATGGCCATCCGGGCGCCCCTGCCAGTCACCGCCGGGCCGTGGGCCACCGGCTTGCCAGTGGTGGTCGTCGCCATGGCGATGGGGAATGTCCTGGTAATAACCCTGGCGCGGCGGCTGGGTCTGGCGCACTTCATCGCGCGAGTTGAGCGAGCGGCCTGGCCCGCCCTCGCCTTGCATCTGCTGGCCGCGTTCGCCATGCCCTTCGCCCGGCCCTTCGGCCAGGGCCCCGAGGCTGATGCTCAAACCCAGCAAACCAACACCTGCCAACTGCCAGATGCGCGACTTCATGGTATTCCTCTCGGTAGAAAATACTGCAACCACAGCCAGTCTACCGCGCCCGTCACACAGGCCAATTAAATTTCCAGACATGAAAAAAGGGAGGCCGCAGGGCCTCCCTTCAGGAATTGTCGTCCGTGCTCGGCACTTGTGGTGCCGGCTCACCTCACACCGTCTTCTGGAGGGTGTGTAGCCCGGGGGCCTGCAGATCCTGTTGGATGGCTGGCCGCGACCGCCCGCCTAGGGCGCGTCGCCGTGGACTGATGTCCGGGCAGTGATTCTGGTGATAAAGATACCGGACAGGTTGCGGCAGAGGATTGCTAAGATTGCTTGGATAAATAGCACTTGCGCAATTTTTAACCCTGGATTGATAATTCGCCGCAATACGAACAGAAAAGGCAAATGCCATGAGCAAACTTGACCGCTACGACCTGAGCATCCTCGCCGAATTGCAGCGCGATGCGCGCATTTCCAACCAGGAGCTGGCCGAACGCATCGGCCTGTCACCTTCGCCATGCTCGCGTCGGGTCAAGCAACTGGAGGACGACGGCTACATTTCGCGCCAGGTGGCCCTGCTCGACCGCAAAAAGCTGGGCCTGAGCCTGACCGCCTACGTGCTGATCGGCATGGACCGCCACACCCCGGAGCGCTTCGAAACCTTCGAGGCGGCCATCCGCAACCTGCCACAGGTGCTCGAATGCAGCCTGGTCACCGGCATGGATGCCGACTATCAGCTTAAAGTGGTGGTACCCGACATGGACCACTACCAGAAACTGCTTCTAGGCAGCCTGACCCGTATCGAAGGTGTTACCAGCGTGCGTTCGAGTTTCGTGCTCAACCAGGTGCTGGCCAGTACCGAGATGCCATTGACCCACCTGCGTTAATTGCCCATGGCAGCCGGCGTATGATCGGCTGCTCAGATTGTCTGGAGAACACCGATGGATCCCGCCGTATTCGAAGAATGGATGATGATCATCCTGGTCACCGTGCTGATCGGTTTCATGGGTTTCATCGTCTGGGACCTTGCGAAAAAGTCCAAGGCAGGCAAGTTCGGTACGTTGATCCTGTTCTTCGTGTTGGGGCTAGGGGTGTTGGCCTTTATCATCAAGAGCGTGGTGGTGGGGTTTCTGGAAGGGGTCTAAGGCTCAGGAATGCCGGGAGCGCTTTGCGCTCCTGCTAGCGCTGCAATTTCGCCGGGACCTCGCGCCAGCAGCCTTGCTCCAGCCCATCCAGCGCCCAATCCCCGATCCGTACCCGCACCAGGCGCAAGGTCGGCAGCCCCACCGCCGCCGTCATCCGCCGCACCTGACGGTTACGCCCTTCGCGTATCACCAGCTCTAGCCAGCTGGTCGGCACGCTCTTGCGAAACCGTACCGGCGGGTTGCGCGGCCACAGTTCGGGTTCGTCCAGCCGCCGTGCCTCGGCGGGCAAGGTAGGCCCATCGTTCAGCTCCACGCCATCACGCAAGCGCTGCAACTGCTCGTCGCTCGGTTCACCCTCCACTTGCACCCAGTACGTTTTGGCCAGCTTGTGCTTGGGGTCGGCAATGCGCGCCTGCAGCCCGCCATCGTTGGTGAGCAACAGCAAGCCTTCACTGTCGCGGTCCAGCCGCCCGGCCGGGTACACGCCCGGGATGTCGATGAAGTCCTTGAGCGTCGCCGTCGCTGAACTGGGTCAGCACGTCGAACGGTTTGTTGAACAGGATCAGGCGCGGCTCGGCGGGTGGCGCCTTGGGCTGGCGGCGTGGGCCGGTGGCAGGCCGCGCCTCGGGACGGCGCGGCTTGTTACGGGGTGGCAGTGACATGGATCCTCAGCGGAACGGCGGCTCATCGAAGCTGCGCAGTTTACGCGAGTGCAGCGAGTTGAGCTCGGTGCGCAGCAAGTCGAGGGCGGCGATACCGATCTTCAGGTGTTGGCTGACCGCCCGGTTATAGAAGGCGTTGGCAGAACCCGGCAGCTTGATCTCGCTGTGCAGCGGCTTGTCGGACACACACAGCAAGGTGCCGTACGGCACGCGCAAGCGATACCCTTGGGCGGCAATGGTGCCACTTTCCATGTCTACCGCCACGGCACGCGACAGGTTGATGAGCGGGCGTTCCTGAGCCCAGCGCAACTCCCAGTTGCGGTCGTCGTAGGTCAGCACGGTGCCGGTGCGCAGGCGCTTCTTCAACTGCTCGCCACGCTCACCGGTGACCTGGGCTGCGGCTTCCTGCAAGGCCAGTTGCACTTCGGCCAGGGCCGGGATCGGGATGTTCGGCGGTACCACCCGGTCGAGAATGCCGTCACGGCGCATGTAGGCGTGCGCCAGCACATAGTCGCCGATGGTTTGCGACTGCCGCAGGCCGCCGCAGTGGCCGATCATCAGCCAGCAGTGTGGGCGCAGCACGGCCAGATGGTCGGTGATGTTCTTGGCGTTGGACGGGCCGACACCGATGTTGACCAAGGTAACGCCGTCGCCATCGGCGGCGATCAGGTGGTAGGCCGGCATCTGGTAGCGGTGCCAGATCACGCTGGCTACCAGCGCCTGGGTTTCACCGTGGTCCATGCCCTTTTCGATCACCACATTGCCCGGCAGCACCATGCGCACGAAACGCGGGTCGTCACGCAGCTGCTCCAGGCCATGGCTGATGAACTGATCAACATAACGGTGGTAGTTGGTCAGCAGGATCCATGGCTGCACATGGCGCCAGTCGCTGCCGGTGTAGTGCACCAGGCGGCGCAGCGAGAAGTCGACGCGGGCGGCGTCGAACAGCGCCAGCGGAAAAATTTCGGCACGGTCCCAGTCGTACAGGCCATCGGCGATGTTGTCGGTGGCGGCCGAAAGGTCGGTGCTGGGGAACACCCGCGCCAGTTGCGCGGCGGTAATACCGCTACCGGCCAGCTCGTCGCCCTGGTCGACCACGTAGGGGTAAGGAATGTTCTGTTCGCTGACGCCGACCTCTACCGTGACGGTGTAGTCGTGCATCAATGGGCGCAGTTGCTCCAGCAGGTAGCTACGGAACGCGGCTGGCTGGGTGACGGTAACGCTGTAGGTGCCGGCCACCTGGACCTTGGCATAGGCCCGCGTGGTGGCGGCCACTTCGCCGTGGCTGTGGTAGGTCAGGCGCAGTGCCGGGTAGCGGAACAGGTCCCGCTCATCGGCGCCCGGCTCGGTACGGTCCTTCAAGTAACGCTTGAGGGCCTGGCTCAGGGCCCCGGTGGCCTGTTCATGCAAGGCCGCCAGACGGTCGACGGCCTGTTCGGGAGTATCAACGACTACAAAAGCGTGGCTCACACTGTGCTTCCTGTCTGGACATGCATGTGAACCATCTTGCCTGCCTTCTTGGGTAAAAACATCCCCATTGATCGGTGTTGCATGCATTCGCGGGCACGTCCGCTCCTACAGCGGCCAGGTGGGCGTAGCCCTTGTAACCAGAGCCTCGACATCTACACCCCGTGGTAACGCTCCGTACACCCGGCCGCTCCCCGCCAGCCGGCTACCGATAAAGGCATCACTCACCACCGCATTCCCTGCCTCCAGCAACAGCTTGGCCTGCAACGCCAGGGCAATGTCCTCAGTCAACTGCCGCGCCCGGTACTGCAGGTCGCCCGTGTCGGCAAACGCCCCCTTGAGGCTACCGATGTGCGCGGCCAACCGTGGGTCACCATGCCCATCACCCAACTCGGCAAACAACGCGTCCAGCACGCCCGGCTCCTTGGACAACGCCCGCAACACATCCAGGCATTGCACATTGCCCGAGCCTTCCCAGGTCGAGTTGACCGGTGCTTCGCGGTACAGCCGCGGCAGGATGCTGTCCTCCACATAACCCGCACCGCCCAGGCATTCGGCTGCCTCGTTGACCATGGCCGGCGCTCGCTTGCAGATCCAGTACTTGCCTACGGCCGTGACCAGCCGGGCGAAATGCGCCTGCTGCGGGTCGTCGAGCTGCTCCAGCGCCTGCCCCATGCGCAGGCTCAGGGCCAGCGCGGCCTCGCTTTCCAGCGCCAGGTCGGCCAGCACGTTCTGCATCAGCGGTTGTTCGTTCAATACCCGGCCACCGACCTTGCGGTGCGCGCAGTGGTGAGCCGCCTGAGTCAGCGCCTGGCGCATCAAGGCGCTGGAGCCGACCATGCAGTCGAACCGGGTCATGGCCACCATCTCGATGATGGTCGGCACGCCCCGCCCTTCCTCGCCAATCATCCACGCCAGTGCCCCCCGGAACTCCACTTCGCTGGAGGCGTTGGAGCTGTTGCCCAGCTTGTTCTTCAGCCGCTGGATATAGAACTGGTTGCGGTTGTCGTCCGGCCGATGGCGCGGCAGCAGGAAGCAGCTCAGGCCCTTTTCGGTCTGGGCCAAAGTCAGGAAGGCATCACACATGGGCGCCGAGCAGAACCACTTGTGCCCCACCAGCTCGTAGGCCTGACCCGGGCCGGCTGCGCCCACCGGATAGGCCCGCGTGGTATTGGCGCGCACATCGGTGCCGCCCTGCTTCTCGGTCATGGCCATGCCCAGGGTAACCCCGGCCTTGTGCCGGTCGCCGATGTTGCGAGGGTCATATTCGCAAGCCAGGATTTTCGGCAGCCAGTACTCGGCCAGCTCGGGTTGCAGGCGCAACGCCGGCACGGCGGCGAAGGTCATGGTCAGCGGGCAGCCGGTCCCGGCCTCGGCCTGGCTGTGCAGGTAGGTCATGGAAGCCCGTGCCACATGGGCGCCAGCACGGGGCTCGGCCCAGGGCAAAGAAGGCAGGCCGTGTTCGACGGCGGTGCGCATCAGCTCGTGGTAGGCGGGGTGGAACTCGACCAGGTCGATGCGATGACCATAGCGGTCGTGGCTGACGAATTCGGGTTTGTGTGCGTTGGCCAGGAAACCGGCCTGCATCAGCGGGCCGCCAGCCAGGGCACCGTAGGCGTCGATCCGCAACTCGGCCCAGCCTGCGCCGAAACGCCGGGACCATTCCTGCAGCGGCAGGTCGAGGCGGTAGAGGTTGACGCCGTCGAGGGGCGGAGGCTGGTTGGTGACTTCGTGGGTTTCAGCGTACTGGTGCAGGTTCATCGGGGGCTCCTGGATCCGGGTAGGCTTGAGAGACCCAGTGAAGCACTGGTTGCGGGGGAGTCAAAGGGGCATTAATGACGAAACGTGGGGTGGGGGCATGATTTGAGGATGTGTCAGGGCTGACAGGTGTCCGCCCTGCCCCAATCCCACACCTTCAAAGCGAACGCCGCGCCTGCAGGATGCTCGGGCTCATCTGCACCTGCGAAATCGCCATGTTCAAGCTCAACTCGAACCGGCTCCCCAACCCACGCGTCGACTCATGCGCCAACCGCGCGCCCAGCAATTCCCCCATCTGCCGGCAGATCGACAAGCCAATCCCCAACCCGCCATAGCGCCGGGTCATCGACCCATCCACCTGGAAGAACCGCTGGTACAGGGTCGACTGCTCAAGGTCATCAAAACCAATCCCGCTGTCACTGACCGTAAAGGTCAACGCCAGATCCCCCGGCCCTACCCGGCGCCCGCGCACCTGGATCATCACCCCGCCCTGGTGGGTGAACTTCAACCCGTTCTCCACCAGACAGCCAAGGCAGCGGGCCAATTTCTCTCCATCGCCCTCCAGCGCATCCGGCAGGTCAGCCGGGATATCCAGGCTCAGGTACAAGCCCTTGCCCAAGGCCTGCCCGGCATAACCGGCGCGCAAACCCTGCAACAGCGTGCGCAGGCTGAACGGCGCCGGCTGCGCACGTAGGCGGCCGGCCTGCAATTCAGACAAGGTGAGAATGGCATCGACCATGTCCATCATCCCCTGCGCAGACCCCACCGCCGTGCGGTGATACTGGGCCATCTCGGCCTCCATCGGCAGGGTGTGCATCAGTTCCAGCGAACCGATCACGCCATTCATCGGGGTGCGCAGTTCGTGGGTCACACTGGCCAGAAACTCATCCTTCAACCGGTTGCTTCTGGCCAGTTGCAGGTTCAACTGCTCCAGCGTGCGTCCGGATTCGCGCAAGGTTTGCGCCTGCTGCTCGCGCAGGCTGTTGATGCGGTCGGCCAGCGCCAGCGACAGCAGTGCCACCTCCAGCGCCGAACCCAGCTGGCTGGCATACATGGTGATGAACAGGTTCGGCAGGTAGCCCAGCACCATCAGGGTGTTGACCAGGCCGCCGAGCAGGAAGGCCGTCCAGGCGATGATGAACCAGCGCGCCACGCGCAAGCCCCGCCACCAGGCGTACAGCCCCGCACTGAAGATGCTCACGGTAAACAGCAAGGCCAGCAGCGTGGCCATGCGCAGGGCAATGCCATAGGGCACGCTCACCGCCATTACCATGACCAGCGCGCCAGCCAGCATCAGCACTTGCAGCAAACGGTCAAAGCCGCGGCTGATGTTGCCCAATTGCAGGAAATGCCGGGCAAACTGGCAACCGAACAAGCCTGCCGCACCGATGAACAGTGGTGTCGAGGCATTCGCCCACCAGGGGCTGTCCGGCCAGAAATAAGCGACACCCGCACCGTTCACCGACACCTGATAGAAACCGAACGAGGCGATGTACAGGATGTAATAGAGGTAGCTGACGTCCCGCACACTGAGGTAGATGAACAGGTTGTACACCAGCATCACCAACAACACGCCGTAGATCATCCCCAGCACATACAGGCGCGTGGGCTGCTCTTCCATGTAGGCTTCAGGGGACCACAGCGCCAGCGGTGCCTGCACCGAGCCCTGGCTGTGCAGGCGCAGGTAGGCAGTAGTCACCTCGCCTGGCGGCAACTGCAGTTCGAACAGGTAGTTGTTCTGCCGGATCTGCCGGCTGTCGTAGGGCAAGGCATCGCCGGTGCGCTGCGCCAGGCGGTAGACACCGCCGCTATCAGGCAAATACAGCTCCAGGTGGTCCAGCGGCGGGTAAGCCAGCTCCAGTAGCCACTGCCGTGGGGCAGCGCCGGGCGCGGCAACCGGGCGCAGCTCGACCTTGAGCCAGAACACCGAGGTGGAGTAACCGGCATTCAGCACGTCTTTATCGTGGGGGCGGAAATGTTTGGCAAACCCGGGGGCACTGACCTGGGCGATGCTGGCGCTGCCATCGAGGTCTTCATACACCTGCATGGCCTTGCCCAATGGAAGGTGCTGCGTAGCGCTGTCGAAATCGACCGCTCCAGCCAGCACGGGCAGCAAGCCCAGAAGCACAATCAGCAAATAGCGCATACAGCCCCAGCATGGCCTGCTCGGTCGCGTCGCGGTTGCCTCCCATCCGTTTGAGACGACGTGATCCTGCAGAACCCGTTTGTCGAGTTATCCGAGCACTCTAGCATAGCTTCGCAGCCTGGCAATCGGCCATATCAAAAATCAAAGAAAAGGCTCTAAATCAATGCTTTCAAAAGATCTAAACAAATAATTCTGACCGTTCGATCAACAAAACTCGTTTGTCGGACGATCCGCCCAAACAGGTTTGGTGGTAAGCTCGCCGACCATGAATACCTACAGCTCCCGCCCCGTTGTCCTCTGTCTCTCCGGCCACGACCCAAGTGGCGGCGCCGGCTTGCAGGCAGATATCGAAGCCCTGATCGCCCAAGGCTGTCACGCTGCGCCCGCCGTGACCGCCCTGACCGTGCAGGATACCGTCAACGTTTCCGACTTCCGCGTGCTCGACCGCGAGTGGGTACTGGCCCAGGCCAATGCCGTGCTGGCCGACTCCACGGTGGCCGCCGTCAAGCTGGGCATGCTCGGCTCGATCGAGATGGTCGACACCGTGGCCGAGCTGCTGGCTGCCCATCCACACCTGCCGCTGGTGTGCGACCCGGTGCTGCGTGCCGGCGGCGGTGGCCGCCTGGGCAAGGACGAAGTGGGCTACGCCCTGCGCGAGCGCCTGCTGCCACTGGCGACCATCGCCACGCCAAACCTGCCTGAGGCACGCATCCTCGCCGAACTGCCCGAAGGCACCGCCGACGAGTGTGCCGAGAAACTCTTGCCGTTCTGTAGACACCTGCTGATTACCGGCGGTCACGGCGACGAAGACGAAATCCACAACCGCCTGTACACCCAGGACGGCAAGCACCACACCTGGACCTGCCAGCGCCTGCCGGGCAGCTATCACGGCTCGGGCTGTACCCTGGCCAGCGCGCTGGCCGGCCGCCTGGCCCTTGGCGAGCAACTGGAAAGCGCCGTACGCAGCGCACTGGACTACACCTGGCGCACCCTGCGTGACGCCGAACAGCTGGGCAAAGGCCAGTACGTGCCGCGCCGCCTGCCCCTGGACTTCTGCTCCTGATACGAGGCCTTCCATGAAGCTACGCGGTCTGTACGCCATCACCGACAGCCAGCTGCTCGCCGGCCGTTTCCTGTCCCATGTCGAGGCGGCACTGGAAGGCGGCGTGTGCCTGCTGCAGTACCGCGACAAAAGCGACGATGCAGCGCGCCGCCTGCGCGAAGCCGAAGGGCTGATGAAGCTCTGCGAGCGCTACGGCACTCAACTGCTCATCAACGACGACGCCGAACTGGCCGCACGCCTGGGCGTCGGCGTACACCTGGGGCAGACCGATGGCCCGCTGACCCCGGCCCGTGCCCTGCTCGGCCGCCGCGCAATCATCGGCTCCACCTGCCACGCCAGCCTCGACCTGGCCGCCCAGGCCGCCAGCGAAGGGGCCAGCTACGTGGCCTTCGGCCGCTTCTTCAATTCCGTCACCAAGCCGGGTGCGCCCGCTGCCAACGTCCAACTGCTGGAGCAGGCACGCGCCCAGGTGAAACTGCCGATCGCGGTGATCGGCGGCATCACCCTCGACAACGCCGCCCCGCTGGTCGCCCACGGCGCCGACCTGCTGGCGGTGATCCACGGCCTGTTCGGTGCCGACAGCGCGCAGGAAGTTACCCGCCGCGCCCGCGCCTTCAACGCCTTGTTCGCATCCTGATTTCGAGAGAACTTTCATGTCCCGTTCCGAAGACCTGTTCGCCAAAGCCCAGAAGCACATCCCCGGTGGCGTCAACTCGCCAGTGCGCGCTTTCAAAAGCGTGGGCGGCACGCCGCTGTTCTTCAAGCATGCCGAAGGCGCCTACGTTGTTGACGAGGACGACAAGCGCTACGTCGACTATGTCGGTTCCTGGGGCCCGATGATCCTCGGCCACGGCCACCCGGACGTGCTGAACTCGGTGCGCAAGCAGCTGGAGCACGGCCTGTCCTATGGCGCACCGACCGCCATGGAAACCGACATGGCCGACCTGGTCTGCTCGCTGGTGCCGTCCATGGAAATGGTGCGCATGGTCAGCTCGGGCACCGAAGCCACCATGAGCGCCATCCGCCTGGCCCGTGGCTACACCGGCCGTGATGCCATCATCAAGTTCGAAGGCTGCTACCACGGCCACTCCGACAGCCTGCTGGTAAAAGCCGGTTCCGGCCTGCTGACCCAGGGCGTGCCAAGCTCGGCGGGCGTACCGGCTGACTTCGCCAAGCACACCCTGACCCTGCCGTTCAACGACATCGCCGCCGTCGAGAAGACCCTGGCCGACGTCGGCCAGACCGTGGCCTGCATCATCGTCGAGCCGGTGGCCGGCAACATGAACTGCGTACCGCCGGCACCGGGCTTCCTCGAAGGCCTGCGCGAGCAGTGCGACAAGCACGGCGTGGTACTGATCTTCGACGAAGTGATGACCGGCTTCCGCGTTTCCCTGGGCGGCGCCCAGGGCCACTACGGCATCAAGCCGGACCTGTCCACCTTCGGCAAGATCGTCGGTGGCGGCATGCCGGTCGGCTGCTTCGGTGGCAAGCGTGAAATCATGGGCTGCATCGCCCCGCTCGGCCCGGTCTACCAGGCCGGCACCCTGTCGGGCAACCCGCTGGCCATGGCCGCCGGCCTGACCACGCTGAAGCTGATCAGCCGTCCGGGCTTCCACGCCGAGCTGACCGACTACACCAGCCGCATGCTCGACGGCCTGCAACAGCGCGCCGATGCCGCGGGCATACCGTTCGTCACCACCCAGGCCGGCGCCATGTTCGGCCTGTACTTCAGCGGTGCCGACGACATCGTCACCTTCGAAGACGTGATGGCCAGCGATGCCGAGCGCTTCAAGCGCTTCTTCCATTTGATGCTGGACGGTGGCGTGTACCTGGCACCAAGCGCATTCGAGGCAGGCTTCACCTCCATCGCCCATGGCGACAAAGAGTTGCAGATCACCCTGGATGCGGCTGAAAAGGCCTTCGCAGCCCTGAAATAATGGTTAGCCTGCACCGGCCTCGGTGGGAGCGGCGGTTCGGCGCCCCGACTTGCCCGCAAAGAGGCCGGCACAGGAAATAATTACCCCCGCACAATCAGCTGACTTCCCCAACCAAGCAGAAATTCGAGTAAAACTTTGTAAGGTTGGCGCTGCTTATCCCATAATGTGCCACCAGAGACATTGGCCGCAGCTTTGCAGAGGTAAGTCGATCCCCATGAACCGCACCGGCCGCGCCCTGACCCTGGGCTGCCTGTTGCTTCTTCAGCCCCTGCTGGCCCTGGCGGAGGGCGGTAACTCGTTGCTCATTCCGGCGACGGGCCGCTGCACCTTGAACGTTCAGCCTGAAGACCTGGCAAACGCCCTCAAGGCCTGCGAGCAGACGGCAACCGCAGGGGATGCCCAGGCGCAATTCGAACTGGGCGAGTACTTCTACACGCAAACGCCGAAAAACCTCGACAAAGCCCTGGACTGGTTTCAGAAGGCCTCGCTGCAAGGCCACGCCGACGCGCAGTACCGCCTGGGGGCCATGTTCTTCCATGGCGAAGGGGTCAAGGCCAACAACGTGCAGGCCTACATCCTGCTGAAGATGGCCGCCGTCAACGGCGCAGAAGATGCGCTGGACATGGCCGACGAAGTGACCGAGCAAATGCCCCGCGACGAGCTTGAGCACGCCACTCAGGTGCTCGGCCAGATCTTCCGCAAGTACCTGCTGGAACTGCAGAACGCCGAAGGGCGCACGCCGTTCTCGCCGCTCCCCTGAGGCTTACCTTTCCGGCATCGGCATCGGGAACGGCATGACATTGCCGCCGCCCTTGGCTTCGCTGATCTTGGCCGTGCCCAGGCGCTCCACCTCATCGATGCGCACGATCGAGTGCATCGGCACAAAACTGCGGACTACCCCTTCGAACTGGCTCTTGAGCTTTTCCTCACTCGGGTCCACCACCAGTTGCGAGCGCTCGCCGAACACGAACTCCTCGATTTCCAGAAAGCCCCACAGGTCGCTCTGGTAGATCTGCTTGGCATACATCTCGAAGACCTGCCCCTGGTTGAGGAAGATCACTTTATAGATGGCAGGTTCGCGTTTGCTCATGTTCGGCGGGATAACACATGCGTAAGAAAAGGCGGGCATCATAGCAGACAGGTTTGCTGATCTGTGTCGGCTGTAACGGCCCTACATACCGTTGAACGTTTCAGTGCTTTCGCCACTGCCATTCAAGGGTTATTCTTGAGTTCACATCCATTGCCGTCGAGCGGCTAAAAACGACCTTGAACGCACCCATAGAACCCCATCGTTTCATCCTCGAACCCTTCGAGGCCCACCGTTTCGCCAACCTGTGCGGCCAGTTCGACGAGCACCTGCGCCTGATCGAACAGCGCCTGGCCATCGAAATCCGCAACCGCGGCAATCAGTTCGAACTGATCGGCGAACCCAAGACCACTTCCGCTGCCGAACAGCTGCTGCGCCGTCTCTACCGCGAGACCAAGGCCACCGACCTGTCGCCGGAAACCGTACACCTGTACCTGCAGGAGTCGGCCGTCGAGAACATCGACAACCCGGCCGTCAACGAGGTCAGCGTGTCGCTGCGTACGCGCAAGGGCAACATTCGCCCGCGCGGGCTCAACCAGCAGCGCTACGTGAAGGAAATCCTGGCCAACGACATCAACTTCGGCATCGGCCCGGCCGGTACCGGCAAGACCTACCTGGCCGTGGCCTGCGCCGTGGACGCGCTTGAGCGTGAACAGGTACGCCGTATCCTGCTGGTACGCCCGGCGGTCGAGGCGGGCGAAAAACTCGGCTTCCTGCCCGGCGACCTGGCGCAGAAGATCGACCCGTACCTGCGCCCGCTGTACGACGCCCTGTACGAAATGCTCGGCTTCGAACACGTGGCCAAGCTGATCGAGCGCCAGGTGATCGAGATCGCCCCGCTGGCCTACATGCGTGGCCGCACCCTGAACAACAGCTTCATCATCCTCGACGAAAGCCAGAACACCACGCTGGAACAGATGAAGATGTTCCTCACCCGCATCGGCTTCGGCTCCACGGCGGTGATCACCGGCGACATCACCCAGGTCGACCTGCCGCGTGGCACCAAGTCGGGCCTGGCGCACGTCATCGAGGTGCTGAAAGACGTTCCGGGTATCAGCTTTACCCACTTCCAACCCAAAGATGTGGTTCGTCACCCACTGGTGCAGCGCATTGTCGAAGCCTACGACCGCTTCGAAGCCCGCCAGGCCAAGCCCGAGGCGCCCGGCAAAGATGCTTGAACTTGATATTCAACGGGCCACGGACGCTGCCGCCCCGGATGACGCCGCCTTCCGCCGCTGGTGCGAACTGGCCCTGCGCCAGCGCAGTGCCGACTCGGAAATGACCATTCGCCTGGTCGACGAAGCCGAAGGCCGCGAGCTGAACCACACCTACCGGCACAAGGACTACGCGACCAACGTGCTGTCGTTCCCGGCCGACGTGCCTGACGACCTGCTCGATATCCCGCTGCTGGGCGACCTGGTCATCTGCGTGGCGGTGGTCGAGCGTGAAGCGGCCGAACAGGGCAAGTCGCTCGAAGCGCACTGGGCACACCTGGTCATCCATGGTTGCCTGCACCTGCTCGGTTACGACCACATCGAGGATGAGGAAGCCGAGGAAATGGAAGGCCTGGAACGGGAATTGCTGGCAGAACTGGGTCACCCCGACCCGTATGCCGAAGATGAAACCGACTCAATCACACACTGATACACGAAGGATCACGAGAACCGCCATGAGCGAAGATCGATCGAGCAACGGGCAGAAGTCCTGGCTGGGTAAACTGACCCAGGCTTTTGCCCATGAGCCGAAAAACCGCCAGGAGCTGCTTGAGCTGCTGCGCGAAGCCCACCAGAACAAGCTGCTGGACAGCGAAGCACTGACCATCGTCGAAGGCGCCATCCAGGTCGCCGACCTGCAGGTTCGCGACATCATGGTCCCGCGTTCGCAGATGATCAGCATCAAGGCCAGCCAGTCGCCGCGCGAATTCCTGCCGGCGGTGATCGACGCCGCGCACTCGCGCTACCCGGTAATCGGCGAAAGCCATGACGACGTACTCGGGATCCTGCTCGCCAAAGACCTGCTGCCGCTGATCCTCAAGGAAAACGGCGACAGCTTCAACATCAAGGATCTGCTGCGTCCGGCCACCTTCGTGCCCGAGTCCAAGCGCCTGAACGTGTTGCTGCGCGAGTTCCGTGCCAACCATAACCACATGGCCATCGTCATCGACGAATATGGCGGTGTGGCGGGCCTGGTGACCATCGAGGACGTGCTGGAGCAGATCGTTGGCGACATCGAGGACGAGCACGACGTCGAGGAAGACAGCTACATCAAACCGCTGCCCAGCGGTGACTTCCTGGTGAAGGCGCTTACCCCGATCGACAACTTCAACGAGTTCTTCGACAGCGAGTTCTCCGATGACGAGTTCGACACGGTCGGCGGCCTGGTGATGAGCGCCTTCGGCCACCTGCCCAAGCGCAACGAAACTACCGAGATCGGGTCTTACAAGTTCCGTATTCTCAACGCCGACAGCCGGCGGATACACTTGCTGCGCCTGACCCCGATCACCCGTTAAGGACAAACATGCGTTGGATCACCCGCCCCGGCTGGCCCGGTAACCTGCTGGCCCTGGCGGCCGGTGCCTCCACACTCCTGGCCCTGGCGCCATTCGACATCTGGCCGCTGGCCGTGTTGTCCATCGCCATGCTCTACCTTGGCCTGCGCGAGCTCAGCCCGCGCCAGGCCATGTGGCGTGGCTGGTGGTTCGGTTTTGGCCTGTATGGCGCCGGCACCTGGTGGATTTACGTCAGCATGAACACCTACGGCGGCGCCTCGCCGCTGCTGGCGATTCTGCTGCTGCTGGCGTTCTTCGCCGCGCTGGCCTGGTTCTTTGCCTTGCCCACCTGGCTGTGGGCACGCTGGCTACGGCGCAACGAAGCGCCGCTGGCCGATGCCCTGTGCTTCGCGGCGCTGTGGCTGCTGCAAGAGGCCTTTCGCGGCTGGTTCCTGACCGGTTTCCCCTGGCTTTACGCCGGCTACAGCCAGCTGGACGGCCCGTTGGCCGGCCTGGCGCCGCTGGGCGGCGTGTGGCTGATTTCCTTCACGCTGGCGCTCACTGCTGCCCTGCTGTGCAACCTGCACCGCCTGCGTGCCCGCCCCTCGTTCCTGGCCGTGGGCTGCCTGCTGTTGTTGGCCCCATGGGCACTGGGCCTGGCGCTCAAGGGCCACGCCTGGACCAAACCGGTAGGTGACCCGTTGAAAGTGGCGGCCATTCAGGGCAACGTCGAGCAAGACCTGAAATGGGACCCTGCGCACATCGACGCGCAACTGGCCCTGTACCGTGACTTGAGTTTCAGCTCAAAGCCCGTGGATTTGCTGGTGTGGCCAGAAACGGCGGTGCCGGTGCTCAAGGACCAGGCCCAAGGCTACATCGACGTGATGGGCCGTTTTGCTGCCGAGCGGCATTCGGCGCTGATCACCGGCGTGCCCGTGCGGGAAGTGGTGCACCATCAGCGCCGCTACTACAACGGCATCACCGTGACCGGTGAAGGTGACGGCACCTACCTCAAGCAGAAGCTGGTGCCGTTTGGCGAGTACGTCCCGTTGCAGGACATGCTGCGTGGCGCCATCGAGTTCTTCAACCTGCCCATGTCGGACTTCGCCCGCGGGCCGGAAGACCAGCCACTGCTGCAGGCCAAGGGTTATCAGATTGCGCCTTACATCTGCTACGAAGTGGTCTACCCCGAGTTTGCTGCTGGCCTGGCGGCACGCAGCGACCTGCTGCTGACCATCAGCAATGACACCTGGTTCGGCACCTCGATCGGCCCGTTGCAGCACCTGCAGATGGCGCAGATGCGCGCGCTTGAAGCCGGACGCTGGATGATCCGCGCCACCAACAACGGCGTGACCGCGCTGATCGACCCGTTTGGCCGTATTACCACGCAGATTCCGCAGTTCCAGCAGGCGGTGCTGTATGGCGAGGTGGTGCCGATGCAGCAACTGACGCCTTACCTGCAATGGCGTTCGTGGCCGTTGGCGATTGTCTGTGCATTGCTGCTGGGCTGGGCATTGCTGGCAGGCCGCATCGCCAAAACCGTTTGAGTTATCCTGTACCGGCCTCTTCGCGGGCAAGCCCGCAAAGAGGCCGGTACAGGCAGTGCAAGGCTCAATAGAAAATCCGATACCCCACCAACCCCACCACCTCATTAAACAACTGCCCGCTCTGCCACATCGCCCGGCTCTCCGGCAGCAACCCGCCAAACGGCCGCGCATGATCCTGCCCCAGGAACCCCACCGGCGCCGGCACCACCTCGAACCCCGCCTGCTCAAAGCTCCAGCGCGAGCGCTGCATGTGCCAGGCCTGGGTCACCACCACCACACGACGAATCCCCAACGGCTGCAGCACCTTGGCCGTGAACTGGGCATTTTCCCAGGTCGTGCGGCTGGCCTCTTCACGCCACTTCACGTCAACAGCAAAGTCTTCGTGAAGGCGATCCGCCATCAACCGCGCTTCGCTCGGCGGCGTGCCATAGTGCAACCCACCACTGGTCAGCACCGGAAGGCCTGACGCCTTGGCCAACTGCGCAGCAAAACGCATGCGCTCCAAAGCCGTGGCCGTGGGCTGGTCGCTACCGCCCCAGGCCGGATCGCCGCGCTCACGCCCTGCGCCCAGCACCACAATGGCATCCGCCCGCCGCGCAAGCGCGGTCCAGTCGTTTACGGCCAAGGGAGGCTCGCTTTCCAGCCTATGCGCGGTTTCCTGCACCACCAGCGGCAAACTCATCAGCCACAGGCCACCAAGCCCCATGGCAAAGCACAACGCCGCCAACCGTGGCCGTCGAGCACGCAGCCACCACGCCGCAAGCAGCAGCAGAAACAGGATGCCCGGCGGCATCAGCCATTGTTTGATGAAGAATCGGATCGGCATCGGCCACACCTCCTTGGCAGGCGTGCAGCCTAGAAGGATCGGCGCCGGTCAACAAGGGTGCGGCCGGCGCCGATCGTGAGTTGTGTGATAGTGAAGAACCGGCGCGCGATAGCCCGCGCCTGGCGTCCTGAACGGCTAGCGATGTGGCAGCGTCCTGGATCTCGCCGGATTGGCGGGGCGTTTCTTGTCCTTGAGCCAGAGGATCTTGGCCGATGTCGGCTCCGCTTGCGGGTAACTGCCGACAGAGGCATTGTGGCGCTCCGGGAGGGATTCCAGGTAAGCCTTGATCACTTCGAACTCTGCGTGGCTCAGGCCACGCAACTCCAGCTCGGCTGGCATCTCGTCGCGCAATCGTACCGAGGTCCTTGCCACTTCCAGTGCCAGGCCAAGCCGGTCGATCAGGCGCTCGTAAAGCTCCGGTTTCATTGCGGGTAGCTGCGTCTCTCCCATCCGTTCACCTCAATTGAAGATAAAGAATATCTCCCCCCACATCTGAGCTTAGCGGCGCCATGAAAAGCAGCCGGGTGCTGCGACCAGCGGCCATTCGCAACGAAGGTTTCCCACGATGCGCAGCGCTGCTGTATGCTACGGCGTTCACTCTAAACGACACCGGAGTGCCGGACGCAGCGAGGTTCCGCTGCCTGGAACAAGGTCTCTTCTCTCTCAGCCAAAAGTAGCCATGCACGAACAATACACGCCCCGTGATATCGAAGCCGCCGCCCAGAAGTTCTGGGACGAGCAACAATCGTTCGCTGTTACCGAACAGCCAGGCAAAGACACCTACTATTGCCTATCGATGTTCCCGTACCCGAGCGGCAAGCTACACATGGGCCACGTTCGCAACTACACCATCGGCGACGTGATTGCCCGTTACCAGCGCATGCTGGGCAAGAACGTCCTGCAGCCGATGGGCTGGGACGCATTCGGCATGCCCGCGGAAAACGCGGCGATGAAAAACAACGTCGCCCCGGCCAAGTGGACATACGAAAACATCGACTACATGAAGACCCAGCTCAAGAGCCTGGGTCTGGCCATCGACTGGGCACGTGAAGTCACCACCTGCAAACCCGACTACTACCGTTGGGAGCAGTGGCTGTTCACCCGCCTGTTCGAGAAAGGCATCATCTACCGCAAGAACGGTACCGTGAACTGGGACCCGGCAGACCAGACCGTACTGGCCAACGAGCAGGTCATCGACGGCCGTGGCTGGCGTTCGGGCGCGCTGATCGAAAAGCGCGAAATCCCGATGTACTACTTCCGCATCACCGACTACGCCGACGAGCTGCTGGAAAGCCTCGACGAGCTGCCGGGCTGGCCTGAGCAGGTCAAGACCATGCAGCGCAACTGGATCGGCAAGTCGCGCGGCATGGAAGTACAGTTCCCGTACGACCAGGCCACCATCGGCCACGAAGGCACCCTGAAGGTCTTCACCACCCGTCCCGACACGCTGATGGGCGCCACCTACGTCGCCGTCGCCGCCGAGCACCCGCTGGCCACCCAGGCGGCTCAGGGCAACCCGGCGCTGCAGGCGTTCATCGACGAGTGCAAGAGCGGCAGCGTTGCCGAGGCCGACATGGCCACCCAGGAGAAGAAAGGCATGGCCACTTCCCTGCTGGTAGAGCACCCGCTGACCGGCGAGAAGCTGCCGGTATGGGTCGCCAACTACGTGCTGATGCACTACGGCGATGGCGCCGTGATGGCCGTGCCGGCCCACGACGAGCGCGACTTCGAGTTCGCCCACAAGTACAACCTGCCGATCAAGGCCGTGGTGCGCACCAGCGCGGGCGATGAAGTGGGCAGCGAGTGGCAGGCCGCCTATGGCGAGCACGGCCAGCTGATCAACTCCGCCGAGTTCGACGGCCTGGACTTCGCCGGCGCCTTCGATGCCATCGAAGCCGCTCTGATCCGCAAGGAACTGGGCAAGTCGCGTACCCAGTTCCGCCTGCGTGACTGGGGTATCAGCCGCCAGCGCTACTGGGGCTGCCCGATCCCGATCATCCACTGCCCGTCCTGCGGCGACGTGCCGGTGCCGGAAGACCAGCTGCCGGTCACCCTGCCCGAGAACGTGGTGCCGGATGGCGCCGGCTCGCCGCTGGCGCGCATGCCGGAATTCTATGAGTGCACCTGCCCGAAATGCGGCACTGCGGCCAAGCGCGAAACCGACACCATGGACACCTTCGTCGAGTCGTCCTGGTACTTCGCCCGCTACGCTTCGCCGAACTACGACAAGGGCCTGGTAGACCCGAAAGCCGCCAACCACTGGCTGCCGGTCGACCAGTACATCGGCGGTATCGAGCACGCGATCCTGCACCTGCTGTACGCGCGCTTCTTCCACAAGCTGATGCGTGACGAAGGCCTGGTTACTTCGAACGAGCCGTTCAAGAACCTGCTGACCCAGGGCATGGTCGTCGCCGAAACCTACTACCGCGTGGCCAGCAACGGCGGCAAGGACTGGTTCAACCCGGCCGATGTCGAAATCGAGCGCGATGCCAAGGCCAAGATTATTGGTGCTCGCCTGAAGACCGACGGCCTGCCGGTGGAAATCGGCGGCACCGAGAAGATGTCGAAATCGAAGAACAACGGCGTCGACCCGCAGTCGATGATCGAAGCCTACGGTGCCGACACCTGCCGCCTGTTCATGATGTTCGCCTCGCCGCCCGACATGAGCCTGGAATGGTCCGACTCCGGCGTCGAAGGTGCCAGCCGCTTCCTGCGCCGCGTCTGGCGCCTGGCTCAGGCTCACGTCAGCCAGGGCCTGCCGGGCAAACTGGATGTCACAGCACTGGACGACGCGCAGAAGGTCATCCGCCGCGCCATCCACGCAGCCATCAAGCAGGCCAGCAACGACGTGGGCCAGTTCCACAAGTTCAACACCGCCATCGCCCAGGTGATGACCGTGATGAACGTGCTGGAAAAGGCCCCGCAGGCCAGCGAACAGGACCGCGCCCTGCTGCAGGAAGGCCTTGAAGCCGTCACCCTGTTGCTGGCACCGATCACCCCGCACATTTCCCACGAGCTGTGGCAGCAACTGGGCCACCAGCAGGCCGTGATCGACGCTGGCTGGCCAGCTGTCGACGAAGCAGCCCTGGTGCAGGACACCATCACCCTGGTGGTGCAGGTCAACGGCAAGCTGCGTGGCCAGGTCGAAATGCCGGCTGCTGCCAGCCGCGAAGAAGTCGAAGCCGCTGCCCGCAGCAACGAGAACGTCCTGCGCTTCATCGATGGCCTGACCATCCGCAAGGTCATCGTGGTACCGGGCAAGCTGGTCAACATCGTCGCCAACTGATGGCAGCGCTCGCTCGCAGTCACTGCGGGCGGGCGTAACTGGCCCACAAGGGAGCAACAACATGATCAAACGCAATTTGCTGGTAATCGGCCTGGCGGTCATGCTCAGCGCCTGCGGTTTCCAGCTGCGCGGCACCGGCTCTACCGAGCTGAGCGTGAAGGAAATGGACGTCAGCGCGCGCAACGCCTATGGCCCGACCGTGGTCCAGCTGCGTGAAGTACTGGAGCGTAGCGGCGTCAACGTACATGCTGGCGCACCGTATCGCCTGGTACTGACCAACGAACAGGAGCGCGAGCGCGCGGCCACCTACAACAGTGGTAACCGTACCGCCGAGTACGAGCTGACCACGGTGTTGAACTACAGCATTCAGGGCCTGAACAACCTGGAGCTGATGAGCGACAAGCTGGAAGTGCGCAAAATCTACCTGCGTGACGGCTCGAACATCACCGGTTCCGAGCAGGAAGCCAACCGCGCCCGTGAAGAAATGCGCCGCGATCTGGTCAACGCCATGGTCGTGCGCCTGCAGATGCTGAGCCCGTCCCAACTGGACGAGCTGCAGCGCAAAGCCGACGAACGCGCCCAGGCCGAAGCCGCCGCGCTGGAAGCTGCCCGCCGTCAGCAGGCCGAAACGCCTCAGCAGTCGCCGCTGGAAGTACCGGGCAACTAAGCCCGTGTGGGGCACCTTCGGGTGCCCCCCTGTTTCCCATGAAACTCGCCCCCGCCCAACTCAACAAGCACCTGCAAGGTACCTTGGCACCGGTCTACGTGGTCAGCGGTGACGACCCGTTGCTATGCCAGGAAGCCGCAGACGCCATTCGTAATGCCGCGCGTCAACAAGGTTTCGACGAGCGCCAGGTGTTCAGTGCCGACGCCAACTTCGACTGGGGCACCCTGCTCCAGGCTGGCGCCAGCCTTTCCCTGTTCGCACAACGCCGCCTGCTGGAGCTGCGCCTGCCTTCGGGCAAACCTGGTGACAAAGGCGCCGCGGCGCTGATGGAATACTGCGCCAACCCCGCCGAAGACACCCTGCTGCTGGTCAGCCTGCCCAAGCTCGACGGTAGTGCGCAAAAGACCAAGTGGGGCAAGGCGTTGATCGAAGGCGCGCATTGCCAGTTCATCCAGATCTGGCCGGTGGACGTGCACCAGCTGCCGCAGTGGATCAACCAGCGCCTGCAACAGGCCGGCCTGTCGGCACAGCGTGACGCTATCGACCTGATTGCCGCGCGCGTGGAAGGCAACTTGCTGGCAGCGGCGCAGGAAATCGAAAAGCTCAAGCTGCTGGCCGACGGCAACCAGATCACCGTGGAAACCGTGCAGGCCGCTGTTGCTGATAGCGCCCGCTTCGATGTCTTCGGCCTGGTGGACGCCATTCTCAATGGCGAAGCCGCGCATGCCCTGCGCATGCTCGAAGGATTGCGTGGTGAGGGTGTAGAACCACCGGTCATCCTCTGGGCCCTGGCCCGTGAGCTGCGCCAGCTGGCTGGGCTAGCCCAACAGTTCAGCCAGGGTGTACCGCTGGACAAGGCCTTCAGCCAGGCCCGCCCGCCGATCTGGGACAAACGCCGACCGTTGGTCAGCAAAGCCCTGCAGCGCTTGTCGGCGCAACGCTGGGCGCAGTTGCTGCAGGATGCCCAGCGTATCGACGCGCAGATCAAGGGGCAGGCCGAGGGCTCTCCTTGGACGGGTTTGGCGCGGCTGTCGCTGCTGATGGCTGGCCAGCGTCTGGCGCTACCTCCGGAATAACTGGGGTCGCTGTGGGAGCGGGCATGCCCGCTCCCACAGGACTGCGATCGACCATAAACACAATCAATTGGCCCGCCCCCGCCCCAAGCCCTACAGTGCGTCCCAAAACCACCCACCGGGAACCTGCACTATGAGCAAAAAGCCGAAAAAGCACGGCCCCAACAAGGCCAAGTCCATCATCGCCCAACCGCTGTTCCGCTGCCGCCAGGAACAACCGGCCAAGGGCAAAGGCAGCTACCGCCGCGAAGCCTTCCAATCGAGAGATTGGGAGGCTTCCTACTTTTTGGCTGCATGAAAGCATCGCAAGCGCAGGCATGGTATGGTCGTCACCTGACCTGCAATTCTGGATCTGTGCATGCTCTTCCGTCTTCTCCCCCGTTGGGAAACCCGCCAGCTGATCGCGGCCTCCAGCTTCATCCTGCTTGTGGCCTGCGCGGAAAAACCCACCGCCGCCGACGCACTGCCGCTGGCCCCTGCGCAACCCGCTCCCGTGGTAACCGTGCCCGGCGCGACGCCTGACGTCAGCACTGAAATCCAGCCTCTGCAAACCTTCGCCCAGTGGCAGGCCGGCTTCCGCCAACAGGCCTTGCAAGCCGGGATTTCACCCAGCACCTTCGACCGCGCGTTCCTCGGCGTCACCCCTGACATGGACGTGATCAAGGCCGACCGCAGCCAGCCGGAGTTCACCCGCCCGGTGTGGGAATACCTCGAAGGCGCCCTGTCGCCCCTGCGCGTGCGCAATGGCAAGAAGCTGCTGGAGCAGAATGCCGAGCTGCTGACACGTATCGAACAACGCTATGGCGTGGACCGCCAGGTGCTGGTCGCGGTGTGGGGCATGGAAAGCAACTTCGGTCAATTCCAGGGCAACAAGTCGGTGATCCGCTCACTGGCCACCCTGGCCTACGAAGGCCGCCGCCCACAGTTCGCCCAGGACCAGCTGATCGCTGCGCTGCAAATCATCCAGCATGGTGATATCCAGCCTGAAGCCATGCGCGGCTCGTGGGCCGGCGCCATGGGCCAGACCCAGTTCATCCCGACCACCTACAACACCCATGCCGTGGACTTCGACGGCGATGGCCGCCGCGACATCTGGAACAGCACACCGGATGCCCTGGCTTCGACCGCGCACTACCTGCAGAGCTCGGGCTGGAAACGTGGCCAACCGTGGGGCTTCGAGGTACAGGTGCCGGCTGGTTTCGATTTCTGGCAAGCCGATGGCGTGCTGCGCAAACCGGTGAGCGAATGGCTGGCGATGGGCGTGAAACTGCCTGCAGGCACGCAACTGCCGGCCAACAGCAACCAGTTGTCTGCCGCCCTGCTGCTGCCGGCGGGTGCGCGTGGGCCGGCGTTCCTGGTGCTGGACAACTTCCGCGCCATCCTCAAGTACAACAACTCGTCGTCCTACGCGCTGGCGGTGAGCTTGCTGGGGGATCGCTTCAGCGGCTGGGGCTTCATTGCCGGCAGCTGGCCGAAGGAAGACCTGCCGCTGAGCCGCAGCGAGCGTATGGAATTGCAGAACCTGCTGAACAGCAACGGGCATGAGGCCGGGAATGCTGATGGCATTATCGGCGCCAATACCCGCAAGGCCATTCGCAATGCCCAGCAGGGGCTGGGGTGGCCGGCGGATGGGTATCCGACCCACAAGCTGCTTGAGAGCCTGCGTGGCCAATGAAATTTCTGGGGCTGCTTTGCAGCCCCGGCAATCTCAAGCCTTGAACAGATCCTGCTCCAACACCAGACGCTGCCGATCACTGTCCAGCCTCACCCGCGCCCCCAACGGCAAGCACACATTCGGGTCACAATGCCCACTGCGCCACCCCGCCAGCACCGGTATCCCCAGAGGCGCAAAGGTTTCCTCCAGCAACGGTGCAAGCGCCGCCGTGGTAATCCCGGCAAAATCCCCAACCAGCACGCCCTTAACCCCTTCCAGCTTGCCCGCCAGACGCAACTGGGTCAGCAGCCGGTCCACCCGGTACAACGGCTCGTTGACGTCCTCGATAAACAGAATGCACCCCTGCGTATCCAGTTCGGCCAGCGTCCCCATGGTCGCACCCAGCATCGACAGGTTGCCGCCCAGCAGCGGACCACTGGCCACACCCGCCAATACACTGCTCAAGGGATAGTCCGTCGGGTGCACGATCTGCTCGCCTGCCCGCACATGCCCTGCCAGCTGCGCCAGCAACGACGACTCAGTTGGAGGCAACTTCGCCCCCAAAAGGTCGGCATTGAGCATCCCACCATGGAAGGTAACCAGCCCGCTATGCCGATAGATCGCCGTGTGCAGTGCGGTAATGTCGCTGTAGCCGATCAACGGCTTGGGGTTGCGCCGAATCAGGTCAAAATCCAGCCGGTCGAGCAGGCGCATACTGCCGTAACCACCGCGCATGCACAGGATGGCGTCGATGGCCGGATCGGCAAAGGCATCGTGCAAGTCTTGCAAGCGCTGCTGGTCGGAGCCTGCCAGGTAGCCCTGGGCCTGGTTAACAGCGGGGTACAGGCGGCAGCTGTAGCCACGGTCGGCAAACCACTGGCTGACCTTGTGCGTATCCAGCCGCGCCGCGCCTGCCGGGGCGACAATGGCAAAGCAGGCGTTAGCCGGCAACGCGGCTGGCAGGCTCGGTAGTAAGGTTTCGGCGCAGTTCATTGCGGCTCCTTGCAGCGCTTGGTACACAAACAAAAATGCCGATGCCGCCCTTCGGCGTGCATCGGCATGCGTGCCTCAGACCAGGCTCAGAGCTTGATCTTGGCTTCGTGGGCCTGCTGGTCAGCGTGGTACGAAGAACGCACCAGCGGGCCGGAGGCGACGTTCTTGAAGCCCATCTTGTAACCTTCCTCGGCGAACCAGGCAAAGGTGTCCGGGTGCACGAAACGCTGCACCGGCAGGTGGCTGCGCGACGGCTGCAGGTACTGGCCGAGGGTGAGCATGTCGATGTCATGCTCGCGCATGCGGTGCATCACTTCGATCACTTCCTCGTCGGTCTCGCCCAGGCCGAGCATCAGGCCCGACTTGGTAGGTACATGCGGGACCATCTGCTTGAACTTCTGCAGCAGGTCCAGCGACCAGTCGTAGTCCGAGCCCGGGCGCGCGGCCTTGTACAGGCGCGGTACGGTTTCGAGGTTGTGGTTAAACACATCTGGCGGCTCTTGCGCGGTGATTTCCAGCGCGACGTCCATACGGCCACGGTAGTCCGGCACCAGGGTTTCCAACTGCACGCCCGGCGACAGCGCGCGGATCTCGCGGATGCAGTCGGCAAAGTGCTGGGCACCACCGTCACGCAGGTCGTCGCGGTCCACCGAGGTGATCACCACGTACTTCAGGCGCAGGTCGGCAATGGCGACCGCCAGGTTTTTCGGCTCGTCCAGGTCCAGCGGCTTCGGCCGGCCGTGGCCCACGTCACAGAACGGGCAACGACGGGTGCAGATGTCACCCATGATCATGAAGGTGGCGGTACCACCCGAGAAGCACTCGCCCAGGTTCGGGCAGGAAGCCTCTTCACACACGCTGTGCAGCTTGTGCTTGCGCAGCAGTTGCTTGATGCGGTCTACCTCGGGCGATACCGGAATACGCACGCGAATCCAGTCAGGCTTTTTAGGCAGCTCTTCGGTGGGGATGATCTTCACCGGGATGCGCGCCACCTTTTCGGCGCCACGCAGTTTTACCCCAGCTTCCACCTTCTTCGGCGCTGGGCGCGGGGTGACATCCTGGGTGGGTATCAGGTTCGGCACGGCTTCTTGCACAGTTGTCATATTCAGTCGATTCCGCCCGTGAGGGTCGTCTGCTCAGCGTAGTCGAGGTGCTTGACCAGCTGTCCGCGCAGCCTTGTCCTGACCTCGTCGAGTTCGATCGGACCTGCCAGGTCGCGCAGCTGGGTCATCGCCAGCCCCGCATAGCCGCAGGGGTTGATTCGGCGGAATGGCGCAAGGTCCATGTCCACGTTCAGGGCAAGGCCGTGGAACGAACGGCCGTTGCGAATTCGCAGGCCGAGGGAGGCGATTTTCGCTCCATCGACATAGACGCCCGGGGCGTCGGGCTTGGCAGAAGCCTGCACGTCGTAACTGGCGAGCAGCTCGACCAGCGTCTGCTCGATACGGCTGACCAGCTCGCGCACCCCAAAGCCCAGCCGGCGCACATCCAGCAGTAGGTAGGCCACCAACTGCCCGGGGCCATGGTAGGTCACCTGGCCGCCGCGGTCGGTCTGCACCACCGGGATGTCGCCCGGCACCAGCAGGTGCTCGGCCTTGCCAGCCTGGCCCTGGGTGAAGACCGCAGGATGCTCGACCAGCCAGATTTCATCCTGACTGTCCGGGGTGCGCTGCTCGGTGAAGCGACGCATGGCCTCCAGCACCGGTTCGTAGGGCTGCAGACCAAGCTCGCGAAAACCGAGGCAGGCGGACATCAAAGCACCATTTTCACGATGCCAGTAGCGCGCAGGGCGCTGTTGATATCGTGCAGCTGGTTCTCGCTTTCGGCAACGATGTGCAATTGCACGGTGGTGTACTTGCCTTCCTTGCTCTGGCGCTCGGCCAGGGTGGAAAGGTCGACTTTGGCGTGCTTGCTGAGGATTTCGATCACGGTGTCCTTGAAGCCGACAACGGTATCGCCGATTACCTTGATCGGGTAATCGTCGCAAGGGAATTCGATTTTATGCGACTTGACGTCTGGTTCGCTCATGGCGGAAACGGCCTCGTAAGCCGTGGCAACAACAACGCCCCCGCGAGATACGCGGGGGCATGCAGGTCACGTATCAGTTGAACAACCCGTAGAAGAATAGACGGATGCTATCCCACATACGGCGGAAGAAACCACCTTCCTCGACGCCATCGAGGGCGATCAGGTCGGCACTGTGAACCACTTTCTCGTCCAGTTTGACTTCCACTTTGCCGATCACGTCACCTTTGGCGATGGGTGCGGTGAGCTGCGGGTTCATGGTCATCGAAGCCTGCAGACGCTTCAATTGGCCTTTAGGCATAGTCATGGTCAGGTCGTCGGCCAGGCCAGCCTTGATCTGGCCGGTGGCGCCCTTCCAGACAGGAGCCTGGGTCAGCTCGGTGCCCTTCTGGTAGAAGGTCTGGGTTTCGAAGAAGCGGAAGCCATAGGTCAGCAGCTTCTGGGTTTCGGCAGCACGCGATTGCTCGCTGTTGGTACCGAACACCACGGCGATCAGGCGCTGGCCGTCGCGAACGGCCGAAGCCACCATGCAGTAGCCAGCTTCGTCAGTGTGGCCGGTTTTCAGGCCATCGACGGTCTTGTCACGCCACAACAGCAGGTTGCGGTTCGGCTGCTTGATGTTGTTCCAGAAGAATTCCTTCTGCGAATAGATGGCGTAGTGGGCCGGGTCGACGGTGATGATCGCACGGGCCAGGGTGGCCATGTCGTGCGCCGACGAATAGTGGTCCGGGTGCGGCAGGCCGGTCGGGTTCATGAAGTGGCTGTTGGTCATGCCCAGGTCGGCAGCCGTCTTGTTCATCATGTCGGCGAAGGCATCTTCGCTGCCGGCGATGTGCTCGGCCAGGGCGACCGAAGCGTCGTTGCCGGACTGGATGATGATGCCGTGCAGCAGATCGCTGACGGTCACCTGGCTGCCCACCTTGATGAACATGCGCGAACCGCCAGTACGCCAGGCGTTTTCGCTGACGGTGACCGGGTCGTTTTCACCGATCTGGCCACGGCGGATGTCCAGGGTGGCGATGTAGGCGGTCATCAGCTTGGTCAGGCTGGCCGGCGGCAGGCGCTCGTCACCGTTGTTCTCGACCAGCACGTTGCCGCTGGACGCGTCCATGAGTACGTAGGACTTGGCTGCCAATTGAGGTGGTGCCGGCGTCATCTGCTCAGCCGCGAAGGCGGCAGGCGTGATCATCAGCAGTACAGGCAGGCAAAGTCGTTTGGCAAGGTTGGTGATGTTCATCCGTCTCTCGAAAATCGCTAATGGTCTGAGATGTTCCCTGGGCAAGATCGTGTGCCCAGCGCCAGTCAGTCTAGTTTTGTGGCCGTCGGCCTGGCCCACGAACGTGCGGCTTTATGTCGCTGCGGGCAAAAGCCGTCATTGTACATGGGCGCGCCCGGCAATTCATGACAAAACCGACAGTTTGGTTGCGGCCACGCTGATGGCCGCCCCATATAAACGGTCAGTCTGCTGTGACCAGCTTGGCCTGCCCCAAGTTCGCCAGGCGGATGCTGTCTTGTGCCTGCTGGATCTCGCCCTGGCTGCCGATCGGCCCCAGGCGTACGCGGTGCAGGGTCTGCTGGTTACGCACGATCGAGCTGATGAACACCGGCGCATTGACCATGGTGCTGAGCTTGGAGCGCAGCAGCTCGGCTGCGTCCGGGTTGGCAAAGGCGCCTACCTGCAGGAAGCTGCCGCCGTTGCCCGCCGGCACGTTGTTGCCTCCCACCTGCACCGGCACCACCGGCGCTGCGTGCTGCTGCGGCGGCGGGGTCCATTGCTCGACACGCCCGGTGTTGGCCGGGATCGCCTGGGTCTGGGCTACCTGCGGTTCTTTGAGCACCATCGGCGGCGTCTGGCCACGCTGGGCCCACCACTGCTGCGGGTCGATACCCTCGACGCGCACATGCGCGGTGCCGATCTCGGCGTAACCCAGCTTTTTCGCCGCCGCATAGGACAGGTCGATGATACGGTCGGAATAGAACGGACCACGGTCGTTCACCCGCAGGATCACGCTGCGACCGTTGGCCAGGTTGGTCACCCGCACATAGGCCGGCAGCGGCAGCGTCTTGTGCGCTGCACTCATGCCGTACAGGTCATACAGCTCGCCGTTGGCGGTGTTCTGCCCATGGAACTTGGTGCCATACCACGACGCGGTGCCCTCGGCGCGGTAGTTGCGCGAGTCCTGCATCGGGTAGTAGGTCTTGCCCAGCACCGTGTACGGGTTGGCCTTGTAGTTGCCCGTATGCACGGTCGGCGTGGCATCGGGGATCTTGTTCACATCCACGTCCCACCACGGTGCGCCGTCCTTGTGTGCCCGGTTGATGTCCAGGCCTGGCTGGCTGCGAACGACGTTGCCACTGCTTTGCTGGGCCGGGCGATTGGAGGAGCAACTGGCCAGCACCACGCCAACGGCGAGGCAGGTGAGCAGCTTGAAAGAGTTGGCAGAGATGATTGCGCGCATTACTTGACGCCCCGTACTTGAACCAGCTGTTCCGCAAGCTGATGCACCGCCATGGCATACATCACGCTGCGGTTGTAACGCGTGATCGCGTAGAAGTTCTTCAGGCCCACCCAGTACTCGGGGCCATTGTCACCCTCAAGGCGGAAAGCGGTAACCGGCAGATCATCGCGCAGCGAATCATGAACCGACCAGCCGAGCGCGCGCAACTCCCCGACGGTTTTCACAGGCTCGATGCCTGTGGTCAGGCCTTCGTCGGCGCGTGCGCCATCCACCCAGGCGCGGCTGACCACGCCCCCACCGGCCACCCAGCCATGACGCTTGAAGTAGCTGGCGACGCTGCCGATGGCATCGTCCGGGTTGTTCCAGATGTTGATGTGACCGTCGCCGTCGAAGTCCACCGCAAAGTTACGGAAGCTGCTCGGCATGAACTGCGGCAGGCCCATGGCGCCGGCGTAGGAGCCTTTGAGCGTGAGCGGGTCGAGCTGTTCATCGCGGGCCAGCAACAGGAATTCGCGCAGTTCCTTGCGGAAGAATTCAGCCCGAGGCGGGTAGTCGAAGCCCAGGGTCGACAGGGCATCGATCACCCGGTAGTTGCCGGTGTTGCGGCCAAAGAACGTTTCCACACCGATGATGGCGACGATGTACTGTGCCGGCACGCCGTATTCCTGCTCGGCACGGGCCAATACCGCCTCGTGCTGGCGCCAGAAGTCCACACCACGGGCGATACGCGCGTCGGTGAGGAACATCGGCCGGTAGTCCTTCCACGGTTTGACCCGTTCGGCCGGGCGCGAGATCGCGTCGAGGATCGACTGCTTTCGCTGCACGTCAGCGAACACGCCCATCAGCTGCTCAGGGGCAAAGCCATAGTCGCGGCTCATTTCGCCGACAAACTGGGCCACCTGCGGCGAGCCTTGGTAATCGCCGGCATGGGCCAGCTGTACAGCGCCGAACAGGCCCACCGCGCCGATCCACGGCGCACAACGGGCAGCCCAGTTACGCACTGCTTGCATGAAATTCTTCACCTTATTCAAACCTGTGCGATCCATTTGCGGTGCGTGTGGATCGACATCAGAACGCCAAACGCTGACAGCAGCGTCACCAACGATGTTCCGCCATAGCTGATAAACGGCAGCGGCACGCCCACCACGGGGAGAAGGCCGCTGACCATTCCGATATTGACGAACACGTATACAAAAAAGGTCATGGTCAGGCTGCCCGCGAGCAGCTTGCCGAACAGGGTCTGCGCCTGGGCCGTGATCATCAGGCCACGGCCGATCAGCAACAGATAGACAATCAGCAACAGGCAGATGCCGACCAGGCCGAATTCCTCGCCCAGTACGGCGATGATGAAGTCGGTGTGGCTTTCGGGCAAAAAGTCCAGGTGCGACTGGGTACCGAGCAGCCAGCCCTTGCCGAACACTCCCCCCGAACCGATTGCAGCCTTCGACTGGATGATGTTCCAGCCCGTGCCCAACGGGTCGCTCTCCGGGTCGAGGAAGGTCAGTACCCGCTGCTTCTGGTAGTCGTGCATCACGAAGAACCACATCGCCACCGCCACCGGCACTGCCGCTGCCAGCACGCTGAGGATCCAGCGCCAGCGCAGGCCACCCATGAACAGCACGAAAGCACCGGAGGCAAGGATGAGCAGCGCGGTGCCCAGGTCGGGCTGGCGTACGATCAATATGAACGGCACGCCAATCAGCACAAGGCTGATGGCCACGTGCTTCAAATGCGGTGGCAAGGTGCGTTTGGACAGGTACCAGGCGATGGTCGCCGGCATGATGATTTTCATGAATTCCGAGGGCTGGAAGCGGATCACCCCGGGGATGTTGATCCAGCGCGTGGCCCCCATGGCGTTGTGGCCCATCACGTCCACCACCACCAGCAACAGCACACCGGTCAGGTAGGCCAGCGGCACCCAACGGGCCATGAAGCGTGGCTCGAGCTGGGCGATGACGAACATCGACACCAGCCCGATGCCGAACGAGGTGGCCTGCTTGAGCAGCAAGTCCCAGTTCTTGCCACTGGCCGAATACAGTACGAACAGGCTGCCGGCCGCAAGGGTGAGCAGAATGACCAGCAAGGGGCCGTCGACATGAATGCGCTGCAGAAAGCTGGCGCGCCGACGCATCACATCCTCGCTGGAGAGCATGCGATCGAAATTGTTCATCACAGGGCCGATTCCTGGGTCACGGTGGCAGGCGCGAACTCGGGCTTGAGCCGGCCGTTTTCGTCGAGCAGCCAGGCGTCCATGATCTGGCGTACCACGGGGGCAGCAACACCAGAGCCGGACTCACCGTTCTCGACCATCACCGAGACCACGATCTTCGGGTCATCGGCCGGGGCAAAGGCGACGAACAGGGCGTGGTCGCGGTGGCGCTCCTGAAGTTTGTTGCGGTCGTACTTCTCACCCTGCTTGATCGCCACCACCTGGGCGGTACCGCTCTTGCCGGCAATGCGGTACTGGGCGCCAGCGGCCGCCTTGCGTGCAGTACCACGGGCGTTGTGCATCACCTGCTCCATGCCGTGGGTGACCTTGGCCCAGTCGGACTTGTCACGCAGCACGATGTTGTCCATGGGGTTTTCGTCCACCGGCGGCTGGCCTTCGATGGTCTTGGCCAGGTGCGGGCGGTTCCACACGCCCTTGTTGGCGATCAATGCGGTGGCCTGGGCCAGTTGCAGTGGCGTGGCCTGCATGTAGCCTTGGCCGATGCCGAGAATCAGGGTTTCACCCGGGAACCAGGCCTGGCGGCGCGTGGCACGCTTCCATTCACGCGATGGCATCAACCCGGCGGACTCCTCGAACATGTCGAGGGAAACCCGCTGGCCGATGCCGAACTTGTTCATGTAGCTGGACAACCGATCAATGCCCATCTTGTGCGCAAGGTCATAGAAGTAGGTGTCGTTGGAACGCATGATCGCGGTGTCCAGATCGACCCAGCCATCGCCGGAGCGGTTCCAGTTACGGTATTTGTGGTCATAGTTGGGCAACTGGTAGTAGCCCGGGTCGAACACTCGGCTGCTGGCGTTGACCACGCCACTGTCCAGGCCGGCAATCGCCACGGCCGGCTTGATGGTCGAACCCGGCGGGTACAGGCCACGCAGCACGCGGTTGAACAGCGGCCGGTCTATCGAGTCGCGCAGTTCGGCATAAGCCTTGAAGCTGATGCCCGTCACGAACAGGTTGGGGTCGAAACTTGGCTGGCTGACCATCGCCAGCACCTCGCCAGTACGCGGATCGAGCGCCACCACCGCGCCACGCCGACCGCCCAGCGCGGCTTCGGCGGCTTCCTGCAGCTTGATGTCCAGGCTCAGCACGATGTCCTTGCCAGGTTTCGGGTCGGTGCGTTTGAGCACTCGCAGCACACGGCCACGGGCGTTGGTCTCGACTTCCTCGTAGCCGACCTGGCCGTGCAAGGCGTCTTCGTAGAAGCGCTCGATGCCGGTCTTGCCGATATGGTGGGTGCCGCTGTAGTTCACCGGGTCGAGGGTTTTCAGCTCTTTCTCGTTGATGCGCCCCACATAACCCACCGAATGGGCGAAATGCGCCCCCTGCGGATAATGCCGCACCAGCTGCGCAACCACTTCCACACCTGGCAGGCGGAACTGGTTTACTGCCACCCGGGCGATCTGCTCTTCATTCAGCTCGAACAGGATCGGCACGGGCTCGAAGGGCCTACGGCCCTGACGCATGCGCTTCTCGAACAGCGCCCGGTCATCGGCAGTCAACTCCAGCACTTCGACGATGGTATCCAGCACTTCTTGCCAGTTACCTGCACGTTCGCGGGTCATCGACAGGCTGAAGCTGGGCCGGTTGTCGGCAACGATCACCCCGTTGCGGTCGAAAATCAGCCCACGAGTCGGGGGAATCGGCTGCACGTGCACCCGGTTGTTCTCCGACAGCGTCGAGTGGTAGTCGTACTGGATGATCTGCAGGTAATACAGCCGTGCGATAAGCACACAAATAAGCAGCATGATCGCCACCGCGCCGACCACGACGCGGTTGCGCACCAAGCGGGCGTCTTTCTCGTGGTCCTTGAGACGGATCGGCTGCGACATCGGACTGCTTACAGGCTCATTTGTGGTAAGGGTGCCCGGACAACACGGTCCAGGCGCGGTAGATCTGCTCGCCGATGAGTATCCTTACCAACGGGTGCGGCAGGGTCAGCGGCGACAGCGACCAGCGTTGCTCGGCGCGCGCACAGACCTCAGGCGCAAGGCCTTCCGGGCCCCCCACCATCAAATTCACCGTGCGCGCATCCAGGCGCCAGCGATCCAGCTCGGTCGCCAACTGCTCGGTACTCCAGGGCTTGCCATGGACCTCGAGGGTGACAATGCGTTCCCCAGGCTGCACCTTGCTCAGCATGGCTTCGCCCTCCTGACGGATCAGGCGGGCGACGTCGGCATTCTTGCCACGGGTATTCAGCGGGATTTCCACCAGCTCCAGCGACAGCTCGGCAGGCAGGCGCTTGGCATATTCATGCCAGCCTTCCTCGACCCACTTCGGCATGCGCGAGCCGACCGCAATCAGGCGCAAACGCACAGCGCTGCCCTTATTCGCGGTCTTTGAGCTTGTCGGAGTACTCGTGAGCGTGGTCCGGGCTGTGGTGCTTGCCATCGGCAGCACGGCTTTGCTCGGCACCCTGCCACAGGCGCTCCAGGTCATAGAACTGGCGGGCAGCGGCAGTCATCATGTGCACGATGACGTCGTTCAGGTCCAGCAGCACCCAGTCGCTGTCGCCCTTGCCTTCTTCACCCAGTGGTTGGGCGCCCTTGGCCTTCACGGCTTCGCGGACCTTTTCCAGCATCGCGTTGATCTGGCGGTTGGAGGTACCGGTGGCAATGATCATGTAGTCGGTCAGGCTGTGCTTTTCGCGCACGTCGATGACCTGGATGTCCTGGGCCTTGACGTCTTCCAGCGCTGCCTTGGTCAGGGCGACCAGTTCTTCGCCGTAAATTTTCTGCTTGGTCATATAAAACTCGTTCAACTCGTTAGATGAGGCGCCAGAGGCACCGTCAGTTGGGCGCACGATACAGTTCGTGCGCCTCGATGTAGGCCAGTACGGCGTCCGGCACCAGGAACCTCACCGATTTGCCGCTGGCCAGCAGCTGTCGGATCTGTGTAGCCGACACCGCAAGCGGCGTCTGCCAGACGAACGAAATATTTCCCGCCGGGCCGGACATGGCGGCAGGATCGCTCTCCGAGCGCGCAGCCAGCAGGTTGCGCAGCTCGTCAGGGGGTTCTACGTCGGCATCCGGGCGTTGCAGCACCAGGATGTGACAGTGTTGCAGCAGTTCTTCCCAGCGGTGCCAGGTAGGGAGGCCACAGAAGGCATCCCAGCCCAGCACCAGGAACAGCTGGTCGTTGTCGGCCAGTTCGGCGCGGATCGACTCCAGCGTTTCGATGGTGTACGACGGTTTGTCACGTTCCAGCTCGCGGGCATCGACGCTCAGGCAGGCAACGCCTTGCACCGCTTCACGAACCATCGCCAGGCGATCCTCGGCGGCCACCTGCGGGGTGTCGCGGTGCGGCGGCCGGGCGTTGGGCAGCAGGCGCAACTCGTCCAGCCCCATGAACTCGGCCACTTCCAGCGCGCTGCGCAGGTGGCCGATGTGCACGGGGTCGAAGGTGCCGCCTAGAATGCCGATGCGCCGGACTGCCTGGGCCTTGCTCAACTCAGCACGACCCCTGGCCGCGCAGCTGGCCATCGCCGATGACCACGTACTTCTCGCAGGTCAGGCCTTCCAGGCCGACCGGGCCACGGGCATGCAGCTTGTCGGTGGAAATGCCGATTTCCGCACCCAGGCCGTACTCGAAGCCGTCAGCAAAGCACGTCGGGGTGTTGAGCATGACCGACGCCGAGTCGACTTCAGCCATGAACTGGCGGGCTTCGCCCTGGTGTTCACTGATGATCGAGTCGGTGTGGTGCGAGCCATAGTGGTTGATGTGCTCGATGGCCTGGTCCAGGCCGTCCACCACGCGGATCGACAGGATCGCGTCCAGGTACTCGGTGTGCCAGTCGTCTTCGCTGGCCGGCTTGGCCTCGATCAGCGCGCGGGTACGCTCGCAGCCACGCAGCTCCACACCCTTCTCCCGGAAGCGGCGGGCCATTTCCGGCAGGAAGCGCTCGGCCACCTGCTGGTCGACCAGCAGGGTTTCCATGGCGCCACAGATGCCATAGCGGTAGGTCTTGGCGTTGAAGGCCACGTTCCAGGCCTTGTCCAGGTCGGCATGCTGGCTGACGTAGACGTGGCAGATGCCGTCCAGGTGCTTGATGACCGGCACCCGGGCATCGCGGCTGATGCGTTCGATCAGGCCACGGCCGCCGCGCGGCACGATGACGTCGACGAACTGCGGCATGCTGATCAGCGCGCCCACGGCTTCGCGGTCAGTGGTCTCGACAACCTGAACCACGGCTGCCGGCAGGCCGGCTTCAGCCAGGCCACGCTGGATGCAGGTGGCGATGGCGCGGTTGGAATGGATGGCTTCGGAGCCGCCGCGCAGGATGGTCGCGTTACCCGACTTCAGGCACAGGCTGGCGGCATCGATGGTCACGTTCGGGCGCGATTCGTAGATGATTCCGATCACCCCCAGCGGTGTGCGCATCTTGCCGACCTGAATGCCCGATGGGCGGTAGCTCATGTCGCGAATCGCACCGACCGGGTCCGGCAGGCTGGCCACCTGGCGCAGGCCGGTGATCATGCCGTCGATGCGTGCCGGGGTTAGCGCCAGGCGGTCGAGCAGCGCCGGCTCCAGGCCATTGGCGCGGCCGGCGGCCAGGTCCAGTTCGTTGGCGGCAGTCAGCTCGGCACGGGCAGCATCCAGCGCATCGGCGGCGGCTTGCAGGGCGCGGTTCTTCTGCGCGGTGCTGGCACGGCCGATCACCCGGGAAGCCTCACGGGCAGCGCGACCCAGGCGGGTCATATAGTCAAGAACGGACTCAGTCATGGGTTCGGTGTCTTGGCGAAGGGGAAATCGGCTGATTATAACTGCCGCGCAGGTGTACGCCCAGCGGCGGGTGGCGGATGGTAGAAAATGGTAGTTCGTCTCACGATTATCTGCGCCTGTGAAATCGAGCGCCGCCCGCGCGGCGCATCGCGAGCTGCGCTCGCTCCTACGCTTGTTTCGGGCCAATCAATCCTGTGGGATTTGCGCGCGAACTCCTTGGCGCAAGGCTCGATATCGTGTCGTACGAACAGGGCGGTCGCGCGCGTTGGCGCAGGTGTTACTGGCCCGAAACAAACGTAGGAGCGAGCGCAGCTCGCGATGCGCCGCGCGGGCGGCGCTCAATTTCAACGACAACGAATACACCACGGCGAGCACACCGAAGCCCCACAAGCGAAACATACAGATACCATTCAATCGCGCCCCTGGTTCAGCCTCGATTAAGCCAATCATTGCTATCATCCCGCCTCCCCAGCCACGAACCGCCCGCATGCCAGCCCTGCCCGACAGCTTTTTCGACCGCGATGCCCAGACCCTGGCCAAAGCCCTGCTCGGCAAGGTTATCCGCCATCGCCACGGCGACCTGTGGCTTGCCGCGCGCATCATCGAGACCGAGGCTTACTACCTCGCCGACAAAGGCAGCCACGCCTCGCTCGGCTACACCGAAAAGCGCAAAGCGCTGTTCCTGGATGGTGGTCACATCTACATGTACTACGCCCGCGGCGGCGACTCGCTGAACTTCAGCGCCCACGGGCCGGGCAACGCGGTGCTGATCAAGTCCGCCTATCCTTGGCAGGATGCCCTTTCAGGCCCCAACAGCCTGGCGCAGATGCAACTGAACAACCCCGATGCCAGTGGCAAGCTGCGCCCGGATGAGCGCCTGTGCGCGGGCCAGACCCTGCTATGCCGGGCCCTGGGCCTGAAAGTGCCGCACTGGGATGCCCAGCGCTTCGACGCCGAGCGACTGTACGTGGACGATTGCGGCAACGCCGTACCACGGGTTATCCAGGCCGCGCGCCTGGGCATCCCGCACGGACGTGACGAACACCTGCCCTACCGTTTCGTCGATGCCGAATACGCCCGCTTCTGCACGCGGAACCCGTTACGTCGCGGCCAAGTCGAAGGCCGTGACTTCTTCATTCTCGAACAAGGAAGCTGAACATGGGCCAATGGCTCGACAGCCTGACCGGCTGGCTCAGCGCCAACCCACAGTGGCTTGGCCTGGCGATTTTCCTGGTGGCCTGCATCGAATGCCTGGCGATCGCCGGCATCATCGTGCCGGGCACCGTGCTGCTGTTCGCCGTCGCGGTACTGGCCGGCAGTGGCGCCTTCAGCCTGGGTGAAACCTTGCTGCTGGGCTTCCTTGGCGGCCTTTTGGGTGATGTGCTGTCGTATACGGTGGGCAAGCACTTCCACCAGAACATCCGCCGCCTACCCTTACTGCGCCATCACCCGGAATGGATTGGCAGCGCCGAGACCTACTTCCAGCGTTATGGCATTGCCAGCCTGCTGGTAGGCCGCTTCATCGGCCCTCTGCGGCCGATGCTGCCGATGGTGGCCGGCATGTTCGACATGCCTCTGCCGCGCTTCATCGCCGTCAGCCTGGTGGCCGGCGCTGGCTGGTCGGTCGCCTATCTGCTGCCCGGCTGGGCCACTGGCGCAGCCATGCGCCTGCCGCTGCCGGAAGGCTTCTGGCTGGATGCGGGCATCATCGCCGGCACCCTGGCCGTGGTGATTGGCCTTAGCCTTAACTGCAGCCTGCGTGACCAGCGTCACGGCACCCGGCTGGTTGCAGGCCTCAGTTTCATCGCCCTGGCCGGGATATTTATCGGTTGGCCTTACCTGCATGAGTTCGATCAAGGCGTGATGACACTGGTCCAGGAACACCGCAGCCAGGCCATCGATGGCACCGTGGTCCTTGTGACGAGGCTGGGCGACTTCCGTACTCAGTTCTTCCTTGGCGGGCTGCTGACAGGCCTGTTGCTGCTTGCCCGGCAGTGGCGACACGCCATGTTCGCTGTCGGCGCCCTGATGGGCACGGCGATTGCCAACGGCACACTCAAATGGCTGTTCGCCCGGGCACGGCCGGAAGTGCTGACCGACCCGCTGACCAGCTACAGCATGCCCAGCGGGCACAGTTCGGCGTCGTTTGCGTTCTTTCTGGTGATGGCCGTGCTGGCGGGGCGTGGGCAGCCACCGCGGATGCGCCTGACCTGGGTGATGCTGGGTTGCATTCCGGCCCTGGCGATTGCCCTGTCGCGGGTTTACCTGGGGGCTCACTGGCCGACAGACATTCTGGCCGGAGCACTGCTGGCGTGCTGCGTGTGTGCGCTTAGCCTGACCCTGGTGCAACGGCGCCAGACACTGCCAGCCTTGCCGCAGCGGGCGTGGTGGCTGGTGTTACCGGCCTGCGTGGCGCTGCTGGCGTTCTTTGCCATGCATGCGCTGCCGCAGGCTTTACTTCGATACCAATATTGATGTAGCCAGTACCCTCAGGCAAACAGTTCGCCCTGAATCCGCTCCAGCAGCTTCTGGATCTCCCCCAGCCGCTGCTGCGGTGAATCCAGGGTCAACAAGTCCAGCTTGTCCTCTTCCATGAACGGCAGCAGGTACGCCAGCTGATTGGACAGCGCCTGACGCCCATCCACTGGCCTCGGCATGTCCAGCGCTTCGACCATCGGGTGCTCACCCAGCGCCACCAGCAGCGCCAACAGGTCATCGTCGGCTTCAAGCAACGGGCTGTCCGCCTGTTCCGGCAACCACTGTACCTGCCCTACCAGCAACTGGTCTTTCTGCACTTCGGTGCTGTCGAGGTTAAAGCGCCGAACGCCTTCAACACGGATACCCAGCAACCCGTTGTCCTGCTGCACGAAGTCGCGGATGACCGCCTCACAGCCAATCGAGGCGACCATCGGCGGCGCTTTGCCAACCTGCTCGCCCTCAAGGATGCACACCACACCAAAACCTTCGCCCTGCTTCATGCAGCGGCTTATCATGTCCAGGTAGCGCGCCTCGAAAATCTGCAAATCGAGAAAGCAGCCAGGAAACAGCACGGTATTGAGCGGAAACAGCGGTAGCGTCATCACAAGTCCTCAAGCCACCAGGCTGACCGCCAGCGGCAGGAACACCGCCGTGGCCACGCCCATCAGGCTCATCGCCAGCGCGGCAAAGGCGCCGCATTCATCACTTTCCTGCAGGGCCACCGAAGTGCCCACCGCGTGCGCGGTCACCCCAAGCGACATGCCTCGCGCCTCAGGGCTGTGTACCCCGAAGCGGTTCAGCAGTGCCGGGCCGAAGATGGCCCCGATCACCCCGGTAATCAATACGAACACCGCAGCCAAGGCCGCCACGCCACCAATCTGTTCGGCCACCAGCATGGCGATCGGCGAGGTCACGGACTTCGGCGCCATGGTCATCAGGATCATGTGTTCGGCACCGAACCACCAGCCCAGCAACAGGCAGAACAGGGTGGCGAACAGCCCCCCGACTACCAGCGTAGTAAATGTGGGCCAGAACAGCTGGCGGATACGCCGCAGGTTGAGATAGAGCGGCACAGCCAGGGCGACAGTGGCAGGCCCCAGCAGGATGTTCATGATTTCGGTGCTTTTGCGGTACTCGCTGTAGTCGATACCGCACAGCAGCAATACACCGATTACCAGCAACATCGACACCAGCACCGGCTGCAGAAAGATCCAGCGGGTCTTTTCGTAGGCCGCCAGCACAACCTGGTAGGCCCCGAGCGTAATGCCGATACCGAACAACGGGTGATGGACGACTGCGTCAAGCGCGCCTTGCCAGTCGAGCATCATGGCTGCTCCTCACGCTTGCCCTGGCGCTGGATGAGCTTTTGCATCAGCACCCCGACAAACACCAGCGTCACCAGACAGGAAATCAGCAAGGCACCGACAATGGCCCAGAAATCAGCGGCAATGTCCTTGGCATACACCATCACCCCTACCGCCGGCGGCACCAGCAACAGCGGCAGGTAGCGCAACAGGCTACTGGCGGCCTCGTTCAACGGCTTGCCCACTTCACCGCGAGCCATGAGAAAGAACAACAGCAGCAACAGGCCAATAATCGGCCCCGGCAAAACCGGCACCAACAGGTGATTGATCGCCGTTCCCAGCAGCTGGAACAGCACCAGCCAGCTCAAACCACGCAACAGCATAAGCATCTCCCTCGGGCATGGTGGCCATTATAAGCACGCCCGGCTATAGACCGATATTCGCCGAAAAGCGGGCAACTTGACTGAAACGGTTCGCCGTGCTGATCTTGCACTTTCGTACCAACTGACAACCCGGAGAGTCCGCGATGCCCTATGTACCGGTTACAGAGCTTTCGCAGTACGTTGGTAAGGAACTGGGCCGCTCTGCCTGGCTCAAGATCGACCAGCAGCGCATCAACCTGTTCGCCGAGGCAACCGGCGATTTTCAGTTCATTCATGTCGACCCTGAGAAGGCGGCAAAAACACCGTTTGGCGGCACGATTGCCCACGGTTTCCTGACATTGTCGCTGATTCCCAAGCTGATCGAGGACATCCTGGTCCTGCCGCAAGGGCTTAAGATGGTGGTGAACTATGGGCTGGACAGCGTCAGGTTCATTCAGCCGGTCAAGGTCGACAGCCAGGTGCGGTTGAAAGTGGACCTGGCCGAGGTGACAGAGAAAAAGCCGGGGCAGTGGTTGCTGAAGGCGATTGCCACCTTGGAAATTGAGGGTGAAGAGAAGCCTGCTTATATAGCTGAATCGCTTTCCCTGTGTTTTGTCTGATGCATTCCGGGGGCGCCGCGTGCGCCCCGATCCACAAATCCCCCGCACTCGCGTAAACTGCCAGCCTTCGCGCAGCCTAGGGCTGCCCCTGTCGATTTACCAAAGGTGCCCGCCATGCCCTGGCTGCAAGTACGCCTGGCCATCAGCCCGGAACAAGCCGAAACCTACGAAGACGCCCTGCTTGAAGTAGGCGCCGTCTCGGTCACGTTCATGGACGCCGAAGATCAACCGATCTTCGAGCCAGACCTCAACACCACCCCGCTGTGGTCGCACACCCACCTGCTGGCCCTGTTCGAGGCCGATGCAGAGCCTGAGCAGGTGTTTTCCCACCTGCGCCTGCTGACCGGCGCCGAGCTGCCCGAGCACCAGGCCGAAGTGATCGAGGACCAGGACTGGGAACGCAGCTGGATGGACAATTTCCAGCCGATGCGTTTCGGCCAACGTCTGTGGATCGTGCCGAGCTGGCACGATGCCCCGGAAAAGGACGCCGTCAACCTGCTGCTCGACCCGGGCCTGGCCTTCGGCACTGGCACCCACCCCACCACTGCCTTGTGCCTGGAGTGGCTGGATGCCCAGCAAATGCAAGGCACCCAGGTGCTGGACTTTGGCTGTGGCTCGGGCATCCTGGCCATTGCCGCGTTGCTGCTGGGCGCCCGTGAAGCAGTCGGTACCGACATCGACGTGCAGGCCATCGAGGCTTCGCGCGACAATGCCCAGCGCAACGGCATTGCCGATGAAAAGCTGGCGCTGTACCTGCCCGAGCACATGCCGGCCATGCAGGCCGACGTGCTGGTCGCCAACATTCTGGCCGGCCCGCTGGTATCGCTGGCGCCGCAGTTGTCCGGCCTGGTCCGCCCAGGTGGCCTGCTGGCTCTGTCGGGCATCCTCGCCGAGCAGGGCGAAGAAGTGGCTGCCGCCTACGCCGCCGACTTCGAGCTGGACCCGATCGTCGTACGCGACGGCTGGGTGCGCATCAGTGGTCGCCGCCGTTAAGCGGGCCTAGAATAGTCTTCTGCACAGCTCCCGGATTGCCGCATGACCGACAGTTTCGTCACCCAGTGCCCGCATTGCCAGACCAGCTTTCGCGTCACCCACCACCAGTTGAGCGTGGCTCGCGGTGTGGTGCGCTGCGGTCACTGCTTGCAGGTGTTCAATGCCGCCAAGCAGTTGCTGGAGCAGAACCGCGCCAATGCCCCCGTGGCGCCTGCGCCAGTACCCGCTGTGCCGGCCGAACCGCTGATCGAACAGGCGGTCACCCCTGAGCCCGCCATCGAAGTGCGCAACGATAGCGCTGACGATGCCTGGGCGCTTACCGCCCAGGCACTGGATGAGCTCGACCTCGACAAGGAACTGGAGCGCCTGGAACGTCGTGGCCAACCGGCACCCACACGCCCGGCCAACCTGGATGGCGGGCTGCAGGCACGGCGCGACGAGCTGCACCCGGACGAGCACGCAGACGACCTGTTCGGCACAGCCACCGATGAGCCCTTCGAACCCCAACAGCCGACAGAAGCCGCCCCGGCGCTGTTGGAGCCAGAGCCCCTGGCGCTGGACCTGGAACCGGCACCCGGCGAGCGCACCGAACCGACCCTGGGCAGCAACCTCGACCTGGATATCGATGACGAGCCGCCCGTACACCGCGCGCCCGAAATCGATAAGCAGCCTGCCTTCAGCGAGCCACTGCGCGCCAGCGATGACGAAATACCGGAAAAAGGCCTGAGCGCCCGCGACGATGAGCCGCTGGCGCTGCATCTGTCGGCCCGCGACGATGAACCTGACGAGCCACTACCCGGCGACCGCCTTGAACCAGGCCTTGCCAGTAAACCTGAGCGCCCGGCCCGCAAGGAACCGCTGGTCGACGTGGTCGACGACCCGCTGCAGCTGGGCTGGGAAAAACCCGCCCCCAACTGGGGCAAGCGTTTGCTGTGGGGTTTTCTGACCTTGTTGGCTGCTGGCCTGCTGGCCTTCCAGTACGTGTGGTTCCATTTCGACGAGATGGCCCGCCAGGACCAGTACCGGCCAATTTTCCAGCAGGTCTGCCCGATGGTCGGTTGCCAGGTGCCCACCCGCGTCGATATTGCACGCATCAAGAGCAGCAACCTGGTGGTGCGCAGCCACCCCGACTTCAAGGGTGCACTGATCGTCGATGCGATCATCTACAACCGCGCCCCCTTCTCCCAGCCGTTCCCGCTGCTGGAACTGCGCTTTGCCGACCTCAATGGCCAGCTGATCGCCAGTCGTCGCTTCAAGCCCAGCGAGTACCTCTCAGGCGAATTGGCCGGGCGTGGCGACATGCCCAGCCAGACGCCGATCCATATCGCTCTGGACATCCTCGACCCGGGGCCGAAGGCCGTCAACTACAGCCTGAGCTTCCGTTCGCCGGAATAGGCAGTGCGCCAGCGGGGCTGCCAGGCAGCCCCGCTGTCCATATGTGGCACCAAAAGTCATAAGCCGACAACTGTTCAGATTTTATCCAAATCCATCTTTATCCGGTCACCGAGAGCGGGTATCATGCCAACCCTTTTTCGAACTCCAAGATTCGGCCCCACAACAGGGATCACCTATGTCGGCGGTACGCATCGGCCAATACACACTGCGTAACAACCTGATCCTCGCGCCCATGGCCGGGGTCACGGACCAGCCTTTCCGTACACTTTGCCAGCGCCTGGGCGCGGGCATGGTGGTGTCGGAAATGGTCAGCAGCGACATGAGCCTGTGGAACAGCCGCAAGTCGAGCCTGCGCCGCATCCATGAAGGTGATCCCGAGCCACGCTCGGTGCAGATCGCCGGCGGTGATGCGCAGATGATGGCAGCGGCGGCGAAGGCCAACGTCGAAGCGGGCGCCCAGATCATCGATATCAACATGGGCTGCCCGGCAAAAAAAGTCTGCAACAAAGCTGCAGGCTCTGCTTTATTGAGAGATGAAGCCTTGGTCCACGAAATCCTCCACGCCGTTGTAGGCGCCGTGGATGTTCCGGTGACCCTGAAGATCCGCACCGGTTGGGACCGGGCGAACAAGAACGGCCTGAACGTGGCGAAGATCGCCGAACAGGCCGGCATCCAGGCGCTGGCGGTGCATGGCCGTACACGCGCCGACCTGTACACCGGCGAGGCCGAATACGACACCATCGCTGCCATCAAACAGGCGGTGTCGATCCCGGTTTTTGCCAACGGCGATATCACTTCGCCAGAAAAGGCCCGGGCGGTGCTGGATGCCACCGGGGTCGACGGCCTGTTGATCGGCCGCGCCGCCCAGGGGCGGCCGTGGATCTTTCGCGAGATCGAGCATTACCTGCGCACTGGCGAACACCTGCCAGCGCCGCAGCTGGACGAAGTGGAACGCATCCTGCTGGAGCACCTGGCCGCGCTGCATGCCTTCTATGGCGATGTGATGGGCGTACGTATCGCCCGCAAGCACGTTGGCTGGTACCTGGCAACACGACCCGGCGGCAAGGAGTTTCGCTCCCGGTTCAACGCTTTGGAAGATACACAAGCGCAGTGCGCCAACGTTCGCGCGTTTTTCAGTGAACGTCGACAGAGCCTTGAGACAGAGGACGGACAAGGGGTGGCCGCATGACGATGATGACCGAGACATTTGTGAGTGGAACAACGCCCGTGAGCGAAAACGCCAACCTGAAACAGCACCTCAACACGCCGAGCGAAGAGGGCCAGACCCTTCGCGACAGCGTCGAGAAGGCGCTGCACAACTACTTCGCCCACCTGGAAGGCGCGACCGTGACGGACGTGTACAACCTGGTGCTCTCCGAAGTCGAGGCGCCCCTGCTCGAATGCGTGATGAACTACGTGAAGGGCAACCAGACCAAGGCCAGCGAGATGCTCGGGCTGAACCGAGGCACCCTGCGCAAGAAGCTCAAGCAGTACGACTTGCTGTAAGCCAGAATCCCAACCAGAAAAGGCGGCTCCCTGAACAGAGGCGCCTTTTTTGCTGACTCCACCGCGTTATTGGAACCCGAAATGACCGACCAGACTACCCGCCTGCCAGTCCGCCGCGCCCTGATCAGCGTCTCCGACAAGACCGGTATCCTCGAATTCGCCCGTGAGCTGCAACAGCTCGGTGTCGAGATCCTGTCCACCGGCGGCACCTACAAGCTGCTCAAGGACAACGGCGTGAACGCGGTGGAAGTGGCCGACTACACCGGCTTCGCCGAAATGATGGATGGCCGGGTCAAGACCCTGCACCCGAAGATCCACGGCGGCATCCTCGGCCGTCGCGGCACCGACGACGCCATCATGAACGAGCACGGCATCAAGCCGATCGACCTGGTCGCGGTCAACCTGTACCCGTTCGAAGCCACCATTTCCAAGCCTGGCTGTGACCTGCCGACCGCTATCGAGAACATCGACATCGGCGGCCCGACCATGGTCCGTTCGGCTGCCAAAAACCACAAAGACGTGGCCATCGTGGTCAACGCCAGCGACTACGCCGGCATCGTCGAAGGCCTTAAAGCCGGTGGCCTGACCTACGCCCAGCGCTTCGACCTGATGCTCAAGGCGTTCGAGCACACTGCCGCCTACGACGGCATGATCGCCAACTACATGGGCACCATCGACCAGGCCAAGGACACCCTTTCGACTGCCGATCGCAGCGAATTCCCGCGCACCTTCAACAGCCAGTTCGTCAAGGCCCAGGAAATGCGTTATGGCGAGAACCCGCACCAGAGCGCGGCGTTCTACGTAGAGGCCAAGAAAGGCGAAGCCAGCATTTCCACTGCCGTCCAGCTGCAAGGCAAGGAACTGTCGTTCAACAACGTGGCCGACACCGACGCCGCGCTGGAGTGCGTGAAGAGCTTCGTCAAGCCAGCCTGCGTTATCGTCAAGCACGCCAACCCGTGCGGCGTGGCCGTTGTGCCTGAAGACGAAGGCGGCATCCGCAAGGCCTACGACCTGGCCTATGCCACTGACACCGAGTCGGCATTCGGCGGCATCATTGCCTTCAACCGCGAGCTGGACGGCGAAACCGCCAAGGCCATCGTCGACCGCCAGTTCGTCGAAGTGATCATCGCGCCGAAAATTTCCCAGGCTGCCCGTGAAGTGGTTGCCGCCAAGCAGAACGTACGCCTGCTTGAGTGCGGCGAATGGCCTGCCGAGCGCGCTGCCGGTTGGGACTTCAAGCGCGTCAACGGTGGCCTGCTGGTGCAGAGCCGCGATATCGGCATGATCACCGCTGATGACCTGAAAATCGTCACCAAGCGCGCCCCGACCGAACAGGAAATCCACGACCTGGTGTTTGCCTGGAAAGTGGCCAAGTTCGTCAAGTCGAACGCCATTGTCTACGCCAAGCAGCGCCAGACCATCGGCGTAGGCGCTGGCCAGATGAGCCGCGTCAACTCCGCGCGCATTGCTGCAATCAAGGCCGAGCATGCTGGCCTGCAGGTGCAGGGTGCGGTCATGGCCTCGGACGCGTTCTTCCCGTTCCGTGATGGCATCGACAATGCGGCTAAAGTGGGTATCAGCGCCGTGATCCAGCCGGGTGGTTCGATGCGTGATGCCGAGGTGATTGCAGCCGCTGATGAAGCCGGTATCGCCATGGTGTTCACCGGTATGCGCCACTTCCGCCACTAATTACGTGGATCCCGAGGCGAGTCGAGATCCTTTGGGAGCGGGCTTGCCCCGCGAATACGATGGTGCCTTCACCACCGCATTCGCGGGTCAAGCCCGCTCCCACAGAGATCGCCGGCAGCCTCAGGATCACCTGAATCGAGGTTTTGACATGAAAGTTTTGATCATCGGCAGCGGCGGCCGTGAGCACGCCCTGGCCTGGAAAGTCGCCCAGGACCCACGCGTCGAGAAAGTCTTCGTTGCCCCAGGCAACGCCGGCACCGCTATTGAAGCCAAGTGCGAAAACGTCGCCATCGACGTCTGCGCGCTGGAGCAACTGGCCGACTTCGCCGAGAAGAACGTCGACCTGACCATCGTCGGCCCGGAAGCACCGCTGGTCATCGGCGTGGTGGACTTGTTCCGCAGCCGTGGCCTGGACTGCTTCGGCCCAACCAAGGGCGCGGCCCAGCTGGAAGGCTCCAAGGCCTTCACCAAGGACTTCCTGGCACGCCACAAGATCCCGACCGCCGACTACCAGAACTTCACCGAAATCGAACCTGCACTTGCCTACCTGCAAGAGAAAGGCGCACCGATCGTGATCAAGGCCGACGGCCTGGCTGCGGGCAAAGGCGTGATCGTCGCCATGACCCTCGAAGAAGCCGAAGCCGCCGTGCGTGACATGCTGGCCGGTAACGCCTTTGGTGAAGCCGGTTCGCGTGTGGTGATCGAAGAGTTCCTCGACGGCGAGGAAGCCAGCTTCATCGTCATGGTCGACGGCCACAACGTATTGCCCATGGCCACCAGCCAGGACCACAAGCGCGTCGGCGACCAGGACACCGGCCCGAACACCGGCGGCATGGGTGCCTACTCCCCTGCCCCGGTGGTGACCGCAGACGTGCACCAGCGCGTGATGGACCAGGTCATCTGGCCGACCGTGCGCGGCATGGCCGAGGAAGGCAACGTCTACACCGGCTTCCTCTACGCAGGCCTGATGATCGACAAGGCGGGCAACCCCAAAGTCATCGAGTTCAACTGCCGCTTCGGCGACCCAGAGACCCAGCCGGTCATGCTGCGCCTGGAGTCGAGCCTGGTGCTGCTGATCGAAGCCGCTTTCGCCAAAGCGCTGGACAAGGTCGAAGCTCAGTGGGACCCGCGTCCAAGCCTGGGCGTGGTGCTGGCAGCTGGCGGTTACCCAGGCGACTACGCCAAGGGCGACGCCATCAGTGGCCTGGACGCTGCGGCCAAGATCGAAGGCAAGGTGTTCCATGCCGGTACTTCGCTCAAGGATGGCCAAGTGGTCACCAACGGCGGCCGCGTTTTGTGTGCCACCGCCATGGGCAGCACCGTTGCTGACGCGCAGCAGCAAGCTTACCGTCTGGCCAAGGAAGTGAGCTGGAACGGCAGCTTCTACCGTACCGACATCGGTTATCGGGCCATCGCCCGCGAGCGCGGTGAGCACCAGCAGTAAGTACTACCGGAGCGCCGTAGCGCTTTCAGCGCACGGCATCCGGCTCGTCGACAAGGCCCGCCACGGGCCTTGCCTTCGACTTGGCGCGCCGCGCATAGTGAGTACCCGGCACATCGACCAAGAAGGGATTTCGTAGTGCGTCGGCTTCGGATTGCCTCAGCTCTGATCGTCAGCTTGCTGACCTTGCTCTGCATGTTCCCGGCAGCTGCCGAACATGACGGAGGCTGGACCGTTCTGCTCGACGAACAGGCCAACCTGCAACTGAGCGATGTGCGCTCCGAGCGCTACCGCAACCAGTTCAGCCCTCTGATTCTTGCCGAGCTGGATGCAGCGCCTGCGGAACAGGCCTTGTGGCTGCACTACCGCCTGCAACCCGGCGACCAGGAACAACTGCTGCGGGTATTTGCCCCAGACCTTTCTGGCCTGGACCTCTATGCCCTCGATGGCAACCAGCTTCTGCGTCAGCTGCACCACGGGCGCCTGGCCGGCAACGCCAGCCCCACCCTGCGTGGCAGCGACCATATATTACCCCTGCCCAACAGCAAACAACCGCTGGACATCTACCTGCGCCTGGTTTCCGAACACCAGCTACGCCCGGCCATCAGCCTGGAACCGGCAGCCGTAGCGGCTTCAGACCAAAGCCAGCCCCTGCTGTTCGGCATGCTGTTCGGTGGCCTGGTGATGCTGATCATGCACAACCTGATCCGCTTCCTCTACAGCCGTTCCACCACCACCCTGATCCTGGCGCTGTACCACGGCCTGATGCTGCTCAGCGGCCTGATCCTGCTGAACCTCAGCGGCCCTTGGTGGCATGTGTGGCACAACGCGCAAACACCCGCCGCCTACCTGACACTGGTGCTGGCAGGCCTGGCCGGGCTGTATTTCACCCAACATTTCTTCACGCCGTGCAATTCGCCACGGCTTAACCGCCTGCTGCAAGGTGAGATGCTGGTGGTCGGGGTCAGCGGCCTGGTGCTCTTGTTCGTCGACACCCTGCCCCTCAACCTGATGACCTACGCCCTGCTGGCCTTGGGCAGCGTGAGCATGCTGCTGGTCAGCAGCTACCACTGGTACCGTGGCTATGCACCCGGGCGCCTGTTCAGCCTGGCCATGGTGGTGTTCAACCTGGGTGGCCTGGTACTGCTGCCGGCCTTGCTGGGCCTGACCCGCACCTCGACGCCCTGGTTGCTGTGCATCCTGTTGGGCCTGACCGTGGTCAGCGGCCTGCTGCTGAACCTGGCCGTCAGCGAACGCCTGCGCCGCATGAGCGAGGAGCGATTCAGTGCTAGCCGTGCACTGGCCGCCAGCGATGCCGAAATCAATGCCAAGGCCGAGTTCCTGGCCAAGATCAGCCACGAAATCCGTACCCCCATGAATGGTGTGCTGGGCATGACCGAGCTGCTGCTGGGTACGCCGCTGTCAGTCAAGCAACGCGACTATGTGCAGACCATCCACAGCGCCGGTAACGAGCTGCTCACGCTGATCAACGAAATTCTCGACATTTCCAAGCTGGAATCCCGGCAGATCGAACTGGATGATGTGCAATTCGACCTTAACGCGCTGATCGAGGATTGCCTGAACATCTTCCGCGCTAAGGCCGAGCAACAAAACATCGAGCTGATCAGCTTCACCCAGCCACAGGTGCCGCGCGTGATCAGCGGCGACCCGACACGACTGCGCCAGGCCCTGTCGAGCTTGCTGGAGAATGCACTGAAAAATACCGACCAGGGCGAGATCCTGCTGGTGGTGGCGCTGGACCAGCGCGGCGAGGTGCCACGCCTGCGTATTGCCGTGCAGGACAGCGGCGAACCGCTGCCCGCCGCCGACCGCGAAGCCTTGCTGCAGGCCGAGTTGCACAGCCACCACTTCCTGTCCAGCAATAAGCTGGGCGGCCACCTTGGCCTGGTCATTGCCAAGCAGCTGATCGGCCTGATGCAGGGCGAGTTCGGCATCAAGAGCAGCACCGGTATGGGCAACACCCTGTGGCTGACCTTGCCGCTGGACCCTTCACGCCTGGAGCAACCACCGGCCGACCTCGAAGGGCCGCTGCGCGATGCCCGTGTGCTGGTGGTGGACGACAACGACACCTGCCGCAAGGTGCTGGTACAGCAGTGCAGCGCCTGGGGCATGAACGTCAGCGCGGTGCCATCGGGCAAGGAGGCCCTGGCGCTGCTGCGTACCAAGGCGCACCTGCGGGACTACTTCGACGCCGTGCTGCTGGACCAGAACATGCCCGGCATGACCGGTATGCAGCTGGCCGCTAAAATCAAGGAAGACCCGAGCCTGAACCACGACATCCTGGTGGTGATGCTCACCGGCATCAGCAATGCGCCGAGCAAGGTCATTGCGCGTAACGCCGGGGTCAAGCGGATACTGGCCAAGCCGGTGGCCGGCTACACGCTGAAAACCACCCTGGCCGAAGAGCTGGCACAGCGCGGCCGCGAGCAGGCGGTGCCTGCAAGCCTCCCAGGCATACCGCAGGCGCTGGACCTGCCTGGCAACTTCCGCGTGCTGGTCGCCGAGGACAACAGCATTTCGACCAAGGTCATCCGCGGCATGCTCGGCAAGCTCAACCTCGAGCCCGACACGGCCTGCAATGGCGAAGAAGCCCTGCAGGCGATGAAAGCGCATCGCTATGACCTGGTGTTGATGGACTGCGAAATGCCGATACTGGACGGCTTCTCGGCCACCCAGCAGCTGCGTGCCTGGGAAGCAGCCAACCAGCGCCAGCGCACACCAGTGGTGGCGCTGACGGCGCACATTCTGGCCGAACACAAGGAGCGCGCACGGCTGGCGGGCATGGACGGGCACATGGCCAAGCCGGTGGAATTGTCACAGTTGCGCGAGCTGATCCAGTACTGGGCCAACCAGCGGAAAACCCAGGTAGATCCAGCGCATACTTCCTAGCTGACACAAGCATCCGCATTGCTGAGGACTACGCCCCATGCTCCATGAGTTGTTCAGCGTCTACCTGAAAATGCTCGTGCTCTACAGCCCGTTCTTCGTGCTGTCGTGCTTCATCAGCCTGACCCGCGGCCACTCCAGCAAGGAGCGTAAGCAACTGGCCTGGAAGGTGGCCTTCGCAGCGCTGGTCGCCAGCGTGCTGCTGTACCTGTTCGGGCGGGTGATTTTCGGTATTTTTGGCATCACCGCCGACGCCTTCCGCATCGGAGCCGGCAGCGTGCTGTTCATCTCGGCCCTGGGCATGGCCCAAGGCAAACCGGCCGTGCAGGCCGATAACGTGCAGCAAGATGTGACCATCGTACCGCTGACCATCCCACTGACCGTCGGCCCCGGTACCATTGGTGCCCTGCTGGTGATGGGCGTCGGCCAGCCGCACTGGGATGACAAGTTGCTGGCCATCATCAGCATTGCCCTGGCCAGCTTCACCGTGGGCCTGGTGCTGTACCTGTCACACGGTATCGAACGCATTCTTGGCGAGCAGGGCCTGCAGATCGTCAGCCGCTTGATGGGCCTGTTTGTCTGCGCATTGGCAGCGCAGATCATCTTTACCGGTATCAAGGGATACCTGATGCCCTAAACCTCCATTTCATGGATTTCCTTCAAGGCAATCTTCACCAGTGCCCGCTCGACACCGCTGCGACGTTCCTGATTGAACAGGCGTGTATTGAAACGCACCAGCTCTGCGGCCACCTGCATGTTGCGGCGCTCGCGAAACAGAAAGCCATTGGTGAATACCGCCGTGTTGCCAGCCTCGTGGTACACCACAATATCCACGTAGTTGCCACTGACTGGCGCACAGGACAACAGTTGAAACTGCGCTCGGTCCCTGCTGCGAGACTCGAAATGCAGCAAGGGTTTGCCGTTTCTCTTTAGTGCCTCGAACGCCAGCGCCATGCTGCTGGAATGCTGAGCCCCTGCGACGGCGTCGATCTTGCTCAACGCCTGATCGACAATTCTGGGCCGCTGCGGGTCCGGCCAATGGACTTCTTCAGCAGACTTCGCGTCCCACCCCAGGTACATCAACTTCTTGCGGTAGTAATCGTATTGTTCCTGCTGCGTTGCTTTGGCCATGTCTTGCAACGTCACGGCCTCGGCCCATAACGAAGCAAGCTTCACGGCCTGACGCTGCTCAAGGCTGACGCCGGAAATGAACGAAACCAGGCTTGCGCCTACGACTACGGCTTCATGCTGTTGCATCGCAACCCTCCGGCTTCAACACGCCTAGATCAATGATTTTTCCAACATGCTGTGTTCGCTCAAGCAGATCGTGCAGGCCTTGGCGATGAGCGACAGTCAGGTATTCGCTCAATGTTCCGGCACTGGCCCGCAGGTCTATCCCCTCGGCAGGTATAGGCTGCAAACGGGTATCGGGACGAATCTGTGATGCAGGCAAGGCACTCTTGAACGCCAACCCACACATATCCAGAGACGCATCAGGCAGCATCACGCCCAGCTCGTAGGCGCAGTGTGTGGTCTTGTCCTGCTCCGCCAGCGTGAAGGGTTGCAGGTGCTTCTGCACCACCACCTGCGAGAGCAGGGTAAGGGCAGCCCGCAAATGACCCGCCAGGCTGGGATGACGGGCCTGCAAATCGTCGCTGAGCCGCTGAACCGGCACCAGTGATTGCCCAGCCTGCGCCTGCTGGTGATCACTGCGGCTGCGCACGACCACCCAGCCTCGCTCCTCCAGTGCCGTGCGGTACCCGCTGTACCAGCGCCCGTAGTGGGTAAACCGTGAGCCGTTCAATTTGTCCGAGCGCAGCTGGGCAAACAGAATCGAGTCCAGCGCATACTGCCTCAAGGGCTGCGCCGCGTCCGCGACCAGCAGCGCGGTGCCACCAACGAGCCACAAGGAGTAGCCTTCCTTACTCATTGCAATACCTCGAATTTCAAACGTGCAGAATGAAGAACGGGGCCCGCAGGCCCCGTTTGCTCTCAAATCTCGTATTCGTCGGCGGCCTTGACGGCCTTGTCAGCGAGTTTCTGCTCGATGGTTGCGCGCACCTGGTCGGTGTACACCACTTCATTCAGGGCAAGTACTGCCGAACCGCAGTAGCGGTCTTTGCTCGAACTCTTCCATTCGAACACCGTGGTATTCAGGTCGTTTTCACTTGGCGAAGCACTGAATGCGTTCACCAGCATGAACAGTTCGCCCTCAGGCGTTTCAATGCACGTTCCCAACCCTGTGGTCGAGACCGGGTTGCCTTTGACGTTCTGTTTGTAAACCTTCTGCGCTTCTTCGATGTTGCCGAACGCAGTGATGGCATCACCGGCCAACTTGGCCATGGCCTCGCCTACTGGCCCGCCGAGCAAGGCTTTACCTGCGGCACTGGCGACCTTGAACGCGATCGGGCCCAGGGTCAGCGATTTGCTCTTGTCATAGTCGCGCTCGTAAGAACGCCGGCCCGCCACCCAGCCCAGAGTGCGCATTACTTCCAGAAACTTGTTGAACCAGGCTTCGGACTCTCCGTCGCGGTCATGCAGTTTGGACGCCACGCGAGAAGCGAACTGGAAGGTGGTCTTGGCATCGCGCCGGCTTTGCGCCGACATGCCTGCGCTCAGCGCCAGAAGGGATTGTTCGACAACAGCAATGCTATCGCCACTGGATGCTTTGGTATCGGTCATGGAAAGGGTCCTTGAATGCCCTCGACGGGAATCATCGAGGGGCATTCACCCTATGCCGAAAACGACGAGGGAGCAGGCATGAACCGGTTCCCTCGGTACCTCACTCGTCTGCCGGGTACCAGCGCGGGGTATACACCCACTGCTTGCCATCGGCGCTTGGGAATTGGCAGGTCGTGGACGAGCCGACCAGAACCATGGTGCGCATGTCGACCATTTCTGGCAGCAACTCGGCCAATGTGACTACCTTCAGCGTCTGCCCCGGCCTACCGATGTCACGGCCAAGGACTACAGGGGTGTTGCCATCGCGATGCCGGCGCACAACCTCCAGCGCCACCCCAAGCTGGTGCGGTCGGGACTTGGAAATCGGGTTGTAGAAGGCCAGTACCAGGTCAGCCTGGGCCGCCAGATCCAGCCGCTTCTCGATGATGGACCAGGGCTTCAGATTGTCCGAGAGCGACATCACGCAGAAGTCATGCCCCAGTGGTGCACCTGCCTGGGCGGCCGTCGCGAGCGAGGCTGATACGCCAGGCAGTATCTCGAGGTCGACGCGGTGCCACGCCGGGTCACTGGACTCATGCAACGCTTCAAGCACAGCAGCAGCCATGGCGAACACGCCCGGATCACCCGACGACACCACCACCACCGAACGGCCCTGGGCCGCCAGCTCGAAGGCATGCCGGGCGCGCTGCATCTCTTCACGGTTGTCGGTGCAGTGCAGCACCTGGTCGTCACGGAACGGCCCGGCCATGCGCACGTAGGTTTCATAGCCAAGTACGTCTTCGGCACGCGCCAGCTCTGCCTTCACCGCCGGCACCATCAGTTCGGCAGCGCCCGGCCCCAGGCCGATAACGGCCAGACGACCACGACGGCGGCCAACCTGCGCCACCTCGACCGGGGCAGGCGCCACGGCAATGGCCGCCCCCTCAAGCTCGGTCAGCCGGGCATCGGGCAACGCCGCCGCAAGCATGCTGGCTACCCCGTCTGGATTGGCAGCGAAGCGCAAGGCCACACCCAACGCCTGCGCGGCCTCATGCAAGCCGCTGTCGGCCATGGCCTGCTCGTCCGCCAGCAGACAGGCTACCGATGGCTCGGCGATGCCGGCCTGCTGCAGTGCGGCACGAATACCGTGCAGGTTACCGCCTGCAACAGCCACAACCACCGAACGCGGGTGAATCAGCAGTTCGTCGCGGTTGGCCGGGCGCGCCTGATGCCCCACATGAATGGTGCGCCTAGCCGCCTCGCTGGCGGGTAACTGCGCCTGCTGCAGCCAGGGGGCATCACCTTCGATGCGCACCGATTCGCCGGCCAGCAGGTCGGAGACAAAGCGCTTGCCTTGCTCGATATCCGCCAGGGCATAGCCCTGTGGCGGGTTCAGCAAGCAGGTACCAAAACGCAGCTCGCCACTGGTGGTAATGGCAGCGGCAACCCCCAGTGCTTCAGCCAGTTCACGCGCCATCACGTTCACGCCGCTCAGGCCACCGAGTAACGGCACTACCGCGCTGCCATCTTCGGCCACGGCCAGCACCGGCGGCTCGACGCCCTTCTCGCTGAGCAGGCTGGCCAGGCTACGGATGACGATACCTGCAGCGCACAGGGCGATGATCGGCGTGTCCTGCTGGTACAGCCGGCGCAGGGTGTCGCCGAACGCGGTGTAATGAAGGTCGACACCTTCGACCCGGCCTTCCAGGCCATGGATCGACGCCTGCGGGTAACGCTTCTGGATTCGCTGCGCGGTGGCCAGGCTGCCTGGGCCAAGGATGACAATGGCGGGTGCCTTGTGCATGTTCAACCCTGCCATTTTTCACCCGGCACAATGATCAGCGAGAAGTACGGCGACGACTGCGGGTCGACCTGGTCCAGCGGCACGATCTTCTGGTTGGCCATGGTGGCCCGCTCCACATACAGCGCACGCCCGTCCAGGCCCAGTTCGGCCAGCACCTCGCGTACCTTGGGGAAGTTGCGGCCAAGCTTCATGATCACCGCAGCATCGGCGTCGGCCAGGCGGCGCTTGAGCTCTTCGGCCGGCAATACACCCGACAACACCGACAGGCTCTGGTTGCGGTAGACCAACGGCGCGCCCAGCACCGAAGCACCACCGAGCATCGAGCAGACGCCCGGGATCACTTCGGCCTCATACCGCTGCGCCAGGCGATCGTGCAGGTACATGTAGGAGCCGTAGAAGAACGGGTCGCCTTCGCAGATCACCGCCACGTCGCGGCCGGCATCCAGGTGCTCGGCCACCTGCACGCTGGCTTCGTCGTAGAAGTCGCTGATTACCTGTTCATAGGACAGCGGCGCTGGCAGGGCTTCGGTGGTAACCGGGTAGACCAGTGGCAGCAGGGTCTGCTCGGGCTGCAGGTGTGCCTCGATGATACCGAAGGCGTTGCCACGCTTGCCCTTGGCCACGAAGTAGCCGACCACAGGCGCTTCGCGCAACAGGCGCAGGGCCTTGAGTGTGATCAGTTCAGGGTCGCCAGGGCCCACGCCCAGGCCCAGCAGTCGTCCACGCGGCGCCATCATTCCACCTCCGTGGCCAGGGCGTTGACCGCAGCGGCGGCCATCGCGCTGCCGCCCAGGCGGCCCTGCATGATCACGAACGGCACGCCACGGCTGTCGGCGGCGAGCATGGCCTTGGACTCGGCGGCGCCGACGAAACCGACCGGGAAGCCAAGGATCAGTGCCGGCTTGGGAGCGCCCGCGTCAATCATCTCCAGCAGGTAGAACAGCGCGGTAGGCGCGTTGCCGATCACCACTACGCTGCCTTCCAGGTATGGGCGCCACAGCTCGAGGGCTACGGCGGAGCGGGTATTGCCAGCATCCTTCGCCAGGCCTGGCACGCTCGGGTCGCGCAGGGTGCAGATAACCTTGTTGTCTGCGGGCAGGCGTGCCCGGGTAATGCCTTCAGCCACCATGTGCGCATCGCACAAGATCGGCGCGCCGTTAAGCAGCGCTTCGCGCCCGGCCCGGCCGGCACCTTCGGAGAACTGCAGGCCGTCGATGGCATCGACCATGCCGCAGGCGTGGATCACGCGCACGGCGAGCTTTTCGAGGTCTGCGGGAATCCGCTCGAGCCGGGCTTCCTCACGGATGATCCGGAAGGAATTGCGATAGATCTCCTGACCATCGCGGATGTAGTCAATCATCAAGGTGCTCCGTCGGCAGGTCGAGCATGGCGCCTGCTTCATTCAAGGTAAGGTCGGTGGCGCGCAGGGCTCCGAAGCCCGGATGGCGCGCATCACGCAGGTACAGGTCATAACGGCCCGGTGAACGGGCCAGCAAAGTGGCCGGGGCTACATGAGCCACGGCGCAGGAACGGGGGCAACCGGACAGGTGCACGCTGGCGGGTACACCTGGGCCCAGCAGCGCGGCCAAGGCAACGGCGTCGGCCTTGGTCTCGCCAAGGGCCTTGGCGCAGCCGCTGGCGCCGGTGCAGGCGCTGATACGTGCCAAGGGTTCATGGTCGTGGCACAGCAAGCCCAGCGCAGACAGGTCGGCCTGGGCCTGATCGATGTGTCGTTCTTGCAGATTGGTCAGCACCAGGCTTTGCCAGGGGCTAAGGCGCAGGCTGCCATCGCCCCATTCACGGGCAATACATGCAGCACCGCGCAACATGGCTGGGGTCAGGCGGCCTTGGGGTGGGGCAACGCCAAGGGCAAGGCCTTGAACCTGGGGTAGCACCCCCAGCCAAGAAGCACGGTGTGGTTCGCGTCGCCATGTGAGCACGGCGTCGTCGCGGCGGATGTCCAGCCCGAGCCCATCGACGAAATCGCTTGCCGGGTATACCTCAAGCAACTGGCGCATGCGCGCCTGCGCAGGGGTTGCCAGGTCGAGAAAGCGTTCCAGCACGGCACGCACCAGCGCCAGGCCTTGCTCCAGCGGCACCGCACCGAGCGCCTGGCCATCTGCCGGGCAACCCGCCAGGCCGAACGCCAGCCAGGTCTGCTGCTCCAGGCGCAGGGCCGACAGCCACAGGTCGTGAGGGTGTTCGAGCATGGCCAGGCGTTCGCCGGCATCCAGCTGTACGGCGAACTTGGCCGACAGTTGATGGAAGCGCGGGGTGCTTTCCAGCATAAGGAGGATCTGCTCGGCCAACGGCCGCGCATCCAGCAGCATGGCTGGGTCATGCCCGGCCAGCGGGCTTAGCATCAGGTTGCGCACATCATCACCGGCCGCTTCGCGCGGGCCCAGGCCGGCAACGAGCAACGTGTCGATCAGCGCACGGTGCTCGCTGCCGATGCCACGAATTTGCAGGTTGCCACGGTTGGTGGCCTCGATCACACCGCCGGCGAAGCGCTCGGCCGCCGCCGCCACCGCTTCGGCCTGGCTGACCAGCAGCAGGCCGCCCGGCAGCTTGATGCGGCAGATGCCGCCGTCACGGGCACTGACGATGCGCCACAACCCCGGGCAGGCCGAGGGGCGGGGCGAAACGTTGGGAGCATGGGCCTGCGTCAAAGGGGCGTCCGGCAATCTGTGAAAATGCGCTTGAGTGTAGAAGGCGCGGTATTATGCCTGCTTTGTCCGGCGGCATGAAAAGCCGGTGGTCGAGCATCATTCGAGTTTGAGCAGATTTTTGGGTGCGCAGCGGCCCCAAAATCTTGAAGAGGTATACATGGCACCCTGGCTGACAGTAGTAGGCATCGGCGAAGACGGCTTCAGTGGCCTGGGCAAACAGGCCCGGCGCGCGCTGCTGGGTGCTGCGCGGATCTTCGGCAGCCCGCGCCAGATGGCCTTGCTGCCACGCTGCGTGCCCGGCGAACGGCTGGGCTGGCCAAGCCCGTTCTCGCTGGCCCCGGTGCTGGCCTTGCGCGGCGAGCCGGTGTGCGTGCTGGCCAGCGGCGACCCGATGTTCTACGGCGTCGGCGCCAGCCTGGCGCGCCAGGTGCCTGCCGATGAAATGCGCGTGCTGTCGATGCCCTCTTCCTGCGCCCTGGCCTCTGCGCGCCTGGGCTGGCCGCTGCAGGACGTGCAAGTGGTGTCGCTGGTCGCCCGCCCCTTGGCGGCGCTCAATGCCCACCTGCACAGCGGTGTGCGCTTGCTGGTGCTGAGCAACGATGGCAACAGCCCGGCGGCCGTTGCAGCATTGCTTCGCGAACGTGGCTTCGGGCCAAGCCGCCTGCAGGTTTTCGAACACCTGGGTGGCCAGGAAGAGCGCGCATTGGAGGGCACCGCCCAAAACTGGCCGCACGCCGAAACCGCAGCGCTCAACCTGGTGGCCATCGAATGCCTGGCCTCACCCGAAGCGCCACGCCTGCATCGCCTGGCCGGGCTGCCGGACAGTGCCTTCCGGCACGACGGCCAGCTGACCAAGCGCGATGTCCGCGCTATCACACTGGCGCGCCTGGCGCCCCAGCCCGGCGAACTGCTGTGGGACGTGGGCGCCGGCTGCGGCTCGATCGGCATCGAATGGATGCGTGCCCACCCGGCCTGCCGCGCACTGGCCATCGAGGCCGACGAAGGCCGCCAGGGCTTCATCGAACATAACCGCGATGCGCTGGGCGTACCTGGCCTGCAACTGGTTCGCGGCAAGGCGCCAATGGCACTGCAAGGCCTGGAACAGCCCGATGCCATCTTCATCGGCGGCGGCGTCACCCGTGAAGGCGTGCTGGACTTTTGCTGGGCGAACCTGCGCCCCGGCGGCCGGCTGGTGGCCAACGCAGTGACCTTGCAAAGCGAACTGGCCCTGGCGCACTTTCGCGAACAGCACGGGGGTGAACTGACCCGCCTGCATGTCGCCCATGCCCAACCCTTGGGCACGTTCGACACCTGGCGCCAGGCGCTGCCGATCACCCTGCTGGAAGTGATGAAGCCCGCCGATGCGTGAAGAAACCCGCGAACAGCCGGCGCCCCTGCGCAGCGGCCTGACCACCGGCAGCTGCGCTACCGCCACCAGCCTGGCAGCGGCCAAGCTGCTGCTCACCGGCCAGCAAGACGATGCAGTGGATATCACCTTGCCCAAGGGCAAGGTGGTGCAGATGCGCCTGGAGTTCTGCCGCCTGATCGGCGAAGGCGCCGAAGCCGGCACCCTCAAGGATGCGGGCGACGACCCGGATGTGACACACGGCGCCTTGCTCTACAGCCAGGTACGTCTGCTGGCCGAGACGGGCATCCGCTTTGTCGCGGGGACCGGCGTCGGCACCGTGACCCGGCCGGGGCTGGTGCTTGCGGTGGGCGAACCGGCCATCAACCCGGTACCTCGGCGCATGATCACTGAACACCTGCAGCGCCTGGCCGATGAGTGTGGCTATCCCGGCGGTTTCGAGGTCACGGTCAATGTGCAGGGCGGTGAGCAACTGGCCCTGAAGACCATGAACCCGCGCCTGGGCATACTGGGCGGGCTGTCGATCCTCGGCACCAGCGGCATCGTGCGGCCGTTTTCCTGTGCAGCCTATATCGCCTCGATTCATCAAGGCATCGACGTGGCCCACACCAACGGCTACACGCATATCGCCGCCTGCACCGGCAACGCCAGCGAAGACACCATGCGCCGCGTCTACGGCCTGCCAGAAATCGCCCTGATCGAAATGGGTGATTTCGTTGGCGCAGTGCTCAAGCACCTGCGCAAGGTGCCGGTGCCACGCCTGAGCCTGTGCGGTGGCTTCGGCAAGATCAGCAAACTGGCGGCCGGGCACATGGACCTGCACAGCCGCCATTCCAGCATCGACCTGCCGCAACTGGCTGGCTGGGCTGCAGACATTGGCGCTGACGAAGCGTTGCAGGCCGCCATCATCGGCGCCAACACCAGCCAGCAAGCACTCGCTCTGGCTCATGCGGCCGGCGTTGCCCTCGGTGATGCCGTGTGTGCCCACGCCCTGGCCTTCGCCCGCAGCGTGGTGCCGGCACAGGTGCAAGTGGAAGTGTTCGCCATCGACCGCCAAGGCGGCATCGTTGGCCGGGCGGGCGTGCAATGACTGCGCGCATTCTGCTGTTGGGCGGCGTCACCGAGGCCCTGGCCATCGCCCGTCGCCTCGGCCCGCAGCACGTTTACAGCCTGGCGGGTATCGGCCGCGTGCCGCAGGACCTGCAATGCCAGGTGCGGGTCGGTGGCTTTGGCGGCGCTGAAGGCCTGGCCAGCTACCTGCGCGAGGCCGGTATCACGCTGTTGATCGATGCCACCCACCCTTACGCCGCGCAGATCAGCCGCAACGCCGCCAGTGCTGCGCGTATTGCCGGCATCCCGTGCTGGGCCTTGCGACGCCCGGCCTGGCAGGCGCAAGCGGGGGACGACTGGCGCGAGGTCGAGGACTGGGCGGCGTTGATCGAGGCGCTCAAGCCGTTTCGCAGGCCGCTGTTCACGCTGGGGCGAGAGCCGCTGCAACATCTGGACGAAATACCGCCGGAACAGTTCTGGACCTTGCGGGCGTTGGAGGCATGCCCTGGCAACGAGCGTTGCGAAGTGATTGGTGCCCGCGGGCCATTCCATATCGAGGATGAACGGGCGTTGTTCCGGCGCCGCAGGATCGATGTGCTGATCAGCAAGAACAGCGGCAGTGTGGCGACCGAACCGAAGCTCGAAGTGGCGCGGGAGTTGGATGTGCCGGTACTGATCCTGAAGCGCCCGGTGCTGCCGGAAGTTGACCGACAATTCGGCTCACTGACTGATCTGGCAACAGCGCTCCTACACTGATTTCAGATTTTTCTTCCAGCCTGCCAAGTGGCCCGTTACCGCCCTACTGCCTTAAACTCAATTCCCCCACCCCGGAAGGTTTCACCCATATGGAAATGCAATGGTGGATCTGGCTGGTCTTCGGCATCGCGCTGATCCTGCTCGAACTGGTCCTGCCGACGTTCTTCATCCTCTGGTTCGGCATCGGTGCCGTGCTGGTCTCTCTCACCTCGCTGGCCGCCCCCAGTCTGCAACTGGACATGCAGGTATTGCTGTGGGTGTTGCTGTCGTCGGTCACCACCGCGTGTTGGTTCAAGCTGTTCCGGCGCAAGCCGCCGGATGTGCGCTGGACCGCCGACAGCGTGATCGGTGAAGTGGGCTTGCTGACCGCTGGCGTTTCGGAGTTCCAGAAAGGCCGCGTGCGCTTCCAGAAGCCGATTCTGGGTAACGAAGAATGGACCTGCATCGCCGACAGCGAGATCCCTGCTGGCGAACGGGTGCGCCTTACCGCCATCGAGGGGAACACCGCCCGCGTCATCCGGGCCTGAACCTGCACTAAAAGGAATTTCGCATCATGACCAGCCTTATCGTCGTCGCGGCCATCGCCCTGTTCGTCCTGATCACCGTGTTCAAGGGGGTGCGTATCGTGCCCCAGGGCGAGGAATGGATCGTCGAGCGCCTGGGCCGCTACCACAGCACGCTCAAGCCCGGCCTGAACATCCTCATCCCGTACATGGATGTGGTCGCCTACCGCCTGCCGACCAAAGACATCATCCTCGATGTGCAGCAACAGGAAATCATCACCAAGGACAACGCAGTCATCGTGGCCAACGCGCTGTGCTTCGCCAAGGTGGTCGACCCGCAGAAGGCCTCCTACGGCGTGCAGAACTTCTCGTTCGCCGTCACCAGCCTGACCATGACCTCGCTGCGTGCCATCGTCGGTGCCATGGACCTGGACGAAGCCTTGTCCAGCCGCGAGCAGATCAAGGCACGTTTGCGCGATGCGATGTCGGAGCAAACCGAAGACTGGGGCGTGACCGTGCGCTCGGTGGAAATCCAGGACATCAAGCCCTCCGAGAACATGCAGCTCGCCATGGAGCGTCAGGCGGCAGCCGAGCGTGAGCGCAAGGCCGATGTAACCCGTGCCGAAGGGGCCAAGCAGGCGGCGATCCTTGAAGCGGAAGCACGCCTGCAAGCGGCCAGGCTGGATGCCGAAGCGCAGATCAGCCTGGCCGAAGCTTCAGCGCGGGCGATTTCGTTGGTCAAGGAAGCGGTGGGCAACGAGACCGTACCGGCCATGTACCTGCTGGGCGAGCGCTATGTCGGGGCCATGGAGAACCTGGCGGGCAGCAGCAATGCCAAGGTGGTGGTGCTGCCGGCTGACCTGCAGGAGACCGTGCGCGGGTTGATGGGCCGTAACAAGGCTTGAGATTGTCAGGGGCGCTTTGCGCCCCCATTAACCGGCAACCTGCGTCACTTCACCGCACCCCGCCATTTTTACCTATACTCCGCCTTACAATACCCACCACGATTCCTGACCGGATCTCTCCATGCCCCCACGTCGGCACATTGCATGGATAGCCTGCCTTGCAGTGCTGTTCAACCTGCTGGCCATGCCGCTGTCTTCTGCTGCGCCCAAGGGCCCGGCCGAGCAGTTGCTGTGGGGGGCTTTCTGTTCCAGCATGGCCAACAAGGCCAAAGTCGACGTCCAGGCCCTGGCCAAGATCGACCTCGGCACGCAAAACGACGACAGCGCCAGCATGATGAACTGCTGGTGCTGCTCGGGCGCCGCACCGCTGCTGGCCCTGCCCGGCTACCCGCCACAGTTGCACAACCCGCCGACACTGCTCGCCGGGCTATTGTCGCCACCGGCTGACTACCAACCCTCGCCGCGCCAACTTTGGCCTGCGCTCAACCCCCGTGCCTCTCCGCTGGCCTGAGTTCATCACGTTGTCTGCCTGAACCTGAACAGAACGGAGATTCACCATGCTCAAGCACGCCCTCGTCATGGCCGCCCTGCTGCTGCCTGGCGCCTTTGCCAATGCCCACGAATACAGCGTGGGCGACCTGCACATCGCCCACCCCTGGTCACTGCAGTTACCACCCAACGCGCCGAACGTCGCGGCGTATTTCGTGGTGCACAACAATGGCAAGACCGATGACCGCCTGCTCAGCGTCAACAGCCCCATCAGCGATGACGCGCAACTGCACGAGCATGCCATGAGCGCCAGCGGCGCCATGAAGATGCAGCAGGTGCCCAGCGTGGTGGTACCTGCCGGCAAGGACCTGACCTTCGCCCCCAGCGCCTACCACGTGATGCTGATGCAGCCCAAGGACCGCAGCCTGCTTACCGACGGCAAGCGCTTCCCGTTGACCCTGCACTTCGAAAAGGCCGGCAACATCACTGTTGAGGTGGCCGTGCAGAAGCAGGCGCCAGCGGACCAGCCGCAAGCCCACGAACACGCGCACTGACACCTGCTGACAGGCACTCGCCATGAGCCTGCCGCGCAACAGCATCAGCCGTACCACCCGCCCTGACCGCAGGCGCGCCGGTGGTGGATGGCTGAGCCTGTTCGCCATGTGGATGATCTTCATCGGCCCGCTGATTTCCCAGTCGATGCCAATGGACCACCATGCCGGCATGAGCATGCCGATGGACATGCCGATGACGGCTGCCCATCAGCATGGCGGCGACACCCATCAAGGCCACGGCAACGATGGCCAGCTGCATGTGATGTGGGAAAAGTGCGGTTACTGCAGCCTGTTGTTCAACTGCCCGGCCCTGCCCCAGGCCCTCAGCCCGCTCAGTGCCGGCAGTGTCGTCCCCACCCCCCACCTGCTTGCGCCAACGCACCAGGGCCATGCCCGGCAGGCTGTATTCCCCGGTGCGCGCAGCCGCGCCCCACCTTCCGCGATCAGCGTCTGAACCCACATTTTGCGCACGAAGCCAGGAGGCTTCGCGCTAACTCATGACTGATCGACTGGAATCATTATGTCCGGCTGCACCCCTGTTTTTGCCTTGTCCCTGCGTGGGACCATCGCCGCCCTGTGCGGCTCGCTGCTCGCGCCCGTGGCCCTGGCCGCCGACCCTGGCCATGAGGGCCATGTGCACGAAGCACCCGAGCTGAGCCCGACGGTGATCACCGCCGTGGCCCCGAGTTCGCCGCTGACCGTGGTCACCAACCCGAAAGACCCGCGCCAGCCCGTACCGGCCAGCGACGGCGCCGACTACCTGAAGACCATCCCCGGCTTCTCGGCAATACGTGCCGGTGGCACCAACGGCGACCCGGTACTGCGCGGCATGTTCGGCTCGCGCCTGAACATCCTCACCAACGGTGGCCTGATGCTGGGCGCCTGCCCCAACCGCATGGACGCGCCCACGTCTTACATCTCGCCGGAAACCTACGACCGCCTCACCGTGATCAAAGGCCCGCAAAGCGTGATCTGGGGCCCGGGCGGCTCGGCAGGCACCATCCTTTTCGAACGCGAACCAGAGAAATTCGGCACCCTCGGCAGCCGGGTGAACGCCAGCCTGCTGGCCGGCTCCAACGGCCGCTTCGACAAGGTGCTGGATGCCGCCGCCGGCAACAGCCAGGCCTATGCCCGCTTCGTCGGTAACCAGTCTCGCTCGGACGACTACCACGACGGCAACAACGACACCGTGCCGTCGCGCTGGGAAAAATGGAACGGCGATGTCGCCCTCGGCTGGACGCCCGACCAGGACACCCTGCTGGAGCTGACTGCCGGCAAGGGCGATGGCGAGGCCCGCTATGCCGGGCGTGGTATGGACGGCTCGCAGTTCAAGCGCGAAAGCCTGGGCCTGCGCTTTGAAAAGTCCAACCTAGGCGAGGTGCTCGACAAGGTCGAGGCACAGGTCTACTACAACTACGCCGACCATGTGATGGACAACTACAGCCTGCGCACCCCATCGGGCAGCGGCATGATGGGCATGCCGATGGTCAGCAACGTCGACCGCCGCACCATGGGCGCACGCATCAAGGCCACCTGGCGCTGGGCCGACGTGCAACTGATCGGCGGCATCGACGCGCAGACCAACGAACACCGCAAGCGCGGTGGCATGGGCGTGGACGCGCACAAGGGCCAGGCCTGGACCAAGGACGCCGACTTCCACAACTACGGCGCTTTCAGCGAACTGACCTGGTACGTCAGCGGTGAGGACCGGCTGATTACCGGTGCCCGCCTGGACCGCGCCTCGGCCCGTGACTTGCGCAAAGGCAGCGCCACCGAAGGCGATACTCGCGCCGACACCTTGCCCAGCGGCTTCGTCCGTTATGAGCACGACCTGGCAGCCATCCCGGCCACCACCTACATCGGCCTCGGCCATGCCCAGCGCTTCCCCGACTATTGGGAGCTGTTCTCGCCCAAGCTGGCACCACCGGGGGCGGCCAACGCCTTTGACGGTATCAAGCCGGAGAAAACCACCCAGCTCGACTTCGGCATCCAGTACCGCACCGAGCGCCTGGAAGCCTGGGCTTCGGGCTATGTCGGGCAGATCCGCGACTACATCCTGTTCGACTACCGCACCGGCATGATGGGCATGAGCACCTCCCAGGCACAGAACATCGACGCCCGCATCATGGGCGGCGAACTGGGCGCGGCCTACCAGCTGACCGAAAACTGGAAGGCCGACGGCACGCTGGCCTACGCTTGGGGCAAGAACAGCAGTGATGGCAAAGCGCTACCGCAAATGCCACCCCTGGAGAGCCGCCTGGGCCTGACCTACAGCCGTGATGTGTGGAGCGTCGGCGCACTGTGGCGGTTGGTGGCGGCGCAAAACCGCATTGCCGAGAACCAGGGCAACGTGGTCGGCAAGGACTACGACAAGAGCGCCGGCTTCGGCGTGTTCTCGCTCAATGGCGCCTACAAGGTGAACAACAACCTCAAGCTCAGCGCGGGGGTCGACAACCTGTTCGACAAAACCTACGCCGAGCACTTGAACCTGGCCGGGAACGCCGGGTTCGGCTACCCGGCTACAGATCCACAGCCGGTCAATGAGCCAGGCAGGACCTTCTGGACCAAGGTCGATTTCAGCTTCTGACAACAACAACGGGCGCAACTTCGGTTGCGCCCATCAGCTGGTCACACAGGAGGTTCCCATGAGAGGAACACGCATCAATTTCTATAACCTGGCCTGGCGTTGGCATTTCTATGCGGGGCTGTTCGTGGCCCCGTTCATGATCCTGCTGGCGATCACCGGGATCATCTACCTGTTCAAGCCGCAGCTCGACCCGCTGCTGTACCGCGACCTGATGGTGGTCGAAGCCGGCCACCACCGACAGGGCGCCGATGCAATGCTGGCCGAAGTGCGCCAGGCCTACCCAAAGGCTCACGTCGGCCAGTACCTGCCGCCGCTGAACGCGGAGCGCAGTGCGCAGTTCGTGGTGCATGACGGCGGGCGTGAACTGAATGTGTTTGTCGACCCGTACAGCGGCAAGGTCCTCGGCGAGCAGGACGGCAAGCAAAACCTGCAAGCCATCGCCCGCGCCCTGCATGGCGAACTGATGGTCGGCACGGTTGGTGACCGCCTGGTGGAGCTGGCGGCCGGCTGGGGCATCGTGCTGGTGGTGTCGGGCCTGTATTTGTGGTGGCCGCGCGGACGCAACGGTGCCGGCGTGCTATGGCCACGGCTGTCGTCACGCGGCAGGCTGTTGTGGCGCGACCTGCATGCGGTAACCGGCTTCTGGGGCTCGGCCTTGCTGTTGCTGATGCTGGTCAGCGGCATGACCTGGACCGGCTTGTGGGGCAAGCAGTACGCCGATGTGTGGAACCGCTTCCCGGCGGCCATGTGGAACGACGTGCCCAAGTCGGACCAGCAGGCGGGTGAATTGAACAGTGCGCACCGCCAGACCGTGCCCTGGGCGATGGAGAACACGCCGATGCCGCAGTCCGGCGCGCACGCCGAACACACCGGGCACCACATGATGTCGGACATGCCCGCAGCACCCCAGGTGAGCGTGCAGCAGGTCGAAGACATCGCCACTGCCCGCCAGGTCGAGCCGGGTTACAGCATCACCCTGCCGACTACGGCAGACGGCGTGTTCACCATTGCCGTGTTTGCCGACGACCCGCGCAACGACGCCACCCTGCATGTCGACCAATACACCGGCAAGGTCCTGGCCGATGTGCGCTGGCAGGACTACAGCCCGGTCGCCCGCGCCACCGAGCTGGGGGTAATGCTGCACGAAGGCAAGATGTTCGGCGCCCTCAACCAGATCATCATCCTGCTGGTGTGCCTGATGATCCTGCTGGGCTCGGTGAGCGGGCTGGTGATGTGGTGGAAGCGCCGTCCAACGGGTGGGCTGGGCGTACCGCCGCTGCGCCATGACCTGCCGCGCTGGAAGACGGCGGTGGGGGTGATGCTGGTGCTGGGGGTGATTTTCCCGCTGGTGGGGGTGTCGATGGTGATGATGTGGGTGGTGGATAGCCTGGTGGTACGCCGTCGTCGGGTGCTGGCCAGCGCCTGAGTTTTAGCCTGCGCCGGTTTACCCGCGAAGAGGCCGGCACAGGCAGAACACTGCTACCCAAATGTAGAGTCGATCTGTCGCGCCCCGAACTGGAACGCGCGTGTTAGCCTAGCCGGCTACCTCAGACAAGAAGACCGACCTTACAAGGGAATGCAGCCTATGACGCAAACCTCATCCACAGCACCCGAAGAGCAACACCTGCAACGCAACCTGACCAACCGCCACATCCAGCTGATCGCCATCGGTGGCGCCATCGGAACCGGCCTGTTCATGGGCTCGGGCAAAACCATCAGCCTGGCCGGGCCATCGATCATCTTCGTCTACATGATCATCGGCTTCATGCTGTTCTTCGTCATGCGCGCCATGGGGGAACTGCTGCTGTCGAACCTCAACTACAAGTCGTTCATCGACTTCTCGGCCGACCTGCTCGGCCCCTGGGCAGGTTACTTCACCGGCTGGACCTACTGGTTCTGCTGGGTGGTCACTGGTATTGCCGACGTGGTGGCCATCGCGGCCTATACGCAGTTCTGGTTCCCGGACCTTCCACAGTGGATACCCGCGCTGACCTGTGTAGGGCTGCTGCTGTCGCTGAACCTGGTCACCGTGAAGATGTTCGGCGAGATGGAATTCTGGTTTGCCCTGATCAAGATCGTCGCCATTCTCGGCCTGGTCGCCACCGGGCTGTACATGGTCATCACCGGCTTCACTTCGCCCAGCGGGCGCACGGCGCAACTGGCCAACCTGTGGAATGACGGCGGCATGTTCCCCAATGGCCTGATGGGCTTCTTCGCCGGCTTCCAGATTGCCGTGTTCGCGTTCGTCGGTATCGAACTGGTGGGCACCACCGCAGCCGAAGCAAAGAACCCGGAGCGCACCCTGCCACGGGCTATCAACTCGATCCCGGTACGGATCATCGTTTTCTATGTGCTGGCGCTGATTGCGATCATGGCCGTGACCCCGTGGCGCGACGTGGTGCCGGGCAAAAGCCCGTTCGTGGAACTGTTCGTACTGGCCGGGCTGCCGGCGGCAGCCAGCATCATCAACTTCGTGGTACTGACCTCGGCGGCCTCTTCGGCCAACAGTGGCGTGTTCTCCACCAGCCGCATGCTCTATGGCCTGAGCCAGGAAGGTGACGCACCCAAGGCGTTCGAAAAACTGTCGAGCCGCTCGGTGCCGGCCAACGGCCTGTACTTCTCCTGCACCTGCCTGCTGCTGGGGGCCGTGCTGATTTACCTGGTGCCGAACGTGGTCGAAGCGTTCACCCTGGTGACCACCGTTTCGGCGGTGCTGTTCATGTTCGTGTGGACGCTGATCCTGCTGTCGTACCTGAAGTACCGCAAGCATCGTGCAGCGCTGCACCAGGCGTCGAAGTACAAGATGCCGGGCGGGCGCTTCATGTGCTACGTGTGTTTGGTGTTCTTCGCTTTCATCCTGGTGTTGCTGAGCCTGGAAGCAGATACGCGTTCAGCGTTGGTGGTGACGCCGATCTGGTTCGTGCTGCTGGCAGTGACTTATCAGGGTGTGCGCAGCAGACGTCATCCACGCTCGGCTGTGCGTAACGGCTGATAGCCCTGGGGCTGCTTTGCAGCCCCAATCCTGTGCACACAAATATCCCAGGCACCAATCTGGATCCAACCAACGCCCCAACACCTCGCACAACCCGTCTATTACGCCCCTTGCGCCACTAGGCACACCCCTTGCAATACCCTCCCCGCTTGCCCAACACATAAAAACTCAGCGGAGAGAGCACATGAAGCGTCGCAGTCTGATCAAGGCCTTTACCCTTAGCGCATCGATTGCCGCAATGGGCCTGAGCTGGAGTATCCAGGCCGCCGAGACCATCAAGGTCGGCATCCTGCATTCGCTGTCCGGGACCATGGCCATTTCCGAGACCTCGCTCAAGGACATGGCGCTGATGACCATCGACGAGATCAACGCCAAGGGCGGTGTGAACGGCAAGATGCTAGAGCCGGTAGTGGTCGACCCGGCCTCCAACTGGCCGCTGTTCGCCGAAAAGAGCCGCCAGCTGCTGACTCAGGACAAGGTGGCGGTGGTGTTCGGCTGCTGGACGTCGGTGTCGCGCAAGTCGGTGTTGCCTGTGTTCGAGGAGCTCAACGGCCTGCTGTTCTACCCCGTGCAATACGAGGGTGAAGAGATGTCGCCGAACGTGTTCTACACCGGCGCCGCGCCCAACCAGCAAGCGATCCCGGCCGTGGAATACCTGATGAGCGAAGACGGCGGCAGTGCCAAGCGCTTCTTCCTGCTGGGCACCGACTACGTCTACCCGCGCACCACCAACAAGATCCTGCGCGCCTTCCTGCACAGCAAAGGCGTGGCCGACAAGGACATCGAAGAGGTGTACACGCCGTTCGGCCACGCCGATTACCAGACCATCGTCGCCAACATCAAGAAGTTCTCCGCAGGCGGCAAGACGGCGGTCATCTCAACGGTCAACGGCGACTCCAACGTACCGTTCTACAAGGAACTGGCCAACCAGGGCCTGAAGGCTACCGACGTGCCGGTGGTGGCGTTCTCGGTAGGCGAAGAAGAGCTGCGCGGCATTGACACCAAGCCGCTGGTGGGCCACCTGGCCGCCTGGAACTACTTCGAGTCGGTGGATAACCCGGTGAACCAGAAGTTCGTTGCCGACTGGAAGGCCTACGCCAAGGCCAAGGGCCTGCCGGGCGCCGACAAGGCCGTGACCAACGACCCGATGGAGGCCACCTACGTAGGTATCCACATGTGGGCGCAAGCCGTGGAAAAAGCCAAGTCCACCGATGTGGACAAGGTGCGCGAAGCGCTGGCCGGGCAAACCTTCAAGGCGCCATCGGGCTTCACCCTGACCATGGACAAGACCAACCACCACCTGCACAAGCCGGTGATGATCGGCGAGATTCAGGATGACGGGCAGTTCAGCGTGGTGTGGGAAACCGAACAGCCGCTGCGGGCGCAGCCGTGGAGCCCGTTCATTCCGGGGAATGACAAGCGCCCGGACTATGCAGTGAAAGGTAACTGAGTGCATTGGGGCTGCTTTGCAGCCCTTTCGCGGATAAATCCGCGCCTACAGGTTCAGCGCCGACCGTGTAGGAGCGGATTTATCCGCGATGAATCCACCGCCGATTTCCAGGATTACCCGCATGCTCAGACTCCTGCTCACCCTTCTCCTGCTATTGCCCTTGGCAACCCAGGCCAGCGAGGGCGAATTCTTCCTCACCGCCAAGCCCGCCGAGCAAGCCCAGTTGCTCGAAAGCTGGGCGGCGCAACCCGATGCCGCACGCCTGCCACTGCTCGAAAACCTGCGCCAAGGCCGCATCGCCGCTGACGACACCCGCAAAGTACGCCTGAACAACCGCCTGCGCGGCCTGATCGACAACGCCCTGGCCAGCCACCGGTTGCTCAGCGACAACAGCGACACCCGCCTGGCCGCCGCCCAGCAACTGCAAAAAAGCGCACAACCTGCGCAAATGGCCTTCCTCGACCGGCGCTTCGCCAGCGAACCCGACACCACCGTGCACGCCGCCCTCGGCCTGGCCTTGGCCAACCTGCAACTGGGCGCCAGCGAGCCGGCAGTACGCCTGGCCGCCGTGCGCCTGCTGGGCGAAACCGGCGACCCGCTGGCCCGCACCCGCCTCGAAGCCCTGCTACAACCCAATGCAGAAAGCGACCCAGGGGTGCGCACCGCTGCCGAAACCAGCCTGGCCCAGGTCAAGCGCAAGCTGCTGGTCGGCGAGCTGCTCGGCCAGGCCTTCAGTGGCCTGTCGCTGGGCTCGATCCTGCTCCTGGCAGCACTCGGCCTGGCCATTACCTTCGGCCTGCTCGGGGTGATCAACATGGCCCACGGCGAAATGCTGATGCTGGGCGCCTACAGCACCTACATGGTCCAGGTGCTGGTGCAGCGCTACGCCCCGGACGCCATCGAGTTTTACCCGCTGATCGCCCTGCCGGTGGCCTTCGCCATCAGCGCCGGGGTCGGCATGGCGCTGGAGCGCACGGTCATCCGTCACCTCTACGGCCGCCCATTGGAAACGCTGCTGGCCACCTGGGGCATCAGCCTGATCCTGATCCAGGCCATCCGCCTGCTGTTCGGCGCGCAGAACGTCGAGGTGAGCAACCCGGCCTGGCTGTCGGGCGGCGTCCAGCTGCTGCCCAACCTGGTGCTGCCGTACAACCGCCTGGTCATCATCGGCTTTGCCCTGGCCGTGGTGCTGCTCACCTGGCTGCTGCTCAACCGCACGCGGTTGGGCCTGAACGTGCGCGCCGTCACCCAGAACCGCAACATGGCCGCCTGCTGCGGCGTGTCCACCGGGCGCGTCGACATGCTCGCCTTCGGCCTGGGCTCTGGCATTGCCGGGCTCGGCGGCGTGGCCCTGAGCCAGGTCGGCAACGTCGGCCCGGACCTGGGCCAGAGCTACATCATCGATTCGTTCCTGGTGGTGGTGCTGGGCGGCGTCGGCCAACTGGCCGGCAGCCTCTGGGCCGCCTTCGGCCTTGGCATCGCCAACAAGCTGCTGGAGCCGCAGATCGGTGCCGTGCTTGGCAAGATCCTCATCCTTGCGTTGATCATTCTGTTCATCCAGAAACGCCCGCAAGGCCTGTTCGCCCTCAAGGGACGGGTAATCGACTGATGAACCAGCCACTGCTTGTCACCGCTACACAAAAGGCCGGGCCGCGCCTGACGCTGGCCATCGCCGCCCTCGTCGTCCTGCTGCTGGTCGCCCTGCCGCTGTTGTCACTGCTGCCGGCGGACCATGCCTTGCAAGTGTCGGCCTACACCCTGACCCTGGTCGGCAAGATCCTCTGCTACGCCATCGTCGCCCTGGCCCTGGACCTGGTCTGGGGCTACGCCGGCTTGCTGTCGCTGGGCCACGGCCTGTTCTTCGCCCTGGGCGGCTACGCCATGGGCATGTACCTGATGCGCCAGGCGGCCGGTGACGGCCTGCCGGGGTTCATGACCTTTCTGTCGTGGACCGAGCTGCCGTGGTACTGGGCCGGCACCCAGCATTTCGCCTGGGCTCTGTGCCTGGTGGTGCTGGCGCCGGGGCTGCTGGCACTGGTGTTCGGCTGGTTTGCCTTCCGTTCGCGAATCAAGGGCGTGTACTTCTCGATCATGACCCAGGCCCTGACGTTCGCCGGTATGCTGTTGTTCTTCCGCAACGAAACCGGCTTTGGTGGCAACAACGGCTTCACCAACTTCCGCACCATTCTCGGTTTCGACATTACCGCGCAAGGCACCCGGGCAGTGCTGTTCCTGCTTACCGTCGGTTTGCTGCTGGCCAGCCTGTACCTGTGCTGGCGCCTGACCCGTAGCAAATTCGGCCGCCTGCTCACCGCCGTGCGCGATGCCGAAAACCGCCTCATGTTCTGTGGCTACGACCCGCGTGGTTTCAAGCTGCTGGTGTGGGTGCTGAGCGCTGTGCTGTGCGGCCTGGCGGGTGCGCTGTACGTGCCACAGGTGGGCATCATCAACCCCAGCGAGATGTCGCCGACCAACTCCATCGAAGCCGCCGTGTGGGTGGCCCTGGGCGGGCGTGGCACGCTGATCGGCCCGTTGCTCGGTGCCGGCCTGGTCAATGGCATGAAAAGCTGGTTCACCGTGGCCTTCCCGGAGTTCTGGCTGGTCTTCCTTGGCGCACTGTTCATCCTTGTCACCCTGTACCTGCCCAAGGGCGTGGTCGGCCTGTTGAAGAAAAGGAGCCAGTCATGAGAGGCGTGCCCCCGGTCCACCCGGAATTCATGCTGGAACCTGTGTTCGACAACCTGGGCGCCGGCCGTGATGCCATCGGCCTGGGCCAGAGCCGCAAGGCCGGCCTGGATACCCGCCACGGCACGGTGCTGAGCCTGGAGGACATCAGCGTCAGCTTCGATGGCTTCAAGGCACTCAACGCGCTGAACCTGTACATCGGCGTGGGCGAACTGCGTTGCATCATCGGCCCCAACGGCGCCGGCAAGACCACGATGATGGACGTGATCACCGGCAAGACCCGCCCCGACACCGGCAGCGCCTATTTTGGCGACACCCTCGACCTGACCCGCATGAGCGAATACCAGATCGCCCAGGCCGGCATTGGCCGCAAGTTCCAGAAGCCCACGGTGTTCGAGGCGCTGACCGTGTTCGAGAACCTGGAGCTGGCGCTGAAGACCGACAAGTCGGTGTGGGCCAGCCTGGCGGCGCGCTTGGCCGGTGAGCAGCGCCAGCGCATCGAAGAGGTGCTGACCACCTTGCGTCTGCTGCCCCTGGCTCAACGTCAGGCCGGCTTGCTGTCCCATGGGCAGAAGCAGTTCCTGGAGATTGGCATGTTGCTGGTGCAAGAGCCGCAATTGCTGCTGCTGGACGAACCGGTGGCCGGCATGACCGATGCCGAGACCGAGTTCACCGCCGAGTTGTTCAAAGGCCTGGCCGGCAAGCACTCGCTGATGGTGGTGGAGCATGACATGGGGTTTGTGGGGAGCATTGCCGACCATGTGACCGTGTTGCACCAGGGCAGTGTGCTGGCAGAAGGTTCGCTGGAGCAGGTGCAGGCGGATGAGCGGGTGGTTGAGGTGTATTTGGGCCGATGATCTATTCCAAGGACATGACATGCTGAAAATCGACACGCTGCACCAATACTACGGCGGCAGCCACATCCTCCGGGGCCTGTCCTTCGAAGCCAAGGTTGGCGAAGTCACCTGCCTGCTGGGCCGCAATGGCGTGGGCAAGACCACCCTGCTGCGCTGCCTGATGGGCCTGGTACCTGCCCGCGATGGCAGCATCGAATGGGAAGGCAAGCCCATCACCAGCCTCAAGCCCCAGCAACGGGTACATGCCGGTATCGCCTATGTACCCCAGGGCCGCGAGATCTTCCCGCGCCTCACCGTCGAGGAAAACCTGCTGATGGGCCTGTCCCGCTTCCCGGCCCGTGAAGCCCGCGAAGTCCCCGCTTTCATCTACGAGCTGTTCCCGGTACTGGAGCAGATGAAGCAACGCCGTGGCGGTGACCTGTCGGGCGGCCAGCAACAACAGCTGGCCATCGGCCGCGCCCTGGCCAGCCGCCCGCGCCTGCTGATCCTCGACGAGCCGACCGAAGGCATCCAGCCTTCGGTCATCAAGGAAATCGGTGCTGTCATCCGCCGGCTGGCCGAGCGTGGTGACATGGCGATTCTGCTGGTGGAGCAGTTCTACGACTTTGCCGAAGAACTGGCCGACCAGTACCTGGTCATGGCTCGCGGTGAGATCGTCCAACGCGGGCGTGGCGAAAACATGCAGGCCGAAGGTGTGCGTGGGCTGGTAACCATTTAATCTGCAAGCAACGCCCCTGCGAGACGCTGTCATGAGTTACGAAATACGCGATGCCCTGCCTGCCGACGTGCCAGGCATCCTCGACATCTACAACGACGCTGTGCGTAACACCACGGCGATCTGGAACGAAACCCCGGTAGACCTGGCCAACCGCCAGGCCTGGTTCGATGCACGCGCGCAGCAGGGGTATCCGATCCTGGTGGCGGTGGATGAGACGGGTGTACTGGGGTATGCCTCGTTTGGCGACTGGCGGCCGTTCGAAGGTTTTCGCCTGACCGTGGAGCACTCGGTGTATGTCCGGGGTGACCAGCGTGGCAAGGGGTTGGGGCCGGTGTTGATGGCGGCGCTGGTCGAGCGGGCACGCGGTTGCGGCAAGCATGTGATGGTCGCGGCCATCGAAAGTGGTAATGCGGCGTCGGTGCGCCTGCATGAGCGGTTGGGGTTTGTGGTGACCGGGCAGATGCCGCAGGTGGGGGTGAAGTTTGGCCGGTGGCTGGACTTGACCTTCATGCAGCTGGTGCTGAACCCAGGTGCAGAGCCATCCTGAGATTGATGTTGCCTAAACTGGCCTCTTCGCGGGCACGCCCGCGAAGAGGCCAGTTTAGGCAAACACACTCACATCTGAGTAAACCTGCCCAGCCGCTGGCGCAACATGTTGTTCTCACTGCGCAATTGCTGCACCTCCTGCAGCAACTCCAGCGCCAGCGCTACCCCTTCCCATTCCAGTTCCAGCTCCTGGTGCAGCTTGGCCGCACGCCGGGTCAGCAGCGGCGCCTGATCGTCGAACAACCAGTCCTCAGGCGTTCGCCCGGAGGGTTCGACAATGCCGTGCTCGACGATTTCGATCACGCAGTCCGCCGTGACATCGGCTTCCTGACACAGGGTACGCATGTCCAGTTGAACGATCAGGGTGCTGCTCATGATCACTTACTCCATTGTGCCCTCGGGTTGAACGCGGCCTTTTCGGAAAGCTTGGCCCACAGTTCACGGGTAGATTCGTCAGAAGTCGTCGGCATGACCACCTTGAGCTGCGCGTAAAGGTTGCCGCGCTCGCCCTGCTTGTTCGCCAGGCCTTTGCCCGGTACGCGCAGGCGCTGGCCGCTCTGGCTGTCGGGGCGGATGGTCAGGTTGATCTTGCCGTCCAGGGTCGGCACCGCCACCTTGGTGCCCAGGGCCGCCTCCCACGGTGCCAGTGGCACAGTGATGATCAGGTCATGGCCTTCGACATCGAACAGCGGGTGCGGTGCCATGCGGATGGTCAGGAACAGGTCGCCATTGGCCCCGCCACCGCTGCCCGGTGCGCCCTGGCCTTTAAGGCGGATACGCTCGCCGTCGGTCACCCCGGCCGGGATCTTCACGTTCAGCGTCTTGGTGGTGAAACCGGTGCGCTGGCCCATGGCATTGGTTTGCGGCACCTGGAAGGCGATCTGCTTGGACTCCTTGCTCAGGGTCTCTTCAAGGAATACCGCCAGTTCAAGCTCCACGTCCTGCCCTCGCCTGCCGGCACTGCGTTGTTGCTGACGGGCGCCACCGAAAGGGTTGCCACCCCCTCGCCCACCGAAGATCGAGCTGAAGAAGTCGGAGAAGTCGCCGCCCTCGAAGCCGCCGCCACCGCCACGGCTTTCCCAGCCCGGTGGTGCCTGGAACGGCCGGCCATGCTGGCCGCCGTACTTGCGGATTTCGTCGAACTCGGCACGTTTCTGCGCGTCGCCCAGGACTTCGTAGGCCTCGTTGGCCTCTTTGAATTTGTCCTCGGCGTCGCGCTCCTTGCTGACATCGGGGTGATACTTGCGGGCCAGCTTGCGGTACGCGGCCTTGATCGCCTTGTCGTCCGCCGTGGGCTCTACGCCGAGTATCTTGTAATAGTCTTTGAAGTCCATTTATGGATCACCAATGTAAATGTGCGTGTTGCCACTGAAGATAGGGGTCAAGCATAGCCTTTCAAGGCCGCTTTGGGTTTGCCCTATGGCAGACGACTGGTCTTGATTCTGTAGCCAACTGGCATACACTGCGCGGCCGTTTTGCCTCCGGAAGCTCATTCCCTATGTCTGACGTATCCCCGGCCCGCGCCCTGGGCATCGACTTTGGCACCTCCAACTCCACGGTCGGCTGGCACCGCCCTGGCGTGGAATCGCTGATCGCCCTGGAAGACGGCAAGATCACCTTGCCTTCGGTGGTGTTCTTCAACATCGAGGAACGTCGCCCGGTTTATGGCCGCCTGGCACTGCACGAGTACCTGGAAGGCTACGAAGGCCGCCTGATGCGCTCGCTGAAGAGCCTGCTGGGCTCCAAGCTGATCAAACACGACACCAGCGTGCTGGGCAGCGCCCTGCCGTTCAAGGACCTGCTGGGCATGTTCATCGGCGAGCTGAAAAAGCGCGCCGAGGCTGCCGCGGGTCGCGAGTTCGACCAGGTGGTGCTGGGCCGCCCGGTGTTCTTCGTCGACGAAGACCCGGCTGCCGACCAGGAAGCCGAAGACACCCTGGCCGATGTCGCGCGCAAGATCGGTTTCAAGGATGTGTCGTTCCAGTACGAGCCGATTGCCGCAGCCTTCGACTATGAGTCGAGCATCAGCCGCGAAGAACTGGTGCTGATCGTCGACATCGGCGGTGGTACGTCCGACTTCACCCTGATCCGCCTGTCGCCCGAGCGCCACTTGGTCGCCGAACGCCAGAGTGACATCCTCGCCACCGGCGGTGTGCACATTGGCGGTACCGACTTCGACAAGCAGTTGAGCCTGCAGGGCGTGATGCCGCTGTTCGGCTACGGCAGCCGCATGAAGAGCGGCGCGCTGATGCCCACCAGCTATCACCTCAACCTGGCCACCTGGCACACCATCAACGCCCTGTATTCACAGAAGTCGCAACTGGCGTTGGGCAGCATGCGCTACGACATCGAAGACAGCTTCGGCATCGACCGCCTGTTCAAGCTGATCGAACAGCGCGCCGGGCACTGGTTGGCGATGGAGGTCGAGGCCAGCAAAATCGAGCTGACCCACAGTGAAAGCCGCCACATCGACCTGCGCCGTGTCGAGCCTGAGCTGACGGCAGAGCTGACTCGCGTGCTGTTCGAAGAAGCGATCGAAGGGCTGCTGGAGCGAGTGCGGGGTAGCGTGACCGAATTGCTGGCCAAGGCTGGCGTGAGCGAAGGCCAGGTGGACACGGTGTTCTTCACTGGCGGTTCCAGCGGTATTCCGGCGCTGCGTAACAGCGTTGCGGCGATGCTGCCGAATGCGCGGCATGTGGAAGGCAATATCTTTGGCAGCATTGGTAGCGGGCTGGCCATCGAGGCGCGCAAGCGGTACGGGGCGGCCTGAAGCATCTTGGGGCTGCTTTGCAGCCCCGGCAATCTGTCAGACCAGTTCAGCCCGCTTGAGCTCACTCTTCAGATAGGCATAGTAAATCGGCCCCGCCACCACACCAGGCAGCCCGAACGCCGCTTCGAACACCAGCATCGCCAGCAGCAACTCCCACGCCTTGGCACTGATCTGCCCCCCCACGATCCGCGCGTTGAGGAAGTACTCGACCTTGTGGATGACAATCAGGTAGCCCAGCGCTGCCGCCGCCACCCAGATCGACAGCGACAAGCCGACAATGGTGATCAGGGTGTTGGACATCAAGTTGCCGATTACCGGCAGCAAGCCCAGCAGGAAGGTCAGCACGATCAGCGTCTTGGTCAGTGGCAGGTGCACGCCGAACAGCGGCATCACCACCGCCAGGAAGATGCCGGTGAAAAACGTGTTGAGCAGCGAGATCTTGATCTGCGCGAAGACGATGTTGCGAAACGCCTTCACCAGTAGATTGAGGCGCTCGAACAGCGCCGCGGCCAGGGGCTTGCGCCGGGAAACATCGGGAATGCGCTGCAAAGCGATGATGGCACCCAGGATCATGCCGATCAGCAGTGTCACGAACATGTGCGCCATGCCCTTGCCCACCAGTTGCAGATCGCTCAGGTGGCTCTTGATCCAGTCACCGATGGCCACCTTGAACTCGGCGGCGCTGGCGGGCAGGTAGCCCTCGATGAACGGCGGCAGTTGGCCACGGGCGCGCTCGACCAACGCCATGAACTTGTCCAGCGAGGCGCCGGGGTTTTCCGCCTCGTGCAGCAGGAAGCTGAAGGCACCGGCAATCAGCAGCGTCAGGGTACTGACCACCAGCGTACCGAGCAGCGCCACGGCCAGCCAGCGGGCGCGTTGGCCGGCCAGCAGCGGTTGCAGACGCGGGGTAAGCATGTTGACCAGTTCGAACACCAGCAGGCCGGCAAGCAGGCTGGGCAGCAACTTCAGGGGCAAGGCCAGCAGCAGCCCGGCCATGACGATGATCAGGCTGGCCAGGGTGATCTGACGGGGGGTAAAGGTCATACAGCCTCGACGGCAGACAGCGGGAATGCCCGCAGTCTGCCAGCCTTGCGCCTGCAGGCATAGGCGCAGGTCATTTCTTCTTCAGGCAGTCGCTCATGAAGGCTTTGCGTTCGTCACCCTTCAGGGCCTTGGTGGTGGCGTCGGCGTTGCAGGTTTTCATCTTCTCTTGCTGGGTTTGCGGCACGTCCTTTTTCAGGCAAGTGCTCATGAAGGCTTTGCGCTCATCGCCCTTGAGGGCCTTGGCGGTGGCGTCGGCGTTGCAGGTTTTCATCTTTTCCTGCTGCGCGGTGTTGGCCGCGAAGCCTTGGGCGCTGAACAGCACGGCCAGCACCAGTAATGGAATGTGCAGCACTTTCATGGAGTGGTCTCCTTCGCTCCGCGCCCGATGCACGGGGGTCGAGCTGAGTGTAGCCAAGATTTTTCAGCGCCCTGCCCGTGCGTGCCTACGGTACTGCTCCGGCGTGCACTGGGCTTGGCGCTGGAACATGGCAATGAACGCCGAGGCACTGCTGTAGCCAAGGTCGAAGGCGATGGCCTGAATCGGCAGGCCGGCCTCCAACGCTTCGATCGCACGCAAGAACCGCAGCCGCAAGCGCCACTCCCCAAAGCTGATGCCCAGCTCACGCAGGAACTGGCGGGCCAGGGTACGCTCGCTGACATGCACCTGCGCGGCCCATGCGGCCAACGGGCGGTTGTCGCCGGGCTCGGCACCCAGGGCGTCGAGCACCCGACGCAGGCTTTCGCCATGCGCAAACGGCAGGTAACAGGCCTGGGTGGGCGCCAGCAGCAACTGGTCGAGCAGCACCTGCACCAGGCGCTGGTCGCGCTCGTCCTCCGCCACCTTGAGGTCGCGCCGAGCAAAGTCGGCGAGGATGGCCTTGAGAATGTCGCTGATCATCAGGCTGCACGGTTGTTGCGGCAGGCCGGCGCACAGGGTGCGGTCCAGGTAGACCGAGCGGTAGACGATGGCCTGGGGGTTGTAGCAGCCATGTTCGGTATCGGGCGGTACCCACACGGCGTAGTGCGGCGGCGACAGAAAGCGCTGGCCGGCGACGTCCAGCTGCATCACGCCATGGGCGGAGTAGTTGAGCTGGCCCCAGGTGTGACGGTGCGGGGCGCTGAGGGTGTCGGCACCGAACTCGTCGTGGCGGAAGTACACCGGGGCCGGGAGCTGGGTGAACTGGGGGATATCGAGGTGTTTGGGCGGCATGCTGACTGTCTTGCGGGGCGGGTTGTCTGGATAGAAGTATAGCCTTGTAGACAGACAGTTGATAATGGCTGACATCGGCGCCTGCTGTGCACGCCCTTTCAGTCCTACACGAGTAAGCCGCTACATGAACTACCTGTTCCCCCTCACCGCCATCCTCATCTGGGCCGGCAACACCGTGGTCACCAAGATGTCCGCCGGTGCCATCCACCCCGCCGAAATCGGCTTCTACCGCTGGCTGCTGGCCGCCCTGCTGTTCACCCCGTTCCTGCTGCCTGCCGTGTGGCGCAACCGCGCGGCGATCCGCCCGCACCTGGGCAAGGTGTTCGTGCTGGGCGTGCTGGGCATGGCGCTGTACCAGAGCCTGGCCTACTTCGCCGCCGGCATTACCAGCGCCACCAACATGGGCATCATCCTCTCGCTGATGCCGCTGATGTCACTGGCACTTTCCATCGCCTGGCTGGGCCAGCGCCTGAGCTACGGTGCCCTGCTGGGCGCAGTGGTGTCGTTCTTTGGCGTACTGGAAGTGGTCAGCGCCGGCCATCCCGCCAGCCTGCTGGCGCATGGCCTGAACAGCGGCGACCTGCTGATGCTGGTGGCCACCCTGGCTTACGCGCTGTACAGCTTCCTGCTGAAGAAATGGCAGCTGCGCCTGCCGCCCCTGCAGTTGCTGTACCTGCAGGTGCTGGTGGCCATCGTCGTGCTGCTGCCGTTGTTCCTGCTGTCGGACAAGACCGACCTGAACAGCCACAACATCGGCCTGGTGCTGTACGCCTGCGTGCTGGCCTCGATGATCGCGCCGCTGGTGTGGATGCAAGCTGTGCATCGTCTGGGGCCAAGTCGCACCACGCTGTTCTTCAACCTGCTGCCGGTTGTCACCGCAGTGATCGCCGCCGTGGTGCTCGACGAGCAACTGGCCCGCTATCACCTGGTCGGCGGCTTGCTGACCTTGGCCGGGGTGGTGCTGGCCGAGCGCTGGACCACGCCCATTCGCCGCTAAAGCCCTGCAGCCTTGAGCCGGGCGGCATGTTCAGTGAACAGCCGCACCGGCTCTGCACCTTTGCCCACGGCGCCGAGCGACTGGTTGACGATATCCAGATGGTCCAACGGGTAGTCGTCACCAATCACCTGACCCAGGTGCGAACTGAAACGCCCGACCATGCCGTCACATTGGCCCTTTTCCTTGACGAAGCTGCGCGCGAACAGGCGGCAGAAGCGGTTGCTGCCGTCAAAGCGGTTGCGCCCCTGGTCGGTCAGGCCGGGCTGCAAGGTGCCGGACCACGAGTAATAGCGCACGCCATCGACTTCATACGCCCCTTCCCCGCCCCAGGTCTGCGGCAGGCCCTGTGGATAAGCCTGGTTGAACAGCCCCACCCCGGCGCGGGTCAGCGACTGGTGCGAGGCGTGCACATCCACCGGCAGCGGGTCGCGGCGCCAGCCGGTTTCCAGCCACACCAGCAACACGGCAAAACCATGCAATACGGCCTTGAGAATACGGCCCTGGGGGGAATCGCCCGGTGCCGTGCGCTCCAAGTGGTCAGCCAGCTCGGAGCCATGGTTGGGGCCAGCCACCGAGGTGACCGAAGCCACCCGATCCGGCCGCTTGGCCGCAGCGTAGCGCGCACTCAGGGCACCCTGGCTATGGCCGATCAGGTTGACCTTGGCGGCGCCGGTGCGCTGGCAAATGTCTTCGATGATCGCCAGCAACTGCTCGCCACGCACCTCGCTTGAGTGCAGCGGCGAAACCTGCACCGGAAACACCCGTGCCCCGCCCTTGCGCAGGGCCGGCACGATGCCGAACCAATACGGATAGAGCACCAACCGGACAAACCCGAGCATGCCCGGCACCAGCACCAACGGGTATCGCGTGGCCAATTCCTGCTGCATTGCCCCAGCCCCTTTCCGTGGACGACCGGCCAACACTACAGCGGCCATCATGACCATCGCAATCGAACTCCTGGCGCGCGCTGTGGTTCCAAACCACACAGACCCTTTGCAAGGAGCGGGACCATGTACAAGCAGACCCTGGCAATCCTTCTGGCAAGCGCCACCCTGGCCGCCTGCGGCAGCCGCCCGGAAAACCCGGTGGACTACGTCACCTACCGCGACGAACCACTGGTCAAGCAAGTGGAACACGGCATGACCATGCAGAAGGTCATCGCCATCGGCGGCAGCCCGTCGAACGTGATCGACCTGCCGCACGGGGGCACCTGCAACGACTACATCCTCAACCGCGACGGCAAACAGCAGCCCTACTACGTGCGCTTCGACGCCACCGGCCATGTCGACGCCAAGGGCTTCAAAACCTGCAAACAACGCCAAGAGGACAGCGACGCCTTGCATGGCGCCTGAGTCCCACCCTGATCTACCGTCCTGACCCGTCTGGAGATAACCATGAGCAACGTTGAACTGACCGATGTGCAAACCCTGCGCGAGCGTGCCCGCCAGCATGTCGAGCAAGGCGCGGTGACCGAGGGCTACAACGCCGACCGCACGGAGATCCTGCGCCTGCTGAACGAGTCACTGGCCACCGAACTGGTCTGCGTGCTGCGCTACAAGCGCCACTACTTCATGGCCAGCGGCATCAAGGCCAGTGTGGCGGCCAGCGAGTTTCTGGAGCATGCCAACCAGGAAGCCGAGCATGCCGACAAACTGGCGGAGCGCATCGTGCAACTGGGCGGGGAGCCGGATTTCAACCCGGATAACCTGAGCAAGAATTCCCATGCCCAATATGTGGCGGGTAATTCATTGAAAGAGATGGTGCTGGAGGATCTGGTGGCGGAGCGGATTGCCATTGATAGCTACCGCGAGATCATTCAGTACATCGGCGATAAAGACCCGACTACGCGGCGCATCTTCGAGGACATCCTGGCGCAGGAAGAAGAGCACGCGGACGACATGTCCGATCTGCTACAAGGGCTGTAATCGCAAGGGGCTGCTCTGCAACCCATCGCCGGCTTGCCGGCGATTGGGCCGCAACGCGGCCCCCTATCATTTCTTGCCTTTCACCGCAGCCGGCGCCTTGCCCGCCTTCATCTGCTGCAACAGCGGCGTGCACTGGTTCGGATCATCCCCACTGCTGGGCGCAATCAGCGCCAGCAACCCCGCCGCCGGCCCGGCCACGACACCGAGCGCCACCATTCCCGCACCGCGCAGCGCCAGCGGCAACGCCTGCACCCCGGCACTGGGCTTGGCAAACGGCCCGCGCACATACAGCGGCGAGCGCAGCGAGAACAGCCGCAGCCCTTTCGATTCCGGCGTGATCTTCAAGTCCAACTGCTCGCTGGCGAAATTGGCCGTGCCGTTGATGTAGATGATGGCGTTCTCAGTATCGAAGATGAACAGGCGCGTTGTGGCCAGGCCATCCTTGATCCCCACATCTGCCGCCGCGCAATTGATCTTCACATCCTCGTCACCAAACAGTTTGCCGACCACGTAGTTGCCCACGTTCAAACCGGCAATCTCCATCAAGCTACGACTGATGGCGCCATCGTTGATCAGCATGCGCAGGTCACCATTGGCCGTGCCCAGCAAAGCCGCTACCGAGTTGCCACGGCCGCTGATGTCGGCATCACCGTTCAGCTCGCCAAAGCTGGTCTGCATCGGTGCAAAGGAAGGGAACAGTTGCTTGAGCTTGAAACCACGTGCAGTCAGCTGGGCACGCCCCTGCAATGGCACGTTGCGCCCGTCCAGGCGAATCTTCGAGGCCAGGTTGCCGCCCGCCACGCCAAACCGCAGGGGCTCCAGGCGCAGCAGGCCGTCTTCCAGAATCACGTGGGCCGACAAGTCATTGAACGGCAGTTGCGCGCTGTGCACGATGCGCTTGCCGGCAAAGGTGACATCCGCGTCCATGGCGCGCCAACGCTCGGTGCGGAACTCTTCCACCGGCAGCACCTTGCCCGTCGGCTGCTTGCTGGCACCGCCACGGGCCTTCTGTTCGGCGTTGGAGTCGGCGCCGATCAGCGGTGCCAGGTCCTTGAACAGCAACTGGTTCGAAACCAGGTTGCCGGACAACTTGGGCCGTGGCTGGCTGGCGACGAAGGCCAGGTCACCGTGAATATCGCTGTCACCGATCTTGCCGTTGAAGCCCTGATAGTTGAATGTCGCCCCTTGCGCCGCGTGCAGGTTGGCGTTGAGGCGGCCGTCAGTGGAGTAGGCCGGGGTGTCTGGCAGAGTCACGCCGGTCAATGAATAGAGGTTACCCAGGCTGGCGCCGGACAAGCGCAGGCGCAGGTCGAGGGCGCCGAGGTTGCGTGGATCGGTCAGGGTGCCGGCGAGCACCACATGGGTATCGGCAATCCGTACGTCGGCCTGCAGCGGGAACGGCTGGCTGGCGTCCTGTAATGCCAACAGGCCGCCGATTTTGCCGGTGCCGGACACCGGCTGGCCCTTGTAGCGGCCCTGGGCCTTGAGCCCGAAGGCGTAGTCCTGGGCACCACCGGCTTTTTCGGCGCTGGCCTTGCCGACGATGTCGCTGAACGGGATCGGTTTGCCCAGCGGGTCGATCTGCACCTTCATGCTGGTTTGCAGGGTCTGGTCGTCGAAGCTGACATTACCTTGGTCGAAACCGATGGCGCCGATGTCCAGCTGCCATTTTGAAGGTTCTGCGTTTTCGTCTTTTGGCCCGAGGTCAAAGGTCCAGTTGGCCCGGCCATCGGCCAGGCGGGTGAGGCTGGCCGTCGGTTTGGTGAGGTTGATGCGCGGGATGCTGATCTGCTGGAACAGCAACGGCAGCGGCGCCAGGCGGAACTCGACACGCTCCAGGCCGACCATCTTCGGCTCCTTGAGCCAGTCGGGGTTGCCCAACGTCAGGTCTTCGGCGATGAAGTGCGGCCATGGCACCCAGGCACGCCAGCCACCTTCTTCGGGCTCGGTATGCCACTGCACGGCAAGGTTGCCATTGATCGCAAAAGGCCGCTGCAGGGCCTCGGACACCTTCTCGTTCAGCAGCGGCTTGACGCGGTTCCAGTCAAAGATGGCAATCACAACCACCAGGATCGCCAGCAGTGTCAGCAGGCTGGTGAGGGTCCAGACGAGAATTCTGGCGGGACGCGTCATTGCGGGGTTCTCCTTGCGGCATGGCACAAAACGGGCGCAGCGGTGGCACTTGATATCTGGGACTGATGAAAACCCGCAGGGTTTTATCGATGGCGCCATGATAGCGAAGTTTTTCCTGGCCTTTTGCTCAGCAATTTGTCGCGCCAGGCCCTACCTGTTACCCGCCCGCAGCAGGGGAAACTCGCCGCGCCTATCCTTGCAAGGTACGGAATAGAGCCGTTTCCAACCTCTATCAATGCGGTCGATTGTTACCATTACCCGTATGAACTTCTCTCTGGCGTTACGCGGCGTAGCATTGGCTCCGTACCCACTTTCCAGCCCCCGAGAGGAGCACCGAAATCATGAAACGTCATCTGCTGACCCTGACCCTGTCCATCCTGGCTGCCAACGCGTTTGCCCTGCCAGCCGCCGAACAACACCTGACCGCTGAATCGCGCTCCAGCGCTGCCGAAATCGCCCAACCGCTGAAAACCGTAGCCGAAGG
>NZ_BBIS01000023.1 GCF_000730605.1 Pseudomonas monteilii NBRC 103158 = DSM 14164 | reverse complement strand
CATAGGCGCAGAACAACTCAAGGCATGCGCTTATCAGCGGCCATGCCCTCGCTGTCTCAGGATCCCATTCTGCGTCATACTCGGCAGACCTATTGCCCGGTCCTCGCCATGCGTCCACTGCTCCCCATTACCTTGGTCTTGCTGCTCGCCGCCTGTGGCGATGGCGAATCGCTGCTTCCGCCGGACGCACGCTTGCCTGACGGCGGGCGTTACCGGGGGCAGGTGGTCGATGGCTTGCTGCAGGGCGAGGGCCGTATCGACTACCCCAACGGCAGCTGGTACGCCGGCGGCTTCAAGGACGGCCAGTGGCACGGCCAGGGAGAATGGCACGGCCAGAACGGCGAGGTGTACCGTGGCCAGTTCGCCGGGGGGCTGTTCCAGGGACTGGGCGACCTGACCACGCCGGGCAGCCACTATGCCGGCACCTTCAAGCATGGCCGCCGCGATGGCGAAGGCACGCTCAAGCAAGCCGACCAGACCTACCGTGGCCAGTTCAAGGACGACCTCTACGACGGCGCTGGCGAACTGGAACTGGCCGACGGCAGCCGCTACCAGGGCCTGTTCGCCAAGGGCAAACCCAACGGCGCCGGCGTACGCAGCGATGCCAGCGGCAACCAGTTCAGTGGCCGCTTCGTCAACGGCGAGCTGCAAGGCAGCGGCACCTACGACAGCGTTGACGGTGAACAGTACATCGGCGAGTTCAAGGACAACCGCCTGGAAGGTCGCGGCCGTTACGAAAACGCCGATGGCGATGTGTGGATTGGCGAATTCAAGGATGGCTCATTGATCGGCGAAGGCGAACTGCTGGGCAGCGATGGCAGCCATTACAAAGGCGAGTTCGCCGACTGGCGCCTGTCGGGCCAGGGCAGCCTGCAGCTGGCCGATGGCAGCAAGTACATCGGCGGCTTCCTGAACGATGCCTACCACGGGCATGGGCGATTGATCCTGGCCAGCGGCAAGGTCGAAAGCGGCGTCTGGGTCAATGGCGTGCGGGTACGCGACCAGAACGGCCAGTTGCTACCCGATCCGCTGGACCTGGCCCTGCTCAATCAGGGCCGCCTGCTGGACGAGGCGCTGGCCCGTGTCCCACGCTCAGCCCCATCGATCCAGCTGTACAGCCTGGTGGTGGCCGGGGATGGCCAGCAGAGCGTGTTCCTGCGCGAAGCCGACTACGTCAGCAACATGCTCAAGGTGCGCTTTGGCGCCCGTGGCCAGGTGACCTTGGTCAACCACCGCGACCACATGGCCACCCGCCCCATGGCCACTCGCGAAAACCTTACCCGTGCCGCCCGCACCCTGGCCGAGCGCAGCGGCCCTGAAGACTTGGTGTTCATCTACCTTACCAGCCATGGCAGCCAGGACCATCAACTGGTGCTCGACCAGCCGCGCCTGCAGTTGGCTGACCTTTCCGCCGACGAACTGGCCACTGCCCTGGCGCCGCTCAAGAATCGAGACAAGGTAATCGTCATCTCGGCCTGCTATTCAGGGGGCTACATCGCCCCGCTCAAGGATGAGCGCACGCTGATCATGACGGCGGCCCGGGCCGACCGCGTGTCTTTCGGTTGCTCGGAAGAGGCCGACTTCACCTACTTTGGCGATGCCCTGTTCGCCGAAGCGCTGAACCAGACCGACGACCTCAAACAGGCATTTGAACTGGCACGTACCAGCGTTGCCGAAAGAGAACAAAGGGAAGGCTTCGAGGCCTCCGAGCCGCAGCTGTGGGCGCCGCCCGCCGTGCTTGAGCACTGGCAGCAGCTGCGCCGGCAACAGGCCGAAGAAGCGTTGCGTAACGCCACACAAGCCAGCGCGGGGCGACGAGCGGAAACGCCCGGCAACCGCTAGAATTGTGTGTAACAAGGGAGAGACATCATGTATTTGACGCCTCAGCATGTCCTGCTTGCCGGTGCCACAGGTCTGACGGGTGAACACCTGCTCGACCGCCTGCTCAACGAGCCCACCATCACCCGCGTACTGGCGCCCACTCGCCGGCCGCTGGCCGAGCATCCGCACCTGGAAAACCCGGTGGGCGACCCGGCGGTATTCCTTCCTCAGTTGGCCGGGCGGGTCGATATCGCCTATTGCTGCCTGGGCACCACGCTGAAGCAGGCCGGCTCCGAATCGGCGTTCCGTGCGGTGGACCTGGACATGGTGGTGGCGTTCAGCAAACGTGCCCGGGAAATGGGCGCGCGGCATCTGTTGGTGGTCAGCGCGCTGGGTGCCGACCCGAAATCGTCGATTTTCTACAACCGGGTCAAAGGTGAGATGGAAGAGGCGCTGAAGGCTCAGGACTGGCCGCAGTTGACCATCGTGCGGCCGTCGTTGCTGCTGGGCGAACGCATTCAGCCACGCCTCAGTGAGCAGTTGGTTTCGCCGTTTTCCAAGCTGATACCGGGTAAATACCGGGGGATCGAGGCTTGCACCCTGGCGCGAGCGCTTTGGCGGCTGGCGTTAGAGGAAGAGGACGGGATACGGGTTGTGGAGTCGGATGAGTTGCGCAGGTTGGGCAAGAAATAGGCGTTACCTATGACGGCCTCTTCGCGGGCAGCCCGCGAAAGGGCCGTTACAGGCCACCGGTGGCCTGGAAGCCTACACCGGCTGCTGTCAGTAACGACAACGGCAACAACAGGGTATCGAGCAACATGCTCCCCGGCAGGTCCAGCCCAGGATAGGCTGGTGCATCAGCCCCGTAGTGATCTCGCGGGCAACACCCACCATTGATTACGTACAAATCCAGCCGGGTGCCGGCATACACCACCGGCGCCCCGGGCTTGGCGGCATCCAGCGTGCGTACCGTGGCGCAGCCCCCCAGCATAACCAGCGCCAGCACCCCCACCAACGCTCGCTTCAATCATCCACCCCAAAGTGGTGCTCACCCCAGCGTGGCAACATGTCCTGGGGAATGTTCAGCAGGTTGAGAATACGCGCCACGACAAAGTCGACCAGGTCGTCGATGGTCTGCGGCTGGTGGTAGAAGCCCGGTGCCGCCGGCAGGATCACCGCGCCCATCTGCGACAGCTTGAGCATGTTTTCCAGGTGGATGGTGGAAAACGGGGCTTCGCGTGGCACCAGGATCAGTTGCCGACGCTCCTTGAGGGTAACGTCGGCAGCGCGTTCGATCAGGTTGTTGCAGGCACCGGTGGCAATGGCCGACAAGGTGCCAGTGGAACAAGGCACTACCACCATCGCCGCCGGGGCACCGGAGCCGGAGGCCACCGGCGACATCCAGTCTTCCTTGCCATACACGCGGATCTGCCCGTCGGCGGCGCCGGTGTATTCGGTTAGGAAGGCCTGCATCGCCTGGGGCTTGGCCGGCAACAGCACGTCGGTCTCGGTGGCCATTACCAGTTGCGCGGCCTTGGAGATCAGGAAGTGCACTTCGCGGTCTTCGCGCACCAGGCAATCGAGCAGGCGCAGGCCATACTGGGCGCCCGAGGCGCCCGTCATGGCCAGGGTGATGCGTTCCGGCCCGCTCACTTCAGCGCCTCGGCCAGTTTGCCGTGCAGGCCGCCAAAGCCGCCGTTGCTCATGATCACCACATGAGTGCCCGGGCGGGCCTGGCCCTTGACCCGCTCGATGATCGCGTCAAGGCTGTCGGCTACCACACTCGGGACCTTGCACTGCGCGGCGGTGGCCGCCAGGTCCCAGCCGAGGTTGGCCGGGGCGTACCAGATCACCTGGTCGGCGTCGTTGACGCTCTCTGGCAAACCGTCACGGTGGGCGCCCAGCTTCATCGAGTTGGAGCGTGGTTCGATCACGGCAATCACCGGGGCCTCGCCAACACGCTTGCGCAGGCCATCGAGGGTGGTGGCGATGGCAGTCGGGTGGTGGGCGAAATCATCGTAGATGGTCACGCCCTGCACTTCGGCCACCTTTTCCATGCGCCGTTTTACGCTCTTGAACGCGCTGAGGCCTTCGATGCCCATGGCCGGGGCCACGCCGACATGGCGGGCGGCGGCCAGGGTGGCCAGCGCGTTGGCAACGTTGTGCTGGCCCGTCAGTGCCCAGTCCACCACGCCTTGCGCTTCGCCTTCGAACAACACTTCGAAACGCGAGCCGTCTGGGCTGAGCAGGCGCGCCTGCCACTGGCCACCAACGCCTGTGGTCTGCACCGGGGTCCAGCAGCCCATGCCGATCACCCGCTCCAGCGCTTGCTCGGTGGTAGGGTGAATCACCAGGCCTTCGCTCGGAATGGTGCGTACCAGGTGGTGGAACTGCCGCTCGATCGAGGCCAGGTCCGGGAAGATGTCCGCGTGGTCGAACTCAAGGTTGTTGAGGATCGCGGTACGCGGGTGGTAATGCACGAACTTCGAGCGCTTGTCGAAGAAGGCGCTGTCGTACTCGTCGGCTTCGACGACGAAGAACGGCGTGTCGCCCAGGCGGGCCGATACCGAGAAATTCTGCGGCACACCGCCAATCAGGAAGCCCGGGCTCATGCCGGCGTGCTCCAGCACCCAGGCCAGCATGCTGCTGGTGGTGGTCTTGCCGTGGGTACCGGCAACAGCCAGCACCCAGCGGCCTTGCAGCACATGGTCAGCCAGCCACTGCGGGCCGGAAACATAGGGCAGGCCCTTGTTCAGCACGTATTCCACTGCCGGGTTGCCGCGTGACATGGCGTTGCCGATGACCACCAGGTCGGGTGCCGGGTCCAGCTGGGCCGGGTCATAGCCTTGGGTCAGTTCGATGCCCTGGGCTTCGAGCTGAGTGCTCATCGGGGGATAGACGTTGGCGTCCGAGCCGGTGACGCGATGGCCAAGTTCCTTGGCCAGCACCGCCAGCGAGCCCATGAAAGTGCCGCAAATACCGAGAATGTGAATATGCATGGTCGACCTCGCAAAACATCGAGGCAGGGTAGCCCAGGGCGCGACAAATCGCACCCGCTGTTTCGCTCAGTCGGCCCTCGCAATGCCGTGTTTGCGCAGTTTTCGATACAAGGTATTGCGGCTGATGCCCAGATGCTCGGCGACACGGGTCAAGTGCCAGTGTTTTGCCTCCAGGGTCGCCATCAGCGCTTGGCGCTCGGCATCCTCCAACACAACTGGCCCTATCACCGGCAAGCCAGATCCCACAGGGTTTGCACGCCCCTCAGGCTTGGTGCAGTACCTGTGGGAGCTGGCTTGCCGGCGATCGAGGGCGAAGCCCTCGCGAACAATAGCGGGGAGATCCGAGAACTCGATTCGGGCGTTCTCGCAAAGCGCCACCAAGGTACGCAGCACGTTGCGCATCTGCCGCACATTACCCGGCCAGGCAAAGTCCAGCAGCGCCTGACGCGCCCTGGGCTCCAGTTCGACACGTTGCCCCTGCGCCTCCTGATGCAACAAAAAGTCCAGCAGCTGTGTTTTGTCACTGCGCTCACGCACCGCCGGCAACGCCACCTCCAGGCCATTCAGGCGGTAATACAGGTCCTCACGGAAACTGCCCTGCTCCACCCGCTCCAGCAAGTCGCGGTGGGTGGCGCTGACAATACGGACATCCACCGCTTGCGGCTCGCCACCGATGGGCACCACCTGGCGCTCTTCCAGTACCCGCAGCAGGCGGGTTTGCAAGGCCAGCGGCATGTCGCCGATCTCGTCCAGCAGCAAGGTGCCGCCATCGGCCTGCAGCAGCTTGCCGCGCATGCCTTCTTTGCGTGCTCCGGTAAAACTGCCGCCTCGGTAACCGAACAACTCGCTCTCGATCAGGCTTTCCGGGATCGAGGCACAGTTGATGGCGATGAACGGCTTGCCGCGTCGCCCGCTGGCCTGGTGCACGGCCTGGGCAAACGCTTCTTTGCCACAACCGGTTTCACCACGTAGCAACAGCGGCACGTCACGCTCGAACACCCGTACGCTGCGGCGGAATTCGTTCTGCAGAGCCGGGTCGAGCAGGCAGATGGCCGGTTCCATCGGGTGCATGGGCAAGGGTTGCGCAACAGGCACCGACCACACGGGCGCACGGGCCTTGCCGCGCAGGCTGGCAAACACTTGGCGACCGTCCAGCGTATGCAGCGGCCAGACCGTGCTGCCAGCGGGGGTGGCGCGGCTGAACAGTTCGTCGTGGCTACAGGCAAAAAAACGCTCCACGTGTTTGCCCAGCACGCCACCGCGCACGCTGCCCAGCAGGTTCAACGCGCTCTGGTTGGCAGCACAAATCCGCCCATCGCCGTCGAACGCCAGCAGGCCTTCGCTGAACAGGCCGACCGACTCGGCCTGCAGGTGAAAACGCAACAGCCACTGCTGCTCGAAGTGGCGCAGGAAATAGCAGCTTTCAATCATCTTCGCCGACAGGTTCACCAGCGCCATGGTGTGGAACTGGCTCTGGCGCGAAACGTCAGGCCGTGCCGATGACACATCCAGCACCGCCAGCAGTTCGCCATGCGGGTCGAACACTGGGCTGGCCGAGCAGGTCAGGCCAGTGTGGCGGCCACGGAAGTGCTCGTTCTGGTGAATGGTCAATGCCTGGCGCTCGACCAGGCAGGTGCCGATGCCGTTGGTGCCCTCGCGCGCCTCGCTCCAGTCGGCGCCCAACCACAGCCCGGCACGCTCGAAGCTGCGCCGCTCGGTGGCCGCGCTGACGCAGTTGAGGATCACCCCGCGGGCGTCGGTCAGCAGTACCGCATGGCCGGCGCCGGAAAGCTGCTGGTGCAGGCTGTTCATTTCATGATCGGCAATTTGCAGCACCTGGCGCAGGCGCTCGCGGCTTTCCAGCAAACGCCCATGCTCAAGCACCACGGGCGCCTCGATCACCGAAGGGTCGAGGTGGTAGTCCTCCAGGCAGCGCAGCCAGGAGCGGGCAATGGACGGGTCACTGCCCCCCTCCCCGGCCCCACCATGGGCAACGGTATGCACTTGCTGGGCATGGCGAATGAAAGGATTGCTCTGCATTTGTTGTAGTTCTCCGCAGATAGAGAGTTCCGCCAGCATCCTCCACCCGGGAAGCCTTTGCAATGCACCCGCCTGTGACGTGTCGCAAATGGCACAAAGTGTCACCCCCGCGCGTACCGGGGCTGGTACAGCGGCCAATCACAGGGCCTTGGTAGCTGACCCAAGTCATTGATTTGACTGGCGTGCGAAACGCTGGCCCAACCTTTGCTCTACGCTTTGCAACTCCTCAACAAACATAACAGCCAGGAGACACACCATGCGTTACGCACATCCCGGTACCGAGGGCGCGAAGGTTTCCTTCAAGAGCCGCTACGGCAACTACATCGGTGGCGAGTTCGTAGCTCCGGTCAAGGGGCAGTACTTTGAAAACACGTCCCCGGTGAATGGCAAACTGATCGCCGAATTCCCCCGTTCCACTGCCGAAGACATCGATAAGGCGCTCGACGCCGCCCACGCCGCTGCCGACGCCTGGGGCCGCACTTCAGTGCAGGACCGCTCCAACGTGCTGTTGAAGATCGCCGACCGCATCGAGCAAAACCTCGAACTGCTGGCGATTACCGAAACCTGGGACAACGGCAAGCCGGTCCGCGAAACCCTCAACGCCGACATCCCGCTGGCGGTCGACCACTTCCGCTACTTCGCCGGCTGCATCCGCGCCCAGGAAGGCGGTGCTGCCGAAATCAACGAAGGCACCGTGGCCTACCACATTCACGAACCGCTGGGCGTGGTCGGGCAGATCATCCCGTGGAACTTCCCGATCCTGATGGCCGCCTGGAAACTTGCCCCGGCACTGGCCGCGGGCAACTGCGTGGTGCTCAAGCCTGCCGAACAGACCCCGCTGGGCATCACCGTGCTGGTCGAACTGATTGGCGACCTGCTGCCAAAAGGCGTGCTCAACGTGGTGCAAGGCTTTGGCCGCGAAGCCGGTGAAGCCCTGGCCACCAGCAAGCGCATCGCCAAGATCGCCTTCACCGGCTCCACCCCGGTGGGCTCGCACATCATGAAATGCGCAGCCGAAAACATCATTCCATCCACCGTGGAACTGGGCGGCAAGTCGCCGAACGTGTACTTCGAAGACATCATGCAAGCCGAGCCGAGTTTCATCGAGAAGGCGGCCGAAGGCATGGTGCTGGCGTTCTTCAACCAGGGCGAAGTGTGTACCTGCCCATCCCGGGCACTGGTACAGGAGTCGATCTACCCGCAGTTCATGGAAGTGGTGATGAAGAAGGTGCTGCAGATCAAACGCGGCGACCCGCTGGACACCGACACCATGGTCGGCGCCCAGGCTTCGCAACAGCAGTTCGAGAAGATCCTCTCGTACCTGCAGATCGCCCAGGACGAAGGTGCCGAGCTGCTGACCGGCGGCAAGGTGGAAAAACTGGAAGGCTCGCTGGCCACCGGTTACTACATCCAGCCGACCCTGCTCAAGGGCAACAACAAGATGCGCGTGTTCCAGGAAGAAATCTTCGGCCCGGTGGTCAGCGTCACCACCTTCAAGGACGAAGCCGAAGCCCTGGCGATTGCCAACGACACCGAGTTCGGCCTGGGTGCCGGCGTGTGGACCCGCGATATCAACCGTGCCTACCGCATGGGCCGTGGGATCAAGGCTGGCCGCGTATGGACCAACTGCTACCACCTGTACCCGGCGCATGCGGCGTTCGGCGGCTACAAGAAGTCCGGTGTTGGCCGTGAGACCCACAAGATGATGCTGGACCACTATCAGCAAACCAAGAACTTGCTGGTGAGCTACGACATTAACCCGCTGGGCTTCTTCTAAGCCCGTCAGCCAGAGCGGTTCGCGTTCACGAACCGCTCTGGCTCGCTTCCTGCAGTACCCATCACCATCGGCCCGGAACCCTTCCGGCCACCAAGAAAAAGAACAGGTGAAACTATGCCAAGCGATCATTCCGCCGGCTCGCCGGCAGGCTCTTCTGTCGACTTCGAAAAAGTCGGCTCGGACTATTTCCAGCAACGTGAACTGAAAAAAGGCGCCGCCGGCTGGGTACTGCTGGTCGGCCTGGGCGTGGCTTACGTCATTTCCGGCGACTATGCCGGCTGGAACTTCGGCTTGGCCCAAGGCGGCTGGGGCGGCATGTTCCTCGCCACCTTGCTGATGGCCACCATGTACCTGTGCATGTGCTTTTCGCTGGCCGAGCTGTCGTCGATGATCCCTACCGCAGGCGGCGGCTACGGCTTTGCCCGCAGCGCCTTCGGCCCGTGGGGCGGCTTTCTGACCGGTACGGCGATCCTGATCGAATACGCCATCGCCCCTGCCGCCATTGCCGTGTTCATCGGCGCTTATTGCCAGTCACTGTTCGGCATCGGCGGCTGGATGATCTACCTGGCGTTCTACATCGTGTTCATCGGCATCCACATCTTCGGTGTGGGGGAAGCGTTGAAGCTGATGTTCATCATCACCGCCATCGCCGCCATCGCCCTGGCGGTGTTCCTGGTGAGCATGGTGCCCCATTTTGATGCAGCCAACCTGTTCGACATCGCCAAAACGGACGCGGTGGGCGCCAGCAGCTTCCTGCCGTTCGGTTATGTGGGCGTGTGGGCGGCCATTCCTTATGCCATCTGGTTCTTCCTGGCTGTCGAAGGTGTGCCGCTGGCCGCCGAAGAAACCAAGAACCCCAAGCGTGACCTGCCACGCGGCCTGATCGGTGCCATGCTGGTACTGTTGGCCTTCGCCCTGCTGATTCTGGTAGTCGGCCCCGGCGGTGCAGGCTCCGAAGCACTGAAAGCGTCCGGTAACCCGCTGGTCGAGGCACTGTCCAAAGCCTATGGCGGCAGTACCTGGATGGGCGGTTTCGTCAACCTGGTCGGCCTGGCCGGGCTGATCGCCAGCTTCTTCTCGATCATCTACGCCTATTCCCGGCAGATCTTCGCCCTGTCCCGCGCCGGCTACCTGCCGCGCAAGCTGTCGGAAACCAACAAAAGCAAGGCACCGGTACTGGCCTTGATCATCCCCGGCATCATCGGCTTTGCCCTGTCGCTGACCGGCCAGGGTGACCTGCTGATTCTGGTAGCCGTATTCGGCGCTACCCTTTCTTACGTGCTGATGATGGCCGCACACATCACCCTGCGCATCCGCCGGCCGAAGATGGAGCGCCCATACCGCACCCCCGGTGGCATCTTTACCTCGGGCGTCGCGCTGGTGCTGGCCTGCATCGCTGTGGTTGCCGGCTTCCTGGTCGACCCACGGGTGGTGATTGGCGCCGCAGTGATCTATGCGGTATTAATTGCCTACTTTGCTTTCTACAGCCGCCACCACCTGGTTGCGGGCACACCGGAAGAGGAATTCGCCGCGATCCAGAAGGCCGAAGAGGCCCTGCACTGATTGCCGCCACCCGCCGCAGGGCAACCTGCGGCTCTGGAGATTCTGTATGGCAAGTTTCGTACACACGGTCGGCCACCTGGTCTACCGCTTCGACAGCCTCAAGGAAGTGATGGCCAAGGCCAGCCCGGCACGCTCCGGGGACTACCTGGCAGGCGTTGCGGCCAGCAACGACGGCGAACGCGTCGCTGCGCAGATGGCGCTGGCCAATATCCCGCTGACGCATTTTCTCAATGAAGCGCTGATCCCTTACGAAGATGACGAGGTTACCCGCCTTATCGTCGATACCCACGATGCCCAGGCGTTCGCACCGGTCAGCCACCTGACTGTGGGCGGCCTGCGTGACTGGCTGCTGAGCGAAGAGGCTGATGAAGACAGCCTGCGCGCCCTGGCGCCCGGGCTGACACCGGAAATGGCAGCAGCAGTCTCGAAGATCATGCGTGTGCAGGACCTGGTGCTGGTGGCGCAGAAGATCCGCGTGGTTACCCGTTTTCGCGGCACCATGGGCCTGCGCGGGCGCCTGTCGACCCGGCTGCAGCCCAACCACCCGACCGACGAGCCGGCCGGTATCGCCGCCAGCATTCTCGATGGCCTGCTGTACGGCAACGGCGATGCCATGATTGGCATCAACCCGGCCACCGACAGCATCGCCTCGATCTGCGCCCTGCTGGAAATGCTCGACGCCATCATCCAGCGCTACGACATCCCTACCCAGGCCTGTGTGCTGACCCACGTCACCACCTCGATCGAGGCGATCAACCGTGGCGTGCCGCTGGACCTGGTGTTCCAGTCCATCGCCGGTACCGAAGCGGCCAACGCCGGGTTTGGCATCAACCTGAACGTACTGCAGGAAGGCTACGAAGCGGGCCTGTCGCTGAAGCGCGGCACCCTCGGGCAAAACCTGATGTACTTCGAAACCGGCCAGGGCAGCGCGCTGTCGGCCAACGCCCACCACGGCGTCGACCAGCAAACCTGCGAAACCCGCGCCTATGCCGTGGCCCGCCACTTCAAGCCGTTTCTGGTCAACACCGTGGTCGGTTTCATCGGCCCGGAGTACCTGTACAACGGCAAGCAGATCATCCGCGCCGGCCTGGAAGACCACTTCTGCGGCAAGCTGCTGGGCGTGCCGATGGGCTGCGATATCTGCTACACCAACCACGCCGAAGCCGACCAGGACGACATGGACACCCTGCTGACCCTGCTGGGGGTGGCCGGGATCAACTTCATCATGGGTATCCCCGGTTCCGACGACATCATGCTCAACTACCAGACCACCTCGTTCCACGACGCGCTGTACGCGCGCCAGACCCTGGGCCTGAAGCCCGGGCCGGAATTCGAAGCGTGGCTGGCCCGCACCGGCATCTTCACCCAGGCCGATGGCCGGGTGCGCTTTGGTGACAACCTGCCGCCGGCCTTCCGCCAGGCCTTGGCACAGCTTGCATAGGGATGACCATGGACCCTCGCACACCTACCCCCGACAACCCTTGGCTGGCCCTGCGCAACCTGACCCCGGCACGCATCGCCCTGGGCCGCACCGGCACCAGCCTGCCAACCGGGGCGCAGCTGGACTTCCAGTTCGCCCATGCCCAGGCCCGAGATGCCGTGCACCTGGCCTTCGACCACGCCGGCCTGGCGACCCAACTGAGTGACCGTGGCCGTGACAGCCTGGTGCTGCACAGTGCCGCTAGCGACCGCCACCAGTACCTGCAGCGCCCGGACCTGGGCCGGCGGCTCAACGAAGACTCGATTGCCACCCTGCGCCAGCACGCACAGGCCAACCCCGGCGGCGTCGACCTGGCCATCGTGGTTGCCGATGGCCTGTCGGCGCTGGCTGTTCATCGCCACACCCTACCGTTCCTGAGCCGTTTCGAGGAGCAAGCGGCCGCTGATGGCTGGACCAGCGCCCCTGTGGTGCTGGTGCAGCAGGGCCGCGTGGCAGTGGCAGACGAGGTCGGCGAATTGCTGGGCGCACGGATGACCGTGATGCTGATCGGCGAACGCCCAGGGCTCAGCTCGCCCGACAGCCTGGGCCTGTATTTCACCTACGCGCCGAAGGTCGGCCTGACCGATGCCTACCGCAACTGTATTTCCAACATCCGCCTGGAGGGCCTGAGCTATGGCATGGCGGCGCACCGCTTGCTGTACTTGATGCGCGAAGCCTGCAAACGCCAGCTTTCCGGGGTGAATCTGAAGGACGAAGCCGAGGTCCATAGCCTGGAAAGTGAAGACAGCGCCATCCAGAAAGGCAACTTCCTGCTCGGCAAAGGGTAAAAAACATGTCACGGAAGGCGGATTGCACTTGTGACGCGCATTGGGCAGCATGCCCTTGAACGCTGCAGGCATTCCGCTGTTTCCCTAAATGGACTCTGAGGGCCGCACATGCGCATCATCAAGGCAACCCTGGAACACCTCGACCTGCTCACGCCACTGTTCGTCAGATACCGTGAGTTCTATGGGCAGCTGCCCTATCCCGACAGCTCGCGCAGCTTTCTGGAAAAGCGCCTGAAACGGGATGAATCGGTGATCTACCTGGCGCTACCGGATGATGACGACAGCAAGCTGATGGGCTTCTGCCAGTTGTACCCCAGCTATTCGTCGCTATCGCTGAAGCGGGTATGGATACTCAACGACATCTACGTGGCCGAAGACTCGCGGCGCATGCTGGTGGCTGACCACCTGATGCGTGAGGCGAAGAAAATGGCGAAAGAGACCAACGCCGTGCGCATGCGGGTTTCGACCAGCGCGGACAACGAAGTTGCGCACAAGACCTACGAATCCATCGGTTTTCGTGAAGACACCGAGTTCAAGAGCTACATCCTGCCAATCAGCCAGGATTGACAGTCCCGACCCTTTCGCGGGCGTGCCCGCGAAAAGGCCAGCACAGGAAGCACCTGCCGTAACCCCCCGCTACAAACTCCCCGGGCATGATCCTGACTTAGCCGTATAATGCCCCACCTGTCATGTGTGAAAATTTACCCATCCCCAGGTAACCGAGCCTACGCCCCAGAACACAGGTGCTGTACATGGATTTCAACCCGCTGGACCTTATCCTGCATCTCGATGCCTACCTCGATCTGCTGGTCACCAATTACGGTCCCTGGATCTACGCCATCCTGTTCACCGTCATTTTCTGTGAAACAGGGCTGGTGGTAATGCCTTTCCTGCCAGGCGATTCGCTGCTGTTCATCGCTGGCGCCGTGGCCGCTGGTGGTGGCATGGACCCGGTGCTGCTGGCCGGCCTGCTGATGGCTGCAGCCATCCTGGGGGACAGTACCAACTACGTGATAGGGCGAACGGCCGGCGAGCGGTTGTTCAACAACCCCAACTCGAAGATCTTCCGCCGCGATTACCTGCAGCGTACCCACGACTTCTACGAACGCCACGGCGGCAAGACCGTGACCATGGCGCGCTTCCTGCCCATCCTGCGTACCTTTGCACCGTTCGTCGCCGGCATCGCGCACATGCATTACCCACGCTTCCTCGGCTTCAGCATCGCCGGTTCGCTGCTGTGGGTGGGAGGCCTGGTTACCCTGGGTTACTTCTTCGGTAACGTGCCGTTCATCAAGCAACACCTGTCGCTGATGGTGGTGGGCATCATCATCCTGTCGCTGGTGCCGATGATCCTCGGCCTGCTGCGCGGCCGCCTGGGCCGGGCCGCCAAGGCTCACTGACCGCCACTCATGTGGTCGTTCAGCGCCTGGCGGCGCAAGCGCACCCTGGCGCGCTACCCTATTTCCCCCCAGCAATGGCAGGCCGTACGCGAGCGCCTGCCGATGCTGGACGGCATCAGTGACGCCGAAGACCACTGGCTGCGCGAAGCCTGCATCCTGTTCCTGCTCGACAAGCACCTCACCTGCCTGCCCGGCGTCGAACTGGACGACGAGCAGCGCCTGCTGCTGGCCGCCCAGGCGCAACTGCCACTGCTGCACCTGGGCGAGCTGAACTGGTACCAGGGTTTCCACGAAATCATCCTGTACCCCGACGACTTCAAAAGCCCCCAGCGCCACCGCGATGCCAGTGGCGTGGAGCACGTCTGGGACGGCGAGCACAGCGGCGAAGCCTGGCAGCAGGGGCCGATCATCCTGGCCTGGAACGGCGTGCTGGCCAGTGGCGGCTGGGAGGCCTACAACCTCGTCATCCATGAGCTGGCGCACAAGCTCGACATGCTCAATGGCGATGCCAACGGCCTGCCCCCGCTGCACAGCGGCATGCCGGTGGATGAGTGGGCAACGGCCATGCAACAAGCCTACGACGACCTCAACCGCCAGCTGGACGCCAACCCCGACGCAGAAACCGCCATCGACCCCTATGCCGCGGAAAACCCGGCGGAGTTCTTTGCGGTCACCAGCGAATACTTCTTTAGTGCCCCCGACCTGCTGCAGCAGGCTTATCCATTGGTCTACCGCCAGTTGTCGCTGTTCTACCGGCAAGACCCGCTGGCGCGCCTGCGCCAGCTACAGGCCGAACACCCCGAATACCGCGAAAGCCAGGCCTGACGGGGCCGCACATCAGGCCAGGCGTGGCATGCCCCGGCAGAATGTGCCTATAATCGCCGCCACTTTTTCGGTCAAACATGGGGGCACTGCCCAATGAGCTACAGCAAGATTCCGGCGGGCAAAGACCTGCCGAACGACATCTACGTCGCCATCGAGATCCCGGCCAACCACGCGCCGATCAAATACGAAATCGACAAGGACAGCGACACCCTGTTCGTCGACCGTTTCATGGCTACCCCAATGTTCTACCCAGCCAACTACGGCTTCATTCCGAACACCCTGGCTGACGACGGTGATCCGCTGGACGTGCTGGTTGTTACCCCTTACCCGGTAGCGCCAGGCTCGGTTATCCGCGCCCGTCCGGTTGGCGTGCTGAACATGACCGACGACGGCGGCGGCGACGCCAAGGTCATCGCTGTTCCTCACGACAAGCTGTCGCAGCTGTACGTTGACGTGAAGGAATACACCGACCTGCCAGCCCTGCTGATCCAGCAGATCGAGCACTTCTTTGCCAACTACAAAGATCTCGAGAAGGGCAAGTGGGTCAAGATCGAAGGTTGGGAAGGCGCCGACGCCGCCCGTGCCGCGATCACCAAATCGGTTGCTGCCTACAAGGGCTGATACCGGTTGCAGGAAGAACCCCGCCATGGCGGGGTTTTTTTATGCCTGAATGGGCGATGCTCAGGGTGCTGGTAATAAATCCTACGCAGTCCTACATCAACTCCCTACAAACCACCTCTTTTCGTACAACCCCTGTCAACACCCGGTTCATATCCTTGCTGACACCTCCGCCGCTACACTCGCTACCATGAACACTTCCGGCGACCGCCTCAAAGCCCTGCTCCACGAATGTGGCCTGACCCCTTCCGATTTTGCCGCCCAACGCAGCGTCACACCGCAGCACGTCAACAACTGGTTCAAACGTGGTGTGCCTTTGGCCCGGCTGGACGAACTGGCCGACTTGTTCTGTGTGCACCGCCGTTGGCTACGCACCGGAGAAGGGCCCAAACATCCCAACCCGATCCTGCGCAGCGGCGCGCCCCGGCCGACGCCCGTCAACCCGCCCTCTCCGCTGTCGGTGGAACATGGCCGGGCAGTGAAGGTGCCTTACTACCAGTTGCAACAAGGCCAGCTGTCGCCGGTGGCCAGCAAACACCTGCGCTTGCCGGCAAAAGCCTTGAGGGGGCTGGGTGTGCATGCTGCCAATGCGATCTGCCTGGCAATGCCGGCCAGCAACATGCTGCCCCTGATTCCGCTGAATGCCAGCCTGGCCATCGACCTGGGCATGACCCGAGTGGTCGAGGGTGAAACCTATGCCCTGCTGCACAACGGCATGCTCAGGGTGAACAACCTCAGCCTTGGCCAGCACGGTACGCTGTACCTGCACAGCCATGACCGGCGCAACTACGCAGTCGAACGCTACACCCCCGCACAGTGCCAGGCGCAGGGCCTGGAAATTCTTGGCTGGGTGTTTCACTGGTCGCATTTCCGCCAACAGCGGCCTGGCTGAAACACCCTGTGCCATTTTTTTCTGGGCATCCTGCGCGTGCCCTTGTATGCTACGCGGCACATTCAGCCCCGACCGGCGCAAGCCGCGGTCCAGAGGGCTCTGGCGATATCCCACACGGGCATCTGCCATTTCTTTCAGGCCCTTGATGGCCACTCAGTTAAGGCGATTGCGGCTTACCATAAATTAGTCGGAAGCGTCCCCGAGAAGCCGGCCACAAGCCGGCTTTTTAATTGTCCGAAATAATCCTATCCCATCCGAACATCCTGCCGATAGCCTAGCTATCATGCGCGTTTCAGACGCTACCGTGTCCGATGGTGTTCAACGCCATTTGACCTCATCCGACGATGAAGTGGGGGGCCCGATGGGGGGACGAGGGACGACAGGGGAAATCCAATGGGTAAGCTGAATCCGAAACAAGTCGAAAACCTGACCGAACCCGGCACCTATGAAGATGGTGATGGGCTTCGCTTGGTCGTCAAACCTACCGGGCGTAAATCTTGGTTGCTTCGCTACCAACTGGCAGGTCGGCGAAGGGAGATGGGATTGGGCTCATTTCCTGAGGTAAGTCTCAAGAAAGCTAGGCTTGAAGCCAGTGCCAAGCGCAGCCTACTAAGCAACGGAATAGATCCGCTAGCTGCCCGTGACATCGAACGAGCAGCACAGCGCGAAGCTCAGAAAGCAAGTGAGGCGAAACAGCTAAAATTTGAGGCCATCGCGAAAGACTACTGCGATGCACACAGCGCCTCTTGGTCGGATAAGTGGCGCAAAGGCTGGTTACGCAAGCTTGAGCTGTATGCGTTTGAGCACATTGGTAGGCTTCCTGCTGATGAAATTGACACACCTCAAGTACTTAAGGTCCTTCAACCTATCTGGCAGACCAAAACCCGCACAGCCGACGAAGTGCGCGGGCAGATTGAGCAGATTCTAGACGCAGCAAAAGCACGCGGCCTACGCCAGGGAGAAAATCCCGCTCGCTGGCGGGGACACTTGGACAATCTGCTCAGTCGTGCTGAAAAGAAAAAAGCCCGAAAACGAGAGCATTTTGAAGCTCTGCGCTGGCAGGATGTCCCTGCCCTAATGGTCAAACTCAGAGCAAACACCGCGCCAGCGTCGTTGGCCGCTCAGCTCCTGATAATGACAGGCGCACGCGCTCACATGGTGAGATTCGCACGTTGGGACGAGTTCGACCTTAATGCTGCCACCTGGTCTCTTCCTGAAGAGCGCATGAAAATGCGGGTGGCCTTTGTAATCCCACTACCCGATCAAGTCGTGGAGCTAGTTCAACGCATTCCGAGAGAATCAGGATCCCCCTTCCTTTTCCCTGGCCAAGGCAAGACAGGAGTCATGCACGCAAATGCCATACGCACCCTTCTGCATGAAATGGAATACAAACACATTACCCGACACGGCTTTCGGTCTTCATTTCGGGACTGGGCAGGCGAGAGCACAAATTATCCTCGCGAAGTCTGCGAAATGGCGCTTGCTCATGACGAACGCGACCAAACTGAAGGGGCGTACTCTCGCTCTGACTTTCTCGACAAACGACGAGCACTGATGAACGACTGGGCTAAATTCTTACTTTCAAATAAAGACACGCTCCAGCAGCGGGAGGTGAATAATGCTTTTTGAAGAGCTGTCTAATATGTCACCAAGAGACCTCATTTTAAGAACGCGGGAGTCTCTTCGAGATACATATGAAAGCCTTTTTGGAAATACTCAATTTGATGAATTCATCCTCGCGGTCAGGGACGACATAAAAAAAGGTAAGATCACCGAGACTGTGCTTAATAACAAATGGCTAGAGCACATAGCTGTAGATCAAATATCCCCAAGCTACCCTTTCCTTTACGCCTGTGTTCTGAATGAGTTGGCGCAGCAGGCTCTTGACGCTGGAAACCACAATCAGAGCTGGCCTTTAATCGCCCATGCCAGCGCGAGTGCAGAAGGAGCAGCCACCCATACGTTCTATAACACTGTGATTAACACTACAGAAGCTTTAAATCATAACAGAGCAATGGCAGGTGCCAATGCTCGAAATGAAAAGTTCCAAATGGTGAAAGACTACGCTTTAACACTCATGACAGAGAAGCGCCCCAAACACGGCTGGAACGACTTCATGCACGCAGCGGAATCGATTAAAAGTGAACTAGTAAATTTTATTATCTTGGAGAAAGTCAGCCTAAGCCAAGATCTTATTGTAAAAACCCTTCAGAGATGGTTAAAGAAAGATGAGCACTTTCGGAGCGCCGTCACTGAAATAATCCCCACGTTCAAGCTGTAGGTTTACCATCCTCCAGTTCGGGCGATTGCCTAGGTCGCCCCATCTTTTTAATATTTCTTTTAGGCATTTCGCCACGACCAAAAGTTCGAGCTCGGCCCTCAGTTGCAATGCGTATGTAGTACTCCACCTTAGTAAGGTAAACTGCCGCCTTTTGTAGATTTTTACGCATAGACCTATCAGAGTGCTCAACCATGCCAATCCCACAGGCACGGTAATTACCCTTTGCACGGTTGCAGTTATAATACACCCCTCTCCCCTCTGTAGCTCTGCCAACCCAAAGCTCACCAATAGTCCTCGCCCATGCGACGTCCTCACGCAGCCTTGATCCATCTAGAAAAAACACACAGTGATAATGATAAGATTTAGACAACCCAAACTCCAATTTCCACGCATGCCCAAGGAAAGTTTTAGCAGGCAGTTTACGCCTTAACAGTCTTAACAATTTCTCTCGATGCCTTTTAACCTCATCGAAATTTAGAGACTCTCGAAAGCTCCTTTGAGCTAGTAGCTTTGAGTAGCCCAAGTCCACCCTTAGAACTAGCACTCGTGACCGCCTCTCAAAAATCGCATCAATATAACCAAGCAAGCTTTTGTAGTTTTTATTTGAAAGTCGACGATGTGCATTTTGCTCAGACTTAAATGCACACCCTCTAACGATGGATCTTATACGCTCAACCACGTTATTCAGAGACTCTATAACCGCCGAAGGACTACCATCAAAAAGTCGAAGATTCCTGCGATAATAGAAAGCTCTGGCATACTCCTTAGTACACTCAAAAAAAACCTTTACGCCTGGAGTGAAGTCATGGATTGGATAGTAACGCTCTATTTCCTCCCATGCCCACACATTCATTAATAATCGCTTCCCAGTCTTTGTCAAATCAGCCCTAGCCACACCATGACTGATTTTTTCATAGAAATGAACTTCATCACTAGCAGATATTTCCTTTACCAACATTTCTATATCTTTAATTTTCAGTACAGCGTTTCTCTCACCACCAACAGCCATAACGTTAGCATTGTAGGTATCGAAATACGTAATTGTACTTTCCAACAAAGCCGCTTCAACAGACAGAAACTCTTTCTTCTTCATGTTTTAATCTTCATCCGAACCCTTAAATGCCTGTGCTCGATACGCACAGGCTTATGCCCATTCCCCATCGACCAATAAAGCGACAGCAACCATGACACTCACCACAGGAGACTAACATCTCCTGACTCACAGGCATTGACACAGCAACCAATAGCTAATACCCAATTAATATCTAATTATCTAATTCTAATAACAAATAATCCAGAACCACTGAGCTAAACGCACCACGACAAAACCAAGCCATCCAATCCATAAGCCAAAGCAAAGCCCTTAAATTAATAGACAATTAAAACAATAACTCTCTGTCGAGTTAGTGCAAATCCAATCACTCAGTCCTTTCCGCGATGCGCCCCATCCATCTTTGATCGAATCCAGTCATTTACGCTCTCCTCCAACCAACCGACAGCAGAACACCCAATTTTCATAGGCTTGGGAAACGTACTGTCGTAACGAGGAGAGTCAACATTCATCCGGTCATAGATAGTGGATCGCGATAAACCAATACGCTCCTGCACTTGTCTTAGCCTAAGCACCCTCATAGGTGCGTGAGCTTTTGCATCCATCATCAACCTCCAGCCAGCCGAATTAGCTATGGGGCAGACTGTAAGCGATCACCCAAGCCGCGTGCAGAAAGATGCTTACGTAAAAAAATACGCTAAGCAAATTACCTCAGCAATTCCTGACATAAGAACTAACCCGACTACAACCCAGCCTCAAAAAAGAACCAACCAGCACAGTGATTAAAGAACCAACCCGACCACATTCAAGCCTCAACATCCAACACACTTAATGAATTAAAATCAGTGACAGACCCGCTTAAAAACCATATTTAAAAATAATTCAAATACTAACCATTCAAAGCGAACCACCGCACTTCTCAATTGCTACAAACACTTAAACAAATTAGGGAAACCACATGTACAACCTATGCCCGAATTGCAACTCCAGTCGTGTAACAACAAAGAATCTCGGAAAACAAACAGGGGGATTAATTGGTGCAGCGGGCGGTGCTGCTAGTGGTGCCGCTGGCGCTATGTCCGGCGCGGAAGTCGGTGCGGTGCTAGGCGTGGTCGGTGGCCCAGTAGGGATAGCCATTGGCAGTATTGCTGGCGCTCTTATCGGTGGACTGCTTGGCGGAGTAGCTGGCGGCATAACTGGTGCCACGATTGGCGAACAGGTTGATGAAAAGATTCTCAATAACTATCAATGCCTGCATTGTGGTTACAGCTTCAGCATCAAGAGTTAAGTTTTTGGGAGCAGCCGTCGCTTTTGGTGAAACGGCCTTATTTCCGCTCATTCGTCAGGGACATCTCACATGGCTCATTTCATTGAACAAATGGCTTACATTGGCGTAACCCCGTGGCATGGCCTGGGAAGACGCCTTTCCCCGAAACAACCAATCGAAGTATGGCAGCGTGAAGCTGGCATGGACTGGAAGATCCAAGACAGCCCGGTACATTTCAAGTCCAACAGCATCGGTGCTCTGGGATCAATTTATACCTTCCCTGAACAGAAGGTACTTTACCGATCCGACACCAAGACTCCATTGTCAGTAGTCTCCAGCCGGTATCAGGTGGTGCAGCCCCGTGAAGTACTGGAGTTCTACCGGGACCTCACTGAAGTCTCGGGGTATGAACTGGAAACAGCCGGGGTGCTGAAGGGGGGTCGCAAGTTCTGGGCTTTGGCCCGTACCGGGCAAAGCACGGTGCTGAAGGACAACGATCAAGTGGATAGCTACCTTCTGCTAGCTACTTCCTGCGACGGCACCTTAGCTACTACCGCCACTCCAACTACCGTACGTGTAGTCTGCAATAACACGCTGGCCATCGCCTTGGATGGGAGCAATCGTGCGATCAAGGTTCCACATAACACCCGCTTCGATTCGCAGGCAGTGAAAAAGCAGTTAGGCATTGCCGTCTCGCAATGGGACGAGTTCATGTACCGCATGCGAGCACTGACTGAACGCAAGGTGCAGTGGCATGAAGCAATGGGCTTTTTCATGAACGTGCTGTGTGATGTAGCTCCTGATGACAAACTGCCCGAAGCCCTTCCAAACGAGCGGGCATTGCGCAGAGTCCAGGGGCTGTACGAAGGCGGAGGTCGGGGAGCTTTACTAAAGTCCGCCCAGGGGACTGCATGGGGCTTGCTCAACGCTGTGACAGAGTATGTCGATCACGAACGTCGAGCGCGCAGCATTGAGTACCGCATGGATTCCGCCTGGTTCGGAAATGGTGCGCAGATTAAGCAAAGGGCGTTGGACGCGGCGCTAAGACTCGCTGCTTGATATCAGGCCTCTGGCTATCCAGCCAGTCAATTACCCGAGCGATCACCTCAGAGCCCGGCTTCGGCCAGAAGCACTGAAGGCTTCCGATCAAGGGCGTTCGCAATTCGAAGGATGTTAAGAAAGGTGACGTTTCGCTCGCCGCGTTCGATTTTCCCCATGTGGGAACGATCGATTTCAGCTGCATCGGCCAACGCCTCCTGCGACAGGCCAAGAGCGACGCGGTGAGCGCGCACTACAGCCCCCAGACGGACCAAATCGCGATTTTTATCATGACTAACGGAGACTCTTCCCATGCATGGAATCGTCACGCTATGATGTGTTTACGACCACGGCATTTACGACCCATTTCTATAAAAAATCCTGCCTTTGGCATCTAAAATCTGCGGCCCCCCCTTTAATCCAATCCAGCCCATCAACCACCAATAAAGGAATAATTGTGGAAACCCTCGTCAAGACTGCACTCGCTGCAACAATTTTTCTTGCAACACATGCCTACGCAAATGGTCATCCAGAGTTCGATCAATACAAAACGTCCGACGTAATCCTCTGCGAAAGCACCGGACGGGTGATGTATGGGTTCCCGCTTACTCTTTGCTTAGAAGAAAGTCGCCCTGGAAAACACGTAGTGCGTTACCAGAATCGTGAGACTGGTGAAATCACTATGAAAGAAGAGGAAACATTTGAATACATACGCTGCTCTAAAGCGCAGGACAAATGTACCGACCGAGATGGCAATTACAGGGGAAAGTTTTCCGCTCCAAGAGACACATACTACGCAATCTTTAAAGATTTCTATGTGTACCCAGGGAATGATGGTAAAGACTATGCCTATAAGACCGGAACAGGGCCTCTATTTGGCGGTGCGGCGGCTGCAAGCGTAGCAGCACAGCCTGCGGCACGTTTGACTGCAACACCGACAGCAACGGGCACATACGACGTATGGTGCGACCCACAAGGCGACTCATGTGAAATAACTATCGATGGAGGTGACGACATGGTCAGCCGCGAACGGCTTCCCGTATATGTCCCAATGGCCTCAGACACCAATAACTGCACATTAGAGTTCTGCTACAACTCAAGCCAGGATGTGATAGGCCTAAATCCCGACTACCACCTTTGGAAAAAATAATAGTATCTATCTACAACTCATAATCCGCCACCCGTTACGCGGCGGCGGATTATGACGTATGAAAAACTCAGACTCACATCAAAGGATGATAAGCTTTTTTCAGCAATTCTTTTAACTTATCTGGCACTCCACCCCAATCCTCACCCCAACCAATCGAATGCTTGTAAGCATTGAAAGGCTTTTCTGAGGTTGGCGGCGGATATCCGAGAAAGTCCTCAACACACTCCTCTAGCATTATTACCTTTTCTTTATCTCCAACAACCTTAAGGATAGGATCATTAAACTTTTCAGCGCCTGCCACGCCTTTATCACGATCATGCACAACAAAGAAATTAACTTTCAGCGCCGACAGATACTTAACCAAGCCAATAATTGACGCCTTCCCTCTCGCCTTCACCAACTCAGTATTAGATAAAACCCTAACCCGCATATCAGACGGCATCCGCCTAATAGCTTCTTTAATAAGAATTTCTTCTGTATCACCTTCAACCACAAGAACTTTTTTTGTGAAGAAAATTCGCGACACATGATCATCTAGCTTAATAAGCATTTTAACTTGATCTTTATCATCCCCTTGCAGCTTCTTAAACTCTTCAGAAACAGAAAACGGTAGGATCGTAGTATGATTATTACCATAGTGAAAACGATTCAACACTTGCCTCGGCTTTCTTGACAAGTCGATCAAATATGGAGAATGTGTAGTTGCTACAATTTGCGAAGCACTATCTGAAAGCTCGTAGATTAAATCGCGCATCTGATTTGCCGCACTAGGGTGCAAATAGATTTCCGGCTCCTCAAAACCAATTATCAGACCGCGATCATCGTTTCCGGCACGTTTTTTTAACCATTGTTGGCGGAAGCGTAATAGGCCAAAAACTGCCGCTCTGACCATCCCCGTTCCTTGATGGGCGATGCTCGTTCTCACATTACTAGACATCTCGATCGCGAAAGTCGGAGTTAGCGATTCAGGACTGGACAAGTCTGCGGATGCGTATATTCGTGACTCTGGAAAAACTCCGCCTAGAACCGTATTAAGTTCAGACATCATTTTTCCAAACTCAGACCCAGCATCACCTGGATCTAACTCCTTTGCTAACAAATCAAGACAGACCTGAGCATCTTTATAGTTCTTCGAACTTTCACGAACCTCCTTAAACAATTCATTAAGTATTTTGTGCAACACTCCATTTTTTTGATCAATTTCATGAGCGGCTGCTTCAGCTGGAATGATAAGGACCGATGGCAACTTCGACAACACAACGGTTCCGATACCGCCTGGGTTTGTTATCCATTGCTGCTCATCAGACAACTCCCAAATATCATCAACAAGTTCTAGTTTTTCTTTCTCACCGGCAGAAATCTTTTTATCCAGTACCGAGAATATTTCTTCTATCACAGCGGACTCAGCCCCCGCGGCAATGAACTCCTCGGGCTTTTGCAAACCGACAAACTCTGCCTTCATTGACCTAGTGAGACTCTTCAACTCAATCTTTACGTCCTCACCCAACGGATAAGTCTTCCGATAGAATATTGACTTTCCACTTTCTCCAGAGTCGCCTGCATCGTAACTGAATATCCGACCCTTAAAACCGCGCCATTCAGAAGCTTTTTCAGGTACGTTCCTAAACTCCGCTTCCAAGACAATTGTTTTACAAACTATTTTGTTTTCGCCCGTGTCTTCATCTACCTCTGAACAATAGTACCCGGGTTCCATTCTTTTATTGTTCGAAAGCAGCCACTCTATAGCCTTTAGGACAGAGCTTTTTCCCGCATTATTAGCACCGATTAAAAAGGTGGCGTTTCCGAATTCTACTTGAACATCATGAAGGCGTTTGAAACCGCTAATACAAAGTCTGTGAAGTCGCATCTACCAGTTCCTAAAATCTAGAATAAAAGTCTTTAGCACCTGCATACCCAACCATAGCCGAACACCGTAGTGGCGTCCAGCCATCTGCCAACGACTTTAAATCAGGAAGGTTCCTACCCACAGAATAGATTAACGATCAAATTTCAATCCGCTTTCGTTCTTCTCAAAAACAAAGCTAGGGGTCGCAGATCTCTTTCGAGTGAGCGCTTAGCACGGGTGTCCTTCCTACCCGCTTCGGCTCTATCCGCCCATCAGTGCGCCCTGTCCTGCCCTTTCAGCGTCCTCGCACCCAGCGAGCCACCTGTGCTTGTCTTTTCTTGTTACCATTCGGCCTTGGAAAACTCAGGCCGGAGACTGGATGGATGGCTGCTAGCGAGAAAACGATAATCATTGAGAGAATTTTCGAGACGCTATATGACGAGACCACTAAGGAGTTTTCCCGCACCCTGGTGACATCTGAGGACGTCCAAGAAGCAAAACGCTACTGCGCAGAGCATCATGGAACCAAGATGAAGCTAGACGGTAATCCTTACAACTTCATGAAAGATATCGTAAGAGGAAAAAGCGCATCTAGAATTTGGCCGCAACGGTTGAAAGATCTTGGGATTGGAGGTGTCCAAAGGACAGGAGATGGTGCCATTTTTGAATTCGTTCATGGCATAGAGGGAGCTCTCGACAGCCTTGACGAAGATTTTCGCCCTTCTGAGTCGACCCCCAACTTTCCTGTGCAAAGCCTTAGCCTACCGCTAGCATCTAAGGCATTAGGGCGTACGGATGAGTCATGGCTTCTTCAGGTAGCAGTAAACCTGCGAGTAATAGAAAGCCACTTCGCCAACTCTAAGCACAGCCAAATTGAAGCGTTAGAGCTTACACATCTTCAGATGGACATAAAACTAAGAAAAGTCCAGATTGATGCACTGTTTCGCGCACTACATACCACACCCGATGGCGGCCCTTCAGATGCTTTAATCACCGTGGAGGCCAAACAGGGAAATCAACGAATTCTGACCGAGCAAATTGGCCGCCAAGTCATAGCAGCTTTCGAGTCTACTGAAACCGAACTTGTAATTCCAGTAGCTATTGCGGCTGTAAAAAACAAAGGTATTTACGTTGTTGAATTCACCGCAGTGCATAGACAAGAACTAGATAAATTTAGCGCCCCGCAATTCCACCGAGACGCTATGTTTATACTTCAACCAAAAGTCAAAGGTATCTAATTATGCCAAATTAAGCATAGCCTGTTTAGGCTTTGGTGATCCTTTGCGGTCTCGCTGCTTAATGGGCACATTGATTTCAAAGTAGCGAGACGCTTGCCCCATATCCATAGAAAGCAGCTTTTCATCCCCTAACAGAAGAGTATCGTCGGGACTAGCAGGTTCCCAACCAATCGCCTCAATCACGCTTGCCGCTACAGCCCGGGCAAGCGGTGGTGGAACAGCGTTACCTACCTGCCTTGCCCCGTGCCATTTCGTTACATGCGTCCGAAACCAATCAGGAAACCCATGTAATCGAAGCATTTCTCGAACCGTTATACAACGTGGGTACTTGTAATGGATAGGTCGTGGACTTGTGAAAGCACCGCGCGCAGAATCGGTACCCGCGCGCAAGGTATTGGATACTCCATTAGCGTGAAGCTTAAAGAATCGAGAGGTCGGTTCTATCTGCCCCATCTCAGTTGAAGCGAAGCGTGTTCGAGAAAGCTCTGAGTGATTTGTGCGCAAGCTGCACGTTAAAAGATTTTTATCCCAACTTCTTTTATATCCGTAAAAATTTGATCCGGAGACTAAATCTCGAAGAACTTTCGCGTAGGAGCTAGGCTTGCCCCATTGAACCACAGCAGAATCCGCCTCCATAAGCTCTTCATAAGCTTCTGCATCCGGGATGTCGCCCAGAGCATCTTGGCAGGTCGGTCCATTCGGCAATTCCGAATCCATCAACAGATTAGATCGAGGGGATCGGGTAACAGGAGCAGGATATTCCGGAAGCGTTAGACCACGCTTTCCTCCAATCAATATAAGCCTTTCGCGCTCTTGTGGCACCCCATAATTCGCAGCATTAAGAACCTTCCAGGGTAAAACATTATACCCTTTACCCTGAAACTCCTCGATCAACTCGGCTAGAAATTGTTTATGCTTGCCAACCGTAATACCTTTGACGTTCTCAAAAACGAAGTACGAAGAGTCCAACCCTACCACAATCCGGACAAAATCTTTTACCAATGAGTTACGCGGGTCATCGAGGGCACGTTGACCAATTAGGCTAAACCCTTGGCAAGGGGCGCCGCCAAAGACAATATCAACATTTCGAGTGCCTATATTGGCAGCCTCACGAATATCATCGGCTGTTAGCGAAGATACGGACTGGGGGATTACCGTACAATTGGGAAAATTGTAAGAGTGAACAGCGGCATGGATTGGATCGATCTCTACGGCCGCCACCACGTCGAAACCAGCCTGCTCAAAGCCTAGGGACATCCCACCAGCCCCAGCGAAAAGATCAATTCCAATCGGTCGTGTCATCTGTATTCCTCCCACGGCGAGCACATCATCGCCTTTAACGAGGGGGGAATTTACGCGATTTCACCTCCTATGTCGATCGGTTTTTTCTCTAGGCCCTAGAAACGCCGACAGGCGTGCCTCTACGCCCTGAAGGTCCTTGAGCTCACACTGCCAGATCGTCAAGACCTGCCACCCGAGCGAGCGAAGGGCATTTTCGACGTCTTGATCACGCTGGTGGTTACGAGCAATTTTTGGCTCCCAGTAGTCAAGCCTACTCTTGGGCAGCCTCCCTTTAGAGCACCCATGACCGTGCCAGAAACACCCATGCACGAAAATGACCTTACGCTTTTTGGTAAAGACAACATCCGGTCTCCCCGGCAAATCCTTACGATGCAATCTGTACCGATACCCCAAGCCATGAAGAATCCGACGTACGGTCATTTCCGGGCCTGTATGAGCCGTTCCGACAGACTGCATGATCGCACGGCGTTGCTCAGGAGAACGTACATCTACCATTAGTCCGCCTTCTGGGTCTCGGCATACGCGGGCAAGGTCTAACTACGGGAGCTTTACCGCTATCTGGGCACAGGATAGGGTAGCTAGAACAGAGTAGCCGATAAGGGTGCTCCCAGACCCACCACCTCACACGCGCTTCGAATGTGGGGGGATAAATGTGGGGACAGAGTCTTGAAAAGACTCAAATACCCCGTAAAATCAGTCTAAAATCATAAAACAACGCCGGCCACAAGCCGGCTTTTTAATGCCTCGCCGAAAGCCATCCCAAGCCCTCTGCGGCCTACCTCCCTCCTTTAAGAAGCTGACGAAAAAGTAATGTCGGACTCAGTTTTCTGACAGCGGCAACTCGCTATTTTGGTCGTGGGCTGCGACACCCAGCAGCCGGGATATCCGCACCCCACACGACTGGACGCAACGGCATGCAAAGCAAAACCACAAGACGCACCTTCGTCAAAGGCCTGGCCGCTACCGGACTGCTCGGCGGGTTGGGCATGTGGCGCACGCCGGTGTGGGCCTTGACCAGCCCGGGCCAGCCAAACGTGCTGACAGGCAGCGACTTCGACCTGTACATCGGTGAACTGCCGGTCAATATCACCGGCACGAGGCGCACAGCGATGGCCATCAACGGCTCCATACCTGGCCCAACGCTTCGCTGGCGCGAAGGCGATACCGTTACGCTTCGCGTGCGCAACCGTTTGAAGCAGGACACCTCCATCCACTGGCACGGCATCATCCTGCCGGCCAACATGGATGGTGTGCCTGGCCTGAGCTTCCATGGCATCGCCCCAGATGGCCTGTATGAGTACAGGTTCAAAGTCCATCAGAACGGCACGTACTGGTACCACAGCCACTCAGGCTTCCAGGAACAGGTTGGGGTGTACGGCGCGCTGGTCATCGATGCGAAAGAACCCGAGCCGTTCACCTATGACCGGGATTACGTAGTGATGCTCAGCGACTGGACGGATGAAGACCCTGCCCGGGTGCTGTCCAAGCTCAAGAAACAGTCTGACTACTACAACTTCCACAAACGGACGGTGGGTGATTTCGTCAACGACGTGGGCGAAATGGGCTGGTCCGCTGCGGTGGCGGATCGCACGATGTGGGCCGAAATGAACATGAGCCCTACCGATCTCGCGGACGTTAGCGGATACACCTACACCTACCTCATGAATGGCCAGGCACCGGGCGCCAACTGGACGGGGGTATTCAAGCCTGGCGAAAAAATCCGCCTGCGCTTCATCAACGGCTCCGCCATGACGTATTTCGACGTGCGTATTCCCGGCCTGAAGATGACGGTGGTTGCGGCGGATGGGCAGTATGTGAAGCCGGTTTCAGTAGACGAGTTCCGTATCGCGGTTGCGGAAACCTACGATGTGATCGTCGAGCCCGAAGATGAGCAGGCATACACCGTCTTTGCTCAATCCATGGACCGCACCGGTTATGCCAGGGGCACCTTGGCCATCCGCGAAGGCCTGCAAGCGGCTGTTCCAGCTGTTGATCCACGCCCGCTGATTTCCATGAGTGACATGGGTATGGATCACAGCGGCATGTCGGGGATGGACCATGGCAGCATGGCTGGCATGGACCACAGCCAGATGGCCGGCATGGATCACGGCAGCATGGCCGGCATGAGTGGAGCCATGCAGCGCCATCCTGACTCAGAGACCAACAACCCCTTGGTCGACATGCAGACGATGAGCCCCACGCCAAAACTGAGCGACCCAGGCATCGGGCTGCGTAACAACGGCCGCCGTGTGCTGACCTATGCCGACCTGCGCAGTACCTTCATTGATCCCGACGGCCGAGAACCTGGCCGCACCATCGAGTTGCACCTCACAGGCCACATGGAAAAGTTCGCCTGGTCGTTCGACGGGGTCAAGTTTTCCGATGCCGAGCCGCTGCGCCTCAAATACGGGGAGCGCCTTCGTATCACCTTGGTCAACGACACCATGATGACTCACCCCATCCACCTGCATGGCATGTGGAGCGACCTGGAGGATGAGAACGGCAACTTCATGGTGCGCAAGCACACCATCGACATGCCGCCTGGCTCGAAACGAAGTTACCGCGTGACTGCGGATGCTTTGGGGCGCTGGGCCTATCACTGCCACCTGCTGTTCCACATGGAAATGGGCATGTTCCGAGAAGTCCGCGTGGACGAATGAACTGGAGATCCGAGATGAACAAACCTATGAAACGAAGCGCGTTTTTCCTCTCTGCTGCGATGGCTGGCCTGCTGGCTGTTTATGCCCCGTCGTCGTGGGCCGGTGACAACCATGAGCAACACACCCAGAAGGCCGCAGATGCAGCAAAAGCCAAGGGCGCTCAAGGCATGGACCACGGTTCCATGAAGGGCATGGATCACAGCGCCATGAAGGGCATGGACCATGGCTCGATGGAAGGTATGGATCACAGCAAGATGATGGAATCGCAGGGCAGCGACAACGCCAAGGCAGGGAAAGATGGCCAATAGCCCGGCGCGACCCTCGCTGCTGGCCCTGGCCGTTTCACTCGGCATGCTGGGTGCTGCACCCAGCTTCGCCGCTGGCGAAATGGACCATTCGGCGATGGGGCACGGCTCCATGTCGGGCATGGACCCTAGCCAGATGGATCATGGCAGCATGCAGGGCATGGATCATGGGGGCATGGATCACTCGAAGATGAACCATGGTGCTGCCAGCCCTGCGACGACCAGCCGAACCCCGATTCCCGAACTGACGGATGCCGACCGGCAGGCGGCATTCCCCCCATTGGGCGGGCATCAGGTACACGACAGCGCGCTCAATAGCTTCTTCTTGCTGGACCAGCTTGAGTATCAGGATGCAGACGAAGGCAGCACCCTGGCCTGGGATGCTACCGGGTGGGTCGGCGGCGATACCAACCGGTTGTGGATTCGCTCCGAAGGCGAACGCACCAACGGCGTCACCGAAGATGCCGAGTTGCAGCTGCTCTATGGCCGCGCTATCAGCCCCTGGTGGGATGTAGTTGCCGGGGTGCGCCAGGATTTCAAACCGCAATCACCGCAAACCTGGGCGGCGTTCGGTATCCAGGGCATGGCGCTTTACGGCTTTGAGGCCGAAGCCACCGCGTTCATGGGGGAGAACGGTCAAACCGCCGCGCGCCTGGAAGGCGACTACGACATTCTGCTGACCAATCGCCTGATCCTTCAGCCCACCGCCGAAGCCAATTTCTATGGTAAGAACGACCCTGAGCGAGGCGTGGGTTCTGGCCTGGCGAATACCGAGGTCGGGCTGCGGCTACGGTATGAAATCGTTCGCCAGTTCGCACCTTACATAGGCATCACCTGGAGCCGCTCCTACGGCAAAACGGCAGATTTCGTCCGCGACGAGGGTGGTGATGTGGATGAAGCGCGTTTCGTTGCCGGCATTCGCATGTGGTTTTGAGAGCCCGACATGAAAAAAACAATTACAACGCTTGTTGCAGCAGGCGCCGTCGCCGGTGCGGGCGTATTGGGCGCAGCTTACTTTGGCCTGGTGAACGTCGGGGCTGATGATCCCCATTTCCCGGCCGTGCATGCCTTTCTGGCCATGGCCCGGGATCGGTCTATCGAGGTACGGGCCAGGGATATCGAGGTACCGGACCTCAAGAATGAAAACCTGATTCGCATCGGCGCCGGTAACTACAACGCCATGTGCATTGGTTGCCATCTGGCCCCTGGCGTCGAAAAGACCGAGCTGAGCCAAGCGCTGTACCCGTCGCCTCCTGATCTGAGCAAGCTCGGCGCCAGCGGTGATCCCGCTGTTGCGTTCTGGACCATCAAGCACGGCATCAAGGCTACGGGAATGCCAGCTTGGGGCAAGAGCATGGATGATTCGTATATCTGGGGCATAGTGGCTTTTCTCGACCAACTACCGCAGATGAATGCTCAGCAGTACCAGGCGATGGTCGCAAGCAGTGGCGGCCACCAGCATGGGGGCGGTGAGAGTGACATGCACAACCATGAAGGCCAGCATGGGCAAGACCAAGCCGGCAGTGATCACCACTCGAAGCCGGCGTCGAAGACGCATGCTCATCGTGATGGGTCAGGAAAAATCGGCCCTTGAAATGTTCACCTTGAATGCTGCACTGGGCAGACAGGTGCATGCCGACAGGGTTGCAGCGCCTGGTAGATCGAGGGCCGCGCGGGCGGCGCTCGATTTCATAAACGATGCAAAATCGTCGACGTAGACCTACACGCCACAACACCAATCAGAAGTCATACCGCGCCCCAACCATCATGCTGCGCGACGGCCCGTAGAAGTTGAACGTGGAGGTCGACCCCACCCGCGACAGGTAATCCCGGTCGAACAGGTTGTTGACGTTGAAGGTGGCGGTCAGCTTCGAGGTCAGCGGGTACGACAGCATCGCATCCACCGTGGCATAGCCCGGTGCATCGATGCGCACGCCGCCATTCTCGGAATAGAAGTTGCTCATCGCCGAAATGCCGCCACCAATGGCCAGGCCGTTCAGCGGGCCTTGGCTGATGGTGTACTTGCTCCACAGCGAAGCCTGGTTGCGCGGCATGATGAAGAAGGTGGTTTCTGCATCACCCTTGAGGGTTTCGGTTTCCATCCAGGTGTAGCCGGCCAGCAGCTCCCAGTTTGGCGTCAGCTTGCCGCTTACTTCCACTTCGGCACCTTTGACGCGGGTTTTGCCGGAGGCAACCGAGAAGTTGGTGTCTACGCCATCTTCGTCGTATTCGGTAGTGGCGCGGTTCTTGTCGGTCAGGCGGAACACTGAGAAGCGGGTGTTCAGGTCGCCGCCGAAGTAGCTGCTCTTGAGGCCGAATTCGTATTGCTCGCCTTCACGCGGTTTCAGCACCCGGCCGTTGCTGTCGGTGTCGGACTGCGGCTTGAACACCTGCGAGTAGCTGGCGTACAGGGCGTGGTTTTCGGTCAGGTCATAGACCAGGCCGCCATACGGGGTGAAGTGGGCATCCACGCGCTTGCTGTCGTTGGTGGTGGCACCGGTGCTCAGGGTGGTGGTGTAGAAATCACCGCGATACCAGCTGAAGCGGCCACCGGCGATCAACGCCAGGCGCTCGATCGGGCGGAAGGTGACCTTGGAGTACAGGCCGTATTCCTCTTCCTGCATGCCGGTCTCAGTGCTGTAGTTGGCCGACGGTTTGGCGAACTGCTTCGGCGAGTAGGTGTTGACGTTGATGGCGCCCAGGTTGGTGGTGCCGTTGAGGTATTCGGTGTCGTAGTTCTTGTAGTCGGTACCGACCACGAATTCGCTGACCTGGCCGAGGGTTTCGAACGGCTGGCTGTAGCTGGCGTCCAGCGAGTAGGTGTCCTGAGTGAAGTCACGGGCGCTGGCGCGCTCGGAGTTGGCACCGGTGGTGGCGTTGGTCGCGGTGAAGGCGTACAGGTAATTGGTGTCGCGGTGCGAGCCACGGGCGGCGACACGGCCATAGCCGCCGTTGTCGAAGCGGTGGGTCAGCTCGGCGACCAGGTCGGTGGTCTTGCCGTCGAAGTAGTTCCAGTCGGCACCCAGGAAACGGGAGTGGCTGAAGTCCGGCACGTCGCCAGACAAGGTTGCCGGGTAGCCGTTGTGCGGGGTGATGTTCTTCACTTCGTGCATCAGGCCGAACGACAGCGTGGTGGCATCGTCCAGGTCGACATCCAGCGCGCCGTAGTAACTGTTGCTGGTGTTGGCGTTGTAATCGACTTCGCCATTGGTATCGTCACGGGATGCAATGAAACGCCCGCGCACGCGGCCGGCATCATCCAGCGGCCCGCTCAGGTCGATTTCTTCGTGGTTGGTGTCCCAGGTGCCGTAGCTGCCTTCAATATGGCCCTGGAATTCGGCGGTCGGGCGCTTGCGCACCATGTTGACGATGCCGCCCAGCTCGCTGGTGCTGCTGAACAGCCCGGCCGGGCCACGCATGATTTCGACACGGTCGAACGCCGCCAGCGACGGCACGGTGCCGAAGATGCTGGCCATGGGGGCCGGCAGGCCGTCGATGTTGAACTCGCTGTATTCGTAACCACGGGCGTAGATCGAAGACCGGCCGCTGTCGTTGGTCAGGGTGCGCAGGCCGGCGGTGTACTTGGCCAGGTCATCCAGGTGTACGAATTGGCGGTCCTTGACGTAATCCTGGGTGTAAACGGTGATCGATTGCGGGATGTCCTTGAGCGCGGCAGGGGTCTTGGTGCCCACGGTCGCGGCATCGACGCTGTAGCCGCCGGTTGCTTCCGAGGGCAGCATGTCGTACAGGCGGTTACCTTCGATGGTCAGTGCCGGCAGGTCAAGCGCGTTGTCCTCTACTGCCGCCTGGGTCGCGACGGTCTCAGCCAGTGCCGACAACGAAAACGGTGCCAGCAAGCCCAGCACCAACAAGCCCCGCACCTGTCGCGAGTTCCCCACACGTTTGAAACCGTTCATGACACACCCTTCACCCAAATGACATTAATTCGCAAACGAAACAAGTTGCTTTTTGCGAACGATACCGGAGCGAAAACAGGGCTGCAGCAGGATTAACCTTCTTAACACAACCGGGCGTTGCCCTCCCCCTGCCAGCAATGGGATGATTCGTAACTGATAGAAGTTCTCATTCAAGGCTCAACGTGCCCACCTCTCTTCTCCTCGTCGAAGACGATCCACGCCTGCGTCAGGACCTGGAACGCCATTTCCTCAACCGTGGTTTCCAGGTGCATGCCTGCGCCAGCGGCACTCAGGCCCTGAATGCCATAGCACGCGCGCAGTTCGAACTGGTGTTGCTGGACATCATGCTGCCGGGCATCGACGGCCTCAGCCTGCTCGACGCATTGCGCCGCCAGCAGGCGGTGCCGGTCATGCTGATGTCGGCGCTGGGGGCGGAACAGGACCGCATCAGTGGCTTCACCCGAGGTGCGGACGACTACCTGCCCAAGCCCTTCAGCCTGGCGGAGCTGGACGCACGGGTCGATGCCCTGTTGCGGCGCGTGGCGTTCGATCGCGGCACGGCGCTGCGGGCCGACGTGGGCGAGGTAATGCTGGACCACGACCGCCAGGACGTTATCCACAACGGTAACGCCGCAGGCCTCACGGCTTCCGAATTCCGCTTGCTGGTGACGCTGCGTGCCCATCCCGGCGAAGCCTTGAGCAAGCCGTTCCTGTACCAGACCGTGCTTCACCGGGCCTATACCCGCCTGGACCGGGGCCTGGATGTGCATGTGTGTAACCTGCGCCGCAAACTGGCCGACATCAACGCCCAGCACCTGCAGATCCAGGCCGTGCGCGGCCAGGGTTACATCCTGGTCGACACGGAACAGCCCTGATGCGCCGCCACCCGTTGCTGTGGAAACTGGCCGTGCTGCAAGTCGGCTTCTGCCTGTTGCTGGTCTGGCTGATCTGGACCTGGGGCCTGTCGGTGGAGCGCAGCACCTATTTCCTGTCCCCGGCCGACCAGGACTACCTGGCGCGCTATGCGCAACAAGCCGAAGACGCCTGGAACCAAGGCGGTGCGGTGGGCATCGAGACCTGGCGCAGGCAACTGGAACACGCCGAGAACACCTGGGTGGCAGTGATCGGCCCGCACCTGCAAAGCCTCGGTACCACCCCGCTAAGTGCCGAGCAGGCCAGCCACCTGACCTTCATGCGCAAACTCGATTGGCCGATGAGCCGTCGCCTGCAAGATGAACTGCCCTACGTCAGCATCGAATTTCCGCGACACCCCGAGCACGGCCGCTTGGTGCTGCAACTGCCTGAGCGACTGCTACCCACCGGCCTTACGCCGTGGACCCACGTGGTCACCCACGGCGTAGCCCCCGCACTGCTCGCCCTGCTGCTGGGCCTGGCGTTGTACCGGCATTTGGTAGTGCCGCTGAACCGCCTGCGCGACCGCGCCGACGCCCTGCGTGCCGATGACCTGGACAGCCCCGCACTCCCCCTGCAAGAGCGTCGGGATGAGTTGGGTGAACTGGCACAGGCCTTCGAGCACATGGCCGGGCGCTTGCGCCAGAGCCTGGAGCAGCAGCGCCTGCTGTTGCGCACGCTGTCGCACGAACTGCGCACGCCGCTGGCACGACTGCGTATCGCCCATGACAGCGGCTTGCCGTCACATCAGTTGCGCGAGCGTCTGGACCGCGAAGTCGCCGACATGCAGAAGTTGCTGGAAGACACCCTGGACCTGGCCTGGATGGACACCGAGCAACCCAGCTTGCCGACCGAACCGGTATTGATGGTTTCAGTGTGGGAAGCCCTGTGCCAGGACGTCTGCTTCGAAAGCGGCTGGGCCCCTGCGCGCCTGCCATGTTCGCTTGGTATCGACTGCCAGGTACAAGCCCACCTGGACAGCCTTGCACAAGCCTTGGAAAACCTGCTGCGCAATGCCATTCGCCATTCGCCACCCGAAGGCCGGGTCAGCCTGGATGGCTGGCGCGAAGGCGAGGTTTGGCACCTGCGCCTGAGCGATCAGGGCCCCGGCGTGCCGCACGCGGAGCTCGAACGCATCTTCAAACCTTACCAACGCCTTGCCGACAGCGGTGCCGGGTTCGGCCTGGGCCTGGCCATTGCCCGACGCGCCATCGAGCTGCAAGGCGGCCGATTGTGGGCCAGCAATGGCCACCCGGGCCTGTGCCTGCATTTGACCTTGCCGGCCGCCAGCGACTGTTTAGAAAGTTAATGCGCTTTACGCTCAATCAGGACTGATTATCATCTGGGCGCTCCAGCCTCGCGTTCCTCGCCAGGCCCTGACGAGACGCCTGATGAGCAAGATGACCCTGACACTGGCTTTGGCACTGGCCCTTGCGGCGCCTGTTGCCCTGGCACAGCCCGAGCGTAACCAGAAGATGGACACCTCGCTGCTGCAGCGCCAGGACCTGGCCTATCGCTTTACCCAGCTCGACCTGGACTCGGCCGATGGCCAACGCCATTACCGCTTGTGGGTCGGCAAACCAAACCGCCCGGCGCCCGCCTCGGGGTACCCGGTGCTGTGGATGCTCGATGGCAATGCCGCGATCGGGGCGCTGCAAAGCCAGCAACTGGACAAGCTCGCCGCCGGCCAGGCGCCTTTGCTGGTGGCCGTGGGTTACCAGACCGAACAACGTATCGAGCGGACCGGGCGTACGTATGACTACACCCCGGCGCTGCCTGGCCAGGCTGAGCAGCGTGACCCGCTGACCGGCGAGCCCAGTGGCGGTGTGGATGCGTTTCTTGATCTGCTGACCGAACGCATGCGGCCGATGGTGGCCGGGCTGGCCCCGATCGACGCGCAACAGCAGACGTTGTGGGGCCATTCCTATGGCGGCCTGGCCGTGCTGCATACGCTGTTCACCCGGCCCCGGGCGTTCAGTGACTATGCGGCGGCCAGCCCTTCGTTGTGGTGGCATGACGGGGCGATCGTGCAGGAGGCGCAGGGGCTTGAGCAGCGCTTGGGCAACAATTCTGCGCGGCTGCTACTGATGCGCGGCAGCGCAGAACCCTCGACCCCCCGGGCACAGCTTAAGGGCGATGTCGAGAAGCCCGCGCGCGAGCTGGCGGCGGACCTGGCCAAGGTAAAAGGCCTTCAGGTGCGCTTTGAACGGTTCGATGGGCTGGATCATGGGCAAATGCTGGGGGCTTCCTTGAACACGGTGATCGAGCAGCTGGCCAGATAACAGGTAATCCCGTTCCGGCCTGCTGCTCCGTCGCATCGTCAAGGATAGGTGTACTTGAGCACGTACTGGCTCAGTTCACGGAAGGCATCCCCGGAAATCCGGGCTACAAGGTCTGGTGTCCGGCCAAGTGTCTTGCAGCATGCCGCGACCATCTGCTGGCGCACCGGCTCATCGAGCATGCTGGCATGCACAACCTGGAAGAACTGAAGGTAAACGCCAGAACCACTGCCATCAGGGCTGCGCCGGATTTCAACAGGTGTGTCGTGGTAAGGCGCCCGGAAGAACGGCTGACCCTCGTAGTCCGGCTGTGGGGTCAGCACACCCTGGGCATCACACCGGCTGTGACACAGCACTTTGCTCTGCTGATCCGTCTCGAAGCCTCGTTCATGAAGCGTCACTTGCGACCCGGGGGCCTGTAGGCAGGCACTTTCGAATGCGTTCAGGATCTTCCGGGCATTCGCCTGGGAAGCCTGGATCTGCGACAACGCCACGAACCGCTCGATTTCGCCCTTGGCGACGCTTTTTACGCCCCGGTCGAGGGTTGCCCAGTGGCTGAATTCCTCTTTGCAGGCAATCATGTGAATCTCGAAGCGGTAACCTGCCTCTACGGCAGCAGGCGGGAAACCGGCGAACGCTTCGTCGTCCAGTGCCGATTCCATGATGATGTTGTAGCGGTTGGCGAAGGCATACTCGAAAACCTTGCCGCTCAGCTCTCTGACAAAGGCTTCGGTGTGTTCGTAAACATGCAACACACCGTGCTCGCTCATCTGTGCGTAGTGCGGGTGCAGTTTGCGGAACTCAGGCAAATAAAGCCGCACATGGTTCTCGTAGCGCTCGCTGGGCAGCAACTGCTTCTCCAGCAAGTAAGTCTTGCCCGACCCTTGCGCCCCCGCAACGATTAGCATGTTCGGGGTGGGGTCACTTTCAGGCCCGTCCGCCTCGCGTGCCTTGTCGAACAGCGTGTTGTCGAGCAGGGCAAAGGCATCAGTCACGTCGTTGGCAGTGAACGGGTAAAGCGTGGCCATATCTGCAATCCTCAAGTATCTGCCCCAAGCGGGCTGCCCGGCACTCTAGAAGTTGCGATGGCGTACCGTGTGGTAGATGGCTATGGCATCTCTGGCCAGCCCGCCGAAGGTCGTAGACGCGTGGGTTGCCAGTAGGGTGGCCATGTGCGTTATGCTTGGCCAGTCTTCAGGGCGGGGTGAAAGTCCCCACCGGCGGTAAATCGAAAGATGAGCCCGCGAGCGCCCCGGCCATGCCGGGGGTCAGCAGATCTGGTGCGACTCCAGAGCCGACGGTCATAGTCCGGATGAAAGAAGGCGTCAGGCAGGGGCCATCCGGGCGCCCTTGCGCGCGCATTTTGTTCGCCCCGAGACGTTCATCGATCATTCACGAGGAGCGTTTCATGTCCACCCTTCACCACCCGCAATTCCCCAATGTCTCCGCCGCCATCGCAGCCTTCCAGGCCGGGCGCCCGGTATTGCTGCTTGATGATGACGACCGCGAAGACGAAGCGGACATCATTGCGGCTGCCGAAAACATCACGCTGCAAACCATGGCCATGATGATCCGCGACTGCAGCGGCATCGTCTGCCTGTGCCTGGACGAAGCCACCGTTGACGAACTGCAACTGGCGCCGATGGTGCAGAACAACCAGGCCCGCCACGGCACCGGTTTCACCGTCACCATCGAAGCGGCAGAAGGCATCACCACCGGGGTTTCTGCCCAGGACCGCATCACCACCATTGGCGCGGCGTTGCGTTCCAGCGCCGAACAACGCCACATCGTCAGCCCAGGGCATGTGTTCCCGCTGCGCGCCCGCAATGGCGGGGTGTTGACCCGCCGTGGGCACACCGAAGGCTCAGTGGACCTGGCACGCCTGGCCGGCCTGCGCCCGGCAGCCGTGCTGTGCGAGCTGATGAACCCAGATGGCAGCATGGCCCGCGGCGAGCAGGTGGCGGTGTACGCGCGGCAGTACAACTTGCCGGTGCTGACCATCGAGGAGCTGGCGCGGTACCGGGAGGCGATGCTGGAGCGGGAAGCCGAGCCTGCCTGATAGGCCACCTTGGGGCCATTCGCGGGCACGCCCGCGAAAGGGCCCTTGAACTTGCCTCATTGCCCCGGAAGTTTGCTCCCCCCGCCCCGCTCTGCTAGTGTCGCGCCGTTCTGATATGCCACCGAGACAGTCGCCATGGCCCGCAAAAAAGCCTCCCTCGATTTCGAGCAATCCCTCGCAGACCTGCAAGCACTGGTCGAGCGCCTGGAGAACGGCGAGTTGTCGCTGGAAGAGTCGCTGGCCGCCTTCGAGCAAGGCATCGCCCTGACCCGTGATTGCCAGGGTGCCCTGGCCCAGGCCGAACAGAAGGTGCAAATTCTGCTGGAGCGCGATGGCGAGCTGGCTGCCCAGCCCTTCGACGCGGAGCCAGAAGCATGATCGGCACCTACCAGGCCAATTGCCAGGCACGCGTCGACGCAGCCCTCGAACCCCTGTTCGTCGCCCCGACCAAAGAGCTGGAACGCCTTTATGCCGCCATGCGCTACAGCGTGATGAACGGCGGCAAGCGTGTACGCCCATTGCTGGCCTATGCAGCCTGCGAAGCCCTGGGCGCCCCGGCCGAGCAAGCCAACGGCGCAGCCTGCGCGGTCGAACTGATTCACGCTTATTCGCTGGTGCATGACGACCTGCCGGCCATGGACGACGACGACCTGCGTCGCGGCCAGCCAACCACTCACAAAGCCTTCGATGAAGCCTGCGCCATCCTGGCTGGCGACGGCTTGCAGAGCCTGGCGTTCAGCGCCCTGCTCGACCCAGGCCTGAGCCCGCAGGCCGACAGCATTCGCCTGGCCATGGTGCAGGCCCTGGCCAAGGCCGCCGGGCCAGCCGGCATGGTCGGCGGCCAGGCCATCGACCTCGGTTCGGTGGGCCTGAAGCTGGACCAGCAAGCGCTGGAGTTCATGCACCGGCACAAGACCGGCGCACTGATCGAAGCCAGCGTGCGCCTTGGCGCATTGGCCAGTGCCCGTGCCGAACAGGCTCAGCTAGAGGCCCTGCAGACTTATGCACAGGCCATCGGCCTGGCGTTCCAGGTACAGGATGACATCCTCGACGTGGAAAGCGACACCGCCACCCTGGGCAAACGCCAGGGCGCTGACATAGCCCGTGACAAACCGACCTACCCGGCACTGCTGGGGCTGGAAGCGGCCAAGGCCTATGCGATCGAACTGCGCGACCAGGCGCTGGTCGCACTGGATGGGTTCGGCGAAAAGGCCGAGCCACTGCGGGCGTTGGCGCGGTACATCGTCGAACGCCGCAACTGATTTTCGGGGCCGCTGTGCGGCCCATGCGACACCCGTCTGAATGGGCAGCTTTTCCTACAATGGGGTAAACTGCCGCGTCTTCACACACCTATAACGACTCGCCTGATGCCCACGACGTTTCAAGAGATCCCCCGCGAACGCCCGGTCACGCCGTTGCTCGACCGCGCTGACACGCCTGCCGGCCTGCGCCGGCTGGCCGAAGCCGACCTGGAGACCCTGGCCGACGAACTGCGCCAGGAACTGCTCTACACCGTGGGTCAGACCGGTGGGCATTTTGGTGCCGGTCTGGGCGTGATCGAGCTGACCATCGCCCTGCACTACGTATTCGACACCCCGGACGACCGACTGGTGTGGGACGTGGGCCACCAGGCCTACCCGCACAAGATCCTTACCGGGCGCCGTAACCGCATGCTCAGCCTGCGCCAGAAAGACGGTATCGCCGCCTTCCCGCGCCGCAGCGAAAGCGAGTACGACACCTTTGGCGTCGGCCACTCCAGCACCTCGATCAGCGCCGCACTGGGCATGGCCATTGCCGCCCGCCTGCAAAACAGCGCACGCAAGTCGATTGCGGTGATCGGTGATGGCGCGCTGACCGCCGGTATGGCCTTCGAGGCGTTGAACCACGCCCAGGAAGTCAACGCCGACATGCTGGTGATCCTCAACGACAACGACATGTCGATTTCGCGCAATGTCGGTGGCCTGTCCAACTACCTGGCCAAGATTCTCTCCAGCCGCACCTACTCGAGCATGCGCGAAGGCAGCAAGAAAGTGCTGTCGCGCCTGCCCGGCGCTTGGGAAATCGCCCGTCGCACCGAGGAATATGCCAAGGGCATGCTGGCCCCCGGCACCCTGTTCGAAGAGCTGGGCTGGAACTACATCGGCCCGATCGACGGCCACGACCTGCCGACCATGATCGCCACCCTGCGCAACATGCGAGACCTGAAAGGCCCGCAGTTCCTGCATGTGGTGACCAAGAAGGGTAAAGGCTTCGCCCCGGCCGAGGTCGACCCGATCGGCTACCACGCCATCACCAAGCTGGAGCCAGCCGACAAGCCTGCCGCGCCGAAAAAAGCCAGCGGACCGAAATATTCCGCCGTGTTCGGCCAGTGGCTATGCGACATGGCCGCCGCCGACAACCGCCTGGTGGGTATTACCCCGGCGATGAAGGAAGGCTCGGATCTTGTAGCCTTCAGCGAGCGCTACCCGGAACGTTACTTCGACGTAGCGATTGCCGAGCAGCACGCCGTCACCTTGGCAGCCGGGATGGCCTGCGAGGGCAGCAAGCCGGTGGTGGCGATCTACTCCACCTTCTTGCAGCGCGCCTACGACCAGCTGATCCACGACGTGGCGGTGCAAAACCTCGACGTACTGTTCGCCATCGACCGCGCCGGCCTGGTTGGCGAAGACGGCCCGACTCACGCGGGCAGCTACGACTTGTCGTACCTGCGCTGCATCCCGGGCATGCTGGTGATGACCCCGAGCGACGAGAACGAGCTGCGCAAGATGCTCAGCACCGGCCACCTGTACAACGGCCCGGCGGCTGTTCGCTACCCGCGTGGCACCGGCCCGAATGCGCCGATCAGCGGCGACCTCGAACCGCTGGAGATCGGCAAGGGCGTGGTTCGTCGCCAAGGTGAGAACGTCGCTCTGCTGGTGTTCGGCGTTCAGCTGGCCGAGGCCATGCAAGTTGCCGGGCAGATCAACGCGACTGTGGTCGACATGCGTTTCGTCAAGCCGCTGGACGAAGCCTTGGTGCTGGAACTGGCTGGCAGCCATGAATTGCTGGTGACCATCGAAGAAAACGCCATCATGGGTGGCGCGGGCGCTGCGGTGGGTGAGTTCCTTGCCAACGAAGGGGTGGTCAAGCCGTTACTGCACCTTGGGCTGCCGGACATCTATGTCGAGCATGCCAAGCCTGCGCAAATGCTGGCTGAGTGTGGGCTGGATGCAGCCGGGATCGAGGCTTCAGTGAAAGCCCGCATGGCCAAGCTCGGCCTCTAGGGCCTATTCGCGGGCACGCCCGCTCCCACAGGTATATCACCGCCCTTAAGAGCAGTGGATTACCTGTGGGAGCGGGCGTGCCCGCGAATGCTATGGTGCAGAAAATGAGAAACCCAACCTTTGCCACCCTGCTTTGCCTCCCTCTCACGCTGCTGGCCGCCGAACGCGACGACGCCCTCAAGCTCCCCGACGTACTCATTAGCGCCAGCCGCCAAGTCGAATCACGCACAGCCACCAGCGCCGCCAACACCGTCTTCACCCGCACCGACATCGACCGCCTGCAACCCACCAGCGTCACCGACCTGCTCGCCCGCGCGCCCGGCGTACAAGTGGCCCCGACCGGTGGACGCGGCAGCCTGCCGGGCATCTTCATCCGCGGCACCAAGGCCGCCCAAAGCCTGGTGCTGGTCGATGGTATGCGCATCGCCAACGCCACCTCCGGCGACAGCGGCCTGCAATTTCTCGATGTGGATCAGATCGAACGTATCGAAGTGCTGCGCGGCTCGCGCTCGGCGGTGTATGGCAGCGATGCCATTGGCGGGGTGATCCAGATCTTTACCCGCCGTAGTAATGGCCCCGGCCTGCAGCCGCGCCTGCGCCTGGCCGCTGGCAGCAACCAGACATTCCAACGCAGCCTGGGGCTTTCTGGCGGCAACGATGCGACCCGCTTCAACCTGGGCGCCAGCCTGGATGAAACTGCCGGCATCGACTCGACCGGGCCGTCTTTCACCAGCGATGGTGACCACGATGCCTACCGCAACAAGTCGCTGAACCTGAGCCTGAGCCACACTTTTGACGAGCGTTTCGAGGCCGGCCTGAACCTGCTCGATAGCCGCGGCCGTAGCGAGTACGACAACCCGTTCGGCGGTTTCGACCCGGTCACCTTTGAAAGCTTCGGGCAAAAGCCCTACACCGATTTCAGCGTCAGCAGCCTGGGCAGTTACTTCGATGCCCAGCTTACCGAAACCTGGCATTCGCGGCTGGAACTGGCCCACAGCGAAAACCGTGACGACAAGCGCGACAAGCTCAGCGCCGAACGCTTTGTGTTCAACACCTACCGGGACCAGGTCACCTGGCAGAACGACCTTGCGCTGGGCGAGCAACACAGCCTGCTGCTCGGCGGCGACTGGTACGAAGACCGCGTGCACGCCAGCACCGATTTCACCGAGGACAGCCGCTGGAACCGTGCCGTCTTCCTACAGCACCGTTACCGGGGCGAGCAGTTTTCCACCGAAGTGGGCGTGCGCCATGACCGTAACCAGCAGTTCGGCGGCCAGACCACCTGGAGCGGCAGCCTGACCGTACCGTTGAATGCGCAGAACGACGTGCTGCTGTCCTACAGCGAAGGCTTTCGGGCGCCAACCTTCAATGACCTGTATTACCCTCAGTTCAGCAACCCGGACCTGGACCCCGAACATTCCAGAAGCTACGAGCTGCAATGGCGCAGCCAGCTGACAACAGACAGCCGCCTGGAAGCCTCGCTGTACCGCACTGATTTGCGCGATGCGATCGTGTTCGGCCAGGACTCGATACCGCGCAACGTCGCCTCGGCGCGCATCAACGGCTTCGAAATGGCCTTGGCGCAACAATGGGGGGCGTGGCGCAGCCAGCTGGGCCTGGCACTGATCGACCCACGTGACCGCGACAGTGGCCACACCCTCGCCCGCCGTGCCCGCCGCACACTGAGCCTGGACCTGGACCGTGAACTGGGCCGTTTCAGCGTGGGGGCAAGCTGGCAAGCGGTCAGCAGCAGCTATGACGATGAAGCCAACCGAAACCGCATCGGCGGCTATGGCCTGCTCGGTTTGCGCGGTAGCTGGGCAGCCACGGATGAAGTGAAACTGGAAGCAAAGCTGGATAACCTGCTGGACCGCGCCTACAACCGTGCCCTTTACAGCTATGAAGGCACCTCCCACCCGTACCGCGAAGAAGGCCGCACGCTGCTGTTCAGCGTTACCTGGACGCCGGTGCTTTAGACGCGAGCAACGCGCACAGGCGGGCGGTGGCTTCGATCATCTGCCCGCTGGGCCGCTCTAGCCCCTTGTCGGGCACCACCAGCAGGCGGCCATCGGCAACCGCACGCAGTTGCGGCCAGGCCTTCCAGCTCTCCAGCTGTACTTGATCGCCCGCCAGGATGACCTGCGGATTACGCAGCAGTACAGACTCCACGTTCACCTGCGGCGCTGGCTGACTGAGGTCGGCGAACACATTGCGCGCCCCGCACACGGCCAAGGCGTCGCTGACCACCTGCCGGCCACCCAAGGTGTACAACGGCCGATCCCACACTTGATAGAACACCTGCAAGGGCTCGTCTCGCCGGTACTGCTGGCGCAACTGCTGCAGCCGATTGCGCAGGGTTTGAGCGTACGCATGGCCTTGCTCGGCACGCCCGATGCGCCCGGCAATGGCCTCGATCTGTTCAATCAGTTGCTCGATGTCATGGGGTTCGGCACTGAAAGTGGCAATGCCCAGGCGCTTGAGCTGGTCGCGCTGGGCGGGCGGCACGCTGCCAGGCCACAGCAGCAACAGGTCGGGGCGCAGGCTGAGCAGGCGCTCCATGTCCAGTTGCCCTTGGCGCCCGACCGAGGGTAGGTCGCGCAGCGCCGCCGGCCGTTCGCCACCGTCGAGCACACCCACCAGCAGGTCGTCGGCCTGCAGCTCGAGCATGATTTCGGTCATCGACGGTGCCAGACTGACGACCCGCATGGGTTCAGCGGCCAGTGCGGTGCAGGCTACCAGCACCAGAAGGCCAGCCAGCAGACGCATTAACCGAGCTGACGCGGAATGCGATAGAGGTACAGCACCACCACGGTGGACAGCGCCAGCAGGATCTGCGGCACCGCTTCGAGGCCGACCAGCACCGACAGCGCGGCAACCCAGGCCGGAAAGCAGGCGTACAGCATGGCCATGCGCCGAACCCGCGCCAGTTCGATCCAGGCGGCGGGCTCTTCGCCCGTGCCAAGTACCTTGGAAGTGGCGATCAGCGCACGCTTGTAAGCCCCGAAACGCGGCAGGCTGAGGAACATGGTCGCCGCGCCGGCAATGAACAGTGGCATGGCCAGCACCGGGATCAGTGCGTCACCGCCACCAAAGGCCCAGGCCATCACCGGCAGCGGCACCAGGCCCACTGCCAGGTACTGCCACCAGGCCAGCGCCAGGCGCTGCTTGACCTCGGCGCGGGTCACGCCTGGGGCGCCTCGCCCTTGTGTTCGTTGCCCAGCATGTGGCCCAGTTTGCCGGCCTTGGTCGCCAGGTAGTAGCGGTTGTGTGGGTTGTGGCCGGTGTGCAGCGGCACACGCTCGGCAACCACGATGTTCATGTCGGTCAGGGCTTTGACCTTGCGCGGGTTATTGGTCATCAGGCGCAGCGACTTCACGCCCAGGTGTTCCAGCATCGGCAGGCACATGGCGTAGTCACGCTGATCGGCGGCAAAGCCCAGGCGCTCGTTGGCTTCGACGGTGTCGGCGCCGCCATCTTGCAGCTCGTAGGCGCGGATCTTGTTCAGCAAGCCAATGCCACGGCCTTCCTGGCGCAGGTACAGCAGCACGCCACGGCCTTCACGGGCGATGGCCTGCAGTGCGGCTTCCAGCTGCGAACCACAGTCGCAACGCTGGCTGAACAGGGCATCGCCGGTCAGGCACTCGGAGTGCAGGCGCCCCAGCACCGGCTGGCCGTCCGCGATGTCACCCAGGCTGAGCACCACGTGCTCACGGCCAGTGGCTTCGTCGAGAAAGCCATGCATGGTGAAGGTCGCGAAGGGAGTCGGGAGTTTAGAGGCGGCAACAAAGACGACGGGCACGTTGTGCTCCTGGAATAAGTTGAAAATTTCTCGTGGGCCGATTGTATCAGCCAGTTGCAGGCTGTGGGCGGGCTGAATACGGTGGGTTAAGATCGAAAAGTTCGATGCTTAGCAGCGATGATGGGGCCAAAAGCGCCCCTCTCTCAATGGGGGCGACTGTCCGCAGTGAACGGATAGGGCTGCTTCCAATGTTCGAAAATCGGCTTCAGCTCGCCACTGCGCACCAATTCGGCCATGCGCTTGTCGAACAGGTTGCGCAGGGCCTTGGCCTGGTCGCTTCGGGCAAAAGCCAGGTACAGCGGAAGTTCGGCCACATGGGTACGACGGAAGCGCTCGGGCTGCGAAGACTGGCTCAGCACATAATCGACTTCGGTCTGTGCATCGATGTAGAAGTCCACACGGTCATGCTCGAGCATCGGCAAGATGCCTTCGCGGCGCTGAATCTCACGAAACTCATGCACATCCGGCAGGTAGCTGCCGTAGTCATAGCCTCGTACCCAGGCCAGGCGGTATTTGCCAACGTTCTCTGGAGTCGGAACAGGCTTGCTGGCCAGCCCCAGGGCGTAGATATGGTCCATGTCGAAGTGCCAGCGCGGGTACAGGTTGTCGTCGTTCTCGTCCTTGTACGAGCCGACCCAGGCATCGGCTTCGCCGCGTTTGACCAGCCCGACCGCCCGGCTGTAGGGCGCGCTCTGGGTCACCACCTTGACCCCGGCCGGCTCGAACACCTTGCGCAGCACGTCCCAGGCGATCCCGCTACCGTCGGCGTTGGTGTAATCAAGCCACTCCTCGCTGACCAGGTGGATCTGCTTCGGCACACCGTCAGCAGCGTTCACCCACGGGGCAACACTCAGCAGAATTGCCAGCAGCACAGTCCTTATGGCCATTCACGCGCTCCCTGTTTCAGGCAACCGCCCACACCAGAACCTGCATGCCCAGCCACGCGAACACACCGGCCAGGATATCGTCGAGCATGATGCCGACGCCCCCGTGCACGTGACGGTCGATCCAGCGGATCGGCCACGGCTTGAGGATGTCGAAGAAGCGGAACATCAGAAACCCTGCCAGCAGCCACTGCCAGCCTTCCGGCACCAGCCAGAGGGTGATCCACATGCCGACAATCTCATCCCAGACAATGCCTTCATGGTCGTGTACGCGCAAGTCATTGGCGACTCTGCCGCACAACCAGAAGCCAAACAGCATGCTCACGCCGAGCAGCAGCCAGTACCCCCAGTCGGGCAGCATCTGCCACAACGGGATGAACGGTATGGCCACCAGCGAACCCCAGGTGCCCGGGGCCTTGGGCAAGGTGCCGGACCCGAAGCCGAAAGCGATGAAGTGCCACGGGTTGCGCCAGACCGAAGGCGGAACGAACTCCGCAGGCACCTGGTTGGGGTGATCGGTCACGGTGTCTCCCTAAAGTGTTGATAGCCCCGCTGAACGGGGGTGATGTCCCGGCCCTGCGCGTCGCGCAAGGTTACACCCTGCCCTTCGAGCACGCGGCCAATGGTGTGCACCTCGACGAAACCGAGGTTGGCCAAGGGCGGCAGCGCCTCAGGTGGCAGCGTGAAGGCGAGCACGTAATCGTCGCCACCCGCAAGCGCAGCCTGCACTGCCGCCTCGCGGCCGAGGAACGCCTCTACAGCAGGAGACACTGGCACCTGGGCCAGGTTCACCTCCAGCGCCACGCCGGACGCCTTGGCGATATGCCCACAATCTGCGAGCAGGCCATCGGAGATGTCCAGGGCAGCGGTAGCCTGGCCGCGCAGGAGCGTGCCCAGGGTGAGCTGCGGCATCGGCGACCAGTAATGGGCAAGCAGCGGCTCAGCCAGCTCGGCGGGTGCCTCGCGCTCACCCAGCACCAGCGGCAATGCACCGGCGGCCTTGCCCAGCACACCGCCGACGCACAGCAAGTCGCCTGGCCGTGCACCGCTGCGGCGCAACGCCTGGCCAGCCGGCACGCGGCCGAACACGGTAACGGTGATGCTCAGCGGCCCCCGGGTGGTATCCCCCCCGATCAGGCTCATGCGGCAGCGATGGGCCATGCGGCTTAGGCCGTCCGCATAGGCGGCCAGCCAGTCTGGGCCAACATCCGGCAGGGTCAGGGCGAGGGTGAAGCCGATTGCGGTCGCGCCCATGGCCGCCAGGTCACTGGCCGCCACGGCCAACGAGCGCTGGCCCAGCAGAAGCGGATCGCAGGCCGCAGGAAAGTGCACCCCGGCGACCAGGGTATCGGTCGACACCGCCAGTTGCTCGCCTGGGGGAAGCTGCAGCAGGGCGCAGTCGTCACCGATCCCCAGTGCCACGCCCTCGCCGCCCTGCGCACAGGGCGCGGCGGCGAAGTAATGGTTGATCAGCTCGAACTCACCCATGGGCAGGCAGCGCCGGAATCAGCGCTTGTTCGCCTTGACTTCTGCTTCACGCAGGGCCGGAGCGAGCTTGTCCAGCACGCCGTTGACGAACTTGTGGCCATCGGTGGCACCGAAGACCTTGGCCAGCTCGACACCTTCGTTGATCACGACGCGGTAAGGCACATCGACGCGCTTGATCAGTTCCCAGGTGGACAGACGCAGCACGGCCAGTTCGACCGGGTCGAGCTCTTCCAGTGCGATAGTCATGCAAGGCACCAGCGCCTTGTCGATTTCGCCCTTGATTGCCGGGACCCCATGCAGGATCTCGCGGAAATAGGCACCGTCGACATCGGTGAAATCGTTATCCACCCGGAACTGCGCTTCGATCTCGTTCAGCGAATGCTGGGCCATGTGCCACTGGTAGAGGGCCTGGGTCGCGAGCTTGCGGGCTTCGCGGCGCTTGGCGCTCTTCGAGGGTTTGCCGGCATCCGCAGGTTTTGGATCGCGCGGGTTGAAACGATCGCTTTCGTCGCTAATCACTTGGCCTCCAACTGCGCCAGCAGGCTGACCATTTCCAGAGCGGACAGGGCAGCTTCAGCACCTTTGTTGCCGGCCTTGGTGCCGGAACGCTCGATGGCTTGCTCGATGGAGTCGACGGTCAGTACGCCGAAGGCCACCGGAACACCGAACTCCATGGACACCTGGGCCAGGCCCTTGGTGCATTCGCCCGCCACGTATTCGAAGTGCGGGGTACCACCACGGATCACGGCGCCCAGGGCAATGATCGCGTCGTAGGCGCCTTGCTGGGCGACCTTCTGTGCCACCAGCGGGATTTCGAATGCACCCGGGGCACGGATGATGGTGATGTCGCTTTCGCTGACACCGTGGCGTACCAGGGCATCAACGGCACCGCTTACCAGGCTTTCGACGACGAAGCTGTTGAAGCGGCCAACCACCAAAGCATAGCGACCTTTGGGGGCGATGAAGGTACCTTCGATGGTCTTCAGGGTCATTCCGATATTCTCATCTTCAAGAGCGAGGCCGCATGCTGGCGGCCTCGACAGGGGTATGGACTCGAGCTGGAGGGCGTCACTGCCGCCTCAAGTCACTCGGAGGGCACGTATTCTACAACTTCCAGATCGAATCCGGATATCGCATTGAACTTCATCGGCGAACTCATCAGGCGCATCTTGCGCACACCGAGGTCCCGCAGGATCTGCGAACCGGCACCCACGGTGCTGTAGGTGGTCGGTGCCTTGGCCGGCGCATCGCCCGCGCTTTCGCGGATGTGCGCCAGCAGCACGTCGCCGTCCAGCGGGTGGCCCAGCAGCAGCACCACGCCGCTGCCGGCCTCGGCCACGGCAGCCATGGCCGCACGCAGGCTCCAGCGGCCCGGCTGCTTGACCAGCAGCAGGTCGCGCAGCGGGTCCATGTTGTGCACGCGCACCAGGGTCGGCTCTTCAGCGCAGATCTTGCCCAGGGTCAGGGCCATGTGCACGTCGCCTTCCACCGCGTCGCGGTAGGTGACCAGGTTGAACTCACCCAGCTCGCTTTCCACCGGCTGTTCGGAAACGCGCTGCACAGTGCGTTCGTGGATCATGCGGTAGTGAATGAGGTCGGCGATGGTGCCGATCTTCAGGCCGTGCTCGGCGGCGAACACTTCCAGCTCCGCGCGGCGCGACATGGTGCCGTCGTCGTTCATCACTTCGCAGATGACGCCGCTTGGCTCGAAACCGGCCATGCGCGCCAGGTCGCAGGCGGCTTCGGTGTGGCCGGCGCGCGCCAGGGTACCGCCAGGCTGGGCCATCAGCGGGAAGATGTGGCCTGGGCTGACAATGTCTTCGGCCTTGGCATCCTTGGCGGCGGCAGCCTGCACGGTGCGGGCGCGGTCAGCGGCGGAAATGCCGGTGGTGACGCCTTCGGCGGCTTCGATCGACACGGTGAACTTGGTGCCGAAGCCCGAGCCGTTGCGCGGCGCCATCAGCGGCAGCTTCAGCGTTTCGCAACGCTCGCGGGTCATCGGCATGCAGATCAGGCCACGGGCGTGCTTGGCCATGAAGTTGATGTGCTCGGGCAGGCAGCACTCGGCTGCCATGATGATGTCGCCTTCGTTTTCGCGGTCTTCGTCATCCATGAGGATGACCATTTTGCCCTGGCGGATGTCTTCGACCAGTTCTTCGATGCTGTTGAGCGCCACGCGGCACCCCCTTCTCAATCAGGATTTCAAGAAGCCGTTGGCGGCCAGGAAGCTTTCGGTAATGCCACTGCCCTTGCTCGGTTCAGCGGCCTTGTCACCCAGCAGCAAGCGCTCCAGGTAACGGGCCAGCAGGTCGACCTCAAGGTTTACCCGACGCCCTGCGCGGTAGTCGGCCATGATGGTTTCGGACAGGGTGTGCGGGACAATGGTCAGCTCGAACTCGGCGCCATTGACCTCATTGACCGTCAGGCTGGTGCCGTCGACGGTGATCGAACCCTTGTGGGCGATGTACTTGGCCAGTTCCTTGGGGGCACGCACGCGGAACTGGATGGCGCGGGCGTTATCGCTGCGCGAGATGATTTCACCAACACCGTCGACGTGGCCGCTGACCAGGTGCCCGCCCAGGCGGGTGGTGGGGGTCAGGGCCTTTTCCAGGTTGACCTTGCTGCCACTCTTGAGGTCGATGAACGCGGTGCGCTTGAGCGTTTCGACGCTGACGTCGGCCCAGAAGCCGTCACCCGGCAGTTCGACAGCGGTCAGGCACACACCGTTGACGGCGATGCTGTCGCCGAGCTTGACGTCACCCAGGTCGAGCTTGCCGGTTTCGACGTAGACGCGCACGTCGCCACCCTTGGGGTTGAGGCTGCGGATGGTGCCGATGGATTCGATGATGCCGGTGAACATGGGGTCTTCCTCAAAAACGGTTTGCACGGGGCAAGCCCGGCATTATACGCCGGGCGCCGGCAGGGGGATGGCCGTGACCCGCCAGTCATCGCCCACTGCGCGCATTTCGGTAATTTTCAGCCGCGGTGCTTCGCTCATCTTGTCCAGCGGCCAGTCCAGCAACGGGCGGGCGTTGGAGCCGAGGATAGTGCCGGCGACGAACAGCTGGAACTCGTCGACCAGGCCTTGCCGGGCAAAAGCACCCACCAGGCCCGCACCGGCTTCCAGCAGGATTTCGTTGACGCCACGGGCCGCCAGGGCTTGCAGCAGCGCAGGCAGATCGACCTGGCCATTGTCACCCGGCAGGCTGAGCAACTCGTGGCCGGCAGCGGCATAGCGCGGGTCATCTGCGACAGCCGTCACCACCAGCACCGGGCCGGCCTGGAAGAACGGTGCATCCAGTGGCAGGCGCAGGCGGCCATCGACCAGCACGCGCAGCGGTGTGCGGCTGAGCGCCAGGGCGGTGGTTTCGGGGTCCAGGCCCAACTCGTCACCGCGCACGGTCATGCGGGCGTTGTCGGCCAGCACACTGGCAGCGCTGGTCAGCACCACGCTGGAACGGGCGCGTAGGCGCTGCACTGCGGAACGGGCAGCCGGGCCGGTGATCCACTGGCTTTCGCCACTGGCCATGGCGGTGCGGCCATCCAGGCTCATGGCCAGCTTGGCGCGCACGAACGGCAGGCCATGTTCCATGCGCTTGAGAAAGCCCGGGTTGAGTGCGCGGGCATCGGCTTCGAGCACGCCGCTGGCCACTACGATACCCGCCTCGGCCAAACGCCGCAGGCCTTGCCCCGCCACTTGCGGGTTAGGGTCCTGCATGGCGGCCACCACACGCGCCACACCGGCCTTGACCAGCGCTTCGGCACAGGGCGGCGTGCGGCCATGGTGGCTGCACGGCTCCAGGGTGACGTAGGCGCAGGCACCACGGGCACGCTCACCGGCCTGGCGCAGGGCATGCACTTCGGCATGCGGCTCGCCGGCGCGCACGTGCCAGCCTTCGCCGACCACTTCGCCGTCGCGCACGATCACGCAGCCTACACGCGGGTTCGGGTGGGTGGTGTACAGGCCTTTGCGCGCCAGCTCCAGCGCGCGGGCCATGTAATGGGCGTCAAGGATGGCGGCTTGGCTGGGCATGTTCACTCTTTAGCTGGCTCACGGGCCAGGCGGTCGATTTCTTCGCGGAACTCGTCCAGGTCCTGGAAGCGCCGGTACACCGAGGCAAAGCGGATGTAGGCCACTTCGTCGAGCTTGCGCAGCTCGGCCATGACCATTTCACCCACCACCAGCGATTTCACCTCGCGCTCGCCAGTGGCGCGCAGCCGGCTCTTGATGTGCGCCAGGGCCGCTTCCAGGCGCTCGACGCTGACCGGGCGCTTCTCCAGGGCCCGTTGCATGCCGGCACGCAGCTTGTCTTCGTCGAAGGGCTGGCGTGTGCCGTCCTGCTTGATCAGCCGGGGCAGCACCAGCTCGGCGGTTTCGAAGGTGGTGAAACGCTCGCCACAGGCCACGCATTCGCGGCGGCGGCGCACCTGCTCGCCCTCGGCGACGAGGCGAGAGTCGATGACCTTGGTGTCGTTGGCACCGCAAAAGGGACAGTGCATGGTGGCAGGCAACAAAAAAAGGGAGGGCCATGGTAGCGCATTGCACTGGCAAGACAAGCCAAAGGGGTTAACATCCATGGGAATTCTGCCCGCGAAGGACTACCCCATGCACTACCGAGCGCTCGTCGTGCTGTGCTGCGCCGCCCTGCTCGCCGCTTGCGGCAGCGACAGGCCCAAAACCGATACACCTGCGGCGCCCACGCCAGCCCGCGCGGCCAAACAGGCCGAAGTACTCGGCCCGTTGCCGGCCTACCAGCGCGAACTGAGTGGCACCTTGCTGGAAATCCCGGCCGGTGCCGACGTGGAGCTTGCCTTGCTGGTCATCGACGAACGCGACCGCCCGCAACGCCTGCTGGCCAGCAGTAACCTGACCGGTACCGGCCAGGCCCTGCCCTACCACCTGCGCTTCAACCCCGAGGCCTTCCCGGCCGGTGCGCGGGTCGAGCTGCGTGGCCGGGCCAGCAGCTCCGGCCAGCTGATCATGCACCTGCCACCGGTGCGCATTACCCAAGCCCAGACACAGGGCACCGGCCCGCTGCGTTTCGAGAAGGCGCCGTAAGTGGCTCCGCTGGCCCTGCAACAGGCCCTCAGTGGCCTGATCGGCGAAGCGCGTCTGGTGGTCAGCGAGCTACCCGGCTGCGACCTGAAGCTGTGGCTGATCGACGACCAGAACATGGACCGCGCCTTCAGCAGCGAAGAAACCCGGCGCATTCTTGAAGAGCCGCCCTACTGGAGCTTTTGCTGGGCCAGCGGCCTGGCCATGGCCCGCTACCTGGCCGAACGCCCTGAATGGGTGGCAGGCAAGCGCGTGCTGGACTTTGGCGCCGGCTCCGGAGTCGCCGGCATTGCCGCCGCACGCGCGGGTGCGCGGGAAGTGGTGGCCTGCGACCTCGACCCGCTGGCCCTCGATGCCTGCCGCGCCAATGCCGCGCTGAACGGGGTTGAGCTGAACTACAGCAGCGACTTCTTTGCCGAAGACGACCGTTTCGACCTGATCCTGGTTGCCGATGTGTTGTACGACCGCGCCAACCTGCCGCTGCTGGATGCCTTCCTCTGTCGCGGCCGCCAGGCGTTGGTGGCCGACTCGCGGGTACGCGACTTCAGCCACCCGCTGTACCAGCAGTTGGGCGTGCTCGAAGCGCTGACCCTGCCAGACCTGGCCGAGCCACACGAATTCCGCAGGGTCAGCCTGTACCACGCCAGCCGCGACACCTTATAGTGGTGCCATACACGAGTTTGCGAGAGTCGCGATGACCCAAGACACGCCTTACATTTTCGACGCTACAGATGCCACCTTCCAGCAACTGGTGATCGAGAACTCCTTCCACAAGCCGGTGCTGGTGGACTTCTGGGCCGAGTGGTGTGCGCCGTGCAAGGCGCTGATGCCATTGCTGGCCAAGATCGCCGAGGGTTACCAAGGCGAGTTGCTGCTGGCCAAGATCAACTGCGACGTGGAGCAACAGGTGGTTGCCCAGTTCGGCATCCGCAGCCTGCCGACCGTGGTGCTGTTCAAGGACGGCCAGCCGGTTGACGGCTTTGCCGGTGCCCAGCCGGAATCAGCGATTCGCGCCATGCTCGAACCGCATGTGCAGATGCCTGCCGCACCTGCAGCTTCGCCACTGGAACAGGCCAAGGCGCTGTTCGCCGAAAGCCGCTTTGCCGAAGCCGAAGCGCTGTTGCAGGCGCTGCTGGGTGAGGACAACAGCAATGCCGAGGCGCTGATCCTGTACGCCCGCTGCCTGGCCGAGCGTGGTGAGCTGGGCGAGGCCCAAGTGGTGCTGGATGCGGTCAAGACTGATGAGCACAAGGCTGCACTGGCCGGCGCCAAGGCCCAGCTGACCTTCCTGCGCCAGGCAGCCAGCCTGCCAGAAGTGGCGGACCTGAAAAGCCGCCTGGCACAGAACCCACAGGATGACGAAGCGGCTTATCAGCTGAGCATTCAGCAGCTGGCGCGTCAGCAGTATGAGGCGGCGCTGGAGGGGTTGCTGAAGCTGTTCCAGCGTAACCGTGGCTATGAGAACGGGCTGCCGCAGAAGGCGTTGCTGCAGGTGTTCGAGTTGCTCGGCGGCGATCACCCGCTGGTTGGCGTGTATCGCCGCAAGCTGTCGGCGGCGATGTTCTGAGAATGCCGGGGGCCGCTTTGCGGCCCCAAAATTCTGACCCTTTTACCCCACCCAGTGATAAACCGGCGCATCCACGCCACTTTCCACTTTCACTTCACTGCTGTGCCGCAAGCGCACCAGCAGCCGCTTGCCCGCCGCCGCACTCCCCGCCAGTCCCTCCAGCCTGTCCAACAATTCCGGCCCGCTCATCTGCCCCGCCAGGCGCAACACCTCACGTGCGGCAGTCCATTGCCCATCATCCTGTCTCGATGCCGCCACGGTTTGCGTTGCTGCGGCCTGCGCCACCACTGGCACCTCAACCTGCCGCCCCAACTGCGCCCACTCCTCAGGCGCCAACTCGATGGTCAGGTCCACCGGCCAGTTACCAATCTGTCCACGAATTCTCATGATGCATTCCTTGAACCCAGGTCAATGCACCCATGCTACCGCAACATGAAACCTGCGCCACGCAGGCTGGCGGCGCGCAGAAAAGTTGTTATAACATAACTCAATCATTCAGCCCTCCCCGGAGCCGTCCATGCGTCGCCTGCTGCTTGCCCTGCCCTTCGCCTTGCTGCCACTGGCCGTGGCCCATGCCCACGATGACCATGATCACGACCACGCCCATGGCACCCTCGGCGCCCACGAGCATGGCGTCGCCAAGCTCAACGCCGTGCTCGATGGCAATACCCTGGAGCTGGAACTGGACAGCCCGGCAATGAACCTGGTCGGCTTCGAACATGCCGCCAACAGCGGTGCCGACAAGGCCAAGGTCGCCGCCGTGCGCCAGCAGCTCGAACAACCCCTGAAGCTGTTCGGCCTTTCTGCTGCCGCTGGCTGCAAAGAGGATCAGCAAGAACTGGAAAGCCCGCTGTTCGGTGACGCCCCGAAAGCCGACGAAGATGGCGACGAACATGAGCACGGCCACCAGCACAGCGACATCGGCGCCCACTACCAGCTGACCTGCGCCAACCCCGACAAACTGGCGCAAGTGGACCTCGCGCCGCTGTTCAAGGCCTTCCCGGCCACTCAGAAGATCAACGTGCAACTGATCGGCCCGAATGGCCAGAAAGGTGTGGAAGCCACGCCGGCCAAGGCAGCGGTCGCTTTCTGAATGAGCCAGTCGCTGATCGAACTGCACGACCTGGTTTACGCCTGGCCAGGTCAGCCGCCGCTGCTGGATATTCCGGCCTTCCACCTGGACACGGGTGAAGCCCTGTTCCTCAAAGGCCCCAGCGGCAGTGGCAAGACAACCTTGCTGGGCCTGCTGGGCGGCGTGAACGTACCGGCTCAGGGCCGCATCCAGTTGCTTGGCCAGGACCTTGGCAGCCTGGGCCAGGGTGCGCGTGACCGCTTCCGCGTCGACCACACGGGTTATATCTTCCAACAGTTCAACCTGCTGCCGTTCCTGTCGGTACGCGAAAACGTCGAACTGCCCTGCCGCTTCTCAAGCAGCCGCAAGGCCCGCGCCGAGCAGCGCCATGGCAGTGTCGACCAGGCAGCCAGCACGTTGCTGGCCCACCTGGGGCTGGATGACTCCGGCCTGCTCGCCCGCCGCGCCGACAGCCTGTCGATCGGCCAGCAACAACGGGTGGCCGCCGCCCGCGCACTGATCGGCCAGCCCGAGTTGGTGATCGCCGACGAACCGACCTCGGCGCTGGACGCCGATACCCGTGAAGCGTTCATCCGCCTGCTGTTCGAAGAATGCCGCGCCGCCGGTGCCAGCCTGCTGTTCGTCAGCCACGACCAGAGCCTGGCGCCACTGTTCGACCGCCACCTTTCCCTGGCCGACCTCAACCGCGCCGCCAAGCCCCGGGAGGCCTGATGTACCTGCTCCGCCTTGCCTTGGCCAGCCTGGCCAACCGCCGTTTCACCGCCTTCCTCACCGCGTTTGCCATCGCCCTGTCGGTGTGCCTGCTGCTGGCCGTGGAGCGCGTTCGCACCGAGGCCCGCGCCAGCTTCGCCAGCACCATCAGCGGTACCGACCTGATTGTCGGCGCCCGCTCCGGCTCGGTGAACCTGCTGCTGTATTCGGTATTCCGCATTGGCAACGCGACCAACAACATCCGCTGGGACAGCTTCCAGCACTATGCGCAGGACCCGCGGGTGAAGTGGGCGATCCCTATCTCGCTGGGCGACTCGCATCGCGGCTACCGGGTGATGGGCACCACGACGGATTACTTCGAGCATTACCAATACGGCCGCCGTCAGCACCTGGAATTGAGCCAGGGGCGTGAGTTCGCCAGCGACCCGTTCGAGGTGGTACTCGGTGCCGAAGTCGCCGAGGCATTGCACTACAAGCTGGGTGACAAGCTGGTGCTGGCCCATGGCGTGGCAGCGATCAGCCTGGTCAAGCATGACGACAAGCCGTTCACCGTGGTTGGCGTGCTCAAGCGCACCGGCACACCGGTCGACCGCACACTGCATATCAGCCTGGGCGGCATGGAGGCTATCCATATCGACTGGCACAACGGCGTACCGGCCCGTGGCGCCGGGCGCATCAGTGCAGAGCAGGCACGCACGATGGACCTGCAACCTGCCGCCATCACCGCGTTCATGCTGGGCCTGAACAACAAGATCGCGACGTTCAGCCTACAGCGGGAAATCAACGAATATCGCAGCGAGCCGCTGCTGGCGATCCTGCCTGGGGTGGCCCTGCAAGAGTTGTGGAGCCTGATGGGCACGGCGGAACAGGCGTTGTTCGTGGTGTCGCTGTTCGTGGTGCTGACCGGCTTGATCGGCATGCTCACGGCGATTCTTACCAGCCTCAACGAGCGCCGGCGAGAAATGGCAATCTTGCGGTCGGTCGGGGCCAGGCCGTGGCATATCGCGGGGCTGCTGGTGCTGGAGGCACTGTCACTGGCGGCGGTCGGGATCGTGGCCGGGCTGGGCCTGCTGTATGCGGGTATCGCCTTGGCACAAGGGTATGTGCAGGCCAACTATGGTTTGTATCTGCCACTGGCCCTGCCGAGTACCCATGAATGGACCTTGCTGGCTATCATCCTGGGGGCTGCGTTGCTGATGGGTAGCGTGCCGGCTTGGCGAGCCTACAGGCAGTCGCTGGCTGATGGCCTGTCCATTCATCTTTAAGAGCCTGCAATGATCAGAAACCTCATCGCCTGCTTCGCGGGCACGCCCGCGAAAAGGCCTGCAATGCTCATGTTGCTGGCCCTGCTATTGCTGATAGCGATGCCTCTGTGGGCCGCCGAACCCAAGGAGCTGGACTGGCCCGCCCTGATCCCCGAAGGCGCCCCGGTCATCCCGCCACAACTGGCGCCGCTGCATGACATGTCACAGCTCAGCAACGCCCTGTCTGCCGAGTCCGCCCCACCCGCGCGCCAGCAAGCCCCCGACGCGCCCGTGGTGAAAAGCCTTGACGGCCAGCAAATCAAACTGCCCGGCTACATCGTGCCGCTTGAGGTCAGCGAAGAAGGCCGCACCACCGAGTTCCTGCTGGTGCCGTACTACGGCGCGTGCATCCACGTGCCCCCGCCACCGTCAAACCAGATCGTGCATATTTTCAGCGAAATGGGCGTACGCGTCGAAGACCTCTACCAGCCCTACTGGATCGAGGGAAAAATGCAGGTTAGAGCCTCCAGCAGCGAACTGGCCGATGCCGGTTACCAGATGGAGGCCGAGAAAATCTACGCATATGAGCTGAGATGAGAACTGTTTCGAATTCATGAAGACGCTTCTTTGAGCTGGGTCAAACTTTCTGTTTAACCAGCTCCGTACCATTGGACTACTCGATTAATAACGTCCTTTGGGAGCTTCCATGAACAAGTCCTTGCTCGGCGCCTCGCTTGTGGCCCTTGCGCTCGCCGCCCCTGCCGCCCACGCCTACCAGGCAGGGGACATGATTTTGCGCGCAGGCGCCATTACCACTGCCCCGAACGAGAGCAGCGGCGACCTGAAGTTCGACGGCAACAAGGTGTCGGGCACCAAGGCGACCCTGGACAGCGATACCCAGCTGGGCCTGACCTTTGCCTACATGCTCACCGACCACATCGGCCTGGAGCTGCTGGCAGCCACCCCGTTCAAGCACACCGTGGGCGTAAAAGGCCTGGGCGGCGGGCTGGACGGCAAGCTGGCAGACATCAAGCAACTGCCACCGACCCTGTCGCTGCAGTACTACCCAATGGAGCCGAACTCGCGCTTCCAGCCGTACGCCGGCGTGGGCATCAACTACACCCTGTTCTTTGACGAAGACTTGAGCAGCGCACGCAAGCAACAAGGCTTCAGCAACCTCAAGCTGCAAGACTCGGTCGGTATTGCCGGCCAGCTGGGCATGGACTACATGCTCACCGACAACCTGCTGGTCAACGCCTCGGTCTGGTATGTCGACATCGACACCAAGGCCAGCGTCAATGGCCCGACCGCACTGGGCTACAGCAAGACCAAGGTCGACGTAGACGTCGACCCGTGGGTGTACATGGTCGGCCTTGGCTACAAGTTCTGACCGGAACACGGCAGGGCGGCTTCGGCCGCCCTTTCTCGTTGCAGCCACAGCCAGTACCCCAGCGCAACCGCACTGATGGCCATGCCAAGCCCACACACCGCAGGCCACCCCCATCGGGCATACACGCCGCTCGCCAGCACCGCACCCAAGCCGCTACCGACCGAGTAGCAGCACATATAAGCACCAATCAATCGGCTAGCCATCGCGCCACGCCCTGCCAGCAACACGCTCTGGTTGGTGACATGCACTGCCTGATTCTGGGGCCGCTTAGCGGCCCCAGCGTTTTCAGCTTTTACCCAGAAGCCGCGCCAGGCCTTCGACCATCGGCGTCGCCTGCGGGAAATCGAACCGCGCCAGCAAGCGCTGGTTATCCGCCCGCGAATGGCGAATGTCACCCGAACGCGCCGCCACATAGCTAATCGCCGGCAAGCTCCCCACCACCTTCTCCAGCGCCGCCAGCAACTGGTTCAGCGAAGTGGCCTGGTTGAGGCCGATGTTCACCGCGCCCTCCTCCACCTGCGGCTGTTCCAGCGCCTGCACCATCACCTGCACCAGGTCACCCACGTAAAGAAAGTCGCGGGTCTGTTCGCCATCACCGAAGACGGTGATCGGCAAGCCCTGCACCGCGCGCTCGCAGAAGATGCTGATTACCCCGGAATACGGCGAAGACGGGTCTTGGCGTGGCCCGAAGATATTGAAGAAGCGGAACACCACCGGCTCCAGGCCATGCTGACGACGGTAGAAGTCCAGGTATTGCTCACTGGCCAGTTTGTCCACGGCGTAGGGGGTCAGCGGCGCCTTGGGCGTGTCTTCGGCAATCGACTCGCCCTCGCCATTGTTGCCGTACACCGCTGCACTTGAAGCAAACAGCACCCGGCGCAGGCCATGCACGCGCATCGCTTCGCACACGTTAAGGGTGCCGATGAAATTGCTCTGGTGTGTGCGCACCGGGTCTTCGACCGAGGCCTGCACCGAGGCCACTGCCGCCAGGTGCACCACGGCACTGCAGCCGGCTGCGGCCTGGGTGACCAGCCCGGCATCGGCAACATCGCCTTCGATCAGTTCCAGCCGTGGGTGGTCGACCTGCAGGTTACTGCGCCGGCCAGTGGAAAAGTCATCGAGAATGCGTACGGCGTAGCCTTTGTCCAACAACGCATCGCACAGGTGGGAGCCAATGAAGCCGGCACCGCCGGTGATCAGGATGGGGGCGTCAGCCATGGCGGTAGAACCGGTCCAGTAGAGGCGGCAGGCCGGCGCGCCAGGCACGCGGCTTGATGCCGAAGGTATGAAGGATTTTCTTGCAGGCCAGTACCGCATGCTGCGGCTCTTCGCTGGCATCCGGCCGTGCGGCATGAGCCTGTGGCGTTGGCGCCTGAACCGCGAGCTGGCGGTACTGGCCCGCTTCGGCAAGGATCGCCTGGCCTAGCGCCAGCGGCGTGGTCGCCTCGTTGCCGGCGTAATGGTAGGTGCCCCACAGCGGCGCAGTGCAATCGAGCTGCTTGAGCACCGACAGGATCACCCGCGCAGCATCGTCGACCGGTGTCGGGTTACCACGCCGGTCATCGGCCAGCAGCAGCTCTTGCGGTTGCTCGGCACGGGTCAGGAAGCGGCCCAGCGACCCGTCGATGCTTTCGTCGAGCAACCAGCCAAAGCGCAGTAGCACATGCTGCGGGCAGGCCGCACGCACGCTCTGTTCGATGCGCCACAACGCCTGGCCACGCAGGCCCAACGGCACTGGCTCGTCCTTTTCGCTGTAGGCCGTGGCCCGCGAACCGTCGAACACGCGGTAGCTGGAAGGCTGTACCAGGGTGATCTGGTGGTGCTGGCACAGCTCTGCGAGCCGCTCTACTGCCCGCTCCTGTTGAGCCAGGCGCTGTTCGCTGACCGACTCGGCCTGGAACCAGTCGAAGTAATAGGCCAGGTTGACCACGGCGTCGGGGCGGTGATCGTCGAGCAACTGGGTGAGGCTGGCCGGCGTCCAGCCGTTTTCGGGCGGGCGCGGCGCCAGGAATGCGATGTCCTCCTCGGCCCCAAGACGAATCAGCGCTTGCCCGAGGGCATTGCCACCACCCAACAGCATTAGGCGCATACGCATAGAGTCAGCAGATCCGGAGAGGTTGATAAAGGAAAGGGGTCATTTTGCGGTTTCCGGGCGGGGAAGTCCAACCCTGAGGCTGACAGCAGCACCACGGACGATTCCTACCACGACCATAGAGTTTCCCTACAAGCCAGAGAGGGGCAGCCCTACATCATCAGTAAAAAATATCTGGCTAAATGCTCAGCGTTCTAACAAAAAGTTTCACCTTTCCCTACAGACAAGGAAAATAACAATGACAGGGGTAAACACCAAGGCAACACCTGAGGTTCTTCGCCTAACATTCAGCAAACTGCCGCTATTGGAGGCCCGGATGCCGCTGGGGCTGCTGCAATGTCAAGCTACCAAGCACAAGTTATAAAACGGTCACTAAATGTTGAGCAACTCGACCTATTAAAAATGTTTGCCTCCGGAAAAGCAGCAGCACTGGAGTTCGCTGCAATGCTGCCTCCGCTCTTCGATCCTGTGCCAGAGAGCCTGGCAAACATTGACACCATGAACGACGACCCCGTTATCATCAACATGGCCTCACGAAACCAAATTCTTTTAAGCCTTGTAGACTACCGCTCATTCGCATTCGATATTGACAATTGCGGAATGCAAGTACGCCTAGTCGGTAATTTCAAAGGGGGCGGTAAATGGCTGCTACGCAATGAATCCAAACATCATCAAGCCGAAATGAGTTCCCACGGACAACCGGAGGTTGCTGGTTCGGCTATTCGGCTACTCGCCTGATGCCCAACCTGTGATGCTGCAACAAGACCCCCTGATCGTACGCGGGTAAGGTAGGAGCAAAATGGAAATTGAAGTCTCAATACTCTTGGTGCTGGCGTCAGTCGCATTGCTCGCTGGCTTTTTCGATGCAATTGCAGGAGGCGGGGGTTTACTGACGTTACCGGCCTTTTTCATTGCAGGTATCGATCCATTGTCTGCTATGGCTACCAACAAATTTCAGGCTTCATCCGCCAGTGTTTCAGCGGTGTGGGCGTTCGCCCGTAAGCGAATGATCCAGTGGAAGGTAGGCCGGCCAATGGCCATTCTGTCATTCACAGGTGGTGTTGCAGGTGCCTTGTCGATCAGTATGCTCGACAAAGCCATCCTGGAATTAACCGTTCCAATCTTGCTAATTGCAGTTGCAAGCTATTTTGCATTCAGTCCCAAGCTTGATGCACGGGATCGTAAGCAGCGCATGTCGTCCTTAAGCTTTACGCTGGTGATTATCCCAATCATTGGTTTTTACGACGGCATTTTTGGTCCAGGCACCGGTTCATTCTTCATGGTGGCCTTTTCCTTGCTGCTGGGTCAGCAACTGATGCAGGCAATATGCAATAGCAAACTGCTTAACGCATCTTGCAACCTTGGTGCCCTGTCAGTCTTTGCCTTCAGTGGCGCAATTATATGGCCCTTAGCCTTAGTAATGGCATTTTGCGCCATTCTTGGCGCCCAACTCGGCGCACGGTGTGCGCTTTACTTTGGGCCACGGCTGATCAGACCATTGCTCATCACTGTCTGCTGCCTGATGTCCTTGAGGTTGTTGTTCAATGATGGGCACGCAGTTGGAGAATGGTTACGGCAATTTTGAGTGATGGTTGAATGTATTTTGAGCGGGGCCCGCGCTTTTACGACTGTGTGGCCCCGGCATAGCCTGACCAGCAATTGGTTCAATGCAAGCGCTACATCTATTCAATCTCAAACAAACTGTTGCGCAATGGCCCCACACTCAACCGTTCACGTACATCGTCATCTATACGTGGATCATCCGGCCGGTACAGTTTTACCTGCCGATAGGCATTGATGCGATTGATCTCTTCCCCCAGATACTCCCACACCACCCGGGTACAGGCCGGGTTGCGTCGGTCGCCGCTGGACACTCCAGCCTTCAGGCCATTCAGGCGGGTGATGCGGCTTTTGAAGCTGGGGATGAGGATGGTCTGGCTCATTTCGTTGTACGTGAGCGACTCGTAGTCGATCAGGAACAGCCGGTCCTGCAACTGGAACGCAGCCCCCAAGTAGCGGCAGCGTACCTCGGCGTGCTGGTCGGTGGTGCTGGAGCGTTCCTGGCGTTCCTGGCGCTCGAACAGGAAGCGGCCGCGCTCCTCCCACAGGTGCACCAGCGACACCAGGATGGTGCCCGGCACCGACATGCAGTTGGAATACTCGAAGTAGTAACCGCAATAACGCGACAGGTTGCCGGCGTGGTCGTGCAGCGGACGGAACAGTTCGCTGATCGGGTCGCTGGGCTGGTCGGCCAGCGTCGACACCCGTGCGCCGATGAGCCTGGCGAACTGCTCGGCCGGCAAATTCAGTTCGTAATCCTCGACGCCGAAGAAGTCACCGATGCGCTTGAGGTTGTAAGCCGTCGGACGGCTCTGCCCGCTCAGGTACTTGTTGAACTGTGCCCGGTTGATCGACAGCTGTCGGCAAACTTCGGAAATAGAGCGGTAGTGGCTGCAAGCCAGCTTGAGGTTGGTAGCGAAATGATCGCTCATGTGCGGGACCCAGGTGACGCGAATGACGCCATTGTAGCATCAAGTCGCGCCAACTGAGACCAACCCGCGAAATTGTAACCACTCTTGTCATGGCCAACCATGCGCCCCAACGAATAGCGGTGCGCCTGCCGTCCGCTGGTCTTTCCACACGAAGAATAAGAATCGAGGTCATTCTCCAATGCTCGAAGTACTCAACGATTTCCTCTCGGGGAAACTCCTCATCGTGCTGATCGTAGGGCTGGGTAGCTACTTCACCATCCGCTCCCGATTCGTTCAGTTCCGCCATTTCGGCCACATGTTCGCCGTGTTCAAGGAATCGCTGCGTGGCCAGGCAGGCCAGCTGAGCTCCTTCCAGGCCCTGATGCTGAGCCTCGCCGGCCGCGTTGGCGCCGGTAACATTGCCGGTGTCGGTATTGCCGTGACCCTGGGTGGCCCAGGTGCCGTGTTCTGGATGTGGGTCACCGCATTGGTGGGCATGTCCAGCAGCTTCTTCGAATGTACCCTGGCCCAGGTGTACAAGCGCGCCGATGGTGACGGCCTGTACCGTGGCGGCCCGGCCTACTACATCCAGCATGGCCTGAACCGCAAAGGCATGGCCATCGTGTTCTCGATCCTGCTGCTGGTCACCTACGGCTTCGCCTTCATCGGCCTGCAGTCGTACACCGTGACCCACTCGCTGCAGAACGCCTTCAACTTTGCCCCGAGCCAAACCGGTATTGTCCTGGCCGTGCTGCTGGCAATCACCTTCATCGGCGGCATCAAGCGCATCGCTGCGGTGTCGGACCTGCTGGTACCGGTCAAGACCCTGGCCTACATCGGCGTGACCCTGTACGTGATCGGCACCCAGATCGAACACGTGCCAGCCATGCTGGAAACCATCTTCAAGAGCGCCTTCGGCCTCGACCCAGCCTTCGGCGGCCTGCTCGGCAGCGCCATCGTCATGGGCGTGAAGCGTGGCGTGTTCGCCAACGAAGCGGGCCTTGGCAGTGCGCCAAACGTCGCTGCCGTGGCTGCGGTGAAACACCCGGGCGCCCAGGGCGTGGTCCAGGCCTTCAGCGTGTTCCTCGACACCTTCGTGATCTGCACCTGTACCGCGCTGCTGATCCTGCTGTCGGGCTTCTATACTCCGGGCTTCGAGGGTGACGGCATTGTCCTGACCCAGAACTCGCTGGCCGCCGTGGTCGGTGACTGGGGCCGTGTGTTCGTCAGCGTTGCACTGTCGCTGTTCGTGTTCACCTGCATCCTCTACAACTACTACCTGGGCGAGAACAGCCTGCAGTTCCTCACCCGTAACCGCGTGGTACTGATGGTATTCCGTGGTCTGGTGCTGGCACTGGTGGTCTGGGGCTCGATGCAAGACCTGTCGACCGTGTTCGCCTTCGCCGACATCACCATGACCTGCCTGGCCTTCGTCAACCTGGTGGCCCTGGCCCTGCTGTTCAAAGTCGGCCTGCGTGTGATGCGCGACTATGACGAGCAGCGCAAGGCGGGTATCCAGCAGCCGGTGTTCGATTCGACCAAGTTCGCCGACCTGGACCTGGACCGCAATGCCTGGCCTGCCAATCCGCAGGCGGAAACAGCCACTGACAAAACAGTCGCCCAAGCGCAGCCTCAGCGCTGATACGCTGCCCTGCCCAGCCGCCCCTTCTGCGGGCGGCTTTTCTTTCTCCGCTCACCGCTACGGATGTTCTCCATGCGTGCCGTAAAGAATCTTCTCGTTCTCTATACCGGTGGCACCATCGGTATGCTCGAAACCCCGGAAGGCCTGGCGCCAGCCGGCGGTTTTGAAGCACGGATGCGCGAGCACTTCGCGCACATGGCCGATGCGCCCCAGCTGCAATGGACCCTGCAGGAACTGAACCCGCTGCTCGACAGCGCCAACATGCAACAGCACAACTGGCTGGCGATGCGCGATGCCATTGTCGATGCGGTAGATGTGGCGGGCCATGACGGCGTGCTGGTGCTGCACGGCACCGACAGCATGGCGTACAGCGCTGCGGCATTGTCGTTCCTGCTGCTGGGGCTGCCGGTTCCGGTGCTGCTGACCGGCTCGATGCTGCCGGCGGGTGCCGCTGACAGCGATGCGTGGGCCAACCTGTGTGGTGCGCTGCGCCAGTTCGAACATGGCCTGGAAGATGGCGTGCAGCTCTACTTCCATGGCCAACTGCTGCATGGCTGCCGGGCCTCGAAGCTGCGCAGCGAGGCGTTCGATGCCTTTGCGGCGCTGCCGCGCCATCGTGATGGTGAGCATGCCGACATGATCCCTGCCGAGCTGGGCTACAAGCAGCCGCGCAAGCCGGTCAACCTGGCGGTCGTGCCAGTGTTCCCGGGGCTGCAGGCCGGGCACTTGCAGGGCTTGATCGACAGCGGTGTGCAGGGGTTGCTGCTGGAATGCTACGGCAGCGGTACTGGGCCATCGGATGACCAGGCATTGCTGAATGCTCTGAGCGCGGCGCGCCAGCGCGGTGTGATGCTGGCGGCTATCAGCCAGTGTCCTGAAGGTTCGGTGGTATTCGACACCTATGCGGCAGGTAACCGCTTGCGCGGGGCCGGATTGGTCAGTGGTGGCGGCATGACCCGTGAGGCAGCGCTGGGCAAGATGGTTGCGCTGTTGGGGGCGGGCTTGAATGTGGATGCAGCAGAGCAGTGGTTTGCTCTGGACCTGTGCGGCGAACGGGCCTGAACAGGCGAAAGAAAATGGCGGAAGGCAGCGGGAGTCGAACCTGCCCGGGAACGGCTGCCGTCCCCAACCGGGTTTGAAGCCCGGCCGCGCCACCGGGCGCGATTGCCTTCCTTGAACTCAGTGCCTGGTCTGCTGCTGGGCCAGGGCGCTGTCGGCGCGGATGTGACGCTGGTCGGCCACCCTCCGGGTCAGGCCGATGCGGTCGAAGTACTCGAGAATCTGCACACTGCGCTTGCGACCGATCCCCAACATATCGCGAAACGCGGCAACCTGCACTATCGGCGTCTCACTGGCCTGCCCCAGCAGCAACGCTGCCATGCGCTGTAAGGTCGACTCCGGGTAGAACAGGTCACGCACCACCTGGTGCACCAGGCCCAGCCGTGCAAGCTTGCGCAACAACAGGCGCACATCAGCTTCGGCGCAGTTCTCTTCACTTGCCAGCGTCCTGACCCAGGGCGGGTCGTATTGCCCCGCCAGCAACCTCGGCTCCAGGCGCGCCCACAACTCACTGTCGGCTTCGCTCAATTGCACCTTATGATCGGGCAAAGCAGCCAAGGCCCGCTGCTGGCGATGCTGCCGTCCTCAAGCAACTCATCCAGCAGGCTGACGAAGGCCGGTCGCTCCAGGGGCAGGGCTGCAAAACGGCGCAGGCGATCACGGTCCGGGCCGAGCTGGTCGGGCTCTTGTTCGTGGAACCGTGCCAACTGCTCCATCACCTGCTGCTTCAGCACGTGCCACTTGGCAGTGGCGAACAGCAGTTGGCCCTGCCGCGTGGCCACCACCAAAACTTCTTCCGGCAACTGCCAGGTTTCTCGCAGGCGATTGAACTGCCGCTCAAGCCGCTGGGGGTCGATACCGCCCGGTGCACTGGCAAGCAGCGCCGGCAGCGCCTGCTCCAGTTCTTCGGTATCGCGCAGCACCTGCAACTGGCGCAGGCGCTCATCGCTGCGGCGTTGGCGGCTTGGCGCGAACGGGTCCAGCACCTTGCCACCGCCCAAGGTGCGCTGGGCACGCTGGTCGCGCAGCACCAAACGGTCGCCATGCACCGCCTGCAGCGGCGCATTGAGCAACAACTGGGCAAACATGCGCTGGCCGGCCGCCAGGCTTTCGCCTTCAAGCAAGGCGACCCGGGCCGTCACATCCTGAGTCCCCAGGTGTACATGCACCGCGCTGAAATGTTCGAACGTACGTGTCTCTCCCGGTAACAGGCTCAGCTCGATATCCACCCGTACGCCAGGCGCATGCAGCCACTCAGGCACCAGCCAGTCACCCCGGTGTACCTGCTCCAATGCCAGTCGCTCGGCAGCGATGTTCAGCGCTACCCGCTGGCCCGCTTCTGCCACCAACGAGGCCTGGTTCTGTGCATGCAGGCCACGCACGCGTACCGCTTTGCCGGCCTTGCCCAGCAACAAGGTATCGCCGGCACTGACCCGCCCGGCCAGCGCCGTGCCGGTGACCACCACGCCAGCGCCGCTAACCGCGAAAGCGCGGTCCACGGCCAGACGAAAACCACCGCGCACAGCGCGTGCCCGTACATTGGCCTCAGCCTCCAGCAGGGCTTGACGCAGCGCGTCCACGCCTTCCCCGCTGATGCTCGACAATGGGAACTGCCGCGCACCGGCATACGGCCCTGGCGCCAGCAGTTCACTGACTTGCACCTGCACATCGGCCAGCCGGGCCGGCTCGACCCGGTCGCATTTGCTGATCGCCACCAGGGCCTGGGGAATGCCCAGCAGCTCGATGATCGCCAGGTGCTCGCGCGTCTGCGGCATGACCCCGTCGTCAGCAGCCACCACCAATAGCACCAGGTCGATGCCATGGGCACCGGCCAGCATGTTGTGGATAAAACGCTCGTGGCCAGGCACATCGATGAAGCCCGTCAGCGGCGCGCCTTCGCTCAGTGCCGCATAGCGGTAGCCAAGGTCGATGGTCATGCCGCGGGCGCGCTCTTCCTGCCGCTGGTCGCCGGCCTGGCCAGTCAGCGCCTGCAGCAGTGCGGTCTTGCCGTGGTCGATGTGCCCGGCGGTACCAACGATCACTGCACAGCCCCCAGTTGCAGGGCGGGCAACTGGGCCAGCCACTGGGCTTCGTCATCCAGTTGGCGCAGGTCCAGCCATAAGGCATCGTCATCGATGCGGCCCAGCACCGGCACAGGCAGATCACGCAGGGCCCTCTCCAGTACATGCAAGCTGCGCCCGCGCAGTTTCTTCGACACTTGCGGACGCAGGCACAGCGCGGCACTGGGCAGGCGCGCCACCGGCTGGCTGCCACTGCCAATCATGCCCAGTGCAGGTTCGACGCTGACGGCCCATTGCTCGCCGAGGCGCGCCTTGAGTTCAGGCGACAGGCGCTCGGCCTGAGCCTGGATCTCGGCCTGGCTGCGGGTCAGCAGGCGCAGGCTGGGCAGGCGTTCGGCCAGGCGGTCGGGGTTGCGGTACAGTGCCAGCACCGCTTCAAGGGCTGCGAGGGTGATCTTGTCGACGCGCAAGGCTCGCTTGAGCGGGTTTTTCTTGATCCTGGCGATCAGGTCCTTGCGGCCAACGATGATCCCTGCCTGAGGCCCGCCCAGCAGTTTGTCGCCGCTGAAGGTGACGATATCGGCGCCATCAGCCAGGGCCTGGCGCACCGTAGGTTCGGCGGGCAGGCCCCAGCGGGTAAGGTCGAGCAGGCTGCCGCTGCCGAGGTCTTCGAGTAGCGGCAGTTCATGTTGATGGGCGATCCGCGCCAGCTCGGCAGTGGGCACCTGTGTGGTGAAGCCCTGAATGCTGTAGTTGCTGCAATGCACGCGCATCAGCAGGCCCGTGCGCGGGCCGATGGCGGCCTCATAGTCGCGGGCGTGGGTGCGGTTGGTGGTACCGATTTCGTGCAGTTTCACGCCGGCCCGGGCCATGATGTCGGGAATGCGGAAGGCACCGCCGATCTCGATCAGCTCACCACGGGAGATGATGCCCTCCTTGCGTGCGCCCAGGCTATTGAGCGCCAGCAGCACGGCGGCGGCGTTGTTGTTGACTACGGTGACGGCTTCGGCGCCGGTCAGTTCGCGGATCAGGCCTTCGATCAGGTCATCGCGGTCGCCACGTTTGCCGGTGGCCAGGTCGAACTCCAGGTTGAGCGGATAGCGGGCGGCAGTCTGCATGGCCTCGATGGCTTCTTCGGGCAGCAGGGCGCGGCCGAGGTTGGTGTGCAGCACGGTGCCAGTGAGGTTGAACACACGGCGGACCTGGCTGCGCTGTTGCGCGGCAAGGCGTTCACCGGTACGGCCCAGCAGCACTTCGGCGGCCAGTTCGGCGGCGCTGAGCTCACCGTTGCGGGCAGGGTCACGCAGGTCGTCGAGCAGTTGGCGCAAGGTAGCCAACACTGCATCGCGGCCGTGACGGTCGATCAGCGGGAGGCAGGCCGGGTGGCGCAGAAGGGTGTCGATGGATGGGAGGCGTGGGGTGTCGCTGGCTAGGCTTGAAGACATGCGGTACTACCTTGGGTTATCCGGTGTCTGTACTGGCCTCTTCGCGGGCACGCCCTCTCCCACAGTGTCCGCGCTGTATTTGAGGCTTGCGCAGTCCATGTGGGAGCGGGCGTGCCCGCGAAGAAGGCAACTCGGTCTTTCAGTGTAGACACTCACCCACTAACCGGGCGCAAGCATCAGGTTGGGCGCCAGGCGATGAAATCCCTCTTCGTCCAGGCGCATGTCCAGCGCCAGGCTGGCCAGGTCGTCGGCCAAAGGCTCGGCCGCCGCATCGTTCTCCAGATAGTTCTGCTTCAGGTAGCTTTCGCACCCCGGGCAGCACTCGGCACGCAATGGCGCCTTGCCCGGCGCATGGCGATCATCCTCAAGGCTGGTATAGCGCAAGTCCTTGCTCGACTCGCAATACACGCACTTCACCCGCACCACATGCCATTCACAGGCACACAACGAGCAGGCCAGGTAACGCAGGCCATTGTGCTTGCCACGGTTGCGCACCACCCCGGCCATTGCCGGCGAACCGCAAGCCGGGCACTGGGCCAAGCTGCCAGCAGGTTTCAGCTCCGGCGTTGGCAACGCCAGCAGCCAGCTGGACCAGGCCGCCTGCAACGCAGCTCCGAGGAACGGCACCACTGCCGCTGGCACCGCGTCATACTGCCCTGCCAGCAAAGCGATGCCCCAGCCTTTGCGCTGGTTTTCATCACTGCCACGCAGCACCTGCAAGGCCTCACCCAGCGGGCCACTGTTTTCACCGTTGAAGTGCTCAAGGAGGGCCTGTAACCAAACCAGCCAAGGCCCTTCGCGCACCAGGCTGTCCGCCGCCAGCGGCGGTAAACCATGACTTATGCACAGGCGCTGACGTTCCTCGGCCACCGGCACGCCAGCGGGCGGGTTATCCACAAGCTGCTGCTGGACACGGCACAACCGCGCCACCAGCCTCAGGTAGTCGCCAAGTGCGTTGCCCTCGGCCAGCTGATCCAGACGTGCAGCGCGCACGTCAAACAGGTTGGCGGGCGGCAGGTGCAGAAACGGCGGCATCACCGCCGACGCTTCGATCTGCCCGGGTTCGAGTATCGTGCTCAAGCATTCATCCTTCTTTTCGTCCGTGATTGCCCGGCGTCTTGTCGCCGGTCACTTCGCGGTACCACAACTCATGGTGCTTGCGTGCCCAGGCGCGGCTGACCCAGCCATGCAGCATGGCGCCGATCGAGCCCTTGATCCAGATGCCGGCATAGATGTGCACGATGATGCTGAGGATCAGCACGAACGCCGCCAGCGCGTGCAGCAGCGCAGACAAGCGAATGGTATCGATGCCGAACCAGTGGCTGAAGTACGCTCGCCAGATCACCACCCCACTCACCAGCAGCACCAGCATGCACGCCAGCAAGGTCCAGAACAGCAGCTTCTGTCCGGCGTTGTACTTGCCGATGGGCGGCACACCATCCTCTCGATTGACCATCACCCGATCGATGCGACGTAGCCACAGGCGGTCGTTGGCGGTGATGAAGTTGGCGCGCCAGAAACGGAACACCAGGCCGAGGAAGAACACGAACATCGCCACCCCGATGAAGGGGTGCAGGATGCGTGTCCACGGCCCGCCGCCAAACAGGTGGCTGAGCCAGAACAGCGCCGGATGAAACAGCGCCAGCCCCGACAGCCCCGCCAGGATGAACAGGATTGCCACAATCCAGTGGTTTGTCCGCTCATTGGCGTTGTAGCGCAGGATGGGTTTGTTGTCGTTCATGGCCGCTGCTCCCCTTGCCCACCGGGCTTGGTCGGGTCGTAGACATGGACCGCAGGATCCACCTGATGCACGTTGTCATCCGCCGGCGTGGGGTGCTCCTCCTCTTCGACCCGCTGGGGGCCAACCCGCACATAATGGAAGAACCCGGCCAATACCGCCGCGCCCATGGCCAGCAGCGCCAGCGGCTTGGTGAAGCCCTTCCACAACCCCACCAAAGGGCTGATCACCGGCTGGTCCGGCAGGCCGGCGTAGAGCTTCGGCGTGTCGGCATGGTGCAGCACATACATCACATGGGTGCCGCCGACGCCATCCGGGTCGTACAACCCGGCCTTGTCGTAGCCCCGCGACTTCAGGTCGACAATGCGCTCGGCGGCATGCACTTTCATCTCGTCCTTGCTGCCGAACACGATCGCCCCGGTCGGGCAGGTTTTCACGCAGGCGGGCTCCAGGCCCACGGTCACGCGGTCGGAACACAGGGTGCACTTGTACGCCTTGTGGTCCTTCTGCGAGATACGCGGGATGTTGAACGGGCAGCCGGTGATGCAGTACCCGCAGCCGATGCAGTGGTCCTGGTTGAAGTCGACGATGCCGTTGGCGTGCTTGATGATCGCCCCCGGGCTCGGGCAAGCCTTCAGGCAACCCGGTTCGGCACAGTGCATGCAGCCATCCTTGCGGATCAGCCACTCCAGGTTGCCGTCGTCGCGCTCGTGCTCGGTGAAGCGCATCAGGGTCCAGGTTTCGGCGGTGAGGTCCTGGGGGTTGTCGTAGGTGCCGTGGTTGTGGCCGACCTCGTCACGCAGTTCGTTCCATTCCGAGCACGCCACCTGGCAGGCCTTGCAGCCGATGCACTTGGTGGTGTCGATCAGCTTGGCGACTTCCTGCTGCTGGCGTACCGAAGGCGGTACGGTGGTGGTGGCCGAGCGGGCGATGATGTCTTGGCTGGCCATCAGAGTTTCTCCACTTTGACGAGGAACGACTTGGACTCTGGCGTCTGGGTGTTGCCGTCACCGAGGAATGGCACCAGGGTGTTGGTCAGGTAGCCATGCCGGGTAGCGCCGGTGAAACCCCAGTGCAACGGAATGCCGATCTGGTGCACGGTCTGGTTGTTGACCTGGAGTGGGCGAATCCGCTTGGTCACCACCGCCACCGCATCGATATGCCCGCGCTTGCTCGACACCCGCACCCGGTCGCCGGCCTTGATGCCTTTCTCGTTGGCCAGCACCTCGCCGATTTCGACGAACTGCTCGGGCTGGGCGATGGCGTTGAGCCGGCAATGCTTGCTCCAGAAGTGGAAGTGCTCGGTCAGCCGATAGGTGGTCGCCGCGTAGGGGAACTCGTCATGCGTGCCGAGCGTGTCCCACACCGAGTCGAAGATGCGGCCAGCCGGGTTGCTGACCACCTTCTTGTTCTGCGGGTGCAGCGGGTTGATACCGATCGGCGTTTCGAACGGCTCGTAGTGCTCGGGGAACGGGCCTTCGGCCATCTTGTCGATGGCGAAGAAACGCGCCACGCCTTCGGGGTTCATGATGAACGGGTTCATCCCGGCCTCGGGCGGCGAGTCGGCCTTGAAGTCCGGCACATCGGTACCGGTCCAGGCCTTGCCGTTCCACCATACCAAGCGCTTCTTCTCTGGGTCCCACGGCTTGCCTTGCGGGTCGCTGGAGGCACGGTTGTAGAGGATGCGACGGTTGGCCGGCCAGGCCCAGGCCCAGTTCTGCACCTGGTGCATGCCAAACGGGTCGCTGTTGTCACGGCGGGCCATCTGGTTGCCCTGCTCGGTCCAGCTGCCAGCGAAGATCCAGCAACCAGCCGCCGTGCTGCCATCGTCCTTGAGCTGGGCAAAGCCCGACAGCTGCTGACCAGCCTTCAGTGTGGTACCGGTGGCGTCGGTAAGGTCGGTGACCGCCCAACCGTTCATCTCTTTGGCCAGCTCCTCCGGGGATGGCTCATCAGGGACCTTGTACGGCCAGCTGATGTTCATTATCGCATCAGGGTAGGCGCCGCCCTCGGCCTGGTAGCGTTGACGCAGGCGCAGGAACAGTTCGCTCATGATCTGCACATCGGTACGGGTCTCACCCGGGCCATCGGCACCCTTCCAATGCCATTGCAGCCAACGGCTGCTATTGACCAGCGAGCCGTCCTCCTCGGCGAAGCAGGTGGTGGGCAGGCGGATCACTTCGGTCTGGATATTGGCGGTGTCGACGTCGTTGAACGGCCCGGCGTTACGCCAGAACTCCGAGGTCTCGGTGGCCAGCGGGTCCATGATCACCAGCCACTTGAGCTTGCCCAGCGCTGCGGTGACGCGGTTCTTGTCCGGTAGCGCGGCAATCGGGTTGAAGCCCTGGCATATGTAGCCGTTGACCTTGCCCTGGCCCATCATCTCGAACATGCGCAGCACGTCGTAGGCCGGGACATCGAGCTTGGGCAGCCAGTCATAGCCCCAGTTGTTTTCCGCCGTGGCGTTGGCGCCGTACCAGGCCTTCATCAGGCTGACGTGGAACTTGCCGTAGTTCTGCCAGTACGACAGCTGCCCTGGGCGCAAGGGTTTGGAGGCGCGCTTGTCGATGTAGGCCGCGTAGTCCTGCTCGGCATCACCGGCCAGGGTCAGGTAGCCCGGCAACGAGTTGGACAGCAGGCCGAGGTCGGTCAGACCCTGGATATTGGAGTGCCCGCGCAACGCGTTGACCCCACCACCGGGCATGCCGACGTTGCCCAGCAGCAGCTGGACCATGGCCGCACTGCGGATGATCTGCGCACCGATCGAGTGCTGCGTCCAGCCGAGCGCGTAGAGAATCGTCATGGTCTTGCCCGGTGCCGAGCAGGTGGCGATCTCTTCCCAGACTTTCATCATGGCGTCCTGCGGCATGCCACAGGTCATGCTCGCCAGTTCCGGGGTGTAGCGGCTGTAATGCTGTTTCATCAGCTGGAACACGCAGCGCGGGTGCTGCAGGGTCGGATCGACCTTCGCATAACCGTCCTCACCCAGCTCGTAACCCCAGCCGGATTTGTCGGCATACACACGCTTGGCCTCGTCGTAGCCGCTGAACAGCCCGTCCTCGAAGCCATAGGTCTCTTTGACGATGAACGACACATCGGTGTAGTTACGCACGTACTCGTGCTGGATCTTGTCGTTGCTCAGCAGGTAGTTGATCAGCCCGCCCATGAAAGCGATATCGGTACCGGTACGGATCGGCGCGTAGTAGTCCGCCACCGAAGCGGTACGGGTAAAACGCGGATCGACCACGATCAGCCGCGCCTTGTTGTGCGCCTTGGCCTCGGTCACCCATTTGAAGCCGCACGGATGCGCTTCTGCTGCGTTGCCACCCATCACCAGGACCAGATTCGCGTTGGCGATATCGGACCAGTGGTTGGTCATGGCGCCACGGCCGTACGTCGGGGCAAGACTTGCCACCGTCGGGCCATGTCAGACACGTGCCTGGTTATCGAACCCCAGCATGCCTGTTGCGCGGACGACTTTGTGGGTCAGGTAGCCTGCCTCGCTGGAGGCGGCGGAGGCAGCCAGAAAACCGGTGGTGAGCCAGCGGTTTACGGTTTGCCCCTGGGCGTTCTTCTCGATGAAGTTAGCGTCTCGGTCCTGTTTCATCAGGTCGGCGACGCGGTCGAGCGCCTCGTCCCAGCTGACCCGCGTCCATTCTTTGCTACCCGGCTTGCGCACCTCGGGGTACTGCAAGCGGCTCGGGCTGTGGATAAAGTCCAGCAGGCCGGCGCCTTTAGGGCAGAGGGTGCCACGGTTGACCGGATGGTCGGCGTCACCTTCGATGTGGATGATGTTCTGTTTGACGTTTTTACCCGCGTCGCCCTGGCTGTACAGGATCAGGCCACAGCCGACCGAGCAGTAAGGGCAGGTGTTGCGGGTTTCTTTGGTATGCGCCAGCTTGAAGTGACGCACCTGCTCGGCGAAGGCCGGCGTCGGGGCCATGCCCAACGCCGCCAGGCTCGAGCCTCCAAGGCCGACGGCGGCGACCTTGAAGAATTGCCGACGGTTCAGGTCCATCGTGCACTCCTGATCAGGTGGTGGACGCGCGGAACATGGCCGGCGCCTCTTGGTAGTCACGGTGGCGGCCAATGGATGGCCGCCAATGGTTAAGACTAGTCAAGAATCGGGAAGGTGCGATGACATGGGTCAGTGTCAAGGCCCGGGGCAGGCACGCGGCAGGTTGCGCACCACATTCAGGGCCGCGCTGCTCTGCGCCACCGGCATGATCTCGACGGTATTGATGTTCACGTGCGCCGGCTGCTCGGCAATCCAGGCTACCGTAGCCGCGATATCCTCCGGCAGGATGGCCTCGACATCCCGATACAACGCCTGCACCGCATCCAGGTCGCCATTCAGACGTACCACCGAGAAGTCAGTGCCCGAGCATAGCCCCGGCTCGATGTTGCTCACCCGTACTCGGGTGCCCGCAAGGTCGGCACGCAAGTTGAGGCTGAACTGGCGGACGAAGGCCTTGCTGGCGCCATACACATTGCCGCCCGGGTAGGGGTAAGTGCCAGCGATAGAGCCAATGTTGATGATCATGCCACTGTCGGCTTTCACCATTTGCGGCAGAATCTTGTGGGTAACCATGGCTAGCCCGGTGATGTTGGTGTCGATCATCCGCTGCCAGTTTTCGGCGCTGCTGGCCTGAGCACGGTCCACGCCCAACGCCAGCCCGGCGTTGTTGACCAGCAGGTCGATCTGCAGCGATGCATCCCGAATGTGCTCGATCGCCGTCTCCAGCGACACCGGGTCGGTGACATCCAGCGCCAGCGCAATGAAATTGACGCCCAACTCGGCCTCCAGCGCTTTCAGTTTGTCCATGCGCCGGGCGCCACCGATCACGCGGTAGCCTTTGCCGATCAGCGTGCAGCAGATGGCACGGCCAAAACCCGAGGAGGCGCCAGTCACGAATGCGGTTTTCATCAGTTTTCTCCTATCAGTAGGTCAGGCCAGGTACTTCACGCCCAGGCTGGTGAACAGGCAAAGCATCGAGAACACCAGCGCCTTGCGTACCACTTCGTTGCCTTTGCGCAGCGCCAGGGCACTGCCCAGGTGGTTACCCAGGATGTTGCAGGCCACCAGCGGCAATGCCAGCAGGTAGACGACCTTCCCGGCGATGACGAAGGCGACCAAGGCGCCGATGTTGGAAGCGAAGTTGAAGGTTTTGGAGTTGGCCGAGCTGGAGACCAGGTCCATGCGCAGCAGGTAATGGAAGGCGATGATGAACATGCTGCCTGTGCCGGGGCCGAAGAAGCCGTCATAGAAGCCGATGGCCAAGCAGGTCAACGGCACCACGGTGTAGAGCATGCGAGAAGACAGCTCTCGCTCCGCTACCGGGCGGTCCTTGGGGGTGAGGAAGATGAGGATCCCGAACGGGATCAGCGCCAGGATGATCTTGCCTACAGTCTCTTGCGAGATCGACACGATCAAGTGCGCCCCCAGGTAAGCACCCAGCAGTGAGAACGGCACCCCGACCAACGCCACCTGCCAGACCATCTTGCTGTTGGCCAGGAAGTTGCGAATGGCCGCCAGCGTGCCAAGGGTACTGACCAGTTTTTCCTGGCCCAGTGCCACCTGCGGCGGCATGCCAACCAGCAAAAAGCCCGGTACCAGAAACAGACCGCCACCACCGGCAATACTGTCGACGAAGCCTGCAACGAAGGCGATCGCGCCGAGCATGAGGATTGCCAGCAACCAGTGTTCCGCCCAGTAAGCACCCAGAATTTCCATAGCAAAGCCCATCCAATGGCGTGTTTTGCCAAGGCCGACGTGAGTGAGCCTGCCCTGATTGATGCGATGATTGTAATTACGAAGATTGAATCGATTCAATCAGAAATTTATTCGACTCAATTCTCACGATTACCATCATTACCTGCATCTGAGCTTTCATGCTAGGCTGCGCGCTCTTGCAGAATCTGGTGCGTTTTCCATGTGGGTCCCTCATTACGGCGATCAAACCCAGCCGGTTTACCTGATGATCGCTAATGCCCTTGAACAGGACATCGAAAGTGGTCGGCTTGCAGCAGGTGATCGCTTACCCACCCTCAAGGACCTTGCCGAAGCACTGAATGTGACGCCCGGCACTGTCGGCAGGGCCTACGACGAGGCAGCCAAGCGTGGCCTGGTGGTTGGCGAAGTCGGGCGTGGCACATTTGTGAAACAGCAGCGACAGCCATTGCCTATCCCGTCGGCGCCCGCCCCCCTTGCCGGCGAAAGCAGCCAGATCGATCTCTCGATCATCAAACCCAACGACGCTCACATGAGCGAGTGGCTAGGCACGGCCATCGTCGAACTGGCCGCTTCTTCGGACTTGGGGCAAGTACTCGATTACGTGACCGAGGGTGGCCACACCTCACACAAGCAAGCCGGTGCGGCCTGGATTCAGCGCTGGCTGCCAGATGCACGCTGGCAACAGGTTGTACTGACCTCTGGCGCGCAGCATGGGCTGCTGGTGGCCATCAGCAGCCTGTCGAAGAATGACGATGTGGTGCTGTGCGAGTCGCTGTGCTACCCGGGCATCATCTCCCTCGCCCACAGCATGGGCCGCCGTCTGCATGGTGTGGCCATGGACGAGCACGGCATTATTCCTGATGCATTGCGCGCGGCCTGCCTGGAGCACCGCCCTTCCCTGCTGATATGCGTCACCACGCACCAGAACCCGACCAACTCGATCATGCCCCACGCACGGCGCCAGGCCATCGCCGAGATCGCTCGCGAGTTCGACCTGTTCATCGTCGATGACGACATCTACGGTTTTCTCGAGCCCGCCCCGGATTACAAGCCACTGGCCGCGTATGCACCTGAACGCTCGGTGTACCTCACCAGCCTGTCCAAGAGCGTGCTGCCGGCGCTGCGCATCGGCTACCTGTACGCTCCGCCGCAAACCCTGTCACGGTTATCGTCGATGGTACGCAGCAGCGTGTGGATGCCTTCGCCATTAATGGCGCAATTGGCGAGTAACCTGATCAACAGCGGCATGGCCGACCAGTTGCTACGGGTCCAGCAGGACGAGGCGGCCGCGCGCCAGCAGATGGCCCGGGAGATTCTCGGCCGATACAACATTCGTACTCAGCCCCACAGCTTCCATATCTGGCTGGAGTTGCCAGAGCCTTGGACCAGCGACGAGTTTGCCAATCTGGCGCGTAACAACGGCGTTACAGTGGTCAGCGGCAGCCAGTTTTTGCCAGAACGCAGCCACGCCACCTGCGGCGTGCGCATCGCCCTGATGGCACCCAGCCGCCAGGAGCTGGGCTTTGCCCTGACCAAGTTGGCAAGCCTGCTGGATTCGCCAGAGCCGCGGTTGTTCTACTGAAGTGCCGACTGATTTGTAAAGCAGGATGGCTGGCCACAAAAAAACCCAGGACAACTGCCCTGGGTTTCTGGTCTTGCTAGACGTCTACACGTTCTGATCAGAACGGAATATCGTCATCAAAGCTGTCAAAGTCAGCCGCCGGCTGTGGCGCTGGCTGCTGCGGCGCCGGGCGCTGAGGGGCCTGTTGCGGGCGCTGGGCCTGCTGGCGCGGCGGGGCCTGGTTGTACTGTTGCTGCTGACCACCTTGGTTGTAGTTGCCGCCACCCTGGTTGTACGGGTCACCGCCCTGCTGGCCCTGCGGACGACCGCCCAGCAGCTGCATGGTGCCGTTGATGTCGACGATGATCTCGGTGGTGTAGCGCTTGATACCGTCTTTTTCCCACTCACGGGTCTGCAGTTTGCCTTCGATGTAGCACTGCGAACCTTTGCGCAGGTACTCGCCGGCGATCTCGGCAACCTTGCCGAACAGCGACACACGGTGCCACTCGGTACGCTCTACCTTCTGGCCCGACTGCTTGTCGGTCCACTGCTCGCTGGTAGCCAGGCTCAGGTTGGTCACGGCGTTACCGTTGGGCAGGTAGCGGACTTCGGGATCCTGGCCACAGGTGCCGACCAGAATGACTTTGTTAACCCCACGGGCCATAACGTTCTCCTAGGCTTCGCACGCCGAAGAGGCTGGGTTCACCAGTCGCTCGAGGGTCGCACGGTCCAAAATTTTCGTATCCAGTTTGATATAGATAGCGGCTTCTTCAGCCACCACCACAGCGTCGGTCACACCCGGCACGGCCATCAGGCGCTCTGTCAGGCCGGCTTCCCGGACTGCCTCAGGCGTCAGCGGCATGCGCAGGCTGGTCACATAAGGCGGCTCGTTCATGCGCAAGGCGACGACCAGCCAGATGGCACACAGCACCGCGCAACCGAGGAACACCGTGTCCAGCCCACCGTGCTGGAACAACCAGCCACCAAGGATCCCGCCCAGCGCCGCACCGAGGAACTGGCTGGTGGAATACACCCCCATCGCCGTCCCCTTGCCACCGGCAGGCGACACCTTGCTCACCAGCGAAGGCAGCGATGCCTCCAGCAGGTTGAATGCGGTAAAGAATACCACGGTGCCAATCACCAGTCCGCGCAAACCGTCAGCCCACTCCCAGAAGTATATCTCTGTCAGCAGCAGGACACTGACAGCGCCGGCCAACACGCGTTTCATCTTGCGCTTTTTTTCGCCGTAGATGATGAACGGGACCATTGCAAAAAATGAGATGAACAATGCGGTCAGGTATACCCACCAGTGTTCCTCCTTGGGCAGCCCACCGCGCTCGACGAAGGCCAGCGGCAGCGCGACGAAGCTGGCCATGAGAATGGCATGGAGGACGAAGATGCTTACGTCCAGGCGCAGAAGGTCCGGATGACGCAGGGTTGGGCCGAGTGCCTGGCGCGCCACGCCCGATTCGCGGTGCTGCAGGATGCTATGCGTGTTGGGCACGACAACGGCAATCAGCAAGATGCCTACCAGGGCGAGCCCTGCCGTGGTCAGGAACAATCCTGACAAGCCAAAGGCACTTGTCAGCAAGGGGCCGACGACCATGGCGACGGCAAACGACAGGCCGATACTCATGCCGATCATGGCCATGGCCTTGGTCCGGTGTTGCTCGCGGGTGAGGTCGGACAGCAGCGCCATGACGGCGGCAGAAATCGCACCGGAGCCCTGCAAAACACGCCCGGCGATCACACCCCAGATGGAGTCGGCCTGGGCCGCCAGCACACTGCCCAGGGCGAAAATCACCAGCCCCAGGTAAATCACCGGCCGGCGGCCGATGCGGTCGGAAATCATCCCGAACGGGATCTGCAATACCGCCTGGGTCAGGCCATAGGCGCCAATGGCCAGGCCGATCAGCGCAGGGGTGGCACCGGCCAGGTCCATGCCGTAGGTGGCCAGTACCGGCAAGACCATGAACATGCCCAGCATACGAAAGGCAAAGACCAGGGCAAGGCCGCCAGCGGCGCGGGTTTCGCCGCCACTCATGCGCTCGTTGTGGGTGTCGTGCATGGATTAACCTCGTGTGAACCGGCGGCGATTCTATCAGTCCGACAGCGTAACGGCATCTACGCGACGCTTTGCCGCGCCATACTGGCGCGCCGTATACTTCCTTGTTTATGCCCGCCAAGCGAGGCCGCAGTGGACAAGATCCTGATTCGTGGGGCACGTACCCACAACCTGAAGAACATCGACCTGACCCTGCCCCGGGACAAGCTGATCGTGATCACCGGCCTGTCCGGTTCCGGCAAGTCGTCCCTGGCGTTCGACACCCTCTACGCTGAAGGCCAGCGCCGCTACGTGGAATCGCTGTCGGCCTACGCCCGGCAGTTCCTGTCGATGATGGAAAAGCCTGACGTCGACACCATCGAAGGCCTGTCGCCGGCCATTTCCATCGAGCAGAAGTCGACCTCGCACAACCCACGTTCCACGGTCGGCACCATCACCGAAATCTACGACTACCTGCGCCTGCTGTATGCCCGCGTGGGTACGCCGCGCTGCCCGGACCACGATATCCCGCTAGAGGCGCAAACGATCAGCCAGATGGTCGACCTGGTGCTGGAGCGCCCGGAAGGCAGCAAGCTGATGCTGCTGGCGCCAGTGGTGCGCGAGCGCAAAGGTGAGCACCTGGCGGTGTTCGACGAACTGCGTGCCCAGGGCTTTGTACGTGCCCGGGTCAACGGCAAGCTCTACGAGCTGGACGAACTGCCCAAGCTCGACAAGCAGAAAAAGCACAGCATTGATGTCGTGGTGGACCGCTTCAAAGTGCGCGCCGACCTGCAACAGCGCCTGGCCGAATCGTTCGAGACCGCGCTCAAGCTGGCCGACGGTATCGCCTTGGTGGTACCGATGGACGACGAGCCAGGCGAAGAGATGATTTTCTCCGCGCGCTTCGCCTGCCCGGTCTGCGGCCATGCCATCAGTGAACTGGAGCCGAAGCTTTTCTCATTCAACAACCCTGCCGGTGCGTGCCCGACATGCGATGGCCTGGGCGTGAAGCAGTTCTTCGACACCAAGCGCCTGGTCAATGCCGAACTCACCTTGGCCGAAGGCGCAATCCGCGGCTGGGACCGGCGCAATGTGTACTACTTCCAGATGCTCGGTTCGCTGGCCGCGCATTACGGGTTCAGCCTGGAGGAGCCGTTCGGCGAGCTGTCGGCCGAACACCAGAAGGTGATCTTGCAAGGCAGTGGCAAGCAGAGTGTCGACTTCAAGTACCTCAACGACCGTGGCGATATCGTCAAGCGCTCGCACCCGTTCGAAGGCATCGTGCCGAACCTCGAGCGCCGCTACCGCGAGACCGAATCGGCCACCGTGCGTGAAGAACTGGCCAAGTTCCTCGGCACCCAGCCCTGCCCGGATTGCCGTGGTACCCGCCTGCGCCGCGAAGCACGCCATGTGTGGGTGGGCGAAAAAACGCTGCCGGCGGTCACCAACCTTCCGATCGGTGAAGCCAGCAGCTACTTCGGCGAGCTGACCCTGACTGGCCGCCGTGGCGAGATTGCCGCCAAGATCCTCAAGGAAATCTGCGAGCGCTTGCAGTTCCTGGTCAACGTCGGCCTTGACTACCTCACCCTCGACCGTAGCGCCGACACCCTGTCTGGTGGTGAAGCGCAGCGTATCCGCCTGGCCAGCCAGATTGGCGCCGGCCTGGTCGGAGTGATGTACATCCTCGATGAACCGTCCATCGGCCTTCATCAACGCGACAACGACCGCCTGCTGGCCACCCTCAACCACCTGCGTGATTTGGGCAACACGGTTATCGTGGTGGAGCACGACGAGGACGCCATTCGCTTGGCCGACTACGTGGTCGATATCGGCCCAGGGGCCGGCGTGCATGGTGGACAGATCGTCGCCGAGGGCTCGCCACAGGAGGTCATGGACCACCCTGACTCGTTAACCGGCAAGTACTTGTCCGGGCGCAAGAAGATCGTCGTGCCAGCCAAGCGCACGCCGCGCAACAAGAAGCTGCAACTCAAGCTCAAGGGTGCGCGTGGCAACAACCTGCAGAACGTCGACCTCGAAGTCCCCATCGGCCTGCTGACCTGCGTGACGGGGGTATCCGGCTCGGGCAAATCGACGCTGATCAACAACACCCTGTTCCCCTTGGCCGCTACGGCCCTCAATGGCGCAAGCAGCCTGGAAGCCGCACCGCACAGCAGCATGGATGGCCTGCAGCACCTGGATAAGGTGGTGGATATCGACCAGAGCCCGATCGGCCGCACTCCGCGCTCGAACCCGGCAACGTATACCGGTATTTTCACCCCTATCCGCGAGCTGTTCTCCGGGGTACCGGAGTCGCGCTCACGCGGCTATGGCCCGGGACGTTTCTCGTTCAACGTCAAGGGTGGCCGTTGCGAGGCCTGCCAAGGCGATGGCCTGATCAAGGTCGAGATGCACTTCCTGCCAGACATCTACGTGCCGTGCGACGTGTGCAAGAGCAAGCGCTACAACCGCGAAACACTGGAGATCAAGTACAAGGGCAAGAATATCCACGAGGTGCTGGAAATGACCATCGAGGATGCCCGCGAGTTCTTCGATGCGGTGCCAGCGCTGGCGCGCAAGCTGCAAACGCTGATGGATGTTGGCCTGTCGTACATCAAGCTGGGCCAGTCGGCGACCACCTTGTCTGGCGGCGAGGCGCAGCGCGTGAAGCTGTCTCGCGAGTTGTCCAAGCGCGATACCGGCAAAACCCTGTATATCCTGGATGAGCCAACCACGGGCCTGCACTTTGCCGATATTCAGCAGTTGCTGGACGTGCTGCATCGCCTGCGCGATCACGGCAATACCGTGGTGGTGATCGAGCACAACCTGGATGTGATCAAGACTGCTGACTGGCTGGTGGACCTGGGACCGGAAGGTGGTTCCAAAGGTGGGCAGATCATTGCCTGCGGTACCCCGGAAGAGCTGAGCGAGATGAAGCAGTCGTATACCGGGCATTACCTGAAACCGCTGCTGGAGCGGGACCGGGCCTAAGTGCCGCTGCAATGAAAAAGCCCCTGGTACCGTTGGTGCCAGGGGCTTTTTCTTGAGTGTGTGGATAACTTACATCTGCGACTGCAGGTAGTTCTCCAGGCCAATGGCCTTGATCAGGCCCTGCTGCTTCTCCAGCCAGTAGGTGTGATCTTCTTCGGTATCCGCCAGCTGCGCACGCAGGATGTCACGGCTGATGTAGTCCTTGTGCAGCTCGCACAGCTCGATGCCTTTGCACAGCGCACCGCGCACCTTGTACTCAAGCTTGAGGTCGGCCTCGATCATTTCCGGCACGGTGCTGCCGACTTCCAGGTCGTCTGCACGCATGTCAGGGGTACCTTCGAGCATCAGGATGCGACGCATCAGGGCATCCGCGTGCTGCGTCTCTTCTTCCATCTCGTGGTTGATACGCTCGTAGAGCTTGGTCAGGCCCCAGTCTTCGTACATGCGCGAATGAATGAAGTACTGGTCGCGTGCCGCCAATTCGCCCTTCAGCAACGTGACAAGGTAGTTGATTACGTCCGGGTGGCCTTGCATCGCCCTGCTTCTCCATATGAAAACGTCTATGGCACATAGTGTGAACCAGCTTTTGCCTGCGGTCACTGAAAAACGCGCAATAAGAAGCAAAAAATCGGTTAAACAGTAGTGATATTCATTGAAAAACCGCCCAAATGAGGGCGGTTCTTCTTATCACTTCGACTTAGGCGAGATTGATGCCCAGGGCCTTGGCGATCCCTTCTCCGTAGGCTGGGTCGGCCTTGAAGAAGTACTGCAACTGGCGTTGGATGACGTCTTCGCTGACACCCGCCATGGTTCCAGCGATGTTGCTGATCAGCAGGGCCTTTTGCTCATCACTCATCAGGCGGAACAGCGCGCCGGCGTGGCTGTAGTAGTCAGTGTCCTCGCGGTGATCGTAACGGTCGGCCGAACCATTCAGGGCCAATGCGGGCTCTGCGTGACGTGGCGACTGCTTCGGTGCCGCAGCGTAGCTGTTTGGTTCGTAGTTAGGCGCACTGCCATAGCTACCAGTGGCCATGGAGCCGTCGCGCTGGTAGCTGTTGACCGGGCAGCGTGGCGCATTCACCGGCAACTGTTGGTGGTTGGTACCCACACGGTAGCGGTGTGCGTCCGCGTAGGCGAATACGCGGCCCTGCAGCATGCGGTCTGGTGACAGGCCGACCCCCGGCACCATGTTGCTTGGCCCGAAGGCAGCCTGCTCGACTTCGGCGAAGTAGTTGAGCGGGTTACGGTTAAGCTCAAGCACGCCCACTTCGATTAACGGGTAGTCCTTTTGCGACCAGGTTTTGGTCACGTCGAACGGGTTCTCGTCGCGGCTCGCGGCCTCGGCTTCGCTCATCACCTGGATGCAGACAGTCCAGCGTGGGTAATCGCCTCGCTCAATGGCTTCGAACAGGTCGCGCTGGGCGTAGTCTGGGTCAGTACCTGCCAAACGTGCGGCATCTGCCGGGGCAAGGTTCTTGATGCCCTGCTGGGTCTTGAAGTGCCATTTGACCCAAGTACGCTCACCCTGGGCATTGATCAGGCTGTAGGTGTGGCTGCCAAAGCCGTGCATGTGGCGGTAGCCGTCCGGAATGCCACGGTCAGAGAACAGGATGGTGACCTGGTGCAGCGCCTCGGGCGAGTGCGACCAGAAATCCCACATCATCTGGGCGTTTTTCAGGTTGGACTGCGGGTGACGTTTCTGGGTGTGGATAAAGTCTGGGAACTTGAGCGGATCACGAATGAAGAACACTGGCGTGTTGTTACCCACGATGTCCCAGTTACCTTCCTCGGTGTAGAACTTGACGGCAAAACCGCGGGGGTCGCGCTCTGTGTCCGCAGAACCACGTTCGCCACCCACGGTAGAGAAGCGCAGAAATGTCTCGGTCTGCTTGCCAACCTGCTCGAACAGTTTGGCGCTGGTGTAACCGGTGATGTCGCGGGTTACGGTAAAAGTGCCATAGGCGCCCGAACCCTTCGCGTGTACCCGGCGCTCGGGGATGTTCTCACGGTTGAAATGGGCGAGCTTCTCGATCAGGTGGAAGTCGTCGAGCAGCAGCGGGCCGCGTGGGCCGGCGGAGCGGGAGTTCTGGTTGTCGGCTACAGGTGCACCGCTGGCGGTGGTGAGAATCTTGCTCATGGGCTCTCCTTATCGGTCTTGAAGCGCCGGCTAATCGGCTATGGAGAGAGTATTGACGAGCAAGGCTACAGGGACAAATTCATTAACTGACTTACATCAATAGAAATTAACAATACCATCAGCAACAAAAAACCGGGCACTAGGCCCGGTTTTTTGTAGCAGACAGAACGTCTTACTCAGCAGCTTCTACAGCACCGCCGACCGGACGATCAACCAGCTCAACGTACGCCATAGGGGCGTTGTCGCCAGCGCGGAAACCGCACTTCAGGATGCGCAGGTAGCCGCCCTGACGGGTGGCGTAACGCTTGCCCAGGTCGTTGAACAGTTTGCCAACAGCGGACTTCGAACGGGTACGGTCGAAGGCCAGACGACGGTTAGCAACGCTGTCTTCCTTGGCCAGGGTGATCAGCGGCTCGGCAACGCGGCGCAGTTCCTTGGCTTTCGGCAGGGTGGTTTTGATCAGCTCGTGCTCGATCAGCGACACTGCCATGTTCTGGAACATAGCCTTGCGGTGAGAGCTGGTACGGCTCAGGTGACGTCCACTTTTACGATGACGCATGATTCATTCCTTACCAAACACTACGTTCGGTGATTACGACGATCAGGCGGTCGCCTTGTCGTCTTTCTTAAGACTTGCAGGCGGCCAGTTGTCGAGGCGCATGCCGAGAGACAGACCACGAGAGGCCAGGACGTCCTTGATTTCAGTCAGGGACTTCTTGCCCAGGTTAGGAGTCTTCAACAGCTCTACTTCGGTACGCTGAATCAGGTCGCCGATGTAGTAGATGTTCTCCGCCTTGAGGCAGTTGGCCGAACGTACAGTCAGTTCCAGGTCGTCAACCGGACGCAGCAGGATCGGATCGATCTCGTCTTCCTGCTCGACTACGACAGGCTCGCTGTCACCTTTGAGGTCGACGAACGCGGCCAACTGCTGTTGCAGGATGGTCGCAGCGCGGCGGATTGCCTCTTCAGGGTCCAGGGTGCCGTTGGTTTCCAGATCAATGACCAGTTTGTCCAGGTTGGTACGCTGCTCAACACGGGCGTTCTCGACCACATAGGCGATACGACGCACCGGGCTGAACGAAGCGTCCAACTGCAGACGGCCAATGCTACGGCTTTCGTCTTCGTCGGTTTGACGGGAGTCAGCCGGCTCGTAACCACGACCACGAGCTACAGTGAGCTTCATGTTCAGGGCGCCGTTCGACGCCAGGTTCGCGATTACGTGATCGGGGTTGACGATCTCGACATCGTGATCCAGCTGAATATCGGCAGCGGTAACCACCCCCGAACCCTTTTTCGACAAGGTCAGCGTAACTTCGTCACGACCGTGCAGTTTGATAGCCAGGCCTTTCAGGTTCAACAGGATTTCAATGACGTCTTCCTGAACACCTTCGATCGCGGAGTACTCGTGGAGTACGCCATCGATCTCGGCCTCGACTACTGCACAGCCAGGCATGGAGGACAACAGGATGCGGCGCAGCGCGTTGCCCAGGGTATGGCCGAAACCACGCTCGAGAGGCTCGAGCGTAATCTTGGCGCGGGTCGGACTGACTACCTGCACATCAATGTGGCGGGGAGTCAGGAACTCATTTACCGAAATCTGCATGGATGCACCTATTTTCTAGCCCTTACTTGGAGTAGAGCTCGACAATCAGGTTCTCGTTGATGTCGGCAGACAGGTCGCTGCGAGCAGGAACGTTCTTGAAAACGCCCGACTTTTTAGCAGCATCCACGTCAACCCACTCAACGCGGCCACGCTGGGCGCACAGTTCAAGGGCTTGAACAATGCGCAGCTGGCTCAGCGATTTCTCGCGAACCGCGACCACGTCACCCGGACGAACTTGGTAGGATGGAATGTTTACAGTCTTACCGTTGACGCTGATCGCTTTGTGCGAAACCAGCTGACGCGACTCGGAACGAGTCGAGCCGAAGCCCATACGGTAGACGACGTTATCCAGACGGCACTCGAGCAGTTGCAGCAGGTTCTCACCGGTTGCGCCTTTTTTCGAGGCAGCAGCTTGGTAGTAACCGCGGAACTGACGCTCCAGAACACCGTAGATACGACGGACTTTTTGTTTCTCACGCAGCTGGGTGCCGTAGTCAGACTGACGGCCACGGCGCTGGCCGTGGATACCTGGGGCTGCTTCGATGTTGCACTTCGATTCCAGAGCGCGAACGCCGCTCTTCAGGAACAGGTCAGTGCCTTCACGACGAGACAGTTTGCATTTTGGACCAATGTAACGTGCCATTCTTCTGTCTCCTGATTACACGCGACGCTTCTTCGGCGGACGGCACCCGTTGTGCGGGATTGGCGTCACGTCGGTGATGCTGGCGATCTTGTAGCCGCAGCTGTTCAATGCACGAACGGCGGACTCACGACCTGGACCTGGACCCTTGACGTTAACGTCGAGGTTCTTCAGACCGTATTCCAGCGCAGCTTGACCAGCACGCTCAGCAGCGATCTGAGCTGCGAACGGGGTGGATTTGCGCGAACCACGGAAACCCGAACCACCGGAGGTCGCCCAGGACAAAGCATTGCCCTGACGGTCGGTGATGGTCACGATGGTGTTGTTGAAAGAGGCATGGATGTGGGCGATGCCATCAACCACTGTCTTTTTGACTTTCTTACGAGGACGAGCAGCAGGTTTTGCCATGTCTATATTCCTGGGCGATTACTTGCGGATCGGCTTACGCGGGCCCTTACGGGTGCGTGCGTTGGTCTTGGTGCGCTGACCGCGAACCGGCAGACCTTTACGATGACGCAGGCCGCGGTAGCAACCCAGGTCCATCAAGCGCTTGATCTTCATGTTGATGTCACGACGCAGGTCACCTTCGGTGGTGAACTTCGCGACTTCGCCACGCAGGGTTTCGATTTGCTCGTCGCTCAGATCCTTGATCTTAGCGGCTGGATTTACACCAGCGTCTGCACAGATCTTCTGTGCAGTTGTGCGACCGACACCATAGATGTAGGTCAGCGAGATAACAGTATGCTTGTTATCTGGAATGTTGACGCCTGCAATACGGGCCATTCAGTGGGACTCCAATTGACAGCTACCTACGCCCCGGAAGCCAAGAAATAGGGCGCGAGATAATATCGCTGTAGAAACGAATAATCAACCCAGCAGCACACTAGCTGCTGGGTTTGAAGCGCAGATCACACTCAGCCTTGGCGCTGTTTGTGACGCGGTTCCGCGCTGCAGATCACTCGTACGACGCCTTCGCGACGGATGATCTTGCAGTTACGGCACAGCTTTTTCACCGATGCACGAACTTTCATTACCGACTCCTCGAACCTTAGGGGCGTATCAGCGCAGCAGACCGCTGCCACCGTAGCCTTTCAGGTTGGCTTTCTTCATCAGGGATTCGTACTGGTGCGAAACGAGGTGCGATTGTACTTGGGACATGAAGTCCATCACAACCACTACCACAATCAGCAACGAGGTCCCGCCAAGGTAGAACGGCACATTTGCTGCCACCACCAGGAACTGGGGCAGAAGGCAGACGGCCATCATGTAAAGAGCACCGAACATGGTCAGACGAGTCAGAACGCCATCAATGTAGCGTGCCGACTGCTCACCAGGACGGATACCCGGAATAAAGGCACCGGACTTCTTCAGGTTTTCCGCTACGTCTTTCGGGTTGAACATCAACGCTGTGTAGAAGAAGCAGAAGAAAATGATCCCTGCACTAAACAGCAGAATGTTCAACGGCTGACCAGGAGCGATCGACTGCGAGATGTCCTGCAGCCAGCCCATACCTTCGGACTGACCGAACCAGGCACCCAGCGAAGCCGGGAACAGCAAAATGCTGCTCGCGAAAATGGCCGGGATAACCCCCGCCATGTTCACTTTCAACGGCAAGTGGCTGGTCTGCGCAGCAAAGACCTTGCGGCCCTGCTGACGCTTGGCGTAGTGAACAGCGATACGACGCTGACCACGCTCAATGAACACCACGAAACCGATAATCGCTACTGCCAGCAAACCGATAGCGACCAGGGCGAAAATGTTGATATCGCCTGTGCGTGCAGACTCGAAAGACTGCCCGATTGCTCTCGGAAGACCGGCAACGATACCTGCGAAGATCAACATCGAGATACCGTTGCCCACACCGCGCTCGGTGATCTGCTCGCCCAGCCACATCATGAACATCGCGCCCGCCACGAAGGTGGAGACGGCAACGACATGGAAGCCCAGGCCTACAGAAAACGCCACGCCCTGGTTGGCCAGGCCAATGGACATGCCAATGGCTTGAACCAGTGCCAGGATAACGGTGCCGTAGCGGGTGTACTGGCTGATCTTGCGACGGCCAGCTTCACCTTCCTTCTTCAACTGCTCCAGTTGCGGGCTGACCGCCGTCATCAGCTGCATGATGATCGATGCCGAGATGTACGGCATGATCCCCAGTGCAAAGATGCTCATGCGCTCAAGCGCGCCACCGGAAAACATGTTGAACAAGCTAAGAATGGTCCCCTCATTCTGCCGAAACAGATCCGCCAGACGGTCCGGATTGATGCCGGGAACCGGGATATGCGCACCTATCCGATAGACGATGATCGCCATGAACAGAAAGCGCAGACGAGCCCAGAGTTCCGACATCCCGCCCTTACCGAGCGAAGAGAGAGCACCTTGCTTAGCCATTTATTCCTCGAATTTGCCGCCAGCTGCTTCGATAGCCGCACGCGCACCCTTGGTGGCTGCGATGCCCTTGATGGTGACTGCGCGAGTAACTTCGCCAGACAGCATGATTTTCACACGCTGAATGTGCTGGTTGATCACGTTGGCATCCTTCAGGGATTGCACGGAGATCACGTCGCCTTCCACTTTGGCCAGCTCGGACAGACGCACTTCGGCGCGGTCCATGGCTTTCAGGGAAACGAAGCCGAACTTCGGCAGACGACGGTGCAGCGGCTGTTGACCGCCTTCGAAGCCAGGAGCGATCGAACCACCCGAACGGGAAGTCTGACCTTTGTGGCCACGGCCGCCGGTCTTACCCAGACCGCTACCGATACCACGACCTGGACGATGCTTCTCGCGACGGGAACCCGGCGCTGGACTCAGATCATTGAGTTTCATCGATTAACCCTCGACCTTCAGCATGTAGTAAGCCTTGTTGATCATCCCGCGGTTCTCGGGAGTATCCTGGACTTCTACAGTGTGACCGATGCGACGCAGACCCAGGCCTTTAACGCACAGCTTGTGGTTAGGCAGACGGCCCGAGACGCTCTTGATCAGCGTTACTTTTACGGTTGCCATGATCAGAAGATCTCCTCGACGCTCTTGCCGCGCTTGGCAGCAATGGATTCAGGAGATTGCATGGCTTTCAGACCCTTGAAAGTGGCGTAAACCACGTTCACTGGGTTGGTCGAACCGTAGCACTTGGCCAGAACGTTCTGAACACCAGCAACTTCCAGGACAGCACGCATTGCGCCACCGGCAATGATACCGGTACCTTCCGAGGCAGGCTGCATGTAAACCTTCGAGGCGCCGTGGGCAGCCTTGGTGGCGTACTGCAGGGTGGTGCCCTTCAGGTCAACCTGGATCATGTTGCGGCGAGCAGCTTCCATGGCTTTCTGGATCGCGGCTGGTACTTCGCGCGATTTGCCACGGCCGAAGCCAACACGACCTTTACCATCACCTACCACGGTCAGCGCGGTGAAGGTGAAGATACGGCCGCCTTTTACGGTTTTGGCAACGCGGTTAACTTGAACCAGCTTCTCGATGTAGCCTTCGTCGCGCTTTTGATCGTTATTTGCCATAACTTAGAACTCCAGCCCGCCTTCACGAGCAGCATCAGCCAGCGCTTTGACGCGGCCATGGTACTTGAAGCCGGAACGGTCAAAGGCAACTTGAGATACACCGGCGGCTTTCGCACGCTCAGCTACCAGCTTGCCAACCTTAGTGGCCGCGTCGATGTTGCCAGTGGCGCCATCACGCAGTTCTTTGTCCAAGGTCGAGGCGCTTGCCAGAACCTTGCTGCCGTCGGCCGAAATGACCTGGGCGTAGATGTGCTGCGAGGAGCGGAACACGCACAGGCGCACGACTTCGAGTTCGTGCATCTTGAGACGTGCTTTGCGAGCGCGACGCAGTCGGATAACTTTTTTGTCGGTCATTTGCTAGGCCCTACTTCTTCTTGGCTTCTTTACGACGGACTACTTCGTCCGCGTAACGCACACCCTTGCCTTTGTAAGGCTCTGGCGGACGGAAGTCGCGGATTTCAGCGGCCACCTGACCCACCAGCTGCTTGTCGATACCCTTGATCAGGATGTCGGTCTGGCTTGGGGTTTCAGCGGTGATACCGGCTGGCAGTTCGTAGTCCACTGGGTGCGAGAAGCCCAGAGCCAGGTTCAGAACGGTGCCTTTAGCCTGTGCCTTGTAACCAACACCGACCAGCTGGAGCTTACGCTCGAAGCCTTGGCTTACGCCTTGGACCATGTTGTTCACCAGAGCGCGGGTGGTACCGGCCATGGCGCGAGCTTGCTGGTCACCGTTGCGAGCGACGAAACGCAGCTCGCCAGACTCTTCGGTAACTTCAACAGACGAGTGAACGTTCAGTTCGAGAGTGCCTTTGGCACCCTTCACCGAAAGCTGCTGGCCGGCGAATTTGACTTCGACGCCTGCTGGCAGCTTAACGGGGTTCTTAGCGACGCGAGACATGCCTATCTCCCCTTAGAACACTGTGCACAGAACTTCGCCGCCGACACCGGCAGCGCGCGCAGCGCGATCAGTCATCACACCTTTGTTGGTGGAGACGATAGACACGCCCAGGCCGCCACGTACTTTCGGCAGTTCTGCGACGGACTTGTACTGGCGCAGGCCAGGACGGCTGGAACGCTTCAGTTCCTCGATGACCGGACGGCCTTCGAAGTACTTCAGCTCGATCGACAGGGAAGGCTTGGCCTCACCAGTAACCTGGTAGCCAGCGATGTAACCTTCGTCTTTCAGAACTTTGGCAACCGCGACCTTCAGGGTGGAGGAAGGCATGCTTACGACGGACTTTTCAGCCATCTGGGCATTACGGATGCGAGTTAGCATGTCCGCTAACGGGTCCTGCATACTCATGGGCTAGATGCTCCTGATACAAGAATTATTAGCCTTGCGGCTATCACAACCACCCAAGCAGGCAGGGCAAAAAACCCAGGCTCAGGTGAGCCGGTCATTCTAGACACAAGGCAGAAACGAAACAAGCCCCATATAGGGGCTTGTTTGTTGGCAAGGTCACCGGCGGTCGGAAGATTGCTCCCCTTGCGCCAGGATCCAGCCTGCAGCGATTACCAGGAGGCCTTGACCAGACCTGGTACGTCACCGCGCATTGCAGCTTGACGCAGCATGTTACGGCCCAGGCCGAACTTACGGTATACACCGTGAGGACGACCGGTCAGGCGGCAACGGTTGCGCAGGCGCGAGGCGCTAGCATCACGTGGCTGCTTCTGCAGAGCGACAACGGCAGCGAAACGCTCTTCTGGAGAGGCGTTAACGTTGACGATGGTCGCTTTCAGCTCAGCACGCTTCTTAGCGAACTTGGCTACCGTGAGCTGACGCTTCAGCTCGCGGTTTTTCATGCTCTTCTTGGCCATTTTCCTACTCCAATCAGTTGCGGAACGGGAACTTGAAAGCACGCAGCAGAGCGCGGCCTTCGTCGTCCGAACGAGCAGTGGTGGTCAGGGTGATGTCCAAACCGCGCAGAGCATCGATCTTGTCGTAGTCGATTTCCGGGAAGATGATCTGCTCTTTCACGCCCATGCTGTAGTTGCCACGACCATCAAAGGACTTGGCATTCAGGCCGCGGAAGTCGCGAACCCGAGGCAGGGAGATCGCCAGCAGGCGGTCCAGGAATTCGTACATCTTGTCGCTACGCAGAGTCACCTTGACACCGATCGGCCAGCCTTCGCGGACTTTGAAGCCAGCGATGGATTTGCGAGCGAAAGTCACAACCGGCTTTTGACCGGTGATCTTTTCCAGGTCGGCAACAGCGTGCTCGATGACTTTCTTGTCGCCGATCGCTTCGCCCAGACCCATGTTCAGGGTGATTTTGGTAACGCGCGGAACTTCCATCACGTTCGACAGCTTAAGTTCTTCCTTAAGCTTAGGAGCGATTTCGTTCCGGTAAATCTCTTTCAGTCGTGCCATGGTCTTCTACCTAGCAGTGTTCAAGCATCAACCGCTTTTTGGGTCGACTTGAAGACACGAATTTTTTTACCGTCTTCTACTTTGAAACCAACGCGGTCAGCCTTGTTGGTTTCGCCGTTGAAGATGGCAACGTTGGAAGCGTGCAGAGGCGCTTCTTTCTCGACGATACCGCCCTGTACGCCCGCCATCGGGTTAGGCTTGGTATGACGCTTGACCAGGTTCACACCACCAACGACCAGACGGTCGTCAGCCAGAACCTTCAGCACCTTACCGCGCTTACCTTTGTCTTTGCCGGCGATCACGATGATCTCGTCGTCACGACGAATCTTTTGCATGTCGGATCTCCTTACAGCACTTCAGGGGCGAGCGAGACGATCTTCATGAACTTCTCAGTACGAAGTTCACGGGTCACTGGCCCGAAGATGCGAGTGCCGATCGGCTCTTGCTTGTTGTTCAGCAGAACAGCAGCGTTGCCGTCGAAACGAATGATGGAACCGTCAGCGCGACGAACACCGTGACGGGTGCGCACGACAACAGCAGTCATCACTTGGCCTTTTTTGACCTTACCGCGTGGAATTGCTTCCTTGACGGTAACCTTGATGATGTCACCGATGCCGGCGTAACGACGGTGCGAACCGCCGAGCACCTTGATGCACATGACGCGACGAGCGCCGCTGTTATCGGCCACATCGAGCATGGATTGAGTCTGAATCATAAAATTTCTCCGACCCCTAGCCCTTAGACTTCAACAGCGCGTTCGAGGACTTCAACCAGTGCCCAGGACTTGGTCTTGGCCAGCGGACGGGTTTCACGGATGGAAACCTTGTCGCCGATCTTGCACTGGTTGGCTTCGTCGTGCGCGTGCAGCTTAGTCGAACGCTTAACGTATTTACCGTAGATCGGGTGCTTTACGCGACGCTCGATCAGAACGGTGATGGTCTTGTCCATTTTGTCGCTGACGACACGGCCAGTCAGCGTACGGACGGTTTTTTCAGCTTCAGCCATGATCACTTACCTGCCTGCTGGTTGAGCACAGTTTTCACGCGAGCGATGTCACGCTTAACTTGCGAGAGCAGGTGCGACTGCCCCAACTGGCCAGTTGCTTTCTGCATACGCAGATTGAACTGGTCGCGCAGCAAGCCGAGCAGTTGCTCGTTCAGTTGCTGTGCCGATTTTTCACGAAGTTCATTCGCTTTCATCACATCACCGTCCGCTTAACAAAGGAGGTGGCGAGAGGCAGCTTTGCAGCAGCCAGGGCGAATGCTTCGCGCGCCAGCTCTTCAGAAACACCCTCGATCTCGTACAGGACTTTACCTGGCTGGATCTGGGCAACCCAGTATTCCACGGAACCCTTACCTTTACCCATACGAACCTCAAGAGGTTTCTTGGAGATCGGCTTGTCCGGGAACACACGGATCCAGATCTTACCGCCACGTTTAACGTGACGGGTCAGCGCACGACGTGCGGACTCGATCTGGCGAGCGGTGAGGCGACCGCGAGCAACAGCTTTCAGGGCGAACTCGCCGAAGCTGACTTTGCTACCGCGCAGTGCCAGACCACGGTTGTGGCCAGTCATCTGCTTGCGGAATTTTGTACGCTTTGGTTGCAACATTTGGCGTACCCCTTACTTAGCAGCTTTTTTACGAGGCGCTGGTGCTTGTGGTTTCAGTTCTTCTTGGCGACCACCAATAACTTCGCCTTTGAAGATCCAAACCTTCACACCGATCACACCGTAAGTGGTGTGAGCTTCGTAGGTGTTGTAGTCGATATCGGCACGCAGGGTGTGCAGCGGCACACGACCTTCGCGATACCACTCGGTACGAGCAATCTCAGCACCGCCGAGACGACCGCTCACCTGGATCTTGATGCCCTTGGCACCAATACGCATGGCGTTCTGTACGGCGCGCTTCATGGCGCGACGGAACATTACGCGGCGTTCCAGCTGCTGAGCTACGCTCTGCGCAACCAGCATAGCGTCGAGTTCCGGCTTGCGGATCTCTTCGATGTTGATGTGCACAGGCACACCCATCTGCTTGGTCAGGTCCTGACGCAGCTTCTCGACATCTTCACCTTTCTTCCCGATAACGATACCTGGACGAGCGGTGTGGATGGTGATGCGTGCAGTTTGAGCCGGACGATGAATATCGATACGGCTTACGGACGCGCTTTTTAGTTTGTCTTGGAGGTACTCACGCGTTTTCAGATCCTTCAACAGGTAATCTGCGTAAGTAGCACCGTCTGCGTACCAGACGGAGGTGTGCTCCTTGACGATTCCCAGGCGAATGCCAGTGGGATGTACTTTCTGACCCATCTGATCGACTCCGTTACTTGTCCGCAACCTTGACAGTGATATGGCAAGACCGCTTGACGATGCGATCAGCACGGCCTTTGGCACGTGGCATGATGCGCTTCAGCGAACGCCCTTCGTTGACGAAGACGGTGGAGACCTTCAGGTCATCAACGTCTGCGCCTTCGTTGTGTTCGGCGTTGGCTACGGCCGACTCGAGGACTTTCTTCATGATTTCAGCGGCTTTTTTGCTGCTGAAGGCCAACAGGTTGAGCGCTTCGCCCACCTTCTTCCCGCGGATCTGGTCGGCGACCAAGCGGGCTTTCTGGGCGGAGATTCGAGCGCCCGACAACTTAGCGGCTACTTCCATTTCCTTACCCCTTAACGCTTGGCTTTCTTGTCAGCCACGTGCCCGCGATAGGTGCGGGTACCGGCGAACTCGCCCAGTTTGTGGCCGACCATGTCTTCGTTCACCAGAACTGGGACATGTTGACGACCGTTGTGTACCGCGATGGTCAGACCGACCATTTGTGGCAGGATCATCGAACGGCGCGACCAGGTTTTAACTGGCTTGCGATCGTTCTTCTCCACCGCCACTTCGACCTTCTTCAGCAGGTGAAGATCGATAAAAGGACCTTTTTTCAGAGAACGTGGCACTGTCGTATCCCTCTAGTTACTTGCGACGACGGACGATCATGTTGTCGGTACGCTTATTACCACGGGTTTTAGCACCCTTGGTTGGGAAGCCCCATGGCGATACCGGATGACGACCACCGGAGGTACGACCTTCACCACCACCGTGTGGGTGGTCAACCGGGTTCATGGCAACACCACGAACGGTTGGGCGAACGCCGCGCCAGCGTTTGGCACCAGCTTTACCCAGCGAACGCAGGCTGTGCTCGGAGTTCGAGACTTCGCCCAGGGTCGCACGGCACTCAGCCAGGACTTTACGCATTTCACCAGAGCGCAGACGCAGGGTCACGTAGACACCTTCGCGAGCGATCAGCTGAGCCGAAGCACCAGCGGAACGAGCGATCTGAGCACCTTTACCCGGCTTCAGTTCGATGCCGTGAATGGTGGAACCTACTGGAATGTTGCGCAGCTGCAGGGAGTTACCGGCCTTGATTGGGGCCAGGGCACCTGCGATCAGCTGGTCGCCAGCGCTCACGCCTTTAGGGGCGATGATGTAGCGACGCTCACCGTCTGCGTAGCACAGCAGGGCGATGTGAGCAGTACGGTTCGGGTCGTATTCGATACGCTCGACAGTGGCTGGGATGCCATCTTTGTCGTTGCGACGGAAGTCGACCAGACGGTAATGCTGCTTATGACCACCACCAACGTGACGAGTGGTAATGCGGCCATTGTTGTTACGACCACCAGACTTCGATTTTTTCTCGATCAGCGGTGCGTGAGGAGCGCCTTTGTGCAGCTCCTTGTTGACCACCTTGACCACGAAACGGCGGCCAGGGGAAGTCGGTTTGCATTTAACGATTGCCATGATGCACCCCTTCCTTACTCAGCACTGCTGCTGAAATCGAGATCTTGGCCTGGCTGAAGGGAGACGATCGCCTTCTTCCAGTCATTACGCTTGCCCAGACCACGTGCGGTACGCTTGGTTTTACCCAGAACGTTAACAGTCGACACGTTTTCAACTTTTACGTTGAACAGGCCTTCGACAGCTTTCTTGATTTCCAGCTTGGTTGCGTCAGTAGCAACCTTGAATACGAACTGGCCTTTTTTCTCAGCCAGAACGGTAGCCTTCTCGGAAACGTGCGGGCCAAGGAGGACTTTGAATACGCGTTCCTGGTTCATCCCAGCAGCTCCTCGAATTTCTTCACGGCCGAGACAGTGATCAACACTTTCTCGTATGCGATCAGACTGACCGGGTCGGAACCTTGAACGTCACGTACGTCGACGTGCGGCAGGTTGCGAGCAGCCAGGTACAGGTTCTGATCAACAGCGTCGGAAACGATCAATACATCGCTCAGACCCATGCCGTTCAGCTTGTTCAGCAGATCTTTGGTTTTCGGTGCTTCGACAGCGAAGTCCTGAACCACGACCAGACGGTCGCTACGCACCAGCTCAGCGAGGATGGAGCGCAGGGCAGCGCGGTACATCTTCTTGTTGAGCTTCTGCGAGTGATCTTGAGGGCGAGCTGCGAAGGTTACACCACCGCCACGCCAGATCGGACCACGAGTGGTACCAGCACGAGCACGGCCAGTACCCTTCTGACGCCATGGGCGCTTACCGCCACCAGCCACGTCGGAACGGGTCTTTTGCTGCTTGGTGCCCTGACGGCCGCCGGCCATGTAGGCCACGACTGCTTGGTGTACCAGCGTCTCGTTGAATTCGCCACCGAAAGTCAGTTCGGAAACTTCGATCGCCTGAGCGTCATTTACATTGAGTTGCATGTCAGTTTCCCCTTAACCGCGAGCCTTGACAGCTGGACGTACAACCACGTCGCCGCCAGTAGCGCCAGGAACGGCACCCTTGACCAGCAGCAGGTTGCGTTCAGCGTCTACGCGAACTACTTCCAGGGACTGAACAGTCACGCGCTCGGCGCCCATGTGACCGGACATTTTCTTGCCCTTGAACACACGACCAGGAGTCTGGCACTGGCCGATGGAACCAGGAACACGGTGCGACACGGAGTTACCGTGGGTGTTGTCCTGACCACGGAAGTTCCAGCGCTTGATGGTACCGGCGAAGCCTTTACCTTTGGACTGACCAGTAACGTCTACCAGCTGGCCTGCAGTGAAGAGTTCAGCTTTGATCAGATCGCCAGCCTGGAAATCGCCTTCTTCAAGACGGAACTCCCAGACACCGCGACCAGCGGCAACGTTAGCCTTGGCGAAGTGACCTGCCTGAGCGGCAGTCACACGCGAAGCACGACGCTCGCCGACAGTGACTTGCACTGCACGGTAGCCATCGGTTTCTTCAGTTTTGAACTGGGTGACACGATTCGGCTCGATCTCAATGACCGTGACCGGAATGGAGACACCTTCTTCGGTGAAAATGCGGGTCATACCGCACTTGCGACCGATTACACCAATAGTCATGTTGTAAACCTCATGAGTGTACGGGGCTTTCACCCGCTATGGCCGCCCATTTCAGAGCGTTACACGACTAGACCGAAGTCTTAGCCGAGGCTGATCTGTACTTCCACACCTGCCGCCAGATCAAGCTTCATCAGCGCGTCAACGGTTTTATCCGTTGGCTGGACGATGTCCAGAACACGCTTATGAGTGCGAATCTCGTACTGGTCACGCGCGTCTTTGTTGACGTGCGGGGAGACCAGAACGGTGAAACGCTCTTTGCGGGTAGGCAGTGGAATTGGACCACGCACTTGTGCACCAGTACGTTTCGCGGTTTCCACGATTTCCTGGGTGGATTGGTCGATCAGGCGATGGTCGAAAGCCTTCAACCTGATACGGATTTGCTGATTTTGCATTGGATTTCAGACTCCAGGCTGTTCCCAACGGACGCACTACGCCCGCTAAAAGGAGGCGTGATTCTATAGACGCCCCAATTTAGTGTCAACCCAATAAAAAAAACCCCCGCTGAGCGGGGGTTTTTTCAATCGGTCGAGTGATTACTCGATGATTTTGGCC
>NZ_BBIS01000024.1 GCF_000730605.1 Pseudomonas monteilii NBRC 103158 = DSM 14164 | reverse complement strand
CCCGTCAACCCTTAATTTCAAGAAACCTTAATATTGCTGAAAAACAAAGCGGGGAGGCCTGCCGGCCTCCCCGCTTCAGTTACCTGCCTTAAAGGCTAGGGAATGCGAATTGCGATGCCTCATGGCTGGCACGCTGCGGCCAACGCTGGGTAATTGCCTTGCGACGGGTATAGAAGCGAACACCGTCCGGGCCATAGGCATGCAGGTCACCGAACAGCGAACGCTTCCAGCCACCAAAGCTGTGGTAAGCCACCGGCACCGGCAGCGGTACGTTCACCCCCACCATGCCCACTTCGATCTCGTCGCAGAACAGGCGCGCCGCTTCACCGTCACGGGTGAAGATGCAGGTACCGTTGCCATACTCATGATCGTTGATCAGCTGCATGGCCTGCTCCAGGCTGTTCACGCGCACCACGCACAGCACCGGGCCGAAGATCTCTTCTTTATAGATGCGCATCTCTGGGGTCACCTTGTCGAACAGGGTGCCGCCCACGAAGTAACCATCTTCATTACCGGCCACACGGAAGCCGCGCCCGTCCACCACCAGCTTGGCGCCGGCAGCAACACCGTCATCGATGTAACCCACTACCTTGTCACGTGCAGCCGCAGTCACCAGAGGGCCCATGTCCAGACCGCACGAGGTGCCTGCACCAATCTTCAGCGCCTTGATCTGTGGTTCCAGCTTGGCAATCAGCGCATCAGCCACTTGGTCGCCCACGCACACAGCCACCGAAATGGCCATGCAACGCTCGCCGCACGAACCGTAGGCCGCGCCCATCAGTGCGCTGACGGCGTTGTCCAGGTCGGCATCCGGCATCAGCACCGCGTGGTTCTTGGCACCACCCAGGGCCTGTACACGCTTGCCGCGCTTGGTACCTTCTGCATAGATGTATTCGGCGATCGGGGTCGAACCCACAAAGCTCAGTGCTTTCACTTCTGGCGCTTCGATCAGCGCATCCACTGCTTCCTTGTCACCGTGCACCACGTTCAGGATGCCCTTTGGCAGGCCGGCTTCCAGCAGCAGTTGGGCAATGAACAGCGTGGAGCTCGGGTCACGCTCGGAAGGTTTGAGGATGAACGCGTTACCGCAGGCGATGGCCAGCGGGTACATCCACAGCGGCACCATGGCCGGGAAGTTGAACGGGGTAATACCCGCGACCACGCCCAGTGGCTGGAAGTCAGACCAGGCGTCGATGTTCGGGCCGACGTTGCGGCTGTACTCGCCTTTCAGCACCTCTGGCGCCGCGCAGGCGAACTCGACGTTCTCGATGCCGCGCTTCAGCTCACCGGCTGCGTCTTCCAGGGTCTTGCCGTGCTCTTCGCTGATCATCTGCGAGATTTTGGCTTCGTTCTGCTCCAGCAGTTGCTTGAAGCGGAACATCACCTGGGCGCGTTTGGCCGGCGGGGTGTTGCGCCAGGCCGGGAAGGCTGCCTTGGCGGAGTCGATCGCTTCCTGCACGGTCGCGCGGCTGGCCAGCTCGACCTTGCGTACAGCCTGGCCGGTGGACGGGTTGAAGACATCGGCGGTGCGCTCACCCTTGGTAACCAGCTCGCCGTGGATCAGGTGCTGAACAATGCTCATGCAAAACTCCAGATAAAGAAGGTAGAAGCAGGCGCGTGATGCGTTCACGCGCCGGGCATCAAAATCGGATAGATCAGTCGATCAGGTTCAGGGTTTCGCCGACTGCGTCGAACAGGCGGTCCAGTTCCTGCGGCGTGGTGTTGAAGGTTGGGCCGAACTGCAGGGTGTCGCCACCGAAGCGCACGTAGAAGCCCGCCTTCCACAGTTTCATCGCCGCTTCGTACGGGCGGACGATGGCATCACCGTCGCGAGCGGCGATCTGGATGGCGCCGGCCAGGCCGTAGTTACGGATATCGACGATGTTCTTGGTGCCCTTCACGCCGTGCAGCAGCTTCTCGAAGTGCGGCGACAGCTCGGCGGCGGACTGCACCAGGCTTTCCTTCTGCAGCAGGTCCAGCGCGGCGATACCGGCGGCACAGGCTACCGGGTGGGCCGAATAGGTGTAGCCGTGCGGGAATTCCACGGCGTACTCCGGGGTCGGCTGGTTCATGAAGGTCTGGTAGATCTCGCTGCTGGCAATCACCGCACCCATCGGAATGGCGCCGTTGGTGACCTGCTTGGCGATGCACATCAGGTCCGGGGTCACGCCGAAGGCTTCAGCGCCGGTCATCGCCCCCATGCGGCCGAAGCCGGTGATCACTTCGTCGAAGATCAGCAGGATGTTGTGCTGGGTGCAGATTTCACGCAGGCGCTTCAGGTAACCCTTCGGCGGCGGCAGTACGCCGGCCGAACCGGCCAGCGGCTCGACGATCACCGCGGCGATGTTGGAAGCATCGTGCAGCTCGATCAGCTTGAGCATTTCGTCAGCCAGGGCAATACCACCCTCTTCCGGCATGCCCTTGGAGAAGGCGTTCACTGGCAGCACGGTGTGAGGCAGGTGGTCGACATCCAGCAGCTGACCGAACAGCTTGCGGTTGCCGTTGACGCCACCCAGGCTGGTACCGGCAATGTTCACGCCGTGGTAGCCACGGGCACGGCCGATGATCTTGGTCTTGGTGGCCTGGCCTTTCAGGCGCCAGTAGGCACGCACCATTTTCAGGGCGGTGTCGGCGCACTCGGAACCAGAGTTGGTATAGAAGACGTGATTCAGGTCTCCCGGGGTCAGCGCGGTGATCTTCTCGGCGAGCTGGAACGACAGCGGGTGGCCGAACTGGAAGGCCGGTGAGTAATCGAGGGTGCCAATCTGGCGGGCCACTGCCTCGGTGATTTCCTTGCGGGTGTGCCCGGCACCGCAGGTCCACAGGCCAGACAAGGCATCGAAAATCTTGCGCCCTTGGTCATCGACCAGGTAGTTGCCTTCGGCCGCCACGATCAGCCGTGGGTCGCGCTGGAAGTTACGGTTGGCGGTGTAGGGCATCCAGTGGGCATCCAGCTTGAGCTGGCTGGCGATACCGGCGGGAGCGGTTTCGGGCATGTTCATCGGCGGTTCCTCGGAAGACGATTAGGCAACGATGGATGTTGTTGCAGCTAAGTTGGCACGCGGATAAAGTCTGAAAAAGCCTACATTTCTAATCTTCAGACAGGCCAAGACTAAACTAATGAGCCGACGCCCCGATCCACTCGCCCAGGTCAGCGACTTCGACATCCGCTTGCTGAAGATCTACCGCAGCGTAGTCGAGTGCGGCGGCTTCTCGGCCGCCGAAAACGTGCTGGGCATTGGCCGCTCGGCCATCAGCCAGCAGATGAACGACCTGGAGCAACGCCTTGGTCTGCGCCTGTGCCAACGTGGCCGCGCAGGTTTTTCGCTGACCGAGGAGGGCCGTGAGGTCTACCATTCGGCCCTGCAACTGCTCAGCGCGCTGGAAAGCTTTCGCACCGAGGTCAATGGCCTGCACCAGCATTTGCGTGGCGAGCTGAACATTGGCCTGACCGACAACTTGGTCACCCTGCCGCACATGCGCATCACCCACGCCCTGGCCGAACTCAAGGACCGAGGCCCCGATGTGCGCATCCAGATCCGCATGATTGCCCCCAGCCAGGTTGAACACGGTGTGCTCGACGGCAGCCTGCATGTGGGCGTAGTCCCCCAGACCAGCCCGCTGTCGGGCCTTGAGTACCAACCGTTGTACAGCGAACGTTCGCTGCTTTACTGCGCCGTTGGCCACCCGCTGTTCTATGCCGATGACCAGCAGATCGACGACGAACGCCTGAACAGCCAGGAAGCCATTACCCCGACATTCCGCCTGCCGGCCGACATCCAGGCGCACTACCAGGCGCTGAACTGCACGGCCAGTGCTTCGGACCGCGAAGGGATGGCGTTCCTTATCCTCACCGGGCGCTACATCGGCTACCTGCCCGATCATTACGCCACCTTCTGGGTGCAGCAGGGCCGCTTGCGTGCCCTCAAGCCTCAACAGCGCTTCTATGACCTGAGCCTGAGCTGGGTAACGCGCAAGGGCCGGCGGCCGAACCTGGTGCTGGAAAGCTTTCTCGACAGCCTGGCTGCGACACGTTGATGCCAGTCTCTGCCGCAAACGCTTGTCACTTCGGCACAGGCAGGTAATCTTGTCCGACAGCCGCAGCCCCTGACCCGTACGGAATCGTCCATGACCCTAGAAGTCCCTGCGCATCGCCTCTCTGCCTCGGGCAAGCCCGCGGGCCGCATCCGCCAGAAGAACGAACAGGCCATTATCCAGGCCGCCGAAGACGAGTTCGCCCGCCATGGTTTCAAGGGCACCAGCATGAACACCATCGCCCTCAAGGCGGGCTTGCCCAAGGCCAACCTGCATTACTACTTCAACAACAAGCTGGGCCTGTACATTGCCGTGCTCAGCAACATCATCGAGTTGTGGGACAGCACCTTCAACGCCTTGAGCGTCGATGACGACCCCGGCGAGGCCCTGAGCCAGTACATCCGTACCAAGATGGAGTTTTCCAGGCGCAACCCGCAAGCTTCGCGGATTTTCGCCATGGAAGTGATCAGCGGCGGCACCTGCCTGACCGAATATTTCAGTGCCGACTACCGTGAGTGGTTCCGCGGCCGAGCCGCTGTGTTCCAGGCCTGGATCGCAGCCGGCAAGATGGACCCGGTCGACCCGGTGCACTTGATCTTCCTGCTGTGGGGCAGCACCCAGCACTACGCCGACTTCGCCACCCAGATCTGCCAGGTTACCGGCCGCAGCCGCCTGACCAAGCAGGACATGGAAGACGCGAGCAACAACCTTATCCACATCATTCTGAAGGGCTGCGGCATCAAGCCGGCTGCCTGAACGTCATTTATGCCTTCTACCCTGCTCGACCTCTGCGAGTACCGCGAGGAAATCCGCAAAAGCCGCTTCATCACCCTGGCCGGGCCGATCAGCAGTGCTGCGGATGCGATGAGTTTCATCGAACGCCACAGCGACCTGGCTGCCACCCACAACTGCTGGGCCTGGAAGCTTGGCGCCCAATACCGCAGCAGCGATGACGGTGAACCCGGCGGCACTGCCGGGCGGCCGATTTTGGCAGCCATCGAAGCACAAGACTGCGACCAGGTCGTGGTGCTGGTGATCCGCTGGTATGGCGGTATACAACTGGGTACCGGCGGCCTGGCCAGGGCCTATGGCGGTGGCGCCAACAAATGCCTGCAGCAGGCGCCTAAACGGCTGCTGGTGCAGCGCAGCGAATTCACTTGCAGCTGCAGTTTCAGCGAACTGGCACTGGTGAAACTGCGTCTGGCAGAGGTTGATGGCCTCGTCCTGGATGAGCAATTCACCGCCAACGGCGTGGACCTGCTAATTGCGCTGGGTGACGCCCACCTGGCCCCCCTGCAGCAGCAACTGGCCGACTTGAGCCGCGGGCGCATCCTGCTCGAAGCCCGCTGAACATTGCCCACAGCAACTGTGGGCCGGCCTGTGGATAAGCTTGGGGCACTCGGTTGCAGCCCAATAAATTCAAGGCCCGCATAGCTTTGATCATATTTTGATCACTGCTTGATGACAGCCGCAAACCGCTGAAAGCGTGAAAGTTATCCCCAGTGGAGGGCTCGACAAGCCTACCCACCCCACCAGAGCTTGCACACAATAACTGTGGAACAGCCTGTGGATAACCCGTGCGCCAACAGGCGAAGCGCCCGGCTACAAGCGCTCTGGCAACCTTGATCAATTTTTAGCCGTTTATCCGGTGAGCGCACACGCCTTCCGTAACGTATGCTCAATTCCTTTTTCCTACACCGATAAAGGAATGTTCCTATGGCTAATTCAAGAACTGCCCTCATCATCGGCGCCTCGCGCGGGCTTGGCCTGGGCCTGGTGCAACGCCTGCACGAAGATGGCTGGAACATCACTGCTACTGTCCGCAACCCACAGCAGCCCGGCGCCCTGGCGGACGTGCCCGGCGTGCTCATCGAGCAGTTGGAGATGAACGACACCGCCCAGCTCGACGGCCTGAAGCAACGCCTGCAGGGCCAGGTGTTCGACCTGGTATTCGTCAACGCCGGTGTCATGGGCCCCCTGCCACAAGACCTGGAGACCGTACAAAACAAAGACGTCGGCGACCTGTTCATGACCAACGCCGTCGCACCGATCCGCGTGGCCCGGCGCCTCGTCGGCCAGGTACGCGAGGGCAGCGGCGTACTGGCCTTCATGAGCTCGATCCTGGGCAGCGTGACCATCCCCGACGGCGGTGAAATTTGCCTGTACAAGGCCAGCAAGGCGGCGTTGAACTCGATGATCAACAGCTTTGTCGTCGAGCAGCAGCGCCCCGACCTGTGCGTGCTGGCCATGCACCCAGGCTGGGTAAAAACCGACATGGGTGGCGAAAACGCCGAGATCGACGTACTCACCAGCACCCGCGGCATGCTCGACCAGATCAAGGCGCAAAGCGGCAAGGGTGGCCTGCGTTTCATCAACTACAAGGGCGAACCCTTGGTCTGGTGATTCACCGGGTCGCAGCCTGGCCGGGCGCAATGCCCGGCCAGCCCCTGTAGAATGGCGGCAACCGTACCTGATTGAGACCCCCCTATATGTATGACTGGTTGAACGCCCTGCCCAAGGCCGAGCTGCACTTGCACCTGGAAGGCTCGCTGGAGCCCGAGTTGCTGTTCGCCCTGGCCGAGCGCAACAAGATCGCCTTGCCCTGGGCCGATGTAGAGACCTTGCGGGGCGCCTACGCCTTCAACAACCTGCAGGAGTTCCTCGACCTGTATTACCAGGGCGCCGATGTGCTGCGTACCGAGCAGGACTTCTACGACCTGACCTGGGCCTACCTGCAACGCTGCAAGGCGCAGAACGTGATACACACCGAACCGTTCTTCGACCCGCAAACCCACACCGACCGTGGCATCCCCTTTGAAGTGGTGCTAAACGGTATCAACCAGGCACTGAAGGACGGCCGTCAGCAACTGGGCATCAGCAGTGGCCTGATCCTCAGCTTCCTGCGCCACCTGAGCGAAGATGAAGCGCAAAAAACCCTCGACCAGGCCCTGCCGTTCCGCGATGCATTCATCGCCGTTGGCCTGGACAGCTCGGAAATGGGCCACCCGCCGAGCAAGTTCCAGCGTGTGTTCGACCGCGCCCGCAGCGAAGGCTTCGTTGCCGTCGCCCATGCCGGCGAAGAAGGCCCGCCCGAGTACATCTGGGAAGCGCTGGACCTGCTGCAAATCAAGCGTATCGACCATGGCGTGCGCGCCATCGAGGACGAGCGCCTGATGCAGCGCATCATCGATGAGCAGATCCCGCTCACGGTGTGCCCGCTGTCCAACACCAAACTGTGCGTGTTCGACCACATGAGCCAGCACAACATCCTCGACATGCTCGAGCGTGGCGTGAAAGTGACGGTCAACTCGGACGACCCGGCCTACTTCGGCGGCTACGTCACGGAAAACTTCCACGCCCTGCACACCCACCTGGGCATGACCGAAGACCAGGCCCGTCGCCTGGCACAGAACAGCCTGGATGCCCGGCTGGTCTGATTGAACGACGACGTTGCGTTCAACCGACCTGCAATGTCTCCACGCGGGCGATGCGATTGATCTGCTGGATACCCAGCGCAGAGATATGCAACGCCCGCGTGTCTTCGGCCTCACGCATCCAGCCAGATTGCAGGAATAGCCTGAACAAAGCCTGGCCCAGCACGCCGCCCAGATGCGGGGCCTGGTCATTCCACTCGGTGCAGCGGCAAATCACGCAACCGCGTTGCTCGTGGGGTGCCAGGGCATCGATGTACACCCCGACCGAGGCCAACTGCGCCCTCCCCTCGTCACTGACCATCAACTGCCTTCCGCTGCCTTCCAGCCAGCCGGCCACCACCAGGCGGTGATACAGCTCACTGGCCAACTCCCCGCCCAGGTGATCGCCACAACGGCGTGCCCGGCGCATCGACATGGGCAGCGGTGATACCGGTGCCTTGGCCTGCTCTCCCCTGGTGCTTTCCAGCTGTACGCTGGCCAAGGCCTCGACCGCCGCCCCGACCTGTGGGGTTGCCAGGCGGAAGTAGCGTTTTCGCCCCCTGGCTTCATGCCGGAGCAAACCGGCCGATGACAGCAACGAAAGGTGCGCGCAAGCCGACGAGGACGTCAGGCCGGTCATTATCGCAAGCTCATTGGCTAGCCGTGGCGTACCGTCGATCAATGCCCACAACATGGCACTGCGTTTGGGGTCGGCCATCAAGCTGGCAATCTGGCTGATGCTGCTGGCTGCGTTCATGTCCCTGTAACTCCCTGCAAGTTCACTGAGTGGATGCGATGGCCAACCCTGGCAGGGAAGCACCTCTCGCTGGCGCTGGCCTGGCTCGCAGTATAAGCCGCAGAAAATCGCATTCAGACGGCCTTGCGCAGACACATCGGCGACGAAAAACCACTGGGTATGCCTACCCATGGCAACCAGTGAAGCGGCGCCAGAAAGCGACCCGCAAGCCGGTCAGCCAAAGCGCCGATACCCACAGACAGAGGCCCCGAAATATCTGGATAGAAAAAGACTTGCAGCAATTTCAGATACGGCCCACAGCGACCTTCCACAAATAGCGCGCGAGCTAGCGAAGGTTTCGCAGGTTTGCAGGCATTGCGCCCTTCGACCGTCAGTCAGGACATTGACGCAACACATGGCAGGCAGGAGGGCCAGCGCTACACTTGAGCGGCTCTTCCCATTCTGGAGGTATGCCGCGATGAAAATTATCGTCAGTGCATCGAGCCGAAACCCCGCCTGTCCTTGGCAGGTCCAGCTCGATCAACACGTGGTCAGTTTCCGCAGCGAGGCCGAGGCGCGGGCCTTCGTCGCCACGCTGGAAACCCGCCTTCAGGCACCTCACCCGCTCATGCGGGAGCCTTGGCCTGCAAGCGCCGGGTCAGCAGCGCGACACTGACCGCCAATGCCCCGCACAAGCTGATCACCAGCGCCATAGGTACCGCGCTGCCATCGTGCAGTAGCCCGACCAGCGCAGCGGCACCCGCAGCAACGCTGAACTGCACGCACCCCATCAATGCCGAAGCACTGCCGGCCCGCGCGCCCTGCCCGCTCATGGCACACGCCGATGCATTGGGGATGATGCAGCCCAGGCTGGCAATGCAGATGAACAACGGCACCAGCAGCGGCCACAGCTGCGCGGGTCGCAAAGCCGCCACGCCCAACAGCACCAGGCCCGCAACCAGGTACAGCCACACGGCGCGCGCCAGCAGGAAAGCAGGCCCGCGCTTGGCCAGCAATCGGGCATTCACCTGCGCCACGAGTATGAAGCCGGCAGCATTGGTGCCGAATAGCCAGCCGTAATGTTCGGCCGGTACGCCATAGAGCTTGATGAACACGAATGGCGAACCGGCAATGTAGGCAAACATGCCGGCAATGGCGATACCACCCGTCAAGGCATGGCCAAGGAACACCCGGTCAGCGAGCAGACGCAAATACTGGCGCAATGCGCCAGACAGCGGCTGTCGCGGTATATGCGCAGGCAGGCTTTCCGGCAGGCCCAGGCTGACTGCCAGCAGGCAACCGGCGCTGAATAGGCTCAACGCCAGGAAGATCGACTGCCAGCCCGCCAGGTTCACCAACACCCCGCCCAGCATCGGTGCCAGGATTGGCGCCAGGCCCATGACCAGCATCAGTTGCGAGAACACCTTGGCCGAGGCCACCGGGTCGCACTTGTCGCTGACGATGGCCCGCGACAGCACCATGCCTGCACAACCGCCCAGCGCCTGGACAAAGCGCGCAACCACCAGGGTGTCGAGGTTGGGGGCATAGGCACAGGCCAGTGACGCCAGGGTGAACAGGGTCACGCCGAACATCAGCGGTTTGCGACGCCCAAAGCGGTCGGCAACCGGCCCGTAAGCCAGCTGGCCGATAGACAGGCCAAGGAAGTAAGCGGCCAAGGTGGCCTGGACGTGTTTTTCGTCGGTGGCGAACGCCTGCGCCATGGCCGGGAAGGCGGGCAGGTAAAAGTCGATCGCCAAGGGCCCGAACGCACTGAGTGCGCCCAGGATGAGCACCATTCGCAGGTTCATCAGGAATCCATAGCAGGCTAAGCAAGTGGCTGATTCTACCTGCTGTGGACCCCTTCAGGATGAAAACATTTGCAACACATGGGCCGCCAGGCAACCCTGACGTATCACGCCACCTCGGCCTGATAGCCCTCGTCCCGAATGGCGGTAAGAATCTGCTCTGGTGCCAGCTCACTCTGCACCCGCACCTGTCTGGCCGCCAGGTCGACCTCGATTTTGGCCGCAGCATCCTGCTCCTGCACCGCCCGGGTCACCGCTTTCACACAATGGCCACAGGTCATGCCTTGTACATTGAACACTTGCATGGGGGTCTCTCCTTCAGGTTTTCAACGAGTCTCAAGCTTGCCATCGGGGCAAGGTCAACACCCGGGGTGGAAATCTACGCCCGTGTCGGCCAAGCTGCGCCTTTGACGATCAGGCAAGCAGGAGATTATTCATGTTCAGGGCAGCATTGGGCGTTGTCGGGCTATTGAGCGCACTGGCTGCGGTGCCACCGGCTAGCGCCGAGGGCAACTCGGACTACAGCGTACTGATCATCTCCCGGGAACGCCTGGAAGTGGCCACCGGTTGCGAAATTGGCGTTTACCTCAACGACCAGCTCTCCGGGCGCGTGTTCCAGGAACAGTCCACCTCGTTCAACCTTCCACCCGGTCCGGTGGACGTACGTCTGCGCCTGCTGCCAGGGCAGGTGCAAGGCTGCGCGCCGGGCATCGAGAACCAGCGCAGCACACGTTTGAATTTGCAGGCGGGCCAGATCAACAAATACCGCATCGCCATGGGGCAATATGGCCTGGAGTTGAAGCGAGCCGGCCTGGGCTATTGACCTTACCTGCATGGCAAGGTTGATGCTGGAGGCCTGTCCAAGGAGGAGAGCCATGCCCGCATCCACCACTTACGAACTGCCGATCTCCGGCATGACCTGCGCCAGCTGTGCCGGCAGGGTCGAGCGCGCCCTGCGCAAGGTCACCGGCGCTGAACAGGTCAGCGTCAACCTCGCCACCGAACAGGCTCGGGTCCAGGCCCCGGCCAACAGCCTGCCCGCCCTGGTCGACGCCGTGCGCGAAGCCGGCTACGACGTGCCCACCCGCACTGTCGAACTGCAGATTGGCGGCATGACCTGCGCCAGTTGCGCCGGCCGCGTTGAGCGTGCCCTTGGCAAGCTGCCTGGGGTCGAGCACGTCAGCGTCAACCTCGCCAGCGAACGCGCTCACCTCGAAGTGCTCGCAGCCCTCGATGACAACCAGCTGATCGACGCCGTGCACAATGCCGGCTACAGCGCCAGCCTGCCGCAATCGGCCAAGGACGACCAAAGCGCTGCCCAGCGCCGCCTGCGCAATGAGCGTCTGGCGGTCGGCGCAGCCTTGCTGTTGGCCCTGCCGCTGGTACTGCCAATGCTGGTGCAGCCCTTCGGCCTGCACTGGATGCTGCCAGCATGGGTACAGTTCCTGCTGGCCACGCCGGTGCAATTCATTCTCGGCGCACGCTTCTACAAAGCCGCCTGGAAGGCCGTGCGCGCCGGTGCCGGCAACATGGACCTGCTGGTGGCCCTGGGCACCAGCGCCGGCTATGGCCTGAGCCTTTACCAGTGGGCGCAAGCACCCGCCGGCATGGCCCCGCACTTGTACTTCGAAGCCTCGGCCGTGGTCATTGCCCTGGTATTGCTGGGCAAGTACCTGGAAAGCCGTGCCAAGCGCCAGACCGCCAGCGCCATCCGCGCCCTTGAGGCACTGCGTCCGGAACGTGCCGTGCGTGTCGTCGAGGGTCAGGAAGAAGACGTGCCCATTGCCCAGTTGCGCCTGGGCGACCTGGTACTGGTCAAGCCCGGCGAGCGCTTCCCGGTCGATGGTGTAGTCGAGGACGGCAGCAGCCATGCCGACGAAGCCCTGATCAGCGGAGAGAGCCTGCCAGTACCCAAGCAGCCGGGCGACAGCGTCACGGGCGGTGCCATCAATGGCGAAGGCCGGTTGCTGGTGCGCACCCAGGCGCTGGGGACCGAAACCGTGCTGGCACGTATCATCCGCCTGGTCGAAGACGCCCAGGCCGCCAAGGCGCCGATCCAGAAGCTGGTCGATCGGGTCAGCCAGGTGTTCGTCCCCGCCGTGCTGGTGCTGGCCCTGATCACGCTGGTCGGCTGGTGGCTGGCCGGCGCACCGCTGGAAACCGCGCTGATCAACGCCGTCGCCGTGCTGGTCATCGCCTGCCCCTGCGCCCTCGGCCTGGCCACCCCTGCGGCAATCATGGCCGGCACCGGGGTCGCTGCCCGCCACGGTATCCTGATCAAGGACGCCGAAGCCCTGGAGCGTGCCCATGCGGTCAACCGCGTGGTCTTCGACAAAACCGGCACCCTCACCTCCGGCAGTCCTCGGGTGGTTCACAGCCAGGCACAGGCTGGCAGCAGTGCCGACCTCCACCGCCTGGCCGGCGCCCTGCAACGTGGCAGCGAACACCCACTGGCCAAAGCAGTGCTGGATGCCTGTGCCGAACAGGGGCTGGACGTGCCGGTGGTTACCGACAGTCAGTCGCTGACCGGGCGCGGTATCGCAGGAAGTGTGGAAGGCCGTGAGCTGGCCCTGGGTAACCGCCGCCTGCTGGACGAAAGCGGGCTGCAGCCCGGCGACCTGGCTGCGAAGGCCCAGGCCTGGGAAGCCGAGGGGCGTACCTTGTCGTGGCTGCTCGAACGTGGCGCGCAACCCCGCGTGCTGGGGCTGTTCGCCTTTGGTGACAGCCTCAAGCCCGGCGCCGCGCAAGCCATCGACACCCTGCATGCCCAACACATCAGCAGCCACCTGCTGACCGGCGACAACCGCGGCAGCGCCAAAGTGGTTGCAGACGCCCTGGGCATCGACGATGTGCATGCCGAAGTATTGCCAGCCGACAAGGCTGCGACCGTGGCCACGCTCAAACAGGACGGCGTGGTCGCCATGGTGGGTGATGGCATCAACGATGCCCCGGCACTGGCCGCCGCCGACATCGGCATTGCCATGGGTGGCGGTACCGACGTGGCCATGCAGGCCGCTGGCATCACCCTGATGCGCGGCGACCCTCGCCTGGTGCCTGCGGCCCTGGAGATCAGCCGCAAGACCTATGCGAAGATTCGCCAGAACCTGTTCTGGGCATTCATCTACAACCTGATCGGCATCCCGCTGGCCGCGCTGGGTTACCTCAACCCGGTACTGGCCGGCGCCGCCATGGCCCTGTCCAGCGTGAGCGTGGTCAGCAACGCACTGTGGCTCAAAACGTGGAAACCCACCACCACCACCACCACCACCACCACCACCACCCAGGAGGCGCCATGAATATCGGCCAGGCCGCCCGCCGCAGCGGGCTTAGCACCAAGATGATCCGTTACTACGAATCCATCGGCCTGCTCAAACCGGCCACACGCAGCGACAGCGGCTACCGCCTGTACCAGGCGGAAGACTTGCACAGCCTGGCCTTCATCAAGCGCTCCCGCGACCTGGGGTTTTCCCTGGAGGAGGTCGGCAAGCTGCTGACCTTGTGGCAGGACCGCCAGCGTGCCAGCGCCGATGTGAAAGCGCTGGCCATGCAGCACATCGACGAGCTGAACCGGCGCATCGAGGAACTGGTGAGCCTGCGCGACACCCTTGGCGAGCTGGTTTCGCACTGCCAAGGGGACGACCGCCCGGACTGCCCGATCCTCAAAGACCTCGCCAACGGCGCCGCCGGCAGCTGCTGCCACTGAACGGTCACACGCGTTTGGTATGCCAAAAGCGTCCAAACGCGACCGAATAGTCACCAACTACGACTTTATCCAATAAATACGGGCGTTCTGGCTACATAAAACCCGGATGCTGCCGATGCACTGGCTACCTGCCTCGTGTGTCGACAATAAAAATTCCGGGAGCGTCGATGAGCATCAAACAGAAACTGACCTGGGCATTCGCGGTCATCGCCGGCTTGCCCATCGTCCTCGTGGCCACCTTGGTGGTCCTCAACCTGCGTGGCGAAGCCCGCGACGGATTCCTCGACAGCAGCAGCCGGGAAATCCGCCAGGTCAGCAACGCGATGAACATCTTCTTCCAGGGCATCAACCAGAACGTCGAGTACATGGCTTCGCAGCCAATGGTCGCCGCCACGGGCAGCGAGCTGAACAAGTACATGAGTGCCTCGCCGTCCTACGAACTGGGCGAGCAGGCCAGCAAGCTCCTTGACTTCATGACCCGCCTGGCCAACTCACACCCTGCGTATGCCTACTTGTCCTACGGGGTGAACGACGGTGGCTACACAGGCTGGCCGGCAGGGCAGAAGTTCGTCAATTACGACCCACGGACTCGCCCCTGGTACCAACTGGCCATGGCCAACCCGGGCAAAACCGTACGTACCGGCGCCTACTACTGGGCTGCAGACGATGCGGTACTGGTCAGCACCGTGCGCGCCGTGGCCAACCAGCTGGGCAACCCCGGTGGCGTGGTCAACATCGACGTGTCGCTCAAGGGCCTTACCGAGATCATCAAGCAGATCAAGCTGGGCGAAAGCGGCTACCTGATGCTGGTGGAAAGCAACGGTAACGTAATGGTCGACCCACGCGACGCCGGGCACAACTTCAAGCAACTGGCGAGCTTTGGCGGTGGTTATGCCGAGTTGGCCAAGGCGGGCAAAGGCCTGGTCGAAGTCGAGCTCAATGGCGTGCGCTACATGGCCAACGTCTACCCCGACGAGCAACTGGGCTGGACCTTCATCGGCCTGATCGAACACAGCGAAGTGATGCAGACCACCACCCGGCTAACCTGGCTGATCGGGGTCGTCGCCGTGGTGTTGGCGGCGTTGTTCGCCGTGGTGGGTGCAGCGTTCGCCAAACTGATCGTGCGCCCGATCAACAGCGTTACCAACGGCCTGGAAGACATTGCCCAAGGTGAAGGTGACCTGACCCGTAACCTGGAAATCCGCGGCCGCGACGAAACCGCGCAACTGGCCAGCTGGTTCAACCAGTTCCTGGGCGCCATCCGCAGCCTGATCCAGCACATTGGCGCTGCCGCCGGCAAAATCCTCAGCACCTCCAGCAGCTCGACCCGCGTCTCCAGCGACATGGCCGAGGCCGCAGGCCGCCAGCGCGAAGCCGTGGACATGGTTTCCACCGCGTTCCACGAAATGGTCGCCACCGCCAACGAAGTGGCGCGCTCCTGCAGCCAGGCAGCGCAGTCGGCCGACAGCGGTCAGCAGCAGGCCCGCGAAGGCCAGCAGCAGATCGATGCAGCGGTACACAGCGTTGACCGCCTGAGCCAGGAAATCGAGCAGTCGGCCCAGTCGATCCAGCAGCTGGAGCGGGACAGCAATGCCATCCAGTCGATCCTCGGCACCATCCGCTCGATCGCCGAGCAGACCAACCTGCTGGCCCTCAACGCCGCCATCGAAGCCGCCCGCGCGGGTGAGCAAGGCCGTGGCTTTGCCGTGGTGGCCGATGAAGTACGGGCCCTGGCCAAACGCACTGCCGACTCCACTGCCGAAATCGATGGCCTGCTGGGCAACCTGGCCAACCGCACTGCCGAAGTGGCCGCGCAGATGCATGCCAGCCTGGAGGTATCGCAGCAATCGGTGAGCCGCATTGGCCTGGCACGCGACAGCTTCGGGCAAATCCGGGAATCGGTGGATGTGATCCGCGACATGAATACGCAGATCGCCACAGCCGCCGAGGAACAGCATCAGGTGGCCGAGGACATCAACCGTCACATCAGCCAGATTCACGGTGATGCCCAGCTGGTCGCCGAACTGGCCCAGGCGGCGCGGGTGGACTCGGAGAGCCTGGCAGGGCTGTCCAATGAGCTGGATGCGCTTGTGCGCAGGTTCCGCACCTGATGCGTTGCCTGTACCTGCCTCTTCGCGACTAACGCCGCGAAGAGGCAGGTACAGGCAACCGAGGACTAAAGCTTCAACTCCCCAGGCGTCGCCCCGAACAACTGCTTGAACGCCGCAATGTAAGCCGAAGTCGAGTCATACCCACATCCCAGCGCCGCCTCGGTCACATTCTCCCCCGCCTCCAGCAACGCCAGCGACGACAACAGCCGCATGCGCTGCCGCCAGTTTCGAAAGCTCAACCCAGTCTCCCGCTGGAACAGCCGCATCAGCGTCTTCTCCGAGCAACCCAGCTCCCGCGCCCATTGCTGCAATGTCTGCGGCTGGTCCGGTGCAGCAATCAAACCGTTGCACAGCCCCAGCAACCCAGGGTGCCTTGGCAACGGCAGCGAAAAACCGACCTCGGGCAACGTGCGCAACTGGTCGAGCAGCACCGCCACCAGGCGTGCTTCGGCGCTGTCATCTTCGGGGTAATCCGCCGGGAACAGGCAAAACTGCTTGATCAGCTCGCGTGCCAACGGGGTTACTTCCAGCACCCGGCATTGCTCTGGTGCCCACGGGCAGGCATCACGCCGTACATACAGGCTGCGCATTTCGGCCTGCATCGAGGTCACCACTTCGTGCTCGGCATCAGCAGGAATCCACACCCCCCACTGGGGCGGCGCGAAGTAACTGCCGTCGCGGGTGTACACGCCAAGTACACCGCTGATGGCGTAGGAAAACTGCACCCAGTCGTGCTGGTGGCGGGTGGTCCAGGAGCCGGCGCCGAGGCTTTCGGCACGGGCGTAGAGAGGCCTGGGCAGGTGGTCAAGCGCCGGGATGGCGCGGGGATGTCCGATGGTCGGCATGGCGGCTTCTTGTAGTTCTGATGGGACAAGCCTAACAGCTGACGCAGACGCACGTCAGGTGCGCTCGACAATCACCGTCACCCCCTGCCCACCTGCCGCACAAATCGATATCAACCCTCGCCCCTTCCCTGCCGTGGCCAACAGCTTGGCCAGGTTGGCCAATATGCGCCCTCCGGTCGCCGCAAACGGGTGCCCCGCTGCCAGCGAGCTGCCTTTTACATTGAGCTTGCTGCGGTCAATCGCCCCAAGCGGCGCCTCCAGCCCCAACCGTTCACGGCAATAATCGGCATCTTCCCAGGCCTTGAGCGTACACAGCACCTGGGCAGCGAAGGCTTCGTGGATTTCGTAGTAGTCAAAGTCTTGCAAGGTCAGGCCATTGCGCGCCAGCAAGCGTGGCACGGCATACACCGGCGCCATCAAGAGCCCTTCGCGACCGGTCACAAAGTCCACCGCAGCGGTTTCGCCATCGACCAGATAAGCCAGCACCTCCAGCCCCTGCTGCGCGGCCCATTCCTCGCTGCCCAGCAACACCATAGAGGCGCCGTCCGTCAGCGGTGTGGCGTTACCGGCCGTCAGCGTGCCCTGCCCGCTGCGGTCAAAGGCGGGTTGCAGCTTGGCCAACCGCTCAAGGGTCAGGTCGGGGCGCAGGTTATTGTCGCGGGTCAACGTAAGAAACGGCGTCAGCAAATCATCCTGCCAACCCTCGGCATACGCGGCAGCCAGTTTCTGGTGGCTGAGCAGCGCCAACGCGTCCTGTTCGGCACGGCCAATGCGCCAGGCCTGGGCCATACGCTCGCAATGCTCGCCCATCGACAGCCCGGTGCGTGGTTCGCCATTGCGTGGTAGTTCGGGTTTCAGGTGGTGAGGCCTGAGCTTGAGAAAGGGCTTGAGCCGCTCGCTCAGGCTTTTGCCACGGTTGGCTTGCAGGAGGATGTGGCGCAGGCTTTCGTTGACGGCAATCGGTGCGTCGGAGGTGGTATCCACGCCGCCGGCAATACCACTGTCGATCTGCCCCAGGGCGATCTTGTTGGCCACCAGCAACGCCGCTTCGAGCCCGGTACCGCAGGCTTGCTGGAGGTCATAGGCCGGGGTCTGCGGTGAAAGGCGCGAACCCAGCACACATTCGCGGGTGAGGTTCATGTCGCGCGAGTGCTTGAGCACCGCGCCAGCCACTACCTCCCCCAGCCGCAGCCCATGCAGGCGATAGCGTTCGATCAATCCTTCAAGGGCAACAGTGAGCATCGCCTGGTTGCTGGCCGTGGCGTAAGCGCCGTTGGAGCGGGCGAAGGGAATTCGGTTGCCGCCCAGGATCGCGACCCGGCGAAGTGAACGCATGCGCTTTTTCCTCCTGAAACAATTTGATCCGTACAGCCTAGGTGTTTTTACCGTGGGCGAACGACCTTGCCACGAAGTTGGTCCACACTTTCAAGCTTGCCTTTGCGGAGACCCACTCATGAGCGATCGCTACCTCGGCTTTGCCAACTCCAACCTCGGCCGCCGCCTCGTGGATGCCCTTGGCCTGCCACGCCCAGCCCCGCTGGAGCGCTGGCAGGCCGGCCGCCTACGCCCGGTGGAAGGGGCGCTGGTGCTGGGCGGCGGGCCAATGGCGAAACAGGTTGAAGCCATCGCCCCATGCCTGACTGACGAGGTTTACAGCTTCAATGCCGACGACCTGCTGGCTGAAGCCTGGGTGGCCGGCCTGGGGCCGAAAATCCAGGCCGTGGTATTCGATGCCCGTCATCTGTCCGACAGCGATGCCTTGAAGCAGTTGCGCGAATTTTTCCAGCCCCTGCTGCGTAGCCTGGCGCCTTGCGCGCATATCGTGGTGCTGGGGCGCGCACCGGAAAGCCTCGACAATCTGTTGGCCAGCGTTGCCCAACGGGCACTGGAAGGCTTCAGCCGTTCGCTGGCCAAGGAGCTGCGCAACGGCGCGACTGCCCAGCTGCTGTATGTCGCCCCCGGAGCCGATGACCAGCTGGAGGGCGCCCTGCGCTTTTTCCTCTCGCCCAAGAGTGCTTTCATCTCTGGCCAGGTGCTGCGCCTGGAAGCCTGTATCAGCCAGGTTGAGGACTGGACCCGCCCACTGGCCGGCCGTCGTGCCCTGGTCACTGGCGCAGCGCGCGGCATCGGCGCTGCCATTGCCGAAACCCTGGCACGGGATGGCGCTGATGTGCTGCTGCTGGATGTACCACAGGCCAGCCAGGACCTCGACGCCCTCGCTGCACGCCTGGGTGGCAAGGCGCTGGCGCTGGATATCTGCGCCAGCGACGCGGCAACGCAACTGCTGGCGGCCTTGCCCGACGGCATCGACATCGTGGTGCACAACGCCGGCATCACGCGTGACAAGACCCTGGCCAACATGACCCCGGACTACTGGGACGCGGTGCTGGCCGTCAACCTCAAGGCCCCACAGGTACTGACCCAGGCGCTGTATGACAGTGGCGCGCTGGGGGAAAACGCACGTATCACCCTGCTGGCCTCGGTCAGCGGCATTGCCGGCAACCGTGGGCAGGCTAACTACGCCGCCAGCAAGGCCGGGCTGATCGGTCTGGCCCAGGCCTGGGCGCCCCGGCTCGCCGAACGTGGCGGCAGCATCAATGCCGTGGCGCCCGGCTTTATCGAAACCCACATGACCGCAGCCATGCCCATGGGCCTGCGTGAGGCCGGCCGGCGCCTGAGCTCGTTGGGCCAGGGCGGGCGTCCGCAGGACGTCGCCGAAGCCATTGCCTGGCTCAGTCAACCGGGCTCCGGGGCAGTCAACGGCCAGGTGCTGCGGGTGTGCGGCCAGGCATTGATGGGGGCCTGAGCATGAGCCGACACTGGCATGACCTGCACAGCCCGGCTTCGCGCGCCAGCCTGTACCTGCGCGCAGCCAGCAAACGCACCATCAGCGGCGACCACCTGCCGGACGATGGCCTACGCTGCTTCATCCCGGTTCAGCAGGGCAACCTGGGCGCCTACCGGAAGCTCTGCCACTTTCCCGACGATGGCCGCCTGCCGGCGACGTATCCACATGTCATGGCGTTCAACCTGCAGTTGCAGTTGATGACCGCTCCAGACTTCCCCTTCCCACTGCTCGGCCTGGTGCATCTGTACAACCGCATCGAAGTGCTGCGCCCGCTTGGCGGTATCGAAGGGCTGCGCGTTGCGGTGTATGCGCACAACCTGCAACCGCATGCAAAGGGCGGCACCTTCGACCTGGTCACCGAGGCCGAAGACGGCATTGGCCTGCTCTGGCGCGAAACCAGCCGCATGCTGGTACGTGGGTTGAAGCTGGAAGGCGAGGCGAGTGAACCACCCGAAGCTAAGCCAGATGCATTACCCGAGGCCAGCCGCTGGTACGCCGACAGTGACATCGGCCGGCGGTATGCCAAGGTCTGCGGGGACTACAACCCTATCCACCTCAGTGCTGTCAGTGCCCGGTTGTTCGGCTTTCCTACAGCCATTGCCCATGGCATGTGGAGCATGGCCATGGCCCTGGCGGCATTGCGTGGGCACCTGCCGCACAGTGGGTATGCCTTTGAAGTGGACTTCCGCAAACCGGTACGGTTGCCGTCGGAGGTGGTGCTCAGTGCCAGTGAGGCAGGCACTGCAGGTCAGCTACGGCTGGAGGGGCATGGGGAGGTATTGCATATGATCGGGCGGTGGGGTCGGGTGTAGGCCACTTGCTTTGCATCGGGCCTGGGCAGAAGCTATGCAGCATTAGGAGACCCCGATGAATCTGCAAGAACTCACCCAACGCCTGCACCAGATCCGCGACAACAACGACTGGCGCGGTTTCCACAGCCCGAAGAACCTGGCCATGGCCGCCAGCGTCGAAATGGCCGAGCTGGTAGAAATTTTCCAGTGGCTGAGCGAAGACGAATCGCGCCAGCTGCCTGCCGACAAACTGGCCCACGCCGGCCAGGAGGTCGGTGATGTGGTGCTCTATCTGTTGCTGCTGTGCAGCGAGCTGGGCTTGGACATGGACCAGGTGGTGCGGGCCAAGCTGGCCGACAGCGAAAGGCGCTTCGCCCGATGAATGACCGTCACTTCGATGAGCTGGCCACTCGCTTTGCCGAGAAGATCTACGGCGGTGCCAAGGGTGCGATCCGCCTGGCCGTGCTGCAAGCCGACCTGGCCGAGGCACTGCCCGATCGGCCGCTGCGCATTCTCGATATCGGTGCCGGGCTGGGCCACATGGCCTTGTGGCTGGCCCAGCGTGGTCATCACCTGACCTTGGCCGAGCCTGCCGCGCCGATGCTCGATGGCGCCCGCGCGCGCTTTGCCGAGGCTGGCCAGACTGCCACGTTCATCCAGGCCCCCTGGCAAGACCTGCTCGGCCAGCTCACCGAACCTTACGACCTGGTGCTATGCCATGCCGTACTCGAATGGCTGGCAGAGCCTGAGAGCATCCTGCCCGTACTGCACCAGCTCACGGCGCCTTCCGGGTGGCTGTCACTGGCCTTCTACAACCGCGACGCCCTGGTCTATCGCAACCTGCTCAAGGGCCATTTCCGCAAGTTGCGCAGCAACCGGCTGGAAGGTGAAAAGCAGAGCCTGACCCCACAGAAACCGCTTGATCCACGCGCGCTCAAGGCGCAACTTGATCCTATGTGGCAAGTTGAAAGCGAAAGCGGTGTGCGGGTGTTCCACGACTACATGCCCAAGGAGTTCCAGGGCAAGGCCGAGCTGCTCGACCTGCTGGAAATGGAACTGGCCCACCGCCGCCACCCCGCCTTCGCCGGGCTTGGCCGCTACCTGCACTGGGTGTGCCGCCCCCGCTAACCCACCCTGCCGGAGGAGTTCATGCCGTACCGTCTGTTGTGCCTGGCCCTGCTGCCATTCGCCCTGGCTGGCTGCCAGGGCAGCAACCCGTATGTGGCCAGCAGCCGCCCGCTGCCTCCGGCCCCCGCCCAGGCGGCCACCACCTTCGACGCCAGTGCCTACCCGGCACCCGCCCGCGATTATGGGCACTACCGCAGTTGGAGCTGGCGCAACGGCGAACTGCCCAGTGGCTCGGCCAATGCCGACCCGGCGCAACTGGCCGATGCTGTCAGCGGGGCACTCGACCAGCATGGCCTGCGCCCCGCCCGAGGTGCCACCGGCGACCTGCTGGTGAGCGCCGACATGCGCCTGGAAAAACGCTTGCGCCAGGTGCGTGACTACGACACCTACGACCCGTACTACGGCCCCTACCCCTACGGTGGCGTGGGCTATGGTGGCTATCGCCATGGCTACGGGGGTTATGCCAGCGTGCCCATCGTACGCACCTACGAAGTGGACGTGATGGTAGTGCGCATCGACCTGTACGACGCCCGCAGCGGTCAGCCGGTATGGAGTGCCAGCGCCGAAAGCGGCAGCGACAAGGACTCGCCGCGTGAACGCGAAAGCGCCCTGCGCGACTCTGTGCACAAAGCGCTCAGCGGCTATCCTCCCAGTTAATCGCTAACGGAGAACCATCATGTTGCGCCGTCTCGTTCTACTGTCATTCGTGTTACTGCTTGCAGCCTGCTCCAGCAACAACGTCCAGCAGGATTTCGATGCCAGCCGTGACTTTGCCGCTTACCGCAGCTGGGCGTGGCAGGAACCGGGCCTGCAGTACCGCCCGGACGACCCCCGCATCAAGAGCGACCTTACCGAGCAGCGCATCCGCCAGGCGGTAGCCGACCAGCTCGACCAACGTGGGCTGCGCCCGGTCCAGGGTGGCGCACGGCCTGACCTGACGGTCCGCACCTACCTGATCGTCGAGCAGCGCCAGCAGCAGATCACCACCAACTATGGCGGTGGCTGGGGTGGCTATTGGGGCGGTTACTGGGGTGGCCCGATGTACAACGAAACCCGCAGTGTCGACTACAAGGTCGCGACCATTCAGGTGGATATGTTCGACGGGCGTGACGGCAAGCTGGTGTGGCGCGGCAGTGCCGAGCAAATCATGAACAACTACCCGCCAAGCCCGGAAGAACGCAACAGCGCCATCCGCAATACTGTGAACAAGGTATTGGCCAACTACCCGCCGGGTAGCAAGAAATAAGCCTCAGCCCTTAATAGTGGGAGCACCTTTTCGCGCCCCAAGGTCGCTCCCCCACTTAAACGGTGTCAAGAACGACAAAATCCATTTCGACCACGCCTTTTTCCCGTTCCCGCCCACTCCCTCGCAGGTTCCCGTCTATCTTCACTTAAGGAAACCTGACTGACCGGGTAGAAGTGTTCAACTTTTGGGAAAGGCGACCTGCCAATGCAAAGCATTGTTCTCCTGCTGTGGCTTGCCTTGTGCTCCGAACAGGATGTGCGTCAACGCCAGATCTCCAACCTGCTGACCCTGGGCGTGGCAACGGGCGCTCTGGTCTGGCTGTTCGCCACCGGTCGCAGCTGGATCGGCGCCGAGGCCGCCGATGCCGGCTGGGCGCTGGCCATCGTCATGCTGCTGACCTTGCCGGGGTACATGCTCGGCCGCTTCGGTGCCGACGACGTCAAGCTGATGGGCGCGCTGGCCCTCGCCACCAGCCCGCAATACGTGCTCGGCACCTTCATCGGCGCCGGCGTCAGTGTGCTGGTGTGGCTGCTTACCCGCCGGCGTCTGTGGACCCTGCTCAACCCCAAAGTAAAGAAGCGGTTGCAAACCCTGACTGAAGAAATGGGCGACAAACAGGCCTTCGTACCCTATGTGCTAGCAGGTTTTCTTCTAACGGCGGTATGGATCCAATGAGCCAACCTATGGTCCGATACCTTGTACATGCCTTGTACAAAATCGCAACGTAGGGCTATTTTTAAGCTGCCAGAGCGTCTGGCCCGGGAGCAGGGCCGCATACGAACAGGGAGTTGATCGTGTCCAGACCTTTCAGTGATGTGAAGATTTTGGTGGTCGATGACCAGCCAGTCATCGTCGAACAGCTATGTGAGTTTCTTGAAAGCCGGGGTTACCACTGCCTGCCGGCCCATTCCACCGACGAAGCCCTCGAGCGCTACCTGGCTGACGAGGCCATTGGCCTGATCATCTGCGACCTGCACATGCCCGACCGTGATGGTATCGAACTGGTTCGCGCGCTCAAGCAAATCACCGGGCAGCGCATGTTCGAAGCCATCATGCTGACTGGGCGCGCGGAAAAACAGGATGTGATCCGCGCCCTGCGTGAAGGCTTTGCCGATTACTACCAGAAGCCCACGGACCTCGATGAACTGCTCGAGGGCGTGCGCCGCCAGGAAGAGGCCCTACTGGAGCGCCAGCGCAACTTCCGCGCCTTGGGCGGGTTGAACCAGCGGTTGCAGAATCTGGCCGACTCGGTGGACGAATTGTACCAGGACCTGGAAAAGGCCCGCGGCCAAGGCACCCACCGACGCGCCAGCGATGTGGAAGACAGTGAGAGCGAGCTACCGGCAGCGTTCGAGAAGCTATCGCCGCGCCAACTTGAAGTGGCACGGCTGGTGAGCAAGGGCAAGACCAACTACCAGATTGCCTGTGAGCTGGGCATTACCGAAAACACGGTGAAGTTGTATGTGTCGCAGGTACTGCGCCTGACCCACATGCACAACCGCACCCAGTTGGCACTCGCGCTAACGCCCAGTTCGTCACCGGTTCACCAGCGGTTCACTACCCATTGAGTGATTGACTCAGAATCACCAGGGCTGCTCTGCAGCCCCTACAGTTGAAGGCCAATACTCAAGGTCAAGCGGGGGGCACGGTCCAGACTGTCCAACGCCACATCCGCCAGCGGTTTTGCCACCTCCAACGCAACATTGAAAAGCCGCCCATCCCCCAACCGTACACCCAGTGCCGCCGAAGCCAGGTGGGCATCCTCCACCGATCCCCGGTTATGCCAGGTCTGCGCCGCATCCACTGCCAAATAGGGCTTAACCAGCGCCAACCTACTACCCCGCATGCTGTAGCTCACCTCGTAAGCCACACCCCACCCCTTGTCTCCGTCGGCCTGATCACGGGGATAGCCACGCCCGAAGCTCTGCCCACCAAACCCCACCCGTTCGCTATCGGGTAGCCGGTCATCACTCCAGTACAACGCGCCAGACACTACACCCTGCCAACTCGCTGACAGCGGGTCACTTTGCAGGGCCGACAACCTGAACCGCAAAAAGTCCATGTCGTAGTCGGCATCGCTGCGGGCGCCCAGGTAATCCAGGCCTTGGTAGACCCCGGCACTGACCATGCGCAGGCGACTACCTTCCACTTTGCGCCAGTCGCCCTCGAATGACAGCGCACGCACAGAAGTGTCGTAGTCCCGTGACGAAGACTGCCGCTCTTCGACATGTTCGCTGACCGCATACACGTGCCCCTGCACGGCCAGCCATTCATTCGGCCTGACAATCACGGGTTGGCGCAGGCCTATCGCATAGCGTTGGCTGTCACGCTCACGGGTGATGTCGCGGCCATCGTCCAGGCGGATTCGCGTGCCCGGCTCACTGCGGTAGCGCGAAGCAGACAACAACAGTTGGCTGCCGGCCTCGTCCAGGTGCTGGCTGTAATCCAGCCGTTGGTAATGCACCTGGTCATCGCCTGGGGGCAGTAGCAGGCTGGCCTGGAACTGTTCGGCAAAGCGGGTCTGGGCATTGCTGGTGGCCGTCAGCAGCGCCTGTGCATCATCGCGACTGGAGTCTGCCAACGTAACAGCGGCGCTGAACGGTTTGTGCCGCGCATGCACGGTCAAAAGGGCCGCACCGTCACCGGTTCTTGCCATCGCCAGCTCAGCCTCTATCGACACGCCGGGCAAGCGCCCTGCCAGCCCCAGGTAGCGCTCTAGCGTTTCGCGGGTCAGCGGGCGCTCAGCCTCAAGGCGTGCCAATAGCTGCCGGAGATAGTCGCTGGCCGGGCCGATATCACCGTCGACGTGGTAATCGCGAATGTAACCCTCGACCAGCACCACATTCACCCGGCCCTCGGCCACATCCTGCGGTGGCAGGTAGGCATAGGAAAGCAGGTAACCCTCCTGCCGATAGCGCTGGGTTAGCTGCTGGGTGTACTGCTGCAACTCGCCCAACGTGGTCTGGCGCCCGACCAGCGGCTGGTAGTGCTCGCGCAGATCACTCAAGGGGAACACCGTGCCCCCCTCGAAACGCACTTTATGCACAACGACGGGCGTGTCCGCAGGTGCCCAGTCAAGTCTTTCGCCAACCGGCCCGGCCAACCTCAGGTTGGGGCTGATGGGGCGGTAGGCCTCTATCGGCAGGTTGGCAGCAGGCAGGCGCCGTTCGTATTCATGGCTGTCGAGAAAACCCGGCAATGGCTCTGCGTGGGCAGCAAGCGCCCAAGGCAACAACAGCAGGGGCACGGCCAGAGGACGCATAGGGCGCTCCATGTTCCCTTGGTTACGGGGCGCCAGCCGGTCACACCCGTTATCTGCAAGCGTAGGTGCTGGCCCGAATGCCGTCGAACGCCTACTCGCTGACCTGGAACGCCACCCGCGCCGTCTCGCCGCTTTCATCCAGCGCGCTGAGCTCGGCCTGTCCGGCCTGCGGCAAGCGAACCAGCAGGCTGTCCTGCCCCCGGGTTTCGCCCAAGGGCTGGCCATTGAGGAACCACCAGCGCCGCCCGCCGCCGCCCAAGGCCGATACATAGAGTTGCAACGGCTCGCTGCTGGTGGCCGGGCGGCGCAGGTTGTCTCCGGGGCGCACGCCGACGATCGACAGCGGCGGTGCGCTGGCCGTCACCTGCGGCGGGCAGGCCGGGTCGATGGCCGGCAGGCGCGCCGCGCGCCGCTCGACACGGGGTAGCCAGGGCTCCAGCGGGGCCGGCCACAACGCGATGTCACGGGCCTTGGCGCTTGGGCAGCTACCATCCACACGCAGCCCCTGCTCGTTGACCCACACGCGTTCACGCAGGCCCAGGCCCAGCGGCTGATCGGCAGCTTGCAGGGTTGGCGGCGTGGTGCCGTCCAGGGTCCAGGCAAAACGCTGACGCCGGCAGTTGGGGTCCTGCTTGCTCATCGGCTGGCCCAGCGGCCAACAGATCGCCGCCACCCCGATATTCGCCGGTACTCGCTCCGCCGGCACGCTGATGCCGCGCTGGCTGTCGCGGTTGCTCAGCAGGTCATGCACCTGCAGCATCAGTGGCGCCGCCGAGGCCAGGCCGAACTGGCCGGGTACGGGTGTGCCGTCCGGGCGGCCGATCCACACGCCGATCAGGTAGCGCGGGCCCACGCCAATCGACCAGGCATCGCGAAAGCCATAACTGGTGCCTGTTTTCCAGGCCAGTTGCGGGCGCTGCACCAGCTCGGCGTGCGGGTCGCGGTCGGGGCGCGCCTGGCCACTGAGAATGCGCCGGATGATCCACGCCGCCCCCGGTGACAGCAAGCGCCGCTCTACCAGCGGGTCCTGAGGTTGCAAGCGCACCCTCGCGCTGTTGCCACCGCGCGCGAAGGCTGCATAACCACCCACCACGTCTTCCAGACGGCTACCGGCGCCACCGAGGATCAACGACAGGTTGGGCTCGGCCAGCGGCGGTAGTATCAGCGGCATACCCGCCATGCGCAGTTGCGCGGCAAAGCGTTTCGGGCCGTAGGCCTCCAGCAATTGCACCGCCGGCAAGTTGAGTGACAGGGCCAGCGCCGAACTGGCCGACACCGGCCCGCTGAAGCCCATGGAGAAGTTACCGGGCCGGTAGTCGCCATAGCGGCGTGGCACGTCCTGCAGTAGCGATTCGGAATGTATCAGGCCATCATCCAGCGCCATGCCGTACAGGAACGGCTTGAGCGTAGAACCGGGTGAACGTAGCGAACGCACCATGTCGACATGCCCGAAGCGGCGCTCATCGGCCAGATCAATCGAGCCCAGGTAGGCACGCACCGCCATGGTCTGCGCCTCGACTACCAGGATGGCTGCCGAGGTACGCTCCGGCAGGCGCGCACGCCAGCCCAACAGCAGGTCTTCCAGGCGCCGCTGCAGTGCCGCATCGAGGGTGGTGCGGATCAGCGGTGGGCTGTCGGCGCTGTTCAGCCGTCTGGCGAGCAAGGGCGCCAAGGCGGGCTCCTGACGTGGCGCCAGCACCAGCGGCTCCTCGGCTGCCTCGCGGATTTGCTGCGCAGGCCATACCTGGTATTCGGCCAGGCGCTGCAGCACCTTGTCGCGGGCACGCTGGGCACGCGCAGGATGGCGGTCCGGCCGTAGCCGGCTGGGCGCCTGTGGCAGTACCGCCAGCAGCGCTGCTTCGGCCGGGGTCAGGTGCAGGGGTGATTTGCCCAGGTACGCCCAGCTGGCTGCGGCAACCCCCTGCAAGGTGCCGCCAAAGGGTGCGCGGTCAAGGTAGATCTGCAGGATTTCGCGCTTGGACAGATGCCACTCCAGCTGCGCCGTACGCCACAGTTGGCGCAGTTTACCGGCCAGAGTACGTTCATGCGGGTCAAGCAGCCGTGCCACCTGCATCGACAGCGTGCTGCCGCCCGACACCACGCGTCCGCCGCGCAGGTTCAGCCAGGCGGCTCGGGCCAGGGCCAGCGGGTTGACCCCGGGATGGCGGTAGAACCAGCGGTCCTCGTAAGTCAGCAAGGCCTGCAGGTACAACGGCGAAACTTCGTCAGGGCTGACCGGGTAGCGCCAGACACCCTCGGCATCGGCAAAGCGCCACAACGGCGCGCCGTCTTCGGCCACCACCACCCGGGCCAGGTCGTCGCCCGGCATGGGCAGCGGCCAGATCCGGTCAGCCAGCCACACCAGGCCACACAGCACTAGCAAGCCGATTACCGTGGCACGCAACCACTTGCCCGCACGCGTGCATGGCCGCGCTAAGCTTGGCATCGGGAACCGACCTGGCCAGGTGATGGCCAAAGGCTTGGGAACGGCAACCTCGCCGAATCGTTCATCAGGAAACAACTATGCATGTAGAAGGTTTTTTCGAGTGGCTGGGCCAGGCACTGGGGTCGTTGATCCGCTTCATCGTCGACGCATTGAGCGGGCTGTTCAACCTGCTGGCCAATGCTGGCGGCAATTTCATCGACGGCCTGGCGCGCACACTGGGCATGGACACCTCGCTGCTCAGCATCCTGGCCCTGATCGTCGGCCTGATGCTGCTGTACTCGGCCATCCGCGCGTTCATGCGCGCCTCGATCATCCTCGGGATCATCTGGCTGGTGCTGGGGCTGTGGGTGATGAGCTGGGTGATTCACTGATGGTAGAGCTGCCCTGCGCGACCCAGTGGATGCGCAGGGCAGATTCTTACCGGGCTTTTACGGTCATCTCCCCTTGCCCATCCCCCACGGCCTGCAGGTTCGGCCGGTACATCGACTCAACCTGCGGCGGCGGCACACGGTAGGTGCCCGGGGTCACCGCCCGCGCCAGGTACAACAGGTGGGTGGTGCCGTAGCCGTCGAGCTTGAGCGCGGCAACATAACGGTCATCACGGTACTCCTGGTGCACCACGCTGGCGTTCTGCATCGACTCGCGCCATTCCTTCACCGCGGTGCTGGCGTTGTCCAGGCTGGCGGCACTCTGCGCCAGGTTCTGGTTTTCCAGCTCCAGGCCTGCGGGCAGCAAGTCCACCACCAAGGCATCCGGCACGCGGTCTTCGGCCTTGAGCGCAAGGTGCACCAGCACCAGGTCGCCGCTGCGCAGGTTATGCAGGTCCAATGGCTGGCCATTCATGCCCAGGTACTCACGGCGAATCTGCATACCATTGCCGCCGGCCGCAGGCGCCTGACGGGGGTAACCAGACAGGGTGAGTTGCTGGTACAGCGTCTCGCTGCCTTCGTTCTGCACGCTCAGCGGCGAAGCCAGCAGCGGGCCTTCCAGCTTCATGCCGGCTTCGGCATTGTTGAACTCGCGCACCTCGCCAGCGCTGTCCAGGCGTGCCTGCCACTTGCCTTCCGGCTTGCCCAACAGGCCACGGCCGGCAAGGAACAGTGCATTGCGCTCCTGGGTCGACAACCAGCGGTTGGCCGCCAGTTCGTCCGACAAGGCGAACAGCCGCTGGTCGACCTGACTGCTGGCAAGGTTGCTCTCCTGCAACAAGGCCAGGATCAACGCCTGATCACGCAGTGCGCTGCCGTAGTCCGCCATCCAGCCTTTGCCACGGCTGATGCCCAGGCCCGCCTGCAAAGCCTGCTCGGCTCGCGGCTTGTCGCCCATCTTGTCCAGTGCCACTGCCAGTTGTACCAGCGGCAAGCCGGAACGCGCATCGGCACGGCGCTCGAACAGGCCACGCAAGGCACCCAACGGCGCCTGCTGACTGCGCGACAGCACCAGCGCTGCATAGGCCTGCACGGCGAAGCGGGTGTGGTCGGCGTTTTCGCTGTAGTCCACTTCGATCAGGTTGCGCTCTTGCAGGTAGCGCAGCAGGCGCTCGCTGGCCTTCTTCAACGCCTCGGCCGGCACGCCGTAACCCTGGTCACGGGCACGCAGCAGGAAGTCGGTGACATAGGCAGTCAGCCAGTACTCTTCTTCGCTGTCCGAACTCCACAGGCCAAAGCTGCCGTTGTAGCGCTGCATGCCCAACAGGTGCTCGATGCCCATCTCGATCTTGCGCTTGCGCACGTCCGCCGGCTCGCCCTTGATGCCCAGGCGCTTGAGGCTGTCGGCATCGGCGTACAACGACGGGTAAAGGCCGCTGGTGGTCTGCTCAAGGCAACCGTAGGGGTAGGCTTCCAGGGCGCGAATCTGCTCGGCCAGGTTCAGCGGCGGCCGGCTCGACAAGGCCAGGCTCGCTTCCAGGCCGGCAGGCTCGAAGGCCGCCAGGTCCGCCTCAGGCAGGGTCCAGGGTTGGTCTTTCAAAGCCACGCGGTAGTGTTTGAGCATCGCCGGGTAGGCCGGGCGCACGCCCAACGTCCACTCCCGTTCGAACGCGGTGGTCGGCTCGTTTGGTAGTTGCAGGCCTGTGATCCGCACATGCACCTTGCCTTGCCCCAGGCCGCCCTGGGCCTGCACCGGGATCATCAGTGTCGAACGCTGGCCTTCAGTCAGGGCTACGTTCTGTACGGCACTGGCCACGAGGCTAAGCTGCCCCTCGGTGGTGATTTCAACATTCAGTTGTTGAGCGCGGCCCGACAGGTTGGCCAAATCCAGCGCCAGACTGGTGCGGTCGCCTCCGGCCAGGAAGCGCGGGGCCGAAAGCTCGGCAATCAGTGGCGCGGCCACCACGGTCTTGCCTTCGGCCATGCCGAAGTGTTCTTCGGTCCAGGCCTGGGCCATCAGCCGCAGCTCGCCGTTGAAGTCCGGGATATCGACCGTAGCTTCGCCCTCACCCTTGTCATCCAGAGTCACCGGCAAGCTCTGCTGGGCGACGATGGTCACCGTGGTATTAGGGCGCTTGCCCCCTTTGGCCATGGCCGCGTCACCACCGAACGCCAGGCTGGCCAGGCGGCCCTGCCCGGCTTCGATCAGCTGGCCGTAGATATCCAGTTGGTCGGCACCGTAGGCCTTGCGACCGAACAGGCTGGCGAACGGGTCGGGAGTTTTAAAATCGGTGATGTTGAGGATGCCCACGTCAACCGCCGACACCAGCACATGCACTTGCCTGGGCACGCTGCCATCCGCATTGGCGGCCTTCACCTTCACGGTCAGCGGTTGTTTCGGGCGCATCTTGTCTGGTGCCTGCAGACTCACCGCCAACTTGCGCTCAGCGCGGTCCAGCGGCAGGTGCAGCACACCCACCGAACGCTTGGGCGTGGCGTTGGCCTTGCGCTCACCCGGGCGGATCACCAGCGCGCTGATATACAGGTCGTGGCGGGCCCAGGCTTTGTCCAGTTGCACATCGAAGGTCTTGCCTTCGGCGGGCACGTCGATTTCCTGCCACCACAGCGGGCCATCGCTGGACTCGATCATCAGGTAGCCGCTACCTGCGGCAGGCGGGGTGACGGTGACCTTGGCCGTGGCACCGTCGGCGTAGGACGGTTTGTCCAGCGCCAGCTTGACCTGGTCGGGGCGTACGGCACCGCCTTCAGCGTTGTCCTGGGCACGGTAGCCGGCCCAGAAGCGTTCGCTGGAAACCAAGCCAGTTTGCGGGTCTTCCACCTCGACGCGGTAAGGGCCCCATTCAACCTGGAAGCTCAGCTTGGCAGTGGAGCCGGCCTTGACGCTGACCGTCTCTTCGCTCTGGGTGAGGAATTTTTCGTTGTAGGCGTAGCTCCAGCCGTCGCTCTGCGAGTAGTTCCAGTAGTAGTCGCGGCGCTCACGAATCAACCGCACCTTGAGGTCATCGGCCGCCAGCTTGTTGCCATCGCGGTCGGCCACCAGGAACTCGAATTCCACTGGCCCGTCACTGTCGGTTTCCTCGCCATCGAACAGGCCACGCAGGCCCGGCAAGCGCTCGGCTGGCCAGATCGGCTGCTCCAGGCGCCGGGTGATCGGACGGCCACCCGACTCCTGCAAGCTGGCTTGCACGGTCAGTTGCAGCGGCGAGCGGGCTTCGGCCCAGCGGCTTTCGATATCGACCACCGCCTTGCCCGCCTGGTCGAGGGTGACTTCGTCCAGTTCCAGATCCTGGTTCAGCTCGGTTTCGGTGACCGAGCCAAACTGGTAGCCCGGCAGAGCGGGCACCGCCTCGCGCAGCGGGCGCACATAGGCCTGGCCACTCAGGCGATTACCAGCAGCCGGGGCGCCATAGAGGTAACGGCCATTGACCTGGATGCGCGCATCCTCATCCGGCGACAGTGGCGTGCTGCTCCCCTTCAGCTCCAGCGCCAGTCGCTCAGGCAGGAAGTCTTCGACGAGGAACTCATACACCTGCTTGCGCCCGCCGCCCAGGTCGAGCAGCAACTGCCAGCGCCCGGTCGGGGCTTCGGTGGCCAGTTGCAGCTGGTATTGGTACAAGCCATTGCTGTCGGCTTCCCAGACGAACTTGCGGCTGACCTGCTCATCCGGGCGGCGCACTTCCACGCTGACGGGTTGGGCTTTGACGGGTTTGCCGTCCTGGTCGCGCAGCAGGCCGTTGAGCAGCACGGTTTCGCCTGGGCGATACAGGTCACGCGGGCCGAAGATGAAAAACTGCAGCGGGTTGGCCTGGGGGCCGGTGATGTCGAATTCGGCCAGGTCCAGCGCGGCGGTGTTCAGGCGCAGCAGGGTGGTGTGCACACCTTGGGTGGCGATCAGGGTATCGGCCTTCGGGGTGATCGGCAGTTGGGCGTGGCCTTTGCCATCGGTACTGGCCTGGGCCAGCAGCTTGCCCTTCTCGTCATGGATTTCGAGGTTGACGCCGCTCAACGCCTTGCCGCCTTCCAGCGCCTGCGCGAACACGTCCAGGCGGTCGCGGTAACGGTGTGCCGACACGCCGATGTCACTGAGGGTGAACAGGGTCGCCGGCTGCGAGTAGTCGTAGGTGCCCGAGGCGCGCATCACTGCCAGGTACACACCCGGATCCTGCAGTGGCTTGATGCCGGCGATGGGCAGTAGCACGGTTTCGCGGGTGTTACGGGCAGGGTTGAGGTCGAAGCGGCCGCTGTAGACCAGCTCGGCCATGTCCAGGGTTTCCTTGGACTGGTAGTAGTACAGGCTGCTGTTGCGCCCCCAGCTGGCCAGGAAGGTCGAGAGCATTTCCGGCTTCACCCGGAAGAACTCGACATCGACCTTGTCGACGTTGAGGGCAATCACCGGCAGCCCTTCGGCCAGGCGTGTGGGCAGCAGCGATCCACGGCTGGCAAAGCCGATGGTCGGCTGCATGTCGCGGGTTTCCAGCTGGGTGACCGACTCGCTGTCCAGTTGCTTGCCGTTGACCGCGAGCAGGCCCTTGTCCACGGTCAGCACCAGCTTGCGCTGTGGTTCCAGGTGGCGCAGGCGCAGTTCCATCTGGTTGTCAGAGAGTTCCCAGGCGCCGTCGAGCTTGCCTTTGACGGTATCGACCAGGTGTACCTTGGTGGCAAAGTCCTGCTTGGCATCCAGCGGTGCGGAGAAGCTGATCGACAGCGTGGCCGCACCATCGAGCTGCACTTCGGATACGTCCAGCACCGTGATTTCGCGGCCCTCGTAGCGCTTGGCGAGCACGGCGGGGTCTTCGCGTTTGGGGGCAGCGGCTTCGGCGGGCGCTGTAGCAACAGGCTTCTGCGCCGGCGCAGGTTTGTCTGGCGTGGAAGAGTCACAGGCACTGAGCAAGGCCAGCGCGCAGGCCAGCAACAATCCTTTGTTGAACATGGAGTAGGAACTCTTTGGCAGCGTGTATGTGAGGGCAGCAACTATAGCGCAAGGTCGGGTGCAACACCCGGCGTTGCGCGCGAGGTGAGACCATGGTCGCGCTAAATGGTTGCCTGGTCGTTACACTGCGGCATTCGATAAGGGGGCCGCATAGCGGCCCCAAGTCTCATGGAATGCAAATGTCCCAACTCTTCACTGACTGGCGCCACCGCCCCACCCACCGCAAGGTCTGGGCATTGGCCGCGCCGATGATCCTGTCCAACATCTCCGTGCCGCTGGTAGCCCTGGTCGACAGCGCGGTCATCGGCCACCTCCCCCACGCCCACCAGCTGGGCGCCGTGGCCGTGGGCGCCACGCTGTTCACCTTCATGGTCGGCCTGATGGGTTTCCTGCGCATGGGCTCTACCGGTTTCGCCGCTCAGGCTGCCGGCCGTGGTGATGGCGCGGCGTTGCGCCAGGTGCTGGTGCAAGGGTTGCTGCTGGCGGTCGGCTTCGCCCTGCTGATTGGCCTGCTGGCCCTGCCGTTCAGCCAGCTGGCACTGCAGGCGATGCAACCCAGCGCCGCCCTTCAGCAATCCACTGAAGACTTCTTTCATACCCGCCTGCTTGGCCTGCCCGCAGCACTGGCCAGCTACGCGCTGGTCGGCTGGTTCCTGGGCACCCAGAACGCCCGGGCACCGCTGGCCATCCTGCTGACCACCAACCTGCTGAACATCATCCTGAACCTGTGGTTCGTCCTGGGGCTGGACTGGGGGGTGCTGGGTTCGGCGCGGGCCTCGGTGATTGCAGAATGGAGTGCTGCCCTGCTCGGCCTGTCCCTGACCCGTCCGGCGCTGCGGGCTTACCCAGGGCAGATCGTGTGGGCAGCGCTCAAACGCTGGCAGGCCTGGCGACCGCTGCTGTCGGTCAACCGCGACATCTTCCTGCGCAGCCTGGCGCTGCAACTGGTGTTTCTGCTGATTACCGTACAGGGCGCACGCCTGGGCGAGGCCACCGTGGCTGCCAACGCCCTGCTGCTTAACGGCCTGCTGTTGACCGCCTACGCGCTCGACGGCCTGGCGCATGCGGTCGAAGCCCTGTGCGGCCACGCCATCGGCGCCCGCGACCGGGATACCCTGCGCCGCTCGCTGGTGGTCGCGTGTGGCTGGTCGCTGATTACCAGCCTGGGATTTGCCGCACTGTTCTTGCTGGGTGGGCACCTGTTTATTGACTTACAGACCGATATCGAGAGCGTGCGGGCGGCGGCTTATCCCTACCTGCCGTACCTGGCATTGCTGCCGTTGATTGCGGTGTGGAGTTATTTGCTGGACGGTTTGTTCATCGGTGCGACCCGGGCGCGGGAGATGCGCAATGCAATGTTGGTGTCAGTCGCGATTGCACTGCCGGTGGCGGTAGGCATGAGCGGATTCGGCAACCATGGGTTGTGGTTGGCGTTTCTCGGGTTCATGGGGTTGCGGGCGGTGACGCTGGGGTGGGTGGGGTGGAAGTTAAAAGATCAGTGGATCGGCGGGCAAGGAAACACAATATGAAAAAGATGTTTGGTTGACTGTTTCCAAGCCTCAGGCCGATAAATGCAGCACCCAAGGAGGGGCTTATCTTAAATGCCTACGAGCAAGGAGCCATCATGTACCCTCCACCCGCGCCATCAGGTGTATCTGTTCTAAGCAAGCAACATGCATGCTGCAAGCCGAGAGCGTAACTACTTCAAGAATGGGGGCAATGCTTTCCTAGTGTCATGGTTCTATTCAAAGGTTAGAAATCGAGGTGAATGGGACTACAAGCAACAGGGAAGAGAGTACGAGGCCTTAGGCAACTTCAACTATGGAGCAACTGGAACTGCTGCGGGTCTTTCCGAAGCGTTCCTATTGCGGGGTGCCGGATGGGCACAAAACCGAGCGGGCACCAGTGACTCATCCTTTGGATCATGGTGGGGTGAGTCTCCTTACGGTGATGATCCTGGAGACCAGGAATGGATCAGGAAAGGTATCGAATATGCCAAGTCACACGGCTACTAGGTGGCTGATAGGAGGGTTGTTTGTACTCACCCTTGGGCAAGCCCTATGGATTTTCTCCGCAGGTTCAACTCCAGCACTGACCAAGATCGTATCGGCAACGCCAATTAGCAAACACAGTGCCGTTTATGAAGTGCTCAGCGATGCTGGCGGTGCAACGGTGCCGATGACCTACCTGTACTTTGTAGCTGAAAAAAAACAGCCAGATGATCAGGCATTGCAGAGCCTTCGGACGCTTACGCCCTTCCTCGTCACTCGACAATCAGGAGCAGTGAAATACGTTGAGGGTTTGAGAATATCGGCTCGCACAGAGGAACAGGTCTACAGCTATTCGAGTACCACAGCCCTCAGAGAAAATGGCGCAGTCTTGCCTGTTACAGTCGAGCTCACCGCAACGGCTCGACAAAAGTAAAAAGCTAAAAGGGGCCGCATAACGGCCCCTTTGATTCTCAGGAGGACAGATAGGAAGACCGGGTCAACCCAAGACGCAACGCATCCAGGAACTGGGTCCGCTCCCGCGCAGTGATCTTGGCACTGGCCACCTTGTCGCGGTAGTGGGTCATCAACTCCTCCGGCGACAAGTGCACATAGCGCAGCATGTCTTCGATGGTGTCGTGGGTTTCAATACCGGCGTGGTACACGCTGCCATCGGCATTCTGGTAGATGTTCACCGAGTCGGTATCACCGAACAGGTTGTGCATGTCCCCCAGGATTTCCTGGTAGGCACCCACCAGGAACACGCCCAGCAAGTAGTCCTCGCCCTCTTTCACCGCATGCACCGGCATGCTGGTCTCGATGCTCTGCTCGTCGACGTACTGGTTGATCTTGCCGTCGGAGTCGCAGGTCAGGTCCTGCAGCACCGCACGGCGCATCGGCTCTTCGTCCAGGCGGTGCAGCGGGATGATCGGCAGCACCTGGCCGATGGCCCAGGTGTCCGGCAGGCTCTGGAACACCGAGAAGTTGCAGATGTACTTGTCGGCGAGCTTGTCGTTCAGCTCGTCCAGTACCTGGCGGTGCGAGCGCTGGCGGGCCTTGAGCGAGTTGTGCAGGCGGCGGCACACGGCAAAGTAGCACTGCTCGGCCAGGGCTTTCTCGCCCAGGGTGATCTTGCCATCGGCATACTGCGCCGCCACGTCACCCATGTAGTGGGTGGCGCGCCAGTAAGTCTCGGTCACCATCTCGATGTCGGTCGGGCCCAGCAGGTCGACCAGCCACTGCACGGTCTCAGGCAGAGCTTCCTTGTTCTCGATGGTCGGCACGTCGTCGTTGTGTTTCTCGACGTCGGTGACCTGAATCACCAACATGGCGTGGTGCGCGGTCAACGAACGGCCACTCTCGGAGAAGATGTGCGGATGCGGCAGGCCCTGCGCGTCGCAGAACTCCTTGAGCATGCCCACTACCACGCCGGCATAGTCATCCATGTCGTAGTTGATGGAACTGGCATTGCGCGAGTGGGTACCGTCGTAGTCCACGCCCAGGCCACCGCCAACGTCGATGTGGTCCACCGGCAGGCCCAGCGCACGCAGCTCGCCGTAGTAACGGATGGCTTCCTTGAAGCCGTGCTGGTAGTCGGCCAGGTTGGCGATCTGCGAGCCCATGTGGAAGTGCAGCAGGCGGATGCCCTGGTCCAGGCCAGCATCGCGGAAGCGCTGCACCACGGAGAGCAACTGAGCGGCAGACAAACCGAACTTGGACTTTTCACCACCGGTGTCGGCCCACTTGCTCGAAGCCAGCGACGACAGGCGCACGCGCAGGCCGACCTGGGGTTTCACCTTGAGCTCGGCGGCTTCTTCGATCACCAGAGCCACTTCCGACTCTTTCTCGATGACGATGAACACGTTGTGGCCCAGCTTCTGGCCCATCAGCGCCAGGCGGATGAACTCGCGGTCCTTGTAGCCGTTGCAGACGATGGTGCCGCCCTTTGGCGCCAGTGCCAGCACGGCCAGCAGCTCGGGCTTGGAGCCGGCTTCCAGGCCAATCGAAACGTTCTGCGTGGCGATGATATTTTCCACCACCGCTTCTTGCTGGTTGACCTTGATCGGGTACAGCGCGGTGTACTTGCTCTGGTATTCCAGGCGCGCGATGTTGGCGTCGAACGCGCCGGTCAGCTGGCGAACGCGGTCCTGCAGAATGTCGGGGAAGCGTACCAACAGGGGCAGCGACAGGCCGCTCTGACGCAGTTCGTCGACCTGTTCGAACAGGTCGATCGGCGCGCTCTTGGGGCCGTTGGGGCGCACTTCGACGCGCCCGGCTTCATTGATGGCGAAATAACCAGCGCCCCAATGGCGGATGCCATAAACACTGCGGCTGTCGGCCACGGTCCATTGGCTACCATCGTCTTTGCGTGTGCGTCGTACGGACATTCAAGTCCCCTATAGATAAGTCGAAGACACTGCCCCGCAGGCAGCGGAGCGAGTGTAAAAGCTGAAAATGACGATTCATCCGTGCTCAGGCATAGACCTTGACCACGGGAACGAGTTTAGAAAGCGCTGGGCAAAAAATCGCGCGATGGCCTCAGCCGCCGGACTTTTTCGCCTTGAAACCCTGTTTGGTCAGCTCGCCGATCAACAGCTCGACATGATCGCCCTGAATCTCGATCACCCCATCCTTCAGGGCGCCGCCGGTACCACAGCGGCGCTTGAGCGTGGTCGCCAGCTCCTTGAGCTGGTCGAGCGGCAGCGGCACGCCGGTGACGGTGGTCACGGTCTTGCCCCCACGGCCTTTGCTCTCACGGCGCACACGGGCAATGCCGTCGCCTTCGGGGATGATTTGCTGCTTGCAGATGCAGGCGTCCACCGGCTGGCCACAGTCGGGGCAGTGTCGACCGGCATCGGTGGAGTACACGAGACCGCCAAGGGCGGAAAAGGAAGAAGCTTTCTTGGCCACTTTTGTTCCTCTGTGCTGAGGACAAAAACTGGTCGTGCCTTGGGGTAGAGGCCGACCGCGAAGCCCCACTCTGGCAGGGGCGGCGCTACTGCCGCAAGATCCTGCGACAGCCCGAAAAGGGCGCGCAGTGTAACGATAAAAAAGGCGATTGCTAAGTACTGGATTGCGGCATTTTGCGAATGTTTTGCGACGCCATTCGACACTGGGACCGCTTTGCGATCCCCTGCGTCATCCCAGGCTGGCTTTATAGCGCTGCAAAGCCGCCAACGAGTCGGGGCAATAGGGCTTGGTCAGACGCTCTTGCTCAGCCTGCTCAAGCCCAATGAACCGCGCCTCGATCACCTCTTCCGGCTGCAAGCGCAACGGCGCATCCGATACCGCCGAATACACCGCACACCACAACCGGTTGTCGGGCTGGTCAAAATAGAACCGCTCGTGAAACCGCAGCTCCACCCCTTCAATCCCCAGCTCCTCGGCCAGCTCACGCGCCGCCGATTCGGCATAACCCTCACCGGCTGTCACCATGCCGCCCGCCGCCACATCCCAGTACCCCGGGTACAGCGCTTTGCTCAAGGTCCGCCGGTGCACGCACAACTCACCGGCGCTATTGAACAGCAGAATGAACGTGCAACGCCCGATCAACCCCCGCTCGCGCAGTTCGGCGCGGGGCAACGCTCCAAGCACCTGATCGGCTTCGTCCACCCAGGTGACCTGTTCGCGGTCGGAAGCCGCCCGGTGGGCGGCCTCGTTTGGGCTTATGGCCATTATCAACCCTGCGACAGCAGCTGACGCAGGTCGATGACCGCAGCGTTAGCCCGGGAAATGTAGTTGGCCATGACCAGCGAGTGGTTGGCCCACATGCCGAAACCACTGCCGTTGAGCACCATCGGGCTCCACAGCGGCTCTTGCGAGGCTTCCAGCTCACGAATGATCTGACGCACGCTGACCGTGGCGTTCTTCTTCGCCAGCACGTCGGCAAAGTCCACCTCGATGGCGCGCAGCAGGTGCGACAGCGCCCAGGCCTGGCCACGGGCTTCGTAGAACACGTTGTCGATCTGCAGCCATGGGGTTTCCACCAGCTCTTCGTCCACCTGCGGCGCCTGGCCGGCAACCACCGACTCGGTCTTTAGCGTGGTGTTCAGCTTCACCCGGCCAACGCTGGCCGACAGGCGCTGCGACAGCGAGCCTAGGCGGGTAGCCACGTCACCCAGCCAGTTGTTCAGGTTGTCGGCACGGGTGTAGAAGATCGCGCCCTTGTCGCCGGCAGCCAGACGGGTCTGGTAGCGGGTCAGCGACTTGATGCCCTCTTCGAACTCCGACTCGCTCGATGGCAAGATCCAGCTCTTGTTGTCGAAGTTGAAGCGCGGCTCGGCCTTGGCCAGGTCGGCGTCCTCGGTGGACTGCGACTGCGAACGGGCAAAGTCCTTGCGCAGGGCGCGGGACAGGTCGCGGACCTGGACCAGCACGCCGTATTCCCAGCTCGGCATGTTGTCCATCCACAGCCCGGGCGGGAAGCGGTCGTTGGAAATGTAGCCGCCCGGCTTGTTCAGCAAGGTGCCGGCCACGGACTTGAGGGTTTCGAGGGTGGTATAACCCACCACCATCTGCTGGCCGGTGCGCTCGGCAGCGGCTTGGGCATTCTGCTGCACCGGGAACAGCGCAGGCTCCTGGCTCCAGTACCAGCCCAGGCCGATACACACCAGCAGGTACAACCCGATAAGGGTCCCCAGGGCACGGCTCCAAAGGCCGCCAAGGTAGCTACGGGCAGCAGCGCCGCGGCCATCGACACGCTCGCGGGGCTCGGCTTTGGCCTCGCGATTTTTCCAGTCCAGCATGGCTTTGTCCTTAATCAGTCACGACGGTTCAGAGGCTTGGACCACAGGCCTGCGCCAGGGTGCCACGGCAAGCCCGTGTGACAGCACTATAAAGCAGACACCACCGTACGCATAAGCGACCAATCGGTCAGCAACTGAATATTCGTTCTGGCCGCTTTGTTGATGCAGGGCACTCACGTATTCGGTAAGAGCTGCTAGCATACAGCCATCATTGCCCCTGCACACCCCAACCTATAAGTAGCCAGGACATGAGCCAAGCAGTCGAGCCGAGCCCGCAGTGCCCCGCCCAACAGGCGACGCGTAGCGGCCTGCGCAAGGATGACCCGCTCGACCAGGTGCTGCTGCCGCCCCTGCGTAAACCGGTGTACATCCTGCTGCAGGACCACGAGCGTGCCCAGCGTTTGGCCCAGCAACTGGAATTCTTCGGCCTGGTGGTGCAAGCGTTGCCAAGCGCTGCGGCGCTCTGCGCTTCGATCAGCGAGTACTCACCCTCGGCCATCATCATGGACGTCGACTTCACCGGCGCTGGCCAAGGCTTGCTGCTGGCCGTCCAGGTGCAGCAGGCGCTGGCGCAACCTGTTCCGCTGCTGTTCTTCAGCCACCACGAAGCCGACACCCCGACCCGCCTGGCCGCCGTGCGCGCGGGTGGCCAGGACTTTCTCACCGGCAGCCTGGAGGCTTCCAGCCTGCTGGAGAAGGTCGAACTGCTGACCAACGCCAGCCCGCACGACCCGCTGCGCGTGCTGATCATCGACGACTCGCGCACCCAGGCCCTGTATACCGAGCGGGTGCTGGCCAGCGCCGGTATGGTAACCCGCAGCCTGACCGACCCGATCCGCACCATGGCAGAGCTTGCCGACTTCCAGCCCGACCTCATCATTCTCGACCTGTACATGCCAGCCTGTACCGGCCCGGAGCTGGCCAAGGTGATTCGCCACAGCGACCGCTACGTGAGCGTGCCGATCATCTACCTGTCTGCCGAAGACGACCTGGACAAACAGCTGGACGCCATGAGCGAAGGCGGGGATGACTTCCTGACCAAACCGTTTCGCTCACGCCACCTGATCACCACCGTGCGCAACCGCGCCGCCCGTGCCCGGCACCTGAAGGCGCGAATGGTGCGCGACAGCCTGACAGGGCTGTACAACCACACCCACATCCTGCAACTGCTGGAAGACTGCAGCTTCCGCGCCCGCCGTGAACAGCAACCGTTGAGCTTTGCCATGCTCGACATCGACCATTTCAAGAAGATCAACGACCGCCATGGCCACCCCATGGGCGACCGGGTGATCAAGAGCCTGGCCCTGTTTCTCAAGCAGCGTTTGCGCAAGACTGACTTCATCGGCCGCTACGGCGGCGAGGAGTTCGCCATTGTCATGCCCAACACCGCGCTGGACGCAGCACACAGGGTGCTGGACGAAATCCGCCGGCGCTTTGCCGAAATTCTCTACCCGGCACAACCCCGGGATTTGCAGTGCACGTTCAGTGCAGGTGTGGTGCAGCTGGATGACGGGCTCGATGCGCTGACCATGGCCAGTGCGGCGGACGAGGCGTTGTACCGGGCCAAGCATGCCGGGCGCAACTGTGTAGTGCGTGTAGAACCCTGACCAGTTTCACCAGTACAGGCACTGTGCCACTTTTTTTCTGACGCCAGCCCCTTGTCGTCATCACCCGGTCACAAAATCGCAATAACTTCAGGCGCCTACCTCTACTCCCCTGCGCAGGAAGTTCGCGGCTATGCGCCTGAAGTGGCTGACCAATTTCAACACCCTGTTGCTGGTGACCGTGTGCCTCGCCTTGGGCGCCACCTTGTGGTGGTCGCAGCGCGCCCTCGAGCGCCCCTACCAGATGATGGAGCGTTACCTGGGCCTGTCCCAGCAGTTTCAGAACCTGGCGGCACGCAACATCCAGGCGTACCTGGCCAGCGGCGACGCCCTGCGTCATGCCGCCGCCATGGAGGCCAACCAGCAGCTGCAGGCCGCCCTGGCCGAATGGCCCGTTGAGCTGGCCGACACATTACGCCCAAGCCTGGACAGCCTGCAGGCCTTCACCGCCAATGAGTTGCTGGCCGCTGGCAAGCTGGCCGGTGACCCACAAGCCCTGCTGCTGCAGGCCGAGCGGGAGCTGGGAGCCAACGTCGAACAACTGGCCGGCTACGCTCGCGACAGCGGCAACGCCGATGCCAACCGCTACCTGTTGCCATTGCTCGATGCCACTGTGCACCTGAGCCGCCTTTCGCTGGCCCGGGACAAACTGGTCAATAGCGGCCGCCCGGAGCTTGCCGACGAGGTGGAGCGCGAGCTGCAACTGATCCGCGCCCAGGCTCAAGCCATCGATGCCTTGCCCTTGCTTGGCGTAACCCGCGCCGCCGAGTCCGGTGCCGACGACTTCGCCGCGATGATGGGCCTTGAGACCCAGGCCAATGCCCAGCAGGAAGACATCGCGGTTGGCCTAAAGCGTGAACTGCAAAGCCTGCTGAGCCGCTACCCGGCTGAATTGCAGCGTACCCGCGAACAGATCGAACGCCGCGGCGCCCTGGCCGCCAGCACTAATCAACGCCTTGAGGCCGTGCAGCTAGCCATTGCAGCATTGGAACCCGAAGTGCGTGGCCAGCATGCGAAAATTGCCGCCGAGGTGCGCATCATCCAGGGTTTGATGATTGGCTTGATCCTGCTGATCGCCTTGTTGATCGACACCCTGCAGCGCCGCCTGACGCGTACCCTCACCGGCCTGGCACCCGCCTTGTCACGGTGGGCCGAAGGCGACTTCGCCCAAGGTATCGCCCTGGGCAAGACCAACCGCGAACTGCGCGACATCCAGGAATCGCTCAACCGCCTGCGCCAGTACCTGGTGGAACTGGTAGGCACCATCCGCCACAACGCCGAGCAAGTGGCGGGCAGCAGCCACGCGCTGGCCGGCATGAGCGCCGCCCTGCACGACGGCGCCGAACGCCAGGCGGGCGATACCGGGCAGATCCGCGACGCACTGAGCGAACTGGAAGCGACCATCCAGCAAGTGGCAGGTGATGCCAGCGCCGCCGCCGACGCCAGCCGCGATGCCGGGCGTGCGGTGGAGCAAGGCCAGGCGGTGATCGGCCAGAGCCTGTCAGGTTTGCGTGAACTGGTTGATGAAGTGCAAGGCAACGCCCGCATGATCGAGCAACTGGCGGAAGAGTCGGCCACCATCGGCGGGGTGCTGACGGTGATCCGCTCGATTGCCGAGCAAACCAACCTGCTGGCGCTGAACGCCGCCATCGAAGCGGCGCGTGCGGGTGAGATGGGCCGTGGCTTCGCCGTGGTAGCCGATGAAGTGCGCTCGCTGGCGCAACGCACCACGGGGGCTACCGGCGAGATTCAGGCACTGATCGACCGCCTGCAGCAAGCCGCGAGAAGTTCGGTAGCAGGGATGCGTGCGCAGCTTGAGCATGCCGAGGCCACAGCCAACCAGGCCCAAGCGGCAGATGGCGCACTGGACGAGATTGTCTGTGCCATTCGCACCATCTCGGATACCGCCGTGCGGATTGCCGATGTCACGGCGCAGCAGAGCGGCGCGGTGAGTGAGATTCGTGACCACAGCGAACGGATTCATGAGTTGGGTGAGGACAACCTGCAGCGCATTGGTGAGGGGCGCGAGCAAGGCGAGCAGTTGTTGGGCCTGGGCGGTGAGCTGAATCGGGCGGTGCGGGCGTTCAGGGTGTGAACTGGCGGGTGCTCGCCATGACATGTGCAGTGCCTGGGAGATCGAGCGCCCCGCGGGCGGCGCTCGATCTCCCAGGCGCTAAAAATGTCATGGCAAGCCCAGCTGGCCCCATCCTCCACCAACTCCGCTATCATGCCGGCACGTTCCACCTCGCGAGTCCGCCATGCGCCGCCTGTTTTTCCTGCTGTTCCTGCTGCTGGCCAGCCCTGCCTTCGCCACGGGCCTGCTCGACAACCGCCCCAGCGCCACCCTCGGGGCCGCTTCGCTGTCCAATAATGCCGACTTCCTGCCGGTGCACGAGGCCTTCAAGCTCAGCCTGATCCAGGCCGATGCGCACACCCTCAAGCTGCGCTTCGTCGCCACCGAGGGCTACTACCTTTACCGCCACCGCTTCCAGTTCCGCACCGAGCCGGCCGACGTTGCCCTGGGCACGCCGAACATCCCCAAAGGCGAAGCCAAGCACGATGAGTTCTTCGGCGACGTCGAGGTTTACCACGGCGTGGTCGACATCGAACTGCCGCGCACCGACCCGCGTGCCTTCACCCTGCTGGTGGGCTACCAGGGTTGCGCCGACAAGGGCCTGTGCTACCCACCGGAAACCGAACGCCTGAGCATCGATGGCGAAAGCGGCGCAAATACGCCGGGCGCTGCCGAACACGCCTGGAACTGGAAATCACTGCTGCTGTTCTTCCTTGCCGGCGTCGGCCTGACCTTCACCCCGTGCGTGTTGCCGATGCTGCCGATCCTGTCTGGCGTGGTGCTGCGTGGCCAGGTCGGCGGCCTGCGCGGGCTCGCTCTATCGCTGGCCTACGTGCTGCCGATGGCGGCCAGCTTCGCCGTACTCGGCGCGCTGATGGGCCTGTTCGGTGCCGGCCTTAACCTGCAGGCCCGTCTGCAATCGGCCTGGGTGCTGGTGCCGTTCGCGCTGTTCTTCGTGGTGTTCGCCCTGGCCATGTTCGGCCTGTTCGAAATCAAGCTGCCGCAGGCCCTGAGCAACCGTCTGAACAACGTCGCCAACCACACCAAGGGTGGCTCGCTGCTCGGCGCGGCCGTGCTCGGCGTGCTTTCCAGCCTGCTGGTTTCGCCGTGCGTATCCGCCCCCTTGGCCGGTGCCCTGCTGTACATCAGCGCCAGCGGCGATGCCGTGGGCGGCGCGCTCAAGCTGTTTGCCCTGGGCCTCGGCATGGGCGCGCCATTGCTGTTGGTAGCCACCGGTGGCGCAGCCTGGCTGCCCAAAAGCGGCCCTTGGATGAATACCGTGAAAAACGCCATCGGTGTCCTGCTGCTGGGGCTGGCCATCGGCTTGCTCAGCCGCGTGCTGCCGGGCCCGCTTACCTTGCTGCTGGTCGGTTTCCTCGCCGCTGGCGTGGCGCTGTTCCTCGGCGCCCTGGAGTTCGTTGTAAAAAGCGCACGCCAGCGCCTGGCCCAACTGCTGGGCCTGGGCTTGCTGGTCTACGCCCTGGCTTGCTGGTATGGCGCGCTGAGTGGCCAAGGCGACCCGCTGCGCCCGCTGCCGGTTGCAACACTGGCGGTCAGCGGCGACAGCCCGGCGGCAAAGGCGGATGCCTGGCAAACCATCACCACTCCCGCCGCACTGGACGCGGCGCTGGCCCAGGCCAAGGCGGCAGGCCAGCCCGTGCTGCTGGACTGGTACGCCGACTGGTGCATCAGCTGCAAAGTGATCGAGCATGAAGTGCTGAACGCGCCACAGGTGCAAACGCAGCTGACCGGCTTCAAGTTGGTGCGTTTCGACATCACCGAGAGCAATGCCGAGCAACGTACACTGCTCGACCGCTATCAGCTGTTCGGCCCCCCCGCCTTGCTCTTCTTTGCCGCGAACGGCAGCGAAATGACCGCCGATCAGGTGATTGGCGAGATAAACGCCGGTGAATTTGCGCAAATTCTGACACGCGTGCGCGGGAAAGTCGGTCTATAACTTCCCCCGTGCCGGGAAAAATCCTGAAATAGGTGACCAGATTTAAGTATTTGGTCACATACTTCGCGCGAATCTCGGACATCGTGCTGGCTACTGCCGGGAACTGGACACCTGCCGTCGCTTTGCGGCACACTCGCCGCGCTGTGTCGAATTGCCCTACAAACCCAAGGAATCCGCAGATGGCAACGCTACTGGTGCTCCACGGCCCCAACCTCAACCTGCTCGGTACCCGCGAGCCAGGCCACTACGGCGCCGTGACCCTGGCCCAGATCAACCAGGACCTGGAGCAACGTGCCCGCGCCGCAGGCCACCATTTGCAATACCTGCAGAGCAATGCCGAGTACGAACTGATCGATCGTATTCACGCCGCACGCAACGAGGGTGTGGACTTCATCCTGATCAATCCGGCTGCTTTCACCCACACAAGCGTCGCATTACGTGACGCATTGCTTGCGGTGAGCATCCCATTCATCGAAGTGCACCTGTCCAACGTGCACAAACGCGAACCGTTCCGTCACCACTCCTACTTTTCCGATGTTGCCGTAGGGGTGATCTGCGGCCTGGGCGCCAGCGGTTATCGCCTGGCCCTGGAGTCCGCGCTGGAACAACTGGCTGCCAACGCACAGCCCAAATGATGAAAACCCTGGCCTCAGTGGGCCAGGGTTCTAGAGAAACGTTCAGTTACGTTTTTTTGTATTTCGCCCCCTGACCGAACCTTTGGGAGTTGATGATTAATGGATATCCGTAAAGTCAAGAAACTGATCGAGCTGCTGGAAGAGTCTGGCATCGACGAACTGGAGATCAAGGAAGGCGAAGAGTCGGTCCGTATCAGCCGTCACAGCAAAACCCCGGCTGCCCAACAGTACTTCGCACCGGCTCCAGTAGCCGCTGCTGCGCCTGTTGCCGCCCCGGTTGCCGCTGCCGCTCCAGCCGCCGAAGCTGCCGCCGCCGCCCCGGCCCTGAAAGGCACCGTGATCCGCTCGCCAATGGTAGGTACCTTCTACCGCAAGCCTTCGCCGACCTCGCCGAACTTCGCTGAAGTGGGCCAGACCGTGAAGAAAGGCGACACCCTGTGCATCGTCGAAGCCATGAAGATGATGAACCACATCGAAGCCGATGTTGGCGGTGTCATCGACGCCATCCTGGTAGAAGACGGCCAGCCGGTTGAGTTCGACCAGCCGCTGTTCACCGTCGTTTGAATCGCGGAGAGCCAACGATGTCTGGGAAGCTCGAAAAAGTCCTGATCGCCAACCGCGGGGAAATTGCCCTGCGGATCCTGCGTGCCTGCAAAGAGCTGGGCATCAAAACCGTCGCTGTGCACTCCACCGCCGACCGTGAACTGATGCACCTGGGCCTGGCAGACGAGTCGGTCTGCATCGGTCCTGCATCGTCCAAGGATTCCTACCTGCATATCCCGGCAATCATCGCTGCCGCCGAAGTCACCGGCGCCACCGCGATTCACCCGGGCTACGGCTTCCTGGCAGAAAACGCCGACTTCGCCGAGCAGGTTGAAAAATCCGGTTTCGCCTTCATCGGCCCGAAAGCCGACACCATTCGCCTGATGGGCGACAAGGTTTCGGCCAAGGACGCGATGATCAAGTCGGGCGTACCGACCGTACCGGGCTCCGATGGCCCGCTGCCGGAAGACGAAGAAGTCGCCCTGGCGATTGCCCGTGACGTCGGTTACCCGGTGATCATCAAGGCCGCCGGTGGCGGTGGTGGTCGCGGCATGCGCGTGGTGCATAAGGAAGAGGACCTGATTGCCTCGGCCAAGCTCACCCGTACCGAAGCCGGTGCAGCCTTCGGCAACCCGATGGTCTACCTGGAGAAGTTCCTGACCAACCCACGCCACGTGGAAGTCCAGGTACTGTCCGACGGCCAGGGCAACGCCATTCACCTGGGCGACCGTGACTGCTCGCTGCAGCGCCGTCACCAGAAGGTGCTGGAAGAAGCACCAGCCCCGGGCATCGACGAGAAAGCCCGCCAGGAAGTGTTCAAGCGTTGCGTCGATGCGTGCATCGAGATCGGCTACCGTGGTGCGGGTACGTTCGAGTTCCTGTACGAGAACGGCCGCTTCTACTTCATCGAGATGAACACCCGCGTGCAGGTTGAGCACCCGGTGTCCGAGATGGTGACCGGTATCGACATCGTCAAGGAGATGCTGAGCATCGCCGCTGGCAACAAGCTGTCGTACCGCCAGGAAGACGTGGTGATTCGTGGCCACTCGCTGGAATGCCGTATCAACGCCGAAGACCCGAAGAAGTTCATCCCGAGCCCAGGCAAGGTGAAGCACTTCCACGCACCAGGCGGCAACGGCGTACGCGTCGATTCGCACCTGTACAGCGGTTATTCGGTTCCGCCGAACTACGACTCGCTGATCGGCAAGCTGATCACCTACGGCAAGGACCGCGACGAAGCCATGGCACGCATGCGCAATGCACTGGACGAGATCGTCGTCGACGGCATCAAGACCAACATCCCACTGCACCGCGACCTGGTGCGTGATGAAGGTTTCTGCAAAGGCGGCGTCAACATTCATTACCTCGAACACAAGCTGGCCAACGAGCATTGATCGAGTAGTGTGATGCACCAAAAACCCCGGCCTTGTGCCGGGGTTTTTTATTTCACCATGACTCCAGCACCGAAATTCGCTGGACTACGCTACAGCCCGATACAGCAGGTTTATCAATGACTTAAGCGAGTTCAACATATGCCGGTGCTTTCCGAAACCTGACCTGACTTCCGACCGCCTGACTCCTATCCGGCCCTTGGAATCCAGGTCTTTCCAAGGAGTCATCATGGCTAAGATCAAACTCACTAAGTCCGCTGTCGATGCGGCGCAACCCCAGGCAGAGGCCGTCGAACTCCGGGACACGCTGGTCCCCGGCTTCCTGTGCAAGATTACCCCGGCGGGTCGCAAGGTGTTCATGCTCCAGTACCGGACGAACGCTGGCGAGCGCCGCAAGCCCTCGCTAGGACTGTACGGGGAGCTGACCGTCGAACAGGCGCGGTCGCTGGCGCAGGAATGGCTGGCCCAAGTCCGCCGAGGCGGAGATCCCGCCGCAGAGAAGGCGGAGGCGCGCCAGGCACCTACGGTCAAGGAGCTATGCACGAAGTTCATGGAGGACTACTCCAAGAAGCGCAACAAGCTCAGCACCCAAGCCGGCTATCAGGCTGTCATCAATCGCAACATTATTCCGCTGCTGGGACGCAAGAAAGTTCAGGACGTGAAGCGTCCTGAAATCGCCGGACTGATGGAAAAGCTTTCGTACAAGCAGACCGAGGCGAACAAGGTATTCAGCGTCTTGCGCAAGATGTTCAACATGGCCGAGGTATGGGGCTATCGGCCCGACGGTACCAACCCTTGCCGTCACGTCCCGATGTTCCCTGCCGGCAAATCGACTCACCTCATCAGCGACGAAGAAATGGGCAACCTGTTCCGACAGCTCGACAAGATCGAGTCGGAGGGGCTGGAGAACTACGTCATCCCTTTGGGAATCCGCCTGCAGTTCGAGTTCGCCGGCCGCCGCTCGGAAATCATCGCGCTGGAATGGAACTGGGTTGACTTGCAGAACCGGCGCGTCGTCTGGCCTGACAGCAAGACAGGCGGCATGTCTAAGCCCATGAGCGAGGAAGCCTATCGGCTACTCTCGACGGCACCCCGGCAGGAGGGTAGCCGCTATGTGCTGCCTTCTCCTAGCCACGCTGGCAAGCATCTAACCACGGGCGAGTATTACGGTGGCTGGAGCCGTGCGCTCAAGGCGGCTGGCGCTACGCACGTGGGCACGCACGGCATCCGCCACCGTTCGGCGACCGACATTGCCAATTCGGGCATCCCGGTCAAGGTCGGCATGGCGCTAACGGCGCACAAGACCGTCGTCATGTTCATGCGCTACGTCCACACCGAGGATAAGCCGGTGCGAGAGGCGGCCGAACTGGTGGCGAATCGGCGTAAGACGATCACCGGGATGCAGGGAGCCAAGGAGGTGGCCGCATGACCCGGCGCAAGGCATCCGTCTCAGCGCCAGCAGCGCCGCCCGCGCTGCTGGGCGACATCCGGGCACTGATCGAAGCGTCGCGCCAGCGCGTCGCCTCGGCGGTCAATGCCGAGCTGACATTGCTGTTCTGGCGCATTGGCCAGCGCATCCATACGGAAGTGCTTGCCGGGCAGCGGGCCGGGTACGGCGACGAAATCCTGCCGACCCTGGCGGCGCAGCTTGTCCGCGACTACGGACGTAGCTTCGCGGACAAGAACCTGCGCCGGATGGTGCAGTTCGCCGCCACCTTCTCGGACGAGCCAATTGTCGTGACGCTGTCACGACAATTGAGCTGGTCGCATTTCGTGGCGCTGCTGCCGCTAAAAGACCCGCTCCAGCGGGACTACTACGTGCAAATGGCCAGCGCCGAACGCTGGAGCGTGCGGACGCTACGCGAGCGCATCGACTCGATGCTATACGAGCGCACGGCGCTGTCCAAGAAGCCGGACGAGACGATCACGCAAGAGCTGGCGGCGATGCGCGATGCGCAGCGCATGTCGCCGGCGCTGGTCATGCGCGACCCGTACATCCTCGACTTCCTGGGCCTGCGCGATACCTGGCAGGAAGGCGACCTGGAAGCCGCGATCATCCGCGAAATGGAGTCTTTTTTGCTGGAGTTGGGCGCGGGCTTCTCTTTCCTAGCCCGGCAGAAACGCATCCAGATCGACGACGAGGATTTCCACCTGGACCTGCTGTTCTATAACCGCAAGCTGCGGCGGCTGGTGGCGGTGGAGTTGAAGATCGGCGAGTTCAAGGCAGCATACAAGGGGCAGATGGAGCTTTATTTGCGTTGGCTCGACAAGCACGAACGCGAACCGGAGGAAGCCTCGCCGCTGGGCATCATTCTTTGTACCGGCAAGAAGTCAGAGCAGATCGAGTTGCTGGAGCTGGACAAGTCGGGCATCCACGTAGCCGAATACCTGACGACCCTGCCGCCGCGTGCGGTGCTGGGGGAGCGGTTGCAGCAGGCGACCGAACGGGCGCGGTTGCAGATCGAGCAGCGGCAGCCTGGCGAGAAGTCCTGACAGCAGCATCTGTCCAACCGTACACCCAAACCACAGCACGAGCATGTGGCAACGGATCTCTTGCTCTATCGAGGCTCCATGCTAGTGTGGAATCGCCATAGGCCGATAAGGAACTGGCCTGCGGCTCAAGGATGCGCTGGGGCTAGTGGGCGCGAGCGCCCAATCACATGATTATCGCGGGCAGCAGCGCCATGTTCTATGCCGATCGCTGTTTTAATTAAATATCTCAAACTATAAAGTCAGTTAATTTTTTCAAAATATTCACGAATCAAGTCATCATTTTTTAAATACGAATCGAGAACCTGAAACAGAAAAAGATCCCCGCTAATATTTATATCAAACGGGATCATTGAGTTATCTATTTTGAATGTCTTTATTTTTCTATGCCCCTTGATGTTGGCATTGCTCAATCTTTCTTGATAGCTATCCAACGTATATACGATAAATTCGTGATCCAAGTGAGTTATAAAAAAATCATCGCCTTTTGAACTGTATTCAAGATGGATGACTTGCGTTACGACGTCGTCGCCTGCCACCTCAAAGTCCTCCATCAATTCTTCAAAAGTCAAACTTAGCTTCTCTGCGTCATGGTGAATCCATAGATTGTTCTCATATTTATCGGTGGAGTAGAACTTTGACAATCTAGGAAGGGAAGATATTTTCAATCGCAACGGAGCGCCAAACTCCATCTCCTCCATTGCAGGGACATAATCGGAGACGTAATCAATCCTGAATGCTATTTCGGACAGCATTCCTTTTTCAATGAGTTCCTCGATAGAGGTAAGCAGCTTCCTCGGAACTTTTATCCAGAAGTGTCGCCCTATGCGTTCATCGCGTATTGTCTGACTATCCTTGTCGTTGAATATCTGAATATTCTCGTTCAGGCTGACAAGACTATATTTAGAGAACTGAGCATCTTCCTTTCTTATGTCAATTCCAATTTTCTCGTACTCACGTTCAACTACCTTGGAATATTTTAGCTCCAGCATCTCAGCCCTCCCCATGATTGATTGGTGCTTGGAATAAAAAATGCAGCCAATGCGATAATTTGCGTAATTTTCTTTTATGTACGAAACACCATCTTCGTCATGGATATGCTTGTAGGAATTGTTGAGAATTTCTAGCGATCCCGGATACTCGTTGAGATAATTATTTAAGTAGTCCATTAAATGCTGGATTGTCTTTATAGCCAATCGCTTGTCCACTAGATCAAGCTGTGGCCCATAAAACTTGGCTGCGTTTGGATGGTCGCGTTTGGCTTCAAATTCTTTCAGAATGGCCGCCTTTTCATTCATGCAGCCCTCCGTATAAGCACGCATTACGTCTGCCTGAAAGCTCTCATTTGCCAGAGAGGTTTGGATGAGGGGAAGCAATTTCTTGACAAAGATCGGGTCTTTATTAAGAAAGACGTAGCAAAATTTCCCAAAGCTGAATAACGCGATTTTTTCCGAAGAAAATTCATTGATTTCTTCAAAGATATTTTTCATATTTTTTACTCAACTCGCCGTAGTCCAAATAGTAAGCGACGGAACCTTGAGCGTCTCCACTTTGTGGATCGCGCTGCTCCACGTTCGCTATTCGCTCATCCCTGACGGGACTGGCATTCGCCAGCCCTCCACGGCCCGACACTGTGATCCGGGCCTGCGCGCTCCGCTTGCATGTTGAGCTGGCGACAGCAGGGCATGCAGAGCGAGCCGCGCGCAGATGATTCAGCCAAACGCTAAACAAAGCTGTAGGGCATCCCATAGAGAGCGCGGTTGCGCTACTCGTGATTTCTATGGAATTTGATCGTATCCAAAACTGCATGAGGCAAGCTTGCGAGTTACTTGATACTCTTCGCCAGAATACTGGCGAACTCGACCTCGTTCCGAAACAAGGTGCAGGTTCTTCCTTGCCCGCGAACCAATGACATACAGCAATTTCATCGCGCTTTCTTGACCGTTCGGATCATTGAAATGCGGCACCATATCTTCTAATAATGCATAAGCGATCACTGCATCGAACTCGGCTCCCTTGACGCCGTGTATCGTCGAGATGGTGATTCCAGTCCTATGCTGAAATACCTTCCTGAATGTCTCAATATCGCCTATAAATTCGCTACCTTCACTCTTCAATCGATTTACCCGGGCTTGCGAACTATCGAAGAAGGCAACGTGATGCTCTTGAAGCAGCGTGAAAAGGCGAAAGTCGATTGCTAAGTTTGCAAACAGACGCTCGAAAAATGCGCTCAAGTAGGTAAGACCATCTGTTTCATCGATCTTAATTGCATTGCACTCCCTCAACAAGGACCTCCGCGTGAGCTTCGACACGCTAGCCCCGGCCGCCTCTAGGTCATTCAGAATCTCCCCGGCCCACCGCAGTCTGCGCACATACATTCCCGGCGATGCCTGAGTAAGTGCAATCTTAGAAAGCCTGTACCAGAAATTCTCTGTGTCCCGTGCAAAGGGAACCATACCGGGGCCATCGAATGAGTACTCCGGCATGCTGGCGACCAAACGACGTGTCATGCTTGCAAGATGCGTCCACTGTGGCGCGAGAATGCACACCTCGTGAGGTGAGATGCCCATAGTCTCAATGTTGAAACGGATGAGCCGGATGAGCTCAGCGTCCAGATCATTTTTGCTCACTGTGTCGTCGAATGAAATAAGGCTTGGGTACGCCTTGTCCTCGGATGCGGCTTCGATGCGTGTGTTGTGAACGTTGTAGTTTCCGAAGTACTCAATGATGCGCTCAGAAGAACGGTAGTTCCGCGACAGTTCGAGTTCGTCCAAATCGATATTGGCCATCGCCTTGAAATCCTCGAAGGCAATCGGATATCCGCCAAGCGATTGATAAATCGCCTGGTTAGGATCTCCGACAATAAAGGCCTTGGTCGCACCTTGACCAGCTTTCAGAATGGCGGTGATGATCGAATACTGAATTCGTTTGGTGTCCTGATACTCGTCGATCAGCACGAAAGAGAACAACTGTGCCAGAAGAGTGCTGATCGCAGGATGACGTGCGATCAGTTGGTACGCATAGTAAAGAATGAGCTCAAAGTCTAGCTGCCGACTTTCGTGCAGAATCTCAAAATACTTGCCCAATATGACGTGAAGACCCGAATGCTTCCAATCTTGTGGGCAGGAGAGCACATATCCAGTTTCGGTGTAATAAAACTCACAATCCCAGAATGTTATTTTTGGCTTCTGGTAAGGCTTGCACAATGCCTCCAGGATTTTCTCGCGCTCATGCTGATCGATCACACGGAAGCCTCGATCCAACGCTTCGTGATAGATGCCGTACGGTTTCAATATCCATTCAAGACAGAACGAATGTATCGTTCCTATCCATAATCGGGATGTATCCACCCCAAGGCTCTCAATGCGCTCGTGGATTTCGTCGGCGGCACGGTGCGTATAAGTGATGGCAACGACAAACTGCTTGTTCGATTTCAGCCTGGACAACTCATAGGCGATTTTGTAGGTGAGCGTGCGCGTTTTCCCGCTGCCCGGGCAAGCGATGAGAAAGACGCTCCCTGGCTTCAGAATGGCTGCTTCCTGCTCGGGATTCAGATCATCTTTGTTCCACATGAACATGATCAGAACACCGCGAGTACATCGTTGATGCGATCATCTGGGAACGTGGCAAGCATCTCGTTTCGGATGCCGACGAAGTCGATGTCTCCATTTCGGAAGGCCAGCAGCTTGGCCCTAAAGTCGTCGAATACGGCAGACGCAGTGAAGATATCTTCTGCATCGATGTAGTTCACGCGGTAGCTCAGCACGTTAAACCAGACTTCCTTAGTGACCACCGGATGCGCAAAAGCGATGGCGTCCAAGATGTACTTCGGAATGGCGGTCTGCGGATCGATCTTCTTTCCCAGCAAGATGGCAAACCATCCCTTGCCGTAGTTGTCCGCCATGGTCAATGCGCGCTGACCGAACAACGCGATGTCCGCTGATTCGAGCTCCGCCTTGGCCGTCGCGATGGTTGGTGCATCCTTGTAGACATCAGGAAGGATGCCGACCACCTTACGCGCATTGCCGGCGGCAATGAAGTCGACCTCGAAGGTATGGGGGGCAAAGAATGGAGAAACCCACCCGTTATCTTTGAAGGTGTCTTCCAATAACGCTTTCCTGGCGACCCCTTTTTCCTGGGATGCCTGATACTTGCCCTTGCGCCGGAGCAGCCCTTCGGAGTCTCCCGCCGCCGGCGTTGTGTCAATGATGGACTTGTCAAGGTCGGTGACGATGCTGCACCGCTTCCGGATTCGGGCATCATCGAAAAGAACCGCGACGTTCTGAAATCCAGTGCTGCGGATATTAATTAAACTGATGCCGAGTTCATCAAGGCTGACGCCTAGCACGTTCTTGATCAGGATCGGAACGAGAATTTCTTCTGCATCGCCCTCCACTAAGAGGACGCTCTTGGCAAACAACAAGTTGCTACGGACAGCATCCAGGTAGCGTTGAATGTTGCCGATCTCTTCTGGGTTTAGGCCAATTGCAGGCTGGTATGCCTCGCAACGATCACCTTCTCTGCCGAGGATGTTCACGTTCTGAACATTGCTGACCTCAGAGATGTGCGTCGAATGGGTCGAATAAATGATCTGTGTGTCGTCGTATTTGAGCTTGTCGAACAGTGTTTTCTGGATATGTGTGTGAATGTGAGCTTCCGGCTCTTCGATAAGCAGAAAGTTGGCGATCGACTGTTTAGCCTTTTGATACTTGAATTCAAGCAGTTTCAACGTGAGGAATATCAGGTTTGCTCCACCAAGGCTCAGCTCGTGGATCGGTCCTTCGTGGCTCTCCCCCGATTCGCCAACGAACAGCTTGAGCGACTGGAACAACTTGTCAGCTTCGTCTGGCAGATCCGACTTGATAGAAAGAGAAGACGGCGAATACGCCTCACCCGCCGCATCCTTGATGGTGTCTCTGATATCCGTCCGGACGACCTGCACGTCTGGCAACGCTTCGATGGAGTCATTCAATGCCTTTACCCCGTCGGTGATAGCCTGGAACGCCACGGGGTCGATATCGCCGCTCTTGCCCTTCAGAAGCGAAAAGAGCGGATTTGTCCGGTTGTTGTGAAATTCGGAGACGACGTCCCGTAGCGCCTGGACGAAAGTGAACGAAATTTCTTTGGAGACGGACAGCACGTTCGGAATCTTCGCGCCGATAACACGAAATTCAACCTCTTCATTGAATCGAACATTCGCGAAGTCGCCGACCACATCCTTATAGAAGGCCTCGTCGTTGAAGTCGGCTTCACTCCGACCTGTGAAAATCGTTTCATAGTCGTCGATGGTGACCGGGTTCAGGATAGCGTCGAGGCCTGCCTGATCACCATCGTTCAATTGAGAAAGTCGCAGCCTGATTTCCTTCTTCGGACGAAAGATCAGGTTGTAAGTGGCCTTGCCGTTCGCCTCTTCCTCAATTACGCCCGTCCCATGTCGGAAGAGCGCCTGCACTGATTCATCCGCAGAGATTTCCTCAAACTCAAGACTGATGATGATCCAATGTCCCTGCCAGCGCCCTAGGCCGCGATGAAAGTCGGTATGCTCCAGCCGGTAGGCAGAGCGAATCATGTTGTCATCAAGCAGCAATCTGATTGCGCGAAAGAGATTGGTTTTGCCAGATCCATTTTCGCCGATGACAGTGTTGATACCCTTCTGGAACAGCAGCTTCGTGTTGGGAAAGTTCCGGTAGTTGACCAGGCTGAGCTTGGATATATGCATTTGATTCAATCTTGTTGTTGAAATCCACATGCCGATCGGCCGATGGATTGGTTGAACACTGCAGCCATTGATCCCAACTACGGAATGGCCAACTGTCAGTTGGTTTTAGAACGGCACCGTGTCTAAGGTAGGAATCGGTTGGAGCGCATTTTTAATCTCGGTTAGCCTTGCAAGTAGTTCATCGAAAGTCACGATCACGATCTCTGCGAACGCATTTCGAACGAGCTCGAATGACTTTCTTTGCTGATGCTCTTGTGGCGTCATGCCAGCGACAACTATGCAGCGAACCGCATAGCTGTGGAGGTCGTATCGGTTCATGTTATTTTTTATGACGGGTAGTTCACTCTGCAATTTGAAACGCTGATCTAGAATTTGAGCAATCGCTCCACCCAATTCTGTCGATGGGCCAAAAACATCATCTCCACGATAGGGAGATTTTCCTAGCAGTTCGGTTTGCGGCTTTTTTATCTCAATGAGGCCAAGATTGCCCGTGGAAGCGGATGCGTATAGAAAATCTGAAAATTTTCCGCCGGACCCGTTAAGTCGCTTGCCACCTGCATAAGCTTGCCCCTGAACCAGCATGGCTGGAACGGCAAATGCAAGACTAAGTATGAAAGGATTTTCCAGAAAGAAGCTTTGCCACTTGCTTTCCGTCAGTCCTTTTCCAAGCATTTCCTGGTATCGCTCAATCAGTTGATTCAGTGTGATGAGCTCAATATCATTCTTTAATGCCAGCAGCGAGCGCGGCTCAGATTCCGCCAGTGCTTCTATATTGTCTTGAACCATGCGAACAGCGGCGCGCCGATCACGCTTGGAAAGCGTCACATGCTGCCGCCCACCATCGGTCATTTCCGTTAGTGCATCAGGTCTTACGCTCTTCTTTAGAGCGGGAAATTGTGCTGAATCGGCAGCATGTAATAAGGTCTGGTAGACATGAAATTGCTTGTCCTTGCGCGCGTCTCTCTGGTGGCGAGAGGCTATGCGATTTAATTCTTTTCTTAATTCATGAAATCTTCTTATTCCGAGAATAAAGAATGGCGAATCAATTTTCGCGTCATTTCCTTTGTGGACAATGAGTATGCTTACGTTTTCTAAGCTGGCGGCTGTTTCGCAAATTTGCCGATATTCCCACAGAAGCCCCAAACCGAATCGAAAATCTTTGGCAAACCCATCCGGCAACTGCTCAAGAAGCCCAACGACATCGTCAGTAGTCTCTGGCAGTATGTAGGGCTCGATAACAGGCCGAGCGACGACGATGCGTTCAAGGGTGCCGTATTTAGGTTGCAGGTAATCGTCGCGATCTTCTCGAATATTAAGAGGCCAAATGGTCAATCTGTCTGGACACACATTGAGCAGTCTCGCTATTGGCGAATCCGGCTTGCGCTCCGCTGCGGGAATATCAGTGAAGAAAACGTTAATGCCTTCCTCTTCCGGTTCGGCTGCTTCAATGACAAGGAAGGGGCCGCCGTCCAAACGCTCACGTTGATTGAATGCTGAAGGTCTGATAGATGCCATGAACTATTCTTGATCCCTACTGTTCAGAGAAACGATTTGCGGGCCTTGCCTCAGCGCAACCTTATGGTGCCTTCCGATCAGAATCGGACGACACACGATTGATGTCAAAGGGGAGTGCCTTATCTGCCGCGATTCGGGTCAGCAGCATCCGAATCGCATCCGAAATTGATAACCCCATTTCAGCCAGAACAACAGTTGCGGCTTCTTTAATCTGCCCGTCAATCCGGGCACGAACGACGTCGTTACTTGCCATTGTTGCGCTCACAATAGATGTAGCTACATTGTGGCTCATAAGTACTATTGCGTCACTTACATTTTGTTGTGAACAGTAGAGCATCCCGGCGTGCCGCCGTCGGGCTCGCGGGCGTTGCCCCGCGCCTCGTGCCGAGTCGCGGCCATGCGGCTTTGATCACTGATGCCTCCGGCCGTCTCTTCGCTCCTGGCCTGCGCGCGGCGCTTGCCCTCCAGGGGATCGGCTGGACAGCCCATCCCCGCCGCGCCTTGCTTGGCGCCCCTCGCATGCACCGAACAGGTTGCACCTGATCGACCAACAGCCATCCAGCTAGGCGTGCCGCTGGCACGCAGGGGCGCTCGCCGCGCGGCGTTGGTTTCAGCGCACCCCCTGGCCCATTGGCCGCTGTTCGTCTTTCCCCAAGTTCATCGCTTTTTCCCGCGACCGTAGCCCGCGGTGCCTGGCCGTCAAGGCGCGCAGGGCCGAGTCCTCGCTGCGCTGCGGGCCGCACCAACCCTGCGCTTCTCCCTTGACGGCCAGTCCCTCGCTGGCCCGGTTTTTCGCGGGCGATGAACTCAGGAAAGACGGCGGCAAACAGGACCGGCCCAGGTCTCTGCGCCGAACCAACCGAAGCCACAACGGGCTCCGAATCTTGGAATCCGGTCAGCTTTGAAACCACAGCAACTCATTGGAGAAAACCATGCAACTCGCATCTCGATTCGCTTCCCATTCCCCGACGCTGCGCAGTGACTACCCGCTGTCCGACGACCAAATCCGCCGCGTAGCCCCGTCCATCTTCGCGGAGGCCCCGCACGATAGCCGCTCCGAACGGTACGCCTACATTCCCACCGCCGCCGTGCTGGCGGAACTGCGCAAGGAAGGGTTTGAACCCTTCATGGCAGCGCAAACCCGCGTGCGGCACGACGACCGCCGCGACTACACCAAACACATGATTCGCCTGCGCCATGCCAGTCAGATCAACGGCGCGGAAGCCAATGAAATCGTGCTGCTGAACTCGCACGACGGCACCAGCAGCTATCAGATGCTGGCCGGAATGTTCCGGTTCGTTTGCAGCAATGGCCTTGTGTGCGGCGATACCGTGGCCGATGTGCGCGTGCCGCACAAGGGCGACGTGGCCGGTTCTGTCATCGAAGGCGCTTTCGAGGTGTTGAGCGGCTTCGAACGCGTGAAGGAATCCCGCGACCTGATGCGCGCTATCACGCTGGACGAAGGCGAAGCCGAAGTGTTCGCCCGTTCCGCGCTGGCCCTCAAGTACGACCCCACCGATAACAAGCCCGCGCCCATCACGGAAAGCCAAATCCTGATGCCGCGCCGGTTCGACGACCGCCGCCCGGACTTGTGGAGCGTGTTCAACCGCACCCAAGAAAACCTGACCAAAGGCGGATTGCATGGCCGCAGCGCCAACGGACGCCGCCAGCAGACCCGCCCCGTGCAGGGCATTGATTCCGATGTGCGCCTCAATCGCGCCCTCTGGATGTTGGCCGATGGCCTGCGCCAGTTGAAGGCCTGATTCCCCACGCGGCAGGGGCAGGCAGCAGCCCTTGCCGCTTTCTTCGCTGCTGCATCCCTGAACCGATAGGAGTTATCACCATGAACGCCATTACCCAAACCGAAGCCCGCGCCCTCAACACCGCCGCCGCTATCCCGCTGGAAGCCGCCGACCCGACCAAGAACCTGATTTTGGTTCCGCTGTCGCGGCTGGTGTCGCGTCCTGCTGGCCGCAACGTGCGCAAGACCCCGCGCATGTCCATTCCCGAACTCGCCGCGAGCATTCAGCGTGTCGGCCTGCTGCAAAACCTCATCGTCATTGCCGCCGCCGATGGCGAGCATTACGAAGTCGTGGCCGGTGGCCGCAGGCTGGCCGCGTTGAAGCTGCTGGCGAAGAAGCGCCGCATCAGCAAGGAATGGGAAGTGCCTTGCCTGTTGGTGGCCGATGGCACCGCCCGCACGGCCAGCCTCACCGAGAACGTGCAGCGCGAAGCCATGCACCCCGCCGACCAGTTCGAGGCATTCGCCGCGCTGGTGGCCGAAGGCCGACCCATCGAGGACATAGCCGCCGATTTCAGCGTCACGCCGCTGGTGGTGCAGCGCCGCTTGAAGCTGGCGAACGTCTCGCCCCGGCTGCTGGCCGACTACCGCGCCGAAGCCGTGACGCTCGATCAGTTGATGGCCCTTGCCATCACCGACGACCACGCCGCGCAGGAAACCGCGTTCTACGACGCGCCGACGTGGCAGCGCAACCCTTCCCAATTGCGCGACCGCCTCACCGAGCGCGAGATTGACGCATACCGGCATCCGCTGGTGCGTTTCGTGGGGCTGGATACCTACGGAGCCGCAGGCGGTGGTGTGCGCCGTGACCTGTTCGCGGAAGGTGACGCGGGCGTGTATCTGACCGATGCCGCGCTGCTGGAACGGCTGGCGCAAGACAAGCTGGCAGGTATCGCCGCCGAGGTGAAGGACGAAGGCTGGGCGTGGGTGGATGCCACCCCCGCCGTGACCCATGCCGACCTGCACGCCTTCCAGCGTGCGCCGAGGGAGCGCCGCGAACCGAACAAGCGCGAAGCGCAGCGCATCGAGAAGCTGCAAACCAAGATGCACGAACTGGCCGCCGCCGTGGATGACGCGCTTGATACCGAGGACGAGGAAAAGGCCGATGCCTTGCAGGAAGAAGGCGAAGCCGTGGGCGAGCAGTTGCAGGCGCTGGAAGATGGCTTGCAGGACTACGGCACGACCGTGAAGGCCGCAGCCGGTGCCATCGTCACCATCGACCGCAACGGGCAGGCAGTGATTCATCGCGGGTTGATGCGCGAGGCCGAGGCCAAGGCGCTGCGCACACTGGAACGCCTGCGCCAAGGTTTCGGCAGCGAAAGCGAAGCCGGGAACGACGACGAAGGCGAGGACGACGAGCAGCCCAAGACCGCCGCCATGTCCGACAAGCTGGCGCAGCGGTTGAGCGCCCACCGCACCGCCGCGCTGCAAATCGAAGTCGCCCGGCATCCGCAAGTGGCGCTGGCCGCGCTGGTGCATGGCATGGTGCAGACCGTCTTGCAGGGCAGCCACTACGGCCACGACTTGCCGCTGGGCGTGAGCCTGAAAGCGCAAGACCGGCTGGAAGGCATCGCCCCGGATATACCGGATTCGCCCGCCGCCGTGGCGCTGCGCGAGTTGCAGCAGGTAGCAGGCGAAGGCTTGCCGGAGGACAGCGCCGAACTGTTCGCCGTGCTGCTAGCGAAGTCGCAAGATGAACTGGTGCGGCTGCTGGCGATATCCGTGGCCGTCACGGTGGACGTGGTGACACCCCGCGCCACGCCGCAGCAACCGGGCGCGGAACTGGCGCAGGCTGTCGGCTTGGACATGGCCGCATGGTGGAAGCCCACCAATGAGGGTTATTTCCGGCATGTGCCGAAGGCCGCGATTCTGGAAGCCGTGGAGCAGTACGCCCCGGCGCACGTCACCCGGCTGGCGAAGTTGAAGAAGGCCGACATTGCCAGCGAAGCCGAGCGGCTGGCCGATGGCACCGGCTGGATGCCTGCCATCTTCAAGGCCGAAGGCACCGACGACACCACGGCGCAGGATGCGCCGCAGGCGGTGACGAACGACGAGCCGGAAGCCATCGACAACGACGACGAGCAGCAGGCCCACGCACTCGCCGCCTGACCTTCACCACCACCGAGCGCCCCGGTTTCGGCCGGGGCGCTTCGCTGTTCCATCAGCATCGGCCCCAGGCCGTTCCGCCCTGGTGCCGATGGTCAAAAATCCGGGCGCGGCGGTGGCCGCGCCCGGTTTCCAAGCCCAAAGCCAGAACGCCCCTTCGCCGCCTTCGGGCGGACGGCGAAGGGGCGGCGCACAAGTGACCTTGTGCGCGGGAAACCCTCGAAGCCCATAAGTGCGTCGGCGCACAGCGCCGACGACATTCCGAACGCGCCCCACCGCAATGGACGGGCGTGTGGGGCTACGCCCCGGCTTGCTGCCGCAGGTTGCACGAAAGCGTGCCGTCCTCGACGCTGGCGGTTCGTCGCCTGTACGTCACGAAGGACGGTTCACCGACACGCCGCCCGGCCTTGCAATGGAGCTTCCACGCCACGCCTCACGCAAAGGGCCGCAAGCAGCGGTAGGAACGCTTTCACCTTGTCGCTGGGCATTGTCCTTGCCCGTGTCAGGGCGCAGGCCGGTGAAGCCGTCGCGCGGGGATGCCGAGTCGGCCATGCCTCCATTCGGGAGCGGGCGGCCAGTACGTCCTTGTGTTGTTGTGAATCCTGGCGGTGGCTGGGCTTCATGGCCGCAACCTTCCAGCGAAAACAATTCCCCCTGCGCTGCGCGCATTCCTCGCGGGACAAATTCTTTTCGCTTCCAGGTTCTCCACGGTGTTGCGACCGCTGCGCGGTGCGGCCAGCCCATCCCCCGCCGGACGGATCACAACAAGGACGCACTGGCGCGACCTTGTTCAACCCGAAAGGAGAAATCATCATGGCTAACATCGGCACCTTCACCGCAGAGAAAGACGGCTTCACCGGCCAGCTCCGCACCCTGACCCTCAACTTCAAGGTCAAGCTGGTTCCCAACGACAAGGGCGAGAACGAAAGCGCCCCGGACTTCCGCCTGCAAGCGGCCGGCCACGACTTCGGCGCGGCGTGGAAGAAAACCAGCGAGGCCGGGCGGGATTACCTGTCGGTGGCCATCGACGATCCTTCATTCCCGGCGACGGTCTATGCCCGCCTGATCGAAGGCGAGAATGACACGCACGACCTCATCTGGTCGCGCAGCAAGCCCAAGGCGGCCTGACGGCCGCCCACCGCGCCCCGCCCATTGCGGCGGGGCGCGGTGCTGCTGATCGCAGCATCGCACGCACAGGGTTTCGGCAGTTGCCCCATGTCCCGCATGTCCAAGGCCAGCATTGCATTGGTGATGGTCGAATGGCTCGAAGCCCGTGGCAGTAGGAACAGCATGGCGTGTCGGCGCATTGCGCCGCCGGGCTTTCGGGCTGCGCCCCATGCCGCCAATGGCGTCATGTCCATTCGGCTTCAATCCCTCACGCCTTCGCGCCTGGCGGCGCTGCGCGCTCCGCTTGCGGGCATTCAGACGCGCTAGGGCGCGTCGCGCTCTTTCAGCACGGCCTCGAACTCCTGGCGCACCCGCGCCAGCAGTTCGTCGGCCTTGTGCGTGTCGTCGCCGGCGTAGGCCAGCGTCAACAGCGTCAGCGGATGCACTTCCATGACCTCGCACAGCTCGGTCAGCTTGTGCAGGGTCGGACTTTTCAAGTCGCGCTCCAGCGTACTCATATAGGTGCGGCTGGACACGTCGGAGAACGCTTCCTGGCTCAAGCCTCGCGCCTTCCTGACTGTCCGTATTGCCGTTGCCAATGAGTGTTTCGCTGTCACTAACTTGGTTTCCCCATAAAAACCAAGATGACAGCCCATTGCGCCCTATAGGGCTACAATCTATAGTGTTCATTCATGGCTGAAAGGCCCGCTTTCGTGCTTTTACGGAAATCCGCAGATGCGGATTCCGACAGAACCGGGGAATCGCATCCGTGTCTTTCCGGCTTCCGACAATTCCGCTTCGGCGCTTCTGTTCTTCTACGGATGCGATGGCTTGCACATCGGTGCTTCCACACGAATGCACGGATGCGTTTCGGCAGTTCTGCGCTTCGGCACCAAAGCGCATTCGCGCATCGTCGGTTTCGTGGAGAAGCTGCCCATGACCCTGCCGCTTGTCACCGCTGATGAACGCGCCCGGCTGCTGGCCCACGGCGCGGCGCTCGCCGCTGGTCAGCGGCTCGACCCGCTGCCCGTGGTGCGCTTGTTCACCCCGGACGCGCATGTGACCTGGCTGCTGGTGTCGCTCGACCCGGCGGATGGCGACACGGCCTACGGCCTGATCGACCTCGGTATCGGTATGCCTGAGCTCGGGATGGTCAAGCTGTCCGACCTGGCGGGCATCGTCGGGCCGCGCAAGCTGCCGGTGCGGCGGGATCGGTATTTCCAGGCGGTGCGCCCGTTATCGGAGTACGTCCGGCTGGCGCAGGAGAACGGCGCGATCACGGACTGATGAAAACCAGCGCGGCCTAGCCAGCCGGGGCGCATCGTGACTATTTCAATCTTGATCAAGACCGTGCAGGTCTGAATCCGCATTCTTGCACCGAAGTGGTGCGATCCTGTTGAAAACAGTCCTGATCTTGGGCGCGGGCTGCGGCACGGTGTTCGGTGCTGCGCGTCATTTTCCTGAAGGCGTAGCCGTCGCATTCAGACGATTTCCGCAACACGCAGAGCCAAATGGTCTTGACACCGACAGTTACAGCCTAACCAATTTTGATGACGACCTGATGGCATTTCGATAGTTCCCGCATCGCGGAAATCGTGGCGACGCATCCCAAACAGAGGGAGGTTTCGCCATGACTGATCGCAGCGCCGAACACTGGTATCCGACAGCGGCCTATCTCTACGTTCTGTACCTTGACGGCCCTGCGCTGGCGTGGGAATACCTGCGCCGAAATCCCGACTACCGCCGCGACTGGCTGCGCCGCCGCCGCCGGCCGGACACGGCGCAGGCGTGGGGCCTGCGCCTGCTGGAAGACCCAGCCCTGGATGCGCGCGACGCGCATCCGGCCTGGTTTCCCGATCACGATGCCGTCGTGCAGGTTTACCCGGACGATGACCCGCCACCCGAAGCCCATGCCTTCGAGTTCTGGCGCGTCCCTGGCCGCAAGCAACTGATCCACGACGGCAAGCGCCTGGTGCTGGTGTCGCATTGGCCCGGCTGCTGCCTGCGGCTCGCGCTCGCGCCGGGCCTGGAAGACGGCATGGCCTACCTCTACGCCACCCGCGCCTGCGCCACGCCCTGCGCGCGCTATCGCACGCTCGCGTCCGAGCTGGACGCATTGGCCGTGGCCACGGTTGCCACGCCTGCGGCGGCGGCCCGTTCCAGGCCCACGACGGCCGCGGTGCTGGAACTGCACACCTTGCAGACGCTCGACGCGACCCTGGCGGGCGCGTCATTGCGCGAAGTGGCCGAAGGGCTGTTCGGCGCCGATGCCGTCGCCGCCGACTGGCACAAGGACAGCGCCTTACGTGCCCGCGTGCGGCGGCTGGTACGTCGTGGCGATGCGCTGATGCGTGGCGGCTATCGCCGCCTGGCACAGCTTCCGCCGCCGTTGCAGTAGGGGGGGACGTTTCGCGTCCCCCGTAGATCGTCCCTTAGCAAGCAGCCTCGCTTTCTTGAAAGTGCCTCTAACCGGCCGCGTGGTGTGGCCGGGCTTGATGGAGGTACATCCCATGCGACCCGCTCCCTTGCGGCCTGCCGCCGCTGCTGTCGCTGCGCCTGCGCAGCCCCAACGCTACCTGACCAACGACGAAGCCGCCGAGTACCTGCGCCTGTCGCCACGCACGCTGGAGAAACAGCGCGTGATCGGCGGCGGCCCGAAGTTCCGCAAGTTCGGCCGCCGCGTCATGTACGCGGTGTCCGACCTCGATGCCTGGGCCGACCAGCGCAGCTACGAGGCGACTTCCGACCCGGAATATGCCGAACGCCACGCGGGCGATTACCGTGATGGCCGCTGATCGCTGGCGCGTGGGTGGCCGTCGCCATGTCCAGCCCGCCAGGGCAAGCCTTGCAGCGCGAACAGCTCGACCTGTTCCGCGCGCTGCCGGGCGACATGGCACCCCGCGACAGCCAGGACTTGATGGCCTTTCCGTTCTTCTCGCTGGCGAAGTCGCGGCGTACCGCGCCGATCGACTTCCGCGCCGGCGGCATCACCATCCGCGTGGAGGGTACGCAGGAGCACGGCATCGCAACGATATGGGATGCCGACCTGCTGATTTGGGCCGCCTCGCAGATCGTGGAGGCGCGCGACGCGGGCTTGCGCCCGTCGCGCTGGATACGCGCCACTCCCTACGAGATCCTGCGCTTCATCGGGCGCGGCACGTCTCTCAACGACTACCTGCGCCTGAAAGCCGCGCTCGACCGGCTGCAATCGACCACGGTGGCCACGTCCATCCGCGAAACCACGGGAAGGCGATTGCATCGCTTCTCGTGGATCAACGAGTGGAAGGAACTGGCCGATGCCAGCGGCGTGCCGCTGGGCATCGAACTGATCCTGCCGGACTGGTTCTATGCGGGCGTGCTCGATGCCGCCTTGGTGCTGACCATCGACCCAGCCTATTTCCGCTTGAAGGGCGGGATCGAGCGCTGGCTGTACCGCCTGGTGCGCAAGCACGGCGGCAAGCAGCCGGGCGGCTGGCAATTCGACTTCCGGCACCTGCACCGCAAGTCGGGCAGCGCTGCGCGCTTCTCCGACTTCGCTTACGACCTGCGCGTCCTGGTGGCGCGGCAGTCGCTGCCCGGCTACGTCCTGGGCATCGAGCGAATGCCGGACGACGGACAAGAACTGCTGACCTTCCGGCCCGTGCTGCACACGGCACGGGGATAACTCGTGGAAAAGGTGTGGACGGCCTCGTGCTATCAGGAGTACCGGGTATCGTGCTATCGGGAGTACGCCTATCGTGCTATCAGGAGTACGAAAACGCCGGAAAGCCAATAACGGCGCGGGTTTGCGGCCCCTCTAACTTCCCTAACAAGAAATACATAACTTTTAGTAGAAGCGCGCCGTTTCGGTGGACAACCGAGAAACGGCACGGCGAACAGCGTTTTGCACGGCAGGTAAAGCCCGGCTTTCCAGCAGGGAGGGCCGCGCCATGATCCTCGCTCTGCTCAACCAGAAAGGCGGTGTCGGCAAGACCACGCTCGCCACGCACATCGCGGGCGAACTGGCGATGCGCGGCCAGCATGTCGTCCTGCTCGATGCCGACCCGCAGGGTTCATCCCTGGACTGGACGCAGCGCAGAAGCCAGCAAGGCTTGCCACGGCTGTTCAGCGCCGTGGGCCTCGCACGCGAAACGCTGCATCAGGAAGCGCCAGAACTCGCCAGGCGGGCCGATCACGTCATCATCGACGGGCCGCCGCGCATCGCCGCCTTGGCGCGCTCCGCGCTGCTGGCGGCCGAGCGCGTGCTGATCCCGGTGCAGCCCAGCCCCTACGACCTCTGGGCCAGCTCGGAAATGGTTTCGCTGATCCGCGAGGCGCAGGTGTTCCGGCCGCTGCTCCGCGCGGCCTTCGTCATCAACCGGCGCGTCAGCACCACCATCATCGGGCGCGAGGCGCGGCAATCGCTCGCCGAACAGCCGCTGCCCGCGCTGCGCTCGGAGGTGCATCAGCGCATCGTCTTCGCCGACAGCGTGGCCGCTGGCCGGCTCGCACGCGAGACAGCGCCCGACAGTGCCGCCGCCCGCGAAATCACCGCCCTGGTGGACGAACTGCTGCGGTGGCCGACATGACAGCGCAGCAGCCACCCAACAGCAAACGCACGGGCAAGCGCGTCGGCATCGGCGCACGTCCGCCCGCGAATCCGCACGCCGAGGCGTGGATTCGTCAGGGCGATGCCGACGCGCTGGGCAAAGGCGACCTCTACACGGCCCGCCTCACGCTCGACATCACGCCCGCCATGCGGGCGCGCATCAAGGTGTCGGCCTTCACGCAAGGCGTGACCGTGGCCGACCTGCTGCGCGGCCTGCTGGAGCGGGAGTTTCCGCCGGAGAACACACCATGAACGCATTCGCTTGGCCTGCCGCGAACGCGGCACCGGCTGCGCCGCTGCCTGCGCTTTCGGCACTCGCCGGACAGGCCGGCAATGTGCCGCTGACGCGCGTTTCGCTGGCCTACCTCGAACATCGCTTCAAGCTCTACCTGCGCTTCGGCGAACCGGCGCGCACGCTTCAGCTCGACCGCTGGCGGCGCTGCGCGGTGTTCCTGCCGGGCGCGATGCTCTGCCGCATCCGCTGGCAGGCCAACGACTACGGCACGATCCGCTGGCAACTCATGGTGATGCAGGCTTGCACACCGCTGGACGCGGCGCAGCGCATCCCCGGTGTTCAGCCGGGCGCGCGCTTGCTCCTACACACCGAAGGCGATGCCAACGTGCGCGCCGTGCTGGAGCGCATCGACGGCATCGAGGCGCTGGGCATCGCTGCCATCGACGTGTCGCCGGCGTACTGGCGCACGCTGGGCAACCGTCTTGCGGCTCGCCTTGCGCTGCCCGAATACACCACCGAGCGGCATACCGCCTGGCTGGCCGGGAAGGTGCTGCCATGACCGCCCCGACCACCACACCCAACGCGCCCGACGTGGCGCCGCGTCCTCGCTCACGCCTGCGCGCTCGCATCGTGCTGGCGACACTGGCCGCCATCGGCTTCGCTGCGCTGGCCTGGGCGGCTTTCGTGTCGCCGCTGCCGCGTCTGACCTACAACCCGTCCGACAGCGTGGCGGTCGGCTGGTATCGCATTGACCCGTTCGACCCGCGCACCGCCTCGCTGCCACGTCCGTTGTCCGTGGACAGCATCGTGCTGGTGCCGCTTCCGGCCACGGCTGCCGCGCTCGCTGCGCAGCGCGGCTACCTGCCGACGCGCGTTCCGCTGCTCAAACGTGTGGGCGCGGTCGCGCCGCAACACGTCTGCATCGTCGCCGGTCAGGTACGCATCGACGGCGTGCCTTCGGCCGCCGTACTGCCCGCCGACCGGCTGGGCCGGGCGCTGCCGTCCTTGCAGCTTTGCCGCCGCCTTGAACCGGGCGAACTGCTCCTGTTGAGCGTGACGAATCCAGCATCGTTCGACAGCCGCTATTTCGGCCCGGTCAGCGCATCCGCCGTGATCGGCGTTGCGCATCCGGTGTGGCCGGAGATACGCCCATGATGGCCGCCGATTCGCTGCGCTCTGACGTGCCATCGGGCATGTCGTTCTGCTGGCTGCTTCAGTGTCGCTGCGCCTGTCGTGCCGGTGCATTCGCACCGCACGTCGCGCAGCATCCGGCGCAGCCGTCCAACGTTCAGGCGTCTTGCCTCGAACGCGCCCGGCCTGCGGCCATTGGCGCTTTCGCCGGCGCGCTGTCTGTTCACGCAGCAGCGCCGCCGGGCCGCCGTTGCCTGGAGCGACAGCGAAGGGCAAAGGCGGAAGGCAAGACAAAAGGACGCGGCACCTGGCCGCGTCGAAAGCCAGTCAGCACATGGGGGGAACGCGGCACGGAGCGGCTTCGCCACCGTGCCGCGTTTGGCGCGAGGGTCGCGCCAATGCTGGCATGTCCGCGTGCTTCGCACGACAGGACACGCCCAAGCTTGCGGGGAGCGCAGCCATGACCGACAGCCGCGACGACGACTTTCGCGTGCGCCCCAGCGCCCCGAAGAACCGGGGCAAGGGCCAGGGGCAGAGCTTCGTTTCCAAGGTGCTCAAGCAGGCCGGCAAAGCCAGCAGCGGCAAGTCGGCAGTACGCCGTCCTGGCGCGGCTGGCACCGGCCAGCGGCCCGGCTCTCGGCTCGGACGTGGCCACACGGCGGCGCGCTTCGCCGGGGCGAAGCTAATGCCCATGTCGCGGCGCGTGACCATCAAGACCTTGCTGGTCAATCACCAGCGGGCCAGCCCGCAATCGCTCGCCAAGCACCTGCGCTACATCGAGCGCGACGGCGCGGGTCGCGATGGCGAACCGGGCCGGGGCTACGGGCCACAGGCCGACGAAGCCGATCTGGACGCCTTCAAGGAACGCTGCGCCGACGACCGGCACCATTTCCGCTTCATCGTCTCGCCCGAGGACGGGGCCGAGCTGGACGACCTGCGCACCTACACCCGGCATCTGGTGAGCCGCATGGAAGCCGACCTGGGCACGCGGCTGGATTGGGTGGCGGTGGATCACTGGAACACCGACAACCCGCACACCCACCTGATCGTGCGCGGGCGCGACGACACCGGCAAAGACCTCATCATCGCGGGTGACTACATCGCCCACGGCTTCCGCCATCGCGCCGCCGAGCTGGCGACCGAGTGGCTGGGGCCGCGCACCGAACTGGAGATTCAGCAGACCTTGAGGCGCGAGGTGGAACAGGAGCGGTGGACGAGCCTGGATCGCACCTTGCAGCGCGAGACCGGCGAGGATGGCCGGGTGCATGTCGAACGGCTCAACGAGCCGAGGTTGCAACGCCAGCGCCTGCTGCTGATCGGCCGCCTGCAACGCTTGCAGCGCCTGGGCCTAGCCGACGAGGTGCAGCCCGGCACCTGGGCCATTCATGCCGATGCCGAGAAGACCTTGCGTGCCCTGGGTGAGCGTGGCGACATCATCCGAACGATGCAGCGGGCCATGAGCGGCCAGCCGCGTGAGCTGGCGGTGTTCGAGCCGGGCGACGATGGTCGCAGCCTCATCGGCCGCGTGGCCGCGAAGGGGCTTGCCGATGAGTTGCACGACCGAGGCTATCTGATCATCGACGGCACGGACGGTAAGGCCCACTACGTTGCACTGAACGCCCGCGACGAACTGGCGAACTATCCCACGGGCGCTGTGGTAGAGGTGAAGGGTTCGACTGAGGTGCGCACGGCCGACAAGAACATCGCCTCGCTGGCGAGCGATGGCCTGTACCGCACCGATCATCACCTGGTAATCGAGCAGGGCCGGGCTACGCCCGGACGCGACCCGCAGGAAGTCGTCGCCGCTCATGTCCGGCGGCTGGAAGCCCTGCGCCGGGCTTGCATCGTGGAGCGCGTGGCCGAAGGGCTATGGAAGGTACCGGACGACCTGGCCGAGCGTGGCCGCCAATACGACGCGCAACGGCTGGGCGATGTAGCCGTAGAGCTGAAATCACACCTTCCTATTGAACGGCAGGCCCGCGTCATCGGCGCGACTTGGCTTGACCAGCAACTGATCGGCGGTGGCCGTGGGCTGGGCAACTTGGGCTTTGGCGGTGATACCAAGCAGGCCATACAGCAGCGAGCCGATTTCCTCGAAGAACAGGGGCTGGCACAGCGCCGCGGGCAGCGCGTCATCCTCGCGCGCAACCTGCTGGGCACGCTACGCAATCGGGAACTAGTGCAGGCCGCGAAAGACATTGCGGCGGAAACCGGCCTAGAGCATCGCCCGGTGGCCGACGGGCAGCGCGTAGCCGGTATCTACCGGCGTTCCATTATGCTCGCCAGCGGGCGCTACGCGATGCTCGATGACGGCATGGGGTTCAGCCTTGTGCCGTGGCGGCCGGTAATTGAGCCGCGACTGGGACAACAGCTTGCCGCAAAGGTTATCGGCGGAAGTGCCTCTTGGGAACTTGGACGAAAGCCCAGTATCGGTATCAGTTAGATATCAAGGGAAGCTGAGTACCAGGCGCAGTCTGCTTGGCTGCTGTGATTCTTCTTAGAGATTCAATCAATGCCATAAACTCCTTGGATTGCCTCAGTGCTTCGCCTCCCGCAGTTTGCAGGTCCAAGACATCCGTAGCCTCGATCGTGAAGGCTGTGGGCACGCGCAGCAGCGAATGCCGGATCTTGTCGTCCGGCACGTCGTTCAGACTTACGCTTACTACGTAGATTTCTGCGTCGGCCGCAAAGGGGCTGTCCGCTTGGCCACGGGTGCGGACAATCTCGGAACGCCAGTGTTGCAGGTCGTCGTTAAGCATGGCCAGCGTCACCTGGGTCTCGCGAGCGCCGGCACCGAAGATCAGCGACTCAAGTACTTGCGTCGTGCTGGGAACTCGGTCGCTACTGTCCACTCTCTCGCTCAGTCCTCGTTCGGAGTTCACCGTCACCAACACGAGTCGGCGCAAGCTTCCGGGCTTGACCTCCGAGAAATTGGCGCTCATTGAGCCCGAAGCTACTAGCCGGTCTAGCATCAGACGTACGCCGAGGTTGTCGGAGACACCACCGTCCACGAGGTGGATATAGGGCCGATCGTGCGCATTGAGGTAGCTGTCTATGCCGCTTTGCAGGATGCGTGATCTGTAATTTTGCCCTCTGACAGGCAAAGATCGGAGAGGCGGCGGACAGGTATTGGCGTTGTTTCGCACCGTTACGGGCGACAGCACCAGCGGTACTGCCGACGAGGCCGCCACCGCGAAAGACAGCGGCGTTGCATCGAGGTCGGAACAGATTAGCCGGAATTGCTCGGTGGTGAAATCGAAAGGGGCACCGGTCGTGAGGTCGGTTGCCGTGATCATCAGTTCGGGCGCGCCCGGTCGTCGGCGCACGTCACCAAAGGTGCGGCCTTCAAAAAGTTCGTCCAAGCGTTGAGCCAGGATCTGGCTGCGCCCAAACCAAGGTGAAGTTAGTCTATAAAGACGCTCAGGCCACAGAGCTTCACGTATGAGTCGCCCCTCAAAAGGCACAAGCAGAAAATCCGGCTCGAAACGAGTCAGCGTGGCATCGCCGAAGGCCGCGAAGTGCGCGGCAAGGATGCTGCCCCCCGACACTCCGCTGACCAGGAACACCTGATCCAACAGAGTGGTCTCCTGGCCCTCTAGCGCGAAGCGTGTGGCCTTGAGTTCGCGCAGCACGCCCAGGCCGAAGGCCGCCGCCCGAGCGCCCCCGCCTGACAGTGTCACCGCTACAACCACCGGTTGGTTGACCTCCGACGGCCTGATGCGTTGGTCGTTCTCGGCGAGAGACATTAAGGCGGCGTCGGAAAGTGTCGGGTTGATCCAAGGACGGTAAGTGGAACACCCTGTCAGAACTACCGTTGCCAGCACACCGGCCAAACTCCATCGTGTGAATTTACACACCTCCAGGCGCTTTACCTCTGCAAGCAGCACCACGCAGCGTTTCGAATAGACAAGAACGAGAAACGCCGGCAATTTTGCGACGAAGCAGAGCCACTCCAGAATGCTGCAGACGTTACAAGAACGGCACCCTACGAATCCCCTTGATGAGGCTCCTCGCGATCCGCGCGAAGTTATGGAATAGCAGCTATTCACGAGCCAGCACTTCTCCAAGCGCTATTGATCCGTTCAAGGCAGGTGGTGATTGCAGACTTTGCATGCCCGAGCAGTGTGTAGGAGCCTTTGAAATCCGCGAGAGCGTTGCCGTGCTCGAAGCAGCTAGCAGCAGCCACCCGACGATCTGTTTGTTCATCTACTGCCTCAAACTCCAAACTAGCTCCCCCAGTTGTCACTGGTCCAACAAGCAACGTCGTTAGGGTGTTGACTGCTCTATTGGGCGTCTCAATGGTCGTAATTGCCACACGCACACGTATGCGGCCTGACGATGCGGGAGCTTCGGACTTAGTTTGGAGATGTCGCAGTTCACTGTTGACGTGATCGAGAAGCTCTCGCACTTGCTCAGCTTCAAGCCCACCTATGCGTCCAGTTGCCGTCACTACCTGAGCATCCTCGACTAATATTTCCCGGTAACGACTGGGTTCAAAGCCTGGCGCCTTGAAGAGCAGAACATTTTCGTACTTCGTTTTTCCCAATACATCGTAATCACCAAGAAACCCTGATCGAGTCATTCCGTTTGAAGCACAGCCAGATAAGGTTGCCGTGAGGCCTGCCAGCAGCACAAAATGGATTAATGAAATAGGGCGTTTCATATATATTTTCATTTATCCCATTTTCAGACAGACGATGCCAGCAACAACCAGCGCAATTCCAACCCAACGTATCAAGGAGGCGGTATCGCCGAACACATACACGCCCACGAAAAACGCGCCCAGCGAACCGATGCCGGTCCAGACCGCATAAGCTGTTCCTATGGGGATCTGTTTAAGAGATAACCATAGGAAAAAGCCGCTGGCTGCCATACAGGCAACTGCAATCGCCGGCCCCACGTAGCGCATCGCTGCATTGGCCGCACCCATCTTGAGGCCTAGTGGCCAACCGATTTCGAACAGGCCGGCAATCAGTAGAACCAACCATGGATTCCATGACAACGGGTTCATATATTTCTCCAAATCTATTCAGTGAAAATTGATTATCAAAGCATCAAAGCATCAAAGAATAGGCAGTAGGCGGTCAATTCGCTCTGCTTCTGATTTCTTCTTAAACTCTCTGATGGCGAGAATCTGTCTCCCCGATCTCTCCGGCCACGAGAGAGATCGGGGGAAGCGTGTGGACAGTTACGCTGAGGGATCAGACCGGTTGCACTGGTTGTTGTACCGCCTCGTGACTCCGTTTGCTGCCCGGCCACTTCATTCCGAACAGCACCTCGTAGAGCAACGGAATCAGGCCAAGCGTCACGAGCGTGCCAAGTGCGAGACCACCGATCATGCCGATGGCCATGCCCTTCCACAGCGGCCCCGCAAACAACATCAGGGGCACGAGACCCGCGATACAGGTCACCTTGGTCATCACGATTGGACGCAGCCGCTGCATCGCAGCTCCCACCAGGGCTTCATGTCGGGCGAGACCTTCCGAGAGGCCGTGTTCAATTTGTTCGAGCAGAAGAACGGCGTTGTTGACGATGATTCCGAACAGCGCAAGCACCCCGAATGTCGCCATGAAGCTGAAAGGAGTGCCTGTTGCCTTCAGTGCAATCACGACCCCAATCAACGTGAAGGGAATCGTTGCGAGAATCACGATCAGCTTGCGGAAGGAGTTGAACTGCCAGATGAATAGCAGCAACATCGCCAGAAGAGCGAACGGCATGTAGTGCGTGAGCGATGCATTCGATTCAGCCGATTCCTCAATTTCTCCACCAAGCTCTATGGCATAGCCTGCAGGTAGTTCAATTGCGGCGATCCGAGGTGCGAGGTGATCCACGATCTCTTGCGCGGTGTATGCGGTGTTCTGCCCCTGAACTGTGACTGTACGAATGAGATTGCGGCGCTGGATCACAGACGGCTCGCTAGCGAGCGTGACATCGGCCACTTGCGCCAGGGAAACCGGCTGGCCACCCGACGCTGGATAGATGGTCGTCGAACCAACGTCCGCAGTGCTGCGCCGATCATTGGACGTCCCGCGCATCACGATTGGCACGCTGGTATCGCCATCTCGGATCACAGAGATCGACTGGCCGATGTAGCGGGTGCCAAGCCAGGCAGCTATGTCGTCGGTGGTGACGCCAGCACGTCGCGCACGATCTTGATCGACCCGAACATCGAGACGGCCGACACGGGTATCCCAGTTGTTCTTGATGTTGGCCGTACCTGGCAGCTCCCGTAGCGCGGACTCAATTTTCGCCGCCGCATTCATCAGCACCTCATGATCCGGCCCACTGACCCGGTAGACGGCTGTGCCGGCTTCGGTAGTGCCTAGCGAGAACCGCTGAGGCTCTGCGCGTACATCTCCATGATGCTGCGCGAAGTAAGCCCGAGTTCGGGCAATCACGACGTCAATGTTGGTGCCTGCCTTGACCGTCACGACAAAGTACGCGATGTTCGATGCTGGCAATGGGGGATTGAGCCCAAGGATGAAGCGCGGCCCACCGTCAGCGACGTAGCCAATGTGATCCGTGATTTCGGGGTTGATTTCTTGATCACCGAGCCAGCCGCTCACTTCCTTCACTTTGGCAAGAGTGAGCCGTGAATCCGTTCCAGGGGCGAGCTGCACCGGTATTTGGAATTGAACTCGGTCGGACTTCGGCAAGAAGTCGTATGGCAGTGTCGTGAATCCGTACAGAGCTACGGCCAATGCACCCGTCATCACACCAACGTAGATCGCCTTGTGGTCAAGCACCCACTCAAGCAACTTGCGATAGCCGCGATAGAAGCGTGTGTTGTAGGTTTGCGCGTCATTCGCCGGTTGATGATGCACTTTGGTGAAGTGGTAGCACAGCAGTGGAGTGACGGTCAGACACAACAGCCAAGATCCGAGTAACGTGAGCGCGAGGACAATGACGAGAGAGCGCAGATACTCACTCGTCGCACTCTGGCCGAAGAAGAACGGGGAGAAGGCGATGACGATAACCAATGAGGACGTCAGCAGCGGCAGTGCGAGGGTACGACCCGCTTCGAGACAAGCCTGTTTGCGGTCTTCACCGGCTGCCAAGCGCCGTTCAATGTCTTCGGCAATCACGATGCCGTTGTCTACCAAGAGCCCCAAAGCGATGATGATGGCTGCCATCGAAACACTTTGCAGCTCGATGTTCAGCGCGCGCATCACGATCAGTGCCCCCAGAATGGTAAGCGGCACGATCATCCCGACGATGAATCCTGTGCGCCATCCCAGGAAAAGGACGACGACGCCGAGCACGATGACAATCGTTTCGATCATCACCTGGTTCATCTTGCCCATTTCACGTTTGACGACGTCTGCCTGGAATGTCACATAGGAGAGCTCGAAACCTGCGGGCAGAAGTTTCTCAAGCTCGGCCACACGGGATTTGAGGGCTACGCCGAATTGCTCCACGTTCTGGCCCGAGGTCATGGACACTGCCATCACTACGGCAGGCTGGCCCTTATAGACTGCAGCAGACTCGGGAGGATCTGCAGGTTGTACCTGCACGCGCGCAAGCTCTCCCAGTGAGATTGAAGGAGCAGGCGAAGCACCGCGCGCACCCTGAGCTTGCGCCATCATGATCGGCAACGCGCGCAGCGAGGCGGCGTCGCGAACCTCTCCACTAACAGCCAGCGAAGCGTTGATGCCACCGATGGCGATTTGCCCGCCTGAAAGCACGACGTTTTGTTTAACGAGTTGATCGATCACCCCTTGTGGGGTCAATCCAAGCTGGGCTAGTTTTGGTCGATCAAATTCGAGATAGACGCGCTCTTCCTGCAAGCCGTAGAAGCTGATGCGATCAACGCCGGGAAGCGCGTATAGGCGATCGCGCATCTCTTTCAACGACACACGCATTTCGCCCATGGAGTAGCCCGGCGCGGTCACCGCAATGGAGGCCACGGCAACACGGCCGAAGTCGTCGTTGACAAATGGCCCCAACGTACCCTGTGGAAGCAGAGGCTGAGCATCGGCAACCTTCGCGCGAACGCGCTGCCATATGGGGGCTAGGTCGGTGTACCGCTCCCAGATCGTGACCTGTATGACGGCCCCGCCCGCGCGAACGGTTGTGGTTACACGCTTGACCTCGGCCAGCTCCCGCAAACGCTCCTCGATCGGACGCGCGATCAACTGCTCAACACGTTCGGCTGGCATGCCAGGGTTCAGAACGGCAACAACCGCATCTCGAATCGTGACCGATGGCTCTTCCTGCGAAGGGAAATTGAGAAACGTGGCAATGCCGGCAACAAGAATGATGACCGCGGCAAGGTAGGTGAGTCTGCTGGCGCGCAGCGCCATTTCTGTGATCTTCATAGCGAAGTCTTCCTGTAGCGGGTCAGCGTCCGGCCAATTGGGTCGTGGCCTTGAGTGGGGTGACTTGTTGCTCGTTCGTCAGCCAACTCGCGCCAGCCGCGACTACCATCTCGCCGCGCTTCAGGCCGCCCACAACGCGAACGTTGTCGCCGCCTGGCTCGCTCTGGAATTGCACTTCCCGGCGGTGCACCTTCTTTCCGGTCACGTCATATACAAACACTGCGGCTTGTCCTGCTTTCTCACTGAGCACCAGTGCCGAATAGGGAAGCATCAGACGATCTGGTGAGGCATCCTTCGCTTCCGGTGCCTTCAGCAATACTTGAACGGCAGACCCGGGTCGAAGACTGCGCGCAAGAGTAGCATCTTGAGGAACGAGCACGACAGGTAAAAGTGAGCCATTTTCAGCACGCAAGCCGATGCGTTGTACCGAAGCACGAACGGGACTTGCTGACTCGCTCAGGCGCAGTTCGGCGACCTGCCCAATTTTGATATTTGCCGCCTGGGTCGTCGATGCAGTCGCAAGGACTTCTACGCCGCTGCGTAGTCCATCCACTTGAAGCACCGGCGCTCCGGCTGCAATATCTGTGAACGGCAGAGCGAGTTTCTCCGCGACGACGCCGTCGAATGGCGCATGAATGGCGGCCCCCCTTCGCGCACGCTCGGCAAGGCCGAATGCGGCCTTTGCATTGCGCACCTGGCCTTCAGCTGCAACCAACTGTGCTTTCACACTCTCGAATGCAGCCGGGGAGATTACGTTGCCCTCAAGCAGCCCCCTTTGCTGCGTTGTCTGCACGATTCTGTCTGCCAATGCGGCTTCCGCAGCAGCGAGTGTCGCCCGAGCCTGTTCTAGGCGGAGTTGCTCGGGCTGAACATCCAACTCAGCCAGAAGCTGTCCGCGAGAGAAGCGATCTCCCACGTCCACATGAAGCTTGCTGATACGCCCGCCAGTCTCGAACCCCAAGGTACTCCGCTCACTGGAGCGAGCTAGACCACTCAATTCAATGCGATTGGCCACAGAACCTACATCCCCCACCGTGAGCAGCTTGACCGCTCGCGGTGGATCGGAAGCAGGCTCCTTCTGACTACCACAGCCGGCAAGCGATGCGAGCAGAACAAACGCGAGGCCGACTTTCTGCATTTGCCAGGACTGGGATTTAAAGGGAGTGCAAGACACGGGAAGGCCTTTCATCAGCGTTTATCAATAGGGGTGAGTTCCAGTTCGCCGCGGGCGAGCGCCTGGAGGGTGTGCATGAGTCGAGAAAGGTCTTCGGCAGCAAACGTCGGAAAACCCATCATTTCGGCGAGGAAGACTCCGTCCAAGGCAAATAGAACGATTCCGGCGATATCGGTGCCGCGTGGAGATTTGCTCGCGTTCTCGTACTGCCTGCGGTACCAGCCGCGCACAGGCTCAAGCAGCGTGGGGTCTTCAGCCACGGCCGCCAGCAATGCAGCGCTCATCTTTTGCATCCCGCCGTCAGGCATAGCCGAGACCTGGCTGGATAGCCAAGGGTCTGGATCGCCGACGAATGGCAGCTCTCGCTCTTCCTGCCCGCCATCAAACGCCGAGACCTGGTCATCAATCATCGTGAGGAGCAGATCGCGCTTGGTCTCGAAGTGGTACAGGAACGCACCTTTGCTCATTCCTGCCCGTGCAACGACCGCGTCAAGCGTTAGGTGCCCGGCACCTCCCTCCATGACTACGTCACGCGCAGCTTGAAGGATGCGCTCCCGTGTTTGTTGCGCTTTCTTAGAGATGGAGGGGGCTTCAGCGCCGTTGTCCGCCGAATGCGACTCCTCTGGGCTTGATTTCATACGAGTTGCCATGGTGAAACTCCAAAGATGCTTGATTTTTGAACCGTCTGGACGGTATAGTACACGCCATGAACTATGCCCGTCAAGACGGCCTCCTCAATTCACAACCTAGTGGCTCAACATGTCCGATCCCTACGCCCGCCGCGGCCTTACTGCTGTTGCATTCCTATCGATCACGCTTCTCGCCGCGTGCAGCCACTCGCCTCACAGGGTGGAGACATCACGCGTTGAGGTTCCGGCCAAATTCATGAACGAAGCGGGTCTGGCTGTGCAGCAGGTGCCAGCACAAGCACTCCCGGCCGAGTGGTGGACGGCGTACGGTGATCCGCTGATTGACGCGCTGGTGCGCAACGCGCTGGAGCACAACACCGATCTCGCTATTGCAAGAGCGCGGATTGATGAAGCTGTGGCGATCACCCGACGTACACGCGCTTCAATGTTCCCTAGCTTGGCGCTCACGCCCCAAGCAACGCGCGCGCGCGACTTTTCTTTGGCACCGACCATCAGCAGCGATGCCAGGCTTCCGCTGTCGGCTTCATGGGAAGTTGATCTAGCGGGCCGCCTCTCGCATGCCGCTGATGGCGCACGGATGGACGCAGTTGCTGTCGAACAGAACTGGTTCGCGACACGTTGGCAGATCGCCTTTGAGACAGTGTCCGCTGCACTGCAGCAGCGGCAGGCGGCAGAGCTGGAAGATCTGGCAAAAGAGCGACTTCAAGTCGCCGAGCGCCTTGAGCGTCTGACAGAGCAGAAGTTCAAGGCAGGTCAAGCTACGGGCTTTGACATTGAACGCACGCGTTCCGAGGTCATCGCCCTCCGGGTGGAGCAAGAGCAGTTGCGACGCGTACGCGGCGAAGCAACGCATGCCTTGGATGTGCTCGTTGGCCGGATTCCGGGGGCGCTTGGCAGCGGTCCTGCGCTTGCCTCTCTCACCATGCCCGATTGGACTCCCAGAAGCGTGCCAGGCGAATTGCTGCAGCAGCGCCCCGACGTCAGAGCCGCGCAGGCGCGTCTTGCAGCGGCGACGGCGCGATGGAACGCAGCAGAAGGCGAGCGGTTCCCCAAACTTGTGCTCGATTTGAGTGGTGGGCGCCAACGCTTCGAGAACAACGGAACACGTGTGGCAGGGAACATTTTCTCTCTGGGCTTGGGTGTGACGCTTCCGATCTTTGACGGTGGAGCAATACAAGCGGGAATCGACGAGGGCTCAGCACGCAGTCGCGGCGCACAGGCTGACCTGGAACGCACGGTTTTGCTTGCGCTTCAGGATGTGGAGAACGCTTATCTGGGCTGGCAGACCCAGCGGACTTCTCTGCAGCATCAGGTCGATGGTCTTGTCGTCGCTGATCGACTCCTTGACCGCAGTCGACGCCTCTTTGAGGCGGGACAGGTGGATGCGACCGTTGTTGCAGAAGCGGAGCGTGGCACCTTGTCCCAGCGAGCGGCTCTGGTCCGTGCTCGCGCCGACGCAGCCGTGCAATGGGGTGTTCTCGCTAAAGCGCTTTCTGGTTCGCCAGAGCATGTGAATCTGCAATCTTCACCCTGAGTCCTTGAGTTGGAAGAACGCAGCATGGCAGCGAGTTTTAAATACTGAATAGATCGACGATTAGTAGGGGACGCATGGAAATTCGACATCTACGTTGTTTTATGGCGCTCGCCGAGGAACTTCACTTCGCTCGCGCCGCTGCGAAACTGCATATTGAGCAGTCCCCACTGTCTCGCACGATCAAAGAACTCGAAGAGGAGTTAGGAGCACAGCTCTTTATTCGGAACACGAGAAGCACGCGTTTGACACGAGCTGGGTTGATGCTCATGGAGCACGCACCTCGGGTGTTCGCATCCTTGCAACAGGCGCGGGACTGCGTGAAGGCAGCAAAAAATGGCTTTCATGGACAACTCCGCGTCGCCTTGTCAGACGGCGCAACACTACTGTGCTTACCAGCCCTATTGGCGTTGTGTCGCGAGGAGGAGCCCGAGGTTGAGATTCGCTTTTTTGAGGTGCCACTATCCCAACAAATCAAAGGATTGCACGACGACCTGTATGACGTCGGCTTTGCACAGTCCGACGACGTAGGTGATGGAATCGTCGCACTTCCCGCGTGGACTGACACGCTTATGGTGGCGCTGCCAGCTCGGCATCCGTTGCTGGCTCTTAAGCGAATTCCATTGGATGAACTGCTGCGCTACCCGCTAGTGCTATCTGATCCTCAAGTGTGCGAGGGCCACGCCAAGCACATTGAGCGAGTACTTAGCCGGGCTGAAATGCAGCCTCTAGTTGCCGAGCGGGTTACCACTTTCGACCTGATGATGGCGTTGGTATCTGCCGGTTTTGCACTCGGACTTACAGGGGCTGCACACATTGCAGCCTCCCGAGAGCCAGGAGTCGTGGCGAGGCCGCTTTCGACACGCGTACCACCTTTGACGACCTATCTACTCAGACTTGAAGGCGATCCGTTTGACGAGCTTGCGCGCTTCATTCAGCGAGTACAGGCCATCGAATTGCCAGAGTTTCTCAGGTCAACAAAAAGCCGAAATCCCGATCTTCCGGAGGAATTGATGCCATGAGACTCGCCATCACGCTCGTCGCTGCAATGCTAGTCGCATGCGGTCAATCTGATAAACCGCACAAAGCCACTAGTGCAGAAAAGAAAACCCCGACAGTAGAAGAGCTGGTGGCAGACCCGGAACAGCTCAAGAAGTTGCGCCAGCAATGCAAGACGGATCGGCCTACTTTGGGCGAACTGCTTTGCAACCGGGTAGCGGAGGCAACACGTAAGCGGTTCTACGGTGACGGAAAAACGCCATACACACCGCCCAAAGAATCCCCCAAATTCTGAAATTCAGCAATTCAGCAATTCAGCAATTCAGCAATTCAGCAATTCAGCAATTCGCTAGTCTGCCTGAATCTTCTGTTCGGCACGCTGATATTCGCCGGCGCTTACGGAGTCACTCCCTGGCTAGACACAGCGCGAATTCATTCTTTCTTATCGACCTTTCTGCCCCAAACGGTCTTTGACCGGCACTAAGCCAGCACCGATCCTGACGCCTGCGGCACATTTCTAAGCCGCGTTTCCCAAGGGAATCAGCGTAGGAGAGATTGGAGGCGGGGCTATGCAAGGTACGAATGTGCTGTTCGGTCAGATAGCCGTGGTATTCGGCATCGTGATCGCGGGTGTGTGGGGCGCCACACAATGGACGGCAGCAGCCCTTGGCTATCAGGTACGCCTTGGCTCCCCCTGGTTTGATTTCCTCGGCACACCGATCTACCTCCCGTGGAAGCTGTTTGAGTGGTGGTTCTTCTTCGATGCCTACGCGCCACGCGTTTTCGACACGGGCGGTGCCATAGCGGGTGGCAGTGGCTTGCTGGCGGTGGTGGTCGCAGTCTGCATGTCGATCTGGCGCTCTCGTCAATCACGCCTAGTCACGACCTATGGCTCGGCACGCTGGGCAAGTACGGAGGACATTCGCAAAGCCGGCCTTACGCAGCCGATCGGCGTGTTCCTCGGTCAGCACGATGGCAAGTACCTTCGGCATGAAGGCCCGGAACACATCCTCACTTTCGCGCCCACGCGCTCAGGCAAAGGCGTCGGCCTTGTGGTGCCGACGCTGCTTTCTTGGCCTGCATCCGCCGTAGTCCACGACATCAAGGGCGAGAATTGGCAGATCACCGCAGGTTGGCGCTCACGCTACTCACACTGCCTGCTGTTCAATCCGACCGATGCGAAGTCGGCGGCCTACAACCCGCTGCTAGAAGTTCGGCGCGGCGCACATGAAGTGCGTGACGTACAGAACATAGCCGACATTCTGGTCGATCCAGAAGGCGCGCTTGAGAAGCGCAACCATTGGGAGAAGACTTCGCACGCGCTGCTGGTCGGGGCCATCCTGCATGTGCTCTACGCGGGCGAGGACAAGACGCTGCGCGGCGTCGCCAATTTCCTCTCCGATCCGGCCAGCCCCTTCGAGCTGACCTTGCACCGGATGATGACCACACAGCACCTCGTGAACGTGGAAGGTGGTGGCCCGCATCCAGTCGTCGCTTCGGCGGCGCGCGAAGTGCTCAACAAGTCGGACAACGAGCGTTCCGGCGTGTTGAGCACCGCCATGTCGTTCCTGGGCCTCTACCGCGACCCCACGGTGGCCGAAGTCACCTCGCGCTGCGACTGGCGTATCGCCGACCTGATCGCGTCCGAGCATCCGGTGTCGCTTTATCTGGTAGTGCCACCTTCGGATATTTCGCGGACGAAACCGCTCATTCGCCTGATCCTCAACCAGATCGGCCGACGGCTCACCGAATCGCTCGACGGCAGCGACGGCATCGAACGCCGCCACAAGCTGCTGCTGATGCTCGATGAGTTCCCGGCGCTGGGCCGCCTGGACTTCTTCGAGACGGCGCTTGCCTTCATGGCGGGCTACGGAATCCGCAGTTTTCTTATCGCCCAATCGCTCAACCAGATCGACAAAGCCTACGGCCAGAACCATTCGATTCTGGATAACTGCCATGTCCGCGTGACGTTCGCCACCAACGATGAACGCACTGCGAAACGGATCTCCGAAACGCTTGGCACCGCTACCGAACTGCGCGCGCAGCGCAACTATGCCGGGCACAGATTGGCACCGTGGCTGGGGCACCTCATGGTGTCGCGGCAGGAGACGGCCCGCCCGCTACTGACGCCCGGTGAAGTGATGCAGCTTCCGACTGAGGAAGCTGTGGTGATGGTGTCCAGCGTGGCACCGATCAAGGCCAAGAAGCTGCGCTACTACGCCGACGCGAATTTCAAGAACCGCGTTTTACCGCCGCCTGTGCTCGCGGCCGGGCAATACGCGGACGCGCCACCGGCCCGGCCCGACGACTGGAGCGGCCTATCGATCCCAGCCGTGTCAACGGTCCGGGCTGCGGGCCTGTCCGGCGATGGCACAGGCACCGCCGATGACGGCGGCCCACGCCGACAGCCGGAGCTATCCGAAGTCAGCGAATACAGCCCCGAACCGCTGCTCGCCGGCCATGACCTGACTCTGCTCGATGACGACGACGACCTGCCGCTGCCGCTTCCCGGCCAGCTCGACCCGGCCATGCAGCGCACGGCCCGGCTGGCTTCCCTCGACCCCAACGACGGAATCGACTTATGAGCCAATACCGCCTCAATCTGTTCATTCAGCCCGAGCACGCCAAGCGTCTCGAAGAACTGGCCGCCAAGAAAGGCGTGTCCAAGTCGTCCATTGTCGCGGCGGCGCTCGCGTCGTGGCTATCGCCCGATGCTGGCGACCAGCGCGAGGCGGCCATCGCCAAGCGGCTCGATCGCCTGTCGCGGCAGGCCGAGCGCATGGAGCGCGACCAGAACATCCAGATCGAAACACTGGCGCTGTTCATCCGCTACTTCCTGACCGTCAGCACCCCGATTCCCGAAGCCCATCAGGACGCAGCTCGCGCCCAAGGCAAAGCGCGTTTCGAGCAATTCGTGGAGCGGCTCGGCCGCCACCTGCTGCGTGGCCGCAGCCTGGTGCGCGACGTTGTGGAAGAACTGCACCCAGACCCGGCGCGAATGGATGACGCGGAGGCACTGGCTGAAGCGCAGGAGCGTGCCTCATGAGCGCCATTCCGCAAACCCCGCCCGAACTCTCATCCGCCGCAACCTCTCTGGATCGCCGTATCCAGATGCTGCGCACGGCAATGGGGCCAGTCATCGCCGCTGCGCTGGCCGACCCCGACGTGGTGGAAATCATGCTCAACCCCGACCGCACCCTATGGGTGGATCGGTTGTCATCGGGCCGCATGCCGCTGGGCGTGGAGCTGTCCCAAGACGATGGCGAACGCATCATCCGGCTGGTGGCTGCGCACGTCGGCGCAGAGGTGCATCGCGGGCGGCCGCTGCTGACCGCCGAGCTGCCCGAAACCGGCGAGCGGTTCGAGGGCATCTTGCCGCCCGCAGCGCCCGGCCCAGCCTTCGCGCTGCGCAAGCGCGCCGTGAGCATCATCGGGCTGGATCGCTATGTGGCCGACGGCATCTTGACCACAGGCCAGGCCGAGTTCCTGCGCCGCGCCGTGCGTGAGCGCCAGAACATCCTGATCGCCGGGGCGACGAGCAGCGGCAAAACCACACTCGCCAATGCCTTGCTTGCGGAGATCGCCGCCACGGGCGACCGCGTGCTTGTGCTCGAAGACACCATCGAGCTGCAATGCGCAGCCCGCGACCATGTGCCGCTGCGCACCCGCGCTGGCGTCGTGTCTATGACCGAGCTGGTGCGGGCCACGATGCGCCTGCGCCCCGACCGCGTGATCGTCGGCGAGGTACGCGGCGGCGAAGCCCTGGACTTGGTTAAGGTGTGGGGCACCGGCCACCCCGGCGGCATCGCCACCATCCACGCCGGTTCCGCGCTGGGCGCGCTGCTGCGCCTCGAACAGTTGATTCTTGAAGTGGCGGTGAACCCACCGCGTGCGCTGATCGCCGAGGCGGTCAACGTCGTGATCCACATCGCCGGGCGTGGCCGCAAGCGCCGCGTCGAAAGCATCGCCCGTGTCGTCGGTTTCGACGGCACCGGCTATCGCCTGGCGGACGCGCTGGAAACACCGTTTCCCGAGCTGATGCCGGTTCCTCTCGCAGCCGATGCCGCTGCGCCTTCCTCGTCCCTTGACCTACCTGGAGAACTGCCATGACGCAGATGCACGTTCACGCTTTCCGTAATTCCGTAAATCCGGTTTCAACCATCGCACGCCTGCGGCGGCTGGCCGGCCCCGCGCACCACGGCCTGCTGCTGGCCGCAGTCATGCTGATGACGGCGGGCACGGCGAAGGCATCCGGCTCCTCGATGCCATGGGAAGGCCCGCTGCAATCCATTCTGGAGTCGATTCAGGGGCCGGTGGCACGCATCGTCGCGGTCATCATCATCATCGCCACGGGCCTCGCGCTCGCCTTCGGCGACACGTCGGGCGGCTTTCGCAAGCTGATCCAGATCGTGTTCGGTTTGAGCATCGCGTTCGCCGCGTCCTCGTTCTTCCTGTCGTTCTTCAGCTTCTCCGGCGGGGCTGTCGTATGAGTGGCCCGGATAGCTTCGCGGCCGGCTTCGAGGTGCCGCTACATCGCTCGCTGACCGAGCCGCTCTTGATGGGCGGCGCACCGCGCACGGTGGCGATTGCCAACGGCACGCTAGCCGCTGCCGTCGGGCTGGGCCTGCAACTCTGGATTCCTGGCGTAGTGCTCTGGATCGTCGGTCACTCGCTGGCCGTGTGGGGCGCGAGGGTCGATCCGCAGTTCATGCAGGTCTTCGCCCGGCACATCAAGCACAAGCCGCTGCTGGACGTGTAGGAGACGCCGCCATGCTTAACCTTGCCGAATACCGCCAGCGGCCCGCCTTGCTGGCCGACTGGCTTCCCTGGGCTGGGCTGATCGCGCCGGGCGTGGTGCTGAACAAGGATGGCTCGTTTCAGCGCACGGCGCGCTTTCGCGGGCCTGATCTGGACAGCGCCACGCAGGGCGAATTGATCGCCACGACGGCACGGCTAAACAACGCGTTGCGCCGGCTGGGTTCGGGCTGGGCGCTGTTCGTGGAAGCCGAGCGCCAGTCGGCCGCGGACTATCCGCATTCCGACTTTCCCGAACCGCTGTCCTGGCTGGTGGACGAAGAACGCCGCGCTGCCTTTGAGGAATCGGGGAACCACTACGAAAGCAGCTATCACCTGACGCTAGCCTATCTGCCGCCGGAGGAATCCCGCGCTCGTGCAGCCAAGCTGCTCTACGAGCACGCGCCGGGCGATGGTGTGGACTGGCGCGGTCGGCTTGACGCCTTCCTGGCAGAAACGGATCGGGTTTTCGACCTGCTCGATGGCGTGATGCCAGAAATCGTCTGGTTGGACGATGCCGCGACGCTGACTTATCTTCACGCCACGGTGTCCACGCGGCGCTACCGGCTGGCCGTGCCCGAGGTGCCTTTCCACCTCGACGCACTGCTGGCCGATTCCGCCCTAGTCGGCGGCCTTGCGCCCATGCTGGGTGACCAGCATCTGCGCGTGGTGTCGGTGCGGGGCTTTCCGACCTCGACCTGGCCGGGCCTGCTGGACGACCTCAATCGCCTGGGCTTTGCCTATCGCTGGAGTACCCGGTTTCTCTGCCTCGATAAAGCCGAGGCGGAAAAGGAGCTGGGCCGCCTGCGTCGCCAGTGGTTTGCGAAACGGAAGAATGTCATTGCGCTACTGCGCGAAACCATCTTCCAGCAGGAATCGCCGCTGGTGGACACGGATGCCAGCAACAAGGCGGCCGACGCGGATGCCGCCTTGCAAGAGCTTGGCAGCGATCAAGTCGCCTTCGGCTACCTCACCGCCACGGTGACGGTGTTCGATGACGACCCTGCCGTAGCCGACGAAAAGCTGCGCATGGTGGAACGTGTCATCCAAGGACGTGGCTTCGTCACCATCCCCGAAACCTTAAATGCAGTCGATGCGTGGCTGTCGTCCATACCAGGCAATGCCTATGCCAACGTGCGCCAGCCCATCGTCTCGACGCTGAATCTGGCGCACATGATGCCGGTGTCCGCCGTGTGGGCTGGGCCGGAGAAAAACGCCCATCTCGACGGCCCGCCGCTGATCGTCACGCGCACGGATGGCGCGACGCCGTTCCGGCTGGTGACGCACATCGGCGACGTGGGGCATACGCTGGTCGCGGGGCCGACGGGCATGGGAAAATCTGTCCTGCTGGCGATGCTCGCCTTGCAGTTCCGCCGCTATGGCGGCTCGCGCATCTTCGCCTTCGACATGGGGCGATCCATGCGGGCGACGGTGCTGGGCCTGGGCGGCGAACACTACGACCTCGGCGCGGACGGCGCCATTGCCTTTCAGCCCTTGGCCCGTATCGACAGCGAAGGCTATCGCACCTGGGCCGCCGAGTGGATCGAAGGCCGCCTGCTGCATGAAGGCGTGACCGTCGGCCCCGACGAGAAAGCCGCCATTTGGTCGGCGCTCGGCAGCCTCGCTGGTGCGCCGGTGGAGCAGCGCACGATGACCGGGCTTTCGGTGCTGCTGCAATCGAACGCGCTGCGGCAGGCATTGTCGCCGTATGTGCTGGGCGGCGCGCACGGCAAGCTACTGGATGCCGACCGCGACCGGCTCGGCAGCGGCGACGTGCAGGGCTTTGAGATGGAAGAGCTAATGCACAGCCCCGCCGCCGTGCAAGCGGTGCTGCGCTACTTGTTCGCCCGCTTCGATGCACGTTTCGACGGTGCTCCCACGCTGCTGATTCTCGATGAAGCCTGGCTATTCCTTGATGAACCGTCCTTCGCGGCACGCATCCGGCAATGGTTGAAAACTCTGCGCAAGAAAAACGTGTCGGTGATCTTCGCCACGCAGTCGCTTGCCGACATCAAGGATTCGACCATCGCGCCCGCGATCATCGAAAGCTGCGCGAGCCGGATTTTCTTGCCCAACCCGCAGGCGACCGAGCCGCAGATTCGCACGGTCTACGAGGGCTTTGGCCTCAACAGTCGGCAAATCGAAATCGTCGCCACCGCGCAGCCCAAGCGCGACTACTACTACCAATCGCGCCTGGGCAATCGTCTGTTCGACCTCGACCTGGGGCCAGCCGCGCTCGCCTTCTCGGGCGCATCCACACCGCAAGACCAACGCGACATTGACCGAGTGCTGACGCAGGCCGGCGCTCCCGGCTTCGCCGGTGCGTGGCTACGCCATCGCGGCCTCGATTGGGCCGCCGACCTGCTGCCGTCCTCGCCGTCGGCGGCTTCTTTCCTCGCTACTCAACCCCTGGAGATTTCGCCATGAAGACCCGTGTACTTTCCGTTTCGCTCGCCGCCGCGCTGGCCGGCTCGCTGATGCTCGCTCAGCCAGCGGCGGCGCTCACTTTCGTTGATCCCGTCAACTTGGTGCAGAACACGCTGACTGCCATCCGCACGCTGGAGCAGATCAACAACCAGATCAACCAGCTCCAGAACGAAGCGCAGATGTTGATGAACCAGGCGCGCAACCTGGCGAATCTCGACTTCAACATCGTCAACCGGCTGCGCTCGACGCTCGCCACGACTGAACGCCTGATTGCCGAGGCGCAAGGGCTGGCCTACGACGTGCAGAGCATGGATGCCACGTTCTCGCGCCTGTACCCGGAGCAGTACGCCGCCACCATCAGCGGCGACCGCATGGCACAGGACGCACGCGAACGCTGGAAGAACACGCTCGACGGCCTGCACACCGCGATGCGGATGCAGGCGCAGGTGTCGCAGAACCTGACGCAAGACGAAAGCGCGCTGGCCGACCTCGTGAGCCAAAGCCAATCGGCCACGGGTGCGCTGCAAGCGATGCAGGCAACGAACCAGCTTCTCGCCTTGCAGGCCAAGCAGTCCATCCAGGCCCAGCAGCTCCAGATCACACAAGACAGGGCGGCCTCGCTGGAGCTGGCGCGGCAGGCAGCGGCCACCGAGCGCGCCCGCGAAGTGCGGCGGCGCTTCCTGGGCACCGGCACGCCGTACACACCGCAGTCCGTCAACTTCTACAACAACTGACGGGAGGCGGCCATGCGATGCGTTCCTGTCCTGCTGGCCGTGCTGCTGACCGCATGCGGCCAGCAGCCGGCTGAAGACCTGACCGCCACCTTGGCCGCCGATCCCGTGCGGCTCAAGGCGCTGCGCGCCCAATGCGCAGCCGACCGGCAAACCGCAGGCGAAGACACCTGTCGCGCCGCTGCCGAAGCCTTCCGGCGGCGCTTCTTCACCGGCCAGACTGGGCCGGACGAATACCGGACGCTGGCAGAACTGCCGCCGATTCCGGCGAGTTTCGACACGCCAACCGACGACGCGCCGGAAGGTGATGCGTCGCTCGCCGCTGCGGAGGACACGCCATGAACGACGTAACGATCATCGACAGATTCCTCGATACCTTCTCGCGCTACATCGACTCCGGTTTCGGTCTGCTGCAAGGCGAAGTCGCGTTCCTGACGGCCACTCTCATTGTCATCGACATGACCATTGCCGGTCTGTATTGGGCCATGAGCCATGCGACCGGCCAGGGCGAGGACGTGATCGCCAAGCTGCTGCGCAAGGTGCTTTACGTCGGTGCCTTCGCCTACATCATCGGTAACTTCAATTGGCTGTCGAGCATCGTGTTCCGCTCGTTCGCCGGGCTAGGCATCACCGCCACTGGCTCGGCCATAACGATGGAGAACTTCTTGCAGCCGGGTCGGCTTGCCAAGACCGGCATCGACGCCGCTGCGCCGATCCTCGACCAGATCGGTGACATGGCCGGCTTCCCCGAAGTGTTCGTGAACCTCGACCCCATCGTGGTGCTGTTCATCGCTTGGCTGGTGGTGATCCTCTGTTTCTTCGTGCTCGCGGTTCAGCTTTTCATCACGTTGATCGAGTTCAAGCTGACCACGCTTGCCGGCTTCGTCTTGATCCCGTTTGCGCTCTGGAACAAAACCTCGTTCCTCGCGGAAAAGGTGCTCGGCAATGTGGTTTCGTCAGGCATCAAGGTCTTGGTGCTGGCGGTAATCGTCGGCATCGGCTCGGGCCTGTTCGCGGAGTTCCAGGTTCATCCCGACGAGCCTTCCATCGACCATGCGCTTGTCGTGATGCTGGCTTCGCTTGCCTTGCTGGCGCTGGGCATCTTCGGCCCCGGCATCGCCACGGGCCTTGTGTCCGGTGCGCCGCAGCTCGGCGCGGGTGCGATGGCGGGCGCTGCCGTCGGCGCGGTAGGCACGGGTGTTGCCATCGGTGCCGCCGCGACCGGCGTGGGCGGTGCCGTCATGGCGGGCGCACGCATGGCCCCGGCCGCCGCAAAGCTGGCCGGGAGCGGCGCACGCGCCGCCACGTCGGCGGCCAGCAGCGCCAAGTCCGCATTCCAGGCCGGTTCCGCCGCTGCGGGCGGCGGGGCTAAAGGCGCGGCTGCGGGCCTCGGCAATGTCGCCAAGACCGGCGCGCAAGCGGCAGGCCGCCGAGCTGCATCGGGCGCTTCCGCTGCCGGTCAGAAGGTGGCCGACTCCTTCCGGGCAGGATGGAACGGTGCGGATGTCGGCGCTGCCGGTTCCGGCCAGGCCGCCGCAGGCGAAGGCGCAGCCAGCGCGCCGAAGCAAGAGCAACCCGCCTGGGCAAAGCGGATGCACCGCCGCCAGCAGATCACCCATGCCGCAACCACCGCAGCCCACACGCTGCGCAGTGGCGACGGCGGCGGCTCAGGGCAAGGCCCAAGCCTGCGCCCCGATGCGTGACCCGATACCTGACCACCAAGGAGAACCCTATGCGATTCAAACGCCCGCAGGTGCGCTATGCCGACACGCCGCAGCCTGCCACCCCGTACCAATCCGCCGCGCAGGTGTGGGACGAGCGCATCGGCTCGGCCCGCGTCCAGGCCAAGAACTGGCGTTTTATGGCCTTCGGCTGCCTCACGCTTGCGCTGCTGATGGCCGGTGGCCTGGTGTGGCGCTCGGCGCAGTCCATCGTCACCCCTTACGTCATCGAGGTCGATCAGTCGGGGCAGGTGCGCGCCGTCGGCGAAGCCGCCACGCCGTACCGGCCCGCCGATGCGCAGATCGCGCACCACCTGGCGCGCTTCGTGACGCTGGTGCGCTCGCTGTCTATCGATCCCATCGTGGTGCGGCAAAACTGGCTGGACGCCTACGACTACACCACCGACAAAGGCGCGGCGGTGCTCAACGACTACGCCAGCAAGAACGATCCTTTCGCCCGTGTTGGCCGCGAGTCGGTGACGGTGCAGATCACCAGCGTGGTACGCGCCAGCGATGCCTCGTTCAACGTCCGTTGGACGGAGCAACGGTTCATCAACGGTGCCCCCGCCGGGACCGAGCGATGGAACGCGGTGCTTTCCACCGTCCTGCAAACCCCGCGCACCGAACAGCGCCTGCGCAAGAACCCGCTGGGTATCTACGTCAACGGCCTGTCGTGGAGCCGCGAACTGGATTCTTCTGAAGGAGCCAAGCCATGAACCTGTCTTTCCGCTTATACGCTTTCGCGCTGACCGTGGTGGCCCTGTCGGGCTGCGCTTCGCAGGGCAAGCCGCCTCCGTCCATTTCGCTCGATGAGCCGGTGCAGGCACAGCCGCTGCCGGAGCCGCCTGCTCCAGTGGAAGTCGTCGCCATGCCCGAGCCGCTGGCGCTGCCAGCGCAGTTGAAGCCGCTGCACGAGTTGGACGCGGCCCCGGCTAAGCCGGAGCCGGCCGATGAGAAGGTGCGCGTTTCCCGTGCCAATGCCGAGGCGCGCATCGCGCCCACGCGCGAGGGCTACGTCAATGCGATTCAGGTGTGGCCCTTCACCGATGGTGCGCTCTACCAAGTCTATGCCGCGCCGGGACGCGTGACCGTGGTTTCCTTGCAGCCGGGCGAGGAACTAGTGACGGTCGCAGCCGGCGATACCGTGCGCTGGATCGTCGGTGACACGTCCAGCGGCAGCGGCGACGCGATGCGCATCAATGTGCTGGTCAAGCCCATCCGCTCAGGCCTCAAGACGAATTTGGTCATCACCACCAGTCGCAGAACATACCTGCTGGAACTGACCTCGACGGAAAAGGCATGGATGGCGTCGGTGTCCTGGGACTACCCAAAAGACCGGATGTTGGCCTTGCAGCGCCAGTCGCAGGCGGCTAGCGCCGCCGCACCGGTCGATACCGGACTGTCGCTGGAGAAGATCCGCTTCCGATATTCCGTCTCAGGCAGCAATCCGCCGTGGAAGCCGCTGCGCGCCTTCGACGATGGCGAGAAGGTCTATATCCAGTTCCCGCCGGGAATCGCCCAAGGCGAGCTGCCACCGCTGTTCGTCATCGGCGCGCAGGGCGACGGACAACTGGTGAATTACCGTTTTCGCTCGCCTTACTACATCGTGGATCGGCTGTTCGGCGCGGCCGAACTGCGCCTGGGCGGCGACAAGGGTGACGTGGTGCGTATCGAACGCACGGATGGCTTGGCGCGGAGGAACTGACCATGAGCCAGGACGACACTCCCGACCTCGCCACGCCGCATGCGGGCAAGGTGGCACCCGAGGCAGTTGCGCTGCGCGCCCAACCGCGCCCGGTCACGCGCCTGAACCGGCGCACGCTGGCCATCCTCGTCGGCGGTCTCTCGGTCGCTGTGCTCGGCGCGCTGATGTGGTCGCTGCAACCGCAGCGGCGCGGTGCAGGCGAGCAGACCGAGCTTTACAACGTCGATCGCGTCTCGAAGTCCGAAGGGTTGGACGCGCTGCCGGCGGACTACTCGAAGCTGCCGCCCCCCTTGGCGGCATCCGTGCCGGAGTTGGGGCCGCCGCTGCCAGGCGATCTTGGCCCGGCCATTGTGAAGTCGCAGCAGCCGGTGACGGCCGCCTACGCGGCCCCCGGCAACGACCCCAACGACGCGTTGCGCAAGGAAGCCGAAGCAGCAGCGGCATCGGCGGTGTTCTTCCGCTCTGGTTCGCAGAAGGCCGCGCCGGTGGCGCAGACACAGGTAGCCGCTGCGCCGGGCTTCACCGCCAATGCGGCCTTCGACCCGCTGGCGGCCGGGCCTGCGTCGACGGCGGCCCAGCCCGCCGACCCGACCGCCGTGCAGAACCGGCAAGACCAGAAAGAGGCATTCCAGAAAGCCGGAACCACGGAAGCCCGTGATTCCGGCAACCTGACGCTGCCGGCGTCGCCGTATCAGGTCATGGCCGGAACGGTGGTCGCCGGGGCGCTGGTGACGGGCATCAAGTCGGACTTGCCGGGCGATGTGATCGCCACAGTGACGGAGCCGGTCTATGACACGGCTACCGGCAAGTTCCTGCTGATCCCGCAGGGGTCACGCATCCTGGGCAAATACAACAGCCAGGTCAGCTACGGGCAGAGCCGCGTGCAAGTGGTGTGGAACCGGATCATCCTGCCCGACACGTCTTCGCTCAAGCTCGACAACTTGGCCGGCACCGATCCGGCCGGCTACGCCGGCTTGGAAGATGATGTGGATTGGCATTGGGATCGCGTCTTTGCCGGTGCGGCACTGACGACGCTACTGGGCATCGGTGCCGAACTGGCTGCGCCGGAGAACCGGCAGGACGGTGATCGCGTCATCATCGCCGGCCGCGATAGCGCCCAGGACAGCATCAATCAGGTCGGTCAGGAGATGACCCGGCGCAACCTCAACATCCAGCCCACCTTGACGGAGCGCCCCGGCTTGCCGGTTCGCATCATCGTCAACCGCGATCTGGTGCTGCGGCCGTACCAGCCACTTTTCTTCAACAGGGGGACTTCGCGATGACGACGCGCAAGCTACGGCTCGGGCCGCTGCCGAAAACGGAATCCACGAAGCTGACTTTTGCTTGCCCGGCCAGCCTGAAAGCCGACCTCGACCGCTACGCTACGCTGCACGCGCAGACCTACGGCGAGGCGGTCGATGCCACGGTGCTAATTCCGCACATGCTAGAAGCCTTCATGGTCGGAGATCGGGGATTCAGGAAGGGAGGCGCGGGCAAGGCCGCGCCGCCGAAGCCAAGCTGATGATGCCGGTTTCCGCTGGCGGCCATCCCTCAAACGCGCAGCCCAAGGCTGCGCGTTCTTCATTCTGGAGGACGGCGACCGATTGGGCTATGAAGACCAAACGCGGCTACCGCCTGCAGGCAACCGCCCCCGATGCAGCACGCTCGGGCTTTCTACCGCGAAGCTCCTATGTGGCTCCCAGCCCACAACGCCACAGCCCCGCAAGGCGGCCCGAAGTAGAGCCAAACCCGCACCCCATATAGACTTCCGGCCATCAGGCTGATTTCAACAATCGCTTGACTGCGGACATTTTTTATTGCCTGCCAGGGCCTGAAGGCCTATCCCTTCATGCGCGGCATTTCGATGCGGTGCTCATGCACCCGCCGATACAGCGTCGCCCGCGATATCCCCAACGCCCGCGCCGCATCGGCCGGTTTCCAGCGATGGCGAATCAGAGCATCCAGCAACAACTGCCGGGCCGGGCAAGACACGCTGCTCTCAGGCGAAGCAACCGCTTCACCGCGCACCTCTTGCGGCAAGTCCTGCAATTGCACCTGCCCGCCTTCACTCACCGCGCAGGCATAGCGCAACACCTGCCGCAGCTGACGCAAGTTCCCCGGCCAACGGTAAACCAGCAATGCTTGCAGCGCATCATCGGCCAACACCACCTCGACAGCACACGCACCGGCCTCCTCGGCCAGCAGCTGATGAATCAACCCCAACCGATCCTCACGTTCCCGCAGCGGCGGCAACTCGAAGCGGGCATTGGCCAGGCGGAAGTACAGGTCTTCACGAAAGCGCCCGTCCTCAACCATCGCGGCCAGATCGCGATGAGTGGCGCAGATCACCTGGATGTCCACACGCTCACGCCGCGCGGCGCCCAACGGCGCCACTTCACCCTCGGCCAGCACCCGCAGCAGGCGCGTTTGCAGGTTCAGCGGCATGTCGCCGATTTCATCGAGGAACAGCGTGCCGCCATCGGCCTGCTGCAACAGCCCTTGCATGCCTTTGCTGGAGGCCCCGGTAAAGGCTCCAGCCACGTAGCCAAACAGCTCGCTCTCGATCAGGCTTTCCGGAATGGCCGCACAGTTCAGCGTGACGAACGGGCCATCCCGGCGCTGGCTTTGCTGGTGCAGTTGGCGGGCGAACACTTCTTTGCCAGCCCCGGTCTCCCCTTGCACCAGTACCGCCAGATTGCAGTCCTTGACCCGCGTGGCCAAGCGCAGGTGCTGTTCGATGCGTGCGTCCTGGGCCTGGCGCAACGGCTGCGCGCGCTGGCGTTGCCGTGGGGCGCTGACCCGACCATACAGCCCCCCCAGACCCGGTAGGCGCTGGGCCGACGACGCGCTCACCCGGCGTAGCTGGTCAATGTCGAACAGCTCACCAATATGCTCGGGCAAGCGCCCCAGGCGCTCCACCAGCCGTTGCCGCGCCAGACTGTTGATCGCCTGCAGGCGGCCATCGGCATCCCAAGCCAGCAGGTAGTCCGGCTGGCTTTCCACATAACCCGGCGTGCCGTGGGCGCGCATCACCCAGTGGCCTTGGGCACTGTGCATGAAAAAGGCGTTTTCGATCTCGCGGGCGGTCTGCTCCACCAGTTGGCGGATCAGATGCTGGCTACGGCGGTCATCTGGCGACTTCAAGGCTGACACATCCACCACGCCCAACAACTCGCCCAGCGGGTCGAATACCGGTGCCGCCGTGCAGGTCAGGCCGATGAACGCAGCGCGGAAGTGGTCCCGCTTGTGCACGGTGACCGGGGCCTTGGCGGTCAACACCGCCGCCACGCCGCAGGTACCCTCCTCGCCTTCCGACCAGCAGGTGCCCAGGTACAGCCCGGCCTTGCGGCAGTCGTTGCGGATGGCCGACTCGACCCGGTAATCGATGGTGCGCCCCTGGGCATCGGTCAGCAGTACGCAGTAGTCGGCACCGCGTACCCGCTCGTGCAGGCGTGCCACAGCATCGCTGGCGATGCGCAGGAACAGTTCGGCGCGTTCGCGGCACTCGTTGAGCAGGCTTTGAGAAAGGATACGCGGCCCCTGCTGGGACCCAGGGTCGAGGCGGTACAGCTCCATGGAACGGCGCCAGGAGTCGAGGATCAGCGGTGGCACCGGCGCCTGTGGCAGGCGGTCGGCATTCTTCAACACCCTGCTGACGCAGTCGACATGGGCTCGGGAGTTCGCGGCAAGCATTCAGGCCCTCCGGTTCTCGTTGCTGTTTTTATCGTTGTCTGGCCATTAAGCGCCTCTGGGCATGCCCCGACAAGCACTGTGTGATTACCGGCTGGCTTGAGACGCCGCGTCTCAGCGTCTCGGCAATGCCTGCCTGGCGCTGGCACCCGGCGTCTCGCCAGCACCGTGGCAAGGGCATGCCAAAACGCAACCAAAGCCCTCTAGCGCGGCCATTTCGGCCAAATCAAAGAAAGCTGGCACCGCGCTTGCTCCTGCCTTGGCAAACAAAAATACGAGGTGCGCCATGCCGCAACCCGCCCCGATTGTCGGGATCATTGCCAACCCTGCCTCTGGCCGCGACCTGCGCCGCCTGACCGCCAACGCCGGGCTCTATTCCAGCACCGACAAGGCCTCGGCCATCCAGCGCCTGCTGGCGGCCTTCGGTGCCACCGGTATCGGCCAGGTGCTGTTGCCCAGCGACATGACCGGCATCGCTGCTGCCGTGCTCAAGGCCAGCCAGGGCCCGGGCGCCCGTGACCAGCACTGGCCGGCCCTCGAAATACTCGACCTGCCGCTGACCCAGACCGTTGCCGACACCCGCCAGGCCACCCGGCACATGGTCGAGCGCGGCGTGGCGATGATCGCCGTGCTCGGTGGCGATGGCACCCACAAGGCAGTCGCTGCCGAGGCCGGTGACGTGCCGCTGCTGACCTTATCCACCGGCACCAACAATGCGTTCCCCGAACTGCGCGAAGCCACCAGCGCTGGCCTTGCCGGTGGCCTGTTCGCCAGCGGCCTGGTGCCCGCCAGCATCGGCCTGCGCCGTAACAAGCGCCTGCTGGTAAGAGTGCCCGAGCAACAGCTGGCCGAATGGGCCTTGGTCGAAGTGGCCGTGTCGCCACAGCGCTTCATAGGCGCCCGTGCGCTCAGCCGCAGCGAGGACCTGTGCGAAGTCTTCGCCTGCTTTGCCGAACCCCATGCCATCGGCCTGTCGGCCCTGTGCGGCCTGTGGTGCCCAGTGTCACGCCACGAGCTGCACGGTGCCTGGGTACGCCTGAATCCCGGCGCCGAACAAACATTGCTCGCGCCGCTGGCACCCGGCCTGCTGCAAGCCTGCGGCATCACCGCCAGCGGCCCGCTGACTCCTGGCGTTGCCCATCGCCTGAGCCTGACCAGCGGCACCCTGGCCCTGGACGGCGAACGCGAGATCGAATTCGCCGAGCACGACACGCCCACCATCACCCTCGACCACCAAGGCCCGCTAAGCGTGGATGTCGAGGCCGTACTGGCGCACGCCGCCCGCCACCACCTGCTGGCCGTCCCGCGCGGCCACCGGCTGCATTCTGCATCCCCGCGTTGAGACAACCCTGGAGAACAACAAGATGTCCAATCAACTGAGTACCGAACAACTGCTGCATGCCTATGAAGTGATGCGCACCATCCGTGCGTTCGAAGAACGCCTGCATGTGGAATTCGCCACGGGCGAGATCCCCGGTTTCGTCCACCTGTACGCTGGCGAAGAGGCCTCGGCCGCCGGGGTCATGGCCCACTTGCGCGACAGCGACTGCATCGCGTCAACCCACCGTGGTCATGGCCACTGCATCGCCAAGGGCGTGGACGTGTACGGCATGATGGCCGAGATCTACGGCAAGAAGACCGGCGTATGTGGCGGCAAGGGCGGCTCGATGCACATTGCCGACCTGGAGAAAGGCATGCTCGGCGCCAACGGCATCGTCGGCGCTGGCGCCCCGCTGGTAGCCGGGGCAGCGCTGGCCGCCAAGATCAAAGGCCGCGACGATGTATCGGTGGCCTTCTTCGGCGATGGCGCCTCCAACGAAGGTGCGGTGTTCGAGGCCATGAACATGGCGTCAATCATGAACCTGCCCTGCATCTTCGTGGCCGAGAACAACGGCTACGCCGAAGCCACCGCCTCCAATTGGTCCGTTGCCTGCGACCATATTGCCGACCGCGCCGCCGGTTTCGGCATGCCGGGTGTCACCATCGACGGCTTCGACTTCTTTGCGGTGTACGAGGCCGCTGGCGCTGCCATCGAGCGCGCACGCTCCGGGCAAGGCCCGTCGCTGATCGAGGTCAAGCTCAGCCGCTACTACGGCCACTTCGAAGGCGATGCACAAACCTACCGCGCCCCGGATGAAGTGAAGAACCTGCGCGAATCCCGCGATTGCCTGATGCAGTTCCGCAACAAGACCACCCGTGCCGGCCTGCTCACTGCCGAGCAACTGGACGCCATCGACGCCCGCATCGAAGACCTGATCGAGGACGCCGTGCGCCGCGCCAAGTCCGATCCCAAGCCACAGCCCGCCGACCTGCTCACCGACGTCTACGTCGCCTACCCCTGAGCCGCGGATTACAAGAACAACAGGAGAACCACCATGGCAAGAAAGATCAGCTACCAGCAGGCCATCAACGAAGCCCTGGCCCAGGAAATGCGCCGCGACAACACCGTGTTCATCATTGGAGAAGACGTGGCCGGCGGTGCCGGTGCCCCCGGCGAGGATGACGCGTGGGGGGGCGTGCTGGGCGTGACCAAAGGCCTGTACCACCAGTTTCCCGGCCGCGTGCTGGACGCGCCGCTGTCGGAAATCGGCTACGTCGGGGCCGCCGTCGGGGCTGCCACCCAGGGCCTGCGCCCGGTGTGCGAGCTGATGTTCGTTGACTTCGCCGGCTGCTGCCTGGACCAGATCCTCAACCAGGCCGCCAAGTTCCGCTACATGTTCGGCGGCAAGGCAGTCACCCCGCTGGTGATGCGCACCATGTATGGCGCCGGCCTGCGTGCGGCGGCCCAGCACTCGCAAATGCTCACCTCGCTGTGGACGCACATCCCAGGCCTGAAAGTGGTGTGCCCGTCCTCGCCTTACGATGCCAAAGGCCTGTTGATCCAGGCGATCCGCGACAACGACCCGGTGATCTTCTGCGAGCACAAGCTGCTGTACAGCATGCAGGGCGAGGTGCCGGAAGAGGTGTACACCGTGCCGTTCGGCGAGGCCAACTTCCTGCGCGATGGTGACGATGTGACCCTGGTCACTTACGGGCGCATGGTGCATGTGGCGCTGGAGGCTGCCAACAACCTGGCCCGCCAGGGCATCGACTGCGAAGTGCTGGACCTGCGCACCACCAGCCCGCTGGACGAAGACAGCATTCTGGAAAGCGTGGAAAAAACCGGCCGACTGGTGGTGATCGACGAAGCCAACCCGCGTTGCTCCATGGCCACCGACATCAGCGCGCTGGTGGCGCAGAAGGCCTTCGGCGCGCTCAAGGGCCCGATCGAAATGGTCACCGCACCGCACACCCCGGTGCCGTTCTCCGATGCCCTGGAAGACCTGTACATCCCTGACGCGGCGAAGATCGAGGCTGCCGTGCGCAAGGTGATCGAAGCTGCAAGGAGTGCCGCATGAGCCAGATCCATACCCTGACCATGCCCAAGTGGGGCCTTTCGATGACCGAGGGCCGGGTGGACGCCTGGCTCAAGCAGGAAGGCGACGAAATCAACAAGGGCGACGAGGTGCTGGACGTCGAGACCGACAAGATCAGCAGCAGCGTCGAAGCCCCGTTCAGTGGTGTATTGCGCCGCCAGGTGGCCAAACCGGATGAAACCCTGCCGGTTGGCGCACTGCTGGCGGTGGTGGTGGAAGGCGAAGCCGAGGAATCCGAGATCGATGCAGTGGTACAGCGCTTCCAGGCCGAGTTCGTCGCCGAAGGGGGCGCCGACCAAGCACAAGGGCCGACCCCGCAGAAGGCTGAAGTGGGCGGCCGCCTGTTGCGCTGGTTCGAACTGGGCGAAGGCGGTACGCCGCTGGTACTGGTACACGGCTTTGGCGGCGACCTCAACAACTGGCTGTTCAACCACCCGGCGCTGGCGGCCGAGCGCCGGGTGATCGCCCTTGACCTGCCGGGGCACGGCGAGTCGGCAAAGGCCCTGCAACGGGGCGACCTGGATGAACTGAGCGAAACCGTGCTGGCCCTGCTCGACCACCTGGACATCGCCAAGGCCCACCTGGCCGGACACTCCATGGGTGGCGCGGTCAGCCTGAACGTGGCGCGCCTGGCGCCGCAGCGGGTGGCCAGCCTGAGCCTGATCGCCAGTGCCGGCCTGGGTGAGGCAATCAATGGGCAGTACCTGCAAGGCTTTGTTGCCGCCGCGAACCGCAACGCCCTCAAACCGCAGATGGTGCAGCTGTTCGCCGACCCGGCACTGGTCACCCGGCAGATGCTGGAAGACATGCTCAAGTTCAAGCGCCTGGAAGGTGTCGATGAGGCCTTGCGCCAGCTGGCATTAGCCATTGCCGACGGTGACAGGCAGCGCCACGACCTGCGCAGCGTGCTGGGGCAGCATCCGGCACTGGTGGTGTGGGGTGGCAAGGACGCGATTATCCCGGCCAGCCACGCAGAGGGCCTGGAGGCCGAAGTGCTGGTGCTGCCAGAGGCTGGGCATATGGTGCAGATGGAGGCGGCTGAGGAGGTGAACCGGAGGATGGTGGAGTTTTTACGGGGGCATTGAGGTAATGAGTTACATGTCTGGGGATGGCGGATGGGCATGGAAGTGCATGCCTTGAGTGCTCCAGCGCCTAGG
>NZ_BBIS01000025.1 GCF_000730605.1 Pseudomonas monteilii NBRC 103158 = DSM 14164 | reverse complement strand
TTGCCTTGTTGCCTTCGATCTCGATGCTCGACACCGACGGGCGCTCGACCACGTTGATGATCAGCACATTGCCATCGCGGTTCAGCTGAATGTCCTGGAAGAACCCAGTCTTGAACAGGGAACGGGTCGAGTCCACCAGGCGGCGGTCATCCGCCTGGTCGCCGACGTTCAGCGGCAGGGCACCGAACACACTGCCGGCGGAAACCCGCTGCAGGCCGTTGACCCGGATGTCGGCGATCCTGAAGGGGGAGGCCTGAACCAGTGTGGCTTTCAGCAACAGGATGGAGAGCAACAGGCGCGGGTAGTTCATCGGGGGTTCCAGACAAGCGGATTCGGAGGGGAGCAAGCGCGGGCAACCCGCAAGCAGCGGGCGATGAGGATACGGGCGGGCTGTGTACGGCGCGGTTAGCCGAGGGTAAAGATGTGTAAAGTCCGACCGGCCGGCGGTGACAGTGCCGCCGTGGAGGGCGATCATTAACGCCCCTGCAATTGCGATATCTGGCCCCGATGATCCCCGTGCTGCTGGTCGACGACGACCGCGAACTGACTGAAATGCTCTCTTTGTACCTGGCGCGCGAAGGCTTCCAGGCCACGGCCGTGGACACTGGCGAGGAGGGCGAGGCCCAGGCGTTGTCCGGCCAGTATCAGGCGGTGGTGCTGGACGTGATGCTGCCGGGTATCTCGGGTATCGAAGTGCTGCGGCGCGTGCGTGCGCGCAGCCAGGTGCCTGTACTGTTGCTGACTGCCCGTGGCGACAACATCGACCGCATTGCCGGCCTTGAACTGGGGGCCGATGACTATGTGCCCAAGCCCAGCTCGCCGGGTGAACTGGTGGCACGCTTGCGGGCGATTCTGCGCAGGGTGCAGCCGCAGTTGATGGGCGAGGCCATTGCCCCTGAGCAAGTGCGCACGGGTGCATTGAAAATGTGGCCGGGTCGTCGCGAAGCGCACTGGGGCGATGCCACGCTGGAACTGACCGGCTCGGAGTTCAGCCTGCTTGAGGCGTTGGCCCGCCAGGCTGGACAGCTGGTCAGCAAGCAGGACCTGTCGCTCAATGCCTTGGGCCGGCCGCTGACCCGCTACGACCGGCGCATCGATGTGCATGTCAGCAGCATCCGGCAAAAGCTCGGCCCGCGCGCTGACGGCAGCAGCTGGATCCAGAGCGTGCGTGGCATGGGCTACATGCTGATAGTCGAATGATGCGCCGGCGCCTGTTCTGGAAGCTGTTCCTGGCATTCTGGCTGGCCAACAGCCTGACCTTTCTGGTGGGCGCAGCCACCTTCATGCTGAATGACTGGCGTGGAGACAGCCCGGCACTGCGTTCGCTGCTGGCCACCGAGCTGCAGCTGTTGCAGCGCTATGGCGAACAGGCCGGTCGGCAGTTGCTGAACGTGTCGCCGCAGCCACCCGATGTGCAGGTGGGCCTTTACGATAGCCAAGGGCAACTGCTGGCTGGGAAGGCGGTACAGGTGGCCCGTTTCGAGCAAGCCTTACGCGACAGCGAGGGCCGCCCGCTGGTGCTGCGGGCCTCGGTGGCCACAACCGTTGGCGAGCCACCACCTCCGCGCGGGATGGGCCCTTTGTTTACCGGCACGTTGATGAGTGCGTTGTTTGCCTTCTTGTGCAGCCTGTACCTGACACGCCCGCTGGCGTGGCTGCGTGAAGCGATGGGCCAGGTGGCCCAGGGCCGGTTCGACGTGCGCGTGAAGCCCCGGCTTGGCAAACGCCGTGACGAGATTGTCGAGCTGGCCGAAGACTGTGACCGTATGGCCGGTCAACTCAAGGCCCTGGTGCAGGCGCAACAGAACCTGCTGCATGACATTTCCCACGAGCTACGTTCACCACTGACCCGTATGCATGCCGCCATCGGCCTGATGCGTCAGCAACCCGACCGGCTCGATATGCTGGAACGGGTCGAACGTGAGTCGCGGCGAATGGACGACCTGATCGAGCAGTTGCTGACCCTGGCCCGCGCTCAGGCGCGGCAGGGCGACAGCGACTTTGCCAGCGTGGATGTGGTCGAGTTGCTGGCGCAGATCGTCGAGGACGCCCGTTTCGAGGCGGGCATGAAACAGTGTCAGGTGTCGTTGCATGCCCAAGGTACGTTTCTCATCCACGGGCATGAGGAGCTGCTGTACCGGGCATTCGAGAACATCATCCGCAACGCTGTGCGCTATGCCGCAGCCGGTACGGAGGTGCTGGTGCAGGCCTCGCAGGCGCCGGGCGGGCAATGGTTGCAGGTCAGTGTCAGCGACCATGGGCCGGGCGTAGAGCCGGCCCGCTTGCAGCGCATCTTCGAGCCATTTGATCGGGGCACCGATGACAGTGGCGATGGCTTTGGCCTGGGGCTGGCGATTGCACAGCGGGCTATTGCGTTGCACGGCGGCAGCATCACGGCGCTGGCTGCGGACAGTGGCGGGTTGCGGGTACGCATCGAGTTGCCGCAGGCCAGCCCTGCCTGAATCCAGGGCTGAGTTACCGGGCCTTTCGCACACCCGCTGGGTGCGGGTATTTCAATGGCCGCCTTTCATCCGTCGCGCCACCCAATAAATCCCCAACCCGACCAGTGCCGTCGCCGCGCCAATGTAGCCGGTACTTGTCCAGCCCATGCCTGCGGTAATCGCCATGCCACCCAGCCACGGCCCCAATGCATTGGCCAGGTTGAACGCCGCATGGTTCGATGCCGCTGCCAGGCTTGGTGCTTCATGGGCAATGTCCATCAGGCGGATCTGCAGCGGCGCTGCCAAGGCAATCATGGTACCCACCAGGCCGATCCCCAACAGCAGGCTCCACAGTGCCTGGGCGGCGAAGGTGAAGAACAGCAGTACGGCAATCGACCACACCAGCACCAGCCCCACCGCGCGGAACTGCAAGCGATCAAACAGTTTGCCGCCAGCGATGTTGCCGACGATACCGCCCACGCCGAACGCCGCCAGGCCGAACGGAATCCACTGTGGTGACACTTGGGTTACTTGCAGCATGGTCGGTGCCAGGTAGCTGAATACACAGAACATGCCGGCAAAGCCGATCGAAGCGATTGCCAGCGCCATCCATACCTGCGGGAGGGCGAAGGCTTGCAGCTCCTTGCGCGGGTCGCTGCGGACTTCGTCGTGGCGCTGGGGCACGAAGCGCCACACCAGGGCGATGGTGCACAGGGCAATCGCGCCGACCAGCACGAATGCCGAACGCCAACCGAAGTACTGGCCCAGGAAGGTGGCCACCGGGTTACCGAGCAACATGGCCAAAGTCAGGCCCATCATCACCCGGGCAACGGCACCCGCTCGATGGTCCTTGGCCACCATGCTCGATGCCACCACTGCGGCAATGCCGAAGTAAGCGCCGTGGGGCAGGCCGCTGATGAAGCGGAAGGCAACCAGGCCGCTGAACGAGGGGGCAAAGGCCGTGGCCAGGTTGCCCAAGGCATACAGCAGCATCAACAGCAACAACATGTGCTTGCGCAGCAGTTTGGCACCCAGAATCGCCAGTGTCGGGGCGCCAACCATCACCCCCAGTGCATAGGCGCTGATGGCGTGGCCCACCTGCGGCTCGCTCAATTGCAGGTTGTTGGCGATGTCGGGCATCAGGCCCATGATGGCGAACTCGCCTGTGCCGATGGCAAAGCTGCCCAACGCCATGGCGGCTTCCAACTTGGCGACGGTGGTTTTGCTGGGAAGAGGGGGGTGTTCCTGGACTGACATCGGGATCCTTACTGAAACATGCTGAAACGTTCAAGTCGGGATCATAGTCAATGTTTGCTTGAAACGTCGAGGAAGCTGGACAGCTTCCTCGCGCATCTGCTGGGTTCAGGCACGTTCTGCTGCCGAGCTTACGAATGCCACTGGAGCGGCCTGAATGCGAGTGGAGTACAAGTGTGCTCCTCAACGCTCCAGGTAATGTGTCTGCGCGGCAAAATCGATGAACCGCTTGCTGGCCAGCGACAGGTATTCCCCCGACCGCCAGCACAGGCGGAAGCTCATCAGTTGCGCTGGCCGGAACGGCACCCCGACGATGCCCGGTGTGCGCTGCTGCACCGAGCGCAGCAGGGTCGCCACGCCCATGTTGTCCAGTGCGGCCTGCACCACCAGCGAGACGAAGTTGCTCTGCAGCGCCACCTGGTAAGTAATGCCATGTTCGGCGAAGAACGCGTCCAGCAGGTGACGTTGCACGAACGTTCGGTCGAACACCACCATGTCGGTATTGCGCAGGTCTTCCGCCGTGAGGAAGGCTTTGCCGGCATAGGCGTGGTCGGGGTGCATACACGCCAGCATCTCGTCACTGCCCAGCAGGATCGACTCCTTGTCGGGCGGCACGCGCCGGGACTCCAGCAGTGCAAGGTCGATTTCACGCTGTTCCAGGCGGTGGCCAATGTCCTCGGCACTGCCTTCGAACACGGTCATGGCAATGCCGGGGTATAGCTTGCGAAAGGCATTCATCAAGCCGGGCACATAGTGCAGGCCGAACATCGGAGGAATACCCAGACGCACTTCACCGCGTTTTAGGTCGGCCATGTCGCGCAGTTCTTGCCGGGCCACATCCATCTCACGCAGGGCCGATGCAATGCGCGGCAGAAACTGTTCGCCTTCGGCGGTGAGGATCACCTTGCGCGTGGTGCGGTTGAACAGGGTGACCCCCAGTTCTTCTTCCAGCCGGGTTACGGCCATGCTCAGTGCCGGCTGGGCGATGTGCAGGTGCTGCGCGGCTTTGGTGAAGCTGCCCTGGCGCACGATCTCGACGCAGCAGCGCAATGCCTTGAGGTTCATTGAGGCGTTCTACCATTCATAACAAGCTGTGATGCTAAGCATCATAACAATATATTTATTATTATTAACCAGAGGGCCTACGATGCGCGCCACTGAGACATCCTGCAACATCTCAGTCACGCAGTGTAATAACGCTGCAATCCCACAAAGATTTTGAGGTAGTACCCCAAATGGCCAAGGCCGCCGATGTCGTTGTGCAATGCCTGGAAAACGAAGGTGTCGAGTATGTGTTCGGCATTCCTGGTGAGGAAAACCTCGACCTGCTCGAATCCCTGCGCAAGTCGAAGATCAAGCTGGTACTGACCCGTCACGAGCAGTCTGCAGGCTTTATGGCTGCCACCTATGGCCGTCTGACCGGCAAGACCGGCGTCAGCCTGTCGACCCTTGGCCCTGGCGCCACCAACCTGGTTACTGCCAGCGCCTACGCCTACCTGGGCGGCATGCCGATGATGATGATCACCGGCCAGAAGCCGATCAAGAAGTCCAAGCAGGGCCGCTTCCAGATCATCGACGTGTGCGGCATGATGGACCCCATCACCAAGTACACCCACCAGTTCGCCTCGGCAGACAACATCCCGTCGCGCATGCGCGAAGCCTTCCGCCTGGCCGAAGAAGAAAAGCCGGGTGCGGTACACCTGGAGCTGCCGGAAGACATCGCCGCCGAGCAGACCGATGCACTGCCGATCCCGCGCAGCCTGCACCGCCGCCCGCTGGCCGAGCATGTGGCCATCGAAGCCGCCGTCGAGAAGCTGCTGAGCGCGCGTAACCCGATCCTGGTGATCGGTGCTGGCGCCAACCGCAAGATGACCGCCAAGGTCCTCAAGCAACTGATCGACAAGACCGGCATCCCGTTCATCACCACCCAGATGGGTAAAGGTGTGGTCGACGAGCGCCATCCCCGCTTCCTGGGTAACGCCGCCCTGTCGTCCGGTGACTTCGTGCACCGCGCCGTCGAAGCCGCCGACCTGATCATCAACATCGGCCACGACGTGATCGAGAAGCCGCCATTCTTCATGGTGCGTGGCGGTACTGAGGTCATCCACATCAACTTCCGCTCTGCCGAAGTCGATGCCGTGTACTTCCCGCAGGTCGAAGTGATCGGCGACATCGCCAATGCCGTGTGGCAGATCAGCGAAGCGCTGAACGACACCTCGCACTGGGACTTCACTCGCCTGATGGCCATCCGTGAAGCCAACGAAGCGCAAATCGCCGAAGGCGCTGACGACAACCGCTTCCCGGTCTACCCGCAGCGTATGGTCGCCGATATCCGTCGTGTGCTGCCGTCCGAAGGCATCGTTGCCTTGGACAACGGCATCTACAAGATCTGGTTCGCCCGTAACTACAAGGCGCACAAGCCAAACACCGTGCTGCTGGACAACGCCCTGGCGACCATGGGCGCCGGCCTGCCTTCTGCCATGGCGGCGCACCTGGTGCACCCTGACCGTCCGGTGATTTCGGTTTGCGGCGACGGCGGCTTCATGATGAACAGCCAGGAGCTGGAAACTGCAGTCCGTCTGGGCATGCACATCACCGTGGTGATCCTGCGTGACGACGGCTACGGCATGATCCGCTGGAAGCAGGCCAACATGGGCTTCACCGATTTCGGCCTGGACTACGGCAACCCGGACTTCGTCAAGTACGCCGAAGCCTATGGTGCCAATGGCCACCGCGTGGAAAGTGCCGAAGGCCTGCTGCCGCTGCTGGAGCACTGCATCAAGACCCCGGGTGTGCATGTGATCGACTGCCCGGTCGATTACAGCGAAAACGACCGCATCCTCAACAGCGAGCTGCGTGAGCGCGCGCTGGCGGTGTAACGCTTGACAGGTACGGCGCCACCTCAAGGCTGGCGCCGTTCCCTGGAGCGGCTTGCGCTCCCTCCTTCCGTTCAGAATCCCTTCTCTCAGCGATCAACCAGGGCCTGCAGACTGGTCAGGATGCTGTTGGCGTCATAGGGCTTGCGGGTTACGGGCACATCCTGCAGATGCTCGGGAATGCTGATGCCGTCGCCATAGCCGGTAGCGAACAGAAACGGAATTTGCCGGCGCTGCAGTTCATCGGCGACGGAAATCGACGTCCCTGTTCCCAGGTTCACATCCAGTATCGCGGCGTCCGGTGTGCGGCTGCTAATCAAGCGCATGGCCTCATCCTCGGAACTGGCGGTCATCACGTCCTTGATCTGTGCATCGTTGAGAATCTGCTCAAGGCCAACCGCGATCACCAACTGGTCTTCAAGGATCAGCACGCACAAGCCCGGCAGGGCGGCAAAGGCATCGGCTTCACGGGTAACCGGCGCGGATGTGCTCACAGGGTCGGCCGCTTCGGCCACGGACAGGTGTTTTGCAGGAATTCTGAACAACCCTTGCACGCCTTCGGCGTGATATTCCACGGTGCTGGTGCCACCCAGGTCGAACGGAATGCTGCGTTCTATCAGCACCGAGCCAAAGCCATTACGGCTGGGCGGGTGAACCGTTGGCCCGCCGCTTTCGCGCCAGGTAATGCTGCAGCCGTGGGAGGCGTCGATGGCCCAGCTTACGGCAAGTTTGCCGCTCGCCCGCGACAACGCGCCGTATTTGGCAGCATTGGTTGCCAGTTCGTGCAGCACCAAGGCCATGACCGAGTAGGCGCGGGCATCCAGGATAACGTTCGGGCCTTGCAGTTCAATCACTCCGGCGGCGGTGCGGTAGGGTGAAAGCTCTGCCTCCAGCAGCTTGGCCAGTCGCCCGCCACCGTCACCGCGTACCACCTGGTCGTGAGCGAGGGACAGCGCATGGATGCGCCCCTTCAATGTCGCCACGTAGTCCTGCAGTGTCTGGCTCTCCGAGGTCGGGTGGGCAACCAGCGCGCCAATCAACGACAGAATGTTCTTGACCCTGTGGTTGAGCTCTTCATTGAGGATGCGCTGGCGCACTTCTGCCTTCGAACGCTCGCTGGCCAGCAACTCGCTGTTATACAGCACCACCTCGACGATAGCGGTACGGATGGCGTCGCCAAACTGGCGGTCCTGCTCGGTCCAGGGCAGTGACTGCTGGTGAACGGTTTCTTTCCAGATCGCAAAGCTTTTCCGTGGTGTCAGGCGGTCGCCCAATGCGCCGCTGTCATAGGTCTTGTTCGGGTCCCCGGCCCAGTCGAGTGTCTCGACCACTTCCTTGCGGAAGAAGATCAGGTAATCCCTCGGCTGCTGCGACATCGGTATGATCAGTACGCCAGACACATCGGTAAAGTACGCCTGGGCCGCAGGCAGCACCATCGACAGGCGGTTGGACGCCCAGGTACGGCCAGCGCTGACAATATCTGCCAGGCGCAGCAGGTCGGGAACCGCCGATGTGGGCGGCGTCAGCCCGGCGGATGACCAGCGGCCTTGCAGCGACATGCCGATGCCGTCGCAGGGGATCAGCGACATAAGCCGGGGCAGGCGCGCACGGAAGAACCCGTCGATGTCTGCAGCCCGGTTGGCGTCAAGCAGCATGCTGTCCAACGCTTTGTGAACGTGTACGGCGGCTTCAAGCTTTTGCCGGCTGCGCAGGGTCTCGATATGCAGCGAGAAGAATTCGCCGAACATTTCCGCCGCCACACGTTGTCCCATGGACAGCGTGCGTGGTGCATAGTGGTGGCAGGCGATCATCCCCCACAGCTCTCCATTGACGATGACCGAAATCGACATGGAGGCCCCCACGCCCATGTTGCACAGGTATTCGCAGTGGATCGGCGAGACGCTGCGCAAGTGCGCATAGGAAAGGTCGAGCGGCTCGCCCGAGGGGTCGAGCACCGGGTCGATGGCGACTGTCTTGAACTGGGCATCCGAGATCACCCGGATCGGGTTGCGCAGGTAAAGTGCGCGGGCCTGCTGGGGGATGTCGGAGGCCGGGAAATACTGGCCCATGAAGCTTTCAAGGTCGCTGCGCCTAGCCTCTGCAACCACCTTGCCGGCGCCGTCGGCACCCAATTGGTAGATCATCACCCGGTCGTAACCGAGCACGGCCCGGACAAAGCGGGCAGCATCGCGGAACAGCTTGCTGGTCTGGTCGATGTCGCGCAGTTGGGCGATCAGCGTGCGGGCCAGCTCGATTGGCTCGGCAATGCTCGCGCCAGCGGGCTCGAACTCGAGGATAGCCGTGCCTTTGAACACGTGGGCGGCAATGTCGACAGCCTCGCCGCTGGGCAGTTTCACACCGAAGCTGTGCGCCGGCCGCGAGGCCTCCCGGGTGCGGGCCAGCGCGTTGCGCAGGGTATGCGCCACTTCATCCCCGAGCACCGCATGCAGCTTCTGGCCGTTGATGTCGCTTGCTACGCCCAGCATTTGTGGGGCATTGGCCGAATGACGCAAAACGACGGTGGCCGAGGCATCGCACGCCAGCAGGCAACCATGGGGCTGGATGCTGCCAGGTATCTGAATAGGCTCGCGGTCGCAGTTGGTCAGGTTTACTTGGGGGTTGAATGTCATGGGCCGTGCCTGTGGGGGATGAGGAGGCTGCCAGCAGGGCCGCCAACGTCAGCCTAGCAGGCATGCCCGCCTTTGGCATAGCGAGGCGAAAAGGGCCTTGCTGGCTTATGACGGGTGTTCCCCTCGATCATCAGCGAACCCCAGCTCACGGATGAACATCGAAAACAGTTCAGGGTGAGGCGAGATATTCAGTTTCGCGTACAGGTGGCGCCGGTGCACCTTGATGGTTTCTGGCGAGATGCCCAGCCGTGCGCCATCGCCTTCGACGTATAGCCGCGCAGGAGGAACGGACGAGAAGGCGGCATGTGCCGCCTTTTACCGGTGGAGTACAGATGTGCTCTTGTCGATATGCCTTGAAGGCAAGCGGCGATCAATGGTCTCATCCGCACCTGAGCCAACTGGTATTGAACGATGATTCGCCCGCTGTTTGTTTCCATCGATGGGCCTAAAGGCACCGGCAAGACCACGCTGCTGGAGGCCGTCACCCAAGCCCTGAGAGTGGACGGGAAAAAGGTGATCCGCCTTTGCGAAAAAAAGAGCGATCCCTACCGGGGCGAAACCATGGCGCTGGTCAACAAGCTCGCCAGAAACCCTTGCCGAGATCTGGAATTAAGGGTGTGCGAGCGCTTCGCTGAAAGCCGCGCCTGGATTTCCCGGCACGTACTGCCCAAGCAGCCAGCCGACAGCATCGTCCTGATTGATCGCTGGTACCCCTCTGACGCCGCGTTTCGCCGCACGGTGCCGTTTGACCAGATCTTGCGATTGAACCTCGACCTAAGCGTGCAAGTGCCAGATTTGCATGTCGGGGTTGTCACTGCCCCTGAAACCTCGTGGGCAAGGGCTACGGCACGCACGCGTGGCCTGGGCAGTACGGTGATATACAACCTGGATGAACAGGTTGCCTGCACCGAGGCTTTCGAGCGGGCGCTCGTAAAGCACGGCTGGGTGTTGTGCCGTAATGAAGGGGCCATCGAAGACGCGACGCGGCAGGTGGTTGGCGAGATTGACCGCGTACTGCTATCGCGTTGAGCGCTCGTGCGCCGCTGTGCAAGCTGGCTTGCCGGCGCAAAGGCCGGCCTGGGCAACCATGCGTGGATGATCAGGCGCCCTGGCGGTCGATATCACGGCGCAGGACAACCGACGTGGTAATGTCATCCACCGATTCGTGACGTGCCACGTTGTCGCGCACCTGATTGAGGTCGTCGATTGTCCGGGTTTCCACCTCAACCACCAGGTCAAGCTGCCCACTCACGGAGGAAACCCGCCGCACGCGTGCGTCCGTTGCCAACTGGTCGAGCAGCCCCATGGCAGGTGTGCGCTGCAAGGTCACCAGCAGTATCGCGCGTATGACATTGGCGTCTATCTCGCCGATATCCGCACGGTATCCTCGAATGATCCCGCTGCGTTCAAGGTTGGCCACACGCTCAGTAGTGGCGCTTCTGGAAAGGCCTATGCGGCCGGCTAATGCCTTCAGCGCAATGCGCGCGTCCTTCGAAAGTACTTCAAGAATCTCACGATCTTTTGCGTCCAGTTCACGCATTGCACCACCTGATAAGCTCGCCGTCATTATGCCGGTCGGTACCGGCATAATGCCTGTCGATCCCGACCGTATGCAGGGTGTCGGTTTCGGCAGTGCATGACAAGCTATTGAAAAACAATTTGCTCGCTCGGAACGTGATGATATGACAGACCTTTCCCACCCGGCACCTCGGTTTTCGGCAAGCGATGCAGAGGGCCTCGCAAAAGATTTTTTCAATGTCACCGCTACAGCAACCCCCCTGGACGGGGAGCGGGACCGCAATTACCGGTTGGATACGGGCGTCGATGCGGGCTGGATACTGAAAATCGTCAATGCCAGCGAACCCCGGGTAGAAAGCGAGTTTCAAACCGCGCTGCTCGATCATCTTGCCGTGCATGGCGCGCACCTGGGTGTGCCTCACCTTCGCGCCAGTGTGGCGGGTGACTACCTGCCGTCCGTGGCCAGCGCCTCAGGTGAGCAGCATGCGATGCGCTTGGTCAGCTGGTTGGTCGGTACGCCACTTGCCGAGGCCAAGCGATCTTTCGCGCTGATGAGCAACTTTGGTCGGGCACTCGGTGAACTTGACCGCGCCCTGCAGGGGTTCATGCACCCTGGTGCCGTCCGTGATCTGGACTGGGACTTGCGCCATGCCGCACGCTCCCGTTCGCGCTTGCACCACATCAAAAGCCCCGAGCGCCGGGCCATTGTCGAGCGTTTTATCACCCGGTTCGAACACACTGTACAGCCCCGGCTGGCATCACTCAGGGCGCAGGTGATCCACAATGATGCCAACGACTGGAACATCCTGGTCGATGCCGAAACCACCCGCCATGTGACCGGCTTCATCGACTTTGGCGATGCCGTGCATACCGTGCTGATTGCCGAGGTCGCGATCGCCAGTGCTTACGCCATTCTCGACATGGACGACCCGATCGGCGCTGCCGCAGCGCTGGTGGCCGGATTCCATGAAAAGTACCCATTGCAAGCGCAAGAGCTTGACGTGCTGTTCAACCTGATTGCCATGCGCCTGGTCATCAGCGTTACTTTCTCCGCTTCCCGGCAAGATCTGACAGAAGACAACCCTTACCTGGCGATCAGTGAAGCGCCAGCCTGGCGCCTGCTGGAACAGCTTGATTCGATGAATCCACGGCTGGCTACAGGCATCCTGCGCAAAGCCTGCGGTTTCGATGCCATCGAGGGGGCGGGCGCAGTGCGCCGCTGGATCGCCGATAACCACACATCATTTGCCGACCTGGTGCGCCCGTCAGCCGCCGTCCTCAACAAGGTGATCGCGCCGTTTGGCGACGCCAGCCACGAAATGACCATCGCCTCAGCCGAGCAGCGGCCTGCCGATGCGACGCGCTGGTGGAATGCGTTCTCTGCCGCGCACAACGTGCCGCTGGCCATCGGGCCATGGGGTGAGTTGCGTACCATTTATACGGACAGCGCTTTCGAGTCGCGCTTTATCAAGGGGCAGCGCCGCACTTTGCATGTAGGGGTCGATCTGGTGATGCCCGCCGGTACGCCGTTGTACGCTCCGGTCCCTGGCACCGTCAAAAGCGTTGAGGTTGAATCCGACCCGCTGGGCTATGGTGGGCTGGTGATGATCGAGCACAGCCCGCCAGGTTGCCCGCCATTCCTGACCCTGTGGGGGCACCTGGCCCACGAGGCGCTCAGCCGCTTGAAGGCCGGTGACAAGCTCGATGCCGGCGACCTGGTGGGCTACATGGGCACCGATAATGAAAACGGCGGCTGGATTCCTCACCTGCATCTGCAGATGACCACCGATACCCAGCTGAGCGCGAGTGAGGTCATTGGCGTTGGAGAGCCCGAGTACCGCGAAGTGTGGGCAGACCTGTTCCCTGATGCCTCGACCTTGGCCGGCATCCCGCCAGAAACCTACAACCAGCAGGGAATGACCAAGGCCCAGATCATTGCCAAGCGTAAAGAGCTGCTGCTACCGAACTTGTCAATTTCGTACACCGACCCGATCAAGTTCGTGCGCGGCGATGGCGTATGGCTGATCGACAACTTCGGGCGGGCCTACCTGGATTGCTTCAACAACGTGTGTCACTTGGGCCATAGCCATCCCGACGTGGTCGACGCCTTGAGCCGCCAGGCTGCACGACTTAACACCAACACCCGTTACCTGCACGACAACATCGTGGAGTACGCCGAGCGGCTGACCGGCACGTTGCCAGAGGGCCTTTGTGTGGCGTCATTCGGCTGCTCGGGCAGTGAAGCCAACAGCCTCATGCTGCGCATGGCGCGCAACTACACCGGTAGCGACCAGGCGATCGTGCTGGACTGGGCTTACCATGGCACCACGCAAGAACTCATCGACCTGAGCCCTTACAAGTACAAGCGCAAAGCCGGCAAGGGCAGGGCGGCGCACGTATACGAGGCGGTGGTTCCAGACAGCTACTACGCGCCCGAGCACTGGCCATTGGAAGAGCACGGCAAGCGGTTTGCCGAGTCGGTGGCAGAGCAGCTGGACGCCATGCGCAAAGCCGGCAAGGGCCCGGGGTTCTTCCTTGCCGAGTCGATCCCCAGCGTGGCGGGGCAGGTGTTCCTGCCCGAGCATTACCTCAAGGAGGTATACGCGATGGTTCGCGCCGAAGGTGGGCTGTGCCTGGCCGATGAGGTGCAGGTCGGGTTTGGCCGTGTCGGTAGCCACTGGTGGGCGTTCGAGACCCAAGGCGTAGTGCCGGATGCTGTCACCATGGGCAAACCGATTGGTAACGGCCACCCGATGTCGGCGGTGGTGACCACGCGCGAGGTTGCCGATGCTTTCAACAACGGCATGGAGTATTTCAATACGTTCGCCGGCAACCCTGTGTCGTGTGCGGTGGGCCTGGCGGTGCTCAATGCAATCGAGCGCGACCAGTTGAAAGAGAACGCCTTGCGCATCGGCAATTACCTGCTTGAGGGTTTGGGCAAACTTCAGCAGCAATTCGAGGTGATTGGTGATGTACGCGGGTTGGGCCTGTTCCTCGGCGTCGTGTTGGTCACGGACCGCACGTCGAAGGCTCCGGCCACGGCCTTGGCCAGGAAAGTTGCCGATGGCGCCAGAGAGCGCGGCGTATTGATCGGTACCGAAGGCCCGCATGACAACGTGCTGAAAATGCGTCCTTCCATGATTTTCAGCCGGGCCAATGCGGACTTCCTGCTTGAAGTGCTGCAAGACAGCTTCATTGCGGCGCTGAAGTGAGGTGCACCCAGTGAGATTCTGAGAGGTCCCGTTCAAGAACGCCCCCAGGCTTCCCTGAGAAAGCATCTGCTTGAGCGGCAGAACAATGGCTTTCAAACAGTCAATGGCAGGAAATAAAACAACAATGGCACTAACTGGATGGCGATCGACCAGAACTGAACTGCGAATCAAGGCACCGTCGCCCGGGCTTCTTCAGGCGCTAGTTCGAACTGTTCGAGGCAACGCTGCTGGAAAGAAGATGTTTTCCTCCGACTCCATGTGGTCGTAGTATTTTTCGATGAAGTCATCGACAGTGTCCAAAGACACGATGAGCTGCCTCCGTGCTGGATTTCAAACGCGCTGGCCCAGCGCTAAGATAAAGTTTGCTGTCATCAGGACATCAAGAGTTGGAGCACTGCAATGTTTATTGATGTGAATGCTTTCACACCATGGTCGGCACTCGGAGGGGGCGCGCTGATTGGTCTGGCAGCAGGTCTGTTCGCCATGTGCAACGGACGGGTAGCCGGTATTAGTGGGTTGCTCGCTTCGATGTTGCAGCGTGCAGGGGAGGGGCGTGGTGACAAAGCGGCGTTCTTGCTGGGAATCTTCGCTGCACCGTTGTTGTGGCAGGCGTTCGCGTCGCTTCCTACTGTGCAGTTCACCAGCGCACCTTGGGTGCTGATGGCCGCAGGGCTGCTGGTCGGCCTGGGTACTCGCTACGGTGGCGGCTGCACCAGCGGTCATGGGGTGTGCGGCCTGTCGCGGCTGTCTCCTCGTTCGGCAGTGGCGACGCTGTGTTTCATGGCGACCGGTTTTGTCACTGTGTTCGTCGCTCGGCATCTTTTTACAGGAACGTAACATGACTCGGATCAGTGGCTTCATCGCAGGGGTGCTGTTCGGGATAGGTTTATTGCTGTCCGGAATGGCAAACCCTGCCAAGGTGATTGGCTTCCTCGACCTAGCCGGGCAATGGGACCCCTCGCTGGCGTTGGTCATGGTCGGAGCCATCGGAGCGGCGTTCTTGCCAATGGCCTGGGCACGTCGACACTCGGTGACGCTGCTAGGTGAGACGATGCATTTACCCGCCCGGCGTGACATTGACCGTCGTCTAGTTGGCGGAAGCCTGTTGTTCGGTGTTGGTTGGGGCCTGGCCGGGGTGTGTCCGGGCCCGGCGTTGGTGCTTTTGTCGGGTGGCTACTGGCCGGCGTGGCTGTTTGTGGCAGCGATGTTGCTGGGTATGCTGATATTCAATGTGATCGAAGCGGTTACGGCACCAAGTGTTTGATTACTTATGGTGACGTGATCCGTGAACCCAACTCGTCGCTCAGATTATCATGCGTTCTTTCATTCGGATGGCAGTGCCCATACATGCCAATTGTCCGGTCTTGGGATGTGGGCATGCCTGATCGGGGAGTACAGAGACCAAAAGCACGACGGAGCCGATGTAGAACAAAACGATCCGCCAAATCACGCCATTGATGGCCTTCGGCAGAATATCCTTAGGATTTTCGGTCTCGCCAGCTGCAGTCCCCACAAGCTCAATACTTGAATAAGCGAACAGTACGCCTTGAATGATCAGGACGGCAGGCAGAATTCCATGAGGGAAGATACCTCCATTGTCGCTTATCAGGCTAAGACCTGGTGCATGCCCGCCAATAGGGTGATCGGTGCCGAGAACCACGGTACCTACAATAAGGAATGCTACGATTGCACCGACCTTGATAATGGCGAACCAGAACTCCATTTCACCGAACCACTTGACGCCGATCAGGTTCATGACGGTTACAACGGTGAGGGCAATTAGGGCGAACCCCCATTGAGGGAAGTCAGCTAACATGCTCAAGGACCACCCCCATCGTTGAAAGAGATTCGCATGGAGTTACGTCAGCTTCGCTATTTCCTGAGTGTTCTGGAGTACGGCAGTCTTGGCAGGGCGGCGGTCGAGCTCGGGGTCGGCGCCTCCGCACTGAGCCAGCAACTGTCGAAGCTGGAGAGCGAGGTGAGTACCCGGCTTTTGACACGTTCAAGTACCGGCGTATCGCCGACGGCGGCCGGCCTAGCCTTCGAATACCATGCGCGCCTGGCGCTTCGTCAGGCGGAGCACGCTGTCCTGGCGGCACAAAGTGGCCGCATGAGCGGCTATGCCAGCGTAGGGCTGGCACCGACCACCGCATCGATTCTTGGCTTGGCGTTGATCGACAGGATGCGCGAACGCTATCCGGACATCCGCCTGCACCTGGTGGAAATGTTGTCTGGCTATCTGATGAACCAACTTAATGCCAGGCACCTTGACCTGGCGGTACTGTTCCAGACAGAGACGGGGCCGCGGCTGGATGTCCGGGCGCTTCTGACGGAGCGGCTGTTCGTGCTGGTTCCCGCCCGGCTGGTCAAGGCCGAGTGGGGCGAGTCGCTTACATTGCAACAGGTCGTGACGCTCCCCTTGGTGATGCCCAGTACCCAGCATGGTCTGCGTACGACATTACGCTCGATTTTCGAGCAGGCCGGGCTGGAGGCCAGCATCGTCATGGAAGTCGATGGTCTGACGCTGTTGATGGATTGTGTCTGTGCGGGCTATGCCGCCACCATCCAGCCCGGCGCGACGGTGGCCCTGGCGCATCAGGCGGGCTTACGCGTGTTTGCCATCGATGAAGCGAAGGCGCAGCGGCGCAATGTGATTGTCAGCCTGACTGAAGACGAGCTCTCGCCGGCCGCGTTGGCGACACGGATCGTACTTCAGGAGGTCGCTCGGGATCTGGTGGAGCAGGGCCGATGGCCCGGGGCCCGGTTGCTATGACCCGGACTGTTGGTTCACTCATGCAATCCCTTTAGAAAAACTGAATGCCTCCCCCCAACGATCGCGTTTCGCACCTTCCGGGCACTCATTAAAGTCCGTGGCCACGAGGAGCAGCCGAACATTCGGCTCTTCGTGACCTGGAGGCGAAATGATTGATGTGCTAGTCATCGGAGGGGGCAATGCCGCCCTCTGTGCCGCGCTGATGGCGCGAGAGGCCGGAGCCAGCGTATTGCTGCTCGAGGCCGCACCTCGCGCCTGGCGTGGTGGCAATTCTCAACACACTCGTAACTTGCGGTGCATGCATGATGGCCCGCAGGACGTATTGGTCGAGGCGTACCCGGAGGAAGAGTTCTGGCAAGATTTGCTGAAAGTCACCGGTGGCCAGACCAACGAAAAGCTCGCGCGACTGGTGATTCGCGCGTCCTCCAGCTGCCGCGGGTGGATGCGCCGTCATGGTGTGCATTTCCAGCCCTCACTATCGGGTGCGCTGCACACCGCTCGGACCAATGCTTTTTTCATGGGCGGCGGCAAGGCGCTGGTCAATGCCTATTATCGCAGTGCCGAAAACCTTGGCGTACAGATCCGTTACGACACACCGGTAGCCGACATTGAACTGGAGGACGGACGCTTCGTTGCGGCCTATGTGCCGGCGCGTGAGGTTCAGGGGCGGCAACTGCCCGCCGAGCGCATCGAAGCACGCACCTGTGTGCTTGCCGCCGGGGGGTTCGAGTCCAACCGCCAGTGGTTGCGCGAGGCCTGGGGGCAGAACGAGCGAGGGGAGTGGCCTTCAGATAATTTCCTGATCCGCGGTACGCGTTTCAATGATGGGGTCCTGTTGCGGCGCATGATCGAACAGGGCGCCGACACGATTGGCGACCCGACCCAGGCGCATATGGTGGCGATCGATGCTCGCGCTCCTCTTTACGACGGCGGCATCTGCACGCGCATCGATTGTGTGTCGCTGGGCGTGGTGGTCAACCGCGATGGCCAGCGTTTCTATGACGAAGGCGAGGACTTCTGGCCCAAGCGCTATGCCATCTGGGGGCGTCTCGTGGCCCATCAGCCCGGGCAGGTGGGGTTCTCGATCATCGACCAGAAAGCGCTCGGTCGCTTCATGCCGCCGGTTTTCCCAGGTGCCACTGCCGACAGCCTAGAGGCGCTGGCCGGCCTGCTCGGTTTGCCTGAACAGGCCTTCCTCGAAACCGTGCATGCCTACAACAAGGCCTGCCAAGTGGGCACCTTCGACCACACCCGGCTGGACGACTGTCACACCGTGAGCCTGGAACCGGTGAAAAGCCACTGGGCGCGTCCGATCGATACGCCTCCCTACTACGGCTACCCGCTGCGTCCTGGCGTGACTTTCACCTACCTGGGGCTGCGCACCGATGAAACGGCTGCCGTCCATTTCGATAGGCGTCCCAGCCCGAACCTGTTCGTTGCCGGCGAGATGATGGCGGGCAACGTACTGGGCAAGGGCTACACCGCAGGTGTCGGCATGTCCATCGGCACCGCCTTCGGCCGTATCGCCGGAACCAGCGCCGCTGCGGCGGCAGGTCACGAACATCCAGAAAAAGAGAATCGCCATGACCGCGAAACTGCCTGAACCACGCCAGCCTGATGCCGCCCGGCCGGCCCTTGCAATGATCCCGGTGTTGAACCTGGAGGAGCGGGAAGTGGACCGGCAAATGCGGATCTGCAACGCCTGCCGATACTGCGAAGGCTTCTGCGCAGTATTTCCGTCCATGACCCGCAGGCTGGAGTTTGGCAAGGCCGACATCCACTACCTGGCCAACCTGTGCCACAACTGCGGCGCTTGCCTGCACGCCTGTCAGTATGCCCAACCCCACGAGTTTGCCGTCAACGTGCCCCAGGCAATGGCCAAGGTGCGCGGGCAGACCTATGCCGAGTACGCCTGGCCGGCCCTCTTCGGACGGCTGTATCGGCACAACGGCACCTATGTCGCCACTGCATTAGCCGTCGCCCTGTCGCTGTTCTTGCTGCTGACCTTGTACGTCAACGGCACGCTGCTGCCCGGGCGGTTGGCGGGGAACTTCTATGCGGTCTTCCCGCACAACGCGCTGGCGCTGATGTTCGGTAGTGTCTTTGCAGCTGCAGGTGTGGCCCTGGCGGTGGCTGTACGACGCTTCTGGCGCTCGGTCTCGCCTGCCGAGGCGCTGGCGCAACCGGCCAAAGGGGCGGTGTTCGAGGCATCAAGCGCAGCGTTGACCCTGAAATACCTAGACGGCGGACATGGCCAAGGTTGCAACAATGCCGATGATCGCTTCACGCTCTGGCGCCGGCGCTTCCATCACTTCACCTTCTACGGCTTCATGTTGTGCTTTGCCGCCACGGTGGTCGCCACCGGCTATCACTACCTGCTGGGCCAGCAGGCGCCGTACCCGCTGCTGAGTGCACCGGTGTTGCTCGGAACACTCGGCGGTATTGGCTTGATCGTCGGGCCGGCCGGGCTGTTGGCGCTGAACCTGCGCAGGGCGCCGGAGCAGGGCGATGTTGCCCAGCGGCCCATGGACCGGGCGTTCATCCTGCTTCTGCTGCTGGTCAGCACCACGGGCCTTGCGTTGCTTGGCCTGCGTGATACCGCAGCGATGGCGATCCTGCTGGCGATCCATTTGGGCACTGTGATGGCGCTATTCGTCACGCTGCCCTACGGCAAGTTCGCTCATGGACTGTTCCGCAGCGCGGCACTGCTGAAGTTCGCGATCGAGAAACGCCGGCCCAACGAACTGGGCCTGGGAGGCGAGTGAACCATGGACGCAGCCGTTTTTTCCCCTGTGCCGCGCCGCGCGAAACGCAAGGCGTTTCGCTCACCGGTTGGGCCACTTGTCCAGCAAGATCGACACGAACTTCTCTGCAGCTGGCGACAGCGACGCCCCTCGGCGATAGACCAATCCCAGGGTGCGGGTGACCTGGGGTTCGATCAGCGGCACGCTGACGAGCGTAGGGTGGTCGGCGTTAGGCATGGCCAGGCTGGGCATGGCCGACACGCCCAACCCGGCTTCGACCATGCCCAGCGAGGTGGACAGGTGCTGAACCTCATAGAACCACTTGGGCCGCAGGTTGAGACTGGACAGGGCGTGGTCCAGCAGCATCCGGTTACCGCTAAGCCGGCCTACGCCGATCAGGCGGTAGTCGGCCAGTTCCGTCCAGGTGACGGCCTCACGGTTCGCCAGCTTGTGGTCCCTGCGGCAGGCCAGGACGAAATGTTCCTGTACCAGGGAGACGAACTCGATGTCCGGGTGCTGGCCGCTCATCATGTTGATGCCGAAATCTGCTTCACCCCGCAGCACGGCCTCGAGCCCGTCGTTGGCGCTGAGGTCCAGCAGACGAATGCGGATCTTGGGGTATTGCTCGTTGTAGTCGCGGATCACCGACGGCAGGAAATAGAACGCCGCGGTCGGGATGCAGGCGAGGGTGACCTGGCCAGTCTGTCGTTCGGCGAGTTCGCGGATGCTCAGAATCGAGTCCTCAAAGTCATCCAGCAGGCGCCTGGCCTTGGGCAGGAAGTCCCGGCCGACACTGGTAAGGCTGACGCGACGGGTAGTGCGTTCCAGCAACGAAGTGCCCAAGCCTTCTTCGAGCTTTTTGATCCGCCGGCTCAAGGCGGGCTGCGACAGGTGCAACGCTTCTGCGGCTTCGTGAAAGCTGCCGAGTTCGGCGATTTTCACGAAAGATCGTATGTCTTGAAGCTCGTATTCCATGTTGGATTGCTCTTGGCAGTTGGCTTTTGCATTGATGCTTTAATCGGAATAATGGCTACGATATTTGCATTGGAATGATTTATCCATCCCTGTCAATCTTGTGCCCACAGCATCAATGATGTCCATTGATTAACAAGAGTGCGAAATTATGCAACGAATTCCTTGCGTACTCATGCGCGGTGGCACCTCCAAGGGCCCCTTCTTCCATGCATGGGACCTTCCTGCCAATGTGGTCGAACGCGATGAATTGCTGATCAACCTGATGGGTTCCGGGCATGAACTGGAAATCGACGGTATCGGTGGCGGTAGCCCGCAGACCAGCAAGGTAGCGATTGTAAGCCCCTCGCTGCATGCCGACGCCGACGTCGACTACCTGTTCGTGCAGGTAATGGTCGCCCAGCGCAGGGTGGATACCGCGCCCAACTGCGGCAACATGTTGTGTGCCGTTGGCCCGTTCGCCATCGAGCAAGGTCTCGTCAAAGGCCAGGACGGCAAGACTCTGGTACGTATTCGCAACCTCAACACCGGCACCTTCGTCAATTCGCTGGTGGAAACCCCAGGCGGGATCGTGCGCTACGAAGGCCGCACGGCGATCGATGGCGTACCGGGCACTGCCGCCCCGGTGCACCTGACCTTCCTCGATGCGGTCGGCAGCAAGACTGGCAAGCTTTTCCCGACTGGCAAGGCCAAGGATGTGATCGATGGCGTACCGGTCACCTGCATCGACATGGCCATGCCGATGATGTTGGTAGAGGCCAGCCAGCTGGGTGTCACAGGCTCGGAAACCCCGGCCGAACTCGATGCCAACGTCGGTCTGCTCGAGCGCCTCGAGGCGTTGCGCCTGAAGGCCGGCAAGGCCATGGGCCTAGGTGATGTCACCGGTATGGTCATCCCGAAGCCGGTGCTGGTGTCCAAGCCCCGCTATGACGGCACAGTGCAGGTTCGCTATTTCATGCCGCACAACTGCCACCGCGCCCTGGCCATCACCGGAGCGATAGGGCTGGCGACTGCCTGCGTCAGCCCTGGCACAGTTATCGGCGAACTGCTGGGCGAGGGCGCCGAGCAACTGGTCGAGGTGCGCCTGGAACACCCAAGCGGCGGTATCGATGTCGCACTGTCACGCAGCGGTGCCGATGGCAAGACGATTCAGGCCTCGGTGGTGCGAACTGCCCGCCGGCTTTTCTCAGGCTTCGTTTACGCCCCAACATTCCGCAGGTTGGCGGGGTAAGCCTAGCCGGTAGCCCAGACCTGTACATTCGCAACAAGCGCATCCGCACAATTTCAACAATGGGTGATGCTACATGAGACTCGCCAAATCGCTGTACTTCCAGATCCTCTGCGCCGTCCTGCTGGGCGTGGTGGTCGGTCACTTCTGGGCGCAACAGGCCGTTGCGCTCAAGCCTCTGGGTGATGCGTTCATCAAGCTGATCAAGATGATGATCGCGCCGGTGGTTTTCTGCACCATCGTTACCGGTATTGCCGGGATGACCGACAAGCGCTCCCTGGGGCGTTTGATGAGCAAAACCTTGCTGCTGTTCCTGGTATTGACCGTCATCAGCCTGATGATCGGCCTGGCAGCGGTATACCTGTTCCGCCCTGGTGTCGGCATGAACATCGACCCTGCCACTCTCAGCACTGCGGGGCTCGGCCAGTACGCCGCGTCTGCAGCAAAGCTCAGCGTTGTCGACTTCTTCATGCACATCATTCCCGACACATTCATCGGAGCGTTCAACAAGGGTGAAGTGTTGCCGGTGCTGTTCATCGCGGTGCTCAGCGGTTTTGCCTTGTCGTCCATGGGCGACAAGGGCAAGCCGGTACTCGATGTGCTGGAGTCCGCCTCGACCATGGTGTTCCGCATTTTCGGCTACCTGATGCGCTTCGCCCCGGTCGGTGCCTTCGGTGCGCTGGCCTTCACCGTCGGTCAGTACGGTGTGACGTCCCTGGGCGCATTGGCCAAGCTGGTCGGTACGCTCTACATAGCCTGTGCGTTTTTCGTGCTGGTGGTGCTCGGCGGCATCTGCCGTGCCCATGGTTTCAGCCTGTGGAAGCTGCTGCGCTATTTCCGCGAGGAGTTCCTGGTGGTGCTCGGCACTTCGTCCACCGAGCCCGTGCTGCCGCGCATGCTGGAGAAACTGGAGAAGCTAGGCTGCAAGAAAGGCGTGGTCGGATTGGTGCTGCCAACCGGCTATTCCTTCAACCTCGACGGTACTGCCATCTACCTTTCGTTGGCGGCGGTGTTCATCGCCCAAGCCTGCAACATTGACCTGAGCCTCGGGCAGACGGTGACGATGCTGGCGATCATGCTGTTGTCGTCAAAAGGCGCCGCGGGTGTGACCGGTAGCGGTTTCGTTGCGCTAGCCTCGACCTTGACCGTCATTCACGACATCCCGCTTGCAGGGCTTGCCTTGCTGATCGGCATCGATCGCTTCATGTCCGAGGCGCGTGCCCTGACCAGCCTGGCCAGCAACGCCGTGGCCACCGTGGTCATTTCACTGTCTGAGAATGCCTGTGAACGGGAAACCTTGCTACGCCGCCTGAACGGCATTCCGGCCACATCGGACGAGGCGGATATTACGCAGTCCGACTGGTCTGCGGAGCCCCGGCATCACGGCTGAAACGCCTCTTACCCTCCCATTGTTGACTTAGAATCCTACTCAGCATCACGGCGATGCCGAGTGGGGTAGGGGGCCATCTGCCTTGCCGATGGCCGCAACAGAATAAAAACAAGAGAAAAGACCATGCTCGCACTCCTGGGCCTGATCATGGTGGTGACCTTCACCTACCTGATCATGAGCAAACGCCTATCGCCAATCGTTGCGCTCACTGTGGTACCCATTGTCTTCGCGGTGATCGGTGGCTTTGCCCCCGAACTGGGCAAGATGATGCTCGATGGCTTGAAAATGGTGGCGCCCTCGGCGGCCCTGTTGCTGTTCGCCATCCTGTTCTTCGGTCTTATGATCGATGCTGGCCTGTTCGACCCGCTAATCCGCAAGATCCTCAAGCGTGTCAATGGCGACCCGGTCAAGATAGCCATCGGTACCGCGCTGCTGTCGCTGCTTGTCGCGCTCGATGGTGACGGCACCACCACCTACATGATTACCTGCGCAGCCATGCTGCCACTGTACAAGCGCATTGGCATGAACCCGATGATCCTGGCAACGGTGTCCATGCTGTCGCTGAGCATCATGAGTGGCATGAGCCCCTGGGGTGGGCCGGCGACCCGGGCCATTGCGGCGCTCGGGCTGGATGCGACCGAATATTTCATCCCGATGCTGCCCACCGTTATCGGCGGTGCGGTATGGGTGGTGTTCACCGCATTCCTGCTGGGCCGTGCCGAGCGGCGACGCATCGGCAACATCGCCCTGGAGTCAGGGGGCGGCAACTGCTATATCAAGGAGATCCTCGGTGACAACCCGCACAAGCGACCACGCTTGGCCTATGTGAACCTTGTGCTGGTGATTGCCGTCATGACTGCTCTGGTGATGGGCGTCATGCACTCCGCACTGTTGTTCATGATCGGTTTCGTCGCGGCGCTGATGATTAACTACCCGCAGCTGGAGCTGCAGAAAGAGCGCATCCTCGCCCACTCGGGCAACGCCATGACCGTGGTACTGCTGGTATTCGCCGCCGGCATTTTCGCGGGGATCTTCTCGGGCACCAAGATGGTCGATGCTCTGGCGCAGACCCTGGTCGACTGGATTCCCGAGGCTTGGAGCCACTGGTTCCCGCTGGTGGTGGCGCTGACCAGCATGCCACTGACCTTCGTACTGTCCAACGACGCCTACTACTTTGGCGTGGTGCCGATCCTTGCCAACGCTGCGGCCGCCTATGGAATTGACCCGGTTGAAATCGCCCGTGCCTCGGTGCTGGGGCAGCCAGTGCATCTGATGAGCCCGCTGGTAGCCTCGACCTTGCTGTTGGTGGGCATGGTCGATCGGGACATCGGCGACTTCCAGAAGGCCACCGTGAAATGGGCGGTGCTGACCTCGCTGGTCATCACCGCACTGGCCTTGGTCACGGGTGCCTTGTCCTTCTTCGTCTGATCTGTCCAGGGCGCCGTTGGCGCCCAACCTCATCCAAGAACAACAACAGAGTATCGAACATGTCCCGAACTGTTTTCCGTGGGGCCACTTGTGGCCTGCTGTGCGGCTGGCTTCCTGTGGCCGGTGCCGCCGGATTCATCGACGACAGCAAGCTCAAGCTGCAGCTGCGCAACGTTTACTTCAACGAAAACTTCCGCGACGAACAAGGCATGAGCGCCCGCGCTGCTGCAAATGCAAAGAGCGAGCGGGTGGAATGGGCACAGGGGTTTTTGCTCGACTACCAGTCAGGGTTCACTCAAGGCCCGCTGGGGTTGGGGATCGATGCCCTGGGGCTCGTAGGCGTACGGCTCGATTCGGGCCGCGGCCGCAGCGGTACGGGTTTGCTGCCGGTCCATGACGATGGCCGTGCTGCTGACGAGTTCGCCAGTGCCGGGGTGACGGCCAAGGCGCGACTGGGGCAGACCGTGGTCAAGCATGGCACCTTGCTGCCCAAGACGCCGGTGCTGGTCTACAACGATGCGCGGTTGTTGCCGCAGACCTATCAAGGCACGCAGCTGACCAGTACCGATGTCGATGGCCTGACCCTGACCGCCGGATATCTGGACCGCTTCAAGCAGCGCGACTCCTCCGATAGCACCGGCCTGTTCCTAGATGGTTACAGTGGCGGCGAGTCTGGCGATTTCAGTTTCGCCGGGGCCGACTATGCCATCAGCAAGCAGCTACGCGTGGGCTATTTCCACGGCCAGCTCGAACACTTCTATCGTCAGGACTACTTAGGCCTGGTCCACGACCTGCCGTTGGCCGGCGGTGTGATGACCACCGACTTGCGCTATTTCAAGAGTCGCGACAGCGGGGCCGCTCATGGTGGTCAGATCGATAACGACATGTTCAGTGGGCAGCTGTCGTACGCTCATTCTGGGCACACTTTCGGCGCTGGTTACCAGATACTCGACGGCGAGGCTGGGTTGCCGTACATCAGCGGCGCAACGGTCTACTCGTTCAGCAACGTTGGCATCGGCAAGTTCATCGAGGAGGAGGAAGAAACCTGGATGGCGAGCTATGCCTACAACTTTGCTGCGGCCGGTGTTCCCGGGCTGACCTTCATGGCGCGCTACCTGAGCGGGGACAACGGCCGCTCGGCTGATGCTGGGCTCAGCGAATGGGAGCGTGACATGGAGCTCGCCTACGTGGTGCAGTCCGGGCCTGTGAAAGGTCTGGGTGTGAAGCTTCGCAACTACGTCTACCGCTCTGACTTTTCCCGAGGGCGCGACAGCAACCGGATCTACCTGACCTACGATATCGCGATTTGGTAATGCAGCCGTGCGAGCCTGCACGCCTCGAGGTGCTTGCTCGCACGCGTTTCATGCTTTGGACGGCTGTGACGCTTTCTTGCCCAGTCGGATCAGCTCATTGGAGAAGCACAGGCCGAAGAGAATCAGCCCGGCCCCCAGGTACAACGTGTCCCGCGGTCATGGCGCGAATCAGCAGCCAGCCTATGGCCCCGGTCAGTGCTAGATCCCGGCTATGGCTTGACGTCTCTAGCCGGAGCCCGTAATTCGCCTGAAGTGACTGAACCCACCAGCACCAGTGAGTGGGCGCTTTACGAGGTGATCCCTCATCACGGCCATTGCTAATTTCGCGGGTTCCGCTAACTTATACAAAACCTGTACAAAATTGAGGTGTTGTACATGTATTGCCTGTGGCCTTTGACCCTTTATTTTGACGGTGCCTGCCCATTGTGCGCCAGGGAGGTGGCCTTCCTGCGCAGGCGTTCAACTGCAGCAAAGCTCATCCTGATCGATATCGATGGCGATGACTTCGATCCCATACCTCTTGGCCTTTCGATTGAGCAAATGAGATCGTGCTTGCACGCAAGGTTCGCGAACGATCATTGGGTAACAGGCTTGGACGCTACCCTTTGGAGCTGGCGTGCTGCCGGTGTTGGGATGTGGGCCGCTCCACTGGCTTGGCGTCCGCTACGTCCTTTGCTTTCAGTTCTGTACAGGTTGTTTTGTCGTTTGAGGCCAAGTTTGGCCTGGTTACCCCATCCCGAGGGTAGGCAACGTTGCAAAGGTGAGGAATCCAAATGTCACATTCGCTAGCCGAGCATTATCGTGAAATCCTTGTTGGCGTTGGTGAAAACCCGCAGCGAGAAGGGCTCTTGGATACACCCCAACGTGCTGCCAAAGCGATGCAATATCTTTGCAATGGCTATACCCAGAGCCTAGCTGAGATAGTCAATGGCGCTTTGTTCGAAAGTCAGAATGATGAGATGGTGGTCGTTCGCGATATTGAGTTGTACTCATTGTGCGAGCATCACATGTTGCCGTTTATTGGGAAAGCGCATGTCGCCTACCTGCCAACAGGACGAGTATTAGGGCTTTCCAAAGTGGCGCGCTTAGTCGATATGTTTGCCCGCCGTTTGCAGATTCAAGAGAATTTGACTAGACAGATTGCGTGTGCCATGCAGGAAGTGACTGATGCGGCAGGTGTTGGCGTCGTTATCGAGGCCAAGCACATGTGCATGATGATGCGAGGTGTAGAAAAGCAGAACTCAGTGATGATTTCATCGGTAATGCTGGGTGAGTTCCGAGACTCCCCGACTACCCGGCACGAATTTCTCAACCTCATTGGGCGCCATACCTGAAATATGATCCCCAGCCGCATAGGAAGGACGTGCCCATGAGTGCAGTTTTCAATACGTTATCTCCAAGTCGTTTTAAAATCCTGGGTTATAGTGGCGTGCTGCCGTTCGTTGGTGTGGCACTGCTGATTTGTTTAGCGACTGATTACCGAGATTTTCTATCTGTTGCTTTGGTTGGCTATGGGGCTGTGATACTGAGTTTTGTTGGGGCCTTGCATTGGGGTTTCGCTATGACGTTACAGGGCTTGTCTGCAAATGGACGACAGGAGAGGTTGGTGTGGAGTGTTATTCCAGCCCTCATCGGTTGGGTTAGCATGTTGTTACCTGTGTCATGGGGCTGCTTGGTATTAGCCTGTGGCTTCATTGGACATCTTTGGCAAGATCGCAAATTGGTCAATATTTTGCCTGGGTGGTACTGCTCTATGCGAGTACGTTTAACCATAGTCGCAAGTGTGTGCTTGCTAATTGGTGCGCTTGTACTGGTTTTTTAGATTAAACTCATTATCCTGATGTCAGCGGTTGAGCAACCATTGAGGTGGTACCACCTAGACAAGGTCAGCCCTGTGAGTGACGGCTTTTAGGACTTTGGCTTTCCAGAGGGGCTTGCTAGCGAATCGGTCTAGCTCTTGGCGGGTTTTGCAACCCTTCAACGAGTGACCGTGATGTGTAAGTCGGCAGGTCGGGACAATCCAATACTGATTATACCGAAGAAATAATTAGTAAAATTTTTCCTCTTGCAAGGTTGTTTGATTGGATAAAATCTTAATGCGTGACGCCGGGCCCCTCTGACGGTTCATCAGCCGCCATGTCGGAGTCATAGTTGTTGAACTACGACTATATAGGAGGGGCTCATGTCTGCCCTAAATGCGTATCTCTCTCAAGATTTCCTGGGCACTGATCTGTGGCTCTGGCTTTCCTTTTTTGCTGTGGTTTTAACTCTGCTAGCGCTTGACTTAGGGGTTCTCCATCGAGGGAATCGAGAGATTGGTGTTAAAGAAAGCCTAATGCTCTCAGCTGGCTACATCAGTATGGGCCTCCTATTCGCTGTATGGATCTACTTCCAGAAAGGCAGCGACGCTAGTATGGACTACGTGACTGGCTTCCTGATTGAGAAGTCCCTGTCGATGGATAACGTATTCGTTATCGCATTAATATTTAGCTTCCTGGCCATCCCTAGAGAGTTCCAGCACAGAGTGCTGTTCTGGGGGATTATGGGGGTCATCGTCTTGAGGGCCATTATGATAGGCCTGGGGGCCGCGCTCATTGCGCAGTTCAGCTGGATACTTTACTTTTTCGGCGCTTTCTTGGTTTTCACTGGGATAAAGATGCTATTTGCTCGTGTGGATCATGCGCCTGATCTGGAGAATAACCGGTTCGTCAAATATCTCCGCAGTCATTTGCCCATAACCAAGGAATTGCATGGGCAGAATTTCTTGGTGCGACTGCCCAATGCATCAGGTAAAAAGGTGTTATGGGTAACGCCGCTATTTCTTGCTTTGATTCTTATTGAGTGTGCTGACTTGGTCTTCGCTGTTGATAGTGTTCCCGCAATCTTTGCCATCACGCAGGATCCCTTCATTGTCTATACCTCGAACATTTTTGCCATACTCGGATTGCGGGCTCTTTATTTCGCGCTGGCTGCGATGATAAGTCGGTTCGCTTATCTTAAGTATGCCTTGGCCTTGGTGCTTGTCTTCATAGGCGCGAAGATTTTCCTTCATGATATCGTGGGCAAGGTACCCGCAGAGATTTCTCTGAGCGTTACAATTGGCCTTTTGATTGGCGGTGTATTGCTGTCGCTTTGGAAGACAAGAGAGCCCATCAAGCTTTAACGGACTAGCTTATTGATCGTTGCTTTTAGCGAGAAGAAAGCGCGGAAGCGTTAATCGACATCCTGCGCAGGCGTTCCCTCGACCTCGAGGGCACCTCAGTCAGGGGGTTCGCACGTGTGCTACGGTCAATCCTCTGAATTTATGTGAAGCCTGACGGATATCCGGTGAATTGGACGCATCCGCTAAATTTCCCAGCGTTTCTCTGGCCCTAACAAGGATTTTCCATAAGCCCTTCAGCCCAATCGCCCCCTTGGAATTATCTGTGGGGAATATGGGGGAGGGAGGGAGTAAACCGCGTTTTGAATCGCCCCTGGTTTCGTAGACACCTCCAAGCCTCGTAATGAGGCCCAAATAGGAGGTGCCATGAGTCGTCAGCGTTACCCTGAAGAATTCAAGATCGAAGCGGTCAAGCAAGTGACCGAGAAAGGCAAGCCTGTCGCTGAGGTCGCCCAGCGCGTGGGCATGTCCGTGCACAGCCTTTACGCCTGGATCAAGGTCTACAGCAAGCCCCAAGAGCAGCGTCAGCAAGATAATGATCAGCAGGCTGAACTGCGCAAGCTGCGCGCTGAACTCAAGCGCGTGACGGAAGAGCGAGACATCTTAAAGAAGGCCGCCGCGTACTTTGCCAAGGAGTGCGGCTGAAGTACGCCTTCATCAAGAAGCACTCGACGGATTACCCGGTGCGGCGCCTTTGCCAAACCCTAAAGGTGCATCCCAGCGGCTACTACGCCTGGTTGGCCGAGCCTCAATCTGCCCGAGCAAATGATTTTGAAGGAACGGGGATTTGTGAAAATTTCAACGGGGGTTAGCGGAAACGGGCACAGTATGAACATCTCTGACAGAGCACATGATTTAACATAATATGCATTATGAGTCACTCCGTGTGTAGATGCCGGGCCGTGGGTTGGGCAGATTGAAGCCAGAGCCCTGTTGCAAGGCCCTGGCTAGTTCTGAATTCTCAGTACGAGTCAGGCCTGAGCACGTGAGGCTCAAGCTTTGTCAGAACCAATGCCTTCTGCGTCAGGACAGCTTCGCGGAACGTGACATCCCAGCTTTTAGCAACCCGGACATAGCCTTCAGCGATCAACCAGTGAACGCACTGGCCGAAAAAGATTTCCTCTGCACTCGGATCAACCATTTGCGAAATGCCTGTTGGCAATGTTGTCCAGCCGCCGACGACCTCGAAGCCTACTGACGAAGCATCAATATCGGCAGCATTCGGGAATTTATTGGCCAAATGAGCAAAGACTTTGCCTACCACCAGGTTGAAATCTTTAACCTGCGTTAACTCCATAACTCTCTCCATGAATGGTCGTTGAGCTTCCGGGGATAGCCAGAAGCCAGCATCATTATGCCTCAGGTAAAGGAGCGATCAGGTGATGGCGACGCCACGCTAACGAAAGCTCAACGCTCCTCGCAGAGCTGGGCCGAAAGGTCATCGGCTTCACTCAATAGAAAACACATGCAGAACGTGCTCAGCCAGGTCGTCATAACGGAAGTCAGTGTTGCTCTAGAGAGAGGTGGCACATAGAAATTGGACTATTCCTAGCCAAGCAAATGAGCTACCCTGCCATTACAATATGCAATAAAAGAATAACTACGCTAAATATTCATTTAGTGTAGTTATAGTTGTGGTTTGTCAAGAAAGTAACCTTTGCACTTCCCTCAATATCCGATAACTCCCAGCCCCGGATATTGCAAGCCCCCTACGCCGGTAATGAAGCCACATTCAACTCCTACCGCACGCAGGTCGAGCGTTTGCTGCTCTGGTCAAGGCGTCTATAAGCAGCGCAACACCCAAGAAGTGGACGGCCGCGCCCTCACCCACCTGCAATGGGACTATGTGATCGAGACGGCGGAAGCGTTGGCCGAGGAAGATCTGGTGCCCGGTCGTCGGATTGGCGACAGTGGCGAGGTTCAGACATGACGGTAAAGGGGCAAGCCCTTCGGTCAAACGTCAAGAGCACCGCTGTGCAAGGCATTCAGCATGCGCGCGGCGTCAGCTCCTCCCTCGTCCAGCAGGCATAGCGGAATTCCGTTCAAGGTGGGTTGCGAATCGGCCAGCCCCTCGCCTATCAAGGCCAGCGGGCACGCAATTTCCATCTGCAACGACCGCAAGCGCTTAGCCAAGGTTGGGCTCACCGGCGCCTTGACTTTTATCACCAGTGCCGCAGGCTGCATGGCCGCACACACGATGGGGAGCTCTTCAAGTGGCTGCCCGCAACCGAGCACGTCGATACGCTGTAGCTCGCTGCTCAAGAGTAGCCCGGCGCACAACACACTGAGTTCGGCTTGCCCCTCGCTACCGGCTAGCAAAACCTGCGGCGCATCGACCTGGTTCACCTGCAGACGCAACAGCAAGCGGGCGCGCAGGAACGTGTCGAGAAACACCCACTGGCTACGCTGGCCTGGCGCTTTGCCTGAAGCCAGGTCATGCCAAACCGGCATCAGCACTTCACGCAGCACGGTGGCCTTCGGCAAGAGAGTGAACAACTGACCATGGATCCCCTCCAGTGCCGGCCCATCGAATGCCTTGGTTGCGCGCACCACGGCCGCGCGCCAATCGTCAAAGGCCGAATGCTGCTGCGCAGACGCCTCAGACTGCGCCGCGAGCAGATCGCCGACCTTGCTGACGGACAGGCCGTTTGCCGTCCAGCGCAAGATGTCGCGTATGCGCTGGACATCCCCCACCGTGTACAGGCGATGGCCGCCCTCGGTGCGCTGCGGACGTAGCAAACCATGGCGCCGCTCCCAGGCACGCAGGGTCACCGGGTTGATGCCGGTCATGCTGACGACATCGCGCATAGGTAGCAAATTGGGTGGGGTGGCGTCAGTCATAACGAGGGAATATCCGAGTGGTAAACCATTCTAAACCCATATGCACCTTCTGCGGCGAGCCTCCTTGGTTCATCATGCAACAAACGGCGCCGAAACCTTCTGCACAGAAGCTACGCTGCGCATATCGCATACGAACCGCTGTAGGTGGGCCCTATGATCAACGCAAAACTCCTGCAACTGATGGTCGAGCATTCGAACGATGGTATCGTCGTCGCCGAGCAGGAAGGTAATGACAGTATCCTTATCTACGTCAACCCCGCCTTCGAGCGCCTGACCGGCTATTGCGCCGACGATATCCTCTATCAGGACTGCCGTTTTCTTCAGGGCGAGGCTCATGACCAGGAGGGCCTGGCAACCATACGCGATGCGATCCGCGAAGGCCGCCCCTGCCGCCAGGTGCTGCGTAACTACCGCAAGGACGGGAGCCTGTTCTGGAATGAGTTGTCCATCACGCCGGTGTACAACGATGCGGACCAGCTGACGTACTACATTGGTATTCAGCGCGACGTCACAGCGCAGATATGCGCCGAGGAGAAAGTACGCGAGCTTGAGGCTGAAGTGGCTGAATTGCGCTGGCAACTGGGACAGATTGAGCAATGACAAAAATCTATACAAAGTCGTCTTCTTGTATAGATTAATGCTTGGTTTTCAGCTATATCTGTACAATCAACAGATTTTGTACAGGATTGCCTGGAGGCCAGTATGTCAACGTACCTACAGCAATTCGTCGAGCGCTTCACCAGCCTCGACGGGGCTAACCTCGACACGCTGGAAAAACTGTACTGCGAAGATGTCACCTTTCGCGACCCTCTTCATCACATACAAGGGCTGCATGCCCTGCTTTATGAACACCTCCCCCTCATGGGCGGTGCAATCCGCTGGCTCAAAGGCAGGCTGGCATGAGCCGCTGCTGGTTGACCGGCGCAAGCAGCGGTATCGGTGCCGCACTCGCACACATCCTCCTGGAGCAAGGCCACCAGGTTGCCTTGGGCGGGCGCCATGCCGATCGACTTGCTCCTCTGGCCCAAAAGTTTCCCGGGCAGGTAATACTGGCCATTGGCGATCTTGACAAGCCGGAGCAGGTCGCCGGGATCGCCGCTCAGATCGAGAACGCCTGGGGAGGACTGGACATGGCCATTCTCAATGCCGGCACCTGCGAATACCTGGAGCCGGGGCATTTCGATCCAGCGTTGGTCGAGCGTGTAATGCGCACAAACCTGCTGGGTGTCAGCTACTGCATGGCGGCCGCACTGCCCTTGCTTCGCGCCGGCCACCGCCCTCACCTGGTGGTGATGGGCAGCTCTGTGACCTGGCTGGCCCTGCCCCGCGCCGGCGCCTACGGCGCGTCCAAAGCCGCGGTGCGCTATCTGGTGGAGTCACAGCGAATAGACCTTGCTCGCGAGGGTATCGCGGTCACCCTTGTCAGCCCTGGCTTCGTCGACACGCCACTGACCCGTCGCAACGATTTCCCCATGCCGCAGCTGTGGACTGCGCAGCGCGCAGCGCGTTATATCGCCACCCGCCTGCCCCGGCGCCCCCTGGAAATCAACTTTCCCGGCCTTTTCACCTTGGTGTTGCGCCTGTTAGGGGTGCTACCCGCGCGCCTGCGTTTGGCACTTGGCCAACGACTCGCCCGTCATGAACAGGAATGATGATCCATGCGTATCGCAATCATCGGCAGTGGCATCGCGGGGCTGACCTGCGCCCATCTGCTGTCACGCAAGCATGAAGTAACGGTTTTCGAAGCCGAGCAATGGATCGGAGGGCACACGCACACCCTCGATGTGGTCTGGCAGGGCCAGCGCTATGCAATAGATACCGGCTTCATCGTTTTCAACGACTGGACCTACCCCAACTTCATACGCTTGCTCGACCAGCTCAAGGTCACCTCGCAGCCGACTGAAATGAGTTTTTCCGTGCATGATCCGGTCATTGGCTTGGAATACAACGGTCACGATCTGAACACACTGTTTGCCCAACGCCGTAACCTGGTGTCGCCAGGTTTCTGGGGCATGATCCGTGATATTCTGCGCTTCAACCGCCAGGCGCTGGCCGACCTGGACAATCGGCGAATCGATCAAGACACCACCCTGGGCGCCTACCTTCAGACACAGCGCTACGGGCAGCGCTTCATCGACCACTACATCGTGCCGATGGGGTCTGCGATCTGGTCGATGTCCCGCGCCGATATGCTCCATTTCCCCCTTGAGTTCTTCGTCCGTTTCTGTCGCAACCACGGCTTGCTGTCGGTCAACCAGCGTCCACAGTGGCGGGTGGTTCAAGGCGGTTCACGCAGCTATATCGCGCCGCTGTGCAGACCGTTTGCTGAACGCATACGCCTCAAATGCAAGGTATCCCGGGTCAGCCGCGATGACGGGGGCGTGAATCTGGTGAGCGCGGCCGGCCCCGAACGCTTCGACAATGTGGTGTTCGCCTGCCACAGCGACCAGGCTCTGGCGCTATTGGAAACCCCAACCATGCAGGAGCGCGCTGTACTCGGCGCCATCGGCTACGCCAGCAACGATGTGGTGCTGCACACCGATACCCGCCTGCTGCCACGCCGCAAGAGCGCCTGGGCCAGCTGGAACTACCGCCTGGGCGGCCCCGAGCAGGCTCCCGCCGCGCTGACCTACAACATGAACATCCTGCAAGGAATCCAGGCGCCGACAACCTTCTGCGTGAGCCTCAACCAGACCGCACTGATAGACCCGGCGCAGGTGATCGCGCGCTTTCAGTATGCCCATCCGCAGTACAGCATCGCCGCGTCCGCCGCACAGGCGTGCCAGGCACAACTGCAGGGCCAGCTTCACAGCTACTTCTGTGGCGCCTACTGGGGCAACGGCTTTCACGAGGACGGGGTGGTCAGCGCCCTGAAGGTGGCTGCACATTTCGGAGAGCAATTGTGAACAGCAGCCTTTGCCTGGGCTGGATCAGCCACCGCAGGCTGAAACCGCACCTGCATGCTTTCCGCTACCGGATCGGCATGTTCTACCTGGACTTGGACGAACAAGCCTGGTTGATGGGCCTGTCACGCTGGCTTGGGCGCTGGCGTATGGCGCCGCTGTGCTGGCGCGAGACCGACTACCTGCCAGCTCAGACCCGCCACGGCGTAACCCTGGCGCAGGCCGCACGCTTGCTGGTGTGTCAGGCCACTGGTCACATGCCCAATGGCCCGGTTCGGCTGCTGACGCAACTGCGTTGCTGGGGGCTGTCGTTCAACCCGGTGAGCTTCTATTTCTGCCACGACCGCGACGACTACCTGACGGCAATCCTGATGGAGGTGCGCAACACCCCGTGGCGCGAGCGTTTTCATTACGTACTACCGGTGCAGGAAAACCTTGCCAAGCCGTTCACCGTGGCCAAGGCCTTCCATGTTTCGCCGTTCATGCCACTGGACATGGACTATCACCTGCGCTTTTTCCTGAGCGCAGACCATGTACGCATCCACATGCAGAACTGGCAGGACGGCCACAAGGTGTTCGAGGCCGACCTCGCCCTGCACCGTCAGCCACTGGATGCAACCGCGCTGCGCGGGTATGTCATGACCTTCCCATGGATGAGCCTGCGCACTGTCTCGGCCATCTACTGGCAAGCGCTACGCCTGTTACTCAAACTCACCCCCGTGCATGACCACACCACCAGCCAGAATGACCTGGCGCTGGGCCAACCTTGCGAGGACCCTGATGATGTCGAATCCCACACTGAGCGTTAGCAAGTTCGCAGGCCTTGCCCCCTTGCTTGGCGGGCTGGCACGAGGCGCAGTGCTCGCCCAACTGCGCAAGCTGCGCCACGGCCATCTGCGTCTGCTCAGCCACGGGCAGCAGTGGAGTTTCGGTGATGTCGACAGCCCGCTGCAGGCGGAGGTGGAGATCCTCGATGACGCCTCCTGGAGCCTGATCGTCGGCAATGGCTCGATCGGTGCTGGCGAGGCCTACATCCACGGCTATTGGCGAAGCCCCGACCTCGCGCTGGTGACCCGCCTGTTCGTCGCCAACCTTGAGGTGCTCGACGCGCTGGAGGGGGGGCTGGCCCGTTTCGGCCGCCCTGCCCTGCGGCTTCTGCACCGGTTCAACCGCAATAACAAACGCGGTGCACGGCGCAATATTCTGGCGCATTACGACCTGGGGAATGCTCTGTTCGAGCGGCTGCTGGACCCCACCATGATGTATTCGGCGGCCCAATTCGAACATCCCGGGCAAACACTGGAGCAAGCCCAGTTGTACAAGCTGGAGCGCATCTGCCAGAAGCTTGAACTGCACCCTGACGATCACCTGCTGGAAATTGGCAGCGGCTGGGGCAGCCTGGCGATCCACGCAGCCACCCGATACGGCTGCAGGGTCACCACCACGACGATCTCCGAGGCGCAGTACAGCCATACCCTGGCGCGCGTTCAGGCCCTCGGGCTGGAGCAGCGCGTCCAGGTACTTCGCGAAGACTACCGCGACCTTCAAGGCACCTTCGACAAACTGGTTTCGATCGAAATGATCGAAGCAGTCGGCCATCGTTACCTGCCCGTGTATTTCCGCCAGTGTGCCTCGCTACTTAAGCCCGACGGCCTGATGCTGCTGCAGGCGATCACCATCCGCGACCAGCGCTACGCCCAGGCGCGGAGCTCGGTCGACTTCATCCAGCGCTACATTTTCCCTGGTGGCGCCCTGCCTTCGCTGAGCGTATTGCTCGACACCGCCAGCCGGCATACCGCACTCAACCTCGTGCACATGGAAGACTTCGGCCGGGACTATGCCCGCACGCTGCAGCACTGGCGTGAAAACCTGCGCCAGGCGCGCACAGCACTGACGGACCTGGGCTACGACGACATGTTCCAACGCCTGTGGGAGTTCTACCTGTGTTACTGCCAGGGCGGTTTCGAGGAGCGCACCATCGGCGTTGCGCACCTGCTGTGGGCAGCGCCACTGGCACGGCGCGCCCCATTACCTTACGGTGCCTGATGCCCGGGCGCTGGCTGGTCGCCAATGCAGTCTGGTTGCAGGCTGGCTGGTGGCTCTGCGTGCTGGGCGCAGAACGCCCCTGGCTACTGCTGCTGGTGATTGTAGGTGTGGTGGTGCACCTGCGCCTGTGTCCGGATGTTAACGCCGAGGTCAAGGCGCTGCTGCGCGTCACCTTGGCTGGGTGTGTGCTCGACAGTTCGCTGGGGGCACTGGGCATGTTCGGTTTCGACGCCTGGCCGCTGCCCCTGTGGCTGGCGCTGCTGTGGCTGGTGCTGGCCAGCGGCATGCGCCACAGCCTTGCATGGGCTGGCAGGCACTGGCAGCTCGGTGCGCTGCTGGGTGCACTAGGTGGCCCCTTAGCCTATGTAGGCGGCGCAAGGTTTGCGGATGTCGCCCTGCCGCTTGGCGCGCTGCAAACCGGCCTGCTACTGATGCCGATTTGGGCCTTGGCCCTGCCACTGCTCGCGCGCCTCGCGGCGCGGCGCTGACCGGCGGCATCGCTCGGAGCAATAGCGCACCTGCTCCCAACAGCGGGCCCAGCGCTTACGCCAGTTGAACGGCCGACCACACACCACGCAGACCTTGCTGGGCAAATGGCTCTTTTTCATAACGCCTGCTGCGCATCAAGCTGCGCCAACAGTGCCTGGCCACGCTGCCACACGGCGTCGCGGCGGCTAGCCGTCATGCCATCGAGGCTGCGATAGACCAGAGCCAAACGCGGGTTCGTCGACAGCAGGGGGCGATGGCGGATAAGAAAATGCCAGTACAGGGCATTGAACGGGCAGCCATCGTCCTCGATCACATGGTCGACCTTGTAACTGCAAGCCTTGCAATGATCGGACATGCGCTGGATGTAACGACCACTGGCGCAGTATGGCTTGGACCCCAGGTAGCCGCCGTCGGCGTGCATCACCATGCCAAGCGTGTTGGGCAGCTCGACCCAGTCGAAGGCATCCATATAGACCGCCAGGTACCACTCGCAAATCGCGGTGGGCACGATTCCGGCCAGCAAGGCGAAGTTGCCGGTCACCATCAGCCGCTGGATATGGTGCGCGTAGCCCAACCGCAGGGTCTGCCCGATGGCTTGCTCCATGCAGCGCATGCGGGTGCGCCCGGTCCAATAGAACTCAGGTAACGCTCGGTCGTTGCCCAGGTGGTTGAGCCCGGCATACTCCGGCATTCGCAGCCAGTAGATACCGCGCACATACTCGCGCCAGCCGATCAACTGGCGAATGAAGCCTTCAGCTGCATTAAGCGGTACCCGCCCCTCTCGCCAGGCCTTGTCGACCTCCTCACACAAACCTCTGACATCCAGAAGCCCGATATTGAGCGCCGCACTGATGCGCGCATGAAACAGGTACGGCTCGCCTTCGGCCATCGCGTCCTGGTAGTCGCCGAAAGCCGCCAGGCCAAAATCCAGAAAATGCTGCCACAGCTGCTGTGCCTCGGCATGGGTCACAGGGTAGTCGAAGCCGTCGATGTCCCCGTAGTGGTCGCTGAAGCGCCGACGTACCAGGGAGACCACCGCTGCCGTGATCCCGTCCTGCGCGAAATGCGCAGCGAACGGCCCACGCAACTGGCGAGGTAATGACTTACGGTTATCACCATCAAAATTCCAGGCCCCGCCTGCCGGACTGCCGTCGGGCTCCAAAAGCAGGCCGGTTCGTTTGCGCATGCCACGGTAGAAGTGCTCCATTCGCAGCTGGCGACGCTCGTGAGCCCAGCGCGCGAAGGCCTCGCGGGAGCACAGAAAACGTGTGTCGCGATGCCACACCAGCGGCAGTGCGGCGTCACGCAAAGCCTGCTCCAGCCGCCACTCCCCGCACTCAGTGAGGTGAATGTGCGTGGCGCCCAAGGCTTGTTGCCAGCGATGCAGCTCGCCAACGATGCTGCCGCTGTTGCCGTCAGCATCCAGCTCGACATAATGCACCTGCCAACCCCGCTCACGCAGGGCCTGGGCAAAGTGCCGCATGGCGCTGAAGATGAGAACGATCTTGAGCGGATGATGCGGCACGTAGCGGGCCTCACCCTCCACTTCCGCCATCAGAACAGCATCGCGGGCGGGGTCAAGGGCAGCCAGGCTCGCCAAGTCGAACGACAGCTGGTCACCCAGCACAAGGCCTAGGCGCATGGTCAGGCTACCATTGGCTGGTGAGCGTTACCGGCACGCGCAGCGGTGCAATAGGGCCGTCACGTTGTCCGCACATCTCATCATGCACCACCTGTTGTACCAGCATGCACGGCACGGGTGGCAGGTCGGCTAACAACTGCCGCAGCTCAGTAGTGGAGCGCACGCGAACGGGCTGCCCATGGGCATCGCTCAGTGTCACGGGGCCGGCGTCGGTCAAGGCGCGCAGGAGGTAGAAGCCGCCCTCCAGCGACAGCAGTTCAAGTTCCTTTGCTTCGCCGGTCGAGACCAGCTGGGTAAGCGCGATCAGGTTCATGGTGTGCCCTCTGGCAGGCGGCGGAAGAACAGGGTGATCTGGCCAATCTCAACGCCCAGCTTACTCATGCTCGAACGGTTGATCAGGGTGTCGTCATCCATGAGGTACATCCAGTCGTCCAGGTCTACCTGCCAGTGCCGCCCGTCAACCGGCAGGTCCAGCTGGTAACGCCATCGCAGCGCGTTACCCGCGACTTCGCCGCGCGCTTCGCCGATCACGTCCCCCGCGGTACCGCGCCAGCGGCCGGGGCCGTCTGGCATAAGTGTCCAGGTACGCTGCTGGCGAGTACCATCGCTGTATAGAAAATGTTCGTCGAGGATCAGCCGCTCACCTTCGCGCCGGCTGTCTATACGCACGTGGAAGCGCTTGACCACTTCACCGGAACGCTTCTGGAACATGCCCCAGGCCTGCACCGGTCGCGAGAAGAATGCAGCCAGGTCCAGTTTCGGCTGCTCCTGGGCATAGTGCTCGACACCGACATTGCCACAGCTGCCCAGAAGCAGGCAGGAGACCAGCAACAGTACTTTGTACATATTCATGTTCCTCGGTCGTTGCCAGCCAGCCCAAGCAGGCGCTGACGCAGTTGTGGGTCCCTGGCTCGGGGGTCGAGCCAGATGGCAAAGAACGCCCTTGCAAAGGCCGGGTCGGCAATTTCGCGGCTGAGTTTACCGTCGACGTAAAAGTGGCAGCCCTGCCCCGGCAGGTACAAGCCAGTAATGCGCGTGCCGGGGCGTACGTCCACGAATGCCTCTTCAATCGCATGGGCCCACGCCGTGCGTTGTTGCGACGTAATGCTGCCACCGTTGAGGCGGCGCATTTCCTCGAGACTTGCCTGTACCAAGGTGTCCCTGGACAACGAACGGTGGTAGAGGAGCTCAAGGGCGAAGGGCTGGTTCCAGTCATGAACTGGCCCTGAAGTCCATAATTGGGCTGTATACAGACGCAGACCAAACCAGGTGAACTCACCACTCCCAAGCCGTTGCGCCCCAGGCAGCTCCGCCTTCCAGCCCGCCACCGCTGAAAAGGTAGCCAGTAGCAGACAAAGGCAAGTCCAACTAGCACGGTGCGCCATACTGACCTCGAGCACGCGAAAATACTGTACAACAATAGCATTTTGTACAGATATTGTATTCCAACTGCATAGATTTTAATGCGCAGCGCCAGACCTCGGTCACGTCACTAGTGATATCACCAGGTCCGCCATATTGAGAGGCACGAATGCCACGGTCAGAGGCGCCCCACAGCGCCATGGGCGAAACGCCGAATAACAGAATGTTGACGATGAACCCAAGCAGGTAACAGCCCGACAGGAATAACAACGCGAAGCGGCCATCCTGCTCGAAGTACACGCGAGCCCTTCACGTTCGTCCTCGCTGCGGCTGGAAGACCATAGACAGGACGGTAGCGACGATAGGGAAACTGCTCATGGTGCCTCCTGCAGACCAAGACTCTGGACAGCGTAGGCGGCGAACAGCAAACTTTGCACAAATGAATACGGGTTCTGGGGGCGTGTCGCAGGATTTTCAGTGACTGTGAAACCGAGCGCCGCGCGGGCGGCGCGGGTCTACTCCCCAAAACAAGCCTCGAGGCTGGCTGATCCTCACCAAAACCTGCAGCATCACTCACCCAAGGAGCCTGCCTTGTCAGAACGCACCCACTGCGGCGTGAAGCCCAGCGACTCTGCCTGGTCGGTGTTTCTGGTGTTCTTGCGGCTGGGGCTGACGTCTTTCGGTGGCCCCATTGCGCACCTGGGTTACTTTCGTGAAGCATTTGTAGCGCGCCGCCAATGGCTCAGCGAGCGCAGTTATGCTGAGCTGGTCGCGGTGTGCCAACTGCTTCCCGGCCCCGCCAGCAGCCAGGTCGGCATCGCTCTGGGCCTGTCACGGGCGGGTTTCGCGGGCGCTGTCGCTGCGTGGGCAGGGTTCACATTGCCATCGGCCCTACTGCTGACGCTGTGTGCTCAGGGCCTGGGGGCATGGGGAGGTGGCGCCCCAAGTGGCCTGTTGCATGGGCTGAAAATCGTCGCAGTCGCCGTGGTGGCCCAGGCGGTGTGGGGCATGGCACGTAGCCTTTGCACCGATGTTGCGCGGGTAACCATCGCCCTGTTCGCTGCCTGTACCGCGCTGCTGTGGCCCAACGCGATCGGGCAGATAGCTGTGATCTCAGGCTCGGCCATCACAGGCTTGATCCTGCTCAAGCCTCCGGGCTCCCCGGCAGGGGACGAGCTGCCGTTTTCAGTCAGCCGAAAGGCCGGGCTGGCTGCGCTGATCCTGTTCTTTGCCTTGTTGGTCGGCTTGCCGCTATTGACCCGCATCTGGCCCTCACAGGCACTGGCATTGATCAACGCCTTTTATAGCGCAGGCTCGCTGGTATTCGGCGGCGGGCATGTGGTGCTACCGTTGCTTCAGTCGGCCACAGTGGCCAATGGCTGGGTCACAAATGACACCTTTCTCGCAGGTTATGGCTTGGCGCAGGCCATACCGGGCCCACTCTTCACGTTTGCAGCCTTCCTGGGTGCAGCCATGAGCGTGCAGCCCTCCGGCTGGGTGGGCGCGACGGTTGGCATTCTCGCCATTTTTACCCCCTCCTTCCTGTTGGTGATCGGTGTAGTTCCCTTCTGGAAAACACTGCGGCGCAGCGCCCGCAGCCAGTCAGCGCTTGCCGGTGTAAACGCCGGCGTGGTCGGGCTTCTGCTGGCTGCCTTGTACCAACCGGTGTGGACGAGCGCCATCGCCAAGCCAGCAGACTTGGCATGGGCGCTGATGGCCTTGATGGCCCTGATGTTCTGGAAGTGGCCTGCATGGTTGGTTGTCCTGGGCTGCGGCGTGTTCGGTTGGCTGCTGAGCGGCACCTTATAGCCGCGCAACGAAACCAACCAGGCTGAGGGCTCATTCGCCTTCAGCCTTGAAACCAGCGTTTCGGACTCACCGCCCTGGCAACATGCGCTTGAGGGTATTGTCCTTCAGCCAGTAATGATGCAACAGGCCTGCACAGGCATGCAGCCCGATCAGCCAGTAACCCGCATTCCCCAGCCACTCATGCCACCCCTTGAGCGCCCTGGCCAGCGTCGGGTCCACCGCCACGGGTGCAGGTATGGCCACACCCCAATAGGGCAGCGGCTTGCCAGCGGCCGCGAGCATCAGCCAGGCCAGCAGAGGTGTAAGGATCATCAGGGCGTACAATGCAATATGCAGCACGCTGGCCATGAAGCCCTGCCAGGCAGGCGGTGTCGGCACGATTGCAGGCCGTGGGCTGAGCCGACCAAGGAGGCGCAGCCACACCAGAGTGAAGATGCCAATACCCATCACGGCATGCACGCCCAACAGGGGGGCCTTGAGAAAGTGCCCTTTGGGCAATACCTCGCGCAATTGGACACAGGCATAAACGCCCATGAATAAAACGAGCATGCTCCAATGCATGATTATCGAAAGTTGCCCGTAACGGGCGGGGTTCGACGTGCGTGCCATATCCAGGGCCTCTTGTGACAGGGAAGTATTCGCTGCCCATCGGCGCTGAAGGCAAACCGGGCAACGTACACCACCACGTTGTCAGCCCAAGCTTAAAGAAGTCTGAAGTACCGATACGTTTTGAAACAGGTGAGGCCGTGCAGCGATTTGCTTGAGCAGCTCACTGCAAGGGAAGCGACACGATGGCAGCCAGCCCGCCAGTGGCCCTGTTTTCCAGGCGCACCTGCCCCCCCAGCCGCTCGACAATGGTGGCCACGATGGATAACCCCAGCCCTGCGCCATTGGGGCTATTGCGGCTATAGAAGCGCTCGAATACCCGCGCAAGATCCGCGTCGTCTATGCCCTGGCCTTCATCTTCGACCACCAGTTCGAAGCAAGTGGCCAGGCGCCTGAGTGATACCGTGATGCGCCCGCCAGGCGGTGAATGCTCCACCGCATTGGAAACCAGGTTCTGCAAGGCGATGCCCAACGCTCCGGCATCGATCATCAGGCCATGGTCACCTTCGCTGAGATCCAGCGAGGGCTCAAGGCCGCGATCCAGTATCCAGGGGGTGAGATCCGCCAGCACATCGGTGACCACTTCGCCCAGGTCGACACGGGTGGTGGCGCGCTGACCAAGGCGCGGCTCGACCCGGGCGAGGGTCAGCAACTGGTTGACCACCCGGGTCAGCCGGTCCACGCCGCCAATCAGAAAACCCAGGGCTTTCTGGCGCTCGGCATCGGTACTGGCGGCCTGTGCGTTCTGCGCATGCAGACGCAGGATCGCCAGCGGTGTGCGCATCTCATGGGCGGCGTCGGCAATGAAGCGATGCTCACGCCGCAGCAGATCATCGATCTGCGCCAGCAGGCGGTTGATGGCGGCTTGCATAGGCTCAAGCTCGGTCGGCAACGGCACCAGTTGCAGGGGTTCGAGGGAGTCGGCATGGCGCCCACGAATCACATCGGCCATGTTCTGCAACGGGCGCAACCCCCAGCCGATGGCCGCCCAGACCAACAGCGCCAGGCCCAGGCTGCCGAGCAGGAACGGGAAAAGGGTATGGCGTACGATGCGGTCGATCAGGTCGTAACGCACATCGTCGCGCTCACCCACCCAGATTACCCACTGTTTTTCGGGCACCGGTAATACAAAGCCGCGCCACTGTTCGCCACCACTGTCAAAATCGTAGAAGCCCGCCGCCGCAGGCGGTGCGTCGAGCGTCGGTGCACTGGGGGTGTGCACCAGCAACCGTGCTCCCTCCCCCCACACCTGGAATGCCAGCTTGCTCTCATAGGGGTGGCCCACACGGTGGCGCCCGGCCTTGCCCAGCGCCTCGTTAAATGCCTGATACAGCTTTTCGCGGTTGCCATCCTGCACCGGCAGGTTCATCACCCCCTGCAACAGCCGGGCATTCTGAGCCATGTGAGCATCGTAGACTTCATTGATCTCGCGTCGGCTGTCGTGATAGTTGTACAACGCCAACAAGCCGGTGCCGAGCAGCATCAGCGCCATCACCCGCCACAATGTGCGCTGGCGCAACGAGCTCACAGCTTGGCCTCGACCAGATAACCGATACCGCGCACCGTGCGGATCAGGCCGTTGAACAGTTTCTTGCGCAGGTGATAGATGTTCACCTCCAGCGTGTTGCTCTCAGGCTCCTCGTCCCAGCCATACAGCAGCTGGGTCAACCGCTCACGGGTGAACACCTTGCCCGGTTGCGCCAGCAATTCGTGCAGCAGGCGATACTCCTTGGGCGTCAGTATCACAGGCACGCCGTTGTAGCACACCTGCTGGGTAGCAGGGTCCAGGCTTACACCGGCGTGCTCGATCAGCACCTTGGCCCGCCCGGCGCTGCGCCTGAGCAAGGCGCGCAGGCGGGCCTTGAGCTCATTGAGGTCGAAAGGTTTGACCAAGTAGTCGTCGGCACCGGCATCCAGGCCAGAGATACGGTCCTCGGTCGCATCGCGCGCGGTAAGGATCAGTACCGGCAAGCTGTTGCCCCCTGCCCTCACCCGTCGCAGCAGCTCGATGCCGTCCAACCGCGGCAGCCCGAGGTCGAGGATCACCAGGTCGAATACTTCGTGTTGCAGGGCATGCAGCCCGCTCAGGCCATCGCGCAGCCAGTCGAGGGTGTAGCCCTCTTGGCGCAACCCGTCGCAGATCCCCTCGCCCAGGGCGGTATCATCCTCAACCAGCAGCAGCCGCATGTTCAGTCCTGTTTGTCCTTGATGGCCTTGAGTAAAGCATCGATATCGCCACGCCGGCCCTGATCGGCCAGTTCGCGGCCTGGCCGTGGCGGCGCCTGGCGTGCTTTTTCCAGGGCAGCGGTGGCTTCAGCGTAGCGTTTCTGCCGGAAGAGATGATCGGCCCAGAAGTAATTGCTGTCGATACCATTGGGGTTTATTTGCAACGCCTTGCGCAACAAGGCGTCAGCTTTGTCGCTGTCGCCAAAGCCGATGGGCCAGCCGGGTACCTGGTCGTACAAGGTCCCCAGGCTGGTGTAAGCGGACCCTTGCAAGGCGGTGGGGTCCATTTCCATCGCCTGCTCCAGGCTCGCCTTGGCCGACTTGACCTTACCCAGCGCCCCCAGGCCGCCGGTGGCACCCGCCCAACTGCTGTTGATGATGCCCTCCCAGATCAAAAGTTCGGCCGAGCCCGGGTGCTGATGGACCAGCGTAGAAGCATCAGCTGCGAGTTTCTCGAACGCATCGGCGCGTTTGTCTTTGGGCGTCTGGTACTGGATCTGCGCCCAGCGCTGCTGCAAGTTAGCCAATTGTTGGCTGCCGGCCTGGTCCAGCGCCCAGGTGAGCGGTGCGAACGCAAGCAGGCTAGCGATGAACAGACGTTTCATTTGATCGACTCCTTGGAATGGCTAGCGAGGTAACGACGGATCAACGGCAACTGCTTGCGCAGTGCACGGTCGACCACGCCGGGCAACATGCCGTTGATGCGCACGAAGAGCTTTTCTGGCCAGCCCAGGTAAAGCTCGCTGCGTTCTGACTGCACGGCCTTGAGCACAGCACGGGCCACGTCTGCCGGGTCGTCCATGCCAACCTTCAGCGCCTCGTTGAGCGCCGTGGCAGCGCTGCTGTTCATTGCGGTACGGGTCGCCCGGGGTGCGGCGTACATGACATTAATCGAGGTATCGGCCAGCTCGCGGCGCAGCGCCTCCGAGAAGCCGCGCAGGGCAAACTTGCTGGCGCAGTAGGTGGCATAGCCGGGGTAGCCGATCGAGCCGTAGGTGGAGCCGACGTTGACCACCAGTGCCCTGGGTTGTGCGCGCAGCAGCGGCAGACACACACGCGTCAGTTGCAGGGCGGCTTTGAGGTTAATGTCCAGCAACTCGTTCAGCGCCAGCTCGTCGACCTGGTCGAACAGGGCAAAACGGTTCACGCCCGCGGCATTTATCAGGACGTTGACCCCGCCCATCTCCCGGGCACGGGCAAGCACCTGCTCACGCCCCTCATGGCTGCGCAGATCGGCCGACTGCCAGAGCAGCCTGTCGTGATAACGGTTCATCAAACCGGCGAGCTTGCCCATCTGCCGGCTCACCGCCAGTACCCGGGCACCGGCTGCGCACAACTGCTCGGCCAGCTCCAGGCCGATGCCTCCGCTGGCACCGGTCAGTATGACTACACACTCAGGCAAGCGCATGACGCACCTCTTGCAGGTCCGCACGCGGCAGCCCCTGGAACATGTCGGTATACAGCCGGTAAACCACTTTGGCCGCATGGATCACAGCCCGCTGGTCGTCAGCATCATCAAGGCGGTCCATCAGCTGCCGGTAGGTGACCATGTGGTCTTGGTCCAGCGCGCCATGGGAGCTGAGGTAGCTGAAGGCGCTGTCGGGCAACGCCAGCGTGCGCTGGATTGTGCCGGCGGCCTGGGTGGCCAGGGCAATGCTGGTGCCTTCGAGCACATTGACCATGCCAAACAGCCCGACCGGGTTGCCACGGGCAATCAAGTCGTAAAGGTAGGCGACCATCAGCTCGATCGGCAGCGCCGGGCGACCGTCACGCACCGCCTCCCAATCGGCACCACAGGCATTGATGTCATTGAGGATCCACTGCTCGTGGCCGTACTCCTCCTCAATGTATTCACACACGGCGCCGCGCAGCCATTCCAGGCGCGAAGGCAGGCGCGCCCCGCACGCCATCATCAGCGGCACGGTATGGCGTACATGGTGGTATGCCTGAGTCAGGAAGGCCACATAGCTGTCGATGCTGACGTGCCCCGCCAGCGCATCGCGTATAACCGGCACGGCAAATAGGGCCTGACGCTCCTGGGTGGTTTGCATCTGCAGGGTATCGAAAAAGGACATGGCAGACCTCACAAAGGGATGTCGGATAACAGGGAGTGGTAACGCCGCAGGATGGCCTCGCGGCGCGGGCGGCCATTGGCGGTCAGTGTGTCGTCGGTACTGGACAGGGGGCACGGCAGGCGACGCCAGGCATGGACCCTGGCGTAGTCCGGCAGCAAGGCATTGCACTGCTGCACAGCCTTGTCGATGAGGGTGTCGGGGGTAGCGGGGTCCAGCGGCCAGAGCAATGCCAGGTTCTTTGGCAGGGCCTCGCCATGTACGAACGCCTGGGCGATCACGCCGCTCTGGGTCAGTTCGGCCTCCACCCATTCCGGGTTGACGTTGCGCCCGAAGCTGGTGATGAACTGGTGTTTCTTGCGGCCATCGAGGTACAGGTAGCCCTCCTCGTCGAAATGGCCTAGGTCGCCGGTGGCCCACCAGCTATCGCAGACGGGTGGTTCCTCCAGATAGCCGAGCAGCACCGAGCCCGCCACCAGTACCTCCCCGTCCTCGGCGATCCGCACCTGCACATGGGGCAGCGGTTTGCCGACACTGCCGCGGCGGGTTGCGCCCGGCCGGTTCAAGGCCACCACCGAAGCACACTCTGACAAGCCATAGCCCTCGAACACCGGCAGGCCGATCGCTTCGGCGCGGGCCAGCAAGCTGGGTGCCACACGGGCACCGCCGACCGCAACGAACCGTAGCGCCCCCACCCGCATCAGCCCACGCTCGATAGCAGTGATCAGCCCCATCAACAGCTGCGGCACCAGAATCAGGCTCTGCGCGCCGCTCAGGGCGATGGCCCCCAGCAAGCGCTTGAAATCGACCTGGCTTGCACCGCCCATGCCCAGTTGCGCCTGGGGGTAAAGCAGCACACTCGCCCCGGCCATCAATGCGGCGTAGACACCAAGGTTTTCAAGCAGCACGCCCAGCGGCAGCACCGCCAGGTAACGCTGAGGTTCACTGGGCCGGCTGGCCACCTCCAGTTCCCGGGCGACACGCAACAGGGCCGCAGCAGAAAGGCACACGCCTTTGGGCTTGCCCGTGCTGCCGGAGGTGTAGGTGATCTTGGCGGTACCTTCAGGCAGCGCTGCAGCGGGCTCTGCCTCGCGAACCCAGAACACGTCCTGCTGAACGAACCCCAGTTCGGCGAGCGTACCGTGCCATTGCGGGTCGCACAGCACATGGCTGGCGCCACTCTGCTCGATGCAATGGCTGAACTGGGCAACACTGAAGAACGACGGCACGATTACACAAGGACGCTCGGCAAACAGCGCCGCCAAATCCCAGAACACCAACTGCGGGCTGCTATCCAGCGCCAGTACCAGAGGGCCAGGCGAACACGTACGCAAGCCGTGGGTGCGCAACCCCACCTCTGCCAGTAGCTGCCTGTAGGTGAAGCGCTCAGTCGCCCCTTGCACGGCAATGGCGTCACCGTGATCGCGGGAAAACGTGACCAGCAGTTGATGGAAGCGCTCCAGTTCATGCGGCATGACCAGTCTCCTGGAAGGCGGTTGGCAATCCTAGGCGCTGAAACACCCCAGCCTTGCTCAAGGCATCGAAGCCATGACCAATGCTGCCGGCAAAGACTTGCGGATGCTGAGCGTAGTAGGTACCCCATTGGTCCACCTGCCCATTCAGCCGAGCCGGGTCGGCCGCCGCCAGTACCGATGGCACCAACCCCAGGCGCTGGAAGCTGTTGATCAGTGTCGTCGCGCCGGTGAATGCCACCCACTTCAGGCCCCGTGTAGCCAATAGCCAGGTCACCGCTATGATCATGATTCGCGCGCTACCGGCACTGAGCGAGGCCAGGTTGCCGACTTCGACCATGCACTCACGCTCAATGGGGCAGCCCGCTACGCGTGAAATTGCAGCTTCCAGCGGCTCATCTAGGTAGTGCTCGAGAAACAGCGGCCCGCTGCTGGCCGGGCGCAAGCCTGCGGCAGCAATCAGCCGACCATGGCTGTCATGCAGCGCCAGCAGTTCTGGCAGGTAATGCTGCACATCAGCGTGGTGCACGCTGGCAAAGCACTGATGAATGAAGTGCTCCAGCTCATCGCGGCCAGGGTCCTTGTGCAGATGAAGCGACAAGTGGGCCTGATGGTCGACGTGGCTGCCGATAGGCAATGGGAGCAGGCCGCTCCACTGAGACTGGGTCATGAAACTCCCCCCCGTTGGCTTGATGGGGGGGAGTATCAGTGGTCAATCTGAAGGGAATCTGAAGTCACGGATTCGACCTTGGTCGCAGTGCGCGTGCTGATCGTTGGAGACAGCAGTCAGCGCGCTAAGAGCGGCCACTCCTTGGTCACAATGGGGTCAGCATTGCTGCTTTATAATCAGTCGGAACGCTCCGAATGTTGAGGTCCAGACGTCGATAGCGCATAAACAGGCTTATACGCGAATGCGCCTGGGCAAGAATGCGTATTGGACGGGGAGCAAAATTCCCCTGCTTGGGAGCTATCGCCAAAGGCTGCTATCGACCCATAGCGGTCAGTGGTTGCAGACCTTTGGTCAGATCACTTTTACCGCGCGGCCAATGAACTTCACTGGGCCCGTAGGCAGCCCGGTAGGCGAACCGCCAGATTTCTCCAGTGTCAGTTCGAACAATTGGTTGGCCTCTAGCGGTGGCAGGCTCTGTAGCGGAACACGATAGGGCTCCCCGGGTTTGACTAGGCCCAGTGAAACCGGTGCTTGCCACTGTTCGCCCTTGGTCCAGAACTGAAGGGCCATGCCTTCGGGGACAGCATCCTGGCCAAGCGGGATCAGCTCTATCATGCGGCTATCGCTGGTCTGCACCACCCAGCCGGCAGTTTGGCTGTTCGGCGCCACCAATACCACCACGAATTGGGTGGTCGGCGGGGGCGCAGTAAGCAATGTAAACGCCAGGACCGCGCTTGCAGCCAGCCCCGCAGCACTCAGCCCATGCCACAGGCCGAGGCGTCGCCACCATTTAACTTGCTGCTGTGTGGCAGGTGCGGCCATTTCATTCAGGCTGCGCTGGATGCGGCCCCACAGGCGGGCGCTTGGAGGTTGCGGCGCAGCCAGCGCGGTCAGCTCCAGCAAACGTGCTTCCCAGGCATTCACTGCGGCGCGCAAAGCCGTGTCGTTGACCAGGCGCTCGGCCACTGTGGCGTGTTGCTGTGGCGACAGGGTTCCCAGCACGAACTCGCCGGCGAGGCTATCCAGTTCCTCGGCAGTATCCGGCTTCATTCCAGGCATTCCCGCAATGCCTTTAGGCTGCGCTTGATCCAGGCTTTGACGGTGCCCAATGGCGCTCCCAGCAGCCCGGCGATTTCGGCGTGGCTGCAGCCGTCCACATAAGCGTGCAGGATGCAACGCTGTGGTGCAGGCTGCAGTTTTTCAAGGCAACGGTAGATCTTCGCCGACCCTGACCAGAGGTCAACGTCATCGAATCCCCCGTGCAATGTGGGCGTCGTATCCATATCGGCTTCGTCCAGCACGGTTTCACGGCGTGAGTCGCGGATCGAATTCAGTGCCAGGTGTCGGGTGATGCTGTAGATCCAGCCGCGCGCAGAGCCGCGTGCGGGGTCGAAGCTGGCGGAGCGGGTCCAGATACGGATAAAGGCATCGTGGACGATGTCTTCTGCGCTGGCGTCGTCACGCGCGATGCGCCGGGCAACGCCCAGCAGGCGCGCGCCTTCGTGGTCGTAAAGCGCCTGCAGGGCACGCCGGTCACCCTGTGCGCAGGCCTCCAGGCAGCGGTGGAAGTCGAAGGGGGCGACAGGCGAGTTCAACGTGTGCAGCTTCCTTGTGTCATGCAAGGTACCCCGGCCATCCAGCCGGGGGCTTGCCAACGAGCATAGATGAACGATTGCAAGGCGTCTGCTCAAGTGCGTCTTAATTGGCTGTCCAGAACACATAGTCGGCCTGGTACATGACGACCTGCCTAGCACCTTTGTTCTGCGCCGTACAGTCACTTGCCGGCGCCACGCCGCCGCGGGTGGCCAGGCGCTGGATGTAGCTGACGCCCTGCATGGCGCCTTTGCCTTCGGCCAGGTTGGCCTTGACCAGTTGATAAGGTATAGCGCCCTTGTCTGCAGGTGCCACCGCCACCTGGGTGCCGGTGACTTTTGATCCGTCCTTGGCCTGCCAGGTGGCGGGTGGGCCGAAGTAGTCGCCCACCTGTCTGCCGGCACGGTCATTGAGCGCGGCCTTGGGGCCTACGAAGGTCCATTCGGTCTGGCCAGGGGTGTTGGCCTTGTCGCGGCACTCGTAGGTGATCTCGCCGACGCCGACGGTCTCGAGCAAGACGCGATGACCATCGGGGACCTTGACCGCATCTGGCAGCGCGGTTTGGGCGTGAGCGGGTTGCAGCGCCAGGGCGAGGCAGCAGGCGAGCAGGCAGACGGAGGGTTTGAGGCTCATGGGTAGTGCTCCTGACAGGTCATTTGGCTGGGCAGTCACAGGCCGCCCATAAGCAATACCCGCCAACGGCCGGACTGGATGCACTGAATGGGTAAAAAACGGGTTTTGCCCATCAGCACCGACAGCTAACGCCCCCTCTTAATACAGGTGAGTAATCTCATCTGTATTCATTTAGCGTAGTTATATAAAAAGGACGGATAACTGCCCACTCTTTACCCTTACGCCAATCCACCAAACCGCTTGTAGAAGCTCTCGTTAACATCGGGCAATGGACCGTCAGCCGTCTCCAGTGCTGCGTTCAGCCATTCCTCTGCCTTGGCAAACACCAACCGATAGAGGTTACGGCACAGCTGTCGTGCGGCCCTTCCCTCCCAGTCCCCTGGTAGTAACTCCTCTGGCAGTTGCGGGTCGCGTAACAGCAAGCGGCGGTACTCGTGAATCAGCAGCGTGCGTGCCAGGAAGCAATCTTGCGCATCAAGCACCGTCTGCTCTTTCAGCACCTGCCACAGCGGTCTGAACAGCTGGATGAACTCGCTGTACTGCTGTCCCAGCTCGTCGATACGCCAGCTCTCCCGCACCTGGGCGCGCATGGCTTTTGACGCAAGTACTTCCTGTGTGTGGGTTTCAAAGACAATGCTGTCGTCGCTGGCCTCGAGTTCGCGCAACGTGGCAGCCAGGTCGGCACGGTCTGCCCGCGGGCAACCCAACAGGTTCGGCGCCATTACACCAAACCCCTGCCACTCCAGCTCTTCACGCAAGGCCTTGCGTTTACCTGCCTCCAGTTGCGACAGCAGCACTAGCGTCCACGCCCCGTCCCAAGCGGGTTGGCTTGGGCTGTAGACGCGTTTGAAGGCTTTCTCGAAGCGTCTTCGACCCGTGCCCGTCAGGCTGTAGTAACTGCGCCGACCAACCTTTTCAGCCGTGAGCCAACCTTCTTTGGTCAGGCGAAAGATCGATGTGCGAATCAGCCGTTCATTGATGCCGATAGGCTCCAGCAGGTTGATCAGGCTACCTAGCCAAACGGTACCGCCGTGGGGCTCGATGGCATCGCCGTACAAGGTGATGATCAGGGAGCTGGCGCGGATCGGCGTCTGCTCCTGGAAGCGAGTGATCAAGTTGTTCAGTGGGGCAAGATTGCTCATGGGCGAACTGTGCGCGGATAAAGCACCGACTATACCTGTGCGGCGGGCCGCCTGGCCATTGCGTGACGCAAGCAGGCTCATGCCGTCGCCTGGCCTTTGGGCCTGATGCCTGTGTCTTCCATACGCAGCCGCCCTGCTTCAACCTCGGCCAGTGGCGAGCATTCGACCATGGTGTTCATGCAGCGCTGCGCCAACTGCTGGTATTGCGCAGTGCCGCGCTGCTTCCAAGCCAGCTCCTGCTCGCTCAGGCGCCGTTTCATCTGGGCTGGCGAGCCCATTACAAGGCTTTGAGCTTCGCACTCGAAGCCAGCTTTGACGAAGCTGGCAGCCGCTACGATGCAGCGTGGTGCGATATGGGCGCCATCCATCACCACCGCATTCATCCCGATCAAGGCGTCCTCGCCTACTCGGCACCCGTGCAACACGGCGCCATGTCCGATATGCCCGTTGCGTTCTACCACGGTATCGCCGCCCGGAAAGCCATGCATTACGCAGGTGTCCTGCAGGTTGGCACCCTCCTCCAGCACGATACGGCCGAAATCTCCCCGCAGCGATGCCAATGGGCCTATGTAGCAACCAGGGCCGACGATGACGTCGCCGATCAGCACTGCACTGGGGTGTACGTAGGCTGATGGATGCACCACGGGCGTCAGGCCGTCCAGTCGATAACAAGGCATGGTAAAACTCCTGAAATGTCTTTGTATGCAGTTAGAGCTTGTATCACAAGCAGTTTACTCGTCAATCGTGTATCGCTTCTCTGGTGGGTGAAAAATCGGGATAAATCTAGCTATAACTGTGATTAATAGCCAGATGAAACGTTTAATCGAAAGCTCATCGATGCCTGTTTTTGAGGCTTAAAATCGCATAAAGAGATACGCAATTGAATTTTTAACATTGCGTAGTGGTATCGCGTGGTGCATATACTGGCTGCACTTGGTCGTGACCCAGCATCACGCCTTGCAAAAAACAAATCCAAGAAATGCCGGCGCCACGATGTGCCGTGCGTGTAGCCAGAGGAACCCGACATGCCGCGATATCTCGATGTGCAGGCGCCCGAACTTGGCGTTCAGCTCATCACCTTGCAACGGCCTGAGGCCCTGAATGCCTTGTGTACCGAGCTACTGGCAGAGCTGGCTGCGGCCTTGAAGCTTGCCGAGGGCGACGAGCAGATACGCGCCGTAGTGATTACTGGCAGCCCCAAGGCATTTGCCGCAGGTGCCGACATCCGTGAGATGGCCGAGCGCGATCTGGTCGGCATTCTCAACGACCCTCGTGTAGCCCATTGGCAAGCGATCGCTGCATTCGCCAAGCCGCTGATTGCCGCCGTGAACGGCTATGCACTGGGTGGCGGTTGCGAGCTGGTGATGTGTGCCGACATCGTCATTGCCGGTACCGACGCCCGTTTCGGTCAGCCGGAAATCAACCTCGGCATCATCCCCGGCGCCGGCGGCACCCAGCGCCTGTTGCGCGCCGTCGGCAAGCCGTTGGCCATGCAGATGGTGTTGACAGGTGAAGCGATCTCCGCCCGCCACGCCCTGCAGGCCGGCCTGGTCAGCGAAACCACTCAACCCGAACTCACCGTGGAACGCGCCCTGCAGGTTGCCCGCAGCATTGCCGCCAAGGCGCCCCTGGCTGTGCGTCTGGGCAAGGAGGCGTTACTGAAAGCCGGCGACACCGACCTGGCCAGCGGCCTGCGTTTCGAACGGCATGCGTTCACCCTGCTTGCCGGTACCGCCGACCGCGATGAAGGCATCCGAGCATTCCAGGAAAAGCGCCAGGCCCGCTTCCAGGGCCGCTGACCATTTTCCCTCGACTGACGGAGCGAGTCTGTCATGACTTTCCAGCACATCCTGTTTTCCATCGAGGACGGCGTCGCCCTCCTCTCGCTTAACCGCCCCGAGCAACTGAACAGCTTCAACACCGCCATGCACCTGGAAGTGCGCGAGGCACTCAAGCAAGTACGCCAGAGCAGTGACGCGCGGGTGCTGCTGCTGACCGGCGAAGGCCGTGGCTTCTGCGCCGGCCAGGACCTGTCCGACCGCAACGTTGCCCCAGGTGCCGAAATGCCAGACCTTGGCGAGTCCATCGACAGGTTTTACAACCCGCTGGTGCGCACACTGCGCGACCTGCCGCTGCCGGTGATCTGTGCGGTCAACGGCGTGGCCGCTGGCGCCGGTGCCAACATACCGCTGGCCTGCGACCTGGTACTGGCTGCCCGCTCTGCAAGCTTCATTCAGGCGTTCTGCAAGATCGGCCTGGTGCCGGACTCGGGTGGTACCTGGCTGCTGCCGCGCCTGGTCGGCATGGCACGGGCCAAGGCCCTGGCCATGCTGGGCGACCGCCTTGGCGCCGAACAGGCCCAGCAGTGGGGGCTGATCCATCGCGTAGTGGACGATGCCGCGCTGCGTGACGAGGCCCTCACCCTCGCCCGCCAGCTTGCCACCCAGCCCACTTACGGTCTGGCCCTGATCAAGCGCGGCCTCAATGCCAGCTTCGACAATGGCTTCGATGAGCAGCTGGAGCTGGAACGTGATCTGCAGCGCCTAGCCGGGCGCAGCGAAGACTACCGCGAAGGCGTGAGCGCCTTCATGAACAAGCGCACGCCAGATTTCAAGGGGTGCTGAACATGAGTCCACTCGCAAGCGATGTGCAGGTGGCGGTGATCGGTGCGGGTGCCATGGGGGCCGGCATCGCCCAGGTCGCGGCCCAGGCCGGTCACCCGGTGAAAATGTACGACAACCGCCCAGGGGCTGCTGCCCAGGCTGTGGCCGGTATTGATCGGCAACTCACCCGGCTAGTGGAAAAAGGCAAGTTGCAGGCAGCCGAACACGAAATGATCCGCCTGCGGCTAAGCCCGGTCGACACCCTTGAAGCATTGGCTGATGCCGGCTTGGTGATCGAAGCCATTGTCGAGAACCTGCAGGTCAAGCAGACGCTATTGCGTCAGATCGAAGCCCTGTGCGCCGACGATTGCATACTGGCCAGCAACACCTCGTCGTTGTCCATCACCAGCTTGGCCGCCGGCCTTGCACGCCCGCAACAGGTCGTTGGCATGCACTTCTTCAACCCGGCGCCGCTGATGGCATTAGTCGAAGTGGTGTCGGGCCTGGCAACCGAACCGGCAGTGGCCTCTTGCATCTACGCTACCGCCCAGGCCTGGGGTAAACAGCCAGTGCACACGCGCTCGACACCGGGCTTTATCGTCAACCGTGTGGCGCGGCCTTTCTATGCCGAAAGCCTGCGCCTGTTGCAGGAAGGTGCCGCCGACTGCGCCAGCCTCGATGCACTGTTACGCGATGCGGGTGGTTTCCGGATGGGGGCGTTCGAACTCACCGACCTGATAGGCCACGACGTCAACTACGCCGTCACCTGCTCGGTGTTCGATGCGTTCTATGGAGATTTCCGCTTCCAGCCTTCGTTGGTGCAAAAAGAGCTGGTGGATGCCGGACGCCTTGGCCGCAAGACTGGCCAAGGCTTTTATAGCTATGCCGAAGGCGCCGAACGGCCAACACCTGCTGAACTGTGCAGCCTCACCAGCGCCGAAGCCTGCGTCATCGAGGGGCACCTGGGTGTAATGCAGCCACTGGTAGAGCGCCTGAGCCTCAACGGCATCGCTGTCACCCGGCGTGCAGGTAGCGGTGTGATCCTGGTCGGCGATGCCACCCTGGCACTGTCCGATGGCCGCCTCGCCAGCCAGCGCGCCCGTGAAGACGGCCTGCGCAACCTGGTGCTGCTCGACCTCGCACTGGACTACAGCACGGCCACGCGAATAGCCATCAGTTGGTCGGCGGACATCACCGAAAACGCACGCGACCACGCCGTGGCCCTGCTGCAGCGCGCCGGGCTCAAGGTCACGGCGGTCGCCGACCTGCCCGGCCTGGTGGTACTGCGCACCGTGGCAATGATTGCAAACGAAGCCGCCGATGCCGTGCTGCAAGGTGTCGGCAGCGCCGCCGACATCGACTTGGCCATGCGCGCCGGCGTCAATTACCCCTGCGGCCCGCTGGCTTGGGCCGGGAATATAGGTATTGCCCACACCCTGCGCGTGCTCGACAACCTGCAGCGCAGCTACGGCGAGAGCCGTTACCGCCCTTCCCTGTTGTTACGCCGCTGCGAAGCCACAGGAGGCACCCTGCATGACTGAAGTGGAACTGGCACACGCCTGTGCCGACGCCATGTACGCCCGCGACCAAGCCACCCAGAGCCTGGGTATTACCCTGCTGGATGCCGGCCCAGGCAGGGCCAGCCTGCGCATGCCGGTTCGTGCCGACATGATCCAGGGTCATGGCACCTGCCATGGCGGCTTCCTGTTCGCGCTGGCCGACTCGGCATTTGCCTTCGCCTGTAACAGCTACGATGAGGCCACCGTGGCGCTGGGCTGCAGCATCGACTACCTGGCCCCGGCGTTGCGCGATGACGTGCTCTGCGCCCACGCCAGCGAGGTCAGCCGCAAGGGCCGCACCGGCCTGTACGACGTACGCATCGATAACCAGCGCGGTGAGCTGGTGGCGATGTTCCATGGCAAATCCTACAAAGTGCGCGGCTCCGTGCTGGCGCAGGAGACGCAAGATGAATGAACACACTCTGCCCGATGCCTTGATCATCGACGCCGTGCGCACCCCTATTGGCCGCTACGCCGGCGCCTTGAGCGGCGTGCGAGCCGATGACCTCGCTGCAATCCCGCTCAAGGCGTTGATCCAGCGTCACCCCGAACTGGACTGGAAAGCCGTCGATGACGTCATGCTCGGCTGTGCCAACCAGGCCGGTGAAGACAACCGCAACGTGGCGCACATGGCCAGCCTGTTGGCCGGGCTGCCACTCGAAGTGCCTGGGACCACCATCAACCGCCTGTGCGGTTCCGGCCTGGATGCCATCGGCAATGCAGCCCGCGCCCTGCGCTGTGGTGAAGCTGGGCTGATGCTGGCGGGTGGCGTGGAATCAATGTCCCGTGCGCCATTTGTGATGGGCAAGTCAGAGCAGGCATTCGGTCGTGCCGCCGAGCTGTTCGACACCACCATCGGCTGGCGTTTCGTCAACCCGCTCATGAAAGCCGCCTACGGTACCGATTCGATGCCGGAAACGGCCGAGAATGTGGCGCAACAGTTCGGTATTTCGCGCACCGACCAGGATGCATTCGCCCTGCGTAGCCAGCACAAGGCAGCGCTGGCTCAGGCCCGCGGCCGCCTGGCCCGGGAAATCGTGCCGGTCGAAATCCCGCAGCGCAAAGGCCCGCCCAAAGTGATCGAGCACGACGAGCACCCACGCGCCGATACCACGCTCGAGCAACTGGCCCGGCTTGGGACGCCTTTCCGTGAAGGCGGCAGCGTAACAGCGGGCAACGCCTCCGGGGTCAATGACGGTGCCTGCGCCCTGCTGCTGGCCAGTAGCGCGGCTGCCCGCCAACACGGCCTCAAGGCGCGCGGCCGTATCGTCGGCATGGCCGTGGCCGGGGTCGAGCCCCGGCTGATGGGCATCGGCCCGGTACCCGCAACCCGCAAGGTGCTGGAATTGACGGGTTTGTCGCTGGCCGACCTCGACGTCATCGAGCTTAACGAGGCCTTTGCGGCCCAGGGCCTGGCGGTGTTGCGCGAACTGGGCCTGGCCGATGACGACCCGAGGGTGAACCGCAACGGCGGTGCCATTGCCCTGGGTCACCCACTGGGCATGAGCGGTGCACGCCTGGTAACCACTGCCTTGCATGAGCTGGAAGAAACCGCCGGCCGCTACGCCCTGTGCACCATGTGCATCGGCGTTGGCCAGGGCATTGCGATGGTCATTGAGCGCCTCTGAGCGGATCAGACCATCTGCCTGTTACCCAACCGAACGCAGCCATATATGCTGCGCTCATGACACTCACCGCGCGGCCTGCAACCGGTACTGCGCGGCGTACAAGAACAATTCGAGTGAAGCCATGAACATGTACCATGATGCCGATCGTGCCCTGCTGGACCCGATGGAAACCGCCAGCGTCGATGCCCTGCGTCAGCACCAGCTGGAGCGGCTGCGCTGGAGCCTGCAGCACGCCTACGACAATGTGCCGCTGTACCGCAAGCGCTTTGCCGAATGCGGCGCCCACCCCGACGACCTCAAAAGCCTTGAAGACCTGGCAAAGTTCCCCTTCACCGGCAAGAACGACCTGCGTGACAACTACCCCTACGGAATGTTTGCCGTGCCTCAGGAAGAGGTGGTGCGCCTGCACGCCTCAAGCGGCACTACAGGCAAGCCGACAGTGGTTGGCTATACGCAGAATGACATCGACACCTGGGCCAATGTGGTCGCCCGCTCGATCCGCGCGGCCGGAGGGCGTAAAGGTGACAAGGTGCACGTTTCTTACGGCTATGGGCTTTTCACGGGCGGCCTTGGCGCGCATTACGGCGCCGAGCGCCTGGGCTGTACGGTAATCCCGATGTCCGGCGGCCAGACCGAGAAGCAGGTGCAGCTGATTCGCGACTTCCAGCCTGACATCATCATGGTCACCCCCTCCTACATGCTCAACCTGGCTGACGAGATCGAGCGCCAGGGCATCGACCCGCACGACCTCAAGCTGCGGCTGGGCATTTTCGGTGCTGAACCCTGGACCGACGAGCTGCGCCGCTCGATCGAAGGGCGACTGGGCATCAATGCCCTCGACATCTATGGCCTGTCGGAAATCATGGGCCCTGGGGTGGCGATGGAGTGCATCGAAACCAAGGACGGCCCGACCATCTGGGAAGACCACTTCTACCCCGAGATCATCGACCCGGCCACCGGCGCGGTGCTGCCAGACGGTCAGCTCGGCGAGCTGGTGTTCACCTCGCTGAGCAAAGAGGCGTTGCCGATGGTGCGCTACCGCACCCGCGACCTCACCCGCCTGCTACCAGGCACCGCTCGCCCTATGCGGCGGATCGGCAAGATTACCGGTCGCAGCGACGACATGCTGATCATTCGCGGGGTCAACGTGTTCCCGACCCAAATCGAGGAGCAGGTACTTAAAATAAAACAACTATCAGAGCTTTATGAGATTCATCTGTATCGTAATGGAAACCTGGACAGTGTCGAGGTGCACGTGGAGTTGCGCGGGGAGTGCCAGCACCTCGATGAAGGCCAGCGCAAGCAGGTGGTCGGTGAGCTGAGCAAGCAGATCAAGACCTACATTGGCATCAGCACCCAGGTGCACCTGCAGCCTTGTGGCACGCTTAAGCGCTCAGAGGGGAAGGCCTGCCACGTATTTGATAAACGGTTGGCCAGCTGATTCATTCGGCTGCCTTTTCGGCCCCGGCTCAGTCCGGGGCTTTTTTTTGCGTGTTGCACGCCCTGACAGGGGCTGCGCGATCCCTGTGGGGGCGGGTTTGCCCGCGAAGAGGCCTGAAAGCGATACACAAATCTTATTTGATACACAAGAAACAGTTTGACGTTATGTTTTGTATCGCTTACAAATGACTCATGCCTTAGCAGGAGTCGCAGCACATGTACGCACAGCTAGTGGAAACCGGAGTCAAGCGCGTCAAGTCGCTGGAAGAGATGTCGCCCGAGGAGCGCAACTTCCAGGAAAAGATCGACGCTGAAATCAAGATCGAAGCCAAGAACTGGATGCCCGAGGCCTACCGCCAGACCTTGATCCGGCAGATCTCCCAGCACGCCCATTCGGAAATCGTCGGCATGTTGCCCGAAGGCAACTGGGTCACCCGCGCCCCCAGCCTCAAGCGCAAGCTGCAACTGATGGCCAAGATCCAGGACGAAGCCGGCCACGGCCTCTACCTGTACAGCGCCATGGAAACCCTGGGCGCCGATCGCGACGAAGAAATCGCCAAGCTGCACAGCGGCAAGGCCAAGTATTCGAGCATCTTCAACTACCCCACGCTCAGCTGGGCCGACATGGGTGCCGTGGGCTGGCTGGTGGATGGCGCCGCCATCGTCAACCAGGTGGTCTTGCAGCGCACCTCCTACGGCCCCTACTCCCGTGCGATGATCCGTATCTGCAAGGAAGAAAGCTTCCATCAGCGCCAGGGCTACGAAATCCTCCTGACCATGATGCGCCACGGTACACAGGCCCAGCGCGACATGGTGCAGGACGCCATCAACCGCCTGTGGTGGCCCTCGCTGATGATGTTCGGCCCCAGCGACGAACATTCCCCCAACAGCGCCCAGTCCATGGCCTGGAAAATCAAGCGTCAGACCAACGATGAGCTGCGCCAGCGCTTCATCGACCAGACCGTGCCGCAGCTCGAACTGCTCGGCTGCACTGCCCCCGACCCCGAGCTGAAGTGGAACGCCGAACGCGGTCACTACGACTTTGGCGAAATCCAGTGGGACGAGTTCTACGAAGTGATCAAGGGCAATGGCCCGTGCAACCAGGAACGTGTCGCCACCCGGCGCAAGGCCATCGAGGACGGTGCCTGGGTACGCGAGGCCGCCGTGGCCTACGCGCGCAAGCAACAGAACAAGAACGCCGCCTGAGCGGCGATTGATGCGGAGATCGAAAATGTCTGTCTGGACCCTCTACGAAGTGTTCGTGCGCAGCAAGCACGGCCTTAACCACAAGCACGTCGGCAGCGTCCACGCCGCCGATGCCGCCATGGCCATCGAGAACGCCCGCGAGCTGTACACCCGCCGCAGCGAAGGCGTCAGCCTGTGGGTGGTGCCCTCGGCGCTGATCACCGCGTCGTCCCCCGACGAGAAAGACCCGCTGTTCGCCCCTTCGGACGACAAGGTCTACCGCCATGCCAGCTTCTACGAACTGCCCGACGAAGTCGGACACATGTGAGGTTGGCCATGCACAACGAAGCCCTTATCCCCTACCTGCTGTTGCTTGGCGACAGTGCCCTGGTACAAGGCCAGCGCCTTTGCGAGTGGTGTGGCCATGCCCCGGCCATCGAAGAAGAACTGGCCCTGATGAACGTCGGCCTCGATCTGGTAGGCCAAGCGCGCAATTGGCTGGAGTACGCCGCCGAGCTGCTGGATGACGGCCGCGACGCCGATGCCCTGGCCTTCCGCCGTGACGAGCGAGCCTACCGCAACCTGCTGCTGGTCGAGCAACCTAACGGCGATTACGCCGTGACCATGACCAAGCAGTTCCTCTACGACGCCTGGCACTTCGCCGTGCTGCAGGGGTTAGCTGGCTCCAGCGATGAACGTATCGCCGGTATCGCCGCCAAGGCATTGAAAGAAGTCACGTACCACCTGCGCCGTTCCAGTGAGTGGGTACAGCGCTTGGGCGGCGGCACGCCAGAGAGCCGCCAGCGCATGCTTGCCGCCATTGCGGCACTGTGGCGTTTCACGGTCGAGCTGACGGCTGGCAGCGACAATGAAGGACAGCTCGCCAAAGCGGGTATCGCTGCCGACCCCGGTGCCGTGGGTGCTGCCTGGCTCAAGCAGGTGAGCGAAACCTTCGCCTCGGTCGAACTGCCGCTGCCAAAGGCTGCCAGCCACTTCTACCTGGACGGTCGCAAAGGCTTGCACACCGAGCACCTGGGCCTGCTGCTGGCCGAAATGCAGTTCCTGCCAAGGGCCTACCCCGATGCAACCTGGTGAGCTGATTGCCAGCGACCGTGGTGCGCGGGCGCTGCAAGGTGACGACCTGGCCCGGGCATGGGCGGTGCTTGGCCAGGTCATGGACCCGGAAGTGCCCGTGGTCAGCGTGGTCGACCTGGGGATCGTTCGCGACCTCGACTGGCGCGCCGGCCACCTGCACCTGGTGGTTACCCCGACCTACTCCGGTTGCCCGGCCACCGAGGTGATCGAAGGTGATATCCGCCAGGCGCTGGAGCAGGCCGGTTTTGCCGCGCCAGACCTTGAACGCCGGCTGACCCCGGCATGGAGCACTGACTGGATCAGCGAACTGGGCCGCGAGCGCCTGCGGGCTTATGGCATCGCGCCGCCTCAAGGCAGCGCCAGCAAGCGCAGCCTGCTCGGCGAAGTGCCCCAAGTGTGCTGCCCACAATGCGGCAGCGCCCATACCGAATTGCTCAGCCAGTTCGGCTCCACCGCGTGCAAGGCGCTGTACCGCTGCCGCGAGTGCCTGGAGCCGTTCGACTATTTCAAATGCATTTGAGCCGTGGAGAACGCCATGAGCCAGTTTCACAGCCTGACCATCAAGCAAGTGCGCAACGAGACCCGTGACGCGGTATCGATTGCCTTCGACGTGCCCGAGCACTTGCAAGCGCAGTTCCGTTTCACCCAGGGGCAGTACCTGGTCGTGCGTACCCAGCTGGACAACGAAGAAGTGCGCCGTTCCTACTCCATCTGCAGCGCCGTCCAGGACGGTGAGCTGCGCGTGGCCGTAAAGCGCGTGCCCGGCGGGCGTTTCTCGGCGTTTGCCAATGATAGGCTCAAAGCTGGCCAGCAACTGGACGTGATGCCGCCATCGGGCAGCTTCTTCGTACCGCTGGACCCTGCCCGCCAGGGTAATTACCTGGGCGTGGCCGCCGGCAGCGGCATAACCCCCATCCTGTCGATCATTGGCACCACCCTGGCCAGCGAGCCACACAGCCGCTTCACCTTGCTGTACGGCAACCGCTCCAGCTCTGGCGCGCTGTTCCGCGACAAGCTCGAAGACCTGAAAAACCGGTACCTCGACCGCCTGAACCTGATTTTCGTATTCAGCCGCGAGCAGCAGGATGTCGACCTGTACAACGGTCGCATCGACGCTGACAAGTGCGGCCAGCTGTTTTCGCGCTGGCTGGACGTTCCAGGCCTGGACGCGGCCTTCATCTGCGGCCCCCAGGCGATGACCGAGACCGTACGCGACAGCTTGCAGGCCAACGGCCTGGGCAAGGAGCGCATCCATTTCGAGCTGTTCGCCGCTGCCGGGAATGAAGCACGACGCGAAGCCCGCGAAGCCGCGCGCCAGGTGGACGCGGCGCTCAGCCACATCACCGTGATCAGCGACGGACGCGCGCTCACCTTCGACTTGCCACGCAACACCCAGAACGTGCTGGACGCCGGCAATGCCATCGGCGCCGAGCTGCCCTACTCCTGCAAGGCCGGCGTGTGCTCTACCTGCAAGTGCCGGGTGATCGAAGGCGAAGTGGAAATGGACAGCAACCACGCACTGGAAGACTACGAAGTGGCGGCCGGGTATGTGCTGTCGTGCCAGACCTACCCGGTGAGCGACAAAGTGGTCCTCGATTTCGACCAACTCTGAGACCGAGTCGCCTGCTTCGCGGGCGCGCCCGCGAAGAGGCCATCAGCGACACCGCAACACTCGCGTGACCTCAACAAAACAATTACAACACCAAGAGATCGCTTGCCATGACACCCGAACGAATAGAAAGCATCGCCAAGCACCCCGACTTCCAGCACCTGGTACGGCGCAAACGCCGCCTCAACGGCAGCCTGACCCTGGCCATGCTGGTGATCTACTACGGCTTCGTCCTGCTGGTTGCGTTCTCGCCCAGCACCCTCGGCCAGTCCCTCAGCGGCGGCGTGACCACCGTGGGCATGCTGGTAGGTGTGCTGATGGTGCTGCTGTCCTTCGCCCTGACCGGCATCTACGTGCACCGCGCCAACAATGTGCTCGACCCGCTCAACGACAAGGTCAAGCAGGAGTGCGCACAATGAACTGGACTGCCATCTCGATGTTCATGGTGTTCGTCTGCTTCACCCTGCTGGTCACGCGCTGGGCTGCCCTGCGCACCCGCTCGGCCAGCGACTTCTATACCGCCGGCGGGGGGCTGACCGGCATGCAGAACGGCCTGGCGATCGCCGGCGACATGATCAGTGCCGCTTCCTTCCTGGGCATCTCGGCCATGATGTTCATGAACGGCTACGACGGCCTGCTGTATGCCCTTGGCGTGCTGGCCGGCTGGCCGATCATCCTGTTCCTGATCGCCGAGCGCCTGCGTAACCTGGGCAAGTACACGTTCGCCGACGTGGTCAGCTACCGCCTGGCACAAACGCCGGTGCGCCTCACATCGGCATTCGGCACCTTGGTCGTCGCATTGATGTATCTGGTCGCGCAGATGGTCGGCGCCGGCAAGCTGATCGAGCTGCTGTTCGGCATCAGCTACCTGTACGCGGTCATGCTGGTCGGTGTGTTGATGGTTGCCTACGTCACCTTCGGCGGTATGCTCGCCACCACCTGGGTGCAGATCATCAAGGCAGTCATGCTGCTTTCGGGCACCAGCTTCATGGCCTTCATGGTGCTCAAGCATTTCGGCTTCAGCACCGAAGCCATGTTCGCCAGCGCCGTGGCCGTGCATGCCAAGGGGCAGGCAATCATGGCCCCGGGTGGCTTGCTGTCCAACCCGATTGATGCCATTTCCCTTGGCTTGGGCATGATGTTCGGCACCGCTGGCCTGCCGCATATCCTGATGCGCTTCTTCACCGTGAGCGACGCCAAGGAAGCACGCAAGAGCGTGTTCTATGCCACCGGCTTCATCGGCTACTTCTACCTGCTGCTGATCGTCATTGGCTTTGGCGCCATCGTCATGGTTGGCACCGAGCCGTCCTACCGCGATGCCACCGGCGCCATCATCGGCGGCGGCAACATGGTCGCCGTGCATCTGGCCCAGGCCGTGGGCGGCAACCTATTCCTTGGTTTCATCTCTGCCGTGGCCTTCGCCACCATCCTGGCCGTGGTTGCCGGCCTGGCGCTGTCTGGCGCATCGGCCGTGTCCCACGATCTGTACGCCTGCGTGTTCCGTCAAGGCAAGGCCACCGAGCAGGAAGAAATGCGTGTGTCGCGTATCGCCACCCTGCTGATAGGCCTGCTGGCGGTCATCCTCGGCCTGCTGTTCGAGTCGCAGAACATCGCCTTCCTCTCCGGCCTGGTACTGGCAGTGGCTGCCTCGGTCAATTTCCCGGTGCTGCTGCTCTCGATGTTCTGGAAGGGGCTGACCACCCGTGGCGCGGTATGCGGCAGCATGGCTGGCCTGGTTACGGCAGTGCTGCTGGTGGTGCTTGGCCCGGCGGTGTGGGTCAACGTGCTGCACAACGAAAAAGCATTGTTCCCTTACAGCAACCCGGCGCTGTTCTCCATGAGCCTGGCGTTCCTCAGCGCCTGGGTGTTCTCGGTCACCGACAGCTCTGAGCGTGCCACTGAAGAGCGCGGCCGCTACCTGGCCCAGTTCATCCGCTCCATGACCGGTATCGGCGCCGCCGGCGCCAGCAAGCACTGACTTCAAGGACGAACAATCATGTCGGGTAAAACAACAACAATGAACCGCACGCACTTCATGTCAGCTGCCTGGCTGGCCACCCTCGCATTGCCATTGCCAGCGATGGCAGACTTCATCAGCGACAGCCACGCACGGCTGGAGCTGCGTAACCACTACATCAACCGCGACTTCCGCCAAAACAATGCCCCGCAGGCCAAGGCCGAGGAATGGGGCCAGGGCTTTACCGCCAAGCTTGAGTCGGGCTTCACCGAAGGCCCGGTCGGTTTTGGCGTCGATGCCATGGGCCAGCTGGGTATCAAGCTCGACTCCAGTCGCGACCGCCGCAACACCGGCTTGCTGCCCTTTGGACCAAACAGCCATGAACCGGTCGATGACTACAGCGAACTGGGCCTGACCGGCAAGGTGCGCGTGTCCAAAAGCACATTGCGCCTGGGCACGCTGCAACCCATCTTGCCGGTGGTGGTCTACAACGACACCCGCCTGCTGGCGTCCACCTTCCAGGGTGGCCTGTTGACCAGCCAGGACCTTGATGGCTTCACCTTCAACGCCGGCCGCCTGACCAAGGCCAACCTGCGCGATTCCTCGGGCCGGGACGACATCGGCTATGGCGCTGCTACCAGCGACCACCTGGACTTCGGCGGTGGCAGCTATGCCATCACCCCGCAAACCAGCGTCAGCTACTACTACGCCAAACTCGAAGACATCTACCGCCAGCAGTTCGTGGGCCTGATCGATACCCGTCCGTTGAGCGAAGGTGTGAGCCTGCGCAGCGACCTGCGCTACTTCGACAGCCGCAACGATGGCGCCGAGCGTGCCGGCAACATCGACAACCGCAACTTCAACGCCATGTTCACGCTCGGCGTACGGGCGCACAAGTTCACCGCCACCTGGCAGCAGATGTCCGGCGACAGCGCCTTCCCGTTCGTCAACGGCGGCGACCCGTTCACGGTCAACCTGGTCACCTACAACACCTTCACCCGTGCCGGGCTGGACTCATGGCAAGTGCGCTATGACTACGACTTTGTGGCGATGGGCATCCCCGGCCTGAGTTTCATGACCCGCTACACCGACGGCCGCCACGCCGAAACCGCCACCGTCAGCAATGGCCGCGAGCGCGAACGCGACACCGACATCACCTACGTCATCCAGAGTGGCCCGTTCAAAGACGTGAGCCTGCGCTGGCGCAATGTCACTTTCCGTTCCGGCAATGGCCTGACCAATGCTGTGGACGAGAACCGTTTGATCATCGGCTACACCCTGGCGCTGTGGTAACAGCGCGCCCCTACATTTGAACAGCATGGAGAACAGCATGTCTGCCGCCCCTACCCTGCAAAGCTTCATTGCCGGCCGTTGGCTGGGCCAGCATGGCGCTCAGGCCCTGCGCAGTGCCCTCGACGGCCACGTGCTTGCCTACAGCCATGAAGAGCGCCCGGACTTCGCCGAAGCCGTGGACTACGCACGAGCCCGTGGCCTTGCCAGCTTGATGGCCATGGACTTCCAGCAGCGCGCCCAGCGCCTCAAAGCCCTGGCCTTGTACCTGGCCGAACGCAAGGAACAGCTTTACGCCTTGTCGCACCACAGCGGCGCTACCCGTGCCGACAGCTGGATCGACATCGAGGGTGGTAACGCCACGTTGTTCTCGTACGCGGGCATTGGCAGCCGTGAGTTGCCGTCGGGTAACCTGGTGCACGAAGGCCCTGCCATTGCGCTGGGCAAACAAGGCCATTTCGCCGGCAGCCACATCCTGGTGCCGCGTGCAGGCGTTGCGGTGCACATCAACGCGTTCAACTTCCCCATCTGGGGCATGCTGGAAAAATTCGCGCCGACCTTCCTGGCCGGCATGCCTTGTATCGTCAAGCCTGCGACCTCCACCAGCTACCTGACCGAAGCCGTGGTGCGCCTGATGAACGCCTCCGGCTTGCTGCCGGAAGGTAGCCTGCAATTGGTGATCGGCAGCACAGGCGACTTGCTCGACCGCCTGCAAGGTCAGGATGTCGTGACCTTCACCGGCTCCGCCGATACCGCTGCCAAATTGCGCGTCACGCCGAACCTGATACGTAATTCGGTACCTTTCACCGCAGAGGCGGATTCGCTGAACTGTGCCATCCTCGGACCGGACGTAAGCCCGGACAGCGAAGAGTTCGATCTGTATATCAAGGAGGTGGTGCGTGAAATGACCACCAAGGCCGGGCAGAAATGCACGGCCATCCGCCGGGCCATTGTGCCGGCCAGGCACATCGATGCCGTTGCCACACGCTTGCGCGAGCGCCTGAGCAAAGTCGTGGTTGGCGACCCCGCGCTGGAAGGCGTGCGCATGGGTGCCCTGGCCTCCCACGACCAGCAGCACGACGTGGCCGAGCGGGTACGCAGCCTGCTGCAAAGCTGTGACCAGCTGTTCGGCGCCAGCGATGGCTTTGCCCCGCGCGGCGAGGGTGTGGCTGAAGGGGCGTTCTTCGCCCCGACCCTGCTGCAAGCCCGCGACCCGCACGCCGAAGGCGGCGCTCACGACATCGAAGCGTTCGGCCCGGTCAGCACGCTGATGGCCTACGATGACCTTGACGAAGCCTTGGCGCTGGCCGCGCGGGGCAAAGGCAGCCTGGTGGCAACCCTGGTCACCGCCGACCGTAGCGTGGCTGCCAAGGCCATTCCGGTGGCGGCTGCCTGGCATGGCCGCCTGCTGGTGCTCGACAGCGAGGCCGCGAAGGAGTCCACCGGCCATGGCTCGCCACTGCCGCAACTCAAGCACGGCGGCCCTGGCCGGGCCGGTGGTGGTGAAGAGCTGGGTGGCCTGCGTGCGGTCAAGCACTACCTGCAGCGTGCCGCTGTCCAGGGTTCGCCGAGCATGCTCACGGCAGTCACCGGCGAATACGTGCGCGGTGGCGAAGTGATCGAAACCGAAGTGCACCCGTTCCGCCGCTACTTCCAGCAGCTGCGCATTGGCGAGTCGCTGCTGACCCACCGCCGCACGGTGACCGAAGCCGACCTGGTCAACTTCGGCTGCCTGTCGGGTGACCACTTCTACATGCATTTCGACGAAATCGCAGCCAAGGAATCGCAGTTTGGCAAGCGCATTGCCCATGGCTACTTCGTGCTGTCGGCGGCAGCCGGCCTGTTCGTGTCGCCGGGTGCCGGGCCGGTGTTGGCAAACTATGGCCTGGATACCCTGCGTTTCATCAACCCGGTGGGCATTGGCGACACCATCCAGGCGCGTTTGACCTGCAAGCGCAAAATCGACCAAGGCAAGACCAGCCCGTTGGGCCAGCCGCAGGGTGTGGTGGCGTGGGATGTAGAAGTCACTAACCAACTGGGGGAGCTGGTGGCCAGCTATGACATCCTGACCTTGGTGTTGAAGCAGCCGGAGTGATGGTTTGACCTCGCCGGCCACTTCACGGGTTCAACCGCGAAGTGGCCGGCAGCTTCAGGTGTGGCATCAACGCATTGCCGCCGGATCCACCGCCGACTGGTTCGGCTTGCTCCCCGAAATTCGCCAGGTCACTTCGGTAATCCCGTAGCGCTCGGCCATGGGCCGGCTGATCTTCCGGATTTTTTCGCGCCCGAACTTGGGAATGATGCCGATGCCCGCATCGCAACTTGCCCAATGCCAGGCCTCGGCATTGTCCAACCGCTCCAGACGAATGATGAAACTGCGCGGCTGGCCATGCAGTTGGTAATCGATGATGTACAGTTGTGGGCTAGGCATCGCAGGGGGCCTCCTCTTCTCCATGGATGACAACCTGATTGATCCGGGCATGGCCAGATAATTCAAAAAAATGTCGAACAATTAGAACCCTTAACCCTACGGTGGGGATGTTCAGTCACTGGCTGCGGCTGCGCCCGTGGCTATTTTGCCCCCCTTTGCGGCCCGCTTCCGATGCCCGTTGGCGGTCATTGGCAAAATTGCCGCCAGAAGCCTGCCCTCCCTTTTGCCCGGCGCGGGAGGCGCGCTCCCTGTCGTTGGCGAAGTTGCCTGGGTTGGTTTCCTTGGTGCCACCACGTTGGCCGGTTTGCGCTTGATCCTGTGCCATGTCATTACTCCTTGCGAGGAATTGGCGGGTTGCATGGCCAGTACCATGCCCTAATTCCGAGCCGCCAATTGCAAGGTCTGCTCAATCGTTTTGCCCGCAGGTGACGAGCGGCACGAAACTGTTACGGGCAAAATGTTTGCGCGGCAAAGCTGCCGGCCTTTGACCGTCAAGCGTGAACACTCCACTGAACCGCATCCACGTCGATCGGCATTTCATCAATGGCATGGATCATCCCGTTCTCCAGCGCCTCCCGTGGCCCCAATATGCGCGGATAGGCCATCAGATACCGCGGCACATCCAGTACCTCAGCGGCGCCTTTGGTGCGTTCGGCGACGATCTGCGCATACAAGCGCAAATCGTAATCCAGACTCATGGCGTACTCGGCCATCCGTGAATGGTCCACCGAGCCATGCAAGGTCCAATGAAACGGGTGGAACAGGAACTTGCTGTAACTGCATGCCGTACGCCGCTCCCCGGCCAGGAACAGAATATTACCCATGGACTCCACCGTGCCCAGGTTGTGCGTCTGCACCTGGATCGGTAACGCCCGCAGGAAGTTGTACAGGGTAAACCCGTAGCTGCACTCGCCCCCCATGGTGGCGATGTTCAGTTGCAGTACCTCGGCCCCCTGCTGCAACGCCCGTGAACAGGTATTGACCAGGTTGCCGCAGGTTGACGAGTTGATAGGCCCGGTGAAATGGATGATATGTCGTGCCATGTTTGCCTCCAGGGTTGGCAGGTCATTCCTTGGACTTGGCGTGTATGCGGTGGAAACGTCAACCGCCGCAAAGTTCAACCCGACCTCACCCTGTTGGCGCAACGCCATGCAGAGGCCGTCTGGCCTGGCGTTACGACACAGGTTACACGTGGCTGAACAACACCCGCTTGAACGCTTCGGCCGCCAAGTGAACCTGCACCGCCCAGTCATCCGCTGCATCGCTGCCGGCATCGTCGGAAATGTACTTGAGGCAAACAAAAGGTATGTTTTCGTCGCGTGCGATCAATGCCAGCACATAGGCTTCCATGTCGACCACGTCATAGGGCGCATCGCCATGGTTGATCTCGAAGTTGTCGCCACTGCCACAGGTTTCCTGTGCCAGCCCGGGGATAGCGGTGCCGTGCTCCAGTACCACCGGTATGTCCGACAGCGGCGTTTCATACCGGGCAAAGCCCAATGGCGTCACATCCATGTCGCGTTGCACGAAGCGGCTACAACACACCACCTCGCCCTTGCCATGGCGCTGGCTGCCCGCCGAGCCCAGGTTCACGATCAGCTTCGGGCGGTGCGCCGCAATGGCTTTGGTCAGGGCGATGGCAGCATTCACCTTGCCAATACCCGTGAACACGGTGCGCACCTCGGTGAATACATCGCCCGCCTCGGCCTCGAGGGCGAAGACGAATAGCGTGTCATCCAGGGAAATGTCAGGGAATTGCTTGATCAGCATCATGGAGCAGATGATTCCGGGTGGCTGCAAAGGGCGCCGCCATTGTCGGCCAACCCTGGCTAATTGCAAACCCCCGGTTCATTGCAGTGCCAGGTCGCCCCGGCACTGCCATCAGGTCACTTACGAGCGGCCGCCCTTACGGCCCGACTCGCTATCGTGGGGCATGTTGCCGCCCGAAGACTGGCCGCCCTTGCGTCCGGCTTCGGAGGCCTTTTCACGATCGTTGGCGAAGTTGCCCGGGTTCTTGCTACCACCCTGGCTGCCTTGTTGATTGCCGGTGCGGCTGTTTTCTTTGTTGGCCATGGTCTTGAAACCTCGTATGACTTAGGTGTGCACGGCACGTTGCCGTACACAGGTTGTGAGTACGGCTCCCTCGGGGGATTCGGTTTATTGCGAGGGGTTCGGACCGGTGGCGTTAAATAAGCGACAACGCCATATTTGGGGCGCCTGTCAGTCGTGCGGCGGGCTATCCAGGCGAGCTTGTCGGCGGCCCAGCCAGCCACCGGTCACTGCCCAGCCCAAGGCAATCAATGCGCCGATGAGCATCGCCAGTTGCGGGTGCTCGCCCATCACGTCCAGTGCCCGCTTGACCCAGCCGCTCAAGGCATCGCCACCTCGGTAGACCACCGTGTCGATGAAGTTCTTGGCCTTGTACTTGTCCTCGGCCGGCAGTACCGTGAACAGCATTTCCCGCCCAGGCCGCACCAGTGCATATTCGCCAGCTCGGCGCACCACCATGACCCCCACGAACACGGCGAACACCGGGGCCAGCGCCAGCCACACAAAGCCCACAGCCATCACCAGCGGCACCGCTACCAGCAACACCCCCACGCCCAACCGACGCGCCAGGCGGCCCGTGAGGAATACCTGAGTAAGGATGGCCAATGCCTGCACGACGGTGTCGATCAGGCCGAACACCTGGGTTTGCCGGGTGCGATCGGCAAAGGTTTCGCTGACGATGCGTGCCTGCTCGAAATACAAGAAGGTGCTGACGCTGGCCAGCAACACGACGAACAGCGCGATCCCCAGCAGATACGGCGAGCACAGTACGGCGGTGGCACCGGCAAACGGGTTGCCGCCCAAAGGTCGCGATCCCGAGCGTTGGGCTTGTGCCGGCAGAGGTTGGCGTGCTCGCCAGCGTTGCAGGAACAGGGCCGCGCTACTGCTGCCCAGCAGCAATACCGCCGCCAGCACCAGCAGCCCGGCATGGCCCAGCGGCGCCACCAGCAAGGTGCCCAGCAGGGGGCCACTTAGCCCGCCCAGGCTAGCCCCAGCTGCCAGCAGGCCGAACAAACGCTTGCCCTGGGCCGTGGAAAACAGATCAGCAAGCACGCTCCAGGCCAGGGATATGGTCAGCAGGTTGAATACCGACAGCCAGATGTAGAAGGCCCGGGCCGCCCACACGTCGTCAGGGGCAACTGCGAACAGGGCGGCGAACAGCAGCAGGTTGCTGGCAAAGAAGCCATAGGTCCACGGCAGGATGAGCCTGCGTTGCACCCTGGACGCCAGCCAGCCGAACAGCGGCAGGCACGCCAGGGTGGCAATGAAAGTGCCGGTGAACAGCCATTGCAGGCTGTCCACCCCACCGGCAATACCCATGGTTTCGCGCACCGGGCGCAGCATGAAGTAACCGGTGAACAGCAGGTAGAACAGCAGCAAGCCGGCGATGACCGCCGGCCCCTCGCCGGGCTCGATGTTCAGCCCTTGATCGAGCCGCCGCCGCCACGCTTGCATGGTGTCAGGCAAACTGCTTGATCAGCGCCTGTTGCTGCGCCTGACTAAGCAGGGGTTCACGCCCGGCCTTCAGCTGGTCGAGCTGGCGTTCGGGCCGGCCGGTGGCGGGGATGACCGTGGTCACCGCCGGATGGCTGATGGCAAACTTCAGAAACAGCTGCGCCCAGCTGCCGATGCCTGCTTCTGCGGCCCAGCCGGGCAACGCCTGGTCCTTGACCCGCGCAAACAGGCGGCCATCGTCGAAAGCACGGTTGATCAGCACCGCAACACCTTTGTCCTGGCAAAGCGGCAGCAGTGCGTGGGCTGCGTCGGGGGCGTTGACCGAGTAGTTGATCTGGATGAAGTCCAGCGGCTCGCTGCGCACGATGCGGGCGACTTCGTCCTGGCCACTGTTCAGGTAATGGGTGATGCCGACGTAACGGGCCTTGCCCTGCTGCTTCAGCTCACGGGCGTAGGGCAGCTGGGTCCGCCACTCACGCAAATTGTGAATTTGCAGCAAGTCGACTTTGTCGGTACGCAGGCTCTTCAGGCTGCCGGCCCACTGTGCTTCGGCCTCGGCCCGGCTGTTGGCAGCGATCTTGGTGGCTATGAAGCACTGCCGGTGCCAGCCACCCTCCTCAAGCAACTGGCCGAGTATGCTGTCGGCGCCACCATAATTGGGCGACGTATCGATCACCCGGCCACCGCCTTCGAAAAAGGCCTTGAGCACGATTTTCAGCTGCTCGTACTGAGCCGAGCCAGCGTCCACTTCGAAGCTGCCCGAGGTACCGGCACCGATCACCGGCAACGCCTCACCTGTGGACGGCACTTTACGGGTCAGCAGGCCGGCCGGGCTGGCGGCATGCAGCCAAGGGGCCGCCGCCAGCAAGCTCAAGGCGGCACTGGCGCGTAGGACATCACGACGTGCGTACATGGAAAGCTCCCGTCATGAATCGGAAACTTTCAAGGCTAGTCGCTCTGCTCCGCGCCAGCGGGTGTTTCTGTATCTGGATGTTTAGTGATCAGGCCTGCAGCAGCTGGCCCATGTCGACCCCCGCGTCACCCATCGGCGGGCACCAGTAATAGCCACCGGTGAGTGGCCGGCTGAAGCGGTACAGGCCATCGATGATGCCGTCCTCCAGGCCGCTCATCCGCCGCAGTTGCACCTCGAATGCATCGAAGCTGTGGCCCAGGGCGACAAAGGCCAGGCCGGCACCGCGCTGGTCGGCCCAGGCCACCGAGCGACGCACCATGAACGCTTCGGGTTCGAAGCTTTCCTGGGCGGTGCGCTTGACGTGTGCGGACTCGGGCGCGTCGTCGAGCTCTTCATTGTCGCTCAGGCGACGGCCGATAATGTTGTCCTGGTCGGCCTGGGGCAGCGACTTGAAGTATTCCAGGTCGTGCTTCCACAGTTGGAACGCGGCAAAGCTGGAACCGTCGCTGGCAATGGCCGCTTGCACCGCATCTTCGTCCACCGGGTTTTCGGTGCCGTCTTCGTAGCCTGTCAGGTCATGACCGCCACGGTGCAGGAAGCCTTCAACGCTGTCCGCCAGGCGCAGGGCCGGTGCCAGCACCTGTTCCAGGGCGCGGGCGCGCAGCAGAAGGTCGCCGCGCTCGTTCCCGCGCAACCACAGCCACAGGGCGTGCTGAGTGCTCGGGTTTTCAACGGCGGCATCCAGCAGCGGGAAGGCGCGCAGGCCGGGCACTTCGCGGCCCAGGGCCTTGGCCAGCGGGGCGCCGACACCGAGCAGCAGCTGTTCGCCATCGACCTGCGGCAGCAAGGCATCGAGCGCAGCTGGCAACGCCTCGGGTGACTGCAGGGTGAAGAACAGGTGACGGGCGTGGGCCGGCACAGGGTTGGCAAGCAGACCTTGCTGGAACGGCATGACAGGCTAATCCTTGGTAAAAACGGGAATGCTACTGCGCCTGCAGGCCTACTGCAACGCGGCATGCAGCCCGGCCAGCCGCTGCGCTTGGTAACAAATGGTTACCAATAGCTGGCCCTTTGCAATTAGCTATCAATCCGCGCCTGCCTACACTCCTCGAGATCCTTCGCCCAAGAGACCGCCCATGACAGCCTCGCCCTTGCTCACCGCCGTTCTGCCGCTAGCCTTGGGCATCATCATGCTCGGCCTTGGGCTGTCGTTGACCCTGGCGGACTTCGCTCGCGTTGTGAAATACCCCAAACCGGTGATGGTCGGCCTGGCCTGCCAGATCCTGCTGCTGCCGTTGGTGTGTTTCCTGATCGCCAACGGTTTTGGCCTGGAGTCGGCCCTTGCGGTAGGGCTGATGCTGTTGGCGGCCTCGCCAGGCGGCACCACGGCCAACCTGTTCAGCCACCTGGCCCATGGCGATGTGGCGCTGAACATCACCCTCACGGCGGTCAATTCGCTGATCGCAATCCTGACCATGCCATTGCTCGTGAACCTGTCGTTGAGCTGGTTCATGGCTTCGGATCAAGCCATTGGGCTGCAGTTTGCCAAAGTGATGCAGGTGTTTGCCATTGTGCTGCTGCCGGTAGCACTGGGCATGCTGATACGCCATTTCGCCCCGGTTTTCGCCGCGCGCATGGAAAAACCGATGAAGCTGGTGGCCGCGCTGTTCCTCGCCTTCACCATCGTCCTGGCCTTGGCCAAGGACTGGCAGACCGTGGTCGAGTATGCGCCGGTGGTGGGCCTGGCGGCGCTGCTGTTCAACCTGTTGAGCCTGGCAGTGGGTTACTGGGTGCCGCGCCTGCTGAATATTCCCAAGCGCCAGGCAATTGCCATTGGCATGGAAATCGGCATCCATAACGGGACCTTGGCCATTGCCTTGGCGCTGAGCCCTTCGCTGCTGAACAACGCGACCATGGCGGTACCGGCGGCGCTGTATAGCCTGATCATGTTCTTTACGGCAGCGGGGTTTGGCTGGTGGGTGAGCCGTGGGCATGTGGCGGCGCAGCCCGAAGGCGAAGCGGTGAATTGAGGCCCGCTCAGGTTGTTACTGCTGGCTGCGCTTGCTGCGCAGCTGCTGCTTCAACACCTTCAATGGGGGCGCATAGAAGAAGCCGAACGAAACACTTCCCGTGCGCCCCTTCACCGCATGGTGCAACCGATGCGCCCGGTGCAAGCGCTTGAGGTAGCGGTTGACTGGCCGAGGCTTGCGCGGCCAGTGCCGGTGAAAAAATCCGTCATGGGCCACCACATACAGCACCCCGTACCCAGCCACCCCACCGCCCACCCACTGCAAGGGCGCATAACCGCTTTTGCCCAGCGTTACCAGTGCCGTGGCGATCAGGCCCAGGGCCACGAGGTACAGGTCATTGGTTTCGAGCATGCCCAGCTGAGGCTCATGGTGCGAACGGTGCAGCCACCAGCCCCAGCCATGCATGATGTACTTGTGAGCCAGCGTGCCAACACCCTCCATGGCCACCAGGGTGCCGAACAGTACGGCGAGATTCAACAGCATGGAACGGTCCGGGTGATGGCAAAGAGAGGCGCAAGGTTAACGGCTGCCCAGGTTTTTTTCCATGTGGGCGTGACCGGCTGCAGGCCATTCAAGGATGAAGCCATTGTCATGTTTTCGCCCTTGACCTGCTCTACCACCGGGCGTATGGTCCGCGACGCAATTTTGCCTTCTTCAACAGGAGATCTGCCTTGGACAGTAGCCCCAGTCGCTTGCGACAGGCCCGCGTGGCGCACTAGCCCGGCAGTGTCCTGCACTGTCTGGCCGCCCTGGCAAGACGGTGGTTTCTTGTAACCCCCCGCTTTTCCTCCCTTCCTCGTGGTCCTGCGCATTGTTCTGGTTTTTCAACCACGCCAACTGATGGCGTTCATGCGGGCGTATGCCTGCGCAAGAGGTTTGCTATGGATTGGAAAGTATTTCTGCTGCGCGTCAGCATTGCCTTGCTGTTGGGGGCGTTGATCGGTGCCGAACGGCAATTGCGCCAACGGCTGACCGGGCTACGCACCAATGCGCTGGTCAGCACCGGTGCCTGTCTGTTCGTGCTGATGACCCAGACGGTGCCAGGCATGGCACCTGCCGATGCGTCGCGCGTCGCCGCCTATGTGGTGTCGGGCATCGGCTTTCTCGGAGGGGGTGTGATTATGCGTGACGGCTTCAACGTACGAGGCCTGAACACTGCAGCCACCTTATGGTGCACGGCGGCAGTGGGTGTGCTGTGCAGCCTTGGGCTGCTGTTGGAGGCGGCATTGGGTAGCCTGGTGGTGCTATGTGCCAATATCCTGCTGCGTGACATCGCCCAGCGCCTGGACCGTCAGGACGTGGTGCCGGCCAGCGAGGTGGAGCAGCACTTCGAAGTGCGAATCGTCTGCCGCGCCGAGGACGAAATCCAGGTGCGCAGCCTGATGCTGCATAGCCTGGGCGATCCGCAGCTGCGGCTGCAGTCACTGCAAAGCCAGGATCTGGACAGCCCGGCGCGCCTGGAAGTACGCGCCGAGCTGTTGGGCACCGCGCAGGCCCCCGCACAACTGGAGCGGCTGGTCAGCCGGGTGAGCCTGGAGAAAGGTGTAAGCTCGGTGCGCTGGCAATTACAGCCGCAAGTACTGGCGGCGGATTACTGAAACAGGAGTGATTCATGCGTATCCGCCCTACCCTTGAGCGCGATATTCAACACCTGCCGGACGTAGAGCGTTCGGCGGCCCAGGCGTTTGCCGGCTGGCCGACGCTGGCCTGGCTGGCGCAAGGTGATGTGATGGATTGCGTTGCGCACAGGGCTTTCGTCGACGCGGGCGGTAGCTGGGTGGCCGAGGACGATAATGGGTGCCTTGCCGGTTTTGCTTGTGCCCGCCGTGAAGGGCAGGCGCTGCACCTTTATGAAATATCGGTGCGCCAGGAGGTTCAAGGGCAAGGCGTGGGGCGGCGTTTGCTGCAGCAAGTGGCTGATGCCGCGCGTGACGCGGGAGCGCGCGAGCTCACGTTGACCACCTTTGCCAAGGTGCCCTGGAATGCGCCCTTCTATGCACGGTTCGGGTTCGAGGTGCTCGATGAGCGGCTGCTGAGCCCGCGGTTGCGGGAAATCCTGGCCAATGAACGTGCACACGGCCTCACTGAACGTTGTGCAATGCGCCGTTACGTCGATTATTAGACGGCCCGTCACTCTGCATGTGCAGGCAGCTGTGCCCTGCATTGCGCCAACGCCACATCGCGTTCTTTTAACTGCTCTTCATACCGCAGCAACTGCCGCGCCTGTTCCGCGCACACGTCGCGCCTGGTTTCCAGATGCTGCGCTTGCACATCCAGCTGCCGGCGCATTTCTTCGCTGGCACCTTGTGCCTGGGCCAGGATCGTCCGCAAGCCCTGGATCTGCGCATCGCGTTGCTCCAGCAACTCGTTCTGCGCCCGGCACTCGCTGGCGGCCTGGCGGTACTCACCCAGCAAACGCTCATTATCGCGGTGCAAGCGGGTCAGCTCGTCCTGCTTGACGATCATGCCCTGCTGCAGTTGGCGTACTTCCACCTGCATCTGCTGCAGTTGTGCTTCATGGCGGCGCTGTTCCTGCTCGCGCTGTTCGCGGCTGGCATTGCGGTAATGCTCCAGGGCGTCGCGGGCATGGCGGTGTTTGTCCTCCAGTGACTTCACCTGTTCGTCCTTGTCGGCAAGGCGCACCTGCAATTCACCCAGTGACTGGTTGAGGCTGGCGCTGCGCAGCTGTTCGGCTTGCAGCGTGCTTTGTGTGGTCAACCGCTTTTCCGTTTCGTCGGCCAAAGCCGCTGCATCAATCTGGTGTTGCTGATGCGCTGCCGCCAGGGCCTGACGGGCGATTTCCAGCTGAGCTTCAAGCTGCTCTCGCTGTTGAGAGAACGTGCTTTCGGCCTGTTCGATCTTCAGGTCGGCCTCATCTTGTAGCTGAGTGGCCAATTGCCCGACCAGGCGGCTTAGCACATCGCTCAGCGCCGCGCCCCCTTCGGAGGCCACGGGTTGCTGGCCGTTCAATTCCTTCAGGTAGCGGTGAATCGTGGTTTTCGAGCCGGTATTGCCCAGCTCGATACGTATGGCATCGATGCTGGGATTCTCGCCGCGGGCAATCAACGCCTGACGTGCCTGCTGAACCACCACCTTGTTGATACCGCCCCGGGCCATGCGTGCTCCTACGATTTTGTACTGTGTTATGTAACATGTAATTACGTACTGATTATGGCGATAACAACGCGCTCCTGCAAACGTTTCCTCAGGAAGAATAATCACGGCTTATCGCATGTTACCGGCAAAAATCCGCTCCAAGCGTGCGTTTAGCCGTACGGCAAACAGCAAAACGCCCCGTCCGGCTCAAGGCCGGCGGGGCGTTACGGGCTTCAAAGTGGCGGGTGTATCAGTGCGTGCGCTCAACCTGCGCGGGCGTGCGGCGCATCAACACCTTGCCGTTTCGCACCGACACCAGCGCGTGCCCTTGGCTACGCACCATTTCGTAATCGTCCGGTGCCGACAGCAGCAACAGGTTGGCCGGCCGCCCCACCTCGATGCCGTAGCGCTCCCCCAGGTTCAGGGTGCGGGCGCTGTTATCGGTGATCAGGTCCAGGCAGCGCTGCAGGTCTTCGTAGCCGAGCATGTGGCAGATGTGCAGCCCGGCTTCGAGAATGCGCAGGATGTTGCCATTACCCAGCGGGTACCAAGGGTCGACGATGGAGTCCTGGCCAAAGCACACGTTCATGCCGGCGCGGTCGATCTCGGCCACGCGGGTGACGCCGCGGCGTTTCGGGTAGTTGTCGAAGCGCCCTTGGAGGTGAATGCTCTCGGTTGGGCACGACACGAAGTTGATGCCCGACAGTTTCAGCAGGCGGAACAGCTTGTAGCAGTAGGCATTGTCATACGAACCCATGGCCACGGTATGGCTGGCGGTTACCCGGGCGCCCATACCGCGCACCCTGGCTTCTTCGGCCAGCACTTCAAGGAAGCGCGATTGCGGGTCGTCGGTCTCGTCGCAGTGCACGTCCACCAGGCAGCCGGTACGTTCGGCCAGGTCCATCAGGAACTTCACCGACGACACGCCCTGGTCGCGGGTGTTCTCGAAATGCGGAATGCCGCCCACCACATCGGCACCGATGGCCACTGCTTCGGTCATCAGCGCCCGCCCATTGGCATACGACTCGATACCCTCCTGAGGGAAGGCGACGATCTGCAAGTCGATCAGCTCGCGCACGTCGTCACGTACCTCGACCATGGCCTTGAGCGCGGTAAGGCTCGGGTCGGTGACATCGACATGGGTCCGTACATACTGGATACCGTGGTCCACCAGCATGCCGATGGTTTTTTTCGCTCGGACCTTGATGTCGTCGTGGGTGGTGATTTCCTTGCGCTCGGCCCAGCGCTCGATGCCTTCGAACAATGTGCCGCTCATGTTCCACTTCGGCTCGCCGGCGGTCAGGGTGGCATCCAGATGAATGTGCGGTTCCACAAAGGGTGCCACCACCAGGTTTTGCCCGGCATCAAGGTCATCGATAGCAACGGGTGCCACTACCTCGGCCTGGGGCACGATGGCAGCAATGCGCTCGCCGCTCAGTTCGATGCGAAACAAACCGGGCTTGCCGCGCAAGCGTGCATTGATAATGTTCATGGTGTTACTCCTTGGGCTCGCTTATCGCCGCTACCTGCATAGTGGTCGAGCCCAAGGTTATCCGCCAGTGCCTGGCGCGGGTATCGATTTACTGGCTGTCCAGCCCCATCTGCCAGAAATCAGCCTCCAGGCTGGACGCCTGCCCGAAAATCCCCACCAGGTCTGCGAAGCGCTGTTCGGTCATGCTCCGCGCTGCCAGTTCATCCAGGTGCTTGCGCGCCGCCGCCGCGACCCCTTGGTAGCCCTCGCCGGCATACTCGCCAATCCACTCGCGGTACGGGTGGTTGCTCAAGTCGCCAATCCGTTCGGCCAGGGTACGGCCGATCTCGGCATAGCCGATCACGCACGGTGCCAGCGCCACATGCAGCTCCAGCAAGTCGCCGGCGGCGCCACAGTCCAGCACGTAGCGGGTATAGGCCACGGTAGCCTGATGCTCTGGCGCCGCCTCGATATCGGCCTGGGTCAGCCCCCAACGCGCGCACAGGCGCAAATGCAGTTCGGTTTCATCCAGGATCGCTGCCAGCCCGGCCTGCGCGGCGCGTATGTCCGCCGGGCGGCGGCTTTTATAGGCAGCCAATGCCCAGGCACGGGCGAACTGGATAAGGAACAGGTAATCCTGCACCAGGTAAGTCCGGAACGCGTCCTCACTCAACGTGCCCTCGCCCATCTGCCGCACAAAGTCATGGTCGACGTAGCTGTGCCACTGATGCGTCGCACCAGCCTTGAGGCGCTCGAAGATGTCCATGCTCACTTGCCCTCCGGGTAGACGGCATCGAAGAAGGCCAGCTCCAGCTCGACGGTACGTTGGTAGAAATCACTGGACAGTGCGGCTTCCTGCGGGCCAACGCGGTCCAGCTCGGCTTGCAGGAAGGCAACGAAGGCCTGGAAGTCCGGGTTGTCGTGAAGGGTGATCCACTCGGCATGAACGAAGTTGTCCGGCATCGGCTTCGGCGCCTTCAGTGCCCAGTCCAGGTACAGGCCTTCTGCAACATTGAGCACCGCCAGCGCCGCCGCATAGGAGCGGGTTGCCGCCGCTTCACGCATGATCGCCTTGAAACCTGCGGTTGGCGCAGTGTCGGCCGGTTCAGTGCGCTGCGCCGGGCTTACATCCAGGGCCTCGAAGGCGCGCAGGAAGTAGGTGTTCTCGTCACTGGAGATCATCCCGGCGAAACGGCCGAAGCGCAGGCGGGCCTCGAACGTGTCAGCGGTGGCGATGGCCGCGCCCAGCAAGGTGAGGAAGCTGTCGAGGAAACGGTGGTCCTGCACCAGGTAGTCGACCATGATCGGGGCCGGCAGGCTGCCGTCGCACAGTTGGGTCACGAAACGGTGGCCCACGGCCGCCGACCAGGTCGGCTCGCTTTGGCGGCGCAGGGACTGGCTGAAACGTTCGGTCATGTTGCTGTCCTTGATGGGGGTGACAGCGAGACCTTGGCGGTGAGCATGGACGGGCCTCGCAGTGAGGCCGGCAAAAAGGCAGGTTACGAATCCCATCCCTTCGCCGGCATGATCCGGATCAGGTTCGAAGGGTCACCGCGCTGCAACGCTCAGCGGTTTCTCAGCCCGTTGCCGGGCTCCCCTTGGTGGCGCTCAGGTATACCCCAGTGAGCCAGTGCTGTCACTACCCATCCCCCAAAGACTGGGCACTGGGTGACCCGCTAGTGGGGACATATCCCCATTTTTGACACCCTGTTATTTAGCGCACATCAGGCGCTACAACGATTTGTTTAACAAAGCATTACTGAAATATCGGTTGGCACAGCCGTTGCTCAGGGCTTTTTACCGGGCAAAACGCCATTGATGGCTTTAAGCCATAAAGCCGCGAGCGAGGCATAAGGCAATGAGAACATCTGCCGTGATCCACCCTGCTAGGCATGCATTCCAGCTGTCGACCGTCACCGCGCTGATGCTCAGCCTCGGGCTGATCACGGTTACAGCGGCCCCCCTCGACGATAACGGCCTGCCGCCGCCAACCGATCCTTCCGCCTACACCGACCAACCGGCTGATCCGACCCCGGCCTTGCTGAACCTCAATACATTGCCCGAAGCCAACCAAGGTTCGCTGGAACTGACCAATGGGATGTATGGCGACCGCAACACGGTGCGCACCGACAACGTACTACCGCCTGCCCTGCAAACCTCTGACAAGTACCCTACCAACGGCAAGCCCAGCCCGCTGTTCGGTGCGCAGCCGTTCACCCAACAATTGCTGCTGTTCGAAGAGTTCGGCACAGAAAAACTCGACCCCACCCTGCCACCGCCCAGCCTGACCTTCCCGGTTCCCACCTTGGGGGCCGCCCCGGCGCAGGACCCCAACGTCGTTGCCCGCAGCGGCCCCAGTGGCACCGCGCTGGAAGCTTTCCTCAAGCAACCCGGGCTTTACCCGTTCCCGACCCAGTACGCCAACGTGCTGGACCGCAACCCGTGGAAGGCGCAGATCGAGATGTTCCTGAACCGCAAGCCGGTCGGCTCCCCGGCTGAAGGCCGTCCACCAGGCAAAGGCTGGTCACACCAGCGCTGGAACGAGTTTTATCCGCAGACTGCGTTCAAGACCGCGCAAGCCGGTGCGCGCATCAACCAGGGCCTGCGCGACCGCAAGCAGTTGCACAACTATGCGGTCGGTGAATTCGGCCCGGGCGGGCTGTACTACCAGACCTCCGACATCCCGAATACGCTGGGCACGACCAAGGGCATCGACACCCGCTTCCACCCGAACATGCCGCTGCAGAACCACAAGTCGCTGTGGACGTTCGATGGCACGTTCCCCGTCAAGTTGCTGATGGTGCGCTATGGCCAGCCGGTGCTGATGCGCCATTACAACGCCCTGCCGATCGACCCGTCGGCCAACGGCGGTTTTGGCCTGCATACCATCTCGACCCACGAGCACAACGGCCACTCCCCCGCCGAAAGCGACGGCTATGCCAACGCCTACTTCTTCCCCGGCCAGTACTACGACTACCGTTGGCCGGTGCAGCTGGCCGGCTACGACACCATCAACACCCGCGCACAAGACCCGCGTGCCGCGTTCCCTTGCTCACCGGGGGAAACCCTGTTCGTCAATGACGGCTCGCCCGGGCTGAAAACCTGCCAGAACGGCAGCATCAAGATTCGTGGCGACTGGCGCGAAACCATGAGTACCCACTGGTTCCACGACCACATGATGGATTTCACGGCGCAGAACGTCTACAAGGGCAACGCCGTGATGATGAACTACTACAGCGCCCTGGACCGCGGCAACGAGGCCTTGCAGGATGGCGTGAACCTGCGCTTCCCCAGCGGTTCGGGCATGCCTTGGGGCAACCGCGACTACGACGTCAACCTGGTGATGGCCGACAAGGCCTGGGATGCCAACGGCCAGCTGTGGTTCAACCCGTTCAACACCGATGGCTTCCTTGGCGACCAGATGCTGGTCAACTGGCAGTACCAGCCCAAGCTCAAGGTGCGCGCGCGCAGTTATCGCTTCCGTCTGCTCAATGGCTCGGTATCCCGCTACTTCAAATTCGCAGTCGTGCGTGAAATCGCCGGGACCAGCGGCGAATTCAAGGGGCCATCCGGCTCCAACGTGTCCTATGCGCGGGTGCCGTTCCACATGATCGCCAACGACGGCAACATCATGGAGCACGCCGTGCCATTCGACGGCACCATGGACCTCAACGGTGACGGCAACCTGCAAGACAACAACGGTATCCTGCCGCTGCAAGGTATTGCCGAGCGCTACGACATCATCATCAACTTCGCCAAGAACGGCATCAAGGTGGGCGACAAGCTGTACTTCGTCAACCTGGAGGAACACCTCACCGGCAAGGGCCCGGAAGGTGCCATCTCGCTGGCCGACGTGCTGTCGGAGAAGTACAAGGCAGTGATCAAACAGACCAGCAAGGGCCCGCTGTGGGAGAACGGCGACCCGCTGGTCGGCAAGTTCCTGCAGTTGATCGTGCAGCCGTACAGCGGCCAGGACGTGAGCATGGACCCGGTGGCCTACGAACCGGCCAAACCCGGCAAGGCCGCAGGCCTGAAAATGCTCCCGCTGCCCATTGACCGCAATTCGGCCGCCGACCAGGCCAAGATCAAGGAGGCCCGCCACCGCGAGTTCATCTTTGGTCGCTCCGACGGCACCGATACCACCCCCTGGACCATCAAGACCGATGGCGGCTTCGGCTACAGCATGGATCCACGACGTATCAGCGCTGCACCACAACTGGCCCAACAGTCCACCGATGGCGGCTTCAGCGGCGACGGCACCCTGGAAGTGTGGAAAATCGTCAACGGCGGCAATGGCTGGAGCCACCCGGTGCATGTGCACTTCGAGGAAGGTGTGATTCTTAGCCGCGACGGCAAGGCGCCGCCAGAGTGGGAGAAATGGGCGCGCAAAGATGTGTACCGCATAGGGCCCGATGTTGATTCGTCTGAAGAAGTGGAAGTTGCCATTCGCTTCCGGGAGTTCGCCGGTACCTACATGGAGCACTGCCACAACACCCAGCATGAAGACTCTTCGATGCTGCTGCGCTGGGACATTGAACACCCAGGGCAGTTCCAGGTAATGCCGACCCCGCTGCCAGGTTGGGATGGCGTGCAATACATGGCGTCGGTGGGCCTGCCGACCTTCCGCACCAAAGGCAAGGACGACAACGATGATGCCGCCAACAAGCCACCGGTCGCGGCCAACGACAGTGCGGCAACCACTGCTGGCAAGCCGATCACCCTGAACGTGCTGGCCAACGACACCGACCCGGAAGGGAACCTGCCATTGACTGTCGTCGGCCTCAGCCAGCCAGACTCCGGCCAGGGTAGCGTCAGCACCAATGGCACCACGGTGACCTACACCCCGCCTGCCAAGGTCGCCACGCCGTTCACCGCCAGCTTCAACTACACGGCGCGGGATGCTAAAGGGGCCGAGTCGGTGAACCCGGCCACGGTCAGCATCGCGGTCAGCCCGGCGGCAGCGGTCGACCAGATCCAGGTCACCAGTGCCACGGTGCAGGTGCGCAGCGGTAACCGCTTCACCTGGGATGTGCAAGGGACTACCACAGTGGCCACGGGCAACAGCATCAGCGTGACTGCGGCGACCACTGGCGGCCCGGTAAGCCTGGGTAACGCCACGCTGACCGCCACGACCACCGGTGCGCGCTGGCGCGTGTCGGTGACCACCACCGGCTTCGGCCCGGCAACACCGGCGACGATTACCGTGAAGTCGGCGCTGGGGCAGACCGTGACGGCGCCAGTCAGGTATCAGTGAGTGCAAGGCGGGGGCCGCTTTGCGGCCCCACTGCCAACCGATGAGGACCGCATCATGTCCGGCTCATGGCGTTTCCTGATGGTGCTCGCGCTGTTCGCCGCCAGCATCCCGTTCTGGCCGTTGCAGCCGCAACAACCGGTTGCCAAAGAAGCTGAGAGCCCTTGGGGTGCCGACTACTTCCCCAACATCCCCCTGCTCACCCAGGACGGCGAGCAAGTGCATTTCTTCGACGACCTGATCAAGGACAAGGTGGTCGCCATCAACTTCATCTTCACCGGTTGTTCCGACTCCTGCCCGGTTGAAACCGCACGCCTGCGCCAGGTGCAGAAGATTCTTGGCGACCGGGTCGGCAAGGACATTTTCCTGTACTCCATCAGCATCGACCCTTACAACGACACGCCAGCCACCCTCAAACGCTACGCTGAAAAGTTCGGTATCGGCCCCGGCTGGACGCTGCTCACCGGTGAACCTGACGACATCGAACGGTTGCGCCGTAGCCTAGGGCTGTGGATTGACGGCCTTGAAAACGGCCGTTCCAAAGACCACAACCTGAGCCTCATCATCGGCAACCAGGCCACCGGCCGCTGGATGAAGGCTTCGCCCTTCGAAAGCCCGTACATCCTCGCCGATCGCCTGGGCAACAGCCTGCACAACTGGAAGCAGGCCAGCGCCATGAACAATGACTACGCTCAAGCGCCCGAAGTACGTCCGCCAAGCAGTGGCGAGCAGATCTTCCGCACCCGTTGCTCATCCTGCCACACGCTGGGCAATACCGAGCCGGGGCAACCGGGTATAGGCCCCGACCTGCTGGGTGTGACCCGCCAGCGTGATGCCAACTGGCTGACCCGCTGGTTGAAAGAACCCGACCGCATGCTGGCAGAGAAAGACCCCTTGGCCATGCTGCTGTACGAGCAGTACAACCGCCTGGCGATGCCCAACATGCGCCTGGGTGATGCCGAAGTCAGCGCCTTGATGAGCTACATCGAAGAGGAGACCGCACGCCTGCAGGCGCCCTTGGCGGATACGGGAAACCCTTAAAGGCAATTAGCTATCAGTCATCAGCCTGTCATCTTATTGTCGTATTTTTCGAGCATCACCCAGGGTCGGGAACTATCAGCAGTGATTCGCCGTTCGTTTTCATCCACCAGCCTTTTGCGGCTGCTGATCCTGATGCTGTGCGCAGCCACCCTGGCCTTTCTTTGGGGGCTGCACATCCCCTCCGTAACCGCCGCCCATCCGGCGTGCGGCCTTGGCCTGCCTACACCCTCGGCATTGCCCTATTGTCGGCAGTTCTGGCTGAACCTGAGCATGACCCTGCTGATCCTCGGCAGTTTACTGTGCACCTTGCGCCTGCTGCGCAAGCACCAGGAGGCTTTCAATGCTCTGGAGCAGGCCCAACAGGTCAACCAGCAACTTATCGGGCGCCTTGAGGAGGAACACCGGCGCAGCAGCCATGCCGCCGCCACCGACCACCTCAGCGGGTTGCACAACCGCCGCCAGTTCGTCGAAGTGGCGGGTCAGGCACTTACTCGGCAACGGGGCAAGCGCCGGCTGATGGCAATCCTGTTCATCGACATGGACCGTTTCAAGTCGATCAATGACTCGCTCGGCCACAAGATTGGCGACTTGCTGCTGCAGGCTGTTGCCGGGCGCATCCAGCGCCTTCTGGAGCCCGGTGACGAAGCCTCGCGCTTTGGCGGCGACGAATTCGTGGTGCTGCTGGCAGGCGAACGCAGCGAGGAACAGATCAATACCTGGGTTCGCGAACTGGTCCAGCGGTTGTCGGCCACCTATGCCCTGGATGGCCAGGAGGTCAACACCAGCCCCAGCGTGGGCGTAAGCATCTGCCCCCGCGATGGCCAGGACATCGACAGCCTGATCCGCAGTGCCGACGCTGCGATGTATTCGGCCAAACAGGCCGGGCGCGCGCAATATCGCTTCTTCGACCCCTCGCTGAACCTGGCCGACATTCAGGCCTTCACCCTCGAACAGGCCTTCGGCAGTGCCCTGGCCGAGCGCCAGTTCGTGCTGCACTATCAGCCGCAGATACGCCTCGACACCCAGCAAGTGCTGGGCTACGAAGCGCTGGTGCGCTGGGATCACCCTGAATTCGGCCTGCTGTACCCGGACCGCTTCATCGACCTGGCCGAACGCAGTGGTTTTATTGTCGAGCTGGGTTGGGAGGTGTTGCGCCTGGCCTGCGAGGCATTATCGGAGTGGGACGCCCAAGGCCGGGAGACGCGGCTGGCTGTCAATGTCTCCGCCCTGCAACTGCGCCAAGACGACTTCGCTACCCGGTTGCTGAACGAACTGCAGCAGTATGCGATTGCGCCGCAGCGGCTGGAGCTGGAAATCACTGAAACCACCATCCTCGACCCGGAAAGTACCGCTGTGGCGCACCTGCACACCCTGCGCAGCGCGGGCCTGGGCATCAGCCTGGACGATTTTGGCCGCGGCTACGCCGGCTTCGCCCACCTGCATTCGCTGCCGCTAAGCAAGCTGAAAATCGACCGCTCGCTGATCGCCCCCTTGTCCAACAGTCATGACGACAGCCCGATCGTGTCCTCCACCATCATCCTGGCCAAACGCCTGGGCCTGGAAGTGGTGGCCGAAGGTGTGGAAACCCGTGAGCAGGTGGTGTGCCTGAAACTGGCGGGTTGCGATATTGCCCAGGGCTATCACTTCAGCCGGCCGCTGTCGCCGGCGCAGTTGCGCGACTACCCGCACTTCAACGGCATTGAGGCCTCGCACGATACGATGGGGCTGGTGCCGGCCCTGCAGGATGGCGTTGCCCCGGTGCCGCATTAGGTGCTTGTCTTGGGATTTCGGTTTATCGTGTGCTCATCACCTACCGACAGCCGCACCATGACCGATATCGAGCGCTACCTTCGCGCCGCCACCCGTGACAACACCCGGCGCAGCTACCAGGCCGCCATCGAGCACTTCGAAAGCCACTGGGGCGGCTTTCTCCCGGCCACCGCCGAGAGTATCGCCCGCTACCTGGTCGAGCATGCCGAACACCACGCCGTCAGTACCCTGCGCCAGCGCCTGGCCGCGCTCAGTCAATGGCACGTCGCCCAAGGTTTCCCCGACCCGACCAAGGCACCGCTGGTACGCCAGGTTCTACGCGGCATCCGCACCTTGCACCCGACGCCGCCCAGGCAGGCCGCCCCGCTGTTGCTGCAACACCTGCAAACTGCCGTGGCGTGTTTTGAAGAGGAGGCTCGCCAGGCCCGCGAACACCATGACCTGGCCGCCCTGCGCCGGGCACGCCGCGACACTGCGTTGCTGTTGCTGGGCTTCTGGCGAGGTTTTCGCGGTGATGAACTGGCACGCTTGCGCATCGAACATATCCAGGCCGAAGCCGGTGTCGGCATCACGCTGTTTCTGCCGCGCAGCAAGGGCGACCGCGAAGCCTTGGGCGTGCAGCACCGCACCCCTGCCCTCAAGGCCCTGTGCCCGGTAACGGCCTACCTGCAATGGCTGGAAGTTGCCGGCATTGCCCACGGGCCGGTGTTTCGCAAGCTCGACCGCTGGGGCAACCTCGGTGAAAGCGCGCTCAACAGCAACAGCCTGGTCGGCCTGTTGCGGCGCATGCTGGAGCGTGCCGGGGTACCGGCTGCGCTGTATACCGGCCACTCGCTACGGCGTGGCTTTGCCACCTGGGCCACAGCCAATGGTTGGGAACTGAAATCACTGATGAGCTACGTGGGCTGGAAAGACGCCAAGTCGGCGCTGCGCTACATCGACTCGGCGCAGCGTTTTGGCGAACTGGCCGTGTTGCCGGCCAGCCAGGCCCAAGCGCTTATTCCTTGAAGCTGTGCCGGGGGACACCGCCAATTGTCGGGTGGATGGCATACAGGTCGCCAGCATCCGGGTAATGGAGCAGGCCTTCAGGGCTCATGTCGAAACGCGCGGTGCTGATGAACAAGGTATTCATGCCGGGCCCGCCAAAGCAGCAACTGGTGGGGCACGGTACCGGCATCAGTACCTGATCGGTCAGGTGGCCGTGGCGGTCGTAGCGCAGCAGGCAGCTGCCATGGTACTGGCACACCCACAGCCCGCCTTCGCGGTCCAGCGCCAGGCCATCTGGCCGCCCCAGTTCGGCAGGCGTTTCGGCAAATAGCGTAACAACGCCCAGCCGCCCCTCCATGAGGTACTCGGCACGGTAGATGGCGCGCGCCGCCGAATCGACGAAGTACACCGTCTGGCCGTCTTGCGACCAGGCAACCCCAGTGGGCAAGGCCATGTCATCGTGGATGACCTCGTCGCTCAACTGCCCGTCAAAACGGAACAGCGCCCCGGTATTGCCGCTAAGGGCATCGTCCATCAACCCGGTAACGAAGCGCCCCTGTGGGTCACAGGCGCCGTCGTTGAAGCGGTAGGTGGAGCGCGGATGGACCGATGCTGAATGCTGGCATACCTTGCGCGCCGCCATATCGAAGATGGCCACGCTGGCATCTTCGGTGAAAATCAGGTTGCCCCGGTCGGTCAGCGCAAGGGCGCCAATGCGCGCGGCTGACGCGTAAAGGTTCTCGACTTCGCCTTCCGGCGTCAGGCAGTTGATCCGCCCGCCAGAAATATCGATGAAGTACAACGCACTGTTATGCTCATCCCACACCAGGCTTTCGCCCAGGTCGGCGCGGGTATTGGCGACCTTGACTGGCACGCAGCTGCATTCCTTGATGCGGGGCGATCGTCCGGTCAGCCCCATGCCATAGGCCAAGCCCAGGCCCTGTGCGGCATCGGTGACGGCCGCAACTTCGTTGTGGAAAGGCTCTGTAACGGGCATTTCTGGCTACCTTCGATTCTCCTTTTTACGATAACAACAAAAAATTCAATGACTTAATATTAAAAGCATGCAACTTTGATATCTCATGGATATCACCACCGAGTCGCCGCGCTGAAGGAATGCTTGATTGATCGAAACACGTTTGCTCAGGCAGTTCATCGCCGTGGCAGAAGAGCTTCACTTTCACAAGGCTGCCGCGCGCCTGCACATGGCACAGCCGCCGCTGAGCCAGGCGATCAGCCGCCTGGAAGAAAAGCTCGGTTTCAGCTTGTTCTTGCGCAATACGCGCGGGGTGCGTCTGACCCCGGCCGGCACAGCCTTTCGCGATACGGCTTACCGCGTGCTTGCCGAGCTGGAACAGGGTATCGAGTACGCCCGTAATGTCTCTTCGGGTGTCAGCGGGAAACTGACCATCACGGCCATTTCCATCGCCTATTACGACTCGTTACTCAACAGCTTGCGGCGCTATCGCGAGACTTACCCGAACGTGCAGCTGACCCTGCGCGAGATGCCATCGGCGACGCAGGCCAAGGCGCTGCTGGCCGGCGAGGCGGATATAGGCTTCATGCGCAGGTTACCGCTGCCGGTGGGTACGCTGGAGTCACGGCTGTTGCTTGACGAGCAGATTGTCATGGCGCTGCCCGCCGGCCACGTGAAAGCGCAGCAAGGCGACGTCGACCTGCGCGAGTTTGCCAATGAGGATTTTGTGTTTACCCCGCAGGCGTTGGGCGGCGGCTACCATGCCCAGCTGGTCGCCCTGTGCGAGTCGGCCGGCTTCTACCCTCGGGTGGTGCAGGAAGCCGCACAGATTCATACCCTGCTGGGGCTGGTCGCCTGTGGTTTCGGTGTGGCCCTGGTGCCGGCCTCATTCGCCCGATCGACCCCACGCGAGCGCGTACAGTTCTGTGCGATCCGCCCGATAGACGAGCAATCCACCCCAGGCATTGGCCTGTACATGAAATGGAACGCCCAGAATGCCTCGCCTGCGCTGGCCAACTTCATCGCCATGTTCGAAGACGCAAAAACGCTTTGATCAGGCGCGCGCTGCGCAGCGCCATAACCGGCCCACGTCACAAGCCCGAGCCTGCAGCAGTTCTGCCGCGTTGGCACACGCTTGCTCCAGGCTCATCGGCCCGCTGGCCAACGCAAATGCAGCATCGACCCCATGGGCATACAACTGCTGGTAGCCCTCACCCAGTGTCCCGGCCAGCACCACCACCGGCACACCGTGGCGTTTGGCGACCCGGGCAACCCCCATCGGCGTCTTGCCGCGCAGTGTCTGGGCATCGAAACGCCCCTCACCCGTCACCACCAGGTCCGCGCCCTGCACCAAGGCGTCAAGCCCGGCCAGTTCGGCCACCACCTCTACCCCCGGGCGGAACTGTGCCCCCATGAACGCACGGGCGGCGAAGCCCATACCACCGGCAGCGCCGCACCCAGGGTAGTCGCGCACATCGTCGCCCAGCAGCTGTGCGCAGTGGTCGGCAAAATGGCCCAGCGCCTGGTCCAACGCCTGCACCTGCTGCGGGTTAGCGCCCTTCTGCGGGCCGAAAATCGCCGATGCACCGTTGGCGCCGCACAGCGGGTTGTCGACGTCCGCCGCGACTTCGAATTGCACCTCGGCCAGGCGCGGGTCCAGGTGACTGGCGTCGATCCGCGCCAGCTTCGCCAGTGCCAGGCCGCCCTCTTCCAGCGCTTGCCCGTCGGCATCCAGCAGGCGTAGGCCCAGCGCGCGCAGCATGCCGCTGCCTGCATCGTTGGTGGCGCTGCCACCGATGGCCAGCACCACTCGCTGTGCGCCGGCGGCCAAGGCGGCGGCAATCAGCTCGCCGGTGCCCCAGGTGCTGCTGCGGCACGCATCACGCTGGCCGGTTGGTACCAGCTGCAAGCCACTGGCCTGGGCCATTTCGATGATGGCCGTGCGGCTTTGTGGCAGCCACCCCCAACCGGCTTCGACGCTGTGCCCCAATGGCCCACGCACCGCCTGGCGGCGCAGTTCGCCGTGGCTGGCGGCCAAGATCGCCTCCATGGTGCCTTCGCCGCCGTCGGCCATCGGGCACTCGACCAAGGCTGCGTCCGGCCACGCCTGGCTCAGGCCCGCAGCGATAGCGCGGGCGACACCGGCAGCATCAAGGCTGTCCTTGAACGAGTCGGGGGCAATGACGATCTTCATGGGGATTCTCCTGTCCTGATGAGCGGCATGCTGACAGGTGCCCGCCAGGCTGGCCTCGGTCATATGCACAAAACGCCGGGCGGGTTGTTTGGGCAGATGCCTTCGTGGCGGCGCCTGCAGGCGCCGCGTCAATCAGCAGGCAACAGCTGCAACCCCAGGTACAAGCTAAGCATCCCCTCCATGCGCAGCGGGTCGACCTCACCCAGTTCGGCAATCCGTTCCAGGCGATAGCGCAGGCTGTTGCGGTGGATGCCCAAGGCATCGGCACAGGCCTGGCTCTGGCCGTCATGGGCACACCACGCGCGCAGGGTGGTGAGCAACTGCCCACTGTTGTCCTTGGCGCGAATGCGCTGCAACGGCTCCAGCAGTTCATCCAGCGCGTCATCGTTGCGATGCCGCCACAGCAGTGCCGGTAGCCGGTAGCGATGCAGGCTCAGCAAGCGCTCGGCGGGGAGTACCTCGCGCCCATAGGCCAGCAAGTCTCGCACCCGGCGATAACCTCGGCGCAGTTGCTCCAGGCTCTGCGCGGTACTGCCCAAGGCCAGGCGCTCCACGCTCCAGCCATGGCGTTGCAGGCGCTCGAGCAGGCGCGGTTCATCCAGCGTCACACCTGCGGGCCGACACCACAACAACGACTGCCGCGCCGGGCTGACACACCAGCTGTCCGGGTAGCGGCTCAGCAACCACGCGGCAAGTGCCTCGGCGGGTGGCCCCGAGGCCAGCTCGAACAGGCAAGGCACCCGTGGCAACTGCGGCTTCAGGCCCAGTTGCCGGGCTTCGTCGAGCAAGCGTGGCGAGTCGCCGCTGCCGCCTAGCAACAGCGCCAGCAGGTCATCACAACGCTGCCGTCGCCATTGCTGGTCGGCTTGCAAATGGCGCTGGGCCAGCAGCATCTCGGCGGTCATGCGTACCAGCTCGCCATAGGTGCGCACCTGTTGCGGGTCACCCGTCAGGCCCAGTACGCCCATCAGCCGGCCATCGAGCATCAGCGGCAGGTTCACCCCGGGCTGCACGCCCTTCAGGCATTTGGCCGCTTCAGTATCCAGCTCGACGATCCGGCCATTGGCCAGGACCAGCTGCGCGCCTTCATGGCGGGTGTTGATACGCTCCGGTTCACCGCTGCCCAGGATCAACCCCTGGCTGTCCATGACATTGACGTTGCACGGCAGAATGGCCATCGCCCGGTCAACGATATCCTGTGCCAAGTCATGGTCGAGTTCGAACATTGCGGGGTCCTTTAGGTGTCAGGCTTTTGGGCTCGGGCACAGCAGCCTGGGCCGGGCACTGTGCAAAAGCACAAAGACAGGCTGGCCGCAGTCCCCGAGACTCGTCAGGGCGAGCGCCGGCACAGGCGACGCGGCGACAACCATAACAACAGAGAACCCGATCATGGCACACAGCCCCGCCCCTGACCAAGGCACGGACACCACCCGCAACGCGCTGTACCGGCGCATCACCCTGCGGCTGATTCCGTTCATTTTCATCTGCTACCTGTTCAACTACCTGGACCGCGTCAACGTCGGCTTTGCCAAGCTGCAGATGCTCGACGCCCTGAAGTTCAGCGAAACGGTGTACGGCCTCGGCGCCGGCATCTTCTTCATCGGTTACGTACTGTGCGGTTTGCCAAGCAACCTGGCGCTCAACCGGTTTGGCCCTCGGCGCTGGATTGCACTGATGATGATCGCCTGGGGCAGCCTCTCCACCTGCCTGCTGTTCGTCACCACCCCCACCGAGTTCTACACCTTGCGCCTGCTCACCGGCGCCGCCGAAGCCGGCTTCTTCCCGGGTGTGGTGCTGTACCTCTCGCGCTGGTTCCCGGCGGCCCGTCGCGGGCGCATCATGGCCCTGTTCATGTCGGCGATCCCGGTGTCGGGCTTGCTCGGTGGGCCGTTCTCCGGCTGGATCCTCCAGCACTTCGCCGCCGGCCAACACGGCTTGGCCGGCTGGCAGTGGATGTTCCTGATCCAGGGCCTGCCAACCGTTGCCTTGGGCATTCTGGCGGTGTTCCTGCTCAGTGACGGCTACCAGAAAGCACCTTGGCTGAGTACGTCGGAGCGCCAGCTGATTGCATCCGACCTGGAAGCCGATGCTGCCAGCAAACCGAACACTACCGGCGACAGCGTACTGGCCGTTTTGACCAACCCGCTGATCTGGACCTTCGGCTTCGTCTACTTCTGCATCCAGAGCGGTGTTTACGCGATCAACTTCTGGCTGCCATCGATCATCAAGAACATGGGCTTCGACAACCCGCTGCTGATCGGCTGGCTCAGCGCCGTTCCGTACCTGATGGCGGGTGTGTTCATGATCCTGTGCGGGCGCTCGGCCGACCTGCGCAACGAGCGCCGCTGGCACCTTGTAGTGCCGATGCTGATGGGTGCTATCGGCCTGCTGATCGCGGTGAACTTCGCGGGTAACCCGACCATTGCCATTCTTGGCCTGTCGATTGCCACCATGGGCGCGCTGACCGGCCTGCCGATGTTCTGGCCAATGCCCACCGCGCTGCTCAGTGCCGGTGCCGCTGTGGCAGGTTTGGCCATCATCAACTCGGTAGGCCAGATGGCGGGGTTCCTCAGCCCGTACCTGGTGGGGTTCATCAAGGACCAGACCGGCTCGACCGATGCCGCACTGTATTCGCTGGCGGCGCTGATCGTGCTGGGTAGCCTGGTGGCCTTGCGGGTAACGCGGGCAGGTGCGCTGAGTACTGCCAGGGCCAGTTGAACCCATTCGCGGGCTCGCCCGCACCCACAGGACCGCCACAGTGTTCGAGCTTGTGGTGATCCTGTGGGAACGGGCAAGCCCGCGAACAGGCCAGCCCAGGCCACACACAATCCACACCCTCCACCGATCGTCAGCTCAACGCATCCCCTCCCCGACCCAGGCGTCAAATGGTTCCAAAGGCCCCTTTGGAGAAACCCCATGACCCAGCACGCCGTGGCCCGCCTGAGCCAGCTCGACGAACACCGTCCTCTGCGCGTTCAGGCCGGTAGCGAAGAACTTGTCCTCATCCGCCAGGGCGACCAGGTTCGGGCCTACCAAGGCAATTGCCCCCACGCAGGGGCTCCGCTCGACGAGGGTGTGGTTTGCGCTGGCCTGTTGGTCTGCCCTTGGCATAAAGCCGCCTTTGCGGTTGACGACGGGGTGGTCTGCGAGCCCCCTGCGCTGGCCGACCTGCGTCGCTACAAAACCTGGGTCAAGGGCGATGAAGTCTGGGTCGATGACCAGCCCCTGCCGGCAATCGAGCCGCCACGGCACAGCGATGCCCGCTGCTTTGTCGTGGTCGGTGCAGGCGCCGCTGGCAGCGCTGCCGTCGCCACGTTGCTGGCCCACGGTTTCGCCGGCCGGCTGGTGTGGATTGATCAGGAACGCCAGCCCGCCTACGATCGCACGGCCCTGAGCAAATTCGTGATTGCCGGGCAGATGCCGCCCGATGAAGTGCCCGCGTTGCTTGATGCCGACGCCTTGCGCAAGGGCCAGTTGGAGCGCAAGCACGGCAAGGTGCGCACACTCAACAGCCAGAAACGCCAGCTTACACTCGCCGACGGCCAACAGATCGATTACGACGCCTGCCTGCTGGCCACCGGCGGGAAAGCACTGCGCCCGGACATCCCCGGCGCCGACCTGCCCGGGGTGTTCACCCTGCGCTCACGGGAGGATGCCGCCCAGTTGCTCGATGCAGCCGAACCCGGCCAACCGGTGGTCATCATCGGTGACGGTTTCATCGGCCTCGAAGCCGCCTCGGCATTGCGCAAGTACGGCCTACAGGTGCATGTGGTCACCCGCCACGAAGTCCCCCTGGCCCGGCAGCTGGGTGAACGCATCGGCCGCAGCATCCGTGAGCTGCATGAGCGCAAGGGTGTCACCTTCCATGGCCCTACTGAAGTTCAGCGCATCGAGGGCCAGGACAAAGTCGAAGCCGTGCAACTGGCCAACGGAGAACGGCTCCAAACACCCTTGGTGCTGCTCGGCACGGGGGTAAAACCGGTCACTGCCTTCCTCCAAGGCGTGCCGCTGACCGAGGACAAGTCTGTGAGGGTCGACGCAGAAATGCGCGCTGCCGATGGCCTGTGGGCGGCGGGAGATATCGCCACCTTCCCGCTCACCGGTCGACCTGTGCGCATCGAGCACTGGCGCCTGGCCCAGCAACACGGGGTAATCGCTGCAGCCAACATGCTTGGCGAGCAGCGCCGCTATGCCGATGTGCCGTTCTTCTGGACTTACCAGCACGGCCGCACTTATGAAGTGCTTGGCCACGCCCGGGACTGGAACCGGGTCGAGTTCGTCGGTGAGCCGGAAAAAGGCGATTTCATTGCGCTGCAGTGTATGGATGATCGGGTTGAGGCCGTGGTCGCCAAGGGTTATTCCGATGCCATGGCAACGCTGTCGCAACGCATGAAACGCCCGTTGAGCCTGCAAGAGGCGTTGGCGCTAATTGGCTGAGGTCCGCCTTTCCATGCGCCCCGGTTGTGTGTAAAACAGCTGGATCAGCCGACTGATAAGGACCCAAGCGCATGATCTACCGCCCCCTCGGCCACAGTGGCCTGCAGGTTTCCGCCCTTACCCTGGGCAGCATGATGTTCGGCGAGCAGACCAATACCGAGGACGCCCTGCGCATCATCGACAAGGCCTGGGACCAAGGCATCAACTTCATCGACACTGCCGACGTGTACAACGCCGGGCGCTCGGAAGAAATCGTCGGTGAAGCGGTGGCACGCCATCGCCAGGACTGGATCGTCGCCAGCAAGGTCGGCTTCGGCCCGGCCGATGGCTTGCCCAACCGCAGCGGGCTGTCGCGCAAACACATCTTCAATGCCCTGGAGGCCACCCTCACCCGCATGGGCATGGACTATCTGGACATCTACTACCTGCACCGCGAAGACCACAAGGTGCCGCTGGAAGAGACCGTGCAGGCCATCGGCGACCTGCTGCGCCAGGGTAAGATCCGCTACTGGGGCGTGTCCAACTTCCGTGGCTGGCGCATTGCCGAGGTCTGCCACATTGCCGAGCGCCTCGGGGTGCCCAAGCCGGTGGTGAGCCAGCCGCTGTACAACATCGTCAACCGTCAGGCCGAGCCGGAGCAGCTTACCGCTGCTGCCGCCCATGGCCTGGGCGTCGTGCCGTTCAGCCCGTTGGCGCGTGGTGTACTCAGTGGCAAGTATGCGCCGGGGGCCGTGCCGGATGCCGGCAGCCGCGCAGGGCGCCAGGACAAGCGCATCATGGAAGTGGAGTGGCGCCAGGAGTCGCTGGCCATCGCCCGGCAGATCCAGGCTTACGTCGAGGCCAAGGGCGTGGGAGTGGTTGAGTTCGCCATTGCCTGGGTGCTGAATAACCAGCTAGTAAGCTCGGCGATTGTCGGGCCACGTACCGAAGCGCAGTGGGACACCTATGGCGGTGCATTGGCGGTGAAGATCACGGCAGAGGATGAGGCGTTCATCGACTCGCTGGTGACGCCGGGGCATGCATCCACGCCGGGGTTCAATGATGTAGCGCATTATGTGACGGGACGCACCGCTCGAAAGTTTTAACCTATAAGTGCGCCTTTGACCTGGCATTTTTACCAGTTGTGGAAAGGTAGGATACGCTCACAATCAGCACTCCATTCCAAATTTAGCGCTGGGAGGCGTGCAAAACATGGAAGGCAAGGAAGATAAGATGCTCAAGAGCGGGCTGCCACGTACGACACTTGGTAAACAGATAAATGACCAGCAGAACGCCAACACCATTAATGCTGTAGGTGACATCGTTGGTTTCCTGGAGGCTCTCGACCTTGATCGCAATGGTACAATTTCCCACGCGGACATTGTTCAAGCAAGGGAACACCATATCGCTTCGATTAGCAGTGCGCTAAGGAGTTTGTTTTCCTGGTCGGACCTTTGCCTTTCGGTTATTTTGCGTCATGACAGAAATGGAAATGGCGATGTGACGTACGGAGAGTTTTTCATGGAAGTCGAGGAAAAACGCGCGAGAGTTGCAGACGGTAAAGCAAGTAGCACTGTGAATTTTCTGTCATCTCTTGACCGCAACCGGGATGGAAAGATCTCGCATGCCGACATCGTTCTCGCCAGAAAAGAGAATATGGCGAAAATCAATGCCCAACTTACTGAGCTTTTTAGCTTGTCAGATTTCTGTACATACTTCATATGGCACCACGACCGGGATGGCAATGGTGAGGTGTCATATGCTGAATTCCTGAAAGAGATAGCCGAGGGGCGCGCATCCATCACACGCGTGTAGCCCTGTGCCGGCCTCTTCACGGTTTTACCCGCGAAGAGGCCAGTAGCTTCAACCTTGTTCGGCCAAGGCCTGCGCCGCATAGGCATGCGACCGCTGCCGCGCCAGCGGGTCATGGATGCGGCAATCGATCATCAGCTCATCCGCTCCGGTCTGCTCGATCAGCGAACGCAGCCCCTCCCTCACCCGCTCAGGCCCACCCGCCACGGTACAGGCCATCACCTGCTCCAGCACTGCGCGCTCATGCTCAGGCAGGCGTTGCACATAACCCTCCTGCGGCTTGGGCAACAAACCAAAGCGCCCGACGTGCAGGTCCAGCATCCACTTGCGATGGGAACTGGCCAGGTAATCTGCCTCGGCATCACTGGCGGCGGCGAAGAGATTCATGCCCACCATCACATAAGGTTTGGCCAACTGCGCCGAGGGCTGGAAGTTGGCCCGGTAATGGGCAATCGCCTGCAGCAGGTAACGCGGCGCAAAGTGCGAAGCGAAGGCGTACGGCAGGCCCAGCTTCGCCGCCAGGTCGGCGCCGAACAGGCTGGAGCCAAGGATCCACACCGGCACCTCGTGGCTGCCTGGTACGCCACGCACCCGTCGCTTGCCGTTGTCGGCCAGGTAGTCGCGCAGTTCGGCGATGTCCTGGCTGAAGTCACGTTCTGGCGCGGCACCGCGCAAGGCACGTACGGTCGGCCCGGAAGTGCCTGGCGCACGGCCCAGGCCCAGGTCGATACGGCCCGGGTGCAAGGTATCGAGGGTGCCGAACTGCTCGGCTATCACCAACGGCGCATGGTTGGGCAGCATGATGCCACCCGCGCCAACACGGATGTGCCGGGTGGCGTTGGCGATTTCGTTGATCACCAGCGAAGTGGCCGCCGAGCCGATGCCCGGCATGTCATGGTGTTCGGCAATCCAGTAGCGGCTGTAGTGCTGTTGCTCGACATGGCGCGCCAGCTGGCGGGATTCTTCGATCGCGTCGGCGAAGGTCTTGCCTTCTCCGATCATGACCAGATCCAGAACGGACAGAGCAGTCATGGGGTCTCCAGGGGGATTATCAGTGGCTGCCAGTTTCCCTGCTGCGCCGCTAGCGATAAACCCAGGTTCAGGCCCGGTATAGGGGCCTGGTATTCCCCAATCAGTACTCCCAAGGCACGCCCGGTTCCCAGCTGGCCACCAACAAATCGATAAAGCCGCGTACGCGCGGGGACAAATGGCGTTTGCTTGGGTAGACGATGCGGATCGGGTCTGCCGGTGGGCGGTAGGCTTGCAGCACTTCCACCAAGGTGCCGGCGCGCAGGTCGTCACCGGTGATGTAGGTGGGCAGGTGAATCAGCCCGAAGCCTGCGCGGGCGCCGTCGAGCATGGCTTCGGAACTGTCGATGTTCAAACGGCCGGGGTCTTCGCACAGGTGCAGCCCCGCTTCGGTGTGAAAACGCCAGGGCATGGCCTTCTCTCCTGCGAGGAAGGCGATCTTGTCGTGGCCATAGAGGTCGCCGGGCACTTGCGGTACACCACGCTTCTCAAGGTAGGCAGGCGATGCACAGGTCACGAACTGCTGCCAGGCCACCGTGCGGGTCAACAACTGTGAGTCTTCCTTGGGTGCGCCAATACGCACCGCAACGTCTACGCCCTCCTCGACCAGGTCGACGAAGCGGTCGGTGAAACGGATGTCTGCGCGCAGTTCCGGCCACTGCTTGAGATAGCGATCCAGGATCGGAAGCACGTGACGTTGGCCAAACGAAAGCGGCGCGGTCAGGCGCAGGGTGCCTGTGGGCTTTCCGCGGCGCTGGGCCATGGTGCTTTCCACCTCATCCAGGTCATCCAGAATCTGCCGCCAGCGCTCAAAGGCCACCAGGCCTTCGTCGGTCAAGCTCAGCTTGCGCGTGGTTCGGTTAAGCAGGCGCACAGCCATGCGCGCTTCCAGGCGGGCGATGCTTTTGCCCACCGCCGAACGCGTCAGGCCAAGGCTGGCGGCGGCAGCGGTGAAGCTGCCAGCCTTGGCGGCACTGACAAAGGCGGCAATGTCGCCGAAGCGGTTGGGTTCCATGAGCGGGTTCCTGGAGTCATCGAACCGGCATAAATGGGGCCGAAGCCAGCTAATGCAAGGCCACAGGCTGGCTAGGGCGTGTTCGGGGCTGGCCTCATGTATGCGTCTGTCCAGGCGGCCAACGGCAGTGGTGGCTGCTGGTCGACAATACGCCGCCAGATCAAGCGCAGGTCATCACCGTTGAACATCGAGCCAGGCCCGCTGCCTTGCCACCGCGAAGGTACATCCGCAACCCAATGCCCCTGGCGGTCACGGTGAGCCATGTTGAAACGGAAGGTGTAGTTGCCAGGGATGCCCATGCGCAGGTCGGTCACCACCAACGCATCGCCCACTTGGTCGTAGCGCAGCCAGTCATCGGTAAACCAGCGCAAACGTTGGTGCAAAGGGCTTCCTGCCAATGCTTTCGCCAGTTGCAGATTACGTGGCAAACGCTGCATCTCGGGCGCTTGGCGGTCGAACCCGCTGCTGATGCCCTCGTAGTAATCACCCTCCGGGGTCCTGGCCAGTACTCGCCAGACCAGACTATTGAAAGCGATCGGCACGGCGCGCACTTCACTGGCGACAATGCCTTGCTGATCCAGCGCCGCCTGGAAGCGTTGCTCCGCCGCCATACGCCCGGCAAGGCCGAAACCCAAGTATGCGGTACTGAACATCAGCGCCAGGGTCAGCAGGCGTGTCGCCTTTGCGGTCACCCCCTTGAAGATGGCGTAGGTAACCGCCGCCAGCAGCGGCAAGGTGTAGACCGGGTCGATGATGAACACCGCCGCCCAGCTTTGCGGCGTGACTTGCAGTGGCCAGAACAACTGCGTGCCATAAACCGTGAAGGCATCCAGCAACGGGTGGGTGATGAGTACCAGCCAGAATGCGAGGAACAACCTGGACAAGGTGTAACCCTTGCCAGGCCAGCATTTGTTGACCAGCCAGGCCAGTAGCAAGGCCAGCCCGGTAAGCACGAACAGCGAGTGGGAGAACCCGCGGTGGTAGGTCATCTGCGACACCGGGTCGGCGTAGCGGATGATCACGTCCAGGTCGGGCAGCGTGGCCAACGCAGCGCCATACAGCAACGCGCGTCGGCCCTGGATGCGGCCAAGCACGGTGCCTTGCAGGGCCGCGCCGAGTACGGCTTGGGTGATGGAGTCCAAGGGTCGCGCTCCTGAAAGGGACATTTGCGCAAGCTACCTTCATACGACCACGGTGCGCAATTCCCTTGGCAGGCTCAGAACAGCTGCCAGGTGTACACCAACGTCAGGCGGTTCTCGTCGATGTCACTGCGGTAATTGGAGCGTGCCATGGCGTTCCTCACCCGAATCCCCAGCCCCTTCAGCACGCCGCTCTGCACTGCATAGCCAATGTCCAGGTCACGTTCGCGATCCCGCCCTTCGTAACCCAGCCCGGTATCGACATTGTTACCGGTTATGTACCGCACGGTCGCCGTCAGGCCGGGTACGCCCAGGGCGGCGAAGTTGTAGTCGTAGCGTACCTGGTACGAGCGCTCATCGGTGTAGGCAAACTCATACGTCGGCACCTCGTTACCCAACGGTGAAATGTTGGCGAATACCCGAGGGAACGGGCTATCGCCATAGATGCCCTGGTAGCCGGCATGCAAGCTGTGCCCGCCGTGCCGGGCGGTGAACATCGAGAAGAACGCCTGGTTGTCGATATTGCCCAGCAGCGCATCGCCATCCTCACGCGCGGTGAAATAGCCCAGGTTTGCGCTAAGCACCCAGTCCCCCACTGGCTTGCTGTGCTTCAGGCCGATAAACCCTTGTTCATAGACGTCTTCCAACTGCCCGTACCACAGGCTGACGCTGCTCTGGTTGGCGTTGAACGCATAGTCACCGCCCACGTAGTTGAAGGCATCGCTTTCGGCCTGGCGCATCGGCACATGGCCGAGCATGGCGTTCATCTTGCCGTCGCCGCCTTCGTTACGCAGGTGGGTGCTTTTCAGGTGGCCGGCCTGCAAGGTCAGCCCGTCGATTTCCGACGAACTCAAACTGGCGCCCTGGTATGTCGGCGGCAACAGGCGGATATCACTGAACGTCAGTACCGGCAGGTTGGGTTGCAGTTCACCGACGCGCAGTTCGGTCTTCGACAGGCGGGCCTTGAAGGTGGGCGCCAGGCGGCTGTACTCGTCGGCGGCACGGCCATCGCCATGCACCGGCAGCAGGCCGGTATTGGCCCGGTCGGGGCTGCTGTCGAGCTTGATACCCAGCAGGCCCAGCGCGTCCACGCCAAAACCGACGGTACCGGGGGTGTAGCCCGACTTGAAGTCGAGGATGAAGCCCTGGGCCCACTCCTCGGCCTTGGACTGCTTGTTGGCCCCGACGATGTCAGAGAAATCGCGGCTGAAATAGTAGTTGCGGGCACTCAGGGTGGCCTTCGAATCCTCGAAGAAGCCGCCTTCGGCAGCCAGCAGCGGTTGACTGAGCAAAGTCAGGCCCAGGGCGACACAAGGGGTGTGATTCATTCCGAAGCTCTCTTGATCTTGTTTTTATGGGTAAAGCGTTGGGAACACGGCAGTTCATGGGGTACGGCGCAGCACCTCCCGGGCACGTGGCCGATGCAACCTGAGCAGCGCATGGGCCAGCAGGCCGAACAGCAGCCCCCAGAAGGCCGCCGACAGCCCCAGGAACGCTACCCCCGAAGCCGTGACCAGGAAGGTGAACAGCCCGGCGTCGCGCTCGGCCGGCTCTGCCAGGCTGCGGGCCAGGGCTTCGCTGATGGCGCCATACAGGGCCAAACCGGCCAGGGCAGCGATCAGCGCAGCAGGAAAGGCGGCGAACAGCGACATCAACGTGGCGCCGGCAATGCCCAGCAGCAGGTACAGCGCACTGCCAGCCACCGCCGCTACATAACGCCGCCGAGGGTTTTCATGGGCTTCATGGCCGGTGCACAGGCTGGCGGTGACCGCCGCCAGGTTCAGCCCGTGGCAGCCGAACGGCGCCAGCAGCGCTCCAGCCAGGGCACTGGCGCTGATCAACGGGCTGGCGGGTGTGGCGTAGCCGGCGTTGCGCAGTACCGCCATGCCTGGCATGAACTGCCCGGTCAGCGCCACCAGCACCATTGGCAAGGCCAGGCTGAATACCGCCGAAAGGCTGAACTGCGGCGTGACCCACTGTGGAGAAGCCAGTTCCAGCACCAGCGCCTCACTGCGCAACGCGCCGCTGGCAACGGTCACCAGAGTGCCCACGCACAGCACCGCCGCTACCGCATAGCGTGGCTGTAGCCGGCGCATCAGCATGTAGGTAACGAACATCGCCAGCACCAGCAGCGGCTGCACTGGCAGGGCGCGGAACACTTCGATGCCGAAGCTGAACAGGATGCCGGCCTGCATCCCGGCAGCGATGGAGCCCGGCAGGCGCGCGATAATGCGGTCGAAGGCCCCGCTGATGCCGATCATCAGCAGCACCAGATTGGCCACCAGGTAAGCACCCACGGCCTGCTCCAGGCCGAATTGCGGCAAGGCGGTGACCAGCAGCGCGGAACCTGGAATCGACCAGGCGATCACCACAGGTACCCGGTAGCGCAGGCTGAGCAGCGCGCCGAGCACGGCACTGCCCATCGACACGGCCCAGACCCAGGATGACAACTGTTGGTGGGAAAGGCCGGCGGCTTCGGCGGCGTGAAAGATGATCACCAACGGGCCTGCGTAGGAGATCATCGTGGCGATGCAGCCGGCGACGATGGCGGACAGCGAGCTGTCCTTGATCAGGGTTTTCATGGGACCTCTGGCAAGGCATCGGCCGGGCGCGGTGCCCGGCGCTTGTTCTTTGGGTTATGCCTGCGCCGCAAGGGCCTGAGCTTGCCGACGGCCACTGGCCAGGTGCACGGCCATGGCCAGCGCAGCGATTGCGCCAGGGATGGCGAAAGCGATGAAGTTGAGTTGCAGCGGCAGGTTGATGCCCATCAGTGCGCCGCCCAGCAGCGGGCCGACGATGGCGCCGTTACGACCAATACCCGAAGCCCAGCCCAGGCCGGTGGAGCGCACCGACAGCCCATACATTTGCGCAGCGCCGGCATACAGCAGGATCTGCGTGCCGATGGTGGTGGCACCAGCAATGAAGATCAGCAGGTAAAGCACCGGCATCGGGCTGTTCACCCCCAGCAAGCTGATCGACAGCGCAGCGGCAATGAAGAATGCCACCTTCACCTTGACCAGGTTGTAGCGGTCGCCCAGCCAGCCGCCCAGAATTGCCCCGGCCATGCCGCCAAAGTTCAGCGCCAGCAGGAACGACAGGCTCGAACCCAGGCTGTAGCCCGCGTTGGCCATCAGTTTCGGCAGCCAGGAACTGAGTGCATAGACCATCAACAGGCAGCAGAAGAACGCCAGCCACAGCGCCAGTGTGCGTATGGCCAGGCCATTGCGGAACAGCTCCAGTACCGATGCCCCGCTGCCTTTGCGGTCAGCGGCCTGCAACACGTCATCGGCCTGTACATCGCATTCCGGGTCCAGCCGTTTCAACAGTTTGCGAGCTTCTTCGGTACGGCCCTGGCGCACCAGGAAACCGATCGATTCAGGCAGGTAGTAGAGAATCACCGGCAACAGCAGCAGTGGCAAGGCAGCGGCGAAGAACATCGACTCCCAACCAAAGCGCGGCAGCATGAAGATGCCCACACCGGCCGACAGCATGCCGCCCAGCGAATAGCCGCTGAACATGATCGCCACCAGCGTGCTGCGCAGGCGCTTGGGCGCATATTCGTTCATCAGTGCCACGGCGTTGGGCATCAGGCCGCCGCAGCCCAGGCCAGCGATGAAACGGTAGATGCCGAACTCGCTCGGGCTGCTGGCAAAGCCATTGAGAATGGTTGCCCCCGAGAACAAGGCGAAACAGATGGCAATGCCCTTCTTGCGCCCGATACGGTCGGCCAGGCTGCCGAATGCCAAGGCGCCGAACATCATGCCGAACAGCGCGTAGCTGCCCAGCGCACCGGCCTGCAACGGGGTAAGCCCCCACTCTTTCATGATGACCGGCAGTACCACGCCGTAGATGAACAGGTCATAGCCGTCGAAGATCAGCAGCAGGCCACACCAGGCCATGACCATCCAGTGGAACGGGGTAAAGCGTGCGTTATCGATGATCGGGTGTACGTCAAGGGTTCGCATGGCATCTGTCGCTCTTGTTTTTGTTGTGAGGGAAAGCTGTTGCCTTGAGGTTGCTGCTCAGCCGAGGTCGCCGCCTCCTACCGGCAAGGTCACGCCGGTGATGTATGAGGCTTCGTCAGAGGCAAGGAACAGAATCGCGCCCACTTGCTCGTCGATGCTGCCGTAGCGGTGCATCAGGCTGCTGTCGAGGGTCTGGTCGACGATCTGCTGGTACCAGTGTTTTTCCTGTTCGGTTTGCTCGGCGCTGTTGCGGGGCACGCGCCGGGGTGGCGCTTCGGTGCCGCCGGGCGCGGTGGCGTTGACGCGGATGCCACGGCCAGCGGTTTCAAAGGCCAGGCACGCGGTGAGCGCGTTGACGCCGCCCTTGGCCGCGCCATAAGGCACACGGTTGACGCCACGGGTGGCGATGGACGAGACGTTAACGATGGCGCCGCTGCCGCGTTCGAGCATGTAGGGCAGCGCGGCATGGCAGCACCACAGGGTGGGGAACAGCGAGCGGCGCACCTCGGCCTCGATCTGCTCCACCTCGTAGTGTTCGAAAGGCTTGGCCCAGATGGTGCCGCCGACGTTGTTGACCAGGATGTCGAGGCGGCCGAAGGTTTCCACCGCACTGGCCATGACACGGGCGCAATCGGCGTGTTGTTCGAGGTCGGCGGTGAGGGTAAGCATGCCCTCGCCGGCCAGCTCGTGGACCAGTTCGGAACGGTCTACCGCCACCACTTGCGCGCCTTCGGCCTTCAGCCGCCAGCACACGCCACGGCCAATGCCTTGAGCGGCACCGGTGACCAGGGCGACCTTGCCTTGGAATCGGTTATTCATGTGTGTCTCCTGCTTGATCCGTCAGGCCGCTGCCGCGAACTTCTCGTAGTAGAAGTTGGCCGGGGTAATGCCCTGCTCGCGTACGTACTGGCTGACCGCTTCCACCATGGGTGGCGGCCCGCACAGGTACAGGTCCACATCGCCATCGTTCAGGTGGCGCGGCTCGATGTGCTGGGTCACATAGCCCTTCTGCGGGTACTGGCTGTCCGGGTTGGCCACGCAGGCGCTGAAGGTGAAGTTGTGGATACGCGCCGCAAAGTCTTGCAGCCGATCCAGCTCGACCAGATCGAAGTCATTGGTCACGCCATAGATCAGATGCAACGGGTGTTCACTGCCCTGCTCGGCGATCTTTTCCAGCATCGCGGTGAACGGGGCCAGACCAGTACCGCCAGCCAGCAGCAACAGCGGGCGCTGGATTGGCCGCAGGTAGAAGCTGCCCAACGGCCCCGCCAGGCTCATGCTGTCGCCGGCCTTGGCCAGGTTGGTGAGGAAGCTGCTCATCAGACCGCCCGGCACGTTGCGGATCAGGAAGCTGACTTCGCCGTCCTTCTGCAACGAACTGAACGAATAGGCACGGCTCTGCTCGCTGCCCGGCACCTTGAGGTTGACGTACTGCCCCGGCAGGAAGGCCAGGCGGCTGAGGGCCTCGCCCTTGATCGACAGGGCAATGGTGCTGGCCGACAGCTGGCGTACATCGCTGATGGCCGCCTCGAAGCTGGCCTGTTCGGTCTTGCACAGCTGCGACGAAGCCGGAATGCGGATAACGCAGTCGCTTTCAGCGCGCATTTGGCAGGTCAGTACGTAGCCTTCGGCAATTTCGTCTTCGTTGAGGGCGTCTTCGATGAAGTTGTCGCCCAGGTCGTAGCGGCCGGATTCGGCCTTGCACTTGCAGGTGCCGCAGGCGCCGTCGCGGCAGTCCAGCGGGATGTTGATGCCTTGGCGGTAGGCAGCGTCGGCCACGGTTTCATGGCCGGTGGCTTCAATGAAACGGGTAACCCCGTCTTCGAAATTCAGTGCGATCTGGTAGCTCATGTTGCACCTCGCGGGCGAGCCGGCCCACGGCGCGTCGCAGGACGCACCGGGCAATGCTCGCAAAACCCTGTATCAGATGTGGTAGATGTCGATGACCTGGCGCACGTAGTCGTTCTTCAGCACCACCTTCTTGGCCTTGATCAGCGGCTGCTCGCCGCGCAGGTCGAGGGTGTAGAAGCTGGTTCCGAAGTAACTGTCGGTGGTCTTGTAGCGGAAGCTCAGGGTGTGCCAGTTGAAACGCACCTGGCAGCTGCCCTCGCACCGCGAGACGATCTCGATGTTGCTGATGTTGTGCGAGGTGCGGGTATCCGGCACGGTCGCACTGGAGCGCTCGGTCTTGATACGGAACACGCGGTCTTCCAGGCCGCCACGGTTGCCGTACCAGATCAGCGAGATTTCGCTTTGCGGATCGATGGTAAGGGTGTCATCGTCATCCCAGCTCGGCATCCAGAAGCTGGCGTCGCTGGCGTACAGCTCCAGCCACTGGTCCCACTGGGCGTCGTCCAGGTAGCGCGCTTCGCGGTAGAGGAAGTCGCGCACGGTTTCATACAGGCTCATTGCACGGCCTCCACAGGGATCAGCTGCTGTTCGTCCTTCAGGGCCTGGATCATGGTGTCCTGCCAGTATTTGTGTTGCAGCACGAACAGGCCTTCGTCCTCGGTGCGCACGCCAGACAGCAGCGGATGGAGCTCGATCTCTTTAGCGGCTTCATCGGCGCCTTCGACCCAGTGCTTCGCGCCACGGGACATGTCGTTCCAGCCAGTGCCGCCCCCGTAGCCGGTCTGGCAGGAGCGGAACTCTTCCAGATCGTCCGGGGTGGCCATGCCGCTGACGTTGAAGAAGTCTTCGTACTGGCGAATGCGCTTGGCGCGGGCATCGGCGCTCTCGCCTTTGGGCGCGATGCAGTAGATGGTGATTTCGGTCTTGTTCACCGAAATCGGCCGCGCAACGCGGATCTGCGAGCTGAACTGGTCCATCAGGTACACGTTCGGGTACAGGCACAGGTTGCGCGAATTCTCGATCATCCAGTCGGCACGGGCCTGGCCGAAGTCGGCAGCCAGCTGGTCACGGCGCTCGTAGGCCGGGCGGTCTTCCGGGTTGGCCCAGCGGGTCCACAGCAGCAGGTGGCCGTGGTCGAAGGAGTAGAAGCCGCCGCCCTGCTTGGCCCAGGAGCCGGCGCTCATGGTCTTGATCTCGTCGCCCGCCTCGCGCTGCTTGCGCTGGTTCTGGGTAGCGGCGTAGTTCCAGTGCACGGAGCTGACGTGGTAGCCATCGGCGCCGTTCTCGGCGGTGAGCTTCCAGTTGCCTTCGTAGATGTACGAGCTGGCACCGCGCAGCACTTCAAGGCCTTCCGGCGACTGGTCGACGATCATGTCGATGATCTTGGCCGACTCGCCCAGGTGCTCCACCAACGGCTTCACATCGGCATTCAGGCTGCCGAACAAAAAGCCCCGGTAGGACTCGAAACGCGCCACCTTGGTCAGGTCGTGCGAGCCGTCGCAGTTGAAGCTGTCGGGGTAGCCGGCGTTGCTCGGGTCTTTCACCTTCAGCAGTTTGCCGCTGTTGTTGAACGTCCAGCCGTGGAACGGGCAGGTATAGCTGGAACGGTTGCCGCGCTTGTGCCGGCACAGCATGGCGCCGCGGTGGCTGCAGGCGTTGAGGAAGGCATTGAGCTCACCGTCCTTGTTGCGCGCGATGAAAATCGGCTGGCGCCCCATGGTCAGGGTGAGGAAGTCGTTCTTCTCGGGGATCTGGCTTTCGTGCGCCAGGTAGATCCAGTTGCCCTCGAAGATGTGTTTCATCTCCAGGTCGAACAGGCGTGGGTCGGTGAACATCTCGCGCTTGCAGCGGTAGATGCCCTTTTCACGGTCGTCCTCGAGCATGGCATTGAGGTAGTCGAATCCCAGGGACATGGCCAGGGTCTCCCTTGTTATTGTTTAGACCTGGTCAGTTTGGGCGCTGGTATTAGGCGGGAGTATCCGGTTTGTGCGCAGTGATATCCGTTTTGTGCAGGTTAACGGACCTCCTCGCGGGCGAACCCCATGAAGAGACCCGCGAGTTCAGCGCCGCTTGCGTAAGGTTTCCGAGGGCAGCTCGCCAAATTGCTGCCGATACACTTCGGAGAACCGCCCCAAGTGCAGGAAGCCATAGTCCATGGCCAGCTCGGTCACGCTGCGTACCGAGCAAGTGGCATCGCCCAGGCAGGCACGCACCTGCTCCAGTTTGCGCTGGCGTACGTACTGCTTGGGTGTAGTGCCCAGTTGCCGGTCAAACAACGCATACAACGAGCGCAAGCTCATGCACGCCTGCTCCGCCAGCGCCTCGGCAGTCAGCTCAAGCTTCAGATTACGGTCGATGTGGTCGATGATTCGCTCAAGGCTAGCCCCTGGCGAACCCAGGCTTTCGCGGCGGATATTGGTGCTCATCAGGGTTAGCAACTTGCTGGCGACAATCTGGCTGTAGTGCCCCTGCACGCGCGGCAGCGAATCGCTCACTTCCGCTTCGTGGCAAACCATGGCCAGCAGGTTCACGAACCCGTCCAGCTCATCCAGCCGGTAATGGTTGCGCAAGAACCGAACACCGCCTTCTGGCCGATGCCAACGCTGTTCGTCGCAGATCGAATCCAGTAGCCGGGTGGGCACCTTGAGGATGAACTTCTCGCAGTCTTCCGAATAGGTCAGGTCAACCGGGTCGTCGGGGTTGATCAGCAACAGCTCGCCCGGCACGAGGTGATGCTCGCGTTTGTGCCCGCGCCACAGGCAGTTGCCGTTGAGCAACACTTGCAGGTGGTAGATGGTTTCCAGCGCCGGCGAGGTAACGCGCACGCTGCCGCCGTAGCTGATGCGGCACAGGTCGAGTTCGGCGAACTTGCGGTGGCTGAGGCTGGCTTGAGGGTGGGTGGTGCGCGACAGACCGATGCAATGCTGGCCTACGTGCTGGTTCACATAATCGGACACAGCATAAGGGTCGGCGTGATGAAACACGCTACTGCGCTCGCTCAGCAGGCGGCTTTCCATAGGCAAGGCACTCGGTATCGTTATTGTTCTGGTCGCCGCCTCCTGCCGCCTTGTGGGCAGTGGTCGCGGTCGTCACGGTCATTCTATCGGGCCGGTTGCGGGTCGCGGGGGCAGGCGACAACCGGCGGATAGCCACACTACAGCAAAAAGGTGGGGGTTGGGCAATGTGGAGAAGGGATTGGATGGGCGGATAGCGGACATGCCGAGTGAAACCAGTGTTCGTTTATCGAACGGTAATTACAACATCCTGAGCATGGAATACCACATAGCAATGGCACACCAAGATAATTATGTAACTAGCAAAAATATCAATATGATTTGACGATCTTTCACTGCACCGGCAGAAAATTCATCAACAGCAGGCTTTGCGCGTAATTCAGGCCAATCCGCCGATAACGCTCATCCAGCAACTCCGCCAGCAGATCCAGCCGCGCAACGATTTTGCCAAACTCCACGGCAAAACTCAGGTTACTGCCCTCTTCGGAGATCTCGTTGGAGAACAGGAGCAGCACCCCATTCGCGTCCTGCCGCTGGCTGAGCATCCAGGTTGCCTTCTCGATATTGCGCGCCGCGTTGTTGACGAACAGCGGGTCGATGGTATCGGTCATGTAGAAATCGGTACGCCCACCATGCGCGGTAATCAGCATGCTGCCGATGGCGTAAATGAAGGCGCCAACACGATCACCGCGAAACTCCGGGCTCAGGGCGTAGCTCAATGCCGCCAGGTCGCGGCGGTTGCCCAGTTGCGGCAATGGCTGGCGTTGCTCGATGGCGATGCGGATCTGTCGCTCGGCGGTGGCGGCGTCGATGTAGCCAGACATCTTCCACTGGTTGGGATTGCGCTGGTACAGCTTGTTCATCAGCAGGTACAGGCTTTGCAGGTTGTCACGCATGGACAGCGTGGCCATGCGGTCGACGCTGGTCTGGAACAGCTCGCTGGGCTTGCCGTTGCCGAACTGATTAACGATGTCACGGCCTTGCTCCTGGGTGCAGGCGCACAGGCATGTGAGGGCGCCTGCCAGCAACAGGCGGGAGAAGAAACTTGGGTAGCTTGCAACCATCGGCACCGGGTCGATATTCGGCGGCTGCCTTGGGGGTCAAGGCAGCCTGGCCAAGCATAGAGCCTCGAAAACGGAAAAAGTGCAGTGGTTGGGGATTTGCGGGCGACGCTTCAACTACATGGCGTGGCGCAACATCTCCACGACCTGCGCATGCAACGCCGGGTCACCACACGCCACCACGCAACCACCATGCTGCGCCGAGCTACCATCCCAAGCCGTAATCACCCCACCTGCTCCCTCGATGATCGGCATCAATGCCTGCACGTCATACGGCTGCAAGCTGGCCTCTACGATCACATCGACAAAGCCCGAAGCCAGCATGCAGTAGGCATAGCAATCACCGCCATAACGCATCAACCGCGCCCGGCCGGCAACGCCCTCGAACGCAGCCTTGCGCTCGACGGTATCGAACATGTCGGGGGTGGTGCACATCAGCGTGGCCGAGGCCAGGTCGGCGCAGGCACGGGTTTTCAGCGGCGTGCCGCTGCGCCACGCACCTTCAGGGGTGCCGACAAAGCGTTCGCCAGTGAACGGCTGGTTCATCACGCCAACCACTGGGCGCGTGCCGTCGTTCAGGGCAATCAACGTTCCCCACAGCGGCAGGCCGGTGATGAAGGCACGAGTGCCGTCGATTGGGTCGAGCACCCAGGTCAACGGGCTGCTGCCGACGGCGACACCCGCTTCCTCACCCAGAATACCGTGGTCGGGGTAACGGGCCTGGATCAGCTCGCGCATGGCGTCTTCCGCCGCCTTGTCGGCTACGGTGACAGGGTCGTACAAACGCCCGCCCTTGTCCTCGACAGCCAGGCTGGCACGGAAATAAGGCTGGATCGCCACAGCGGCAGCATCGGCCAACTGCTCGGCAAAGGTGCGCAATTCACCGATCTGTTCAGCACTCAGGGACATGGGACGGCCTCAGGACAATGATTAGGGGCAGCATCATACCCGATCGCCAGCCTGCTGCTCATGCAGCCTGAAGCGAACTAGACTGAACAAGACCAGAGCACCGGGGGGCTGCCACACGTGGAGGTGTGAGATGAGCCAGTTCAAGCGTTTGTTCGTCATGCTCGGCCCGCAAATGCGCCATACGCCCGCGCTGCAACGCGCAGCGGCGCTGGCGGAGTCCAGCGGCGCACTGCTGGATATCAACGTTTTCGTCGATGATGTCGACACCTTTGGCTTGATGAGCGATGGTCGCGAACGTGAGCGGCTGCTCAGCGACAACCGCCAGTGGCTGGCGGACGAGGCCGAACAGTTGGGCGATGCAGGCCTGGACGTGTCCACCGAGCTGTTATTGACCCGCGACCCGCTGGGCAGTGTGCTGGAGCGGGTCGAGCGGCTGGGTTGCGACCTGCTGGTCAAGGACGTGCAGCACGAACCGATTCTCAAACGCCTGCTGGTCACGCCCCTGGACTGGCAACTGCTCAAGGACAGCCCGGTCGCCGTGCACCTGGTGAGCGACATCCGCCTGCCCCTGCCCCGGCAGATTGCCGCAGCGGTGGACCTGAACAGCCACGGCGCAGGTGAACACCTGGATGAACAGGTCATACGGACTGCCCATGCCTTGGCGCTGCAATGCAACGGCGAGCTCCATCTGCTGCATGTGTGCGATGCAGCCAAGACCCATATCGCCGATTTTGGTGCGGGTACGGTAACCATGCCTGGCTTCGACAGCAGCGTGCGTACCGCGCAGCGGGCAGCGTTCAACCGCCTGGGTGACCATCATCAGATTCCGCTGGAGCGCAGGCACTTCCTGGAAGGAGCAGCGATCAGGGCGATTGCCCAGTTTGTCGGCCACAGCCGGGCCGATGTGATTGTCATGGGCAGCCACCGGCATGACGCGATGCAGACGTTCCTGGGCGGGACCACGGCCCATGTACTGGAGCATCCGTTGTGTAATGTGCTGGCGATCAAGGCCGTTCACTGAGTTCTGGCATATCTGGACCGGCCGCTTCCCGGGAAAACCCGCTCCCTTAGGGATATTAAAGGTGGGAGCGGCTTACCCGCGTAGAGACCGGCGTGTATTTCACCGGTTGGTATTTGGTACACCAGTGCTACACAAAAAGAATGCATTTGATAATGATTCGTAGTAATTTCGCGGCGCTTCCCTACCCTTTCCCTCAGCGCCTTACTCCAGGATCGTACCGTCGATGCGTCGCACGTTCGTTTCGCTTTGTGTGCTTCATGCTGTCTCCCCGCTGGCCTTTGCCGAGCCCGAACCGCTCAGCGACCCTGCCCAGATTGAACTCCAGGCTTTGAACATCACCAGCAACGCCGACAGCGAACGCGCCGACGGCCCGGTCTTTGGCTACAAGGCCACCCGCTCGGCCAGCGCCACCCGCACCGACACGGCGCTGCACGAAACGCCGCAGTCGGTCAGCGTGGTGCCCAAGGATGTGCTGACCGATACGGCCAGCACCCGCCTGCAAGACGCCCTGGATTATGCCGGTGGCGTGGGCCGCGCCAACAACTTTGGCGGGCAGGGCCTGACCACGGTCACTGTCCGTGGTTTCACCACTGGCGAGTACTACCGCAACGGCTTCCCAATGAACCGCGGTTACCCGAATGCGCCTGATGCCAACAGCGTCGAGCGTCTGGAAGTGATCCGTGGCCCGGCCAGCAGCCTGTACGGCCGTGGCGACCCCGGCGGCACCTTCAATGTGGTTACCAAGCAGCCGCAGGCTGAACAGCAGGTAACCCTGGGCAGCCAGCTCGACGATCAGGGCATGCACCGCGCCACCCTCGACGCCACCGGTGCCTTGAACCAGGACGGCAGCCTGGCCTATCGCCTGAATGTGTTGGGCGAAGGTGGCGACAGCTTCCGCGACAACATCGAAAGCGAACGCTACGACGTCGCGCCGGTGCTGAGCTGGCAGGTGAACGATGCGACCAAAATCGTCTTTGAAGGCGACTTCATGCGTAACAACCACCCGCTTGACCGTGGCCTGACGCATTACACCAACCAGGCTGGCAGCGCCTCGCGCGATACCAACATCTGGGGCAAAGGCAGCGACAACATGCTGCACAACGATAACAACATGGCGCAGTTGCGTTTCGAGCATGCGCTCAATGATGACTGGACCCTGGGCGGCGGCATGCAGTGGCTGGACGGTACCCTCAAGGGCAACGCCATCGAGGCCAACCGCTTGCAGGCCGATGGCCGGACCCTGGGGCGTAACTTCAACTACCGCAAGCTGGAATGGCGCGACCGCGACTACCAGCTCAACCTGACCGGGCATTTTGACACCGGTGGTTTCAGCCATACGTTGCTTACAGGCGTCGAGTACGAAGACTACGACTACAACTCGATCATCCAGCGTTCGGCTACCACTCCAACGTCCTATCCAATCGACCTTTTCGATCCGGTATATGACCAGTCGCGCCCAGCCCTATTGAGTACACCCACCACCCATGACAAGGAAAACCTCAAAACCTGGGCATTTTTCGTTCAGGACCAGGTTGCCCTGACCGAGCGCCTTAAAGCTTTGGCAGGTGTGCGCTTTGAACGCTTTGAACATGACTATGTCAACAAGCTCAACAGTGCGGGTAACTTCGATAAAGGCGAGAACGGTGTAACCCCGCGGTTCGGCCTGCTGTTTGACCTGACCGATACCGTCGCGGTCTATGCCAACACCGCACGCTCATTCAAGCCCAATAGTGGCGCGCCTGCCGGTGCAACAGGGCGTGGTTTCGACCCCGAGAAAGGCAAGTCCTACGAACTGGGTGTGAAATGGGAGGCACTTGATCGCCAGTTGAGCGTTGACGCGGCGATCTACCACATCGTCAAGGAAAACGTGCTGGCCAACGATCCCAGCGACCCTACCGGCACCTACAAAATCGCAGCCGGCGAAGTGCGCAGCCGTGGCCTGGACATCAACGTTGCCGGCAACATCACGCCTGAGTGGCGGGTGATTGGTGGCTATTCGTACGTGGATGCCCAAGTCACCAAGGATACCAGCCTGCCGACCGGCACGCGCCTGGCAAACATCCCGCGCAACAGCTTCAGCCTGCTCAACACGTATGAATTCCAGGATGGCGTGGCCAAGGGGCTGGGCCTGGGCGTTGGCGTAAAGTATGTGGATGATCGTCAAGGCCAGACCGCCGCGACGACCTACACCATGGAGCAATACACCGTGGTCGATTTGCTGAGCTTCTACCAGGTCAACGAACACGTCCGTCTGAACCTGGATGTGAAAAACGTGTTCAACAAAGGCTATGACGAGGGGGCGTTCAACAGCTATGTGTACCCGGGGGCGCCTCGGACAGTGCAGGCTGGGGTTTCGTATACCTTCTGACGGGTGTGGGGCCGCCTGGCGGCCCCAAACTGCTAGAAACCCTTGCTGTAGAACAGCGAGTACGACTCGATCCCGTCGTTGGGCTGCTTGATGCCCGCATTGGAGTAATGCATCGCACGGATTCCCACCTTTTGCTCCCCCGGCAACTTCAAGCCAAAACCGATGCGGTCTTCGAAGTTGACCGAAGAACCCAGACGCTGATCGCCCACGTCGGTCTTGGAGAACGCCGCCAGGCCAATGCCGGCCTCGATGTACGGCGTGTAGGTGAAACCGCTGAACTCATAGGTAAACACCGGGCTGAACGACAGCGAATGTGCGCCACTGGCGTCCCCGCCCTCCCAGTAGGTGTACGCGGCGTCCCAATACCCGCTCAGATAACCGGTGCTGCTTTCCATCCATTTCTTGTCCCAGTCGAACGACATGCCAATACGGTAGGTCATGTCACCTTGGCCTGTGGCGCCAACGGCACCGGACACCTGAGCGGCGTGGGCCAGGCTGGCCCCTGCAAAGGCCAGCACTGCGGCGGCCAGCGATGCTGCCAGACGGGTTTTCATCAACAACTCTCCTGATGGTCTACACGGCAAGCGGGGGCTTGAGCCCCTCGATCTTATGTAGTGCCCGGCACTTCCAGTGCCGGTCACACGAAGTAATAGTTTTTTGATTATTGTCCAGATAATCAGAAAGTTGAAAGTGAAATGCCACTATTGGCTAATTCGCTTCTTCAAGATGGGCCTCGCCGTGCGCAGGGCTGCAGTCGTACTCCGCGTCAGGGGTTCGAGCACACCCGGGATCAATGCATAACCCCGCTCGTCCAACATCTCCAGTTGAAGGCTCAGGTTCATGGCGATGTGCTCCGACCCGGCAGGAGTACATGCGTACTCCTGCCCGTTATCCATTAACGCCAGTTAAGGCTCACCGTCGTAGGGGCTTTTCCGTTAACAGTCACCATTTGTTGCACCGTCTGCCCTTGAGCGTTACCGGTGACTTTGTATTTGCCAGGCGGCAACTGCACATACAGCAGCGGCCCGGCATCCATGACGCTGAGTACGGGCTGCCCCTGGGCGTTCTGGATATCGACATTGGCACCGCTCTGGAACTTGCCTTCCGGCCCCTTAGAAAGCTCTACGTGCAAGTCGTAACCTGGGGTTTTGCGCAGGGCGTTGGCCTCATCCTGGCCGATGCCTCCCTGCAGAAAGCGCACGCCGTTCTGTTCCTGTGGTTGTAACTGAACGGCCTGCATATCGATGGGGGCATTGAGGTTGGCGGCGGCTGCCAAGGTCCATGGCATGGCCAAGGCGACCAGCAGTGCCGCACCAAGGGCATAGTGATGGTTACGCATGGTACGTCCCTCCTTCAGAGGATGGCTTACCTAGTCTCTGATCCTTCAGGCGTACCGGTGTTCGTGCCGATATGTGGTTACCCTCGTGATATTCGGCTCTAACTCATGATGCGAACGTATATTTATAGGAATATCAGGATGTTATACGCGTTTCTTCAAGAAGCTTCACAAACATGCTCAAGCTGCGCGATACCGTGCCCCGCCGCCACACCAGCCAGGTTTTCAGGTAGCGGAAATCCTCCGACATCGGCCACGCACTGACGGTGCTGCACCCGGGCATATTGTCGAGCATGCTGCGCGGCATCATGGCCAGGCCTGCGCCAGCGCTGACGCAGGCCAGCATGCCGTGGTAAGACTCCATCTCGTGGATCTTGCCCGGCACCGCCTGGTCCTGCACGAACCAGTTTTCAAAGTGATGGCGGTAGGAGCAGTTGGCGCGGAAGGCGTAGATGCTCTCCCCGTTCACGTCCTGTGCACGGGTAACCGGGGCATGGTTGAGCGGCGCGATCACCATCATCTCTTCCTCGAACACGGGCATGCCCTCCAGTGTCGGGTGCAGCACCGGGCCATCGACGAACGCCGCCACCAGGCGACCCGACAACACGCCTTCCAGCATCGTACCCGAAGGGCCGGTAGACAGGTCCAGGTCGACCTTGGGATAGCGCTGGTTGTAGGCCGCCAGCAGCGCCGGGATGCGCACGGCCGCGGTGCTTTCCAGCGAGCCCAGGGCGAAGGTGCCCTGCGGGTCTTCACCGGCCACGGTCAAACGCGCCTCGTGAACCAGGTCGAGAATGCGCCGGGTGTATTCGAGAAAATTCCAACCGGCAGGCGACAGGCGCAGGCGGCTCTTTTCGCGGATGAACAGTTCAACGCCGAGGTCTTGCTCCAGTTGCTTGATGCGTGTGGTCAGGTTCGACGGCACCCGATGGATGTGCTGCGCGGCGGCACTGATGCTGCCCTGCTCTGCCACGGCCTTGAAGATCTCCAGTTGCACCAGGTCCACAGCCTTTCTCCAAACGTGAATGTTTCGCTCATTATTATTCAGTTTTCATTAAAGCCATAGCCCACTAGTCTGGCGTCACTGAATTAACAACAACGAGAGTGTCCGCCATGAGCGCGATCAGCAGTCTGACCCACGCCATCTCCCTCGACCCGTACAGCGGCGAGCAGATCGGCGCCTACCCGTTCGACACCGACGCCGCACTGGAAGCGGCGCTGCAACGTGCCAAGGTTGGCTACCGCCAGTGGCGCCAAGTGTCGCTGGGTCAGCGCAGCGAGTACCTGCTCGCCCTGGCCAGCACCCTCGAAGCCAAAGCCGAAGCCTTCGCCCAGATGATCAGCCGCGAAATCGGCAAGCCAGTCGCCCAGGCCCGTGGCGAAGTCAGCAAGTGCGTTGGCCTGTGCCGTTGGTACGCCGAGCACGGCCCAGCCATGCTCGCGCCTGAGCCTACCCAGGTTGAAAAAGCCCGTATCGAATACCGTCCGCTTGGCCCGATCCTGGCCGTGATGCCCTGGAACTTCCCGGTCTGGCAGGTATTGCGCGGCGCCGTGCCGGCGATCCTGGCGGGTAACACGTATGTACTCAAGCATGCGCCGAACGTGATGGGCAGCGCCTACCTGCTGGGCGAGCTGTTCAAGGATGCCGGGCTGCCAGAGGGCGTGTTCGAAGTGCTGAACGTGACCCCGGATGGCGTCACCCGCGCCATCAACGACACGCGCATTGCCGCCGTGACCCTAACCGGCAGCGTACGTGCCGGCATGGCGATCGGTGCCCAGGCCGGTGCCGCGCTGAAGAAGTGCGTGCTGGAGCTGGGTGGTTCCGACCCGTTCATCGTGTTGGCCGACGCCGACCTGGATGCCGCCGTCAAGGCTGCGGTCATCGGCCGCTACCAGAACACCGGCCAGGTCTGCGCCGCGGCCAAGCGTCTGATCGTCGAAGAAAGCATCGTTGACGAATTCACCCGCAAGTTCGTTGAAGCCACCCGTGAACTGAAAGTGGGCAACCCACTGGACGACGACACCTACATTGGCCCGATGGCCCGTTACGACCTGCGCGATGAGCTGGACGGCCAGGTGCAAGCGACCCTCGCCGAAGGCGCCACCCTGCTGCTTGGCGGCAACAAAGTCGAGGGCGTGGCCAACTTCTACGCGCCGACCGTGTTCGCCAACGTCACGCCGGGCATGACGGCGTTCAAGCAGGAGCTGTTCGGGCCGGTGGCCGCGATCATCACTGCCCGTGATGCCGACCATGCGGTGGAGCTGGCAAACGATAGCGAGTTCGGCCTGGCCGCGACCATCTACACCGCCGACTATGCGCTGGCCGAGCGCATGACCGCAGCACTGGATACCGGTGGTGTGTTCATCAACGGTTACTGCGCTTCCGATCCCCGCGTGGCGTTTGGCGGTGTGAAGAAGAGCGGTTTCGGGCGTGAGCTGTCGCACTTTGGTGTGCGTGAGTTCACCAATGCCCAGACGGTGTGGCTGGACCGCAACTGATTCAGAACCTTTGGGGCTGCTTCGCAGCCCCAAAAGCTTCAATCGCGAACCTGGTCCTTGACCCAATCCAGCATCCCTCCCGGCACGATCAACTCATGCCGCGCCCGCGAACAGGCGGTGTACAACCCTGCCAGCATCCGCGCCCGCTCATTGCGGTTACCCGCCACCTGAGGCACCACCATCAGCTCCGGCGACACCATCACCCGGGCGAATTCCATGTTCTTCACGTCCCTTACCCGCCCCAGGAACAACTTGGGTGCCTTGTCCCAACGGTAACGGCTCTTGGCCTTGGCAAAGTGCTCAGGCGTGTACCCCTTGCGCAGCATGTTGGCCACGGCAACGAAGGCCTTGTCGTCGCCCTTGTCCTGCTCCAACGCCTGCCAGCTGGCATAGCGGAACAGCATCGGGTGCCGGGGCCGCGTGCCGTAACGGTACAACTCGATGCAGTCTTCGACGAACAATTCGAAGTCCTTGCGCGCGCTTTTAAGCAGCACGAACGGCACGCCCTGGTGTGTCAGACGCTGGAACCAGCCAAACAGGCCCCATTCGTCATCGACGATCAGCGCCGTGGGCTGTTCCGGCACCGTCACGGCATCGAAGAAGCTGACCCGGGTGTAGTGCTCGGCGCTGCCACTGAAAGCGGCCTGAATCGCGGCCGGGTGCGCCTGAATCAGCGGGTTCAGCACGTTGTCCATCGCCGGCCCGGCACGCAGCGAATGGTCGATGCAGCGCTGGCGAATGAAACCGCCATGGTGCGGACTGAGGCCGTTGAGGTTCTGCAGCTCGTCCCCCAGGGCAATGATCGACTGCGGGCTGCGATCAAGCACGGCAAGCATCGGTGCGGACAGCTCGTGGGCTTCGTCGACGATGACGTGGGTATAACGGCTGTCGATCACATAGTCGGTCAGTGACAGCAGCTTTACCCGGTGGTAGTCGCGCACCGGTAGCTGGATTTCTCGTGCCGACGGGCGAATCAGTTCCTGCCAGTACGACCTCGCCTTTTCCAGCAGCACCTCCTGGTCCAGCGGCGAGGTGCCCGGCCCGGCCCATGGCAAATGGTGCAATTGCAGCTGGGTATCGGCGCTGTGGCAGAACGTGCGCACGGCGCGCACGCACAAGGCAACGACATCGCGTGCAGCAACTGGGCCGATGTCGGGAATGGCCAGCCAGCGCACCACCTGCGCGTCCTGCGGGCGCCACGACAGCTTGGTACGGTACGGGTCGCGCAAACGCCAGCCATTGCTGGTGAGGTCGCGGTTTAGCAGCTCGTCTGCCAGCTGGCCGAAGGTCATCGCGGTGTAGGCGGCAGCGTCCTTCACCCGCGCCTGCAGGGCGCGCAACTGGCCCTCGGTCAGTGCCAGCAGCAACGTGCGCTGTGGCTCCAGCAGCCGGGCGAACTGGTGAATCAGGAAGGTCTTGCCGGTGCCCGCGAAGCCTTGCACGGCCACCGACTCGTCTATGCCACTGAGAAATTCGCGCAGCAGGCGGTTTTGCTGATCGCTGAGCATCAGGTCACTGGCCAGGGACGGCAAGTACACCGGGTGCAGCGGTGTGGCCCGCTGGCGGTAGGTGTCGGCGAACTGGAAGCTCCACTGGCCTTCAGCATCCAGCAGCTCGTCTACGGTGTACTCCACCTCGGCCGACAACAGGGCAATGCCGTTTTCACCCAGCATGCCAAGGCCCATGGCAAAAGCTTCGCGATCGAAGTGCTGCGCCACCTGGCCCTGGAAACGCCCGGGCGCGGCGCTTTCGACTTCGTTGGCGATGCGCACGATTTCGGCGAAACGGCGCTCTTGTGCGTCGGCCGATGCGGTGCCGGGCTGGCGTGGGAGGTTTTGCACGAACAGCACCGCGGCGGCGTCGAGCACGCTGGCTGTGGTGAAAAAGTCGGTGTTGAGTTCGCTGGCGAGGCGGTCGGCCTGGTCGCTGGGCAAAGGCAGGTAAAACATCGGCACCTCGGGTGGAAACAGGGCGGCACGATAGCAACTTTCAGTAGGAAATGCTGGGTTTAACCCCTGCCCCGCTTCAACGTCTCACTGGGAAACTCCTTGAACAACTGTCTGTAACTCTCTGAAAATCTTCCCAAATGCCAGAATGACCAGCGCATCGCTACTTCGGCGACCGTTACGCCACCACCGTGCAACAAGTCGCGCCGCGCACCGTTCAGTCTGCGCAACCGCAGCCACTGCGCCGGCGGCATGCCGGTAAATGCCTTGAACGCCTGCTGCAACTGGCGCAGGGAAACCCCGGCAACCCCCGCCAACTCCACCAGGTTCAGTGTCTCTTCCGGGCAGTCGGCCGCCCATTCGCTGACCCGGCGCATGATCGCCCGCTCTTCGTCACGACGCCCCAGCGCCACACCCTGCAAGCGCTGGCAGGCATTGTCGAGTATGAACAGGCAGTCCTCCAGCAATTGCTCCGCCAAGGCCTGCCCCTGCAGCGGACAAACCGCCTCGCCCAGGCGCGTCAGCGTGGCGCTCAGCCAGCTACCGAACAAGGCATTCTGCCCGCTGCCCAATGGCACCATGAATAAACCTTCGAGGCGCTGCGGGTCCAGCCCATGGCGGGCCAGAAAGGCCTGATCGAACACCACCGCCACTTCCTGGTAGTTCTCCGGCGTGATCCAGATATTGCGGCTTTGCTCGTTCAGCAGGTACAGGCTGTTCTCGCTACGGTCGAAGCAGAACGCAAGCGAACCGCTCGGCGCACGGAAAAACTGCTCCACCCGGGTATTCAGCCGCTCTTCGTAAACCTCCACACCATCGAGCCCCAGGCAACGCAGTTCACCGCTGAAATGCCCGGGTGACATCTGCCGATACTGTTGCTGCCAGCCAGGGGTGGCGCGCACTTGCTCGGTAACGTCGGTGGTATGAAAAGCCTGGACCTGCAACGCATTGGCGGTTGTCACGCATTGTCCTGTACGCACTCTTTTGGTGCATTCGTTACTGAAGAAAGTGGATAGATTGCCCCGGTGGGCTGCGACCAAGATAGTCTCCAGCGCGTCACCTGGGAAGCGTGATGCCCCGGAAACCCTGCGACGGCTTTCTCGGGCTTACGCGTTCCCACACTAAAACCCAACCAAGAGGTCTGTATGAACGCCCCCTTCGATCAGCTGTACACCTGGCTGAAAGAACACCGCATCACCGAAGTCGAATGCGTGATCAGCGACTTGACCGGCATTGCCCGTGGCAAGATCGCGCCCACCGCCAAGTTCCTCCATGAACGTGGCATGCGCCTGCCAGAAAGCGTGCTGCTGCAGACGGTCACCGGCGACTACGTTGACGATGACATCTACTACAACCTGCTCGACGCCGCCGACATCGACATGGTCTGCCGCCCCGACCCAAGCGCTGTGTACCAGATCCCGTGGGCGATCGAGCCGACTGCGATCGTGATCCACGACACCTTCGACAAACAAGGCAACCCCATTGAGCTGTCGCCGCGCAACGTGCTGAAGAAGGTGCTCAAGTTGTACGCCGACAAAGGCTGGCAGCCGATCGTCGCGCCGGAAATGGAGTTTTACCTGACCAAGCGCTGCGAAGACCCGGACTTGCCACTGCAGGTTCCGCTGGGGCGCTCTGGCCGTGCCGAAAGCGGCCGTCAGTCGTTCTCGATCGATGCCGCCAACGAATTCGACCCGCTGTTCGAAGACGTCTACGACTGGTGCGAGATCCAGGGCCTGGACCTGGATACGCTGATTCACGAAGACGGCCCGGCGCAGATGGAGATCAACTTCCGCCACGGAGACGCGCTCGACCTGGCCGACCAGATCACCGTGTTCAAGCGCACCATGCGTGAGGCAGCCCTCAAGCACAACGTCGCCGCTACCTTCATGGCCAAGCCGATCACCGACGAGCCGGGCAGCGCCATGCACCTGCACCAAAGCGTGGTGGACATCGCCACCGGCAAGCCGATTTTCGCCAATGAAGACGGCAGCATGAGCCCGTTGTTCCTGCACCACATCGGCGGCTTGCAGAAGTACATCCCCAAGCTGCTGCCGATGTTCGCGCCCAACGTCAACTCGTTCCGCCGCTTCCTGCCGGACACCTCGGCACCGGTCAACGTCGAGTGGGGCGAAGAAAACCGCACCGCGGGCTTGCGTGTGCCCACGTCCAGCCCCGAGGCGATGCGCGTGGAAAACCGCCTGCCGGGTGCGGATGCCAACCCGTACCTGGCGATTGCCGCCAGCCTGCTGTGCGGCTACCTGGGCATGGTCGAGCAAATCGACCCCAGCGCGCCGGTACAAGGCCGTGCCTACGAACGGCGCAACCTGCGCTTGCCGATCACCATCGAGGATGCGCTGCAGCACATGGAAGACTGCGAAACCGTGCAGCAGTACCTGGGCAAGCAGTTCGTCCAGGGCTACGTGGCGGTCAAGCGGGCCGAGCACGAGAACTACAAGCGCGTGATCAGCTCGTGGGAGCGCGAGTTCCTGATGCTCAGCGTTTGACCCACCTTGGGGGGCTTAGCCCCCCTGCACCGAATTCGAAGAACAAGACCTACGAGGTGTCCCCATGCGTCATCTACAAGCCCTGATACCCGCTGCACTCACCCTGCTGTTCGCCACGACCACCCACGCCACCCCTTCGGTCAGCGTGTACAACTGGACCGACTACATTGGTGACACCACCCTGGCCGACTTCCAGGCCAGCAGCGGGATCAAGGTGGTGTATGACGTGTTCGACTCCAACGAAACCCTTGAAGGCAAACTGCTGGCCGGGCGCACCGGTTATGACGTGGTGGTGCCGTCGAACCACTTCCTCGCCCGCCAGGCCCAGGCCGGTGCCTTCTTGCCGCTGGACCGCAGCAAGCTGCCGAACTGGCAGCACCTGGACCCCAAGCTGCTCAAGCAGCTTGAACAGAACGACCCCGGCAACCAGTACGCGGTGCCTTACCTGTGGGGTACCAATGGCATCGGCTACAACGTCGACAAGGTCAAGGCGGCTCTGGGCGTGGACCATATCGACTCGTGGGCGGTGCTGTTCGAGCCGGAAAACCTCAAAAAGCTCAAACAGTGCGGCGTGGCCTTCATGGACTCGCCCGATGAACTGTTCCCTGCTGTCCTCAATTACCTGGGCATGGACCCGCGCAGCGAAAAACCGGCCGACTACGCCAAGGCCGAAGCCCGCCTGCTGGAGCTGCGCCCCTACATCACGTACTTCCATTCATCCAAATACGTCTCCGACCTGGCCAATGGCGATGTCTGTGTGGCCTTCGGCTACTCCGGCGACGTGTTCCAGGCCGCCAACCGTGCCGTGGAAGCGAAGAACGGCGTGAAAGTGGCCTACAGCATTCCCAAGGAAGGCAGCAACCTGTGGTTCGACCTGCTGGCCATCCCCAAGGACGCCAGCAACCCCGAGCAGGCCCTGGCATTTATCAACTACCTGCTCGACCCCAAAGTGATCGCCAAGGTCAGCGCAACCGTCGGCTATGCCAATGCCAACCCGGACGCCAAGGCCTACATGGATGCATCGCTGGTCAGCAATCCTGAGATCTACCCACCCCAGGACGTGCTGGACAAACTGTACATCTCCAGCACCCCGAGCCCGAAGATCATGCGCGTCATGACCCGCTCCTGGAGCAAGATCAAGTCCAACCGCTGAGTCGAGAACGCCCATGTCTTTCAATACTCAACACGCCGCTTCGTACTACGCCGCCACGGCGCGCGATGCGGCCCCCTACCCCAGCCTGGACGGCGAACTGACGGCTGACGTATGCGTGGTCGGCGGCGGGCTGACCGGGGTCAATACCGCCCTGGAGCTCGCCGAGCGTGGCCTTTCGGTGGTGCTGCTGGAAGGCCGGCGCATCGGCTGGGGCGCCAGTGGGCGCAATGGCGGCCAGCTGATTCGCGGTATTGGCCACGATGTCAGTGGTTTCGCCCGGTATGTTGGCCAGGACGGCGTGCGTTACCTGAAGCAGGCCGGCATCGATTCGGTGGCGCTGGTCGCCGAGCGTATCGCCCGCTACGGTATTGCCTGCGACCTGCGTTGGGGTTTCTGCGAGCTGGCCAATACACCTGCCCAGTTCGCTGCCTTCAAGGATGAACAGGACGACCTCGCGGCGCTGGGTTATCGCCATGCAACACGCCTGGTCGGTGCGGGGCAGTTGAACGAGATTGTCGCCAGCGACCAGTACGCCGGCGGCCTGGTCGACATGGGCTCGGGCCACTTGCACCCACTCGACCTGGTCCAGGGCGAAGCCCGTGCCGCGCACGGCATGGGTGTGCGCCTTTTCGAGCAGAGCCCGGTATTGCGCATCGAGCACGGCCCCACCGTGACCCTGCACACGGCCCGAGGCAAAGTGAGGGCAAGCAGCCTGGTACTGGGCTGCAACGCCCACCTCGATGAACTGGAGCCCCGGTTAAGCGGCAAGGTGCTACCGGCCGGCAGTTACGTGGTAGCCACAGAACCATTGCCTGAAGCGCTAGCCCGCACCTTGATCCCGCAGAACATGGCGCTGTGCGACCAAAAGGTCGGCCTGGACTACTACCGCCTCACCGCCGACCGCCGCCTGCTGTTTGGCGGCGCCTGCCACTATTCCGGGCGCGACCCCAAGGACATCGCGGCCTATATGCGGCCCAAGGTGCTGAAGGTGTTCCCCCAGCTGGCCAATGTGCGCATCGATTTTCAGTGGGGCGGCATGATCGGCATCACCGCCAACCGCTTTCCCCAGGTTGGGCGCCTGAGCCAGCACCCGAACGTATACTACGCCCAAGGCTACTCCGGGCATGGGCTGAACGTGACGCACTGGACGGCGAAACTGCTGGCCGAAAGTATCGCCCTCGGCCATAGCCATGGCCTGGATGTGTTCAGCGCCGTGCCACACCTGACCTTCCCCGGCGGCAAGGCACTGCGCTCGCCGCTACTGGCACTGGGCATGTTGTGGTACCGGTTGCGCGAAGCGTTGGGGTGAGTCCAGCACATGAATTGCGGCGCCAGACAAACCAGGCACCGCAATTCATTGTCCAGATTGAACGCCCCCACTGGCCAACTGCCGCGCACCTGCTAGCGTTGTTCTGGCCGACCATCTCATGGATGCATCTCCATCATGAAATCACTGCCTCGCATTACCCTGTTGTGCGCCGCGCTGCTTGCCGTGGCCGCCTGCTCCAGCAAAAGCGTGGACCCCAAGGACTATTCCGGCTTCCTCAAGGATTACAGCCGCCTGCAGGAAGCCAAAAGCCCTTCGGGTGATCCGGTGATGCGCTGGATCGACCCCAACGTTAACGTCAACCAGTACAGCCAGGTGTTCATCGAGCCCAGCCAGTTCTACCCCAAGCCACAACCAACGGCGGTGATTTCGCAGCAGACGCTGCAAGAAATCACGCGTTACTTCAATGATGCCTTGCGCCGTGAAATGGGCAGCGTGTTGCCGCTGGCCAAGGGGCCAGGCCCGGGAGTGATCGTGGTGCGCCCCGCCATTACAGCGGTGTCGACCAGCAACGAAGGCCTGAAGCCGTACGAAGTCATCCCTATCGCACTGATTTCGGCGGGTGTGAACACGGCCATGGGTGGCCGTGATCAGGAAGTGGATGTCGGCGTGGAGGCAGCGTTCCTTGATGGTGCCAGCCAGAAGGTGCTGGCCCAGGTGGTGCGCAAAGGCACGGGGCAGGAACTGGAGAACGATACCCAGAAGCTGACCTTGAATGACGTAAAGCCAGTGCTGGATGGTTGGGCGAAAGACATGCGTGCCAGCTTCCTGGCAGCGAAGCAGAAGGCTCGTTAAGTTTAGGGCCGCTTTGCGGCCCTAATCCAGATCTAGCCTGTTAGCACTCTACGAATGCAACCGCCAAACCGCCACGCGAAGTTTCCTTGTAATTGGCATGCATATCCGCCCCGGTATCACGCATGGTGCGGATCACCCGGTCAAGTGAGATGAAGTGCTCGCCATCCCCACGCAACGCCATCTGTACGGCATTAATCGCCTTCACCGCAGCAATCGCATTGCGCTCGATGCACGGCACCTGCACCAGGCCGCCGACCGGGTCGCAGGTCAGCCCGAGGTTGTGCTCCAGCGCAATTTCGGCGGCGTTCTCAAGCTGTGGCGGTGTTGCGCCCAGCACTTGGGCCAGGCCGGCAGCGGCCATCGAACACGCTGAGCCTACCTCGCCCTGGCAACCGACTTCGGCCCCGGAGATCGACGCGTTTTTCTTGCAAAGAATACCGACCGCTGCGGCGCCGAGCAGGAAGTCCACCACATCCGCGTCATTGGCACTGGGGTTGAACTTCATATAGTAGTGCAGCACCGCCGGGATAATGCCCGCCGCACCGTTGGTTGGTGCAGTGACCATGCGCCCACCGGCAGCATTCTCTTCATTGACCGCCAGGGCGAACAGGTTCACCCACTCCATCGCGCTGAGGGTCGAGCCAATCACGTTGGGCTTGCCCAGTTCCTGCAAGCTACGATGCAACCGCGCAGCGCGGCGCTTGACATGCAGCCCACCCGGCAGAATGCCTTCGTTGCGCAGGCCGTTCTGAACACACTCCTGCATGGCCGCCCAGATACGCAGCAAGCCTTCACGCACTTCGGCTTCCGGGCGCCAGGCACGTTCGTTGGCCATCATCAGTTGCGCAACGCTCAAACCGTGGGTTTTGCACAAGGTCAGCAGCTGGGCCGCACTGTCGAACTCATACGGCAAAATCACTGCGTTGCTTTCGGCGGCAGGGGCATCGATTTCGGCCTGCTCGACGATAAACCCACCGCCCACTGAGTAGTAGGTCTGGCACAGCAGGCTGCCCTGCCCGTCCAGCGCCTCCAGGCTCATGGCATTGGGGTGATAAGGCAGGTTTTCGTCGAGCAGCAACATGTCACGGCCATACTCGAAGGCCAGCGGGTGGCTGCCATCCAATATCAGGCAACGCTCCTGCAGTACCTGGCTGATACGCGAATCGATGGTGGCCGGGTCGATCCGGTCTGGCCATTGGCCCATCAGGCCCAGCAGACAGGCGCGATCGGTGGCATGGCCAACCCCGGTAGCCGACAGCGAGCCATACAACCGCACTTCAACGCGCGTTACCTGCGTCAGCAGCCCCTGCTCACGCAGGGCCTGGGCGAACGTCGCTGCTGCCCGCATCGGGCCGACGGTGTGAGAGCTGGACGGCCCGATGCCGATTTTGAAAAGGTCGAAAACACTGATAGCCATGCTAATGCCTGACCGTACCCTGAGATGAATCCACGGCACGGTTATCTGAAGAAATTGAGCGGTATTGCGATTTTGCGCGATACTGACGCGCTCATTCACGAATGACCAACGAATCTTTCTAAGCAAGGCTTTAGCGGTACTAAACGATGCGACGACAACTCAATGGTCAGGTGTTCGTCTGGCTACATGTATTCGCCTGCGCAGCCCGGCACCTGTCCTTCACCCGCTGCGCCGAAGAGCTGCACATCACTCCAGGTGCTGTCAGCCAGCAGATGCGCCAGCTGGAAGAACGCCTGGGTTACCGGCTGTTCCTGCGTCGGGCGCGCGGTGTGGAGCTGAGCGCCGAAGGGCAACGCCTGGCCCAGACAGTGGCAGAAGCCTACGGCAGCATCGAGGCCGAATTGTTGCGCCTGGATGTCGGAGAAATCCGCGGCACCTTGCGCGTGCGCTCGATCCCGTCTTTTTTGGCCAAATGGCTTACCCCGCGCCTGCCGCGCTTTCAGCAGCGTTACCCGGACATCGAGCTACGCCTGGTGGCCGAGGACAGTGCCCAGGCATTGACCCCAGGCGATTTCGACCTGGCTATCGACCTGAACGATGGCAGCTACCCTGGCATGCTCTCGACACCGCTGCTGGACGAGCAGATCTTTCCGGTGTGCTCACCTACCCTGCTACGCGGGCGCCCGCCGCTGCATGGGCCGACGGACCTGGCGCACTACCCACTGCTGCACGACATCACGGCGTGGCGTGGCAGTTCGGAGTATGCGGAGTGGGAGTTCTACCTAGAGGGTATTGGCGCCGCTGGCCTGGATGTGCGGCGTGGGCACACTTTCAACCGCAACCACCTGACCATCGAAGCGGCCATCGCCGGTATCGGCGTAGCAATCGCCCGTCGCACACTGTTGAATGACGAGCTGGAGCGCGGCGCATTGATCGTGCCGTTCGGCGTTCCGATCGCCAACCACAAACGCTACGTGGTGCATTACCCGCCAGGCGGGCTGAACCAGCCTGGGGCGCGGGCGGTGCATGACTGGCTGGTGGAGGAAGCGCGAGGATTCCGGGAATTGCACCCGCTGAACAAGGAATAGCCAGCCTGTACGCTCATACAGGGATCTCGCCAGCTTTATGACTAGTAAGCCTGCTTGCCGGTAAAGGCGTTCAGGGTACGCACCAGAATCACGAAGTCCAGCCACAGCGACCAGTTATTGATGTACTCGATGTCCGAGTCCACCCGCTGGATCATCTGCTCGATATCCTTGGTCTCTCCCCTGAAGCCACGTACTTGGGCCAAGCCGGTCATGCCTGGTTTGATGTTGTGGCGGGCGAAGTAATCAACGATGTCCTGCGAATACAAGGTGTCATGCTGCAACGCATGCGGTCGCGGCCCGACCAGCGACATTTCCCCGGTCAGTACATTGAACAACTGCGGCAATTCATCCAGGCTGGTACGACGAATGAAGGCGCCAATCTTGGTGAGCCGCGGGTCATCCTTCTGTGCCTGCTTGACCACACCACCTTCGGGCTGGTGGACATGCATGCTCCTGAATTTCCAGATCCGGAACGATTCCCCGGTCCAGCCCGTGCGTTCCTGGCGGAAGAACACCGGCCCGGGGCTGGTGAGTTTGATGGCCAGTGCAACCGTCAGCAACACGGGCGAAGCGCACAGTAGAATCACCGCTGCCAGCACCCTGTCCTCTAGGTTTTTCAGGAAAAGGCTCATGCCCGTCAGGGGCGTTTCCGACAAGGTCAGCACAGGAATCCCGGCAATTTCCCGCACACTGTGGTTGATCAGGCGCAACGAAAAGATATCCGGCACCCAGTTCACCGCGATGCACTTGTCGAGCAACTTGAAGTACACATCGTTGATGACCTCGGAGCCACCGAGCGGCGTGACCAGGTAAACGGTGCGTATGCCATGCTGCGCGACGATTTCATCCAGGTCTGCAATGTGCCCCAGCACAGGCAGGCGCTGCTTTCCCTCGCCGTTGTCACGCCCCTGGCCGTCGCCCTTGTCGAGCAGTACGCACCCCAATACCCGTTCACCAAACCAGGGGTTGTTGCTGATTTTCTGATAAAGAAAATTCGCCAGGTCGCCGTCGCCGATAATCAGCGCGTTATCCAGGCGTGCATGGGCGGTAAAACGCTTTTGCAGTTCACGAACGGCAAAGTGCAGGAATAACTGCGCGATGTAGCCAATGATGAACAACTGCACCACCAACAAACGCGAGTACGTTTCACTCTGCTTGGTCAGGAAGGCCATGACCACGAGAAAACAGAACGTTGCCGACCAGGCCTTGAACAGGCGGAAGGCTTTGATCGAAAGCCCGACATTGGTGCGGTAGATCGCATAATGGTCGTAAATGACGGCCAGTGCGCCAATCAGCAACAGCAGCATGATTACATAATCGGAGGTAATGTAACCAAACTGGTCGTAGATGAGATACCAGGCAATACCGGTGACTGCAATGCCATCGAGCCCTGCCTGAATGGCGTTACTTACGCTGCTTCTTCTTTGGAGTAAGGAACGACTGCTTCTGGGTTCGAAAACCATTTCAGACCTCATCTGTGTCAGCGTAGCCAGTGCCTTCCATCAAGCATCAAGTCTTGAAAACAGCGTGTACAACGCCAGATAAGCAATATCGTGCAGCCCCCAAGCCACTGCTATCACTGTAGCAGCCACCCGCCATCAGCGCGGATTTTGGCCGATTCATACAGTGCCCCTGGCCGAATCGGCTGCCTTGCGGTAAAGCAGCGTGCGCAGCAAGAACAGCGGGTTGCCCACCACATAACGCATGAACAGACGTTTTGGCTCGCGCAACAGCCGGTAGGCCCACTCTCCCCCCAGCCGCCTTAGCCAAGGCGGTGCCCGGCTGACCTTGCCGCCGAGAAAGTCCAGAATTGCCCCACCACACACGATCAGGCACGGCCCGCCAACGGCTGCCAGCCTGGCCGCCACCGCCTCCTGTTTGGGCATACCCATGCCCAGCACGATCAGCTCGGGTTGTTGCTCACGGGCCAGCTGCAGGTAGGTTTCGAGGCTGGCAAAGCCGTCATGTACCGACACGGGCACGACACCAAACTCGGTTTCACACCGCTGCACGGCCTGGTTCAGGTAGGGTTGCCGGGTGCCCCAGAATGCGACCTTGCGCCCACGGTATGCGGCCATGAGCCTGGGAATGAAGTCAGTCCCGTTCATGTTAAGCCCGGGTGCCAGGCCCAGACGCCGATACAGGATGGCCATGCCGGAGCCGTCGCGCAGCAACACGTCGGCTGCCGACAGTGCCTGGCAGTAGGCGCCGTCACGGACCACCAGGTTCATCGCATGGGCATTGACGAAGCCCAGCACGGTCGCGGCTTGCGGGGCTGCCAGCCTGTCGAGCAGGCGCTGTGCCGCGCCGCTGTCGGGTACCACCTCGAGCGCGTCGATTATGCATTGCCAGCGATTCTGCCATTGCCACAGTGCCATCAGTCATCATCCCGTTTTGAGCGCACCCACTCAACCTGGCGCTTGATCAGGAACCCTAGGTACAAAGGGATTTTCTTTGCCGCGTAGAACGGTGCGTAAAGCAAGACGGAAAACGGGATCAGCTCACGGCAGAAGCGCGCCCAGGCCAGCAAAACCGCAAGGCTGAGCATGGCCAAGGCTATCAGGGCGATCCACGCTGGCGCGGCAACATCAAACAGCAAGTACGCAAGCCAGGCCACCAGATTGAGCCCCAGCAGGGTCAGTACCAACAACGCCAAAGGCGGTACCAGCAAGTCGAGGGTCATCGCCAGCAGGCTACCATTGCCTTGGGTCACGGCGGCCAACGCACGCTTGGGCGCATCGGCCAGCATCAAGCCCAAGTGGCCATGCTCCCAGCGGGTGCGCTGGCTGTTCAGGCCTTGCTGGCTGGCAGGAAACTGGCTGGTGACCAATGCCTCGGGGCAGAACACGGGAGGCTTGCCCTGCTGACACAGATCCAGGCCCAGTTTCACGTCCTCTACCAGGTGCCCATTGGCAAGATTGATCAAGGTCAGGTCGTGCCAACCGAATGCCATGCCCGCACCCATCAGTTGGCAGGGCAAGCCCAGCCGCGCCCAGCCACGCGGGCGCACCAGGTTTTTTACCCGCCAGGCAAACTCGGCGACCTGCACTTTCAGCCCGGCCCCCACAGGCGCACGCATCAGGTACAGCGCCTGTACCGGCCGCTGGGTCTGGTGATAGCGACGCGCCAGGCAGTCAATCGCCCCCTCGCCCACCTGGCAATCGGCATCCACCACAATCACCACCTCGGGTGGCTGTTCGGCCAGGTGACGCACGCCGAAGTCCAGCGCATAGCCTTTGCCACGCAACACCGAGTCGAAGCGTTCCACCACCTCGGCGCCGGCGTCGCGGGCCAGCTGGGCCGTATCATCGGAGCAGTTGTCTGCCACCACCAGCAAGCGGTCACCCTCAAGCAATTGCGGGGCAATGCTCGCCAGCGTTGCACGAATGATCGCAGCCTCATCGTGGGCAGGTACCAGCACCGCCACCCGGGGGCGCAGACTATGGCCCAGGTACTGCGAGCGTGGTGGCAGACACGCCAGCAGCATCTGTACAAAAAAAATCGACACAGGCACAAGGACGATGACCGTCAGCAGGCCCAGCGACCAACTCAATACACTTATCATGCGGATGCCTTGAAATAAGCGGCCAGCCGGGCCGCTTCGGTGTCGATATCATGCCGCTGCAGCACACGCTGGTAGGCTGCCTCGCCCATGCGCTGCAATACGTCGGCCGGTTGGCACAGGCAATCCGCCATGGCTTCAGCCAGCTCGTCGACGGCGCCAGCGGGGAAAAGCCAGCCGTTCTCGCCCGGGCGCACCAGCTCGGGGATGCCCGCCACATAGGTGGTCAGCACTGGCCGGCGCAAGGCCATGGCCTCCATGATCACCACCGGCAGGCCTTCGGCGAAGCTGGGCAATACCAGCGCGCGGGCGGCAAGGATTTCTTCGCGCACCTGTGCACTGCTGATCCAGCCAGTGATGCGCACGCGCCGCTGCAAGCCATGCCGGGCAATCAGGGCCTCGATCTGCTGGCGCATTTCGCCGTCTCCGGCCAACACCAGTTCGAAGTCAATCGACTGCGCAGCAAGCTGACACGCCGCCTCAAGCAACAGCAGCTGGCCTTTCTGCTCACACAGGCGCCCCACGCAAACAAGCCGTGGTACTGACGGTACATCGACCGGCGCCACCTCATGGAAACCCCGCTCCAGGCCGCAATGCACAACCTTTACCTTGGGCCAATGCTCGTGCGCCACCCAGCGGAACAGCTGGCTGCGCCCGTAAGAACTGACCGCTGCGACAAAGGCGGCTCGCCGTACCTTTTCGCCCATGTGCAGGAACTGCGGTTTGTCGAACTCTTCCGGCCCATGCACGGTAAAACTATAAGCCGGCCCGCCCAGTTGGTTGGCCAGCATGACCACCTCGGTGGAGTTGGTGCCGAAATGGGCATGCACGTGTTTCGCCTCACTGGCCTGCAGCCACTGCAGCACCTGGCAAGCTTCGGCCAGGTAGACCAGGTGGTAGGGCCAGGCGCGGTCGGCGCGCAGGCCAAGGCGCATGGCCAGCCACAGGGCCTGGAAGAACCGCCCGGGCTGTGCTCGCAGCACCTGTAACGTGGGCCTCAGCAAGCCCTTTACACCAGCCCGCAGCACATAGCGGGTCTTGTCGCGCTCGGCCGTATCCTCGGCATCCTGCAACTCGGCGTCCCATCCCCGCAGGGCAATGCGTTGCACCTCTACGCCCTGACGCTCCAACGCCAGGATCTCGCGGCGGATGAAACTGTGGCTGACCTTCGGGTACTGATTGATGAAGTAAGCAATGCGCATACGAATTCAGATCCCAACCCGCTTGATGACCGGCCTCCCCTGGCAACCTTTACTTCAGGCTGTCGACTACGGGTGGTCTGTCTACTGCCGATGCACTCACAGCAAATGCATCCCCCTGTTTTCCTTGTAGTCCAAGGTTGTGACCGCTGCCCGGCAATGCGGCCTGCAGGCGAATAAAAACATCGTCGAGCAGCGCCTGGCGGCGGCGGTACATCGCGCGCTTTTTGGCCGGGATGTCCTGCTCGGCCCGTTGTGCCGGTGCCAAGGGGATAGTGAAGAAGTCGTCGCGGCTCGACGCCGTAGCGCCATTTTCTTGCCAGATGATGTCGTAGTTGGCCGCCAGATCCTGGGCCTTGTCGCTGCCAAAGTACGGGTGGCGATGGTGCCGGCAGGCATCGCTGACGGCATACAGCTGCGCAACGCCCAGCATGCGTGCCAGGCATTTCAACGCTTCGAGCAGCAGGCTGCGCGGGCGCAGCCCCTCGAAGTCCTTGGTCAGGTCACGGTAGATGGCCAGCGAGGTTTCACTGTCGATGCCCTTGTGAATGCCCTGGACGGCACCGATGAACATCGACAGCCCCCCCTGATCACGGCACAGGGTAAACGCCAACGACGCCACGCGCAGGTCGCCCTGGAACAGGTTCAGCACCAGTTCACCTTCGCGCTTGAACCAGATCGGCCGGTCCATCACCAGGTGGCAGCCCGGCGAATAACTGGCCAGCTCGCACAGCGTCAGGCTTTCGTCCCGCCCCAGTAGCAACAGCGCCGGAAACTGCCCGGCCAGCACTTCAAAGTGCGAAGCCACCACATCCAGGCGCTGCGGGGCCTCCCAGCATTTGCTGAGGTAAGGCCACTGCACCACGCCGATGCAATCCACACCCAGCCGCTGCAGCCCCTGCTGGCCCAGCGCCGCCGTCATGCGCTGCATGAAGGCATGCAGCTCAGGCCATTGCCTGACAATCTCTCGGGTCAACTTGTACTTGTTGTTCAATGCCCGCAACGAGTAGCCCGGTTGCAGGGTAAACACGCTTTTGACGAGGGCGCCGAGCATCATGGGTCTCTCTCACTTGTACTCGATCAAAGCCGATTTGCCGGCCGCGAAGCGGTGGCGCATGAATTTCAGCTGGCCGAGCATTTCCGGGAACTTGCCCAGCACCAGGAACACCGCCTGCAGCCAGTTCTCGCGCGCCGATTTGCCACCACGACGGGCCAGGCGCACAGCCTGAAGCGGGTAAATCAATAGCAGTAGCAGGCCCCAGCCACCGAGCAGCAGGCAAGCCAGCACAATCACCACAGGAATGCCCAAGCCCCACAGCCAGGCCCGGCGTGACTCGCGTAACCAGTGCTGCTCTGGCGGCTGCCCATGCAGGTAAGCCCCCTCGGCATAGGCATGGCCGGCACGCAGGCTGCGCCGCCACCATTGGCTGAAGCGGGTCATGGCCGCGTCGTGCAGGGTCATCTCGGCGTCCAGGCGCCAGACTTTCCAGCCATTGCCTCGCAAGCGCACGCACAGCTCGGGCTCCTCGCCAGCGATCAGGTCAGCGCGGAAGCCGCCAGCGGCAGCGAAGGCGTCTGCGCGCATCAACGCATCGCCGCCACAAGCCTTGGCTTCACCGATGGGGGTGTCCCATTCCAGATCGCACAACAGGTTGTACACCGATCGTTCCGGGAAGCGTTCACGGCGGCGGCCGCACACCACTGCCACCTCAGGGTGTTGGTCGAGAAATGCCTGCGCCGTAGCCAGCCAGCGGGCATCCACCTCGCAGTCACCATCGACGAACTGCACCAGCTGCATCGACGGCAACAGCCGCTGCAAGGCGCTAAAGCCTTCGTTGCGGGCGCGCGCGGCAGTGAACGGAACACGCATGTCCAACGCCAGTACCTCCACCCCCAGGCTGCGGGCCAGCTGCGGCGAACCGTCGGTGGAGCCCGAGTCGACGTACATGACCTTGCCCACACCCTGCATCAGCGAACGCAGGCAACGCTCCAGGCGTGTGCCTTCATTGCGGCCGATGACCACCACACCGATTACCGTTGCCATATGCCTCACTCAACGGGCGCGGTGCTAGCCGGCTGCCTGGTCTTGATGGTGGCCGGCACCCCTACCGCCAACGAGTTGTCCGGCACATCCACCAGTACCACGGCATTGGCGCCGATGATCACGTTGTTGCCTATACGAATACTGCCCAGCACCTTGGCGCCGGTGCCGATATCGACGTTATTGCCGAACACCGGGGCAATTGGCTCGTCGACATTCTTCAAGCCCACCACCACGCCGTTGCGGATGCGGCAGTCATCGCCAAAGCGGGCATAGCCGCTGACAACGATGCCGCCAAAATGGTCGATGACGAAGTTGCGGCCAATCACCACTTCGCACGGCAGTTCGATGCCGGTGATGATTTGCACGAATTTGAACAGCACCTTGTAGATCAACGAGCACAGCTTGCGCAGCAGCGCCGGGCGCACGGTATAGCGCCAGCGGCCAAAGCGATACACCAGCAGTACCCAGAACCCCTGGGCGGCCCAGTCACCGCCGTGGGCCCGCAGGTCAGCACGAATATTCTCGAACATGGCTCCACCTACCTTGTCGCCTGGCTGGCGTACCGGGTCTTGAACAACAATGACCAGGTTGTCTGGCAATGACGCCAGCAGGCCTGTATCGCGCCCCAGCCGCGTCGTTTCAACAGCGCCTTGAGTGCCAGCACCAGGTCACCCAAGGTGACCAGCAGCATGTGCAGGGCCAGCCCCGCCACCCCGTGGTGCTTGCGGAAGTACAGCAACTCGCTTTCGATCTGGTACGCCGAGATCTGCCGGCTTGCAGCCTCCAGCTCGGCCACCGATTTGGAGCTTTCACCCCCGATGTGCACCACGGTTGTATGCGGATAGAACACCACTTTCCAGCCCGCCTCCTTCACCCGCTTGCAGTGGTCCACCTCTTCGTAATAAAGGAAGTAGCGAGGGTCGAACAGGCCTACCTTGTCCAGCACTTCGCGGCGTACCAGGTAGAAGCAGCCGGGCAACCAGTCACACTCGCGAACCGATGCGTGGTCCCAGTTCATTTCGTCGACCATTTTCAGCCCGGGGAAAAACCGCCCCAACCCGGTACGCGCGACAAAAACGTTGAGCGGTGTGGGGAAGTAGCGGCAACTGGGCTGCAGGTCACCGTCTCGGCCCTCAAGGCGCACCCCCAGCACGCCGCACTCCGGGTGGGCCTCCATGTAGTCGAGGGTTTTCTGCAAGGAGTCGGCGGCGACAAAGGCATCGGTATTGAGTAGCAAGGCGTACTTGCCCTTCAGGTGTGCCAGCAGCTGGTTGTTGGCCCGGCCGAAGCCCACATTCTGTTTGTTGCTCAACAGCAGTGCTTCGGGACACACCTGGGCCATGCGCTGCACCGAGTCATCGCGTGATGCATTGTCCACCACTAGGTAGCTGGCCAGCCGCTCGCCGTCGGCGCGGCGCAGGGCGTCGAACATCGGCTGTAGCAGCCCGGCGGTATTGAAGTTGACCACCATGACATCCACAGGTTTGCTAGCCATTTTTGCTGTCCCCGAAGAAATACTGACGCCTTTGCGCCATCAACAGCGGCTCCACTTCCGGGTCGTAGGCGCCATTGCGCTGCTTGACCAGGTCGATCCACGGGTACGCTTCGCAACGCGCCTCGACCCGTTTGATCAGCTGTTCGGTGGTACAGATGAATTCAGCCGGGTTGCCACCGTAGACAGTGCCAGGCGGTACATCCTTGGTCACTACCGCGCCGGCAGCCACGATCGACTCTGGCCCGATGGTCACGCGGGGCATGATGATCGCACCGTGGCCGATGAAGCAGTTGTCCTTGATATCGATGAACCCGACTGAATCCAGGTGCTTGCCGAAGCGATGCTCGATCAGCAATACCACCCCGTCATGACCGATCAGCGTGCAGTCGGAAAGGCCCACACTGTTGCCAATGCGCACCAGCGACGGGTCGAGGAACTTGCAGCCTGTATTGACAAAGAAGTTGGTGCCGACCGAGTGAAAGTTGCCCCAACGGGTGAGGTAGGCGCCCCATTCAAGCCCTGAAGGCCTGCAGAACCGCCTGTAGAACGTGCCGCCCCGCCCGGTTGCATGGGCATAATGCGCCACTGCCTTGCGTATCCATCCCTTCATACTGCCTGGCCTCGCAATCAAATCCGTCTGGAATGTTCCTGAGGCGTTCCGGTCTCGTTCTTCTGGTTGCTGACCGCAGCGCACTCAACCCATGTACAACAAGCGTCACGCCACGGCGCCCCTGGCCGCCGTCATCTTGGCATTGAGGTGGTCGGCCAGCCGCACGGCAAACTGCAGCAGCGGCATGGTCGGGTTGGAGGCGCCGCCCTTGGCGAAAATACTGCTGCCGGCGATGTACAGGTTTTCGGTACCAAACACCTTGCAGTTGGTATCGACCACGCCGTACTGCGGCGAGGCGGCCATGCGCGTGGTGCCCATGTGATGGGCATGCGGGGCCATTTTCAGCGGGATCGACGTGTCGTAGACAAAGTCGTTGAGCTTGACGAAGCCCAGGTCCATGTCGGCGAACTGCTTGGCCAGCTCGCTGCCAATGCACTTGATGGTGTGCCGGTCATCGGCAGTCAGTGCCCAGTTGACATTGACCTTGGCAACGCCCAGTGCGTCCTTCTCGTCCAGCAGCGAAATACGGCTGTGCAGGTTGGGGAATTGCTCGATCATCGTACTGATCACGCCATCACCGGGGCAGCTGAACTTGGCAACGAACGCTACCTTGCTGGCGAAGCCCCAGTCACAGGCCAGGTTTTCGAGAAAATGTTTGACCTCGGCGGTACGACCATAAGTTTGCACATCGGCCAGCAAGGCGGCCGTGACGTTGCCTTTGCCGGCCTTGTACTCATCGACGAAGGCATCGGTGGTGTAGTACTGGCGTGGCTCCGGGTTCTGCCCGGACTTGAGGATGAAGGTCCCCAAGTCGATATTCAGGTGCTCCATGAAGCACCCGCCAACCAGCCCGTCCTTGTTCACCACGCCCGCGCCCACCAAGGTCTCACTGTTGAGCAACTGCCGGGCATTCTCGATGGCACCGGTGGCCAGAATGAAGTTGCTTGCCACCAGGCGCTGCCGATTGCGTTCGTAGTCGGACAGGATCACGGCGGCCAGGTGCCCGGACGCCTTGTCGAACTCCAGGTCCACGCAGTTGCAATTGATGAACACGTCCAGGCCTTTGGTCTGTTCGAGGGCCGTGGCGTATTTCTGCGCAAAGCGCGTGGGTGTGCTCAGCAGGAAACGATCGGGTTCGAAATCGCCGCCGTTGAGGCCGGTATTCATCGCACGAAAATCCGACCCGGCCGGCAGGTCTACGATCTCCATGGCTGCAGGCAGGTAACCCTCGATCTCCGAATAGGCGATGGGCCAGCCAGGCAGGTCGCCTGGCGGGGAGATAGAAAAGTCGGAGGGCGTGAAGGGGCGACAACGGCCGGCCCAATGGTTGGAAGTGCCGCCCAGGTAACGCAGGCGGGTTTCCTCGGCGTACAGTTCAAGGCCCGTGGACGCGCAAGCATACAAGCCTTGCGAGTGCGGCGCATACTCACGCCCGCCGCCCTCGGCGAGCAACACGCTCCAGCCCGCAGCGGCCAAGCGCAGGCCCAGGGTAATACCTGCAGGGCCGGCGCCAATGATGCAAAAATCGTAATGATCGCGCAGCCCCTTCTGCTGCTGATAGTCCTTGATCATGCTGGCTCGTTCCGGAAGTAACGGGACGGCAATACCCAGCCGTTGATCACCACGAACCCCGGCTTTTCGACAGGTTTGCCAGCAACGGGGGAAAAAGCGCCGAATACAGCGCTACCGACGCCCAGCAAGACACAACTCTGGAGAAAGCCCCTACGCCCCAGCTGCGCACTACAAAAAGTAAGCTTCCCCATGATCCCGTGACCTGTACCCGTTGAATTTACACCCAGCACGCTGCATCACAGCCAGTTGAAAAAGGCCGTCAACAGCGCCCCGCACAGCGCTCCGACCAGTAGCATCGGTAGCACCACCAGCTCACGTTTAAGGCTGAAAATACCTAGCTTGCAATTCACGTACACAACCAGCACCAGCGTGGGCACGGTATGCAGGGCAACACCCCAGATGGCCCATTCCACACCGCCAATCGCCAACAGCAGCGGTAGCAGCCCCCACAGCGAGACCAGGCGGATGATGTTGTCCATGGCTTGATACTTGGTCAGGCCCAAGGCGATCCACACCTGATGAGCCAAGGTATAGCGCAATACGATGAACGACAGCGAAAGAATCGCCAGCATCGAGCCTGCCTCACTGTATCGCTCGTCGTACATCCAGCCGATCAGCAGAGGGCTGGCGGTCAGGAAGCCACCGCAGATGAACAGCACCAGCAGGTCGACCAGCAGGCGGAAACGGTGATACAGCGCTTTCAGCCGCGCCTTGTCGTCGGCGCGGGCCGCTTCGCTGAAAGCAGGAAGCGCCACGGCGCCCACAATCTTCATCAGTGCGGTCTGCACCGCGCCCAGGATCAGCACGGCAATCGAATACACCCCCAGCTGCGCCGCCGACATGCTGGCACCGAACAGGATGCGGTCGCCGTACATGGCCAGCACGCCCACCATCGACGACAGCAGGATCCAGCGGCCAAACACGATCAGTTCGGTAAGCGCCGTACGGTCCCAGCGCAGGTGGTTGCGCGGCCCCTCCAACGCCGTGTGGCCCAGCACAGTCCAGGCCACGGCAGACACCAGGCCGGCAATGACCAAGGCCCAGATGGAGTGGGTCAGCAAGCCCAGCACCAGCATCACCACCAGGCCGGCCGCTTGTGACGCCAGGTCCACCAGTACCACACGCTTCTGTTGGAAAGTGCGTACCGCCACATCTATCTTGGTGGACTGGAACCCCCAGATGACCGCCGACAGCCCGGTAACCGCCAGCACCATCGGCAATATGGGCGCGGCATAGGTGGAGTCTGCCGGCCACAGTTCTTCGAACTGCGCCACCCAGGCACACAAAGCCAGCAACAGGGTCAGGCCGAACAGCACGAAGCCGCGGATGATCTGCACGGTCCAGGCGGTATTGAGAAAGTCCGGGTCGTCACCCCGTTGGCTCTGGATGATGTTCTGGCGCAGGCCGACATCGGACAGCAGGTGCAGCAGTACCGAAACGGTGGTGGCAATGACCATCACCCCGAACATTTCCGGCAGCAGCAAGCGGGCCATGATCAGGTTGCCGCCAAGGCGCATGACCTGTGACGCCACCTGCGACACCAGGTTCCAGGACCCGGCCCTCATGGCCCGCTGGCGCAGGCTTGCGGTGGCTGACACATCAATCGACGGCATGACTTCAATCTCTGACTGATTGGCTAAAAGTCACTATAGTTTCAATTAGCCACGATGCTAGCCGTTGCCCACCGAGGGAAAGGTGTACATAGCCGATGCCTGAACATTTTCGTGCGTTGATCGTCATCCTGTTTTTGGCGAGCGTGGTCTTCCTGCTTGCGCGGCGCCCTGCCACCGATCTGATTCCGCTCGCTGACTTCAAGCGCCGGCGCAACTTGTGGTTCCTGCTGACTGTGCTGGCTTTCGTCTCGCACAGCTTCTGGCTGTATCTGGGTGCGGGCGCGGTCATCCTGCTGATTGCTGGACGCCGCGAACACAACCCCATGGCACTGTTCTACATGCTGCTGTTCCTCATCCCGCCTGCGTCGGTGCAGGTGCCCGGATTTGGTGTGGTCAACTACCTGGTCGACCTGAACCATATCCGCCTGCTTACCCTGTGTGTGCTGCTGCCCGCCGCGCTGCAGCTAAGCCGCCAGGCAGGCACCCTGCGCTTTGGCCGCACCTGGGCCGACAAGCTGCTGGCGGCCGGCCTGGTGCTGATGAGCGTGCTGTACTTGCGCGAAACCACCCTCACCGACACCCTGCGCCAGGCGCTGTACTTGTATGTCGACGTCTTCCTGCCGTATTACGTGGCCAGCCGCGGCCTGCGCCAGATAAGCGACTTCAAGGACGCCATGCTGGCCTTCGTGCTCACCGCCTTCGTCATGGCACTGATCGCCGTGGCCGAGTATGTACGCCACTGGCTGCTGTACAGCGCCTTGGTCGATGCCATGGGCGTGCCTTGGAGCATGTCGGGTTACCTCAGCCGCGGCGGCGCGCTGCGGGCCAGCGTCACCACCGGCCAGGCAATTGCCCTGGGCTATGTGATGAGTGTGGCCATCGGCCTGTTCCTGTTCGTCCAGGGCTATGTGCAACGCCCGCTGCACAAAGCCATGGGCGCCCTACTACTGGCCGCCGGGCTGTTCGCACCGTTGTCACGCGGCCCGTGGATCGGCGTCGTGGTCATCGTGGTGGTGTTCATTGCCCTGGGCAAAGGTGCCGTCAAGCGCCTGGCGCTGCTGGGCGCAGCCGGCATGCTGGCCCTGCCCTTGCTCACCATCGTGCCCGGCGGTGAAAAAGTACTGGACCTGCTGCCCTTCATTGGCAACCTGGAAAAAGAGAACATCACCTACCGCGAGCGCCTGATGGACAACGCCTGGATCGTCATCCAGCGCAACCCGCTGTTCGGCTCGTTCGACTTCCGCAACACCCCGGAAATGCAGTCGATGATCCAGGGCGAAGGCATCATCGACATCGTCAACACCTACATCAACCTGGCACTGCGGGTCGGGCTGGTGGGTCTCGGTCTGTTCGTGGCGTTCTTTGCCGTGGTGCTGCGCGGGATCCGCCGGTCCATGCTCAGTTTCGCTGACAAGGATGATGAACGACGACAGCTCGGCCGGGTGTTGCTGGCGACACTGATCGGCATTCTGGTGATCATCTTCACCGTCAGCAGCATCACCTTCATCCCGGTGGTGTACTGGTCCATCGCCGGGCTGGGTGTGGCCTACATCCAGATGGTTCGCCGGCTGCACGACAGCCAGGCCATGGAACTGGCCGAACCCGGCCTACAACCCAGGTAATGTTCATGAACGTGCTATCCCTGCGTCCTTTCGTACGCCTGTCGGCCATTGCCGGCCTGGCCTTGCTGCCATTGGCCGGCTGGGGCTCCGGCTGGCAGGTCAGTGTCGATGAACAGAGTGGGCTGCCCACCGTGACACACGGCGGTGGCCCGGTGATGAAGGCCAAGTTCGACTTCTGGGCCGCCAACTGGAGCTGGACCGGCTTTTATACCGACTTCAAGGTCAATGGCCCCTATCAGTACACGCTGCGGGGCAAGAACAAAGAGCTGGACTTCGACCTGGCGGCTGATATCCGCAAAGCGCAAGCACAAACCCTGAGCTGGGCCTTCGACCTGGACGCCCATAGCCGCCAGACCGGGGTGATGGGTGGCGGCATGGTGTTCCAGTTCGACCCGGCGCAAATCGCCGGCGATATGGGTGCGCCACAACTGCTGGCCGACAATCGCGGCTGGTCCTGGGGCAAGGCTGACCAAGGCCGGCGCATCGAAATGCGCTTCGACCCGCCACTGGCCAAGGTGTATTTCGAACGTGGCAACCCGTCCGAATTGCGTGCGTTCCTGTACAAAGACCCGATCAACGCCGGCAAGCAACAATTCAAGGCTGTACTCAACGTGACCGGCGACATCGAGTTGGGGCCCACTCCCACTGAGCGCTTTGGCCTGGCCGACCCTGCCGGTTGGCCGGATGACCAGCTGGACTGGCGCACTTCACCGGTGGACCTGTCGTTCCTCAACGCGGCGCAAAAGCCCGCCGGCAAACGTGGGTTCGTCAAGGCGGTCGGTGAACAGCTGATGTTCGAGGACAACACCCCCGTGCGTTTCTGGGGCACCAACCTGTCTGCCTATTCGCTGTTCAAAAGCCCCGACGACGAAATTCGCCAACAGGCCAAGCGCCTGTCCGCACTGGGGTTCAACCTGGTGCGCCTGCACCACCACGACTCGCCCTGGGTCAGCCCGAACGTGTTCGGCGACGGTACCCTGGTGCGCGACACCCAGCAGCTCAGTGCCGAGTCACTGCGCAAGCTCGACCTGTGGATCAAGGCACTCAAGGACGAAGGCATCTACATCTGGCTGGACATGCACGTACAGCGCGCACTTACCGCCAACGACAACATTGACGATTTCGATGAGCTGCCCAAGAAAGATGACCGCGTCGACCTGAAGGGCTATGCCTATGTGAACAACAGTATTCAGGCGGCGATGAAGCGCTTTGCCGAGCAGTACCTGACCCATGTGAACGAGTACACGGGCCTTGCCTACAAGGACGACCCGGCCATCGCCGCCGTGCTGATCACCAACGAGAACGACCTTACCCAGCATTACGGCAACGCCCTGATGCCGAACAAGGATGTACCGCGCCACAGCGAGCGCTACATGGCAGCGGCCAAAGCCTTCGCCAGGCAGTACAACCTGCCCGTCGACCAAACCTGGCGCGCGTGGGAGCACGGCCCGTCGAAGCTGCTCCTCAACGACCTGGAACAGCGCTTCAACGCCGACATGATCGCTCACCTGCGCAGCGTGGGGGTAAAGGTGCCAATAGCCACCACCAGCACCTGGGGCGGCAATGGTCTGAGCGCATTGCCGGCCCTGACCGCAGGCGATGTCGTCGATGCCCACAGTTACGGCGCCATCGGCCAACTGGAGAAAAACCCGTTGACCAGCGACGGCATGATCGACTGGATCGCCGCCGCCCAGGTCGTGGGCAAACCACTGACCGTCACCGAATGGAACGCCGAGCCTTTCCCACTGCCCGACCGCCACTCGCTGCCGCTGTACGTGGCCGGCACTGCCAGCCACCAGGGCTGGGACGCGCTCATGCAATATGCCTACAGCCAACAGGCCTTCAACCCTGGCTGGCGCACGGCGGACAACTGGCACGCCTACAACGACCCCGCGATGATCGCCACGCTGCCCGCTGCTGCCCTGCTCTATCGACGTGCCGATGTGAAGCCTGCAACCACCCATTACGTTTTCGCACCGACGCCCGCCACCCTTTACAACCAAGAGATCACCCCACGAAATTCGCCTTTGTTGCGCACAGCCATGGAGAAGGGCCAACTGCAAATTGCCCTGCCGCAAACACCGGAGTTGCCGTGGTTGAAACCGGCCGCCATTCCCGCAGGTGCGCAAGTGCTGCAAGACCCAGGGCAATCGCTGCTGGCCACCGATGCTACCGAATCGGTGACCGACACCGGCGAGCTCAAGCGCAACTGGCAACAAGGCATCTACACCATCGATACACCGCTGAGCCAGGCCGCCACCGGCTGGCTGGGAGGGCGTTCGATCAGCCTGGGGGCCATTCAGGTGCAAACGAAAACGCCTTACGCCAGCGTCGCGGTACAGAGCCTGGACGGCAAACCGCTGGGCCAGTCACGGGAGCTGTTGCTGTCACTGGGTACCCGCGCCATGCCCAAGGCCGATGACAAAACGCCATTCAATGTCGAACCCTTCGAGGGCAGCCTGACCATCGAGGCACCTGCCGGGCTGAAGCTGTTCGCACACGATGCGCAGCTCCAACTCAAGCCCCTGCCGGCAACGTACAAGGACGGGCATTACGTGATTACGTTCGACGGCAACTACATGTCCAACTGGCTGTTCTTGAAATAGGGCATCTGGCCATCTACGCTCAAGTCACCTGTAGCTGGCCAATTCACCTGAACTTTTCAGGGACGGTTCACCGCGTTTGTAAAACAGCAGGTCACAGGAGGTGCGGATGAAGTTCCTGGTTGTCGGTGGCGCCGGCTACATCGGCTCGCATATGGTCAAGCACTTGATCGCTGCTGGCCACGAGGTGGTGGTGGCTGACCTGGTTGCACCTGCACCTGGCGTCCAATGGGCCAAGCTGGATATCGCCGACGAGGCCGCACTGGATGTGTTGTTTGGCGTGTGCCGCTTTGATGCCGTCTTTCACTTTGCCTCGTTCATTCAGGTAGGCGAGTCGGTCAGCGCGCCTGGCAAGTACTACCAGAATAATGTCGCGGCCACCCTTAGCCTGCTGCAGGCCATGGTGAATGCCGGCATCAAGCATCTGGTGTTTTCTTCCAGCGCGGCCGTTTACGGTAATCCGCTCTATATTCCAATCGATGAAGGGCATGCCAAAGGACCAATCAACCCATATGGGCTGAGCAAGTGGATGGTCGAGCAGATTCTCGAGGACTTCGACCGGGCCTATGGCTTGAAATCGGTTTGCCTGCGCTATTTCAATGCAGCAGGCGCTGACCCGGAAGGCCAGCTGGGAGAGCGCCACGAGCCCGAAACCCACCTGATCCCGCTGATCCTGCAGGCTGCCTCGGGCCGACGTGAGGCGGTGACGGTGTTTGGCCGGGATTACGACACGCCGGATGGCACCTGTATACGCGACTACATCCATGTGGCCGACCTGGCGGCGGCGCACGCGCTGGCGGTGGATTATCTATTGAAGGGTGGCGAGCGTACGGCGTTCAACCTCGGCAATGGCCATGGTTTTTCAGTGCAGGAAGTGATCGATACTGCCCGTGCGGTGACTGGGCGTGAAATCCACGTAATCGATGCACCGCGTCGCGCCGGCGACCCGCCCCGGCTGGTGGCCGATGCTGGCAAGGCGGTGAAAATATTGGGCTGGCGGCCGGAGTTTGTATCGCTGGAGCAGATTGTGCGGCATGCGTGGCAGTGGGAGTTGCAGTATCCCTGGACTATGCGGCAAGGCTGACATCTTCGGGGGCTGCGTAGCAGCCCCAATGGTTGCATTTGAAGCCTCAATAATAGGTCCGCGGTTGCTCGTCGGCCTTGTTCAGCACGGTCCCGATCAGGTTCACCTGCCCCAGGTGATGCAGGCAATCCTCGATTTCCTTCTTGTTGTTCATCCCGTTGGCCACCACCAGCAATACACAGTCGAACTTAGGTATCACGGTGATCGCATCATCAGAGCTAAGTAACGGTGGCAAATCGAAAATACAGATGCGCGACTCGTAGCGGTTGCGCAAATCGCTGATCAGGTTGTTCACCTTGGGCGACGACAGCATCTCGGTCGACAACGGCACAGGTACCCGCGTAGGCAGCACTACAAAGCGCGGCAGGGTCGGGTTGACCAGGCATTCCTGCAGTTCGGCCTTGTCCGTCAAAAACTCATTCAGCGCCTGTTCCATGGGCAGGCCCAGGCTGCTGCCGACCTTGGGCCGGCGCAAGTCGAAGTCCACCAGCAGCGCCGTCTTGGTGGTGTGGTGGGCGATGCTCATGGCTAGGTTGATCGCCAGCACCGTCTTGCCCGCCTCAGGTGTGGGTGAGGTGATGGCCAGGGTACGCCAGCCGTTTTCGTCCATAAGCCTGAGTACCTGCGTGCGCAGCAGGTCGATCGGCCCGTTCATGCTGGAGTTCTTGTTGTAGGCCACGATGCGGTGACGTTCAAGGTGCTCCGCGCGAAGCGGCACTACCTTGGTGTTCACGTAGTCGAACTGGCCAGGCACTTCCGCCAGTGCCGTCCCCGGGGCAGGTGACAAGGCCTGGGGAGTTCCCGGTGTCACCGGGTGAACGTTATTGCCAATAGCCGGCTTGATCCTGTCCATCACTGCTTTCCCTATGCAAACCGAGACATGACTTTGAACAACAGCACATCCAGTGGCATGTAGAACACGTGCACCAGCACTACCATGATAGCCGCCAGTACCAGCGCCGCCAGGATCAACCCGTTCCGCCAGCGTTTACGCCTGGCCACATCCGCTTTGGTATCGATGTACGGCACCGCCACCAACACGCGTTTGCCCAGCAGGTTTTCCAGGGCACCGACGCCGCGCACACGCTGGTTGAGCATTTCCAGCAGCATCACCAGTGCACCACCGCCTGCCGGCGCCAGCACCAGCCCCAGAGCCGCGATTTTCTTGCGGTTGGGCTTGATCGGCTTCTCTGGCATCAACGGTGGCTCCAGCAACACGAAGCGCTCGGCCTTGTTTTCCTGTTCCAGGCTTTCGGTAATCTTCGCGCCCATTTCCTTGGCGCGGATTTCTTCGTACTTCTTGCGCGCGTTGTCGTGGTCGCGCATCAAGGTCACCAGGCCACGTTCGACCTGCGGTGCTTCGAGGATCTCGGCCTCGTAGCCTTCCATCTTTTTGGTCAGTTCGCGCTTCTGCTCGGCCAGCGAACTGATACGTTCCTGGGCTGCACTCATCTTGGCGCGCACGCGGGCAACATCGAGGCCCACCGTGGAAGCCGCTGCCGTGCGACCGCCCGTGGCTTCGAGCGCCTGAATCTTGCGTTTGATCGCCACCACATCCGGGTGAGCGTCTTTGTAGCGAGTCAGCAAGCGGGCGTATTCAGCCTTCAGGCTCGGTAGATCCTCGGGCTGGTCGGCGCTCGCTGATTTGCTGCCTTCGATTGCCTTTGTGGCCAGGCCAGCATTGGCGGCGGACAATTCCAGCTCAAGGTAGCGCAGCTCTTCCTGGGCAGCCTTGTAGTCACGGTCGACTTCACGGAATTCCAGCTCCGAGCGCGACAGCATGTTCATGCGCAGGGTCTGGTGCTCGGGCAAAGCGTTGGCATGGGCTTGCTTGAAGTCGGCCAGCTGGTTTTCCAGGCTGGCCAGCTCGGCGCCCAGCTTGTTGGCCTCCTGGGTGAGAAATTCGGTGGTTTCGTTGGCCCGTTCGGTGCGCTGCTTGAGGTTCTCGTTGAGGAACAGCGTCACCAGTTCGTCAGCCACTTCCTTGGCCACTTGCGCCTGCTTGTGCTCGAAGGACACATTGAACGCTACGGTGGCTTCACCCCGCCCGCGCACGAAGGTGGTGAGGGTTTCGACCACGATGGCATTGCGCATCTGGTCGATCTTGTCGCTTTCGCTGAGGCGCTTGTCGGCGAACAGGTCGTACTTGCCGATGATGCGCAGCAGGTTCCCACGGGTCATCACCCGCTGGCGGATCACCTCGATGCGCTCATCGGCAAAGCTGGTGTTGTTGGTAGACACCAGCTCGGGCGAAATCTGCTGCGACTCCACCAGGATAGTGCCGGTCGACTGGTAGATCGGCGGCACCATCAACGCGACGGCCACGGTCGCGGCAAGAATGACTGCGGCACTCACCCCTAACACCAGGGCCCTGTCCTTGATAATGGCGATGTAATCCCTGAGGGAGAGTTCGTAGTCAGACTTCATGGGGCCACCTGCCTGAAGTTCAGATGTCGGGGTACCTGTACGTCAACGTCAAACCAACGATTGTCGCGGTTGCATCCGCTACATGGTCCTGCTGCCGTTCCTTGTACATCAGCGACAGGCGCAGGTCCCAGTACGGCGAAAACTGGCGGCTGGCCCATACGCTGTAAGTCTGTAACGTGTTGGGGCTCTGCCCCTTGCTGTCTTGCCAGGCCGCGTCCGCGCCCACCCGGTTCAGCTCGCTGACCGCATAACTCCACACACCGCGCACCTGGTCCAACTCGGCGAAGCCACCTTCGGCGCTGGCCACCGTGCTGCGTTCGGCAGTAAAACTGGCATCTGCGCGCACTCCGGTGTAGAGCAGCGACACGCCGCCCTCCCCGCGCCGGCCGCCTTCATCACCGGATACTTCGTTGACGCCTACGTGCGCGTCGGCGCTCAGGCGATCCGAAAGCTGGTACTTGATCCCCACCGCCGGGGTGTAGCTGTTGGAGGCTGTCGCGGTAAGGTCTTGCTCGGGCTCATACCGCCGCGCGCCGAAACGGGTGTACAGGTCGGCCCGCTCGCTCCAGGCGTAGGTCCAGGTAAAGACGTTCGCCAATTCGTCGTAACCCGTCAGCGTACTGATGTCATAACGGGCCCGGCTGTACGTGGTTTCGTTACTCAGGGTGCTGCGTTCGGTAACCGCCTGGCTCCAGTTGCCGGTCAGCGTATACAGCTTTTGCGTACCGTCGGTGGTGATCACGCCAGTGTCCAGCACGGTTCCCGACAGGGTCGAGCTTTCGTTATAGCGTGCCACCAGGCCAAAACGCCCACGCTCGGTCGTGCGCTGCCAGCCCAGGCTCAGGTCAGGGTCTTCCCGGTCATCGACTATGTCCGTGTCGGATGAGCGCAACACATGCATGCCCAAGCCCAACCTCAGTTCGTCACGGTCGAAGGTACCGATCAGGGTGTAGTCCGGCGCAATGATCGTGCGCGTTATGCCCTTTTCCCCCGACGTGAGCAACAAAGGGTTGCTGTCGTATTCGACGGATGTCGGTACCACCACCGTGGACTGCCAATTTGCCGCCAGGACCGCGTCCGTGAACGGCAACACCAGAATTGCCGTTGCAATGCGTGTTGTTTTAAGAAGATGCATTAAATGTTCTTATTAAAGGCAAGATCAAGGAACGACCAGCGTGTCGCCAGCCTGAAGTTGGATGTTGGTGGACATGTCCCGCCCAGACACCAGGTCCTTATATCGCACGGGCAGGATCTTTTGGGAAGCGCCAGTGCCACGGACCACCTTGATTTCGCTTTCGTCCGCAAACTTGTCCAGGCCGCCCGACATGCTCAGGGCCTGAAGCACCGCCGTAGGGCCTGCCATTTGTACAGGGCCCGGCTTGATCACTTTGCCTTGGACATAGACCAGGTTGCCGGCGATGCTCTTGACGACAACGCTGACGTTCGGGTCGGGGAGGAACTTTTCGAGTTTGGCAGCGACTTGCTTTTCAACCGCCGTGACATCCAGCCCGGCAACATTGATGCGCCCGGCCAGGGGGAAGGTAATACTGCCATCGGGAAGTACGGTGGCTTCTTGACGCAGGCTGTCTTCCTGCCACACCGAAACCATGACGACATCGCCGGGGCTGAGCAGGTAAGTCGCACTGCTCTGGTCGGCGTTGCCCACGCCAGACCACACAGTCAGCATGCAGAATGCGGCAATCAACGAACGCTTCATGAGGGTCCCTCCGGCCAAATGGCCCGACAAAGAGCACTGAATGAGAACAGCACACCAACTCTCGCTCCGCTTCGCGACCGACATCCGCCGCGATGGCCCCTACCTTCCTGGAGGCCTTTACCTTGACGCTGTATACGAGGGCTGCAACGTGCTGCAACCGTGGGCCTCATGGGCTAATGGGAATATAGCAACGGTTGGGGAATTCACAAGCCAGGCCCAAGGCTTGGGGCAACGCGTTGTACTTTATAAACGTGCCGAGCAGGTTCAAATCTTTCTTCTGTTAGCCACCAGCACAAAACCCACAACAGCAAAAGCCAACAACCAGCCTGCGGTTGAAACAGGAATGATACTGTTTTGATTTACATACGAATCTGCTGCGCGAGCGGCACCACTCAGCAACACCAGCAAAAACATCGATTTGATAATCAGAGTCGTGCGCATACGCCCCTCCAAAAAACAGGAAAATCAATTAGTTATTTGCGTGGTGTGGCGAGAGTTGTTTCGCTGTTGAATTGAGCTTATGGGCACAATGACACTACGTCAATGATCCGACACCATAATAAAATTCAATGGACGATGGGCGCTATCGTCAAAATACCGACATGCAGAATGTGCAACCGTACACTGTCGGAATGGAGGCTGTGCATCACGGTCGAGAAGGCATGGGGCCGTGCCACACGCCCCTGGCTTTTCATTCGTCCGCGTGGTGAACCACGACCAGCAGCTGCGCCGGTTGCGCACCCACCGAGCGCAGTCGGTGGGGTGTCTGGGCGTTGAAATGCAGGGCATCGCCCTGTGCCAGCAGCACCCGCTCGTTCATGAAATCCACCTCGACCTGGCCGGCATGCACGAACAGGAACTCCTCGCCCTGATGCTCCTTGAACGTGGGGTCAGTGAATTCGGAAGGCGGCTGGATCAGGAACGGCAACAGGCTGCGCTGCCCCACCTGGCTGGTGAGGGCCGCGTACCCCGGCCCTCGCCCATCGCCGACCAAAGCCTGGCGTTCGCCATGGCGCACCAGACTGTAGCGGCTCGGCCCTGTCTGTTCTTCGGCGAACAGCTCTTCAACATTGACGTTCAGCGCCCGCGCCAGCTTCAGCGCGGCTGCGATCGAGGGTGTGTTGAGACCACGCTCGACCTTGGACAGGTAGCTTTTGGTCATGCCGGTCTTTTCGGCCAGCACTTCCAGAGTCATCCCCAGTTTCTTACGCAGCAGTTTCAATCGGATAGACATGTGACGCGGGTTTCCCAGGCTGAGGCAGCCATGATACGCGTCTGAAAGCTGACGCCAAGCCTGAGAGCCCCTTTAACTACGGCATTACCGGCGGCACATACTGCAGCGTCGTACCTAGCGCCCACAGCAACACCAGCACCAGCGGCACATGCACCAGCAACTGGACGAAGGAAAAACCGATCAGGTCGCGCGCCTTGAGCCCTAGCACGCCCAGCAGCGGCAGCATGTAGAACGGGTTGATCAGGTTCGGCAGGGCTTCGGCAGCATTGTAGATCTGTACCGCCCAGCCCAGATGGTACTGCAGGTCGTTGGCCACCAGCATCACGTAAGGCGCTTCGATGATCCACTTGCCACCGCCGGAAGGGATGAAGAAGCCCAGCACCGCCGAATAAACGCCCATCAGCACCGCATAGGTGTCATGGGTGGCGATCTGGGTGAAGAACAGCGAGATGTGGTGCGCAAGGGTCTGCTCATCCACACCTTTGACCTGGGTAAGGATGGCAGCAATCGAGCCATACAGCGGGAACTGGATCAGCACCCCGGTGGTGGTCGGTACCGCTCTCGCTACGGCGTCAAGAAAGCTGCGCGGGCGCCAGTGCAACAAGGCACCCAGCATGATGAACAACAGGTTGTAGGTGTTCAGCCCGGAAATCGCCGTGATCGCAGGTTTAGTGGCGAACTCCTGGTACAGCCAGCCAGCAGCCAGGGCCACCAGCAGCAGAATCAGGATCGGGCTGTGCTCCAGCCACTCCCCCGGGCGCGTACGTTGCGGTGCCGGTGGCGCGGTGAAACTGGGGTCGACACCGCAGTCTTCGGCGCTGCGTGCACTGTTTGGCCCAGGGGCCGTGGCGTAGGCAATCACCAGCGACACCACCACCAGCGCCGCCAGCATTACGCCGGATTGCCAGAGGAAAATGGTTTCGGTGAACGGGATGACCCCGGTAATCGACAGGATCGAAGGGGGCAGGCTGGCCGGGTTGGCTTGCAGTTGAGCAGCCGATGACGACAGGCCCAAAGCCCATACCGCGCCCAGGCCCAGGTAGGCAGCAGCACCTGCGGCACGGTAGTCCATTTTCAGCTCGGTGCGCCGTGCCAGGGCGCGTACCAGGAGGCCACCGAATACCAGCGACAGGCCCCAGTTGAGCAAAGAGGCCAACATCGAGATCAGCGCGACCCAGCACACTGCCGAGCGACCATTGCCAGGGATGCGCGCCAGGCGGTCGATCAGCCGTGCAGCAGGCGGCGAGCTGGCCACCACATAACCGCCGATAACCACGAAGGCCATCTGCATAGAAAAAGCTGCATTATCGTAACGCAAATCCTCATAGCACATTTGCGTGCTTAGCGCAACTATTTGTTGACAAATCTTAGAATCGTGTTATAATATAGGTGTAGAAAGGGAGATGAGAGAATGTCAGGTTCTTCAACTCTCCTGATATTAGATTCTCCCTCTCTTCCAATTCCTCTAGTAGTTGTTTGACAGTCCTCCCTGTCTTTTGACGACTACCAGTAGCGGTCAATTCCTTCTTATTGATCACGTACAATGCTGACAGCACATTGGCTACGAATGTTGTCTTAAATTCCGATTTCATTGCTTCAATTTGCAATGACACTCTCGCAAGGGGCAGCGGTGCCTCCTCTCAGTTCCGGTAGTAGCTGGCGAACACTACCGCTAATTCTTCCTATCATACCTACCATATCAGCAAGCTGTTCTGGAATCGGCCTTTGGTCAATTCTCCAGATGGGTTGGGATTGTGCCGCGTGTCACAAGCTGGCTACACGCACTCAAATCCTTATGTTAAGCAGACCCAAAAAGTCTGCTTTCTTTTTGCCCTTAAAAAACATTCTTAGCACATTTCCCGCTAACAAATTCATCCTCAAGGAGATACCAAATGGCCAGTAGTGTCGTAATCAACTGTGCGTGCTGCGGAAAGGCAGTGATCACAAAACACAAATCCAAGAATCGCACCTGCTCCACATCGTGCTACTTCAAGCTCTACCGTGCTAACAAAAAGCTGGAGAAAGCAGAAGCTGAGAAGCAAGCAATCATCGAAGCCTTCCTAGCTGAGCAAGCAGAGAAGCCCATCTGATCCATCAGACAACCCCCCAACTCATTAGGAGAAATTATGGATATCACAATCAACGTAACAATCAACTTTGCTCCAGAACAGACAGTTGCTGAAAACATGAGAGGCCGACGCCACCTCACGCCAGCAGAAGCACAAGCCAAACAAATAGAACAGGAAAAGCAGCAAGATAGCTTGCTTCGTGCTCAGCTACACAAACAACGTTTAACTGAGAAGCTGGAACAACTATTTGGCAAAGACACAGCGCTCCAGTACCAAGCAGGGGTACTGTGATGCTTACAATTTTCTGCATGTGCACATCCGCCTTATCCTTCGCTTGCTTCTGTCAAGCAACAACCACAGCCGTAGCCGCTGCTAAACAATTTCTAAATGGAGAATCCAAATGACTTACAAGCCAGAACAAACACGCCGCATCCTTAAAACTGAACAAGCTGCATACGTGCAGAATGCAATTGATCGTGCAAGAACAGCACCAGCAGCTTACGAAGGTAGTCTTGATCCTACAGGTAGCACAGTGTTTTACCACACTACAGTGCATGAAGCCCTTGAGCATTACGCTGATTTGAAAGCAGCAGGCTGGACACTTCAACATACAGCACCTGTCTTCTACGATAAGCTGAATAGCTTTGTAGCAATCAAACCAGAATCTGTATTTGAAAAAGACATTCCACAAATCGCTGCCCGTGCAGAAGCTGCTTATATTGCAGAAGTAGAAGCCCATAACAGACAAGCACAAAAGCTTCAAGAGCGCGCTAAGGAAATCCAACTGGAATTTGATCGCCGCGAAGAAGAACGTAAGGCACTTCTAATGGCTGAGATTACAAAGGAATTTGAACAGAAAGCCCGTGCCCAGTTTGTTCCAGCAGCCAGCAATGGCCTTCACCACTAAGGACTAACAATGTCGCTTCTATTTACATGGATTCCAGCAGTACCAGCCAACGCACTGCCATACGATCAAATCATTAGTTCTGCCGATGTGCTTCAAGCATTGGCAGATTACACCTGCAACTACATCGGGGAAGACTTGTACAACATTACTGCTGGTTTGCTGGGAACAGCATGGCAGTGGTTGTATATGGGCATGGATTCATCTCAATTCAACGAGATGCTAGACGCCTTCTTCGACCTAACATAAGGACAACAGAACATGGCTGCACATAAAGAAGAAATAGCCCAGCTTACAGGCTCGTTGAGATTCAATGTAGAGAGTGCTGGGTTTAAACGTTTTGAGAATATGATGAAAAATGCCAGCAAAACACTGGCAGCTTTCGCCCGTCAATATGAAGCCCTCTCCAAGCAGATGGCAAAGACCCTGAAACTCAAAATTGACACAACAGCGGCTGACAAGGCCAAGCAAAAACTTGATGCAGCCACCAAACGTCAAGCACATGCTGAGGCTGCTCTTAGCAACCAACAACGTAAGACATTCACTGCCGAGCTACAGCAACAGAAACTGAAATACGCAGGCACCAAAGCTCAACATCAGCTTAACAATGCTGCTCTACAGAGCCAGAAGGATGCCGCTGTTGTAGCTGCTAAAGCGGCTGCAAGCCACGCTAAGGCACAAGGCACAACCAAGGCTCAGCTAGCCAGCCAAAACGCTCTAACGGCCTCCCTGACACGCCAAGCGAAGCTAGAAGCAATTCTAGCGAACACCCGTGCTGCAACTCAGAAGGCCAGCCAGCAACACCTAGCAACCCAAACCAAGCTCCAGCGTATTCAACAACAGATGAATCACGCTCAGCAGCAAGCACACTACCGTGCTCAACAACAGCAAGCCAAGATGGCAGCAGCCCAGCAGACAGCTCAGAACAAAGCACAGAACGCCACACAGAGCGCCGCAAGGTTCCAATGGGCACAACAACGTCATGCAGCGTGGCAAGCCCGTCAGAACGCTCCAACTCCAAGCTCTGGCATGTTCGGCAGTGGTATTGGCAATGTGTTGGCTGTAGGTGGTGCGATTGGTGGTATCGGTGCTGCTGTAGCCCTGCTATCCACAGCCGTCTCCAAGCTGGGCGAACGTATCGACCAACGTAAGGAATCGGTGCAGGGTGCAGAAGCCTTCAATGGGATGTTCACTGCCATCAGCCGTGACCCGAAGGTGCAAGCGATGTGGCGAGATACGTTTATCAAATCTCAGCTCGATAACGGGGGCACAGTTGACACGGATTCTGCCAAAGATTTCCGTAACTTCGTGATGGCTCAGCTTGCCTACAACAAAACGCCTGACCAAATCACCAAAGGTTACAACCTACGCCAGCAGGCTTTTGCAATTGGCGGAGCCACCAGAGACGACGCAAAGGAGCTAAACAAGCAGCTCGGTCAGATGAGTTCGGATGGTACAGGTAGCAAAGCAGATTACGACATTATCAACGACCGTATGCCAATGATGGCTCCATACCTTGTCCGTGCATATGGTGAACAAAACAACATTGCAGACCGCCAGAAAGCCTTGCAGCAATTCAACAAAGACCTGAAAGGCGGTAAGGGCGTTAAGTATTCTTGGTATGAACGTGCTATGGAACTCATGGTTAAAGAGAACCAAGGCATGTTGGATGATCGTAAGAAAACTGTATCTTTCGCACAAAACCAAGCTGATGCACAGAAATTCTTGAATGATAACCACATCAACACAAGTGCAGAATTGTCTTCTGCTTTGAAGGATAGTATTCAAGCGAGCAAGGAGTTTGACAACGCCCTGCAACCTGTTAACGAATCTCTCAAAAATTTCGACCAAGGTTTGATCCGTGCTAAGACTGCAATCTTGTATTCTCTGCTGGGCAAGAACCCTGATGGTTCTGTTAAGAAAGATTCTAACACTGCCGAGTCTGGTGTATTCAGTCTGGATGCTCCCGCCATTAACCCATCCGCAGGTGTACAGCTTGATAACTCCAAGGAAGCAGCAGCGAAAGCAGCAGCAGCCGACCCAGTTAATAAATTCTGGAACTGGATTTTCGGTAACGATAGGCAAGATAGTAAATCTGACACTCCAGCCCCTGGGCTTCTAGGCTCTCTTCCAGACTTCAAACTCGACACATCCAAGCTACTCAGCAATATGCCAGATTACACAGCTCTAGCTTCCAACCTTCCACCATTGCAAGCAGCCGCTACAGGCTTCAAGACGATGCAAGATCAAATGTCTTCCAGCAGCGTCATGCCAACGACAAATCAAACGTTCAATTCTCCAATCACGGTTGAAGGCTCTAAGTTTGATATCACTATCAACGGCAGTGCAACGGAGAAAGACAAGCAAGAAATGCTTGATTTCATGAAAGCAGGACTGGCAGAGCAAGAACTTAGCATTCCGCGTGTTGCTCAGAAAGCTGTTCTAGATGTGTTTGGGCAAGCCAGAGCACAACAGGCAGAACGACAATAACCGAGGGGGCACTCAGCTCCCTCATCCTTTCACCATAAACAAGAGAACAAAATGAATCACCCTTTAGCATCTTTCATCATGATGCTGATGTTTTGCTTTACCCTTTTTCTCTCCGTGCATTCATACAAGATGCAGGACGACTATCAGCGACAAGCCCTCATCATCATCAAGCAAAGCCAAGACTACACAGACAGACAGGTTGCACATTTGAAAGTGAATTCTTTCGATGTGATTGCATCCTTGTCCCTTTCCACAAGACGCCTCGCCACAATCGAATGCTACAAACAAGGCGAGTGCAAAAAGCCCAAAGACATGGAGAAGCCACAATGACCGAAATTCAAAAGCTAAAAGACGAAGCTACAGAGAAATACCAGAAGCATGGCAAGTGGCATGTGATCTACACCAACTACATCACAGACTGCTTCAAAGAGTACGACAGCCTCACAGCCAAAGGCTACAAGCGCGCTCCAGACAGCTACCTCATTGCTGAAAACATGAATCTGACTGTTAACCAAGTGATTCGCATGGAGAAGCCAACCAAGCTGCAAGCACAAGAACTAAAAGAAATTCTGGATAAAATCGAGAAGGAGAACGCAGAATGAAAATGCAGTATAGCCAAATCAAAAACCATTATGACCAATACGAAGCAGCTTACAAGTACCTAGAAGACTGGTACGGCCACCACGTGCCATATATGTTTCCAGACCTTGTAGGCCATCTGGTGCGAGCAATCGACTACAACGTCTCTGAATCTCAGTTCAAACGGGACGCAAAAGCAATGTACAACGTGTAAGGAGCCTCGATGCCAAAGATCAAAGAGTATGCAAATGACGTAAAGAGCTACCTGCTACTACACAAAGTCTCCAACCTCATCGTAAAAGATTTCCAATCCAGTCAACGCCTATCAGTTCCAGAAGAATACAAGCTGATCCAAGTGTCTGAGACAGTGCTTGAGAAATATCACAATACCCTGGAAAAGCACTCAAATGGCACGTGCGTAGATGCTGGAGAGTTCGCCATCCTCAGTCCAAGCTTTCTGGAATCATTGAAACTAACACATTGAAATATTTGCAGATAAAGTGCAAATAATTGTTGACATATTGGATATCTGTTATAAAATATGTATGTAGCAGTAGAAATGTTTTAGTTGGAGCAATTCCAACTTTAGTAGCCCAAAAGCTACATGCCTCTGTAACCTCATATAACGCGATTACAGCGACGTTAGCTTAGCCCTAAGCTACCCTACATACCCCCTGTTTTAACACAGCCAAAGGCCGCATTCTACGGGCTTTCCAGTAGCCATTTCTGGCATCTGACTAGTCACTCAATCCCCAACTCATCACCAAACTCCATTGGAGAAAATTTATGCCTGTTCAAAACAAACGTGCTTGCAGCTTGAAAGATCTTACCTGCCGTGTATGCGGTAAGGAGTTTGTTCGCAGGAAAGTCCAACCTGTGTGCTGCCATGCCTGCAATCTGATTTACAAATCGACCTGCACAGGTCAATCCAACACCGTATCCCAAGCCGACCTTCAAGGAGCTAGCAATGACCCAATCCGTAACAACCAAGAACAAGCCTGAGCCTTCCAAGAAGGCGAATATCTGCAAAGCCGCCAACTGTCGTAAACAAGCCAAGTCGAAGTTTTGTTCTGCATCGTGCAGAGTCGCTTTCCATCGAAAAGCAGAAAAGAAGAAATCCCCAAGAGTGGTTAAGACAGCCATCGATTACATGGATGGCAGTTTCTGGACGAAGCTCTGCAACCATCTTGGCCGTTCTGGCACTGTCGAAGCATCCCCATACAACGAAGGCGAATATCTAGCCCTTAGCAAGCTGGACAAGCAGTGTGCAGCCTTCAACGGTGATGCTGGCCGTATCTATGAATTGAGCCACATCATTCCAGCATCTAAAGGCGGAATGTTTAATCTGCAAAATCTTGTCATTGCTCCAGTTTCCATGAACCGTGCTCACGGCTCTTCTCATTTCGGGTATGGTGAAGGTGTTGACCTGACAGAAGCCAACCCACAGTTTCTAATCACCACTAAAACCCCTCACGAAGTCATCAAACAACTTCTAATCGATCTCCATGGTGAAGCATTCATGCTTAAAGAAGCCAAGGCCGTCAAACCTGTCAGATCCACACGCAAAGCTGACTTGGCACAGGTGCTGATGAAATTCGATCCTGACAATGACGTTCATGCCGATCTACTCAAGAGTGTTGAGTTTATCAATGGCTTGAATGGGTATCAGATGAAACAGGCACTTGATGTTGTTACCGGCAAGAGCACAATGCCCATCTACTTCACTCCAGCAGCTTCTACAGCGTCTGTGTTCATTTCTGAACTTGCACGCATGGCAGAGTACCGTCCTGAACTGGAATCCGTTTCCAAACGCCTTACAGAAGCTCTAACAACACAGAAGCACTGTGCATCGGCATTCACCACAGAACACGCCAAAACATTGTTCAACCTGCTACATGGCAAAACTCTGGTGCAATCTGTCATTGACCAACTGATCTTGGAAAACACTATCGAAATGCGTGTTCGCTACGGCACAGGATTTGATTTCCATGTCATCGATGATCACCACAGCTTCTGGCTCAATGACCGTCCTGACAGTGTATCGTTCGTATCCCACTGGGCCATCGCCCAAGATGCAGCAGCATCTTTGGAGTCGCCATTCTGACGATAGACAGCCCGTAAGGTAGGAGTACGCATGTAACGCTTACTCCACCCTCTAGGCCGCGGATTACAAGGGCTCCAGCCGTTTTCCAATGCAGAAAATCTGCATGGAAATGGGTGATTGCCAATGCGTGAGGGCGGGCATCGCCCTACAGCACAGCATTGGAACTGACTCACTGTAGAGCCGACATACAGGCTAGCGGAGCGATGAGAATCATCCTTAACGGATTAACGAAAGACAAAATACAAGTTGACACAAACCCAGAATTCTAATACACTTCGTGCCCCGCACGGAGTGGATATGCTCCTACTGGAATTGCACCAGCGGAGCGAGAGGTGATGCACTCAGGAATGAAGTGACGCACGAATACAGCGTTAGCTGTAATTGTTATATCTACTAATCATTATCAAGAAGAAAAGTGCTCTTCTGTCTGAGCGTTAGCGAGTGCTTTTGCTTCTGCTCTTCTGTAATCCGTAGGATTGAGTGTTATCTCCCTGTCGCGTAGCTACAGGCTGACAGCTTTCTGATTTTTGTTACTTTGGTTTTGTTGTGTTGGATGTACAAGCCTCCGCTAACGCTACGTCCTTCTTAGTGGCATTCCTCGATAGTTTGTCCTCTCCATGCGTTCGCATAATTGTCCTTACGGACGATGCACCACTTCGTTCATGATGTTTTGTCCTCAGCAGCGCAAAGGCTTCTCTTATATGTGCGACACAATCACATCCACTACCAAGGCTACCAGAACCCAGTGGATTATCCTGCCAAACTCTACTGAGAAAGGGTAAATCTCCGTGCAGAAATACCCTGAATAACCCCACATTATCCACTAATTTTGTAGTGGTATTCCCCCGTCCGTTAGGACATACCCCGTCTCCTTGTCCGTGAGGACAATCCTCCATTCTCGACGTTCTGAGCAGCCTTAGCAGGCTCGACAGCCCGTATTCTCTGGCTTACAGGCACGTGCAAACATTCCTTCGTAACAGTTATGCGACAGTTGTACGTCTGGCCACAACGTCAGATGTATTAAGCAAAACGGTTTCTCTCTCGCAACAAACCAGAAAAATTTCATTTTCACATTCTGGAGTGAGGGCGGTCTGCTTGCCACCTCACAGTTAGACCATTCTGTCAACACCCAGTATCAATTTTCAGTGATTCTCCCAAACTCTCCAAATTCAGAATTCCAAATAGCATCCGTTCTCATCGTTCATGTTCCAGTCCGACTGATTCCAGATTTACCATTTGCACAGACGACCGTTAGCCCAGTTGATAAATTGAATCAGGGTTGATAAAATGAGCACACACCCAGCTGAGGAATCGCCCATGAACGTTGTTGCCTACTACCGAGTATCGACCAAAGGGCAAGGCGAATCTGGCTTGGGCATCGAAGCCCAACGGGAGTATGTGGAACGTGCTGCCCAACAGCAGGGCTGGAACATTATTGAAGAGTTTGAGGATGTGGGCGTGTCTGGTGGCCTGCACCCTCTGGAGCGTCCAGAAGGGGCCAAGGCGTTCGCTACTGGTTATCCGGTAATCGTTGCCAAGCTGGATCGTCTGAGCCGCGACGTTGAGCACATCGCTGGCCTGATGAAACGTAATACGTTCAAGGTGGCCACAATGCCCAACGCCTCTACAGTAGAGCTCCACATCTACGCTGTGCTGGCTGAGCAAGAACGTACATTCATCAAACAGCGCACCAAAGACGCTCTGGCATCCCTTAAGAAGCGTGCAGAAGCTGGAGACGCTGAGGCCGTCCGTAAGATCAACAATCGTGCAGAAGCCCAAGCCAAGGGGCGTGCTGTCGCTGACATTTCAGCAGCTAACACTGTGCGTATGGCAGGTGTGTCGAAGTATCAGGAAAGCATCCGCCCGCACCTGGAGTCGTGCCTATACAACAAGATCAACACGCTTCAATCGGTCGCTGACTGCTTGAACAGAAAGGGCCAACGTTCTCCACGTGGCTCCAATTTCACTGCCACATCTGTAAGGCGCCTTATGCTGGCCCTCAACGTGTCGTTTTAACACGCCAGTGTATTCTGGCCCCCTTGAGGTAGGAGCCCGAGTGTAACGCAGGTATCCGCCCCAACCCTGCGTATTACGTGGCCTCCAGCCACATTCTAATGCAGATTTTGTGTAGACATTTGTCTACGACAGATCCTATTCACATAGTGAGTAATTCCCCTCTCAAATGCGAGCCATCAGAGCTTGCCCCACGGCACGCCCTGCCAGAGTTATTTCTATTTTCCAAACGTTTCTCATTTGGGCAGCCGCAATTGCGTTAAGAAGCTCTGCGGATACCCCCGATTTCAGAATCAGTTTTCCTGAGCTTCAGCGATTACTTTTTCTGGCTGGAATCTGAGAACACCTGCAAGTGCTCAAAATTTTTGGCGGCGGGATTGGATTTCGTACAGAAATGGTCCTTGCAGAATTCCTGCTAACATTCTAGAATTGGATCACATAACACATTCTAGAGGTGCAAGACGATGGCAACACCAGTTATCCCAATGCCAGAAGGTACTGTGCTCAGGTCTGACATAGGCCAATCGTGGAATACCCAACACGGGTATGTCCAAACGCCGTCCAAGCACTGCGACAGGCCAGCTCTGATGTCTTCTTTTCAGGCTTCTGGTCAAGAATCTCTGACATGGCTACGCGGACAAAGCCAAGATGGTGTGCTGGTTCCTCCCTACGCCACGTTCCGTACTTGGCTACCCGGTAACAAGCCATCCCCAGTGCAAAAACCATCCACCACACCTGCTCAAGCAGCGACTATCCCAAATTCCCCCGAGGCTATCAAAGCTGAGATTGCACGCTTGCAGGGTGCGTACAAAACCAGCTTACAGTCCAAGGTTGACAGCCTGAAAGCTAAGATTGAGGCCATGCAAGAAGAATTGGTAGCAGCAGAGCTGGAGCTGGAAGAGCTTTCCGCTTAAACACGATGTAATGCATAAGCCCGCCTAGAGCGGGCTTTATTTTATTTAGAAGAAAGTCCAACCATCAACGACCTTGAAATCTATATACTTGGCCATTTGTGTTTCAAGCACTAGCAAGTCATTTTTCAATTGATCAAACGCTTTGTCGTTCCTATCGTGTAGTGCGCTAGCACTCGATCCGCCTGTCTTCTGATCTTCTGCCTTAGCTTTTCGATATGCACCAATAGGGCCGCCACAATCCTTGATGCTAGTAAGTGTGTTGAAAACTCCGTCTTTTTCATCAAATAAAAATTTGGATTCTCTGTAGCATCTGATGAATTGCAAACCCTTTTCTTTAAAATCTTCATCATCTTCGCCCCATGCAGCTTTGTAATAATCCAGAGCAGAGAGATAGACATTGAATCGCTTGTTGTAAAGATCCAGCTTCACTTTTGCACTGGCGATCTTCATCTGTGTATAGCCCACAGTGAGAGTGGCAATGCTTATCAGTGCAGCTGCAATGCTCAGGTAGAATGTTACAGATGTGTAGATCGGATTGCTGGCTACAGTGCTTACAGCTTCTACTGCCATTTCTTCATTCCTTAATAAGATTTAATTTCAAGCCCAAAGCTTCCATAATGTTTTCACTCCCGTTCCTGAAAGGTGCAACAGGAATAGCCGTAAATTGTCCTGCGGACGATTGCCCACCTTCCTTCACAACGTAAGAATCAGATGCACGCTGATACCCAACATACTCCCATTCTCTGATTTCTCCGTGCGTCGTGACAAGCTTGCCATCCATAGTGCAAGTGATCGTGTAACCAACCGTCTGCAAGTCTGCTCCAAGCTGCATAGGATCGGCGTCAGTGATTTGAATATCCTGCACCTGATCCAGAATGGACACATCTGATCCGCTCGCACTGATAGACTCCAGTTCCTTCTGTAGTGTCTCCCTCTGTGCAGACAGCTCATCAAATTGCTGTACTAGCTCAGGTTCATCACCAATTCTACCAATAACACGTGCTAACCCTTGCAACCTCTGTGTAATGCTGGCAATCTCGCCCTCAATCACAATCACACGCTTCTGATTGACAGTGAGCTTCTTCTTGCGGATAGCCTCAACCCTGGCCTGCTGTGATGTTTTCAGTAGCACGAATTCTACAACAGCTAACGGAACACTCTTGCTGTTCTCGCACTTCTCAGCAGTGGTCATAAACCGATTACTACACTGCAACACCGTAGGCTGCTCCTTGAACACGTGGTAATTGTAATTACGTCCACAGTGCCCACACTTCACAATTCCCGTCAGTGCGTGCTTAGAGGGGCTGGCAGGCCGTGTTGTCTTATTCCCTGCAATGCGTTCTTGCACACGATAGAAAAGCTCAGGATCGACCACAGCAGGGTATACATTCACAATGTCACCCCAATTGCCAATGGCAATCTTGTTCTGTAACCAGCGTTTCAGCGTGCTCCCGTACAATCCCTGAAATTCAGGGATGCCAGTTTCCTGCAACCTTCTGAGAATCCTACGCTCGCCAAACCCATCGGCGTACAGTTCAAATGCTTGTTTGATATGAGGTGCGAGGTGTTCGATTAGCTGCCCATCACCATCAAGCCATAGAGGTGTGCGTCTCTTAGGAATTTTGCCCTGTGCGGCTTCCTCTCGACGCCTGACATAGCTTTTGTTAACACGTTCGCTAAGCCGTTCTGAGAATTGGTTTGCAGCCTGTATCTTGGCAACGAGCAGGTAGATGTGCCCCCCGTTCAAGCTGTCTTTCGTATACTCAACATCATCGTCCAATGTGTACAGTGACACACCAGCTCTGAGAATTGGAGTGATTACAGTGGCGAGCATATCGGCTACATCGAGTCGCCCAGCACGGTCGAGAGCTTCGACAAGGACAACAGCACCCGGACGGATGAAGCCAGCTTCTACAGCGGCCAGCAGCTCACCCATGCCACCTTCGATGTGCGCACCTTTCCAACCAGATTTGCCCAAGTCCTCAAAGCTGAGGTCTGACGGTTCGTAATCGGGGTGTTGAGTGAGCCAGTGAGCCACTTTGGCATCCTGCCGCCATTCGCTACTGCCCTTGGCCTGTTTACCACTCGAAAAACGGATGTACGATATCGCTTGTTTCTTCACACAGCCCCCGTGAACGCTGGCCTAAACCTTAATGGGGCTAGTCTACAGGATTGCAGCCTAAAGTATGGTGAACGGAATCAGGCTCCAGAAGCCATCGCCAAAGGCTTTGGCGGTGTCGGTCGGCTTGGCCCCCATGGCCAGCGCGCCGATGCACACCAGCAGCACCGCCAGCGCGGCGAACACCCAGGAATCGGGGAACCAGCGTTCCGCCCAGTTGGAACAACGCAAGGCAAAGCGGGCGGAGCGGCTGTCTTGGATTTCAGCGGCCACAGTTGAATTCCTTTTATTGGTTTTATCGGATAAAACAGCAAAAACACAAAACCCCTGTAGGAGCAGCTTTGTGTCGCGAAAGGGCCGCAAAGCGGCCCCTGATCTCAGCGTCGAGGCCGAAATCGCGGGGCTGCTTTGCAGCCCTTTCGCGACACAAGGCCGCTCCTACAGGGGGCGGTGTAAAGCGAGTGATTAGAAGGTCATTTCCTTCACATCATCCGGCACGATCAGCTTGCCGGCGGTTTTCTCGATGATTTCCTCAACGCTCACCCCTGGTGCGGTCTCGCGCAGGATGAAGGCGCCGTCTTCGATTTCCAGGTAGGCCAGGTCGGTCAGCACCTTGCGGATGCAGCCAGCGCCGGTGAGTGGCAGGCTGCACTGCGGCAACAGTTTGGACTCGCCGTCCTTGGAGGCGTGGGTCATGGTGACGATGATGTTATCGGCGCCAGCCACCAGGTCCATGGCACCGCCCATGCCCTTGACCAGCTTGCCCGGGATCATCCACGAGGCGATGTTGCCATGCACGTCCACCTCGAAGGCCCCCAGTACGGTCAGGTCGACGTGGCCGCCTCGGATCATGGCGAACGACTGCGCCGAATCGAAGATCGAGGCACCGCGGCGGGCGGTGACGGTTTGCTTGCCGGCGTTGATCATGTCGGCATCAATCGTACTTTCGGTCGGGAATTCGCCCATGCCGAGCAGGCCGTTTTCCGATTGCAGCATCACATCCATGTCGGCGGGGACGTAGTTGGCCACCAGGGTCGGAATGCCGATACCCAGGTTCACGTAGTAGCCGTCCTTCAGTTCGCGGGCAACGCGTTGCGCCATCTGTTCGCGGGTCAGTGCCATGGTCAGGATCTCTTTGTTGTTCTGGTGGATGGCACTCAGGCCTTGACGGTGCGCTTTTCGATACGCTTTTCGAAGGTGCCGACGATAACCCGGTCCACATAGATGCCCGGGGTATGGATTTCGCTGGGCAACAGGACGCCTGGCTCGACGATTTCTTCCACTTCGACCACGGTGATCTTGCCGGCGGTGGCTGCCAGCGGGTTGAAGTTTTGCGCCGTGTTGCGGTACACCACGTTGCCGTAGTGGTCAGCCTTCCAGCCCTTGACGATGGCGAAGTCGCCTGTGATGGACTCTTCAAGGATGTACTTGCGGCCCTTGAACTCGCGCACCTCCTTGCCGTCGGCAACCGGGGTGCCGTACCCGGTGGCGGTGTAGAACGCCGGAATACCGGCACCTCCTGCGCGCATTTTCTCGGCGAGGGTGCCCTGCGGAGTCAGCTCCACCTCCAGCTCGCCGCTGAGCAGCTGGCGTTCGAACTCGGCGTTTTCGCCCACGTAGGAAGCGACCATCTTGCGGATCTGCCGGTCTTCCAGCAGTACGCCCAGGCCAAAGCCGTCGACGCCGCAGTTGTTGGAAACCACGGTCAGGCCCTTGACGCCGCGCCGCTTGATTTCGCCAATGAGGTTTTCCGGGATGCCGCACAGGCCGAAACCACCGGCCAGTACCGTCATGTTGTCGGTCAGGCCTTCAAGGGCCTGTTCATAGGTTGCAACGCGCTTGTCCAGTCCGGCCATGCTGATCCGCCTTTTGTAGTTGTTGAACCGACGAAGCTGTCGGTGAGCGTGTGCAGACATCTTCACCGTAAGCGACTGATTTGTTAATTTTGTTTTCGTCATTGATTGATAACTTTTACAAAACAAAAAAGGCCTGTCATGAACGTCAAGCAACTGCGTGCTTTTGTCGCCGTGGCCAAGTATCAGAGCTTTGCCCAGGCCGGAGAGCACTTGCATGTGTCACAGCCCGCTCTCAGCCTGACCATCAAGGCGCTGGAAGAAAACCTCGGCGGTGCCCTGCTCAGCCGCACCACGCGCAGCGTCAGCCTGACCGCCGAAGGCGAAGTGCTGCTGCCACTGGCACGGCGGCTTCTGGCCGATTGGGACGACACCGAGGAGATGCTGCGCCAGCGCTTCACCTTGCAACTCGGCCGCGTGGCGGTGGCAGCCATGCCGGCCTTCGCCGGCAACCTGCTGCCCCACTCGCTCAAGGTGTTTCGCCAACGCTACCCCAAGGTCAACGTCACCGTGCATGACGTGATCAATGAACAGGTGCAGGAACTGGTGCGCCATCGCCGCGTCGAACTGGGCATCGGCTTCGAGCCGGACAACATCGACGGGCTGGACTTCCACCCGTTATACATGGACCGTTTCGTCGCGGTGGTGCCTGCCGACTCGCCCCTGGCACTGCTGCCCGAGGTGAGCTGGGCACAGCTGATGGCCGAAGACTTCGTCGCCCTGCAACGTCCTTCGGCAGTGCGCCTGCTGATGGAGCAGAATGTGGCCCCCCAGCACGGCAAACTGGCCGTGGCCTTCGAAAGCCACCAGTTGGCGACCATCGGCCGCATGGTCGCCAGCGGCCTGGGGGTCAGTGCCGTACCGGCGCTGTGCATCAACCAGATGCAGGAGCTGGGCGCCCGTTGCGTGACCTTGGTTGAGCCCACGGTCGAGCGGCGCATCGGCGTGATTGCCCTTAGCGAACACAAGCTTTCCACCGCAGCGCAGGCGCTGCTTGAGGTTCTGCATTCCAATACCCGAATCCCGGAGGTGAAATGCGTTACGTGAAACTGGCAGGTTCGAGCGTTCCGGCCATTGGCCAAGGCACCTGGTATATGGGGGAAGACCCTGGCCGCAAAGCTGCAGAAGTGGCGGCCTTGCAACAGGGCATCGAGCTGGGCCTGACCCTGCTCGACACGGCAGAGATGTATGCCGAAGGCGGTGCAGAAACAGTGGTTGGCCAGGCCATTGCGGGGCGCCGCGACCAGGTGTTTCTGGTCAGCAAGGTGTACCCGCACAATGCCAGCTCACGCGGCATGGCAGCTGCCTGCGAGCGCAGCCTCACGCGTTTGGGGACCGACTGCATTGACCTGTACCTGCTGCACTGGCGTGGCCAGCACCCGCTGGAAGAAACGGTCGATGCATTCGAGCGCTTGCGCGAGCAAGGCAAGATCAAGCGCTGGGGCGTGTCCAATTTCGACGTAGACGACCTGCGCGAACTGCACAGCCCTGACTGTACCACCAACCAGGTGCTGTACAACCCGGCTCAGCGTGGCATCGAGTTCGACCTGCTGCCGTGGTGCGAAAAACGTGCGCTGCCGATCATGGCCTACTGCCCGCTGGCTCAGGCCGGGCGCTTGTTGCAGCACCCCGTGCTGGCAGAAATCGCCGAGCGCCATGGTGCTACACCGGCCCAGGTCAGCCTGGCCTGGGTGACCCGCAACGACGGGGTGATCGCCATCCCCAAAGCCGTGACACCTGAGCATGTGCGGCTGAATGCTGCTGCGGGTTTATTGACCTTGAACAGTGAAGACCTGCGAGCGATAGACCGGGCGTTCCCGGCACCGACGCGCAAGCAGCGGTTGGCGATGGTATAAGCACCCAGTCTTGAGCATCTTGGGGTTGCTTTGCGGCCCCAATCATTTAATGGAAGTCGCGGCTGCGCACATCCAGCCCCTGCAACAATGGGCTCACATCCTCCAGTCGCCGCGCAATCAGGTGCCTCACGCCCTCCTCCTGCTCCAGCCGCCCACTGACCTTCAATAGCTGCGACCCCACCAGCGCCCGCCGTTGCCGCTCGGCAAGCTCCCGCCACACGACCACGTTGACCATCCCGTGCTCATCCTCCAGTGTGACGAAGGTGACGCCACTGGCAGTCTGCGGCCGCTGGCGACCGACTACCAACCCGGCTACGGCAATCGTGTCGCCATGCGCGACACCTTGCAGCTCACTCGAACTGCGACACCCCAACGCCCTCAGGCGTGAACGTAACAAGGCCAGCGGATGCGGCCCGAGCGTGGTGCCCAAGGTTTGGTAATCGGCCATCAGGTCCTCACCCACGCTTGGCACAGGCAAATCAACTGCGGCTTCAGGCGCCGCTTCCACCTCTGCGAACAAGGGCAACTGCGGCTGCACCGCCGCCACCTGCCAGCGTGCCTGATGGCGGTCGCTGGCCAAGGTACGCAACGCCCCGCCATCAGCCAGACGGGCACGGGCGCGTTGGTCGAGGCCAGCACGCAGGCAAAGGTCTTCGACGTCGCGCCACGGCCGTTGCGCCCTCGCCTGCTGCACGCGCCTGGCATCGGCTTCGGCCAGGCCACGCACCAGCCGCAAGCCCATGCGAATGGCCAACGCACCTTGAGCATCAGGTTCGAGGGTGCAGTCCCAGTCGCTGTGGCAAACGTCGACGGGGCGCACCTCGATACCTTGGCGGCGCGCCTCCTGCAGCAACTGGTCCGGGCTGTAGAAGCCCATGGGCCAGCTGTTGACCAGCGCGCAGGTGAAGATTGCCGGCTCGTGGCACTTCAGCCAGCTGCTGGCATAACACAGCAAGGCAAAACTGGCCGCGTGCGACTCCGGGAAACCATAACTGCCAAAGCCCTTGATCTGCTCGAAGATGCGCTCAGCGAACGCCAGTTCGTAACCATTGCGCAGCATGCCTTGCACCAGCCGTTCGCGGTGCGGCTCCAGGCCACCGTGGCGTTTCCAGGCCGCCATGCTGCGACGTAGCTGGTCGGCCTCGCCCGGCGTGTAGTCGGCTGCGACCATGGCCAGTTCCATCACCTGCTCCTGAAACAATGGCACGCCCAAGGTCCGTGCGAAGACTGCCTTGAGCTGCGGCGACGGGTAGGTCACGGGCTCCTGCTTCAGGCGCCGGCGCAAGTAGGGGTGCACCATGTCACCCTGGATCGGCCCGGGGCGGACAATGGCCACTTCGATGACCAGGTCATAGAACGTTCGGGGCCGCAGCCGAGGCAGCATGGCCATCTGCGCACGCGACTCGATCTGGAACACCCCCATGGTCTCGGCGCGGCTGATCATCGCGTAGGTGGCCGGGCATTCGCTGGGGATGGTCGCCAAGGTCAGCTGCCGGCCACGGTGGCGTTGCAGCAGGTCGAAGCAACGGCGCAAGGCACTGAGCATACCCAGCGCCAGCACGTCGACTTTGAGCAAGCCGACCATGTCCAGGTCGTCCTTGTCCCACTGGATCACCGTGCGTTCCGCCATTGCCGCATTCTCCACCGGCACCAGCTGGTCGAGCGGCTGCTGGGAAATGACGAAACCACCCGGGTGCTGCGACAGGTGCCGAGGGAAGCCGATCAGCTCACCCGCCAGCACCAGCACCCGGCGCAACGAAGGGCTGCCGGCCTCGAAGCCGGCTTCTGCCAGTCGCTGGTCGTCGGGTATGCGGTCGCTCCAGCGGCCACAGCATTTGGCCAGGGCATCCACCTGATCCATTGGCAAACCCAGCACCCGCGCCACATCCCGTACCGCACCCGCTGCATGATAAGTGTTGACCACCGCAGTCAGCGCGGCACGGTGCCGGCCATAGCGGCGGAACACATACTGGATCACTTCTTCGCGCCGGTCGTGCTCGAAGTCCACGTCGATATCGGGTGGCTCGTTGCGCTCGCGCGACAGGAAACGCTCGAACAACAGGTGGTGCTCCATGGGGTCGAGCTCGGTAATGCCCAGCACGAAACACACCACCGAGTTGGCAGCAGAGCCACGCCCTTGGCACAAAATGCGCTGGCTGCGGGCGAAGGCGACGATGTCGTGCACGGTCAGGAAGTAACTCTCGTAACCCAGCGCTTCGATCAGCGCCAGTTCCTTGGCCAGCACATCACGTACCTTGTCACTGGGCCCCTGCGGCCAGCGCAACGGCAGGCCCTGCTCGCACAGCGCGTGCAACCAGCTTGCCGGGGTGTGGCCCTGGGGCACTAATTCGCGGGGGTACTGGTACTTCAACTCGCTGAGGTCGAATTGGCAGCGCTGGGCAATGGCCAGGGTTTCGGCCAACAGGTCGAACGGGTACAGCTCGCCCAGTTGCGCCAGGCTACGCAAGTGCCGCTCGCCATTGGCAAACAGAAAACGCCCGGCTTCGGCCACCTGGCAATGCTGGCGGATGGCAGTCATGCAGTCCTGCAAGGCACGGCGGCCGCGCACATGCATGTGCACGTCGCCACATGCCACGGCGCGGATCCCCACATCGGCCGCCAGTGCCCGCAAGCGTTGCAGGCGCATGGCATCGTCGTGGCCACGGTGCAGGTGCACCGCCAGCCACAGGCGCTCATCGAACACACCGCGCAGCCACTCGCCGGTGGCCGTATCGTCACTGTCATCGGCCACCCACAAGGCCAGCAGGCCCTGACCGTGCAGCTGCAGGTCGTCACGAAAAAGCTGGTATTCACCCTTTTCTGCCCGCCGACGGGCACGGGTGATCAGTGCGCACAGGTTCTGGTAGCCGGCCAGGTTTTCGACCAGCAGCACCAGTTTGGGGCCGTCGTGCAACTGCACCTCGCTGCCGACGATCAGCCGCAACCCATGCGCCTTGGCGGCCTGCCAGGCGCGCACGATACCGGCCAGGGTACATTCGTCCGTGATCGCCAACGCCTGGTAACCCTGTTCAGCTGCACGGCGGAACAGCTCCTCGGCACTCGATGCTCCGCGCTGGAAGCTGAAGTTGGACAAGCAATGCAGCTCGGCATAACCCGGCGTGCTCATGCAAACCAGCCCTGCAACCACAGCGGGCCGGCCTGGCCCAGGTCGCGGTAGGCCCAGCCACGCAGGCCCTCACGGGTTTCGATGCGGTAGTAGTCGCGGCGCACATCGCCGCCATCCCACCAGCCCGATTCGATGCGTTCGGCATGGCCCTGCAACCGATAGCCGGCATCATCCAGCGCCATCGGTGCAGGCAGTAGCCAACCTGGGCGGCTGCCCGGGGCAACCGGCATGTTGCCTTGTACGCCCTGCTCTGCCAGTTGCCAGGCGCATTCAGGACGGTGATCTGCAGCCGCGCTCAGCCCCTTGACGGCCTCATCACCCAGGCGGGCGCGCAGCCGCTCACGCAATTGCGCCCAGGGCTGCGCCTGTTGAGCACGCGGGTCGAACAACGGCTGATGCTGCGGCACGAAGGGCGGCAGGTCTTCGGCGACCAACCGCAGGTTGCGCACCGGTGCAGGTATACGCAGTGGCTCCAGGCGCCCACGGGCCAGCTCGAACAGCATCGCAGCATCGCGCTCAGCCGCCAGCAGGCCCACCTTGAGCAGGGTATCCGGCCCTTCGGCATGCTCCAGATGCAGGCAAAAGCGCTGTACGCCACAGTCGCGCCCGGCGAGAAATGCCGCCAGATCGTTGAGCATGCGCCGCAGCGGGAACAGCAGCGCCTGGTGTGATTCAACGTCGAAATTCAGTTCCAGCCGGGTTTCGAAACGGTCCGGTGGCTGGTAGAAGTCCAGCCCCAGGTTGCGCAGGCCGAGCAACTGGTCGAGGTGCAGCTGTACCTGGGCCGGAAAGCGCCTGGCCAAGGTATCGCGCGGCAAGGCCAGTACCTGGCCCAGCTGACGCAAGCCCATGCGGGCAAAGGCTTCGGCAGCCTCTGCCGGCAAGCCGATTCGCGTGATGGGCATGGCCAGCAATGCTGCGCGAGTTGCTTGGGCATCGCTCACCGCCAAACCGTCGTGGCCATTGGCGAGCATACGTGCCGCCACCGGGTTGCTGGCCAGGACGATGCGTTGGCGCAAGCCCAGGTCTACCAGCTCCTGGCGCAGACGCGCCTCGAACAAGGGCCACGGGCCGAACAGTTGCAGGCTGGAGCCTACTTCCAACAACAGCGCCCGAGGGTAATGCACGCTGACCTGGGCGCTGAAACGGTAGGCCCAGGCCGCCAGCAACTGCTGCACCTGCTCGATGCGCTTGGGGTCGCTTTCGACACAGATGAAGCCATCCGCCAGGGCACGCGCTGCGGTCAGGGTTTGCCCGGCCCGCAAGCCAAGTGCAGCGGCCGCCGGATTGACGGCCTGCACCACACGCCGCTGGGTAGGCCCGCCAACAAGCACCAGAGGCGTATCAGGGTCGTCACGCTCACGCAGGACGGTGTCCAGCGCCAGCTGCGGCAGCAGGATGCAGGCCCAGAGCATGGTGCATCAGCCCCGGCCCGGGCAGGCGATGGGCAGCGCTGGCGGTATGCCGCCACGGCTCTTCAGCACACGCCATTGCGCCGGGCGCGTGTCAACGGCAATGCGCAGCGCTGCAGGTGAAGGGTTGTACGCCGCCTGCTGCGGCCTGCAGGCGAATGCCAGTGCCTGACCGGTTTCGGCGGCCACCTGCAAGCGCCTCAGGGCGCGGTCATCGGCACGTTCCGGCCAGCATAGCACCGCCGCACAACTGCCCGAGCGTAGGCACTGTTCGGCGGCCCACAGGGCATCGGCGGGTTCGGCATCCACCTGTACCAGCCAGCGCAAGTCCACCCCCGCCGCCTGCCAGGCCGGTGCATACGGAATGAACGGCGGTGCCACCAGCACCACGCGGCTGGCGTCAGCGCTTAGCCGGGCCAGGGTTGGCCACAGCAACTGCAATTCGCCACAACCGGGGCTGGCCAGCAACAGCTCGCTAAGTGCGGCCACTGGCCAGCCGCCTTCCGGCAAGCGCTCGTCAAGGGCCGTATGGCCGGTGGGCTGCAACCCGAGTGGCCGCGCCTGGGCCTGCCGCCCGCGCCATACCCGGCGCTGGTCGAGCAGCCTGTCGAGGTCGACCACCGCGCCCATCAGTCACGCCTCAGCAAGCCGCAGAACACGCCTTCGATGAAGAACTCCTGGTCAGGCTTCACATCGATGGGCGCGTAGGCCGGGTTGCGCGGCAACAGCCGGTAATGGCTGCCTTTGCGTTGCAGGCGCTTGATGGTGACTTCACCGTCAAGGCGCGCAACCACGATCTGGCCATCGCGGGCGTCGGCCTGCTGAAGAATGCCGACCAGATCACCGTCGAAAATGCCGTCGTCGATCATTGAGTCGCCACGCACCTTCAGCAGGTAATCCGGTGTACGGCGGAACAGGCTGGGGTCGAGCAGCAATTGTTCGTGAATGCCCAGGTCTGGGCCGATGGGGGCACCTGCCGCCACCTGGCCCAGCACCGGTACTTCGAGGATTTCTGGCCGGCGCAACGGTTCAGCCAGGCGGATGCCCCGCGCCTGGTTCGGCGTGACATCAATGTAGCCGGCCTGGCACAGGGCAGTGATGTGCTTGCGCGCGACGCTGCGCGAGGCAAAACCGAAGCGCGTGGCGATATCAGCCAGGCTTGGCGGCTGGCCATGGTCGGCAATGCGCTCACGAATGAATTCGAAAATGGCGCGGCGTTTGGGGGTTAGATTGTCCATGGAGCACATTTGTACTCTTTTCGGGGCGCGCTGAACAGCCCCCTTTGTCGCAAGCTTTGGTTATGATCCCCTGGCTTGTGTTTTTTGATCTGGATATCTCATGCTGACCGCCCTGCTGTTCGACCTCGACGGAACCCTCACCGACACCGATACCCTGCACCTGCAAGCCTTTCGCCAGCTGCTGCGTGAGCACGATGGCCGCGAGCTTAGCCAGGCGCAGTTCGATGCCCAGGTCAGCGGCCGCGCCAACGGCGAGCTGTTCGCCGAGCTGTTCAGCGACGCCAGCGCCGAACAGTGCAAGGCGCTGGCCGACCGCAAGGAAGCGCTGTTCCGCGACATGTCGCCTTCCCTTGAACCAATGCCAGGCCTGCTGCGCTTGCTGGCACATGCCCAGGCGCGCAGCATCGGCATGTGCGTGGTCACCAACGCACCACGGCTGAATGCCGAGCACATGTTGAATGCCATGGGCCTTGGCCAGCGCTTCGCGCATGTGCTGGTGGCCGAGGAACTGGCACGGCCCAAGCCAGACCCGCTGCCCTACCTCACCGGGTTGCAGCGGCTGGGCGCCGAAGCCGCGCAAGCGCTGGCCTTCGAGGATTCATTACCAGGCGTGGCTGCGGCCAGTGGCGCAGGAATCTTCACCGTAGGCGTGGCCACGACGCAGACGCCGGAGCGATTGCTGGCGGCGGGGGCCAGGCTGGTTGTGAATGACTTCGATGACCCGGCGTTGTGGGCATTGATCGAATCCATGCAATGACCGCCCAAGGCCGCCTATGCTGATCGACGAAGAACTCACCCTCAAAAAGCTGGAAACCTTCCTCGCCTTCATGCGCACCGGCAACCTCGGCCGCGCCGCTGCCGAGCTGTCCACCAGTGCGGTCAGTGTGCATCGCGCCATCCACTCACTGGAAAGCGCCCTGCGCTGTCCGTTGTTCAAGCACGAAGGCCGCCAGCTGATCCCGCTGGAAAGTGCTTACGTGCTGGAAAAGAAGGCCCGACAGCTGATCCAGGACGCTGAGCAGATGGTGCGCCAGACCCGTGAGGCCGCCGGCTTCTATGCTGAGCGCTTCCGCCTGGGCGCACTCTATTCGCTAACCGTGAAGACTGTGCCCAAGCTGGTCATGGGCCTGAAACTGCGCCGCAGCGAACTGAACATCGACCTCACCCTGGGCTCCAACATCGACTTGCTGCAGCGCCTGAAGAACCACGAACTGGAGGCCATTCTGGTCTCCCTTGACGAAAGCGTCAGCGACCCGGCCTGCGAGCAATTGCCGCTGTTCTCCGATGACATCTTCCTCGCGGTCCCCACCGACTCGCCTTTCGCCGAGCAGGCCGAGGTGGACCTGGCCGACCTGGCCGACTCCACGTTCATTACCCTGACCCAGGGCTTCGCCACCCACCGCGATGGCGCACGGGTGTTCCAGCAGGCCGGCTTTGAACCGAAGGTGGCCATGCAGGTGAACGATATCTTCACATTGCTGAGCATGGTCAGCTCGGGGGTGGGCTTTGCCCTGCTGCCCGGGCGCATCGCCGCGGTATACGAGAACCGCGTCCGGTTGATTGCCTTGAAGCCGCAATATCGCTTGCAGCAGCATATCGGTGTGGTGTTTCTGAAAGCCCGGGAGCGGGAGCCGAACCTGCTGGCGTTGCTGGCGGAGTGCCGGATGTACAGCCTGGAGCGCTAAAACGCACTGAGCACTGGCATACCAACCAACTCGAAATAACCGTCACATGCACCTGTGCGATCTCTCGCACATCCCACTCAGCCAGAGCTTCTCTCGAGGCATGTGCTCTACAGCCGACTTCACACATTTCCTTACACTTCCAGTGTCGACAGAGAAACAGTTAAAAGTGCATGTTCCTGAAGCACACTGAAACTCAGAAGACAATCAACAAGATTATCAAAATCATCACCCAGAGGAATTTTCCTACAAAACGAACTTACTCTATTTAACCATAGCGAGTAAACGCATAGCCCTGGAACGCGCTGCAATACGTGACAACTAACGCCACGGAAGGCATTGGTTTTTTCTCAATGAGCAGTACCCAATGGATAACTCTGAAGAAGAAATACGCCGGTCACAAGCCGACATCATTCTACGCAATGCTCATCAATATTCTTACTTTCAGCTTCTTGAACTGGTACACCAGCTGTACGGTGACGATCTGGAACAGCGTCCGTTGTCCCATGAAACACGCCGACGGTTACGACTGGAAGTTTCACCGAAACTGTCCTTCCCCGTTGCCGATGTGCTGAGCGCCGACCACCTGAAGGCTGATCGCTACCGCATCCAGGCCAGCTTTCTGGGCCTGCATGGCACCGACTCGCCGCTGCCCACCTATTACCTTGATGCCATCGCCTATGAGCACGCACAGGGTATCGGTTTACGCCCGGCGTACCTCAACTTCTTCAACCATCGCCTGCATACCCTGCTGCATCAGGGCTGGCGCAAATACCGCTACTACCGGCGCTTCCAGCCGGGTGCGAAGGACGGTTTCTCCCGCTATATCTTTGCCTTGATCGGCCTGGAGGATTCAGCCCTGCGCGGCGCTACCCCCCTGCCCTGGAGCCGCCTGCTTGGCTTTGCAGGGATGATCGCCAGCCGTAGCCGCTCACCGGGCATGGTGGCCGGCATGATCGCGCACTGTTTTGACCTCAAGCAGGTCAGCATTCGTGAGTTCGAGAAGCGCACGGTGCTGATTCCTCACGCCCAGCGCAATGGCCTGGGCTCACGCAACTGCTCGCTCAACAATAACTTCCTGTTGGGCGGCAGCACCGAGTCACGCAGCAGCAAATTCACCCTTGTGGTCGCGGGTCTGGATCAGCAGCAGTTTCGCAAGTTCCTCCCCAGCGGTGACAACTTCCACCGTCTGACCCGGCTGGTGGATTTTCTGCTTCGGGATGTCGGGGCGTATGACCTGGAGTTGCGCATGCGCGCCGAGGAAGCACCACCCTTCAGCCTCCGGGCAGAGCATGGCTCTCACCTGGGTTGGACCAGCTTCATTGCTGACCGCAATGACCCCACCCCTCCCCCTGTTCGCATCACGGTACGCGCATGAGCCCACACGTCCCCTCACCTAATCTCACTCTGGCCGTTATCAATCCGGAAAACCTGCTGCATGGCAGCGAGCCACAGCATCGTTTCGAAAAAGCGGGTGGCACGCTCGGCACTGAGGCTACCTGGCGGCTGCACGATCGCGACGCACGCATCCTGCCGTTGCATTGCGAGATCAACTGGCATGAAGGCCACTTCTGCATCATTGACCACAGCGGCAACAGCTACATGAACGGCTGTGACACCGCACTGCTATCAGGCACGCCTATCCGTCTCAGGCACAACGACAGGCTTCAAATCGGGGATTACCGAATTGCCATTCGCTTGTGCAGCGAGGATGAGGAAAAGCCTGAGCCTCTCTCTGCCAACAACCCGCTCTCGGCTCTTCAGGCCACACAACGCCTGTGTCCATTGCAGGTACTCGGCACACCGGCTACCGACGAGTTGGCCATGTTTCAAGCCTTGAAGCCCGTGCCAATGGACGAACTCGATCCACAGGCCTATCTGGACCGTGTTGCGCAGGCCCGGGTTGACCCTTCCATTGCTGAAATTTTCGGCAAGGAGAGGCGATGAGCAAGCACATAGGTGCATTACTGGCCTGCCTGGCACTTAGCGGCTGCACGTCAATGAGTAGGGCGTACCAGGTGCTGGTGGATCCGACGCTCTCTATCGGCGGCCCCAACAATGAAATCAGCCATGTCGCGCTGAGCCTCAATGCGGCTGATCCACCCGCTGCAGTCAGTTCAGCGCATGGGGCCTTGGGCGAGCCATTACCGCAACCCGATCATTCCTCCCGGTTGGGGGTCACTCTCAATGCCTCGGATGCCATTGAGTTGACCGACAACGTTAGTGCGCTGGCTGAACAACTGCACCACAACCCTCACACATCACCCAATGCGCCTGCGCAGTTGGCCAGTTACATGGCAGTGCAAACTGTGATGCCCGAAACCCCTGACCAACCTCAGCAGCAGTCACCCGCTTCCATTGCGTTCAAAGTGCTTCAGCTCAGGGATGATTCTTTGTTGTTGGATGCCACTTACGAGCAGGTCGAAAAGGACTTGGAGAAGGCGCTGGGTACCACTTTGATCCGTGTTGACGATTACCGTCTGGTGCCGGGCCATTTCAAGTTCATCGAGCCTGAAGAAATAAACGAACGCACCCGCTATATCGCGGTAGTGGCGCGTCTGGATGCTCCACAGAGCAAGTGGAAGGATGCGATACGTATCAAACCCCGCGGGTACAACCACACGGTGCACATCTATTTCGAAAACAACAGCGTTGAATTGCGTAAGGACAGCGAACTTCGCCGAAGCCAGTGACCACGCCCAATCAAAGAAGGAGTACCCGATGAGTTCACGTAACGCTGTACTGTGGAAGGAAGGCCTGTTCGTCAAACCCCAGCACTTCCAGCAGATGGCCTTCGCCGCCGAATCGGCACTGCAGCAACGTATTTCCAGTTTGAACGACGCATTCTATGGGTTTAGCGAGCTGGAGTTGAATGCCGAGTACCTGAGTTTCGGCAAAATCGCCATCATCCGCGCCCGTGGCGTGATGCCCGACGGCACCGTCTTCGACATCCCCGGCGACCTGCCAGCACCTGCACCGCTGGAAATCCCCTCAGGCGCCGCAAACAAGGAAGTCTACCTGAGCCTTCCCTTACATGCCCCAGGCGCGACCGAAGTGCGCTGGCCCGACAGCGAGGGTTTGGACGGCCGCTTCATCGCCAAAGGTGTTCCCGTCATGGACAACCACGGCGGCAGCGGCGACTCGATGATCCTGGATGTCGCGATTCCGAACCTGCAGCTCAAACTTCAGGATGACGACAACAGTAACTACAGTTGCCTGGCCCTGGCCAAGGTCTTGGACAAACGTCCCGACGGTAGTGTGATGCTCGATCAGCACTTCTACCCCACCAGCATCTCCCTCAAAGGCGCCCCCGCCCTGCTGAGGTTCCTTGAGGAAGCCACAGGGCTCATACGCGAACGAGCACGCAACCTTTCCGAACGAATCTGTTCACCCGGCCAGTCCGGCATCGCCGATGTCACCGATTTCGCATTGCTACAGGTGCTGAATCGCCTGCACCCCTATTTCCACCACCTCGCACGTCGCCGTCACGTACACCCCGAGCAGTTGCATATTGCGTTAGGTCAGGCCTGTGGTGAGCTGGTGACGTTCACCGATGATGGCCGCCTACCCATAGACTACCCCGCCTACCAGCACGACAATCTCGCAGATTCTTTCCATGTACTGGAAGAAACCCTGCGTCGGTCACTGAGCACGATCCTGCAGCCACGGGCCGTTTCGCTGCCGATCCAGGAGCAAAGGTACGGTGAGCTAACCGCAACCCTGCATGAGCGTAAGCTACTGGAAGAGGCGACGTTCATCCTGGCTGTGCGGGCCGACTTGCCCGGTGACGATCTGCGCAAGCGGTTCCAGCAGCAGGGCAAAGTCACCCCGCTTGAGCAGCTGCACAACTTCGTGCAGCTGCAGATGCCCGGCTTACCGCTCATCCCCCAGCTGGTAACACCCCGCTACCTGCCGCATCACTCCGGCTTTGTATACTTCGAGCTCGACCGTCAGCATGAATCCTGGCAGCAGTACAAGCACGCGAGCGGCTTTGGTTTCCACGTCGCGGGGGAGTTCCCGAACCTTGAGATGCAGTTCTGGGCGATCAGGCCGGATTAAACCCTCGGAGCAGCCAAATGAAAAATCCCGATCCCGTACTGGCATCGGGATTTTTCATTGCTGGGGCTGTTACCGCTGCGCCACTTCGCTGCCAACCTCTTCGCGCAAAAGCCGCTGCGGCAATGCGAACCCGGCGAACAGCCGACGCGTGAAGGGGTTGTTCGCATCTGTAGCATGGAACTTGTACCGCGCCGAATCACCGGCAATCCTGAAGCTCAAATCGACGCTGGTCTGAGTGCGTGCATTCAGCTCACCGCGGCTGAGCAGACGATAGAACGACCACGGCCCCTGGTAGCCCAGGCTGACCGTGGTGCCGACAGCCTGCACCAGGCTGACCCGGCTATGCCCGCCCTCCCCGACAAGGCCTGGCCAGGTCATTCCGATAGGGGCTTTACCCTTGTCGGCAAATGCCTGCAACTGCCCATCCACCCCAAAGACGCTGCCACGCAATCCGCTGCTGATGGCCACTGGCTCCAGGCCAAAGCTCACGTTCAATTCGCCACGATTGTCGAAGAACGCATTGCGGATTGCTTCCGCTTGCTTGAGCTGCTGCATAACCTCGGGGCGAACCAGATAGCCTTCATCCGCACTGGAGTACAGCGCACTGATGTTGTCTTTGAGAAGCACCGTGAGGTACTGATCCTGGAAGCGCTTGAGCTGACCTTGAGGGCCGAAAAACGCCTCGAAATCCTTGAGCGAAACATCCGGCCCGGTTGGGTCGATGGGGTAGCGTGAAGCCAACCGCTCCTGGTAGACGCTGTAGACCTCCGCGTCCCAGCGCTGCTCCAGTTCACGCAGGGCCACGACCATCAACACCTGAGAAGTCTGATCCGCCAGTTGGCGAACATGCCGGTTCACAGGTTCCGGCAAACCCCTGGCGATGCGCTGCAGGTTGCGGATGGGGTCAGGTTCTTTCTCCGAGAAGCGACTCAGGGCCACTGCCAGCGCAGCCTTGCCCTGATTCGGATTATCCTGCACTGCTTTCACATAATCGTAGACAGCACTGACCGCCTGAAGGGTTTCGTCGTAGTACGAAGGCTTGTCACCCTGTACATCGAGCATCCCCGAAAGCCCTGCAAATGAGCGGTAAATCCCCATGGCCTGCGCGCGGCCCTGCTGATTGGCTTGCGGCTCCTGCTCGTTATCCCCGGGCAGAGGGTAAATCAACGTGTTGCCGCGCACGGTTTCCAGCAATCGGCGCATCGGCGCGGCCGGGCCGGTGATCTGTTCCAAAACACTTAAAGCATGGGGCAGGTCGGTGAATTCGGTGACCGAAAACTGGTTCAACACTCGCCGCCAGCTGTCAATGTAGTCGGCGCTGTACAAGGCGCGCAGGCGCTCGGTCAGCGCCTGTCGGTCCACGTCGGAATAGTCGAGGGTACGCCGTTCGCCCAGCACCCATTGATCAATCAGGGCAAGGTCGGCCACGTTCTGGCTGTGCGGGTCGAAGTAATCACGGTAGCCACTCGCCGTGAGCAATGGCGGTAGCGACAAGCTGCCATCGACCGCCGCCTGGTGGTTTCGCTCGGCTAACGGCTCATAGACGATATCGAAGGCTGGTCCGATCTCATTACGCAGATCCAGCTCACCGTGCAATTGCTCCTGGGCCTGCTGCTTCAGGCCGATGTAAACACGTTGGGCCAAGGGCAGCTTGCGCAACTGCTGTTGCGCCTCGGCCACCACACCTTGGTAGCCCGGTAACTCGACATCGGCGTAAGCCAGGCCGTATTGAAGATGGCGCATCAGTGCGGCCTGCAACTGGCCCTGACCCGGATAGGCCTTTTGCCACTCACGGGCCATCCATTGCTCAACCAGTTCTGGCCGGCGATTGTCGCGGTCCTCAATCATACGATACACGCGCAAAGCAGCCAGTTGCTCGTCGCTACCGGGAGCCGCCTGCTTGATGGTCACAACCAGACCGCCTGCAATCGCCGGCAGAAAGCGTCGGGCCAGTGCATTCAGGTACGCCTGATCCACCTGTGGTCCGATGGCTTTACCTTGGTACAACCCCATGTCTGTGAGAACCGTCCAACCTGAGCGGTAATCGCCGTACAGGCTCACGGCATCCCGGATTTCATCCAGCGGGGCCAGTAGTTTGCGCCCGGTCAGGTCACTCTTGGCATCGGTGCTGGTGGTAAACGCATGGCTTTTCTCCAACACATGCTCTGCCTTGTCACGGTTGACGCTATAGAAGTACAACCAGCCACCGGCCATGACCACCCCACATACACCCGCGGCGACGGAGCCTCCTCTGAGTAGCCGGGCTTTGCGCTCAACGACCCTCTGGTTATCACCGGCCAAGCCAGCCTCGGGGTAAACCACACGCTGCAACAGTTGCTGTGCGAAGTAAACCACAGACCCCCCCTGGGGCTTGGTCGTCAGCGCTGGCGCACTGAAAGCGAAAGCGCGAGCAGAGGCATCCGCGAGCAAATTACGTACCTCGCCACGCTGATAGACCGAGGAAAAATAAAGCCCCCGTACCAGCGCTGGTGTGGTGTAACGATCACTGCCCAGCACGTCGCCAAGGAAACGCAGCAACATCTTATGGCCACCGCTCAGTTCCCTGAGCAACGCGTAAACGCGCTTGCGAGCCGCAGGCGGCATCGCCTCGATGGCGGACACCAGCGTATCCCCAAGGTGCTCGATGAAACGTTGGTAAGCCTTGCCAAGCTCGTCCATCCAGGCGTCGAAGTTCTTCACCGATGCCAACGTGAAGGTAAAGCCCTGCACCTGTTCTCGCTCACGCGCAGGGAGCTTGGCAAACAACTCCTCGAACCCCTCCAGCAGGTCGAACTTGCTCATCACCACGTACAGCGGCAAGCGAGTGCCCAGCTCGCCACCCAATTCCGTCAGGCGGGCACGCAGCACCAAGGCCAGGTCACGCCGCTCCTTTTCGGCCCGTGTAAACAGCTTGCTCATATCCACCAACAGCACAACCCCATTGAGCGGCCGTCGACTGCGGTTTTGCCCCAACCAGCCGATCAAGTGCCGCCACAACCGGCGTTCAATGCCTACCGGAAGCCCTGGTGAATCGGCTGGTTTAAGCGCCAGGGGCGCAGCTGCTTCCGCAGGCACGGACGACTCGTCCCGGCCTTCTTCTGGCTCTGACTGAGGCTGCACGGTGGCAGGTGCAAGCACAGAGCGCTCCGGCTGGCTGATGAACTCGCCAGGCGGATCAATCAGCACCGCATCGTCGCCCAGCCACCAGTCAACATCGAACACCAGCTCGGGATCGATGCTCGCCCGTTGAGCCGAGCCATGCTCGGTATGGGCCAAGGCAAAGCGCTGGTCCGAGCGGCTGACGAAACTCGACTTACCCGTGTTTTCTTCCCCCAGAATGAGGTACCACGGCACATCGTAGCGATGCCCGCGACCGCCCTGGCTATCGCGCAGGCGGTCCAGGCTGCTATCGAGGGCTCGCTGTTGTGCCTGCAGGTAAACCAGACAGGGGTCTTCCACCTCACTACGCTGCCGCTGCTGCTCACGCACGATCGAGCGATGGCGTCGGTGCACCAGCGCGCTCCACACCAGCAAGGGCAGCACCAAGAGCAGCACCGTGACGGCAATGCGCACTGGCAGCTCTGCCAGCGGCTGCAGGTCACGCCATTGCCACTGAGGCCCCCACCACCATAGCCCGACCATTGCGACTGCAACACAGAGCAATAGGGTGACAACAACTATGGGCCTTGCCTGGCGCTGCACCAGCGACAAACCACGCAGCAGAATGTCCTTTTTCACTTTCATAGCGGCAAACCTTACCGACTGCATTTTCGATTAATTGACGCACGCTCAGGGCACGAATTACAGACGACAGTAGCAGCACCCGAAATTAATTATCAATGCTCACCAAAAGAAATAAGTGCTAACACTTTTTCTGGAGACGAGGCGCAACGACCTGCAATAAATAATAAATAGGCACGCATCACACCATAGCAACTAATTCGCGAGACTGTAGGAGCATTCCTACATATTAAACCGATCAAGTTTCATTGAATCGGACCAACATCCTTAAGTAGAGCGCTCGAAACAATAAACATGACGTTTAAAGACTGGTTCATGCAAGAACTGCAGACGCTCCGAGAGCTGGGTGACGACTTTGTCGAGGATGATCCGCGCCTGGCGCCTTTCCTCGGCAGCACCGCTTCAGACCCGGGCAGTGCGCACCTGATAGAGCACTTCGCCTTTCTGACCGCCCGCCTGGCCATGAAGATCGAAGACCATCTGCCCGAACTGACGCACCCATTGCTGCAGCAGCTCTACCCCAACGCGCTGCGCCCACTGCCGAGCCTGACCCTGATGCAGTTCCAGCCAGTCGATCACGCACTGAGTGAAACCCAGGTGCTGCCCAAGGGCACACCTGTTTTTTCCCGTCCCATTGATGGCGTCAGCTGCGAATTCCGTACCTGTGCTGCGCTGGCCATAGCACCGCTGGAGATCCGCAGCATTACAACCCAGCCCAGTGCCGAAGCGCCCGTGGTGCGCATCCGCCTCGCTGCCTTGTCCGAACAACCGCTGCGGCGTATGAAATGCGACCACCTGCAGTTTCATCTGGCCGGGGGCAACCGCAATGCGCTGAACCTCTACCAGTGGCTGTCACAGCACCTGGACAAACTCTACCTGCACATCGGCCAGCACCGCTTTGTTCTGCCGCCTTCCGTGACCTTCGTAGGATTTCAAGTCGATGAAGCCCTGCTGCCAAGCCCGGGCGAGCACATGGACGGCTACCGCATCCTGCAGGAGTTCTTCTGCTTCCCTGAACGCTTTCATGGCTTTCGCATTGAAGGCCTGACGGGCTACTGGCCCGATGAAGCCGCCGAGCACATCCAGTTGGAGTTGCGCTTCAACGCGCCCTTGCCGCCCGGCATCCAGATCGATCAAACGACGGTCCTGCTCAACTGCATCCCCGCCATCAACCTGTTCAGCTGCCCGGCCGAGCCCATCCCGCTGAATGGACAGGCGATTCGTGCCCCCATACGCGTAGGCCGCCAGGGTAGCCAAAAGGACGAGATCTTCAGCATCGATCGGGTCAGCAGCCAGCGCCTGAAGTCGAACGATCATGTGCAGGACTTCAAGCCCTTCGAGGCATTGCACCGTGATTTCCCGCTGGGCGAGCCGATACCTACCCGCTATTACAAGCTGGATATCGAGCAGGAACCGATCAACGACAAGGTGCAACACCTTATTCGCCTGGTGCACCACAACCTGTCGCCCTACCAGGGCCAACAAGAAGAGTTGAGCATCGACCTGACGTGCAGCAACGGCGCCCGGCCCCAACAACTGAAGGCGGGCGAGATCGACCTGACGACCCAGGACACCCCCTCCTACGTCACCTATCGCAACTTGACCCCGCCCACGCGCAGCTACCCGCCCATGCTGCAAAGCGGCGGCCACGATGAGTGCCACTGGGCGCTGATCTCCAACCTGGCTTTGAACAACCTGTCGTTGTCCTCCCCGGCCGCCCTCGCCTCGGTGCTGCGGGCCTACGACTTGATCGGTACGCATGACCTGCAGCAGGCACGCAGGACCTCCCAACGTCTCAACGCCATCAAGGAAGTGCGCAGCGAGCCCTACGACTGGCTGGTCAAAGGCCTGCCCGTGCGCGGCATGCGCACTACCCTGCACATCGACCCTGAGGGCTTCGAGTGCGAGGGCGAGGTACAGCTGTTCGGCAACGTGCTCTCTCACTTCATGACGCTATATGCGAGCAGTAACTCCTTTCATCAACTGCAGATCGTCAACACCGCCAACGCAACCCGCCAGCTATGGCCCGCCCGGACCGGGCGGCAACCGGTAATGTGACCAGGAGGTCCATCCTATGACCGTTACAACCTCTCAATCGTATGACAAGGACCAGAAAGACACGCGCGAATCCCCTTCATTGAGCGAGCTATTCCCACGGGTTGATGCCCTGGGCTTCGACACCCGCTCAAATACAGGCAATCCCCTCCACGACATCGCCTCACCGCTACTCGGTCTCGTCATTCGCCTGGAGGGCACCGAGCAGTATGACCACGTGGAGCAGCTGTACGCCCACGTCAAGGCCATGATCCATGGGATGGTCGAGGAAGTGCGCCAAATTGAGCACTGCGACGAAGGCGACCGTGTGGTGTTCTCCTACTGCCTGTGCTGCGTGGTCGACGAAGCCGTGATGGCCACGCCGTGGGGCCGCGACTCATCGTGGAAGGCAGAGTCGCTGCTCAGTGCCATCCACCAGGAAACCTGGGGCGGCGAGAAGTTCTTCAGCGTGCTGGAGCGGCTGCTGGCGGCACCCGAGAACCGCTACGACCTGTTCGTGTTCCTGTTCTGGTGCCTGGCATTGGGCTACCGCGGCAAGTACGCCAACCAGACCAACGGCGATCAGGAGTTGGAGATCTGGATCAAGCGCCTGCGCGACCGCATCGTTGAGTTGCGCGCCACCCGGCCCACCTCTGAACGGTTGACCGATCCCTTTACCAACGTGGCGCCCCGGCACTACCGCATGAACCGTCAACTGCCCTGGTGGACGCCCTGGGCGATCATGGGCGTCTGCTGCACGGGCATCTATCTGTACTTCGCCACCAAACTCAACGGCATGACCCAGCAGGTATTGGCATCACTGCAAACCATGCTCCAGCAATAAATCAATCGACGCTGTTTTGATATGACTCAACAGTCACCGCGCTCAATAGCGCGGCAAGTACGGCTTTGCACATTAAAGCCATGGAACTGAA
>NZ_BBIS01000026.1 GCF_000730605.1 Pseudomonas monteilii NBRC 103158 = DSM 14164 | reverse complement strand
CGGTCTCATAGGCGTCAGAAATCTATCGCCAGGCACCTGGAGGCCATTCTGCAACCTCCCGACGGTCACCTCCCTGACTGTGGCTATAAAGCCCTGGAGCATCTGGATGACACAGGCAAAAGCCTGTTCTGGAGCAACCTGAATGCACTCGAAATGGCAGAAGGGTTGGTTGAGGCATTGCTGGATGGGATTGAGTCACAGCCCATGAATTGATGTTGCCTGTGCCGGCCTCTTCGCGGGTTTACCCGCGAAGGGCCGGTACAGCAAACAAAAAAGGCCGGCTCCCTACAGAGGAAGCCGGCCTTATGCGTACTGCTACTGATTAATCACTTACCCGCAGTCAACGCGTTGTAGCTGGTCATCAGGTTCCGATAATCCGGAATGTGGTTGGAGCACAGCGCCGCCAGCCCTTCGATATCGTTGCGCCAGTCGCGGTGCAGCTCGCACGCCACGCCGAACCAGGTCATCAGCTGGGCACCTGCCCGGCTCATGCGGTCATGGGCAGCATCACGGGTCATTTCGTTGAAAGTGCCGGAAGCATCGGTCACCACGAACACATCGAACTCTTCTTCCAAGGCCGCCAGCGCCGGGAAGGCCACACAAACCTCAGTCACCACACCGGCAATGATCAGTTGCTTCTTGCCAGTGGCCTTCACCGCCTTCACAAAGTCCTCGTTATCCCAGGCATTGATCTGGCCAGGGCGAGCGATGTACGGCGCATCCGGGAACAGGGCTTTCAGCTCTGGCACCAGCGGGCCGTTGGGGCCTTGCTCGAAGCTGGTGGTGAGGATGGTCGGCAGGTTGAAGAACTTGGCCAGGTCAGCCAGGGCCAGCACGTTGTTCTTGAACTTGTCCGGTTCGATGTCACGCACCAGCGACAGCAGACCAGCCTGGTGGTCGACCAGCAGGACGGCGGCGTCGTCTTTGTTCAGGCGGTTGTAGGTGAATTTGCTCATGGTCTGTGCTCCTAAGGTTTATGAATTCTTCAGCTATTTGGGGTGTTTCGCGTTGATGGGCACAGATTAAAATCATCACCTTTGCTGCACTAGACTGCGAAAATCGCCCTTAGCGTTCCGTTTGGAGAACGATCATTGGAAGACCTCAATTCCCTCTATTACTTCACCCAAGTTGTAGAGCACGGGGGTTTCGCCCCGGCAGGCCGAGCGCTGGACATGCCCAAGTCGAAGCTCAGCCGGCGCATCGCCGACCTTGAGGACCGCCTGGGCGTGCGCCTGCTGCACCGCACCAGCCGGCACTGCTCGCTCACCGAAATCGGCCAGGCCTATTACAACCGCTGCCTGGCCATGCGCGTGGAGGCGGAGGGTGCGGCGGAGATCATCGAGCGCAACCGTAGCGAGCCGCGCGGGCTGGTGCGTATCAGTTGCCCTACCACCCTGCTCAACTCGTGGGTCGGGCCGATGCTGACTCGCTACATGCTCAAGTACCCGCAGGTGGAGTTGTTCATTGAAAGTACCAACCGCCGCGTCGACCTGCTGCACGAAGGCTTCGACATTGCGCTGCGGGTGCGCTTTCCACCATTGGAGAACACCGACATGGTGATGAAGGTGCTGAGCAACAGCACCCAGTGCCTGGTGGGCCAGCCGCAGTACCTGGAGCAACTGCCCAAGGGCTTCGATCCGCTGCTGCTCGGCACGCTGCCGAGCCTGCATTGGGGCAGCGCACAGCGTGAGTACCAGTGGGAGCTGCTCCAGGGTGAAGACAGCAGCCGCAGCATTGTCATCCCGCATACGCCGCGCATGGTGACTGACGATTTGTTTGCCCTGCGCCATTTCGTGGTGGCTGGGGTGGGGATTGCGCATTTGCCGCGAGTGGCAGTACGCGAGGACCTGGCGGCGGGGCGGCTGGTGGAGCTGATTCCAGACTGGCACCCGCGCTGTGGCATCGTGCATGCGATTTTCCCGTCGCGAAGGGGGTTGCTGCCTTCCGTGCGGGCGCTGATCGATCATCTGGCTGAGGAATTCGCCATTAGCGACATGGCTTGAGTGCTGAACAGGTAAACCAGATCCCAGCACACCCTTACAAGACCCCTGGCCTATCCTTGCTCCACAGTCCCGGATCATCCCCCGGAGCTCTCCATGATCCGCGCCACACACGGACCAGGCCGCGCCCTGCTCGCCACGCTCGCCCTCTGCCCGGCGCTCAGCCAGGCGGATGAGTCCGGCTGGTCGTTGCTCAGCCGCAACTACTTCCTGCACAGCGACTTTCGCTCGCCCTCTGCCAGCGGCCAGAACTACCGCCAGGAATGGGCACAGGGTTTCATCGGCGAGGTCCGCTCGGGCTTCACGCAAGGCACGGTTGGCGTGGGCATCGATGCCCACGGTTTTCTTGGCCTGAAGCTCGACGGCGGCCGTGGCCATGCCGGCACCGGTTTGCTGCCACGCGACAGCAATGGCCGCGCCGAATCCGACTATTCCAGCGCCGGCGCCGCGCTCAAGCTGCGCCTGGGCAACACCCAGTTGCGCTACGGCGAAATGAACGTGGAAACCCCGGTGTTCGACACTGGCGACAAACGCCTGCACCCGGAATACGCCACCGGCTGGTTCGTGGAAAACACCGACCTGCCCGACTGGCGCCTGCAGGCCGGGCGTTTCACCGCCTTCAACAACCAGGACAACAGCGCCACCCGCGATGATTTCAGCGGCTACGGCGTCACCACCCACAACCGCGCCATCAGCCTGGCCGGCGCCACCTTCGCGCCCACTGGCCCGTTTGGTGGCGCGCTGTATGCCGGGCAACTGCAAGACACCTGGCGCCAGGCCTACCTCAACCTGAACCTGGCCGAAGGTAACTGGCGCGTGGACGGCAATCTCTACAAAACCCGCGACACCGGCAACGCCAGTGGCGGGGCAATCGATACCCTCGCCTACAGCCTGCTGGCCAAGTACAGCTTCGGCGCCCAGGCGCTGAGCCTGGCCTATCAGAAGGTCGAGGGCGACACCCCGTTCGACTTCGTCGGCGGCGATTCCATCTACCTGGCCAACTCGATCAAGTACGCCGACTTCAACGGCCCGGGCGAGCGTTCGTGGCAACTGCGCTACGACCTCAACTTCGCCACCCTCGGCCTTCCCGGCCTGAGCGTGATGGGCCGCTACGTCAGCGGCCGGGGCATCGACGGCAGCCATGCACCAGCCAGCGGCGCCTACGTTGGCCAGTACGGCGACGGCGGCAAGCACTGGGAGCGCGACATCGACCTGAAATACGTGGTGCAGTCAGGCGCCGCCAAGGACCTGAGCCTGTCGTTCTCCCACGTAAGCCATCGCGCCAACCAGGCCCAGGCCGGCGATGACATCGACCGTATCTACCTGATCATCGAATACCCACTCAAAGGCAGCTTCTGACATGAGCACATCCCCTTCAGGCGCCTGGAGCCCGTTGCGCAACACAACCTTCCGCATGCTATGGATCGCCACCATCGCCTCCAATATCGGCACCTGGATGCACGAGGTGGGCGCCGGCTGGTTGATGACCACACTGTCGGCCAGCCCGCTGCACGTGGCGCTGATCCAGGTGGCCGGCTCGCTGCCGATGTTCTTCCTGGCCCTGCCAGCGGGCGCAGCGGCGGATATCGTCGACAAGCGCCGCTACCTGTTGCTGGTGCAGCTGTGGATGTCTGCCGTGGCCGTGGTGCTGGCAGCCCTGACCCTGCTTGGGCTGATGAACGTGACCTTGCTGCTGGTGCTGACCCTGGCACTGGGTATCGGGACGGCGTTGATGATGCCGGCCTGGAGCGCACTGACACCGGAGTTGGTGGGCAAGGAAGACCTGGCCAACGCGGTGGCCATTTCCAGTGTGGGCATCAACGTGTCTCGCGCCATTGGCCCGGCCTTGGCCGGCGTGGTGGTGAGCATGGTCGGCCCATGGCTGACCTTTGCCTTGAACGCGATTTCGTTTGCCGGGGTGATCCTGGTGTTGTTCCTGTGGAAACGCGAGGTGAAGGAGCCACTGCTGCCAGCCGAGCGCTTCGTGGGCGCCATGCGCACCGGCCTGCGCTTCGCGCGCAGTGCCAAACCCTTGCAGGCCGTGCTGCTGCGGGCCGTGGCGTTCTTCTTCTGTGCCAGCGCCGGCACCTCGCTGCTGCCGCTGATCGTGCGCGGCGAAATGCACGGCACTGCTGCCGACTTCGGCTTGCTGCTGGCGGCCATCGGCATTGGCGCGGTGGCCGGCGCCACCCTGCTGCCGCGCCTGCGCGAACGCATCAGCCGCGACCGCCTGGTGCTGTTCGCCAGCCTGCTGTATGCGCTGTTCCTGCTGGCGCTGGCGCTCGTGCGCAACTTCTATGTGCTGCTGCCGGCGATGCTGCTCAGCGGGGCGGCGTGGATCGCGGTGCTGTCCAACCTGCAGGTGGCGGCGCAAACCTCGGTGCCGGCCTGGGTGCGGGCGCGGGCGTTGTCGGTGTACATCCTGATCTTCTTTGGTGCCATGGCGTGTGGCGGGTTGCTGTGGGGCACGCTGGCCAGCCATGCGTCGATCACCTTGAGCCTGCTGCTGGCGTCGGGTGGTCTGGCCCTGGGCACGTTGCTGACCTGCAAGGTAACCCTGCCGGAAACCGAAGCCGAAGAACTGACACCGTCGTTGCACTGGCCTGTTCCGGTGCTGGGCGATGACATGGACAAGGAAAGCGGGCCGGTAATGGTGACGGTGGAGTATCACATCGACCCGACCAAGGCCGAGGCGTTTCAGCTGGCGACGCGGGAGCTGGAAGCCATGCGCAAGCGCAATGGGGCACTGTCCTGGGGATTGATGCGCGACAGTGCAGACCGGGCGTTGTGGCTGGAGTTTTTCTTCGAAGAGTCGTGGCTGGAGCATTTGCGGCATCACCATCGGGTGACCCGAGGGGAGCTGAAGATCGAGGCGCGGGTGCGGATGCTGCAGACGGAGGGGGTGGAGGTGAAGATTCGGCATTTGTTGGCGGGTGGTGAGCACAAGGCTCACCCTTGATGCCGGCGATAGGGCCAGGACAAGCAACACAAAAAAGGGGCCAAAAAACTGGCCCCTTCTTCACATCAGCTCAGAACGCAAAGCACGAACAACCCAACGCGCCCCAGAAGCCCTGGAAGTCGTTGACTGGCACACTCGACTGCCGGGCCTTTTCATGGCTGTGCGCATGCACCCCACAAGGCCCGACGCACTGGTGCGCCATTGCCGCCAGCGACGGCGTACCCACGCGCCAGTGCCCCGGCACCTTGGCCACCGGCGACCATTCCGGCAGTACCGGCACCTGTGGTGGACCAAGGCGATCAAATTCGCCGGCAGCGTACACAATTTTGCCATCGACAATCGTTAGCACCGACTCGATACCCTTGATCGCCTCTTCATCAACACTGAAGAAGTCCAGCGACAGTGCAGCCAGGTCGGCCAGCTGGCCCACCTTGATCTGGCCTTTCTTGCCCTGCTCGCTGGAGAACCAGGCGCTGCCTTGGGTGAACAGTTGCAGCGCGGTGTCGCGGCTGAGGCCTTCGGGGTACAGCTCCATGCCGCCAACGGTCTTGCCGCTGACCAGCCAGTACAGCGAGGTCCATGGGTTGTAGCTGGACACGCGGGTGGCGTCGGTACCGGCACCTACCGGCACGCCCATGTCGAGCATGCGCTTGATCGGCGGCGTCTGTTCTGCCGCCTTGGCGCCGTAACGGTCGACGAAGTATTCACCTTGGAAGGCCATGCGGTCCTGAATGGCGATACCACCGCCCAGGGCACGCACGCGCTCGATGTTCTGTGGGGTGATGGTTTCGGCGTGGTCGAAGAACCACGGCAGGCCGTTGAACGGGATGTCGCGGTTGACCTTCTCGAACACGTCGAGCATGCGCGTGATCGATTCGTTGTAGGTGGCGTGCAGGCGGAACGGCCAGCGCTGCTCGACCAAGTGGCGCACCACCGGTTCCAGTTCTTCTTCCATGGTTTGCGGCAGGTCCGGGCGCGGTTCGAGGAAGTCCTCGAAGTCGGCAGCGGAGAACACCAGCATTTCACCCGCGCCGTTGTGGCGCAGGAAGTCGGTGCCGCTGTGCAGCTTGACGCTGGAGGTCCACTTCTTGAAGTCGTCCAGCTCTTCTTTGGGCTTCTGGGTGAACAGGTTGTAGGCGATGCGCACGGTCAGCTGGTTATTGTCGGCCAGCTCCTGGATCACCGAGTAGTCGTCGGGGAAATTCTGGTAGCCGCCGCCAGCGTCGATGGCGCTGGTCAGGCCCAGGCGGTTGAGTTCACGCATGAACTGGCGGGTGGAGTTGACCTGGTATTCCAGCGGCAGCTTCGGCCCTTTGGCCAGGGTGGCGTAGAGGATCATCGCGTTGGGGCGGGCGATGAGCATGCCGGTCGGGTTGCCGAACTTGTCGCGCTGGATCTCGCCACCCGGCGGGTTCGGCGTTTCCTTGGTGTAGCCGACGGCCTTGAGCGCGGCGCGGTTGAGCAGCGCGCGGTCATACAGGTGCAGTAGAAACACCGGGGTATCGGGCGCGGCCTGGTTGATTTCTTCCAGGGTGGGCATGCGCTTTTCGGCGAACTGGAATTCGTTCCAGCCACCCACCACACGCACCCACTGCGGGGTCGGCGTGCGCGCGGCCTGGTCCTTGAGCATGCGCAGGGCATCGGCCACCGATGGCACGCCTTCCCAGCGCAGTTCCAGGTTGTAGTTCAGGCCACCGCGGATCAGGTGCAGGTGCGAGTCGTTCAGGCCGGGGATGACCGTGCGCTGCTTGAGGTCGACGATTTGCGTGGTGGCGCCCTTGTGGGCCATGGCCTCGGCGTCGTTGCCCACGGCGATGAAGCGGCCATCCTTGATGGCGACGGCGGTCGCAGTAGGCTTTTCGCGGTCAACGGTGTGCAGTTTGCCGTTGAACAGAATCAGGTCGGCGGTCATGGAACCTCCTTGGGTGGATGCGTGAGCGGAACCGGCTTGGCCGGTGAAGGGCAATGCGGACCAGAGCGCGCCTGCTGCACCGAGCACGGTGCTGGTGGCGAGGAACTGGCGACGGGTCTTGTCGTTGCGGTCCTGGGACATGAGCTTCTCCGACTGGGGCCGGCAGGGGCGACTGCGAAGCATGCCGGTTGATGCAAGGTCAAGGCTTGGATGGATGTGCGGTGGGTTGAAGAAGGTTAGCCCTGATCAACATTTGTGCTGCCTGGGCTGGCCACTTCGCGGGCAAGCCCGCGAATGCCTCCCACAGTTACTGCTGGAGGAACGCCAGCAAATCCTCATTCAGCTGCTGCGCATGGGTCACCGCAAACCCGTGCGGCGCACCGGCATACACCTTCAGCTCAGCCCCGCGAATCAGCTCTGCCGCCCGCTTGCCAGTGGTTTCGAACGGCACGATCTGGTCGTCGTCGCCATGAATCACCAGCGTCGGCACATCGACCTTGGCCATGTCCGGGCGGAAGTCGGTTTCGGAGAACGCCGTCACGCAATCCAGGGTGCCCTTGATCGAGGCCATCAGCGCGATGTTCAGGGTTTGCGTCTGCACGCCCTGGGACACCTGCTGCCCATGGTTCAGGCCATAGAACGGCGTGGCAAAGTCGGCGATGAACTGGGCGCGGTCGGCACGCAGGCCGGCACGGATACCCTCGAACACTGACAGGTCGACACCCTCAGGGTTGTCGTCACGCTTGCCGAATACTGGCGTCACAGCCCCCAGCAACACCAGCCCGGCCACACGCTCGCTGCCGTGGCGGGCGATGTAGCGGCTGACATCACCGCCACCCATCGAGAAGCCCACCAGGGTGACGTCGCGCAGGTCGAGGTGTTCGATCAGCTGGGCAATGTCATCGGCAAAGGTGTCGTAGTCGTAACCGTTCCACGGCTGGCTCGAACGGCCGAAGCCCCGGCGGTCGAAGGCGATGGTGCGGTAGCCGCGGCTGGCCAGGAACTCCATCTGCGAATCCCACATGTCGGCATCCAGCGGCCAGCCGTGGCTGAACAGCACGGGCTTGCCGCTGCCCCAGTCCTTGAAATAGATCGAAGTGCCATCGCGGGTAACGAAGGTGCTCATAACGGTATCTCCTTGAAAGTGTCGAGGTGAAGGCGTGGCTCAGCCGCGCAGCCAGTTGGCGCAGCAGCGGGTTACCCAAGGCATGATGTAGAACACCACGGGCAGGATGACGAACAGGTTGACGATGAGGTTGCCGGTGATCGGGCCGCCCAGCTGCGGGAAGCGTGCGAACAGCGGCGCCAGCAGTTGCGGAATGACCATGGTCATCGGGCAGATCACCAGGTAGGTCAGCAGCGCCTGCTTCCAGCGCGGGGGTTGTGCAACCGGGGTGCTCGAAGCGGTGTCGATCACCTGGTGTTGCAGGCATACGGTCACCACGTCGCGGTTGTCTTGGGTTGCGGTGTTCATCGGCGGTCCTTGGGATGAGCTTGCCCGCATCCACTGTGCAACGGCGGACGGGCGGAGGATTGGATGGGTGTGCTGCCCTGCGCGGGCACCGACTTGCGGTGCCCGGGGCGGCGGTTTGGCTTACTTGCCGGCGTTGAAGGCGTTGTAGCTGGTCATCAGGTTGCGGTAGTCCGGGATGTGGTTGGAGCACAGCGCCGCCAGCCCTTCGATATCGTTGCGCCAGTCGCGGTGCAGCTCACAGGCCACGCCGAACCAGGTCATCAACTGCGCGCCTGCCTGGCTCATGCGGTCGTGGGCAGCGTCACGGGTCATGGCGTTGAAGGTGCCGGAGGCATCGGTGACCACGAATACGTCGAACTCTTCTTCCAGGGCGGCCAGGGCCGGGAAGGCTACGCACACCTCAGTCACGACGCCGGCGATGATCAGTTGCTTCTTGCCGGTGGCCTTCACGGCCTTGACGAAATCTTCGTTGTCCCAGGCGTTGATCTGGCCTGGGCGGGCGATGTACGGGGCATCCGGGAACAGCGCTTTCAGTTCGGGCACCAGTGGACCGTTGGGGCCTTGTTCGAAGCTGGTGGTGAGAATGGTCGGCAGGTTGAAGAACTTGGCCAGGTCGGCCAGGGCCAGCACGTTGTTCTTGAATGCGTCCGGCTCGATGTCGCGGACCAGAGACAGCAGGCCGGCCTGGTGGTCGACCAGCAGGACAGCGGCGTCGTCTTTGTTCAGGCGGTTGTATTTGAAGTTGGTCATGGTCGTTGCTCCTAAGGGTTTTGATGTTCAGTAAGTGGGGTGTTTCGCGTTGATGGGAGAAGATTAAAACCATCACCTTTGGAGCGGTAGATAGCTGATTTTGGCTTTAGCGTTCTATTTAAGGAACGACAAATTGGCAGTGGATTTGCTGGGCTACCTGCTCTATTACTACCCACAGCCCTTCCCCCACCCCGAGACCACCATGCTGGCGTTCATCCAGTCGTCCCCGTTGTTGCTCGGTACTGCCCTGCTCCTGCTGGATCTCGTGCTCTGGCAACTCATCCCCATCCAGCGCCGCGCCTGGCGCATCGGCACGCGCTTGGTGATATTCCTGCTGTTCAGCTCGGTGCTGGTGGCCGCTGGCATGAGCCCGCTGCAACCGCCGCCCTGGCCCGACGATGTATCGCGCAACCTCATGGCCACGGTATTGGCGATCGGCTGGTGGCTGTTTGGCGCCCGCACGGTCACGGTGGTGTTTGGCCTGCTGTTGGTGGCCCGTGGCAGCCATGGCGGGCGGTTGCTGCAGGATGTGCTGGGGGCGTTGATCTTCCTCGCCGCTGTGGTGGCTGCCGCCGGCTATGTGATGCAGCTGCCGGTCAAAGGCCTGCTGGCTACCTCCGGGGTGATGGCCATCGTCATCGGCCTGGCGTTGCAAAGCACCCTGGCCGACGTATTCAGCGGCATCGTGCTGAACACCACGCGGCCCTACCAGATTGGTGACTCCATCTCCATCGACGGCACAGAAGGCAAGGTGCTGGACATCGACTGGCGCGCCACACGCCTGCTGACCGGCACTGGCAGCCTGGCGGTGATCCCCAATTCGGTGGCGGCCAAGGCCCGGCTGCTCAACCACAGCCGCCCGGCCGATGTGCATGGGGTGTCGATCAGCGTGGTGGTGCCGGCCAAGGTGCGGCCCAAACGGGTGTTCGATGCACTGGAAAAGGCCCTGCAGGGCGTCAGTGCCATTCTTGAGACCCCAAAGCCGAAAGTGACGGTGAAGGCCTCGACACTGGAATCCGTGGAGTACGAGGCCAGCGGCTTTGTGGCCGACGCAGGCGCGAAGGGCGACGCGCGCAACCAGCTGTTCGACCTTGCGCACCGCCACCTGGAGGCCAGCGGGGTGATGTGGAACGTGGACCTGGCCCTGCCGCCGCGCAGCCGCCAGCGCGAAGTACTGGACGAAGTGCGGGTGTTCCGCTCGCTAAGCGATGAAGAGCGTGATGCGCTGAGCCAGCGCATGACAGCGGTGGAGTACCTGGCGGATCAGGTGATCCTGGGCGTTGGCGAGCATTCCGATCACCTGTTGGTGATTGGCAGCGGGGTCATCTCGGCATCGGTGCGCGATGGCGACAAGTTGGTCGAAGCCGGGCGCATGGGGCCGGGTGAGGTGCTGGGGATCGAGGGCATCATCGATGAAGAGGATTCGCTGGCCGAGTTCCGCACGCTGACCAGTTGCGTGCTGTACCGGATCGACAAGGAACAGGTGAAGAGCTGCTTGCAGCAGCGTGGCGAGGTGCAGACGGCGCTGAGCAAGTTGCAGCGGTTCCGGCGCCAGAGCCGGGAGTCGTTGTTGCTGCAGAAGCCGGCCCTGATCAAGAAAGGCGGCTTCCTTAGCTGGTTGCACAAGTAAGCCTGACCGGCCTCTTCGCGGGCTCGCCCGCGAAGAGGCCAGAACTTACAACACAACTCTCAAGCACTGCCCCGCGTGGTACAGCGAGAAGCCAGACTCATAGAACGCGGTGCGCAGCGATGGCGCGCTCACACCGGTCATCGGCGAGAACGGAATCGGCAGGCTATCCGCCTCCCCCTTCAGCAGGAACTCGGCAAACGCCCGGCCAATCACGGTGCCGGTGGTGTTACCCCGCCCGTTATAACCGGTCACCGCCACCAGCCCCGGCGCCGGCTCAAACAGGCGCATCAGGTGATCGGGGGTGAAGTCGATGCAGCCCGTCCAGTGCATTTCCCACTCGACCTTGCCCAGCTCCGGGTAGTAGTGGCTCTGGATCCGGTCTGCCCAACTGCGCACAAACCACGCCGGCTTGTTGTCGACCCGGCCCAGGCTGCCGAGCAACAGGCGGCCTTGGTCGTCACGGCGGATGCTGCTAAGCACGGTGCGGGTGTCCCACGAGCCTTGGCCGTGCGGCAGCACCTTGTCGGCTGCTGCGCCCTGCAACGGCTTGGACGCCACTTGGTAGTAGTATCCACGGAAGAACTGCTTCTGCAGGTTGCTCCAGTCGCCTTCGGTATAGGCACCGGTGGAAATCACCACCTTGTCGGCGCGCACCGAGCCGCGTGCGGTCTTCACCCGCCAGGCATCGCCGTCACGCTCCAGGCCTTCGACCGAAGACTGCTGGAACAGTTTGCCGCCCAGGCGCGCCACGGCAGCCGCCAGGCCCTGGGTGTAACCCATGGGGTTGATGGTGCCGGCGCGGCGGTCGAGCAGCGCGGCAGAAATCTTGTTGGTACCGCAGTATTCCTGGCACTGGGCGCCGGTCAACAGCTCTACGTCGGCACCGCGGCGGCGCCATTGTTCGTGACGGGCCTCAAGGTCGGCGATGCCGGTGGCGTTGTGCGCCATGTGCAGCGTGCCTTTGTGCTGGGCCTGGCAGTCGATGCCCAGGCGCTCGATCATGGCGAACACTTCAGCCGGGGCTTCGCCGAGCACTTTGTTCAGGCGGCTGCCTTGCTTCTGGCCGAGGGTGGCCTCGACGTCGTCAGGGCGGATCCAGGTGCCGGCGTTGACCAGGCCCACGTTGCGCCCGGAGCCGCCGTGACCGACCTTCCAGGCCTCCAGCAGAATCACCGACTTGCCCTGTTCGAGCAGGTGGATGGCTGCAGACAGGCCGGTAATGCCGCCACCGATCACGCAGACATCGGCCTTGTGCTCACCGGCCAGGGCCTGGGCGGCAACGGTCGGTTTGCTGACGAATTCCCACAAGCATTCTTGACGCAGTTCGGACATGGCCCGGCTCCAGCAGTGTTGTTCTTATTGCAGGTGCATCTGACTATTTGGGGCCGCTTTGCGGCCCATTCGCGGGACTAGCCCGCTCCCACAGGGACCACACAAGCCTGAAAGGCAGCGGGGATCCTGTGGGAGCGGGCTTGCCCCGCGAACCGGGGGCAACGCCCCCGGCCATGCAGCATCAGTCGAACACAATACCCTGCGCCAGCGGCAGCTCACGCGAGTAGTTCACGGTGTTGGTCTGACGACGCATGTAGCCTTTCCAGGCATCCGAACCCGACTCACGACCACCGCCGGTTTCCTTCTCGCCACCAAACGCACCGCCGATCTCGGCGCCGCTGGTGCCGATGTTGACGTTGGCGATGCCGCAGTCGCTGCCCGAAGCACTCTGGAAGCGCTCGGCCTCACGAATATCGGTGGTGAAGATGCACGACGACAGGCCTTGTGGCACTTCGTTGTTCAGGCGCAGGGCCTCTTCAAAGTCGTCGTAGGCCAGCACGTACAGGATCGGGGCGAAGGTTTCGTGGCGCACCACGTCGCTCTGCGCCGGCATTTCGGCAATGGCAGGCGACACGTAGTAGGCGTTCGGGTACTGGTCGGCCAACTGACGCTCGCCACCAAACACCTGACCACCTTCGTCGCGGGCCTTGGCCAGCGCGCCCTGCATGGCATCGAACGACAGCTTGTCGATCAGCGGGCCGACCAGGTTGCCCTTGCGTGGGTCGCCGATGCGCACTTTGCCGTAGGCGGCTTTGACACGGGCAACCACTTCGTCCTTGATCGAGCGGTGCACGATCAGGCGGCGCAGGGTAGTGCAACGCTGGCCGGCGGTGCCGACAGCCGAGAACAGGATGCCGCGCACGGCCAGGTCCAGGTCGGCGCTCGGGGCCAGGATCATGGCGTTGTTGCCACCCAGCTCGAGGATGCTGCGGCCAAAGCGGGCAGCAACACGTGGGCCCACTTCGCGGCCCATGCGGGTGCTGCCGGTGGCGCTGACCAGCGGTACGCGCGGGTCGTCGACCATGGCTTCGCCAGCTTCGCGGCCACCGATGACCAGTTGCGCCAGGCCAGCCGGGGCATCGCCGAAGGCTTTCAGGGCTTTTTCGAACAGCGCCTGGCAAGCCAGGGCGGTGAGCGGGGTCTTCTCAGACGGTTTCCACACCACCGAGTTACCGGCCACCAGGGCCAGGGCGGTGTTCCAGGCCCACACGGCGACCGGGAAGTTGAAGGCGCTGATCACGCCGACCACACCCAGCGGGTGCCAGGTTTCACGCATATGGTGGCCCGGGCGCTCGGAGGCAATGGTCAGGCCGTACAGCTGACGCGACAGGCCAACGGCGAAGTCGCAGATGTCGATCATTTCCTGTACTTCGCCCAGGCCTTCCTGGGTGATCTTGCCGGCTTCGATCGATACCAGCTCGCCCAGGTCGGCCTTGTGCTCACGCAGCACTTCGCCAAACAGGCGCACCAGTTCGCCACGGCGCGGGGCCGGCACAGTGCGCCAGGCTTCGAAGGCGCTTTGGGCCTGGTCGATGCGGGCGATGGTCTCGGCCTTGCCGAGCAGTTTCACCGAGGCGATCTGGCTGCCGTCGATCGGCGTGTGAACAGGGTAGTCGCCCTGGGTGTAAGCCTCGGCAGCAACGCCAAGGCGCTCGAGCAATCCAGCAACCATTTGTGCTTCTCCTACATCGGGTGATGGGGTGGAAAAATGATGTGGATCAGTATTAATCCGATCACATAGGTACAACAAACGACCTTTATTCCGCATATCATTCCGTCAGGTAATGATTTGAGCCGCAGAGAACGCTATGTCCAAACGCCTGGTGCCCTCCATGACCGCCCTGCAGTGCTTTGAAGCTGCAGCCCGCCATTTGAGCTTTACCCGTGCCGCCGAAGAGCTGCACCTGACCCAGAGCGCGGTCAGCAAGCAGGTGGCGCAGCTTGAAGACATGCTGCGCCACCACCTGTTTCTGCGCATTCGCAGGCGCCTGCAATTGACCCCGGCCGGCAGCCTGTACCTGGCCGAGGTCAACAAGATCCTCACCCAGGTGGACATGTCCAGCCGCTACGTACTCACCTACGGCGAGCAGACCGAGATATTGAAGGTAGCCACTCAACCGAGTTTTGGCGTGCGCTGGCTGATCCCGCACCTGAAGGGTTTTGGTAAGCGGCACAGCAATATTCACCTCGATATCCGCAACGAGATGGAGCCGTTTGCCCTGTTGCAGGGCTCGGCGGACGTGGTGTTTTTCTACGGCCAGGGCACCTGGCCGGGGGCCACCTGCGTGGAGCTGTTCCGCGAAGAGGTGGTGCCGGTGTGCGCGCCGGAGCTACTGGCCGGGCGCACACTGGGCGATGCCGCAGAGCTTGCCGACCTGGTGCTGTTGCAGAGCACGTCGCGGCCGGAGGCGTGGCATGAGTGGTTCCTGGAGCAGGACCTGCAGAGCGTCAGCGCTTACCACGGGCCACGCTTCGATACGTTCTATATGGCCTTGAGCGCGGCGCAGGCCGGGTGCGGGGTGGCGCTGGTGCCACGTTACCTGGCAGCGAAGGAGCTGGCCGAGGGGAGTCTGGTGGTGCCTTGGAACCATGCGATGCGCAGTGCCGGAGCGCATTATCTAGCGTATGCCGAGCATGCGGCGGAGGTGCCCAAGGTCAGGGCATTGGTGGAGTGGATTCGCGAGCAGCTTCAGGCTTGAGGGCCTCTTCGCGGGTTAACCCGCGAAAGGGCCCTGAAGGTCGATCAAAAAAGGAATGACACACTCACTTTTTTTCGCTTGTGAGCCAAGTGCATTCCCAGCTTTCATGTAAGCGTCCGAACCCAACCAGGAAGCTAGCGATGCCCGCCCACGATTTCGTCAGCCCAGACAGCATTCGCGCGCAGTTCTCTGCCGCCATGTCGCTCATGTACAAACAGGAAGTGCCCCTGTACGGCACGCTGCTGGAGCTGGTGAGCGAAATCAACCAGCAGGTCATGGCCCAGCAGCCCAAGGTTGCCGAGGCCCTGCGCTGGACCGGGGAAATCGAGCGACTGGACCAGGAGCGCCATGGCGCCATCCGCGTTGGCACCGCCGAAGAGCTGGCCACCATCGCCCGCCTGTTTGCCGTCATGGGCATGGAGCCGGTCGGCTACTACGACCTGAGCTCCGCTGGCGTGCCGGTGCACTCCACCGCCTTCCGTGCCGTGCATGAACAGTCGCTGCATGTCAGCCCGTTCCGTGTGTTCACCTCGCTGCTACGCCTGGAGCTGATCGACAACCCGCAACTGCGCGAGCTGGCACAGGACATCCTGGCCAAGCGCCAGATCTTCACCAACCGCGCCCTCGAACTGATCGCCCAAAGCGAGCGCGATGGCGGGCTGAACGCCGCAGATGCCGCGGCGTTCGTGCAGGAAGCGTTGCACACCTTCCGCTGGCACCATGACGCCACCGTCACCGCCGAGCAGTACCAGCAGTTGCACGACCAGCACCGCCTGATCGCCGATGTGGTGGCCTTCAAGGGCCCGCACATCAACCACCTGACCCCACGTACCCTGGACATCGATGCGATCCAGGTCGGCATGCCGGCCAAAGGCATCCCGCCGAAGGCCGTGGTCGAAGGCCCGCCTACCCGTCGCCACCCGATCCTGCTGCGCCAGACCAGCTTCAAGGCTTTGCAGGAAAAGGTCGCGTTCAGCGACCAGCAGGGTAGCGAAGGCAGCCACACCGCCCGTTTCGGCGAGATCGAACAACGCGGTGCGGCGCTGACGCCGAAGGGTCGCCAGCTGTACGACAAGCTGCTCGATGCCACCCGCGCTGCCCTGGGTGGCGCACCGGCCGAGGCGAACGCCGAGCGCTACATGTCGCTGCTGAAAGAAACCTTTGCAGCATTCCCGGACGACCTGGCGCAGATGCGGGAACAGGGCCTGGCATACTTCCGCTACTTCGCCACCGAGAAAGGCCTGGCTGCGCGTGACCAGGAAGGCCGCCCGACCACCCTGCAAGGGCTGATCGACGCAGGCCATGTGCACTTCGAGGCGCTGGTGTACGAGGACTTCCTGCCGGTGAGCGCGGCGGGCATCTTCCAGTCCAACCTGGGCGACGATGCGCAGGCCGAATATGGCAGCAACGCCAACCGCGATGCCTTTGAAGCGGCGTTGGGGTTGCAGGTGCAGGATGAGCTGGCGCTGTATGCGCAAAGTGAACGCCGGTCGCTGCAAGCCTGTGCGCAGGCGTTGAACCTGGGTTCGATGTAAGGCATTGCGGCCTCTCCCCGGGTTTACCCGCGAAGAGGCCGGTACAGGCGATCAAAGGGGCGGCAGGATTTCCACATTCGGCAAGTCCATCGCCGCCACCTCGTCTTCCAGAAAAGCACTCAGCCGCCGCAACCGCTCCCCCCCTGGCCGGGTACGCGGCCACACCAGGTAATAATCCATCCCACTGGGCACCGCCGTCGGCCAAGGCAGGCTCAAGCGCCCCTGCGCCACATCCTCGGCCACCATCAGCAAATCGCCCATGGAAATCCCATAGCCACGCGCCGCCGCAATCATGCCCAGCTCCAGGGTATCGAACACCTGCCCGCCCTTGAGCGAAACCTTGTCGCTCAACCCCATGCGCTCCAGCCACTCCCGCCAGTCGCGCTTGTCCACCGTGGGGTGCAGCAGCTCGATAGAGGCCAGCCGGCGCTCGTCCCACGGCCCTTTTTCCAGCAGGTCTGGCGCCCCCACGGGTATCAACAACTCCGGGAACAGCTTGCGCACTTCCCAGTCCGGCGGGAACACCCCGTCGCTGAGCAACACCGCGCAATCGAACGGTTCCTGGTTGAAGTCCACATGGTCAACGTCCATCCAGGCGCTGGTCAGCTGTACTTCATTGCCTGGCTGCAGGTGACGGAAACGGCTCAAGCACGCCAGCAACCAGCGCATGGTCAGGGTCGAGGGGGCCTTCATGCGCAGGATGTCGTCTTCACCGCGTAAGGTATCGCAAGCCCGCTCCAGCGCCGCGAAGCCTTCGCGAACGCCTGGCAGCAATACCCGTGCGGCCTCGGTCAGTTGCAGGTTGCGGCCACTGCGCACGAACAGGCGGCAGGCGAAGTGATCCTCCAGCGTGCGGATATGCCGGCTGACCGCGCTCTGAGTGATCGACAGTTCCTCACCGGCACGGGTGAAGGAACTTAGCCGTGCGGCGGCTTCGAATGCGCGAAGGGCATACAACGGAGGAAGCTGACGGGACATGAGGCACCTGCCATACGGGGCTGTGGAGCGGATCACCAAGAAGCATATATACATGAGTCAGACTCATGCCAATGATCGCTTTTATCCTTTTGTGCAAAGTTGACCAAAGCCTCAGAATCGCCCTTCGTTCATCACCTCAGGAAGAAGGACAGCCCTCATGCACGTCGCGCTCACCACAGAACTCAAGGCTTTGCTGCGCCTGGCCGGGCCGCTGATTGCCTCGCAGTTGGCGCACATGCTGATGGTGCTGACCGACACCCTGATGATGGCCCGCATCAGCCCGCAGGCCCTGGCCGGTGGCGGTCTAGGTGCAGCCAGCTACTCGTTCGTGTCGATCTTCTGCCTGGGTGTGATCGCCGCAGTCGGCACCCTGGTGGCGATTCGCAAGGGTGCCAACGATATCGAAGGCGCGACCCGACTGGCGCAGAGCGGCCTGTGGCTGGCCTGGGGCCTGGCACTGTTCGCCGCGCTGGTGCTGTGGAACCTGGAGCCGGTGCTGCTACTGTTCGGGCAAAAGCCCGAGAACGTGGCCTCGGCGGCCGAATTCCTCACGCTGCTGCCACTGGCACTGCCCGGCTACCTGACGTTCATGGCGTTGCGCGGTTTCACCAGTGCGCTGGGGCGCTCGACCCCGGTGATGGTCATCAGCCTGGCCGGCACGGTGCTCAACTACCTGTTCAACGTGGCGCTGATCGAGGGCATGTTCGGCCTGCCCAAGCTGGGCCTGATGGGCATCGGCCTGGTCACCGCAGTGGTGTCGATGGGCATGGCTATCGCGCTGGCGCTGTATATCCGCTGGCACTCGGCCTATGCCGCCTACCCGCTGCGCAAGGGCCTGTCGCGCCCGTCGCTACCAGCACTGCGCGAGCTGTGGCGTCTGGGGCTGCCAATTGGCGGTACCTACATGGTGGAAGTGGGCCTGTTCGCCTTCGCCGCGCTGTGCATGGGCGTGCTGGGCAGTACCGAACTGGCCGCGCACCAGATCGCCCTGCAGATCGTGTCCACGGCATTCATGGTGCCGACGGGGCTGTCGTATGCAGTGACCATGCGGGTGGGTTTGTATTACGGCGCTGGCAACCTGCTGGCGGCGCGCAGCGCCGGGCGCGTGGGCATTGGCTTCGGGGCGATGATCATGTTTGCCTTCGCCGCGCTGTTCCTGCTGCTGCCCGAGGCGCTGGTGGGACTGTTTATCGACCGTAACGACCCGGCCTTTGCCGCGATCTTCCAGGTGGCCGTGCAGTTGCTGATGGTGGCAGCGTGGTTCGAGCTGTTCGATGGCATGCAGACGATTGCCATGGGCTCGATCCGCGGGCTGAAGGATGCCAAGACCACCTTCCTGATCGGGCTGGTGTGCTACTGGCTGGTGGGGGCGCCGAGTGCGTGGCTGTTCGCGTTCAACCTGGGCGCCGGCGCGGTTGGGATCTGGTGGGGCTTGGCGCTGGGGCTGGCGTGTGCGGCGGTGGCGCTGACGTTTGGCTTTGAGTGGCGGATGAAGCGGCTGCTGGGGAAGGCCGGTTCACCTGACAGGTCTGTGGTGTCTGTTTGATTGTTGGGCCGCGAAAGGAGGGCGAAGCCCTCCCCTGCTATCTCAAACGCTAACCAGCTTCGGCCTGCTGCAATCCAGCAAAAATTCGATCAATTCCCCCACCGGCAGCGGCTTGCTGACCAGAAAGCCCTGCACCTGATCGCACCCAAACCCTCGCAACAAGGCCAGTTGCGCTTCACTCTCCACCCCCTCGGCCACCACCTCCAGGTTGAGGTTGTGCGCCAGGTTGATCATGGCATGCACCAGCTTGCGGTTTTCCTCGCGCATTTCCATTTCGGCCACAAAGCTGCGGTCTACCTTGAGCAAGGTGATCGGCAGGCTGTTGAGGTGCACGAACGAAGAGAACCCGGTGCCAAAATCGTCGAGCGAGAAGCGCACACCCAGGCGGCCAAGGGCGTCCATGGTCTGGCGCACCAGTTCGTTGCGGCGCATCACTGCCGTTTCGGTCAGCTCGAACTCCAGCCAACGGGCATCCACACCATGCTCGATGATCAGGCGGCTCAGAGTGGCCAGCAGCTGGCTGTCCTGGAACTGGCGGAAGCTGAGGTTAACCGCCATGTGCAGCGGTTCCAGGCCGCGCTCGCACAGCGCCTGCATGTCGCGCAGCGCCCGGGAAATCACCCAGTAACCCAGCGGCACGATCAGGCCACTTTGCTCGGCCAACGGCACGAACTCGCTGGGCGGCAGTAGCCCGCGCTCGGCATGGCGCCAGCGCACCAGCGCCTCCAGGCCAACGATGCGCCCGTCCGCCAGGTCAAGCCGTGGCTGATAGTGCAGCTCCAGCTCATCACGGCGCAGGGCGCGGCGTAGCTCGCTTTCCAGGTCGGCCAGGCTACGGGCGTTGCGGTTGATGCGCTCGTTGAACACATGGAAGGTGCAGCCTTGGCTACCCTTGGCCTGGCGCATGGCGATGTGGGCGTGCCACATCAAAGGGTCGGCCCCCGCTTGGGCGCGGGCATGGGCCAGGCCCAGGCTGCAGCCCAGCAGCAGGCTTTCGCCGTCGATGAAGTAGGGTTCGGCCAAGGCTTCGACGATACGCTCGGCAATCCATTCGGCGCGGTTGGCGTCGCGGCGGGTGTCGATCAGCAGGGCAAACTCGTCGCTGCCCAGGCGGGCCAGCTGGTCACCCGCCTCCAGCTGGTTTTGCAGCCGCGCCACCACCTGCAAAATCAGCCGGTCGCCGCTCTGGTGGCCGAGGGCATCGTTGACGTGGCGGAAGTTGTCTAGGTCCAGGTGGCCCAAGGCAACGCCACGGCCTTCGTTTTCGGCCAGGCGCGCAGTCAGCAAGGCCTGGAAACCTTGGCGGTTGGCGATGCCGGTCAGGGGGTCCTGCTCAGCCAGGCGCTGCAAGGTGGCCACCAGCACACCACGCTCACGTACATGACGCAGCGAGCGGCGCAAGGTATCGGCATTGAGCTGGCCGCGTACCAGCCAGTCGCTGACGGCCGTAGGCGCCACCTCGGGCTCGTGGTCGAGCAGCAGGATGGTCGGCAGGTCGCAGCGCCCGGGCACGGGCTGCAGGGCCGGCGTTGCCAGCACCACAGCCTGGCGATCATTGCTGAACAGGCTGTCGACGGATTCCCAGTTCGGGGCGGTGAGCAGCACGGCGCTGCCGCTCAGGGCAGGCATGCAAGCGTGCAACAAGGCGGCCCATTCCGGCTCATCAGCCAACAGCAGCAAACGCAAAGGTTCGACAGGCGTGGACAAGCGGACTCCTTAGGGCTTCACGGTGCAACGATAACTGGCGGGTATGCTACTGCATTTAATGAAAATGATTTTCACTTTTATACATGTTTTTACGGGCGTAGCATCCCGACGTATTTTGTCGTGCATCCTGCTCGAAACGAGCCGAACCGGCAAATATGATTTTTTCAGGTGCTAGGATTAGTCCCGCTAATAGTAGGCCGGATAAAAGTCTGACTCAGACGTCAGACGGTCGCGCCATAACGGCCCCATGCCTGTTAGAATGCGCGGCTATTTTCTGGCGACCCCCGGTTTCTAGCATGTCCCGACTCAATCCCCGGCAGCAGGAAGCCCGTGACTACGTCGGCGGCCCTCTTTTGGTGCTCGCCGGTGCAGGTTCGGGCAAGACCAGCGTGATCACGCGCAAGATTGCCCACCTGATCCAGAACTGCGGCATCCGTGCCCAGTACATCGTGGCGATGACCTTTACCAACAAGGCCGCGCGCGAGATGAAGGAACGTGTCGGCACCTTGCTGCGCCCGGGGGAAGGCCGCGGCCTTACGGTGTGTACCTTCCACAACTTGGGCCTGAACATCATCCGCAAGGAGCACGAGCGCCTGGGGTACAAGCCGGGCTTCTCGATCTTCGACGAGTCCGACATCAAGGCGTTGCTGTCGGACATCATGCAGAAGGAATACTCCGGCGACGACGGCATCGACGAGATCAAGAACATGATCGGTGCCTGGAAGAACGACCTGATCCTGCCGCCCGAAGCCCTGGAAAAGGCGCGCAACCCGCGCGAGCAGACCGCCGCCATCGTCTACACCCACTACCAGCGCACGCTCAAAGCGTTCAACGCGGTGGACTTCGACGACCTGATCCTGCAGCCGGTCAAGCTGTTCCAGGAGCATCCCGAGGTGCTGGAACGCTGGCAGAACCGCGTGCGCTACCTGCTGGTGGACGAATACCAGGACACCAACGCCAGCCAGTACCTGCTGGTGAAGATGCTGATCGGCATGCGCAACCAGTTCACCGTGGTAGGCGACGACGACCAGTCGATCTATGCCTGGCGCGGTGCCCGCCCCGAGAACCTGATGCTGCTCAAGGAGGACTACCCCTCCCTGAAGATCGTCATGCTGGAGCAGAACTACCGCTCCACCAGCCGCATCCTGCGCTGTGCCAACGTGCTGATCGCCAACAACCCGCACGCGTTCGAGAAGCAACTGTGGAGCGAGATGGGCGTGGGCGACGAGATCCGCGTGATCCGTTGCAAGAACGAGGAAGCCGAGGCCGAGCGCGTGGCCATGGAAATCCTCACCTTGCACCTGCGCACCAACCGCCCGTACAGCGACTTCGCCATCCTTTACCGTGGCAACTACCAGGCCAAGCTGATCGAGCTGAAGCTGCAGCACCACCAGGTGCCGTATCGCCTGTCGGGCGGCAACAGCTTCTTCGGTCGCCAGGAGGTCAAGGACCTGATGGCGTACCTGCGCCTGCTGGTGAACCCGGACGATGACAACGCCTACCTGCGCGTCATCAACGTACCGCGCCGGGAAATCGGCTCCACCACCCTGGAAAAGCTCGGCAACTATTCCACCGAGCGCGGCATCTCGATGTACGCTGCCAGCGAGGAGCTGGGCCTGGGCGAGCACCTGGATGCCCGCTACACCGAGCGTTTGCAGCGCTTCAAGCACTGGCTGGACGGGGTACGCCAAAAGGTTGCCCTGGAAGACCCGATTGCCGCGCTGCACGAGATGATCCGCGACATCGACTACGAGAACTGGATTCGCCAGCAGACCGCCAGTGACAAAGCTGCCGATTTCCGCATCAGCAACGTCTGGTTCCTGGTCGAAGCGCTGAAGAACACCCTCGAGAAGGATGAAGAGGGTGACATGACCATCGAGGACGCCATCGGCAAGCTGGTGCTGCGCGACATGCTCGAGCGCCAGCAGGAAGAGGAAGAGAACGCCGAAGGCGTGCAGATGATGACCCTGCACGCCTCCAAGGGCCTGGAGTTCCCCTACGTGTTCATCATGGGCATGGAAGAGGAAATCCTCCCGCACCGCTCCAGCATCGAGGCCGACACCATCGAAGAGGAACGCCGCCTGGCCTACGTGGGCATCACCCGCGCACGCCAGACGCTGGCCTTCACCTTCGCTGCCAAGCGCAAGCAGTACGGTGAAATCATCGACTGCACGCCCAGCCGGTTCCTCGACGAACTGCCACCGGACGACCTGGCCTGGGAGGGCCTGGACGATGCACCGGTCGAGGTGAAGGCCGCTCGCGGCAACAACGCCTTGGCCGATATCCGGGCAATGCTCAAACGCTGATCAACCATTACTCTTAAACTTTGCCGCTATTTGCGGCCACCTTTGCTACATCGAGGAAAACAAAGTGGAAGCACTGCATCAGAAGATTCGCGAAGAAGGCATCGTGCTTTCCGACCAGGTTCTTAAAGTCGACGCGTTTCTCAACCACCAGATCGATCCGGCGCTGATGCAGCTGATCGGTGACGAGTTCGCCCGCCTGTTCGCTGATGCGGGCGTGACCAAGATCGTCACCATCGAGGCCTCGGGCATTGCCCCGGCGGTGATGACTGGCCTGAAGCTGGGCGTGCCGGTGATTTTTGCCCGCAAGCACCAGTCGCTGACCCTGACCGAGAACCTGCTGACCGCCTCGGTGTATTCCTTCACCAAGCAGACCGAAAACACCGTGGCCATCTCGCCGCGCCACCTCAACAGCAGCGACCGTGTGCTGGTGATCGACGACTTCCTGGCCAACGGCAAGGCGTCGCAGGCGCTGATCTCGATCATCAAGCAGGCCGGCGCCACCGTGGCGGGGCTGGGTATCGTGATCGAGAAGTCGTTCCAGGGCGGCCGTGCCGAGCTGGACAGCCAGGGCTACCGCGTTGAATCGCTGGCCCGGGTGAAGTCGCTGGAAGGTGGTGTGGTGTCCTTCATCGAATAAGGCCGCTACGCGACCCCTGTGGGAGCGGGTTTACCCACGAATGCGATGGCGCATCCGAAATCGCATTCGCGGGTGAACCCGCTCCCACAGAGTGCCAGTGTTTCCCAGCGTTTATTTGGCAGCCTGCAAGCCCGCCAGCAGCAGCCGCTGATAGAGCTCTTCCTTCAGTCCTTGTGGTTGATCCAGTTGCATCCGTTTCAGGTGCCCCTCATACCCCTCCGGCCCCGGCGCATCCAGCGCTGCCTTGCCCAACTCCAGCACCTCGCTCAGCTTGAACTTGCTCTTCAACCAGGTCAGCGCCCGCAACAGCTCCCGCTCTTCGGCCGTAAAATCCGTCCCCATCGGATACTCCGGAAACAACCGCGCATGGCGCGCCCGGATTGCCTCCAGACGCTGTGGCGTATTATCGGTAAAGCGCGCATCCAGCTGAAAATCCCTGGGCAGCTTGCCGGCCTCTTTCGCCTGCTCGGTCAGCCCCTGCTGGAACCGCGAATCGCACACTGCCAGTAACCGCGCAATCACCTCGCTGTCGGTCTGCCCGCGAAGGTCGGCAATGCCGTACTCGGTCACCACGATATCGCGCAGGTGCCGGGGGATGGTGCAGTGGCCATAGGTCCAGAACAGGTTCGAGGTCACCTCCCCGCCCGATTCACGCCAGCTGCGCAGCAGCAACATCGAGCGCCCCCCCTCCAGTGCATGAGCCTGGGCGACGAAGTTGTACTGCCCACCCACGCCGCTGAGCACACGGCCATCTTCCAGCTGATCGGCCACCCCGGCACCGAGCAGCGTCATGCCGAACGCCGTGTTGATGAAGCGCGCATCGCGCCGCTGGTGCCGCTTGAGTTCTTCCTGCCCGTACAGCTCGTTGATGAAGCTGATACGGGTCATGGCAAACCGTGCGCGCTGCTCAAGCGGCATCTCCCTCAGCCGCTGGTAGAACGCTTGAGGCCCGAGGAAAAAGCCACCATGCAACACCGGCCCCTGCTCATCGGCCGAGCGCCGTAGCAAGCCCGCTTCGGCCAGCACCAACAGGCCGTTAACGAACATTTCGCTGCAGCCGTACAGGCCTTCGGCAAAAGTCTCCAGCCCCCCTTCCCGCTCAATCAGCGCCTGCCACGGGCCGATATCCAGCTCGTCGAGCAGGGCCCGGTAGCCCGCGTTGTCGCCCTGGCGCGCCAGCAACGCTGCAGCGACTGCATCGCCCATGGCACCGATACCGATCTGCAAGGTGCCGCCGTCACGCACCAGCGTGCTGGCGTGCAAACCAATACAGTGGTCCTGGGTGTTGACCGGCATGTTCGGCGTGGAGAACAACCGGCGCTGCTCGGCTTCATCGATCAGCAGGTCGAACGCATCAATGGGCAATTCCGCATCGCCGGGCATGTACGGCAGTTCGGTATGTACCTGGCCAAGCATCAGGATGGTTTCGCCGGCCGCACGGCGCTTGGCGATCATCGGCAGCAGGTCGAGGGTGATGTCGGGGTTACAGGCCAGGCTGAGGTGGACGGGCTTCTCGGGAGTGGCAGCGACCAGTTGCGCGATCAGGTTCAGGCCCTTGGCGTTGATGTCACGGGCGGCGTGGCTGTAGTTGCTGCTGATGTAGTTCTGCTGGGCCGATTCGCTGTGCAGCAGGCTGCCGGGCTGCATGAAAAACTGCTCTACGCGGATGTTTGGCGGCAGGCTGTCGTTGCGCAGGTCAGCGAGGTAGGTGAGGTCTTCGTAGTCAGCGAAGACGCGCTCGACGAAGGGTTCGAGAAAACGCCGTTGCAAGCCGTCACCCAGTGGTGGTCGGCCGAGGGTCAGCGCGGTGTAGATGGTCAACTGCCGCTCTGGCAGATCGCGCACCCGGGCATAGAGGGCGTTTACGAAAGCGTTAGGCTTTCCCAGACCCAAGGGCAGGCCCATGTGGATATGGGCTGGCAGCCGGGACAGGACCTGCTCGACAGCCTGGTCGATGGCGCAGAGGTGCATCGGGGCCTCCTGAGACATGGGTTCAGGGGTTGGACACAGGCCTACGGCAATTGGTTGCCTGCACTGGAGCCCATAAACAAAGCCCGCCATCAACGGCGGGCCTCGTGCAATTCAGCTGTGGCTCAAAGCCCAGACATTTTCTTGATCGCGCCTTTCAGGTCGTCATCCGAGCAGTCCGCGCAGGTGCCTTTCGGCGGCATGGCGTTGATGCCGGTAATGGCCTTGGCCAGGATGCCATCCAGCCCGCCCTGGTGGTCGGCGCGTTCTTTCCACGCGGCGGTGTCGCCAATTTTCGGCGCGCCGAGCAGGCCGGTGCCATGGCAGGCATTGCAGTGCTTGGCGATGATGTCATCCGGCGTTTTGGCGCCCCCGCCCCCCGCCGCTGCAGCCACTTCCATGCCTTTGCATTCCTGGCCCTGGACACACACCTGGCCGACCGGCTCCAGGCGCTTGGCAATGTCGTCGTTGGTCGCAGCGGTTGCGCTCATTGCCCAGAGGGCGAATACGGCTGCTGGTACGGCCAGCATCTTCTTGATTTGGTTCACGCGAACACCCTCATGGTGGCTAATCACGCTCGCGGCCACGAAACGGCGAGCGTTGAAAAGTATAGCGGGAACCCAGAGGCCGTGAAACGACCCTACACGGGAAAGGGGTATTGCCGAATCAATGCACTGCGCTGGATCAAAAGTTTGAAGGCGTCGCTGCGCTGATCAACCGCGCGGGCTGGTCGAAGGGGTTGCGAAAACGGTGCGGGCGGGTGCTTTCGAAGTAATAGCTGTCGCCTTCTTCGAGGATGAAGATCTCGTTGCCGACCACCAGTTCCAGGCGGCCCTCCAGCAAGATGCCGGTTTCCTCGCCGTCATGGGTGAGCATCTCGGCACCGGTGTCGGCACCCGGCGGGTACACCTCGGTGAGAAAGGCGATGGCGCGGTTGGGGTGCGACTTGCCGACCAGCTTCATGGTCACCGCACCGTCCGAGATGTCGATCAGCTCGTGGGCCTTGTAAACAATCTGCGTGGGGCTTTCAGGTTCCAGCTCGACCGAAAAGAACTCGACCATGGACATGGGGATGCCACTCAGCACCTTGCGCAGCGAGCTGATCGAGGGGCTCACACTGTTCTTCTCGATCATCGAGATGGTGCTGTTGGTCACGCCGGCACGCTTGGCGAGTTCACGCTGGGACAGGCCCTTGAGCTTGCGGATGGCTTGCAGTCGTTCGCCGACGTCCAAAGCTGGAGCCTCCTGAAACGGTGGAAAAGGGGGTGGATGTGAACGATATCATGGCAATGCCGTTCAGTATTTACAACACACCGCCCCTCAACCTGTCCGCTTCAGCATGTCATTCGCCGATGTAGTCCCGCAGTACGCGCTTCAGGTTGCAGAAGATCTGGTAAGGAATGGTGCCCGCGTGTGCGGCCACTTCACTGGCCAGCACCTGCTTGCCCCACAGCTCGACCGGGCTGCCGACAGTGGCTTGTGGCACGTCGGTCAGGTCGACGCTGAGCATGTCCATCGATACACGGCCAATCAGCTGGGTGCGCTGGCCGGCAACCAATACCGGGGTGCCGTTGGGCGCCTGGCGCGGGTAGCCGTCGGCATAGCCCATGGCAACCACGCCAACGCGGGTTGGCCGGGGGCTGACGAACTTGGCGCCATAGCCCACCGGCTCGCCGGCAGGCAGCTCGCGCACGCTGATGACCCGCGATTGCAAGGTCATGACCGGTTGCAGGCGTTGGGCCTGGGCCTGGGCCACTTCGAACGGGGTGGCGCCATACAGCATCAGGCCTGGGCGTACCCAATCGCTGGGGGCTTGTGGCCAGCCCAGCACGCCGGGGGAGTTGCGCAGGCTGCATTCGGCGGCCAGGCCCTGGCGGGCAGCCTCGAACACGGCAATCTGCTGGGCAGTGGCGTCGGCATCCAGCTCGTCGGCGCGAGCGAAGTGGCTCATCAGCACGATGCGAGAAACCTTGCCACTGGCCAGCAGGCGCCGGTAAGCCTCGTGGTAATCCTTGGGGTGCAGACCGACACGATGCATGCCACTGTCGAGCTTCAACCAGACAGTGAGCGGCTTGTGGACCTGGGTCTGCTCGATGGCTTCGAGCTGCCACAACGAATGCACCACACACCACAGGTCGTGCTCGGCGATCAGCGCCAGCTCGCTGACTTCGAAAAAGCCTTCCAGCAGCAGCACCGGGGCCTTGATACCGGCGGCGCGCAGTTCCAGCGCCTCTTCAATGCAGGCCACGGCAAAACCGTCGGCTTCGGCCTCCAGGGCCAGGGCGCAACGCACGGCGCCATGGCCATAGGCGTCGGCCTTGATCACGGCGAGGGCTTTGGCACCGGTCAGTTCACGGGCCAGACGATAGTTGTGGCGCAGGGCCTGGAGGTCGATCAGGGCGCGGGCGGGACGCATGGCGGCTGCCTTATGGTGGTTCACAGGTTGAAAACGGTGTTGGGTTCTTCGCGGCTAAAGCCGCTCCCACAGGGACCGCACAATGTCGATGCACATGCGATCTCTGTGGGAACGGCTTTAGCCGCGAAAGGACCGGTACAGGCGAACTTACTGCTGATGAGCCGGCGCAGTCTGCCCGTGCTTGGCTACTTCCGGGCTGTTGCCATAACGGGAAATGTCCAGGCCTTCGGCACTGATCTGCGGCTTCTTGCGCGCAATCAGGTCGGCCAGCAGACGACCGGAGCCGCACGCCATGGTCCAGCCCAAAGTACCGTGACCGGTGTTCAGGAACAGGTTGCGGAACGCGGTCGCACCCACAATCGGCGTACCGTCCGGGGTCGCCGGGCGCAGGCCGGTCCAGAAGCTGGCCTGGCTCAGATCACCGCCGCGAGGATAAAGGTCGTTGACGATCATCTCCAGCGTTTCGCGCCGACGCGGGTTCAGCGACAGGTCAAAACCGGCGATTTCAGCCATGCCACCAACGCGGATGCGGTTGTCGAAACGGGTGATCGCAACCTTGTAGGTTTCATCAAGAATGGTCGACGTCGGGGCCATGTCGCCGTTGGTGATCGGCACGGTCAGCGAGTAGCCTTTAAGCGGATAAACCGGGGCCTTGATGCCCAGCGGCTTGAGCATCTGCGGCGAGTAGCTGCCCAGCGCCAGCACGTAGCGGTCGGCAGTTTCCAGCTTGCCGTCGATCCACACGCCATTGATGCGGTCGCCAGCGAAGTCCAGGCGCTGGATGTCCTGGCCGAAGCGGAACTCCACGCCCAGCTTCAGCGCCATGTCGGCGAGCTTGGTGGTGAACAGCTGGCAGTCGCCAGTTTGGTCGTTAGGCAAGCGCAGGGCGCCGGCCAGGATGTCTTTCACCCCCGCCAGGGCAGGCTCCACGCGGGCAATGCCGTCGCGGTCGAGCAATTCGTAAGGCACGCCGGACTGTTCGAGCACGGCAATGTCCTTGGCCGCAGCATCTACCTGAGCCTGGGTACGGAACAGCTGGGTAGTGCCCAGGCTACGGTTTTCGTAATTGATGCCGGTTTCAGCGCGCAGCTCGTCGAGGCAGTCACGGCTGTACTCGGACAGACGCACCATGCGCTCTTTGTTCACCGCGTAACGGCTGGCGGTGCAGTTGCGCAGCATCTGTGCCATCCACAGGTACTGGTCGACGTCGCCGGTGAGCTTGATGGCCAGGGGGGCGTGGCGCTCCAGCAGCCACTTGATGGCCTTCAGCGGCACGCCAGGTGCGGCCCAGGGCGAGGCATAGCCGGGCGAGATCTGACCGGCGTTGGCAAAACTGGTTTCCATGGCCACCGCCGGCTGGCGGTCGACCACCGTCACTTCGAAACCTTGCCGGGCCAGGTAGTAGGCACTGGCGGTTCCGATTACGCCGCTACCAAGTACCAGAACTCGCATCGTTATATCCCTCACACGCGGCACGCCGCAGACTTTTATTGAAATGGCATGAATGGGCGCAGTATAGGAATTTGAGACCAGTGCAATTCACTATATAAAAGCCTATTATTGGCGAGAATTCTCGGCAAAATCGCCTTTCACGGAGGGGCATCCCCTATGAGAACCCAGCACCAGAGCAAGCGTGAACTGGACAAGATCGACCGTAACATCCTGCGCATCCTGCAGAATGACGGGCGTATTTCCTTCACCGAACTGGGCGAGAAAGTTGGGCTGTCCACCACCCCTTGCACCGAGCGGGTTCGCCGCCTGGAGCGCGAGGGCATCATCATGGGCTACAACGCCCGCCTGAACCCGCAGCACCTAAAGGGCAGCCTGCTGGTGTTCGTGGAAATCAGCCTGGACTACAAGTCGGGCGACACCTTCGAGGAGTTCCGCCGCGCGGTGTTGAAGCTGCCCCATGTGTTGGAGTGCCACCTGGTGTCGGGCGACTTCGACTACCTGGTGAAAGCGCGTATTTCGGAGATGGCGTCGTACCGCAAGCTGCTTGGCGACATCCTGCTGAAGCTGCCGCACGTGCGTGAGTCGAAGAGCTACATCGTGATGGAAGAGGTGAAGGAGAGCCTCTGCCTGCCGATTCCGGACTGAGGCTAGACCAGCACCTGGCGGGTGGTGGCAATGAACTGATGGACCAGCTGCTCGGCGGCAGGGTCGATCATCGGTTCAGGGCCACGACCACGCGGGCAGGCCATGCGCGGCGTGGTGCCGAACAGGCGGCAAATCATGGGCCGTTCTTCATACACCGTGCAGCCGTTGGGGCCGAGGTGCACACAGTCCAGGCGCTCCAGGGCGGCGTCCTGCTCGGCCTGGGACTTGCGCGGGAGGCGGGCCATTTCTTCTGCCGAGGTGGTGACCGGGCCGCAGCAGTCGTGGCAGCCGGGTTCGCACTCGAATGAGGGGATGAGTTCGCGCAGGAAGTGGATCTTGTGGCGGTTGCAGGACATGGCGATGTACAAAATTGAAGACTGAAGCTGGATTATAGGGCCAATCGCCGGCAAGCCAGCTCCCACAGGTACACCACTGGTCTCAGCTATCGCACAATCCTGTGGGAGCTGGCTTGCCGGCGATGAGGCCGGTTGCCCACCCCAAAGGCCCGGCTTATCCTCCTCCCCTAGCCTTCCAGCCTCAGGACCGAACCAATGATCCACAGCGCGCAGCATGCCGCCTCCTACTACGCCGCCAGCAGCGCACCACACCCTGACCACTCCTTCCTGCAAGGCGACCATAGCGCCGATGTGTGCATCGTCGGCGGGGGCTATTCGGGCCTGAACACTGCCATCGAACTGGCCGAACGCGGCTTCTCGGTCATCTTGCTGGAAGCACGCAAACTGGGCTGGGGCGCCAGTGGGCGCAATGGCGGGCAGCTAATCCGTGGCGTTGGTCATGGCCTGGAACAGTTCCTGCCGGTAATTGGCGAGGACGGCGTGCGCAGCATGAAGCTGATGGGCCTGGAGGCCGTGCAGATCGTGCGCGAGCGGGTGGAAAAGCATGCCATCGCCTGTGACCTGACCTGGGGTTACTGCGACCTGGCCAACAAACCCGCCGAATTGCTGGGCTTTGCCGAGGACGCCGAAGAACTGCGCAGCCTGGGCTACGCGCATGAACTTCGGCTAGTCGGCAAGGACGATATCCACAGCGTGGTCGGTGCCGACTGCTATGTGGGCGGGCTGGTCGACATGGGTTCCGGCCATCTGCACCCGCTGAACCTGGCCCTGGGCGAAGCGGACGTGGCCAGCCGCCTGGGCGTCAAGCTGTTCGAACAGTCCGAGGTTACCCGCATCGACTACGGGCCTGAAGTGCAGGTGCATACTGCCCAAGGGCGAGTGCGCGCCAAGACCTTGGTGCTGTGCTGCAATGCCTATCACAACGACCTCAACCGCGAGCTAGGCGGCAAGGTACTGCCTGCGGGCAGCTACATCATCGCTACCGAGCCGCTGGGCGAAGAACGCGCACGCACGCTGCTGCCACAAAACATGGCGGTGTGCGACCAGCGCGTGGCCCTGGACTACTACCGCCTGTCTGCCGACAACCGCCTGCTGTTCGGTGGGGCCTGCCATTACTCGGGCCGCGACCCGAAGGACATTGCCGCCTACATGCAGCCGAAGATGCTCAAGGTGTTCCCTGAGTTGGCCGACGTGCGCATCGACTACCAGTGGGGCGGCATGATCGGCATCGGCGCCAACCGCCTGCCACAGGTTGGCCGCTTGGTCAGCCAGCCGAACGTGTATTACGCCCAAGCCTATTCAGGCCATGGGCTCAACGCCACCCACCTGGCCGCGCGCCTGCTGGGCGAAGCCATCAGCGGCCAGCAGAGCGGGCGTTTCGACCTGTTCGCCAAGGTGCCACACATCACCTTCCCTGGCGGCAAGCACCTGCGCTCGCCGCTGCTGGCATTGGGGATGCTGTGGCACCGGCTTAAAGAACTGGTCTAGGGCCTCAATCTTTCCAGAAGGGCTTACGCCCTTCTGTCCGGGCCTGCTCCCAGCTCAGCCCGACATCGCGCAGCTCGTCATCCGTCAACTGCAGCAGCACCCTGCGGGTGTGCCAGCGATGCAGCATCAGCCCCCAACGCCCCAAACCCTCCGGCGCGTTGAAGACCTTGGCCTGCTGCCCGACTTCCAGCTCCCTGGCCAACAGTTGCAAGCGCACATCGCTCATGCCACCCATCGCTGCGTACTCCCGTTCGATTGATACCGTGGAGAAAGCATGCGCGTCGGCAGCACCGGCAATACAGATCCAATACAGCCTTATTATTCCCATACAGAATTGGCTGAAGATCGACTGAATGCTGTATTTTCAACCCAACTGTACCGGTCGCTATGCCAACGCAGCGCAGGAGTATGCCGTGACCCTCTACCTGAACCTCGCCGAACTGCTCGGCGCCCGCATCGAACAGGGCCTGTACCGCCCCGGCCAGCGCCTGCCATCGGTGCGCGCCCTGAGCGTGGAGCATGGCGTCAGCCTGAGCACCGTGCAGCAGGCCTACCGAATGCTCGAAGACAGCGGCATGGTCTCGCCACGGCCCAAGTCCGGCTATTTCGTCAGTGACCACCGCCTGCTGCCGGCCCTACCCGCCGTCAGCCGCCCGGCCCAACGCCCGGTGGACATCTCGCAGTGGGAACAGGTGCTGGAACTGGTGCGCAGCACCCCACGCAAGGATGTGGTCCAGCTCGGCCGCGGCATGCCCGACATCGACAGCCCCACCCTTAAGCCGCTGCTGCGCAGCCTGGCGCAGTTGAGCCGGCGGCAGGACATGCCAGGCCTGTACTACGACAACATTCACGGCAACCTGGCCCTGCGTGAACAGGTTGCCCGGCTGGTGCTCGATTCCGGTTGCCGCCTTGGCCCGGCCGACCTGGTGATCACCACCGGCTGCCACGAGGCGCTGTCGTGCAGCATCCGCGCCGTGTGCGAGCCGGGCGACATCGTTGCCGTCGACTCCCCCAGCTTCCACGGCGCCATGCAAACCCTGAAGGGCCTGGGTATGAAGGCGCTGGAAATCCCCACCGACCCGGTCACCGGCATCAGCCTGGAGGCGCTGGAGCTGGCCCTGGAGCAGTGGCCGATCAAGCTCATCCAGATCACCCCCAGCTGCAACAACCCGCTTGGCTACATCATGCCCGAGGCACGCAAGAAGGCATTGCTGAGCCTGGCCCAGCGCTACGACGTGGCAATTCTGGAGGATGATGTATACGGCGACCTGGCCTACACCTACCCGCGCCCGCGCACCCTCAAGTCGTTCGACGACGATGGCCGCGTGCTGCTGTGCAGTTCATTCTCCAAAACCCTCGCCCCTGGCCTGCGAGTAGGTTGGGTGGCCCCTGGGCGCTATCTGGAACGCGTGCTGCACATGAAGTACATCAGCACCGGCAGCACCGCCTGCCAGCCCCAACTGGCCATCGCCGACTTCATCGCCGCCGGGCACTATCAACCCCACGTCCGGCGTATGCGTAGCCAGTACCAACGCGGCCGCGACCTGATGAGCGACTGGGTGACCCGCTACTTCCCGGCAGGCACCCGGGTGAGCCGGCCCCAAGGCGGCTTCATGCTCTGGGTAGAATTGCCCGAACATTTCGATACGCTGCGCCTGAACCGGGCTTTACTGGAGCAGGGCGTGCAGGTTGCCGTCGGCAGTATCTTCTCGGCCTCGGGCAAGTTCCGCCACTGCCTGCGCATGAACTTCGCCGCGCGGCCAACGCCGCAGATCGAAGCCGCCGTGCGCAAGGTTGGTGAAACCGCCCTTCGTCTACTGGATGAAGAAAGCGCCGACGCGTAACTTTGCGCCGCCCGCCACGGTCCAACCCCCTAAAGCCCTTGCTGCACAGGACGATCCACCCTTGAGACTCCAGCGAGCCTTGCCTCTGCTGCTGGTACTGTCGCTCGGCCTTACCGGCTGCGCCAGTGTCGGTGTGCCCCGCGAAACCAGCCAGGCGTTACCCGCCAACGACTCGGCCTTCGGCCGCTCGGTGCTGCGCCAGGCCGCGCCCTACGGGGGGCGCTCGGGCTTTCGCCTGCTGCCCAACAGCAACGAGGCATTCCGCGCCCGTGCCGAACTGATCCGCAACGCCCAGGCAAGCATCGACCTGCAGTATTACATCGTCCACGACGGCCTCAGCACCCGCGCACTGGTGCATGAACTGCTACGCGCCGCCGACCGTGGCGTGCGTGTGCGCATCCTGCTGGACGACACCACCAGCGATGGCCTGGATACCATCATGGGCACCCTGGATGCCCACCCGAACATCCAGATTCGCGTGTTCAACCCGCTGCACCTGGGCCGTAGCACAGGCGTGACGCGCGCCGTGGGCCGGCTGTTCAACCTGTCGCGCCAGCACCGGCGCATGCACAACAAACTGTTCCTGGTGGACAACAGCATGGCCATCGTGGGTGGCCGCAACCTGGGTGACGAATATTTCGATGCCGAACCCAACCTCAACTTCACCGACATAGACCTGCTGGGTGTAGGCCCGGTGGCTGAACAGCTTGGCCACAGTTTCGACCAATACTGGAACAGCGCCCTGAGCCGGCCGATTACCGACTTCCTCTGGCGTGCTCCGGATGCCAATGACCTGCACGCCAGCCGCCATCGCCTGGAGGTGTCGCTGGCCGAAGCCAGAACCCGGCGCAAGGCCCTGTACGACCGCCTGATGGCCTACCAGTCGCAGCCGCGCCTGGATGTATGGCGCAACGAGCTGATCTGGGCTCATGCCCAGGCGTTGTGGGATGCACCGAACAAGGTGCTGGCCGATGACGAACCCGACCCACAGCTGTTGCTGAGCCAGCAACTGGCCCCGGACCTGGCCAACGTGCGCAGCGAGCTGATGCTGACATCGGCGTACTTCGTGCCGGGTGAACCGGGGTTGCTGTACCTGACCGGCCGCGCCGACGCCGGTGTTTCGGTGAAGCTGCTGACCAACTCGCTGGAAGCCACCGATGTACCGGCGGTGCACGGAGGCTACGCGCCCTATCGCCGGGCCTTGCTTGAGCACGGAGTGCAGCTGTACGAGCTGCGCCGCCAGCCCGGCGACCCCAGGGCGGGGCACCTGAGTTTCCGTGGCAGTTCGGATTCGAGCCTGCACACCAAGGCGATCGTGTTCGACCGGCGCAAGACCTTCATCGGCTCATTCAACTTCGACCCGCGTTCAGTGCTGTGGAACACCGAGGTAGGCGTGCTGGTGGACAGCCCGGAGCTGGCCGAATACACCCGCGAACTGGCCCAGCAGGGTATGGCGCCTGCGTTGAGTTACCAGGTGAAACTGGTGGGTGACAAATTGGTATGGGCGACCGAGGACAATGGTCAGCGGCACATGCTGACATCAGAGCCAGGTGGGATGTGGCGGCGGTTCAATGCCTGGATCAGCAAGGCCGTTGGCTTGGAGAAGATGTTGTAGCGGCAATTTCTGGGGCTGCTTTGCAGCCCCCAAATCCCATCAGGCAGACACTGCCTCGAAAGCCCCACGCCGCTGGGTCAACACCACCAGCCCGGCAGCCCCGGCTGCCATCAGGAACAGCAATGCATGTCCGCTGATCCACTGGCTGCCGGCCCCCGCCAGCAACGGCCCGAGCAGGCAGCCAATACCCCAGAGCTGCGCCACATGGGCATTGGCCCTTACCAGCTCATCATCGCGGTAGCGCTCACCGATCAGCACCAGCGACAGGGTGAACAAGCCACCAGCACTGGCCCCGAACAGCACCCACAACGGCCACACAACCGGGGTATGCAGCAGCAGGGGAATCGCCAGGCTGGACACCAGCAGCGTTACCGCACACCCCGTGAACAATGCACGTCGCGACATATGGTCGGCCAGCGCGCCGATAGGCAGCTGCAGCACTGCATCACCCACCACCACGGTACTGACCATGAACAGGGCGATTTCAGTGGTAAAGCCTTGCTGCAGGCAATACACCGGCAGCAAGGTAAGGATCATCGCCTCGAACGAGGCGAACAGGGCGATGGCCCAGGCAATCACAGGCAAGCGCCGGCAGAAGGCGAACAAGTCGCGGAAGGTAACGCTGCAGGCCTCTGTGCTCGGCGCTCCGCCACGCCCCAACAGCACCAGCGGTGCCGCCAGCAGCAGGCCGGTCGCGGCCCAGAAGCCGAAGTCGTCATCCGAGCCGAGAAAACCCAACACCAACGGCCCGGCCAGCTGGCTCAGGGCATAGCTGCTGCCGTACAAAGCCACCAGCCGGCCACGCCACTGCTCGACTACCAGCTGGTTGATCCAGCTTTCGCCGAGGATGAACACCACAGTGAGGGACATACCGATCATCAGCCGCAGCAACAGCCACAGCGGGTAGCTGGGCAGCAGCGCGACCAACCCGATCGACAGTGCCCCGCCCCACAGGCACAAGCGCATGGCCGAAGGCACGCCGACCCAGCCGGCCAGTCGGCTGGCGATACTAGCGCCAGCCAGAACACCCAGCGCTGGCATCGCAGCCATTACGCCGATGGCGAAGCTGCCGTAGCCCCAAGCCTCCAGGCGCAGGGAGACCAGCGGCATGCTTACGCCAAGGGCCAGCCCGACACTGAGTACGGATGCCAGCACGGCGAAATAGGTACCCCAACGCATTGCAGCCTCCCAGGCAGAATTCTTGAACAGCAAAAACGACAAAGCCGGGGCAGCGTGAGCCGACCCGGCTATTGTTGGGGCTGCTCTGCAGCCCCGGCGATTACAGCTTGATCCAGGTCGCCTTCAGCTCGGTGTATTTCTCCAGTGCATGCAGCGACTTGTCACGGCCGTTGCCCGACTGCTTGAAGCCACCGAACGGTGCGGTCATGTCGCCGCCGTCGTACTGGTTGACCCACACGCTACCTGCGCGCACGGCACGGGCAGTCTTGTGGGCCTTGGAAATGTCCGACGTCCAGATGCCCGCCGCCAGGCCATACGGCGTGTCGTTGGCAATGGCGATGGCTTCTTCGGCGGTGTCGAAGGCAATCACCGACAGCACTGGGCCGAAGATTTCTTCCTGGGCAATGCGCATGGCGTTGGTCACACCGTCGAAGATGGTCGGCTCCACGTAGGTGCCACCCGTCTCCTCCAGGGTACGCTTGCCGCCAGCCAGCAGCTTGGCGCCGTCCTGGTGGCCGGCCTCGATGTACGACAGCACGGTGTTCATCTGCTGGGTGTCGACCAGGGCACCGACCGTGGTCGCCGGGTCCAGCGGGTTGCCTGGCTTCCAGCCTTTCAGGGCCTCGACCACCATTGGCAGGAACTTGTCCTTGATCGAACGCTCGACCAGCAGGCGCGAACCTGCGGTGCACACTTCGCCCTGGTTGAAGGCGATAGCGCTGGCAGCCGCTTCGGCAGCTGCTTGCAGGTCTGGCGCGTCGGCGAAGACGATATTCGGGCTCTTGCCGCCGGCTTCCAGCCAGATGCGCTTCATGTTCGACTCGCCCGCGTACACCATCAGCTGCTTGGCGATCTTGGTCGAACCGGTGAACACCAGGGTGTCGACGTCCATGTGCAGGGCCAAGGCCTTGCCCACGGTGTGGCCGTAGCCTGGCAGCACGTTCAGCACACCCGCCGGGATACCGGCTTCGATCGCCAGCTGGGCGATACGGATGGCGGTCAGCGGCGACTTTTCGGACGGCTTGAGCACCACCGAGTTACCGGTGGCCAGCGCCGGGCCGAGCTTCCAGCAGGCCATCAGCAGCGGGAAGTTCCACGGTACGATGGCACCGACCACACCCACTGGCTCACGGGTCACCAGGCCAAGCTGGTCGTGCGGGGTCGGGGCGACTTCGTCGTAGACCTTGTCGATGGCTTCGGCAGTCCAGTGAATGGCTTGCGCAGCCCCCGGGATGTCGATGCTGGAGGAGTCGCCGATCGGCTTGCCCATGTCCAGGGTTTCCAGCAGCGCCAACTCTTCAACGTTCTTGCGCAGCAGGTCGGCGAAGCGGATCAGCTTGGCCTTGCGCTTGGCCGGGGCCAGCTGCGACCACACGCCCGAATTGAAGGTAGCGCGGGCGTTTTCCACTGCGCGGTTGGCGTCGGCCAGGTCGCAACTGGCAACCTTGGCCAGGAAGCGTCCGTCGACCGGGCTCAGGCACTCGAAGGTTTCACCGGATGCGGCATCGGTGTATTCGCCGTTGATGAAGGCGCGGCCTTCGATCTTCAGTTGCTGGGCACGTTGTTCCCAGTCCGCACGGGTCAGGGTGGTCATACGAAACTCCTCCTCTTGTTTAGGTGCAACGCCGCACTGAGGACTCACAGGCGTTGTCAGAATTCTGGCCGGGCGACACGCGCACACGGGCAAGCGATACCCTAAACCAGCCGGTGTAAACTATCAATATATTTGACACGCAGGGCTCAAAAGCCTACTGATGTTCATTTTATTAAACAACAACAGGAGCCGCACCATGAGAATAGACAGCATCATCGACTTCGCGCAGGTCATCACCGAGGCCGAACGCTACCGCCCGGCGGCGGAAAAAATCCTCAAGGGCGAGCCTGACCAGGCTGTCTACAACCATTATTCCAGCCCGTGCGGCCAGTTTGCCGCAGGCGTGTGGGAAGGTGAGGTGGGCCAGTGGACGGTGAACTACACCGAACACGAATACTGCGAAATCGTCCAGGGCGTTTCGGTACTGCGCGACCAGGACGGCGGGGCGAAAACCCTGCGTGCCGGCGATCGGTTCGTGATTCCGGCCGGCTTCAAAGGCACCTGGGAGGTGCTGGAACCGTGCCGCAAGATCTATGTGATGTTCGAACAGAAGTAACTATGTAGTGCAGGCAGCCTGCTGGCGTGCGTGAGGATGGCCCTGCCCATGTCGGGCCATCCAACTTCAACAGGAAGATCACCATGACCAACGAAGACGTTCTGAAAACCCTCGCCCACTTGGTCGGCACCCCCTACTCGCCGGCAATCAAGGACACCATCTGCACCCTCACCGGCCGCACCCGGGTAGTCGGCCCCGACGAGATGTGCACCCGCGAGTACGACATCGAGCGCATCCAGATCAAGGCCGGCACCGACCTTTTGATCCAGGGCTTCGACTTCAACTGACCGTAATGCAGGCATAAAAAAACCCGCGTCCTTTCGGATGCGGGTTTTTTTCAGGTCGCCGATCAATTACTTGATCTTGGCTTCCTTGTACACCACGTGCTTGCGAACAACCGGATCATATTTCTTGATCTCGATTTTGTCCGGGGTGGTGCGCTTGTTCTTGTCGGTGGTGTAGAAGTGGCCGGTACCGGCACTCGAAACCAGACGGATCAATTCACGCATGATGCTCTCCCTTAAACCTTGGCGCCAGCTTTACGGATGTCAACCAGAACGGCGTCGATGCCGCGCTTGTCGATGATACGCATGCCTTTGGCGGAAACGCGCAGACGCACGAAACGCTTCTCGGATTCAACCCAGAAACGGTGGTGCTGCAGGTTCGGCAGGAAACGACGACGGGTTTTGTTGTTTGCGTGGGAAATGTTGTTCCCGGTTACTGGACCCTTACCAGTAACTTGACAGACTCTCGACATGACTCAGCCCTCTAAAACCTCATGCCCAACCCGGCATGGGTTGGCCGCTTAATCTCTCAGTCTTTGGCGCCTGGGCGCCGTGATTCTGGAGGTCTTATCGACCGGATCCGCTTATGCGACAGGCCGAGCCCCTAGAAAAGAGCGCTGCTTTATACCAGAAAGACTTGGCTGCAACAACAGTAGATGCACATTGCCGCAAGCTAGAACACGCCGGGCCAGCATAGCGGCAGGCCCCGCCAGCCGTCGACCGCTCGTCGCCAGATTTGTAAAAAAGGGTGTGGTCATTTGCCGGCGGGCGCACTAGGGTAAGCCTTTTCCAGACTGCACAGGCAGATGGGCCACTGACTGCCAAGGAGCCACCATGCGTGTAGCCGCCCTTTCCTTATTGTTCAACTCTCTGTTCGCCGCCGGCGCTCTGTTCGCTACCGCCGTTGCCCAGGCCGCCCCGCTGAGCGTTTGCAGCGAGGCCAGCCCCGAAGGCTTCGACGTGGTGCAGTACAACTCGCTGACCACCACCAACGCCACGGCTGACGTGCTGATGAACCGTCTGGTGGAGTTCGACGCGGCGCAAGGCAAGGTGGTGCCGAGCCTGGCGGCCAGCTGGACGGTATCGGCCGACGGCCTGGTGTATGACTTCACCCTGCGCGATGACGTGAAGTTCCACAGCACGGCCTACTTCAAGCCAAGTCGCGAACTGAATGCCGACGACGTGCTGTTCAGCTTCCAACGCATGCTCTACCCGGCCCATGCCTGGCACAAGACTGCACCGGGCGGCTACCCGCATGCCCAATCGCTGCAGCTGGGCAGCCTGATCAAGGCGATCGAGGCACCGACGCCGAATACCGTGCGCTTCACCCTCAGCCACCCGGACGCCACCTTCCTGGCCACCCTGAGCATGGGCTTCGCCTCGATCTATTCCGCCGAATATGCCGACAAGCTGCTGAAGGCGGGCACGCCAGAGAAGCTCAACAGCCAGCCGATCGGCACCGGGCCTTTCGTGTTCCAGCGTTTCCAGAAGGACGCCGTGGTGCGCTACCGCGCCAACCCGGACTACTTCGCTGGCAAGCCGGCGGTCGACCCGTTGATCTTCGCCATCACCACCGACGCCAACGTGCGCCTGCAGAAGCTCAAGCGCGGCGAATGCCAGGTCGCCCTGTCACCCAAGCCACTGGACATTGCCGAAGCGGGCAAGGACGGCACCCTCAAGGTGGCCAGCACCCCGGCGTTCATGACCGCCTTCGTCGCCATCAACAGCCAGCACCCGCCGCTGGGCAAACCGGAAGTGCGCCAGGCCATCAACCTGGCTTTCGACAAGCAGGCCTATCTCAAGGCCGTGTTCGAAGATTCCGCGGTGGCCGCCAACGGACCCTACCCGCCCAATACCTGGAGCTACGCCAAGGACCTGCCCGGCTACCCGCTGGACCTGAAGAAAGCCAAGGCGTTGCTGACCAAGGCTGGCTTGGGTGAAGGCTTCAGCACCACGATCTGGACCCGCCCGTCGGGCAGCCTGCTCAACCCCAACCCCAGCCTCGGCGCGCAAATGCTGCAGGCCGACCTGGCCAAGATCGGCATCAAGGCTGAAATCCGCGTGATCGAGTGGGGCGAGCTGATCCGCCGCGCCAAGGCCGGCGAGCATGACCTGCTGTTCATGGGTTGGGCAGGCGACAACGGCGACCCGGACAACTTCCTCAGCCCGCAGTTTTCCTGTGCGGCGGTCGAGTCGGGGACCAACTTCGCGCGCTTCTGCGACAACCGCCTGGACCAGTTGATCAGCGCCGGGCGTACCACCAACGACCAGAGCGTGCGCAGCCGGCTGTACCAGCAGGCGCAGACGCTGATCCAGCAGCAGGCGTTGTGGGTGCCACTGGCGCACCCGACGGCGGCTACCCTGCTGCGCCAAGGGGTTGAGGGGTACCAGGTGAGCCCGTTCGGGCGGCTGGATTTCAGCAAGGTGTCGGTGACCAAGTAAGCCTGCACCGGCCCTTTCGCGGGACAAGCCCGCTCCCACAAGGTCTCCATTGCCCTCAAACATGGCGGGTAACCTGTGGGAGCGGGCTTGTCCCGCGAAGAGGCCGGCACATGTACACCACTAAGCAACAATCCACCCCTGCTCCACCATCGATAACGGCTCTCCATCTCCCACGATGATGTGATCCAGCACCCGCACATCGATCAACGCCAGCCCCCGCTTCAGCGACAGAGTCAAATGCACGTCATCCTGGCTCGGCTCAATGCTCCCCGAAGGATGGTTATGACACAGGATCAAAGCCGCCGCGTTATGCAGCAACGCCCGCCGCACCACCTCCCGCGGGTAAACACTCGCCCGGTCTATCGTGCCCCTGAACAGGGTCTCGAACGCCAACGGCCGGTGCTTGGTGTCCAGAAACAGGCACCCGAACACTTCACTGGCCTCATGCCGCAGCATGGCCTTGAGATAACGCCGCACCGCCGCTGGCCCATCCAGAGCCTCTGCGCGCTTGATGTTCTCACCCAGATAACGCCGGCCGATCTCCAGCAGCGCCTGCAACTGTGCATACTTCACGGCCCCAATACCCGGCTCGCGCAGCACCGTTTCGCGATCGGCCTCCAGAAACTGCCTCAGCCCGCCAAAACGCATCAGCAGCCCCCGCGCAAGGTCCAGTACATTGCGCCCGGCCACCCCTGAGCCCAGCAGCACGGCAAGCAATTCGGCATCCGTGAGTACCGCCGCACCACGCTGCAACAACTTCTCCCTCGGCCGCTCTTCAGCCGGCCACTCCCTGATATTCATCCCCGCCCCCTGCCCTTGCTGCGGCCCATTTCGACCCTGTGTTAATCTATTTCGCCTCGTACATGCGACGTTCTGCCGCAGGCATTTCGAACGTCGCCGCCCGCTCTCACTGGAAAAAGGCAAGCCTATGCAGCGGCTGTATCGCAAGCGCATCGTTCTCGGCGTGGGTGGCGGCATTGCCGCCTACAAAAGCGCCGAGCTGATTCGCCGACTCCTCGAGCACGGCGCGCAGGTGCGCGTCGTCATGACCCGTGGTGGTGCCGAGTTCATCACCCCGCTGACCCTGCAGGCGCTGTCGGGCCACCCGGTGCACATGGACCTGCTCGACCCTGCCGCCGAAGCAGCCATGGGCCATATCGAACTGGCCAAGTGGGCCGACCTGGTGCTGATCGCCCCGGCCACCGCCGACCTCATGGCGCGCATGGCCCAGGGCATGGCCGACGACCTGCTGACCACCCTGGTACTGGCCACCGACGCCACCGTCGCCGTGGCCCCGGCCATGAACCAGGCCATGTGGCGCGACCCGGCCACCCAGGCCAACCTTGAGCTGCTCAAGAGCCGTGGCATTCAGGTATTCGGCCCGGCCTCCGGTAGCCAGGCCTGTGGCGACGTGGGCCTGGGCCGCATGCTCGAAGCCACCGACCTGGCCTGGTGCGCCGCAGAAAGCTTCAAGCGCCAGGCACTCACCGGCAAACACGTATTGATCACCGCCGGGCCGACCCAGGAAAACATCGACCCGGTGCGCTACATCACCAATCATAGCTCCGGCAAGATGGGCTTCGCCCTGGCCGAAGCGGCTGCCGAAGCCGGGGCTCGGGTGACCCTCGTCACGGGCCCGGTGCACCTGCCAACCCCCGACCGGGTCAGCCGCATCGACGTGGTCAGCGCGCGGGACATGCTCGCGGCCTGTGAAGCAGCCATGCCATGCGACCTGTTCATCGCCTCGGCAGCGGTCGCGGACTACCGCCCGGAAGTGGTTGCCACACAAAAACTGAAGAAAGATCCTACGACCGGCGACGGCATGCTGCTGCAGATGGTGCGCAATCCCGATATCCTTGCCACCATTGCTGGCCGCAGCGACCGCCCGTTCAGCGTCGGCTTCGCCGCCGAAACCGAACACCTGCTCGATTACGCCACGCGCAAGCTCAAGGACAAGAACCTCGACCTGATCGTCGCCAATGATGTGGCCAACCCCAGCATCGGCTTCAACAGCGAAGAAAACGCCTTGACCGTGATCGACCGCCAGCAGCACCAGACCCTCTTCGCGCAGACCAGCAAGGGCAAGATCGCCCGGCAACTGGTCGCCTTCATCGCCGAACGGCTCAACCAGGTTCAATAAGTTACATGCACGCTCTTCAAGCCAAGATCCTCGACCCACGCCTGGGTTCCGAATTCCCCCTGCCGACCTACGCCACCCCTGGCTCCGCGGGCCTGGACCTGCGCGCCCTGCTCAAGGAGGACACTGTCCTTGAGCCAGGCCAGACCCTGCTGATCCCTACCGGCCTGTCGATCTACATCGGCGACCCGGGCCTGGCGGCGGTGATCCTGCCGCGCTCGGGCCTGGGCCATAAGCACGGCATCGTGCTGGGCAACCTGGTCGGCCTGATCGACTCGGATTACCAGGGCGAGCTGATGGTGTCGTGCTGGAACCGCGGCAACACGCCATTCACCATCGCCGTTGGCGAGCGTATCGCCCAGCTGGTGCTGGTGCCGGTGGTACAGGCCCATTTCGACATCGTCGAAGCCTTCGATGAAAGCCAGCGTGGTGCTGGCGGCTTCGGTCACTCCGGCAGCCACTGAGCCGGTAGATGACCGTTCAGGCCAAGGATGGCGAACTCTCTGGCGAAAGCACCGTCCAAGCGTTCAGTTTGCGCCTGCCCAGAATGCCTTTGACTAATGGAGCTTCCAGAGATGAACGACATGGCCCACCTGGTCCCCGCCGCATTGCCCGACAGCATTTTCCGCGCGTATGACATCCGCGGCGTGGTCGGCAAAACCCTTCACGCCGATACCGCCTACTGGATCGGCCGCGCCATCGGTGCGCAAAGCCTGGCTCAGGGCGAACCGCAGGTTTCGGTCGGCCGTGATGGCCGCCTGTCCGGCCCGATGCTGGTCGAACAGCTGATCAAGGGCCTGGTCGATGCCGGCTGCCACGTCAGCGACGTCGGCCTGGTGCCCACCCCGGCCCTGTACTACGCGGCCAACGTGCTGGCAGGTAAGTCGGGCGTGATGCTGACTGGCAGCCACAACCCGTCGGACTACAACGGCTTCAAGATCGTCATCGCTGGCGACACGCTGGCCAACGAACAGATCCAGGCCCTGCTCACCCGCCTGAAAACCAACGACCTGACCTTGGCAGAAGGCCGCGTGGAAAAGGTCGAGATCCTTGACCGCTACTTCCAGCAGATCGTCGATGACGTGAAGCTGGCGAAAAAGCTCAAGGTGGTGGTGGACTGCGGCAACGGTGCCGCTGGCGTGATCGCACCGCAACTGATCGAAGCCCTGGGCTGTGAAGTGATCCCGCTGTTCTGCGAAGTAGACGGCAACTTCCCCAACCACCACCCGGACCCGGGCAAGCCGGAAAACCTTGAAGACCTGATCGCCAAGGTCAAGGAAACCGGCGCCGATATCGGCCTGGCCTTCGACGGCGATGGCGACCGCGTCGGTGTGGTGACCAATACCGGCAGCATCGTCTACCCCGACCGCCTGCTGATGCTGTTTGCCCAGGACGTGCTGGCGCGCAACCCGGGCGCCGAAATCATCTTCGACGTCAAATGCACCCGTCGCCTGACCCCGCTGATCGAACAGCATGGCGGCCGCGCACTGATGTGGAAGACCGGTCATTCGTTGATCAAAAAGAAGATGAAACAGACAGGCTCGCTGCTGGCCGGCGAGATGAGCGGTCACATCTTCATCAAGGAACGCTGGTACGGTTTCGACGACGGCATCTACAGTGCCGCACGCCTGCTGGAGATCCTCAGCAAGGCCGGGCAAAGCGCCGAAAACCTGTTTGCCGCCTTCCCGAACGATATTTCCACGCCGGAAATCAATATTGATGTGACCGACGAGGGTAAATTCAGCATCATTGATGCACTGCAACGCGACGCCGACTGGGGCGAAGCCAACCTGACCACCATCGACGGTGTGCGGGTCGACTACGCCCACGGCTGGGGCCTGGTTCGCGCCTCCAACACCACCCCGGTGCTGGTATTGCGCTTCGAGGCCGACAGCGACGCCGAATTGCAACGTATCAAGGATGTTTTCCGTACCCAGTTGCTGCAGGTTGACCCTGAGCTGCAACTGCCGTTCTGACCGACTATCTGTTCCTTACAGGAGCCCTGCATGACCCTCGATCGCGATGCCGCTTCCCATGTAGCCGAGGTTTTGTCCGAAGCACTGCCTTACATCCGCCGCTTTGTCGGCAAGACCCTGGTGATCAAGTACGGCGGCAACGCGATGGAGAGCGAGGAGCTCAAAACCGGCTTCGCCCGTGACATCGTGCTGATGAAGGCTGTGGGCATCAACCCGGTGGTGGTCCACGGTGGTGGCCCGCAGATCGGCGACCTGCTCAAGCGTCTGTCGATCGAAAGCCACTTCATCGACGGCATGCGCGTCACCGACTCGGCGACCATGGACGTGGTGGAGATGGTGCTGGGTGGCCAGGTGAACAAGGACATCGTCAACCTGATCAACCGCCACGGCGGCAGCGCGATCGGCCTGACCGGCAAGGACGCGGAACTGATCCGCGCCCGCAAGCTGACCGTCAGCCGCCAGACGCCCGAGATGACCACCCCGGAAATCATCGACATCGGCCACGTGGGCGAAGTGGTGAGCGTGAACACCGACCTGCTGAACATGCTGGTGAAGGGCGACTTCATCCCGGTCATCGCGCCGATCGGCGTGGGTGCCAACGGTGAGTCGTACAACATCAACGCCGACCTGGTAGCAGGCAAGGTCGCGGAAGCGCTGAAAGCCGAGAAGCTGATGCTGCTGACCAACATCGCCGGTTTGATGGACAAGCAAGGTCAGGTTCTGACCGGCCTGACCACCGAACAGGTCAACGAACTGATCGCTGACGGCACCATCTACGGCGGCATGCTGCCGAAGATCAAGTGTGCATTGGATGCGGTGCAGGGCGGCGTGAACAGCTCGCACATCATCGACGGCCGCGTGCCGAATGCTGTGCTGCTGGAAATTTTCACCGACAGCGGCGTGGGTACCCTGATTACCAACCGCAAGCCGCGCTGATCGGCCGAAACGGGCGACAAAAAAAGGCGACCTTCACAAGAAGGTCGCCTTTTTCATTTCCAGGCCAGGATCAGATCCCGTACTGCGCGCGGTAAGCCTCGACAGCCGGCAGATGCTGCTTCAGCTGAGGGTCATCTGCCAGGAACTCCAGCACCTGGGTCAGCGAAACGATGCTGACCACCGGGATACCGAAGTCGCGTTCCACTTCCTGGATCGCCGACAGCTCGCCATTGCCACGCTCTTCGCGGTTCAGCGCGATCAGCACGCCGGCGGCCTTGGCCTGCTGGGCGTTGATGATCTGCATGACCTCACGGATGGCAGTACCGGCGGTGATCACGTCGTCGATGATCAGCACGTCACCGGCCAGTGGCGCACCCACCAGGCTGCCGCCTTCGCCGTGGTCCTTGGCTTCTTTGCGGTTGAAGCACCAAGGCACGTCGAGCTTATGCTGGTCTGCCAGGGCCACGGCAGTGGTCGCCGCCAACGGAATACCCTTGTAGGCCGGGCCGAACAGCACGTCGAACGGGATCTTGCTGTCGACAATGGCTGCGGCATAGCACCGCCCCAGTTCGGCCAATGCAGAACCGGTGTTGAACAGGCCGGCATTGAAGAAATACGGGCTGGTACGCCCCGATTTCAGGGTAAATTCACCGAAACGCAGTACCCCGCGATCGATGGCAAAACGGATAAAGTCGCGCTGATACGGCTGCATGAATAGTCCCGGACACCACGGATTTAGCTAAATGGGTTGAGCTCGGGTATCATACACGCACGAGATTTTTGGGGCCATTTATGCGGATCATCAGTGTGAACGTAAATGGCATTCAGGCTGCGGCCGAGCGTGGTTTGCTCAGCTGGCTGCAAGCCCAGAATGCCGACGTCATCTGCCTTCAGGATACCCGCGCCTCGGCCTTTGAACTCGATGACCCAGCTTTCCAGCTCGATGGCTATTTCCTTTATGCCTGCGACGCGGAGGTGCCTGCCCAAGGTGGTGTGGCCCTTTATTCGCGCATGCAGCCCAAGGCAGTCATCACCGGCCTGGGTTTCGAGACAGCCGACCGCTACGGGCGTTACCTGCAAGCAGATTTCGACAAAGTCAGTATTGCCAGCCTACTGCTGCCTTCGGGCATGAACGGCGACGAAGACTTGAACCAGAAGTTCAAGTTGATGGACGACTTCGCCAAGTATCTGGACAAGCAGCGTCGCAAGCGTCGCGAGTACATCTATTGCGGCTCGTTCTACGTGGCGCAGCAGAAGCTCGACATCAAGAACTGGCGTGACAGCCAGCAATCGCCGGGCTTCCTGGCGCCGGAGCGCGCCTGGATGGATGCGATCACTGGCGAGATGGGTTACGTCGATGCCCTGCGCGAAGTCAGCCGTGAAGGCGACCAGTACAGCTGGTGGCCAGACAACGAGCAGGCCGAGATGCTCAACCTGGGCTACCGGTTCGACTACCAGATCCTCACGCCAGGCCTGCGCCGTTTCGTGCGCAACGCCCGCCTGCCGCGTCAGCCGCGCTTCTCCCAGCATGCGCCGCTGATCGTGGACTATGACTGGACGTTGACCATCTAAGCGCTTTGCTCAGATACAAAAAAGCCGACAATGATGTCGGCTTTTTTGTATCTACGGAATCAGTCAGTCCGCCAGTGCAGCCTGCTGCAGCTCGAAGATTTCGGTCATGCCCTTGTGCGCCAGCGCCAGCATGGCGTTGAAGTCTTCAGGCTGGAACGGCGCACCTTCGGCAGTGCCCTGCACCTCGATAAAGCCACCTGCGCTGGTCATGACCACGTTCAGGTCGGTTTCGGCGGCGGAGTCTTCCAGGTAGTCCAGGTCGAGCACGGCTTCGCCCTGGTACATGCCCACCGACACGGCAGCGATCATGTGCTTGAGCGGGCTGCCGGCCTTCAGGCCACCACGCTTCTTGATCACCGCCAGCGCATCGCACAGGGCGACCATGGCACCGGTGATGGACGCGGTACGGGTACCGCCATCGGCCTGGATCACGTCGCAGTCGACGTACAGGGTGATGTCGCCCAGCTTGCTCATGTCCAGCGCGGCGCGCAGCGAGCGGCCGATCAGGCGCTGGATTTCCAGGGTGCGGCCACCCTGCTTGCCACGGCTGGCTTCGCGCTGGTTACGCTCACCAGTAGAACGCGGCAGCATGCCGTATTCGGCGGTCAGCCAGCCTTGGCCTTGGCCTTTCAGGAAGCGCGGTACACCGTTTTCAACGCTGACCGTGCAGATGACCTTGGTGTCACCGAACTCGACCAGTACCGACCCTTCGGCGTGCTTGGTGTAGTTGCGGGTGATGCGGATCGAGCGGAGCTGATCGGCGGCGCGACCACTTGGACGTTTCATCTGGGATACCTGTACTGGGACTTTGAATCTGCCGAGCATTATAGAGCCCGCAGCCCAGGGAAGACATGCCTATTGTCGTACCCGCCACAGCCCGTCGCCTTTTCCTACTGGCGCGCCCGCCCGTCGGTAACATAGGTGGATTGGGCGCCAAGGCCCCACTGCGCTACAATCCTGCGCCTTGCAGCCGAGAGGCTCCCACCGTTCATACATCTTAGCGAGGTACTCCCCATGGTGCACAGCATGACCGCTTTTGCTCGTGTCGAGCGCGCCGGCAGCCAAGGCACCCTGATCTGGGAGCTGCGTTCGGTCAACCACCGCTACCTGGAACCGCACCTGCGCCTGCCGGAGGCCCTGCGCGACCTCGAAGGCGCCGTGCGTGAAGGCCTGCGCCAGGGCTTGTCGCGGGGCAAGGTGGAATGCACCTTGCGCCTCAACGAAGACAGCAACGGCAAGCCCCTGAAGGTAGACCGCGAGCGCGCAGCGCAACTGGTTGCCGCCGCCGAGGAAGTGGCCGGCCTGATCAAGCAGCCAGCACCCCTGAACCCGCTGGAAGTGCTGTCGTGGCCAGGTGTGCTGGTGGCCGACACCAGCGACCCGCAGGCACTGAACGCCGAAGCCATGGCGCTGTTCGACGAAGCCCTGGCCGAACTCAAGGCCGGTCGCCTGCGCGAAGGCCAGGAACTGGCCCGGCTGATCAACGAGCGCCTGGACAACATGTCCAGCGAAGTCACCACCTTGCGCGCCTTGGTGCCGCAGATGCTGGCGGCGCAGCGGCAGAAGATTCTCGACCGTTTCGGCGACATGCAAGCCGAGCTCGACCCACAGCGCCTGGAACAAGAGATGGTGCTGCTGGCGCAGAAGAGCGACGTGGCCGAGGAGCTCGACCGCCTCAGCACCCACGTCACTGAAGTGCGCCGGGTCCTCAAGGGTGGCGGCGCCGCAGGGCGTCGCCTGGACTTCCTGATGCAGGAACTCAACCGCGAAGCCAACACCCTCGGCTCCAAGGCCTTCGACCCACGCAGCACGCAAGCGGCGGTCAACCTGAAGGTATTGATCGAACAGATGCGTGAACAAGTACAGAACATCGAGTAAGGCCACCCCGACCATGAACCACAGCAGCGGCACCCTCTACATCGTTTCGGCCCCTTCGGGCGCCGGCAAGACCAGCCTGGTAACGGCCCTGACCAAGGACGACCGGCAGATCCGCGTTTCGGTCTCGCACACCACCCGCGCCATGCGCCCGGGCGAGGAACACGGGGTGAACTACCACTTCGTCGTCCACGAAGAATTCAAGGCGCTGATCGCGCAGGGCGACTTCCTGGAGCATGCCGAAGTGTTCGGCAACTTCTACGGCACCTCGCGCAGCGCGCTGCAGCAGACGCTGGATCAGGGCTACGACCTGATCCTGGAAATCGACTGGCAAGGCGCCCAGCAGGTGCGCAAGCTGATGCCACAGGCACTGTCGGTGTTCATCCTGCCACCGAGCCAGGAAGCGCTACGCCACCGCCTGGACGGCCGCGGGCAGGACAGTGAAGAAATCATTGCCGGGCGCATGAAAGAAGCGGTCAGCGAGATGGTGCACTACGACGAGTATGACTACGTGATCATCAATGATGACTTCGACGTGGCGCTGGAGGATTTGAAGGCGGTGTTCCGCTCGAATCGCTTGCTGTTGAAGAAACAGCAACAACGTCATGCGACGCTTCTGAAGCAAATGATCGGCTGAAAAACGAGTTGGGGCCGCAGAGCGGCCCCAACTATTTATTCCTGCAGTGGCAAGGTAGCCTGCTGACGCAGAGTAGCCCCCAGGAAGTAAGCCGGCGCGCGCATGCGCGACAGCATCATCAGCCCGATGCCCAGCACCGAGATGATCGCGGCAATCACGAACACCAGCCCCAACCCGCCCACATGCGAGCCACTGCCGAAGTCCGGCGACGCGCTGTCGATGGCAGTCCGTACGAAGATCACCGACAGGATCACCCCACCCACCAGCGGGCACAGGCCGCGCATGATGAAGTGGCGCAGGCTGTCGAACAGGCTGCCACGGAAATACCAGACGCAGGCAAATGCGGTCAGCGAATAATAGAAGCAGATCATCATGCCCAGCGCGGTGATGGTATCTGCCAACACGTTCTCGCTCAGGCTACGCATGGTCACGTAGAACAGACCTGCTGCCAGGCCTGCGCAAATAGTGGCGTAGCGCGGGGTTTGCGAACGTGGGCAGACGCTGGCGAACTTCGGCGGCACTGCACCGTAGTACCCCATCGCCAAGAGGGTCCGCGCCGGCGCCACGAAGGTCGACTGCAACGACGCCGCCGTACTGGCCAGCACGGCAATGGACATCAGGATCGCCAGCGGCCCCATGACCGGGCCGGCCAGGTGGGCAAAGACGTTTTCCTGGATGCGCGGGTTGTTCAGGCCCAGGCCCGTTTCGCTGATACCGGCAAACTGCAGGGTGGCGATGGCGGTGAACAGGTACAGGCCGAGGATCAGCATCACGGTCCAGGTGGCGGCCTTGCCCGGCACCTCTTCGCTGCCCACCGACTCTTCGCTGACGGTGAGGCATGTGTCCCAGCCCCAGAAGATGAAGATCGAAAGCGACAGCCCGGCGGCAAAGGCCGAGAACGACTCGACACCGAACGGGTTGAACCAGGCGAAATCAAACGCCAGCGGTGGCGGCGCGGTGGTACCGCCGAAGGCGGCGACGGCAAAGCCGATCAACACCACCAACTGCAAGGCCACCAGGCCGTACTGCACGGTCATGGTGGTGGCGATGCCGCGACAGCAGATCCACACCGCCAGGGCGATGAACACGCAACAGGTAACGATGTTGATCAACAGGTTATCGGCCAACGCCGCCAGCTCATGCTTGCCAGTGATCTGCCCCAGGAACAGGTAGAAGAAGTCGACTGCCACTCCCGCCAGGTTCGACAGCACGATGGTGGTGGCAACCACCAACCCCCAGCCGCCAATCCAGCCGATCATCGGGCCGAAGGCACGTGCCGACCAGGTGAACGATGTACCGCTGTCCGGTTCTGCCGAGTTCAGCTCGCGGTAGCCCAGGGCCACCAGCAACATCGGCAGGAAGCCGACGATGAACACGGCTGGCAGGTGGGCACCGACCTCGCGCACGGTCGGGCCAAGGGCGCCGGTCAGGGTGTAGACCGGGGCGATGGTAGAAATGCCCAGCACCACGCTGGCCAGCAAGCCCAAACGGCCCTTGGCCAGACCTTTGCTGCGCTGAGTGTTGCCCGCGTCGGCTGCCACGTCGGGTGGGCGGCCAGCTTCTGTGTAATTGCTCATGAGTATTTGCCGTAAATTTTGGAATTGTTTTCACAGGCCTTGCGTACAAGACCCGCTTTCACTCATTGAAAGCTTGCTGTCGGGGACAAGTCATCCGAGACCTTCGGCTGACGTCAGAATCATTCCTGCCGTGCGCCCTCCCGTGCTGCAAAGGCAATGCAGGCCTCGCGAAACGCCTGAAACAGGCGCAGCGAGACCGGGTTTTCGTTGAAGCGCCACTCCGGGTGCCACTGAACACCGAGCACAAAGCCCGGCGCATCGGGCATGGACACTGCTTCGATCAGGCCATCCGGGGCCCGTGCCTCGACGCGCAAGCCTGGGGCCAGGCGGTCGATGCCCTGGCTGTGCAGCGAGTTGACCTCGAACTGCGCCGCCAGGCCCAGGCGCTCGAACAACCCGCCAGGCTCGATGCCGACCGGGTGACGAGGGCCGTATTGCACCTCCAGGGGTGCGTCCTCAGGTTCGCGATGATCAAGGTAGCCAGGCAGCTCCTGCACGCGTTGGTGCAAGCTGCCGCCAAGGGCCACGTTCAGTTCCTGATAGCCACGGCAAATGCAGAACACCGGCACACCGGCAGTAATCGCCGCCTGCAGCAGTGGCAAGGTCAGCCGATCACGCGCCTGGTCGTGCCGGGTACCCGCCACGCTGGGGGCGCCATTGTAATGATGCGGTTCGATATTTGAAGGCGAGCCTGTAAAAACAATGCCGTGCAGCCGGGCCAGCAGCGCCTGTGGGTCGCTGCCCCCGTCGCGGGCCGGCAAGATCAGCGGCATGCCGGCAAAGCCGGCCGCCTCGACATACTTGTCGCCTACCGTGTGCGACGAGTTCTTCCCCACCTGCTGGCGGCAGGCGCTGACACCGATCAAGGGGACCGCAGTTGCGCTCATGGGCTTACACCGTGTGCAGGTACCAGTTGTACTCAAGGTCGGAAATCGACACTTCGAACTCGGCCAGTTCGCTTTCCTTGCAGGCCACGAAGATATCGATGTAGTCCGGGCTGATGTATTGGTTGAGGACTTCGCTGTCGTCCAGCGCGCGCAGGGCATCGCGCAGGTTGTTCGGCAGGCTTTGCTCCAGCTGTTCGTAGGAGTTGCCTTCGATCGGCGCATCCGGCTCGACCTTGTTGGTCAGGCCGTGATGCACGCCGGCCAGGATGGCCGCCAGCATCAGGTACGGGTTGGCGTCGGCGCCAGCCACACGGTGCTCCAGGCGCACGTTGTCGCTGCTGTCGGTGGGCACGCGTACGGCAACGGTGCGGTTATCCAGGCCCCAGCTTGGCGCATTGGGCACGTAGAACTGCGCGCCGAAGCGGCGATAGGAGTTGATGTTCGGGCACAGGAACGCCATCGACGCCGGCATGGTTTCCAGCACACCACCGATGGCGTGGCGCAGCGTGTCGCTTTGCAACGGGTCATCGCTGGCAAAGATGTTCTTGCCGGTTTTCTTGTCCAGCAACGAAATGTGTACGTGCAGGCCGTTACCTGCCTGGCCCGGGTAGGGCTTGGCCATGAACGTGGTGTCCATTTCGTGGTCGTAGGCCACGTTCTTGATCAGGCGCTTGAGCAGGATCGCGTAATCACAGGCCTTCAGCGGATCGGCCACGTGGTGCAGGTTGACTTCGAACTGCGCCGGGGCGCTTTCCTTGACGATGGCGTCGGCGGGCAGGCCTTGTTCCTTGGCGGCTTCAAGCATGTCCTGCAGGCAGTCGGCGTATTCATCGAGGTCGTCGATCAGGTACACCTGGGTAGACTGCGGGCGTTTGCCGGAAATGGGCGAACGCGGCGGCTGCGGGCGACCGTTGAGGTTGTCCTGGTCGATCAGGTAGAACTCCAGCTCGAACGCCGCGCAGATATCCAGGCCCAAGTCGTCGAACTTGCTCACCACCTGGCGCAACACTTCGCGCGGGTCGGCGAAGAACGGCTGGCCATCGAGCTCGTGCATGGTCATCAGCAACTGGGCCGTGGGGCGCTTCTGCCACGGCTCATCCGACAACGTGCCCGGGATCGGGAAGCAGATGCGGTCGGCATCGCCGATGTCCAGGCCAAGGCCGGTGCTCTCGACGGTGGAGCCATTGATGTCCAGGGCGAACAGCGATGCGGGCAGGTTGATGCCCTTCTCGTACACCTTGTGCAGGCTGGCCCGCTCGATGCGCTTGCCACGTACCACGCCATTCATGTCGGAGATCAGCAGGTCGACGTACTGCGTGTCCGGATGGGCCTGGAGGAAGTCATTCATCTCGCTGGAAGAACTGGCGCACGGGGTTACCGACGTCATGGTGTACATCCTTTGATGTGCTGCGGCGATGTGGGATACGGCTGGCGCCTCACGGGCGACGATGGTTGCAGCTGTTGTTCTTTTCACTTTCCCATCGTGGGGACTGGTTACCCGACCGGGCGCATTGATTCCGGGGGGCCGTTTCACTATAAAATGGCCCTGACGCAACAGACATTGGCAATTCGGCAAGCAGAGCGTGCACCAATGCAATATCAGATCACCCACGCCGACCTCTCCCTGGTCCTGGCACTGGAGCGGGGCCGCTCGCTGGCCAAGGCCGCCGAGCTGCTGAAAGTCGATGTTTCGACAGTATTCCGCTCGATCCGCCGGCTGGAGTCGGCGCTGGGCACCGCCTTGTTCGTCAAGAGCCGCAAGGGCTACCTGCCGACCGACACCGCTCAGGCGCTGGCCGAGCAGGCCGAACGCGCAGAACAGGCACTGGAGGCGGCGCGCATTGCCATGACCAGTGGCGAGCAGGTGGTAAGCGGCACGGTGCGCCTGACCTGTACCGAGGCGGTGATGCACAGCCTGTTGCTGCCGGCGCTGGCCGAGTTCATGCCCAACTACCCGGCGCTATCGCTGGAGATGGGCACCTCCAACACGTTTGCCAACCTCAGCCGGCGCGATGCCGACATCGCCCTGCGCCTGACCAACACGCCACCGGAGCACCTGGTGGGCCGCAACCTGGGTTCTACCTCCTATGTCGTCTGCGGCCAGCCACAGTGGCGCGAGCGTCTGGCCGAGTCGCCCGCCAACGTGCCGTGGATCGCCCCCGATGACTCGATGGTGGACCACCCTACGGTGGTCTGGCGCAACCAGCAGCACCCTGGGGTAAGCCCGCGCTACCAGTGCAGCAGCATGTCGACCATCGCCCAGCTGGTCACCGCCGGCCTGGGCGTGGCGGCGTTGCCGGACTATATGGTGCATGCCTTGCCCGGCGTGGATGCGTTGAGTGGGCCGCTGCCGGGTTGTGACACCCAGCTGTGGCTGCTGACCCGGCCGGATTGCCGGGCATTGCGCTCGGTACAGACCTTGTTCGAAGAGCTGACCCCGCGGTTGCGAGACGCGATGCTCTGAGGTTATCGTCAGGATCAAGCATCGAGGGTCTCTGTTCCGGCCCTTTCGCGGGTAAACCCGCTCCTACAGGCACCGCGTACCTTGTAGGAGCGGGTTTACCCGCGAAGAAGCAAACACGGGGCTTGAAGGTATCACCCGACAAAACAGCGCTTCCCTATTGGCTGGTGAATTTTTATACTATCGAGTCCGCCTGCCCACTATTGGGCTGCACGCCCACCGCATTTGCTACTGAGGAAGACCATGGCCCGCGTAACTGTTGAAGACTGCCTGGAACACGTGGATAACCGCTTTGAGCTGGTCATGCTCTCGACCAAGCGCGCTCGCCAGCTGGCGACCGGCGGCAAAGAACCACGCGTTGCGTGGGAAAACGACAAGCCAACCGTTGTTGCCCTGCGTGAAATCGCCGAAGGCATCGTCACCAACGAGTTCATCGCCGCTGAAGAGATCGTCACCGAGGATCCGGTGTTCGCCGCGTTCGAGGACGAGAACAACGAGGCTGTCTGATTGATGCCAGGTCGACGTCGCACGGCGCAAGGCCCTCTTCCTCCGCAGGAGGTGAACCCATGCCGGGTATAGAAGCCTTGGCCGAACGGCTGTCGACCTATCTTGGCCCCGAACAGGTCAACCTGGTCCGCCGCGCCTATTTCTACGCCGAACAGGCCCACGACGGGCAGCGCCGCCGCAGCGGCGAGCCCTACGTGACCCACCCACTGGCCGTGGCCAGCATCCTCGCCGACATGCACATGGACCATCAGAGCCTGATGGCGGCCATGCTGCACGATGTGATCGAAGACACCGGCATCGCCAAGGAAGCCCTCAGCCAGCAATTTGGCGAGACCGTGGCCGAACTGGTCGATGGGGTCAGCAAACTGACCCAGATGAACTTCGAGACCAAGGCCGAGGCGCAGGCCGAAAACTTCCAGAAGATGGCCATGGCCATGGCTCGCGATATCCGCGTGATCCTGGTCAAGCTGGCCGACCGCCTGCACAACATGCGCACCCTGGAAGTGCTGTCTGGCGAAAAGCGCCGACGCATCGCCAAGGAAACCCTCGAAATCTACGCCCCCATCGCCAACCGCCTGGGCATGCACACCGTGCGCGTGGAGTTCGAGGACCTGGGCTTCAAGGCCATGCACCCGATGCGCTCGTCGCTGATTCACCGGGCGGTGAAAAGCGCACGCGGCAACCGTAAAGAGATCGTCGCCAAGATCGAGCACTCGCTGGCCAACTGCCTGGCCGCCGACGGCATCGAGGGCGAGGTCAGCGGCCGGCAGAAACACCTCTATGGCATCTACAAGAAGATGCGCGGCAAGCGCCGTGCCTTCAACGAGATCATGGACGTGTACGCCTTCCGCATCATCGTCGACAAGGTCGACACCTGCTACCGCGTGCTCGGCGCCGTGCATAACCTGTACAAACCGCTGCCCGGTCGCTTCAAGGACTACATCGCGATCCCCAAGGCCAACGGCTACCAGTCGTTGCACACCACGCTGTTCGGCATGCACGGCGTGCCCATCGAAATCCAGATCCGCACCCGCGAAATGGAAGAGATGGCCAACAACGGCATCGCCGCGCACTGGCTGTACAAGTCCAACGACGACGAGCAGCCCAAGGGTAGCCACGCCCGTGCCCGTCAGTGGGTCAAGGGCATCCTTGAACTGCAGCAACGTGCCGGCAACTCGCTGGAATTCATCGAAAGCGTGAAGATCGACCTGTTCCCGGACGAGGTCTACGTGTTCACGCCCAAAGGCCGCATCATGGAGCTGCCCAAAGGCTCCACGGCTGTCGACTTCGCCTACGCGGTGCACACCGACGTGGGCAACAGCTGCATCGCCTGCCGCATCAACCGCCGCCTGGCGCCGCTGTCCGAGCCGCTGCAAAGCGGCTCGACGGTGGAAATCGTCAGCGCACCGGGCGCACGGCCGAACCCGGCCTGGCTCAACTTCGTGGTCACCGGCAAGGCGCGCACGCACATCCGCCACGCCCTCAAGCAGCAGCGTCGGTCCGAGTCCATCAGCCTGGGCGAACGCCTGCTGAACAAGGTGCTCACCGGCTTCGACAGCAGCCTGGAGAAAATCCCCCAGGAACGCATCCAGTCGATTCTCGCCGAGTACCGCCTGGAACTCATCGAAGACCTGCTCGAAGACATCGGCCTGGGCAACCGCATGGCCTACGTGGTTGCACGTCGCCTGCTGTCGGCCGAAGGCGAGCAGTTGCCAGCGCCGGAAGGCCCGCTGGCGATCCGTGGTACCGAAGGCCTGGTGCTGAGCTACGCCAAGTGCTGTACGCCGATCCCGGGTGACCCGATCGTCGGCCACCTGTCGGCTGGCAAAGGCATGGTCGTGCACCTTGAGAACTGCCGCAACATCAGTGAAATCCGCCACAACCCGGAGAAGTGCGTGCAGCTCTCCTGGGCCAAGGACATCACGGGCGAGTTCAATGTCGAACTGCGTGTCGAACTGGAGCACCAGCGCGGCCTGATCGCCCTACTGGCCAGCAGCGTCAACGCCGCCGACGGCAACATCGAGAAGATCAGCATGGACGAACGCGACGGCCGTATCAGCGTGGTCCAACTGGTGGTCAGCGTGCACGACCGCGTGCACCTGGCGCGTGTGATCAAGAAGCTGCGTACCCTGACCGGTGTGGTCCGCATCACCCGCATGCGTACGTAGTCCGCCAACCGCAAGGAGTCATCATGAGCAAGACCGTCATCAACAGCGACAAGGCCCCAGCTGCCATCGGCACCTACTCGCAGGCGATCAAGGCCGGCAATACCGTGTACATGTCGGGCCAGATCCCGCTGGACCCGAAGACCATGGAGCTGGTCGAAGGCTTCGAAGCTCAGACCGTGCAAGTGTTCGAGAACCTCAAAGCCGTGGCTGAAGCCGCTGGTGGTTCGTTCAAGGACATCGTCAAGCTGAACATCTTCCTCACCGACCTGAGCCACTTCGCCAAGGTCAACGAGGTGATGGGCCGCTACTTCGAGCAACCATACCCGGCCCGCGCCGCCATCGGCGTTGCCGCGCTGCCGAAAGGCTCCCAGGTCGAAATGGACGCCATCCTGGTCATCGAATGATGCCCTTGGTGACGGGCACCCTGCCCGTCACCCCTCCCTCTTCTGCAAGGTTATTCCCTCATGCGTCAAGCACTGCCCCTCGCACTGGCAGCCCTGCTTCTGGGCGGCTGCGCCAGCCACAAACCCGAAGACTTCAACGGCACCTGGATCAACCAGGACGCCATCACTGCAGCCGTCAAAGGCGGCAGCCTGCGCCAGGCGCTGAACGAGCACGGCCCGGTGTTCGAGTGGAAGGTCGACGTCGCCAACCAGCAGGCCAGCTACAGCAATGGCTTCGAGGCCGCTGACGGCCAGCTGAGCGCCAATGAAAAGCAATGGCAGGCCAACTTCGAAGGCGGCCAGACCGAGCAGTTGTCGCTTGATGGTGACGAGCTGCTAACCGTCGACCAACGCGGTACCAAGCAGGCCTTCGTACGCGCCAAAACGCCTGCGGCTGCCAATGCCCCGCTGGGCAGCAACTTCGAGAAGGCGCTGTACCAGGCCTACCTGGGCGGCAACTGGAAGATCACCGAAGGCCAGGGCAAAGGTGCCAGCGTGCGCTTCAGCGACACTGGCAACGTCACCGGCCTGCCAGGGCCGGACCGTTTCGCCCTGTGCCTGGCAGGCGACTGCGCGACCATGGGCGGCAGCAATGACAGCCTGTGGCTGGAGCGTAACCAGCGTGGCGCGCCGTTCATCATCAAGCGTGATGGCGACAAGCTGGAGATTTTCCAGGCGGTGAACCGGGCACAACCGGATGAAATGCCGCAGCTGGCGGCGGGTAAGCGCCAGTGGGTGCTGGAGCAGAACTGAATGCTGCTGCATTTGCACTGAATTTACCGGCCTCTTCGCGGGTTTACCCGCGAAGAGGCCGGTACATTCAACGGCCTCCTTTCAGGATGGCTGCATACCCTTCCTTGTAACTCGGATACACCGGTACCCACCCCAACGCCCGCGCCCGGGCATTGCTGCAGCGCTTGCTGCCAGTACGCCGCACCCGCTGCTCATCAGACCACTCGGTAACCCCCATGTACGCCCGCAGCCAAGCCACCACATCGGCCAGCGGTGCCGGATCGTCATCGACGCCAATGTAATAGTCGTCCAACGCCTTGCCGTCGGCATCGGCCTGCAGCAGGTGAGCCAACAGGCTGGCAGCATCCTCGGCATGAATACGGTTGCCATACAGCGGCGGCTCCTCGGCGACGCGGTAACCCTGGCGCACCTGGCTCAACAGCCACTCGCGGCCTGGGCCATAGATGCCGGTCAGACGCACCACGCTTGCCGGAATGCCGCTGGCCAGCGCCAGCTGCTCGGCCTCCAGCATCACCCGCCCGGAATAACCTTCAGGCTCGGTGGCCGCACCTTCTTCGATCCATTCACCGTCTTTTTGGGCATACACGCTGCTGCTCGATACAAACAGCAGGCGACGCGGGCGCTGGCCTCGCTCGGCCAGCCACGCCAGCACATGGCGCAAGCCGTCGACGTAGGCCGCCTGGTAACCCGCCTCGTCGTGCTGGCTGGCCGCCACGCAGTACACCAGGTAGTCCAGCGAGCCCTGCGGCCAGGCTTGCGGAATTGCAGGTTTCGCCAGGTCGGCGGCAACCGGTGCAATACCCGCAGGCAGTTGCCCGACAGAACGGCGCAGGCCGCTTACCCGCCAGCCTTTGGCCAGCATCTGCTTGGCAAAACGCCCGCCTACATCACCACATCCCACCACCATCACGGATAGGTCTGACATCACAAAACTCCCTAGACCAATTGATCAGCCAGGCCACGCTACACGATGGGCGGCTAGACCATAGGCGAAAAAAGCAACAAGATTACTTTTGTTAACAAGAATTACTTGCAATAATGACGACCAATTTGTTCTCGGCCTATCTCGAGGCCTTGGAGAACGTCCACTTTTTCTTCATCAGGTCCGGCCAGCATGACACGTACTCAACCTTCCGCTTCGCCAACCCCGTCGCGCGCCTGGCGCGCCATCGCCGCGCTGACACTCAGCCTGGTGCTGGCCCCGGTGGCCATGGCCGATGAGCCAACCGCCAATGCCGCTACACCAGCCGCTGCTTCCGCTCCGGCTGCTCAAGCTGCCCCGGCGGCACCGGCTGTGGAAGGCCAGGCTCCCGCTGGCGAAGTACAAGCTGCCGCCCCGGCAGATTCGCAGGTTGTGGTTGATCCCGCTACCGATGCACTGGTTGAAGACACGTCCCTGGGCATGGCCCACGACCTGTCCCCGTGGGGCATGTACAAAAACGCCGACATCGTGGTGAAGATCGTCATGATCGGCCTGGCTATCGCCTCCATCATCACCTGGACAATCTGGATTGCCAAAGGCTTCGAGCTGATGGGCGCCAAACGTCGCCTGCGTGGTGAAATCGCCCAGCTGAAGAAGTCCACCACCCTGAAAGAAGCCAGCGAAGTCTCCAAAAAGGAGGGCACCCTGGCCCACACGTTGGTTCACGACGCCCTCGAAGAAATGCGCCTGTCGGCCAACGCCCGTGAAAAAGAAGGCATCAAGGAGCGCGTCAGCTTCCGTCTGGAGCGCCTGGTGCACGCCAGCGGCCGTACCATGAGCAGCGGCACCGGCGTACTGGCAACCATCGGTTCCACCGCGCCGTTCGTAGGTCTGTTCGGTACTGTATGGGGCATCATGAACAGCTTCATCGGCATCGCCAAGACCCAGACCACCAACCTGGCCGTGGTCGCTCCCGGCATCGCCGAAGCCCTGCTGGCCACCGCCCTGGGCCTGGTCGCAGCAATCCCGGCCGTGGTCATCTACAACGTCTTCGCCCGCTCCATCGCCGGCTACAAGGCCCAGGTGTCCGACGCCTCCGCCCAGGTACTGCTGCTGGTCAGCCGTGACCTGGACCACCAGGGCAGCGAGCGCGCCGCCCCGCACATGGTGAAAGTGGGGTAAGCCATGGGCCTGCATCTCAACGAAGGTGGCGACGACCTCGCCGAAAACCACGAAATCAACGTTACGCCGTTCATCGACGTGATGCTGGTGCTGCTGATCATCTTCATGGTCGCAGCCCCCTTGGCCACGGTCGACATCAAGGTCGACCTGCCGGCCTCAACCGCCAAACCGGCGCCGAGGCCCGAGAAACCGGTGTTCGTCAGCGTCAAGGCCGACCAGAAGCTGTACGTCGGCGACGATCAGGTTGCTGTACCCGACCAGCTTGGCCCGATGCTCGATGCCAAGACCAAGGGTGACAAGGAAACCACCATCTTCTTCCAGGCTGACAAAGGCGTGGATTACGGTGACTTGATGGAAGTGATGAACAACATGCGCGCGGCCGGCTACCTCAAGGTCGGTCTGGTAGGTCTCGAGACGGCAGCCAAGAAATGACAAAAACGCGCTCTAACATGGCGCGCTACGGTGGCAGCCTGGCGATCGTGCTGGGCGTGCACGTGGTCGCCGTGCTGCTGACGCTCAACTGGTCGGTGCCCCAGGCCATCGAACTGCCACCGGCAGCCATGATGGTCGAGCTGGCGCCATTGCCGGAGCCTGCGCCACCACCGCCCCCGAAAGCGGCGCCGCAGCCACCGGCACCGGTCGAGGAACCGCCGCTGCCGAAGCTGGCCGAGGCACCCAAGCCCAAGATCGCCATTCCCAAGCCGCCCAAGCCGAAGGCCAAGCCACAGCCGCCCAAGCCCGAGAAAAAGCCTGAGCCGCCGAAGGAAGCACCACCGACCGAACAAACGGTAGACGCACCGCCCAGCAACACGCCGCCGCAGAAGTCCGCGGCACCGGCGCCGAGCATTGCGTCCAACAGCAACGCCCTGCCGACCTGGCAGAGCGACCTGCTGCGTCACCTGGCCAAGTACAAGCGTTACCCGGAAGACGCGCGCCGTCGCGGTCTGCAGGGCATCAACCGCCTGCGCTTCGTGGTCGACGCCGAAGGCAAGGTGGTGTCGTACTCCATGGCTGGTGGCTCGGGTAGCGCCGCACTGGACCGGGCGACGCTGGAAATGATCCGTCGGGCCGGCACTGTACCCAAGCCGCCACCCGAGTTGCTGAACAATGGCACGATCGAAGTCGTGGCACCGTTCGTCTACTCGCTGGACCGCCGCTGAGACTTTTGTTTCTGTCACAAATCGGCAAGTCTGATAACGTGCGTCTATCGATTGCAGCCGCTATGCTGGGCCCGCAACTTCATGGACGCACGTTATGACCCTCACAGAATTACGCTACATCGTCACACTCGCCCAGGAACAGCACTTCGGCCATGCCGCCGAACGCTGCCACGTGAGCCAGCCGACCCTGTCGGTCGGTGTGAAGAAGCTCGAGGATGAGCTTGGCGTTCTGATCTTCGAACGCAGCAAGAGCGCGGTGCGCCTGACCCCGGTCGGCGAAAGCATTGTCGCCCAGGCGCAGAAGGTACTGGAGCAGGCCCAAGGCATTCGCGAGCTGGCCCAAGCCGGCAAGAACCAGCTAACCGCCCCGCTCAAGGTCGGTGCCATCTACACCGTCGGCCCCTACCTGTTCCCGCACCTGATTCCGCAACTGCACCGCGTAGCGCCGCAGATGCCGCTGTACATCGAAGAAAACTTCACCCACGTGCTGCGCGAAAAGCTGCGCAATGGCGAACTGGACGCGGTGATCATCGCCCTGCCGTTCAACGAAGCCGACGTGCTGACCCTGCCGCTGTACGATGAGCCGTTCTGCGCCCTGATGCCGGCCGACCACCCGTGGACGGCGAAAAAGACCATCGACACCGCCATGCTCAACGACAAGAGCCTGTTGCTGCTGGGTGAGGGCCACTGCTTCCGCGATCAGGTACTGGAAGCCTGCCCGACCCTGAACAAGGGCGGTGAAGGTTCCAAGCACACCACGGTCGAGTCCAGCTCGCTGGAAACCATCCGCCATATGGTGGCATCAGGCCTTGGCGTTTCGATCCTGCCGCTGTCGGCGGTGCACAGCCACCACTACGCCCCTGGCATCATCGAGGTCCGCCCGCTGACGGCGCCAGCGCCGTTCCGCACCGTGGCCATCGCATGGCGTGCCAGCTTCCCGCGGCCGAAGGCCATCGAGATCCTCGCAGATTCGATCCGCCTGTGTTCGGTTGCCAAAGCCCCTGCGGAACAACCGGCCTGAGTCATGAGTGAGCTGTCGAAGGTCCCGGTCACGGTACTCAAGGGCGTTGGCGAGGCCATGGCGGAAAAACTCGCCAAGGTCGGCCTGGAGAACCTGCAGGATGTGCTGTTCCACCTGCCCCTGCGCTACCAGGACCGCACCCGCGTGGTGCCGATTGGCCAATTGCGCCCCGGCCAGGATGCCGTGATCGAGGGCGTGGTCAGCGGCGCCGACGTGACCATGGGCAAGCGACGTAGCCTGGTGGTGCGACTGGGAGATGGCAGTGGCGTGCTGAGCCTGCGCTTCTACCACTTCAGCAACGCGCAGAAAGAAGGCCTGAAACGCGGCACCCACTTGCGCTGCTACGGCGAAGCCCGCCCCGGCGCTTCGGGCCTGGAAATCTACCACCCGGAGTACCGCGCACTGAATGGCGACGAACCACCGCCCCCGGTCGAGCAGACGCTGACACCCATCTACCCGTCCACCGAAGGCCTCACCCAGCAACGCCTGCGCCTGTTGTGCCAGCAGAGCCTGGGCCTGCTTGGCCCGCGCAGCCTGCCTGACTGGCTGCCTGACGAGCTGGCCCGGGACTACCAACTGGCGCCGCTGGACGATGCCATCCGCTACCTGCACAACCCGCCGGCCGACGCCGACCTCGACGAGCTCGCCGAAGGCCAGCACTGGGCCCAGCACCGCCTGGCCTTCGAAGAACTGCTGACCCACCAGCTGTCGCAGCAACGCCTGCGCGAAAGCCTGCGTAGCCTGCGCGCACCGGTACTGCCCAAGGCCAAGCGTCTGCAAGCGCAGTACCTGGCCAACCTGGGCTTCCAGCCGACCGGCGCGCAGCAGCGGGTGGCCAACGAAATTGCCTATGACCTCAGCCAGCACGAGCCGATGATGCGCCTGGTGCAGGGCGATGTGGGGGCAGGCAAGACCGTGGTCGCCGCCCTGGCCGCGCTACAGGCGTTGGAAGCCGGCTATCAGGTGGCCTTGATGGCACCCACCGAGATCCTCGCCGAACAGCACTACATCACCTTCAAGCGCTGGCTCGAACCACTGGGCATCGAAGTGGCCTGGCTGGCCGGCAAGCTCAAGGGCAAGGCCCGGGCAGCTTCCCTGGAACAGATCGCCAACGGCGCACCGATGGTGGTCGGCACCCACGCGCTGTTCCAGGAAGAGGTGAAGTTCAAGCACCTGGCCCTGGCGATCATCGACGAACAGCATCGATTTGGGGTGCAGCAACGCCTGGCCCTGCGCAAGAAGGGCGTGGCCGGCGAGCTGTGCCCGCACCAGTTGATCATGACCGCCACGCCTATTCCGCGCACCTTGGCGATGAGCGCCTACGCCGACCTGGACACCTCGGTACTGGACGAACTGCCACCCGGGCGTACGCCGGTAAACACGGTGCTGGTGGCCGACAGCCGTCGCTTCGAGGTAGTCGAGCGGGTGCGCGCCGCCTGCGCCGAGGGCCGTCAAGCTTACTGGGTATGCACGCTGATCGAAGAGTCCGAAGAACTCACCTGCCAGGCGGCCGAAAGCACGTATGAAGAACTTGGCAGCGCCTTGGGCGAACTGCGTGTGGGCCTGATCCACGGTCGCATGAAGCCTGCGGAGAAAGCCGAGATCATGGCGCTGTTCAAGGCCGGTGAATTGCAGTTGCTGGTTGCGACCACGGTCATCGAGGTAGGCGTGGACGTGCCCAACGCCAGCCTGATGATCATCGAGAACCCCGAGCGCCTTGGCTTGGCCCAGTTGCACCAGCTGCGCGGCCGGGTTGGCCGGGGCAGTGCCGTGAGCCATTGCGTGCTGCTGTACCACCCGCCACTGTCGCAGATCGGCCGCGAGCGCCTGGGGATCATGCGCGAGACCAACGACGGCTTCATCATCGCCGAAAAGGACCTGGAGCTGCGCGGCCCGGGCGAGATGCTGGGGACCCGCCAGACCGGCCTGCTACAGTTCAAGGTCGCCGACCTGATGCGTGACGCCGACCTGTTGCCAGCGGTGCGCGACGCCGCCCAGGCCCTGATCGCGCGCTGGCCGGAACACGTCAGCCCGTTGCTCGACCGCTGGCTGCGTCATGGCCAGCAATATGGCCAAGTGTGACGCTAGTCCCAGAATGGATCCAGATTTGCTCGCAGGCTGGTTATACTTCGCGTTTAAAAGAATCAGTGGATACGGACCATGACTGAAGTTGCCCTGGACACCGCAACCCCACACGCACCCTCTGTTATCAGGCTGCTGCTCGACAAAGTCGGCGTCGCCTACCGCGAGGTGGCCGAGCACCCGAACCTTCCTGCGGCTTCGCGGGTGCAGGCAGTGCTTCTCGACGACGAAGTCGGCGCCCTCATGGTGCTGTTCCCGCAGAGCCAACTGCTGGACCTCAACCGCCTGACCGAGCTGACCGGGCGCAAGCTGACCGCCGTGTCGGTGCCGCGCTTGAAGCAGATGCTCGACAAACACCAGCTCAAGGCCCTGCCAGGCATTCCGGCGCTGACCAGCTCACCGTGCCAGTACGAGAAGAGCCTGCTCGACGCCGAAACCGTCTATATCCAGTCGGGCGAAACCGGCCTGCTGCTGGAAATCGAAAGCGCGCACTTCAAGCGCATGCTGGCCAAAGCCAGCGCCAGCAGCTTCGGTCAGGAAATCGAGGCCATCAGCCCCAACCTCGACCGCCCCGATGACGACACCCGGGAAATCACCAATGCCGTGCAGGCCTTCACGGCCCGACGCATCCAGAAGCGCCTGGAAGAAACCATCGAGATCCCGCCGCTGGCCGATACTGCGCAAAAGATCATCAAGCTGCGGGTAGACCCCAACGCCAGCATCGATGACATCACCGGCGTGGTTGAAACCGACCCGGCGCTGGCGGCCCAGGTGGTGAGCTGGGCGGCTTCGCCGTACTACGCCTCACCCGGCAAGATCCGCTCGGTGGAAGATGCCATCGTGCGCGTGCTGGGCTTCGATCTGGTGATCAACCTGGCCTTGGGCCTGGCGCTGGGCAAGACGTTGAGCCTGCCTAAAGACCACCCGCAGCAGGCCACACCGTACTGGCAGCAGTCGATCTACACCGCCGCAATCATCGAAGGACTGACCCGTGCCATGCCGAGGGCAGAACGCCCCGAGGCAGGGCTAACCTACCTGGCCGGGCTGCTGCACAACTTCGGCTACCTGCTACTGGCGCACGTGTTCCCACCGCACTTCTCGCTGATTTGCCGCCATCTGGAGGTGAACCCGCACCTGAACCACACCTACGTGGAACAGCACCTGTTGGGCATCAGCCGCGAACAGATCGGCGCCTGGCTGATGAAGCTGTGGGACATGCCGGAAGAGCTGTCGACCGCGCTGCGTTTCCAGCACGACCCGGCCTATGACGGCGAGTACTCGGCATTCCCCAACCTGGTGTGCCTGGCCACCCGGCTGCTGCGCTCGCGAGGCATTGGTTCGGGGCCGGTGGAGGAGATCCCGGACGAGTTGCTGGAGCGCCTGGGGATTACCCGGGACAAGGCGGAAGATGTGGTGAACAAGGTGCTCGAGGCCGAGAACCTGTTGCGCGAACTGGCTTCGCAGTTTCACGCACCGCATTGATTTTTCTGGGGCTGCTTTGCAGCCCCGGCAATTTCAGCCTTTCTTCTTCGGCTTCAGGTACTTCATCAACCCCTGGAACCACATCACCAACGCCGGATTGCCCTTGATCTGGATGTGCTTGTCCTGAATCCCCTGCATGAACGCCAATTGCTTGTTACCCGCCTGCATCGTGGCAAAGCCATAGGCCGCGTCCTTGAAGGCAATGGCGAAGGCCGGCTGCGGGTGTGCGCCGCCCTTGCTGCTGATGCGTTCGTTATTGACGATGAAGTGCCGGGCGACCTTGCCGTCCAGGGTCTGCATCTGGAACACCAGGTCCTTGCCCTTGAGCTGCTGCTGGAATGCCGGGTTGTTACGGCTGGCCCTGGCCATCAACAGCCCCATGGCCCAGAGAAGAAAGCGGAACTTCATCAACGCGCCTCGAATGAAAAGTGACTAAGGCGCGCAGTTTATCCCTTTCCCGAACTATTTATGCAAGTTCGAAACATTTTGCCTGCAGAAAGCACAACGGGCGCCCTGGGGCGCCCGCTTGGCTGACACGGGGGTTGTCAGGGAGCGATCACTTGCCTTTCTTGGCTGGCTTGACCGGGGCGTTGACGCTGTCGCGCAGGTTCTTGCCAGGCTTGAAGGCCACGGTGTTGCTGGCTTTGATCTTGACCGGCTCACCGGTTTGCGGGTTCTTGCCGGTACGCGCGCCGCGATGACGTTTTTCAAAAGTGCCGAAACCGACCAGGGTCACGGTGTCCTTGTCCAGGGCGCCGGTGATGCTGTCGAGAATCGCGTTCAAAACCTGATTGGCCTTTTCCTTGGTCAGATCGGCCTTATCGGCGATGACGGCGGCGAGTTCTGGTTTGCGCATAGTGAAGCCTCTTTGACGGAATTCTTGTTGTTATGCCGTGCTGCCTTTGGGAGCAGCGCTCAAGGCACCGCAGGCTCTAATCTGCGGCAGACGGAAGTGAGAATGGCACGAGCTCCGGGGACGCGCCAGTATCTGGGCGGCCATTGTGTGGGCAACAACAGGATAAAACCGACAGAACACCCTCTATTTACGCCATTACGGCTGGCAACTGACGATTCAGCGCCAGCTTCTCCATCACGGCTTTCCCGGTCAGGGCGTAGCCCAGCAAATTGCCGTCTGCGCCGTGGCAGAGCACCTTGAGGTCACTGCCCTGACCGTCCACCTGCCAAGTGCCTTCGTGGCCCATGGGCGGCGGCGAAACCACCAGCGGGCAGGCCGGGGTTTTTACCGTGACCGGCATCGGCCCATACGCGACCGCCGTCGGCTTGCCGGCCAGGGTTTGCGCCAGCGCCCGGGCACAGCTCATCAGTGGCATCACGTAGAGCAGGTTGATGCCATCGACCTCGGCACAGTCGCCGAGGGCGAAGATGTTGGCGTGGGATGTACGTAACTCGCGGTCTACGCTGACGCCACGGTTGGTCTGCAAGCCGGCTGCGGCAGCCAGGTCGGTGCGCGGGCGAAGGCCGATGGCCGAAACCACCAGGTCGCAGGCGATCACGCCGCCATCCGACAGGTGCGCCTCCAGGCCTTGGGGCACCTGCTGCAAGCGGGTCAACACCGGGCCCAGGTGGAAGCGCACGCCCAAGCCCTCCAGCCCGGCTTGCACAGCCGCCGCAGCGGCCGGGTGCAGCAGGGTTGGCATCACTTGCTCACATGGCGCCACTACCTCCACCTGGAAGCCACCCAGGCTCATGTCGTTGGCGAACTCGCAGCCGATCAGGCCGGCACCGAGAATCAGCACGCGCTGCTTGCCGACAGCGGCAGCACGGAAGCGCGCGTAGTCTTCGAGGTCGTTGATCGGGAACACCAGATGGCTGCCGTCGCCTTCGATCGGCACCTGCACGGTCTGCGCCCCCCAGGCCAGCACCAGGTCGCGGTACTCCACGGCCTCTTCACCGATCCACAGGCGCTTGTGGCCTGGGTCGATGCCGCTGATGCGGGTATGGGTGCGGATCTCGGCATTCAGCTGTTCGGCCATTGCGCCTGGCTCGGCCATGACCAGGCCGTCGGCGTCTTTCTGCTTGGCAAAGCCCATGGAGAGCATGGGCTTGGAGTAGGAACGACCATCGTCGGCGGTGATCAGCAGCAACGGCGTCTGCGTATCGAGCTTGCGAAATTCACGCGCCAGGTTGTAACCCGCAAGGCCGGTACCGATGATTACCACAGGGGACGTCATGTCGTGCTTTCCTCGATTAGCCGATGGAGATCATTTCAAAGTCGCTTTTGCCAACCCCGCAGTCAGGGCACAGCCAGTCTTCAGGCACATCTTCCCAACGGGTGCCGGGGGCGATGCCGTCGTCGGGCCAGCCTTCGGCTTCGTCGTAGATCAGGCCACAGACAATACATTGCCACTTTTTCATCAGGTCTTTTTCCTTGGTGGAACTCAGGCTTTATCGGGCCGGTCTCTGGCCCTGTTTCATGCATTATGCAAGCAGTCAGGGCAATCATGCTAAGCTCGCCGCCTCTCTGGTTGTAACAAGCAGACCGACGTGTCGTACGAATCCCCGCAAGCAGCCGCTGTCGCGTGGCTGCCGTATTCACAGCTGGCGACCGGCATCGACCAGCCCACCCTTGACTGGCTGTTCGACGAGGGCTCGCTGACCCGCCGCCTGACCCGCCTCTCCAACGATCACTTCTCCGTCACCCCGCTGTTCGAGGGCTGGCAGCCACTGCGCGATGACGAATGCCAGGCGCTGGGCATTGCCGCTGGCGCCGAAGGCTGGGTGCGCGAGGTGTACCTGCGTGGCCATGGCCAACCTTGGGTGTTCGCCCGCAGCGTCGCCAGCCGCAGCGCCCTGGAGCGCGGCGGGCTGGACCTGGAAACCCTGGGCAGCCGCTCGCTGGGCGAATTGCTGTTCTGCGACCAGGCGTTCATCCGCCACCCGATTGAAGTGTGTAGTTATCCACAGGCCTGGCTGCCGACCGAAGCCACCCGCGCAGCACTGTGGGGCCGCCGCTCGCGCTTCGAACGGGGCGGCCTGGAACTGCTGGTGGCAGAAGTGTTCCTGCCAGCATTGTGGCAAGCGGCCAAGGAGGAAAACCGCTGATGTACCTGCAACTGCTCAAGTCGCTCAACCGCCTGCACCCGCGGGCCTGGGACTTCGTCCAGCTCAGCCGCATGGACCGGCCGATCGGTATCTACCTGCTGCTGTGGCCAACTCTGTCGGCGGTGTGGATTGCCGGCAACGGTTCACCTACCGTGGCCAATGTGCTGATCTTCGGCCTTGGCGTGGTGCTGATGCGCGCTGCGGGCTGCTGCATCAACGATTTCGCCGACCGTAAGGTGGATGGCCACGTCAAGCGCACTGCCGACCGGCCTCTGGCCAGTGGTCGAGTACGGCCACGCGAAGCGCTGGCGCTGTTCGCCATCCTGGTCGGGGTGAGCTTCCTGCTGGTGCTGTGCACCAACAGCCGCACGGTATGGCTGTCGTTCGGCGCGGTGGCGCTGGCGTTCTGTTACCCGTTCATGAAGCGCTACACCTATTACCCGCAGGTGGTGCTGGGGGCGGCGTACTCCTGGGGTATTCCCATGGCGTTCACGGCAGCGGGTGGCGAACTGCCGGCCAGCGCGTGGCTGCTGTATATCGCCAACCTGCTGTGGACGGTGGGTTATGACACCTACTACGCCATGGTCGACCGCGATGACGACCTGAAGATCGGTGTGAAGTCGACCGCGATCCTGTTTGGCGACGCCGACCGCACCATTATCCTGACCTTGCAGCTGCTGTCGCTGGGCTGCCTGTTGCTGGCAGGCAGCCGCTTCGACCTGGGGGGCTGGTTCCACCTGGGACTGCTGGGTGCGGCAGCGTGCTTTGCGTGGGAGTACTGGTCGACGCGCAAGCTGGACCGGGAGTCGTGCTTCAAGGCGTTTCTGCACAACCACTGGGCGGGGATGCTGGTGTTCATTGGCGTAGTGTTGGATTACGCGTTGCGCTGAATATGTAGGGGCCGCGAAGCGGCCCCTACAATCTCAAGGCTTGGCGACGTGCCAGACGTCCTTCACGCCATCACCGGTCATGTCACCGGCCTTCTTGTCCTTGACGAAGGTGTACAGCGGCTTGCCGTCGTAGGCCCACTGCATCGAACCGTCGTCACGCTTGATCTGCGTCCACTTGCCCTCGGCCTTTTCGCCATCCATCACCTTCAACGGCGGCCAGTTGGTGGCGCAATCGCCATTGCACATCGACTTGCCTCCCGCATCCTTGTCAAAGGTGTACAGGGTCATGCCGGCATGATCGACCCACATGCCGTCCTTCTCCATGGCATGTTGGGCCGACGCCACCCCCGGGAGCGCCAGCGCAGCGAAAAGGGCCATCCAGCTCAGCGTTTGTCGTGTCATTGGATTCACCATTATTTCGGGGGGATTGAGTTCGAGTCGCCGCAACTGCGGCCCTCTCAAGCCTAGTTCAGTCACGGAATGTCGCCAGAACGGCCAACACCCTGTCACACAGCTGCAATAATTCCGTTATCTAATGCGGGCCAAGACACCGTATCCAGGAGAGGTTTGAGCATGGTTGGCAGGAACATTCTGATCGTCGACGACGAAGCGCCCATTCGCGAGATGATCGCCGTTGCCCTGGAAATGGCCGGCTATGACTGCCTGGAAGCGGAAAACTCCCAACAGGCCCATGCAATCATCGTCGACCGCAAGCCGGACCTGATCCTGCTCGACTGGATGCTGCCAGGCACCTCCGGCATCGAGCTGGCCCGCCGCCTCAAGCGCGACGAGCTGACCGGCGACATCCCGATCATCATGCTTACCGCCAAGGGTGAAGAGGACAACAAGATCCAGGGCCTGGAAGTGGGTGCCGACGACTACATCACCAAGCCGTTCTCGCCGCGGGAGCTGGTCGCGCGCCTGAAAGCCGTGTTGCGCCGTACCGGCCCGAGCGACAGCGAGGCGCCGATCGAAGTTGGCGGCCTGCTGCTGGACCCGATCAGCCACCGCGTCACCATCGACGGCAAGCCGGCCGAGATGGGCCCGACCGAATACCGCCTGCTGCAGTTCTTCATGACCCACCAGGAGCGTGCCTACACACGTGGCCAGCTGCTGGACCAGGTATGGGGCGGCAACGTCTATGTCGAGGAACGCACGGTCGACGTGCACATCCGCCGCCTGCGCAAGGCGCTGGGTGAAGCCTATGAAAATCTGGTACAAACCGTCCGGGGCACTGGCTACCGCTTCTCGACCAAGAGCTGATCGAGTTCAAAAGCGCCACGCTGCACGTTGTTGTACAAGGACCGTCAATTGAACCAGAACTGGCACGCGACTCTTATTCGCCATTTGCTGTTGCTGATTACCGTCTGCCTGATCGGCGGGCTGGTCAGCGGCTACTATGGCTGGAGCCTGGCCATTGGCCTGGCGCTCTACCTGGGCTGGACCCTCAAGCAACTGCTGCGCCTGCACGACTGGCTGCGCAACCACCAACCCGATGAGGCACCGCCCGATGGCTACGGCCTTTGGGGCGAGGTGTTCGACAGCATCTACCACCTGCAACGCCGCGACCAGCGCGTGCGTGGCCGCCTGCAGGCCGTGATCGACCGGGTGCAGGAGTCCACCGCCGCACTACGTGACGCCGTGATCATGCTCGACAGCGACGGCAACCTGGAGTGGTGGAACCGCGCCGCCGAGACCCTGCTGGGCTTCAAAACCCCACAGGACGGCGGCCAGCAGGTAACCAACCTGGTGCGTCACCCGCGTTTCAAGGAATACTTCGAAGCGGAGAACTACCTCGAACCGCTGGAAATCCCCTCGCCCATCAACGACCGCATGCGCGTGCAACTGCACATCACCCGCTACGGCAACAACGAACACCTGATGCTGGTGCGCGATGTCACCCGCATTCACCAGCTGGAGCAGATGCGCAAGGACTTCGTCGCCAACGTGTCGCACGAGCTGCGCACGCCGCTGACGGTCATCACCGGCTACCTGGAAACCTTGCTGGACAACGTCGAGGACGTGAACCCGCGCTGGAGCCGCGCCCTGCAGCAGATGAGCCAGCAAGGCTCACGCATGCAAACGCTGCTCAACGACCTGCTGCTGCTGGCCAAGCTGGAAGCCACCGATTACCCGTCGGACAACCAGCCGGTGGCCGTCGATGCCCTGCTCGCCGCCATCAAGAATGACGCCCAGGCCCTGTCCGGGCCACGCAACCAGCGCATCAGCCTGGAAGCTGCGCCCGGCGTGAAACTGAAGGGCAGCGAGTCGGAGCTGCGCAGCGCCTTTTCCAACCTGGTATTCAACGCCGTCAAGTACACCCAGGACGAAGGCAACATCCGCATCCGCTGGTGGGTCGATGCCCAAGGTGCGCATTTGTCGGTGCAAGACTCGGGGGTGGGCATTGACGCGAAGCACTTGCCCCGCCTGACCGAACGCTTCTATCGGGTGGACTCCAGCCGCGCGTCGAATACCGGTGGCACCGGGCTGGGGCTGGCGATTGTGAAGCATGTGCTGATGCGCCATCGCGGCAAGCTGGAAATCAGCAGTGTGCCGGGGCATGGCAGCACCTTTACCTGTCACTTTGCGCCGGCACAATTGGCCAACGGCGAGGTTTGATATTGGGGCTGCGGTGCAGCCCTTCGCGGGCGCGCCCGCTCCCACAGCGACCGCAATAAATCCGCCACCCTTTGCTTTTACGGCTCCAGCCGCTACATTGGATCCCCTGTGCCAGCAAAAGCTGGCACTTTTTTTCTCTCTATCTCTAAGACGGACCCCGTAAAAACTCCATCATGGACCCTTCCCCTGGTATCAGCCTCACCTCGTTATTCGCCGATTTCGGCATGATCATCTTTGCCTTCCTGCTGGTGCTGCTCAACGGCTTCTTCGTTGCCGCCGAGTTCGCCATGGTCAAGCTGCGCGCCACCCGCGTTGAGGCCATCGCCGAGCAGCACGGCTGGCGCGGTAACATCCTGCGCAAGGTTCACAATCAGCTCGACGCCTACCTGTCAGCCTGCCAGTTGGGCATTACCCTCGCCTCGCTGGGCCTGGGCTGGGTCGGTGAACCGGCGTTTGCCCACCTGCTCGAGCCGCTGCTGGCGTACTTCGGGGTCGACTCGCCCGAGCTGATCAAAGGTGTCTCGTTCTTCGTCGCCTTCTTCGTCATCTCGTACCTGCACATCGTGGTCGGCGAGCTGGCGCCCAAGTCCTGGGCCATCCGCAAGCCAGAGCTGCTGTCGCTATGGACCGCCGTGCCGCTGTACCTGTTCTACTGGGCAATGTACCCAGCCATCTACCTGCTCAATGCCAGCGCCAACACCATTTTGCGTATTGCCGGCCAAGGCGAGCCTGGCCCGCACCACGAGCACCACTACAGCCGTGAAGAGCTGAAGCTGATCCTGCACTCCAGCCGTGGTCAGGACCCAAGCGACCAGGGTATGCGCGTACTGGCGTCGGCCGTGGAAATGGGCGAGCTGGAGGTGGTCGACTGGGCCAACTCGCGTGAGGACATGGTCAGCATCGACGCCCATGCGCCGTTGAAGCAGATCCTGGCCCTGGTGCGCCGCCACAAGTTCAGCCGCTATCCGGTGTATGACGCCGAGCGCGAAGAGTTCACCGGCCTGCTGCACATCAAGGACCTGCTGCTGGAGCTGGCCGAGCTGGAGCACTTGCCCGAAACCATCGACCTGGAAGACCTTGCCCGCCCCCTGGAGCGCGTATCGCGGCACATGCCGCTGGCCCAGTTGCTGGAGCAGTTCCGCAAGGGCGGCGCGCACTTCGTGCTAGTGGAGGAAGCCGACGGCAAGGTTATCGGCTACCTGACCATGGAAGACGTGCTGGAAGTGCTGGTAGGCGATATCCAGGACGAGCACCGCAAGACCGAACGCGGCATCCTCGCTTACCAGCCAGGCAAACTGCTGGTGCGCGGCGACACACCGCTGTTCAAGGTCGAGCGCCTGCTGGGGGTCGACCTCGACCACATTGAGGCAGAGACCCTGGCCGGGCTGGTCTACGAAACGCTCAAGCGCGTGCCTGAAGAAGAGGAAGTGCTTGAGGTCGAGGGGCTGCGCATCATCATCAAGAAGATGAAAGGGCCCAAGATCGTGCTGGCCAAGGTGCTGAAGCTGGACTGATGGCTATATCGGTCAGGGGTTGCCGGCAGTGAAATCTGGTAACCCGCTGATCGGCCTGTCGAACCGGTAAGGTATCGACTCCAGCGCCAGCCCCACATTGCGCTGCACCACGAAATGCAGGTGGGGCCCGGTGCTGTTGCCAGTATTGCCCGACTTGGCCAGTACCTGCCCCTGCCGTACCCGCTGCCCCTGCGCCACCACCACTGAACCGCGCATCAGGTGCAAGTACACGCCCATGGTGCCGTCCGGGTGCAGGATCCTGACGAAATTCCCTGAAGGGTTGGTTCCCCGCCCGCTCTGGGTGTTTTCCGTCTTCACCACCACGCCTTCGCGCGCCGCAATGATGGTGGTGCCTTCAGGCATCGCGATGTCCATGGCGTAGCGCCCCTTTGGCCCAAAGTGGCTGACACGCCCGTTAGGGCCCTGAGTGACGCGGAACGGCCCGCCAATCCAAGGGAATGCGTAACGGAAGCCCTGTGGCCGCATGCCCGGGTCCCCCATGGCCTGCAGCAGGGTCGAGCGGTAGTTCAGCAGCAGCCCAGGGCGCCCCCGGAGCACACTGAGCATTTGCGTGGTACGCGGCGGCAGCAAGCGGCGCACGATGCGCGGAGCATCGCCGCCTTGCGCGTTCACCAGATTGTCCAGTCGCAACTCGACCTCCACGGGTACATGCAGTTCGTTGCGCGCCGAAAAGCTCACGCCACCGTCGAAGGTCCTGGCGTTCAACAGCACCTGGCCCTCCAGCGTTTCGACCATGGGCTCGCGCAGCACCAAGGGCTTGGCGCCCGGGCCTGGCCGGTCGGAATAGGAGACCACACCGGAATCGTCGGTGATCTTGTAGAGGGTCACACCCAGGCTCGACGCCGAGACCATGAGCAATGCACAGAACAGCAGCAGGCGCGTGGGCATGATGGTGGCTTTTTGACAGTCTTGATGTCTCGAAGCCTAGCAGCGGGTTTTGCGGCGGGTATTGCAGTTGGTCGGATGGCGCAGGGGCAGCACTGTGCTGCCCCTGCTTTGGCGTCAAGCGCCGGGGGTGAAATGCTTCTGTGCAGTGCCACGGGCAATCAAGCGCGACAGGTAATCGAGCTTCTGGGCGTCCTGATCGACGAACTTGAAGGTCAACTGCAGCCAGTCGCTGTCGGGCTTGGGCTCCAATGCCGCGACAGCATGCAGGTAGCCGTTCAACCGCGCGACTTCAGCGCTCTCACCCTGCTCCAGGTCCAGCACCGCACCTTCCAGCACCTGCGGGAGCGCTTCGCTGCGGCGTACCACCAGCAAGGCCTCCTTCAAGCTCAGTGCCTTGATCACACAGGGCTGCATGCCGCTGGCCAGTCGCAACTGGCCCTGGCCACGCCCGGTCGGTGCGGGGGCAGGTGGTGTGGAGGCTGCGGCCAAGGGCTTGATGGCAGCCGGTGCCGGTGCGGGGGCCGACACCTTGGCCGCTTCTGGTTTGCCCCCTGTCAGGGCACTCAGCGAATCATTGGCAAACGCCGAATTCACCCGCGCCGGGCCGCTGGCCATCAGGCTGTCGAGCTTGCCGATCTTGGTCAGGGCCTTTTTTACCTTGGTCAGCAGTTGCTCGTTGGTGAACGGCTTGCCGACAAAATCGGAAACGCCCGCCTGGATCGCCTGAATGACGTTTTCCTTGTCGCCACGGCTGGTCACCATGATGAACTGCAGGTTTTTCAGCGCAGGCTGCTGGCGGCACCAGGTAAGCAGTTCCAGGCCCGACATTTCCGGCATTTCCCAGTCGCACAGGACCAGGTCGAACGCTTCCTTGTCCAGCATGGCCATGGCCTTGCGACCGTTGACCGCGTCGTCGATGGCCATGCCCGGGAAGGCACTGCGCAGGCATTTGCGGACCAGGTCACGGATAAACGGCGCGTCATCCACGACCAGCACATTCACTTTACTCATCGATACTCCTTCTGAACCCCGACTAGCCTACTGCCAAATAATGGCCATTTGCTACAACCTGGTCACGCCGGGACTTCTTCAACATCGTTCGCGGGTGCCTGCAGGCGCTCGACCGCAAACGAAAACGCCCGGCCAAGGCCGGGCGTCGATGCTCGGGAGCAACCTTACTTATCGTCAGATTCGCCCGAAACATTAGCCTTTTCGCCATCAGCGACAGCTGTGCCCTGCACTTCTGCTGTCATGCGCTTGAGGCCCATGTGACGTACGTCGGTGCCGCGCACCAGGTAGATCACCAGCTCGGAGATGTTTCGCGCATGGTCGCCAATTCGCTCCAGCGAGCGCAGAACCCAGATCACGCTCAGCACCCGCGAAATAGAGCGCGGGTCCTCCATCATGTAGGTCACCAGCTCGCGCAGCGCGGTCTTGTATTCACGATCGATGGTTTTGTCGTACTGGGCCACCGACAACGCCAGGTCGGCGTCGAAGCGGGCAAAGGCGTCCAGTGCATCACGGACCATGTTGCGCACCTGGTCACCGATATGACGAACCTCGACGTAGCCACGCGGCGATTCACCTTCTTCGCACAGCTGGATGGCGCGACGGGCGATCTTGGTCGACTCGTCACCAATGCGCTCCAGGTCGATCACCGACTTGGAGATGCTGATGATCAGGCGCAGGTCCGAGGCGGCCGGCTGGCGGCGGGCAAGGATACGCAGGCACTCCTCGTCGATGTTGCGCTCCATCTGGTTGATCTGCTCGTCAACCTCGCGCACTTGCTGGGCCAGGCCCGAATCGGCTTCGATCAGCGCGGTGACCGCGTCGTTGACCTGCTTTTCAACCAGCCCGCCCATGGCCAGCAGGTGGCTGCGCACCTCTTCGAGCTCGGCGTTGAACTGCTGGGAAATGTGGTGCGTAAGGCTTTCTTTGTTGATCATCGTTTTGTCCTTTGGTAACGCGGCCCTGTAGGAGGCCAGGTGCTCATCACGAGCGCCGCTTAACCGTAGCGACCGGTGATGTAGTCTTCGGTCTGCTTCTTCGCCGGGTTGGTGAACAGGGTGTCGGTATCCCCGAATTCGACCAGTTTGCCCATGTACATGAACGCGGTGTAGTCCGAAACACGGGCCGCCTGCTGCATGTTGTGGGTCACGATGACGATGGTGTACTTGGATTTCAATTCGTAGATCAGCTCTTCGACCTTCAGGGTCGAAATCGGGTCCAGCGCCGAGCACGGTTCGTCGAGCAGCAGCACTTCCGGCTCCACGGCGATGGTGCGGGCGATGACCAGACGCTGTTGCTGGCCACCAGACAGGCCCAACGCCGACTCATGCAGGCGGTCCTTGACCTCGTCCCACAGGGCTGCGCCCTTCAGCGCCCACTCGACGGCTTCGTCGAGCACACGCTTCTTGTTGATGCCCTGGATACGCAGGCCGTAGACCACGTTCTCGTAGATGGTCTTGGGGAACGGGTTGGGCTTCTGGAACACCATGCCCACACGGCGGCGCAGCTCGGCCACATCCTCGCCCTTGCGGTAGATGTTGTTGCCGTACAGGTTGATGGCGCCTTCCACGCGGCAGCCGTCAACCAGGTCGTTCATGCGGTTGAAGGTGCGCAGCAGGGTCGACTTGCCGCAGCCGGACGGGCCGATGAAGGCGGTCACGCGTTGCTTGGGGATGTTCATGCTGACGTCGAACAACGCCTGCTTGTCGCCGTAGAACAGGCTCAGGCCCGGTACTTCGATGGCCACGGTTTCTTCGGCCAGGCGCAGGCTCTGCTTGTTGCGGCCCAGGGCAGACATGTCGATGCCGTGGGTATGGGAATCTTGCTGCATGGTCTACTCCATACGCTATCAATTCGTTTCAAAGGGCCGCCCGGCTGATGGGAGGCACGCTTGCAATCAGGGTCAGCTGTCGAGGGCCTTGTACTTCTCGCGCAGGTGGTTACGGATCCACACGGCCGAGAGGTTGAGGGTCGCGATCACCAGCACCAGCAACAGCGCAGTGGCATACACCAGCGGCCGCGCGGCCTCGACGTTCGGGCTCTGGAAGCCGACGTCATAGATGTGGAAGCCCAGGTGCATGATCTTCTGGTCCAGGTGCAGGTACGGGTAGTTACCGTCCACCGGCAGCGACGGCGCCAGCTTCACCACACCCACCAGCATCAGCGGCGCAACTTCACCAGCGGCGCGGGCCACGGCGAGGATCATGCCGGTCATCATGGCCGGGCTGGCCATGGGCAAGACGATCTTCCACAGCGTTTCGGCCTTGGTCGCGCCCAAGGCCAGCGAGCCTTCGCGCACGGTACGCGGAATACGCGCCAGGCCTTCTTCGGTGGCCACGATCACCACCGGCACGGCCAGCAGTGCCAGGGTCAGCGATGCCCACAGCAGGCCCGGGGTACCCAGGGTCGGTGCCGGCAGCGCTTCAGGGAAGAACAGGCGGTCGATCGAGCCACCCAGCACGTAGACGAAGAAGCCCAGGCCAAACACGCCGTAGACGATCGCCGGCACGCCGGCCAGGTTGTTCACGGCAATGCGGATCAGCCGTGTCACCGGCCCCTGCCTGGCGTACTCACGCAGGTAGACCGCAGCCAGCACGCCGAACGGGGTGACGATCACGGCCATGATCAGGGTCATCATCACGGTGCCGAAAATGGCCGGGAAGATACCGCCCTCGGTGTTGGCTTCACGCGGGTCGTCGCTGAGGAACTCCCAGACCTTGGCGAAGTAGGTACCGAGCTTGGTGAAGCCGGACATGCCGTTCGGCTGGATGGCATGCACCACCTTGCTCAGGTTGATTTCCACTTCACGGCCGTTGCCATCGCGGGCCACCAGGCTGTCGCGGGCAAAGGCCTGGTGCAGGCCGGTCAGGCGGTCTTCGATGGCCTTGTAGCGGCTGTTCAGCTCGGCGCGGTCGGCATCCAGGTCGGCCTGGGCAGCGGCGTCCAGCTTGCCGTCCAGCTCCAGCTTGCGGGCCTGCAGGCGCAGGCGCTCGAGGCCATGGTTGATGGCGCCGATGTCCTTCTTCTCCAGCTGCTGCAACTCGCCGTTGAGCTGGTTGGCGCGCTTGAGGCGGGCCTGCAGTTCGTGCCAGGCGGCAGGGCCTTCGGCCACCACGCGGCCTTCTTCCTTGACGCTGACCAAGTAGCCGTAGAAGTTGCCCCACTCGCGGCGTTCCAGGGCGATCAGGTCGGCCGGGCGTTTTTCGTCAACCAGCCAGTCACCGACCACCCAGGTAAAGTCGCTGCCGTTGAGGTCGCGGTTACCAACCTTGATCAGTTCACGGGTCATGAACTCCGGGCCCTGGTCTGGTACCGGCAGGCCGGCACCCTTCAGGCGGGCGCGTGGCACTTCTTCCTTTTGTACCACTTCGCCGATGACGACGTGGTCAGCCTGGCCCGGCACCTTGTAGGTGGCCTGTACAAGATCGGCCGGCCAGAAGTGGCCCAGGCCGCGCACGGCAATCACCGCCAGCAGGCCGACGGTCATGATCACCGCCATGGCCACCGCGCCGCCGCTCATCCAGACGCCGGGGGCGCCGCTCTTGAACCAGCCTTTGAGGGAATCCTTTTTCACGGATCGCTACCTTTCTATCAAAGCGACGAGTATTTCTTGCGCAGACGCTGGCGAATCAGCTCGGCCAAGGTGTTCATCACGAACGTGAACATCAGCAGCACCAGAGCGGCCAGGAACAGCACGCGATAGTGGCTGCCGCCGACTTCCGATTCCGGCATTTCCACGGCCACGTTGGCGGCCAGGGTGCGCATGCCCTCGAACAGGTTCATCTCCATCACCGGGGTGTTGCCGGTGGCCATCAGCACGATCATGGTCTCGCCCACCGCACGGCCCATGCCGATCATCAGCGCCGAGAAGATACCCGGGCTGGCGGTGAGGATGACCACGCGGGTCAGGGTCTGCCAGGGCGTCGCGCCCAGGGCCAGCGAGCCCAGGGTCAAGCTGCGCGGCACGCTGAACACGGCGTCTTCGGCAATGGAATAGATATTCGGGATGACTGCAAAGCCCATGGCGATACCCACGACCAGGGCGTTGCGCTGGTCATAGGTGATGCCCAGATCGTTGGTGATCCACAGCCGCATGTCGCCGCCGAAGAACCAGCTTTCCAGGTGCGGGCTCATGGTCAGGGCGAACCAGCCGGTGAACAGGATGACCGGGATCAGGATCGCCGCCTCCCAGCCATCCGGTACGCGCAGGCGGATCGACTCTGGCAGGCGGGTCCAGGCGAAGCCGGCCAGCAGGATGCCAACCGGCATCAGCAGGAACAGGCTGAACACGCCCGGCAGGTGGCCTTCCAGGTACGGGGCCAGGAACAGGCCGGCGAAGAAGCCGAGGATTACCGTGGGCATCGCTTCCATCAGTTCGATCACCGGCTTGACCTTGCGGCGCATGCCCGGGGCCATGAAGTAGGCGGTGTAGATGGCGGCGGCGATGGCCAGCGGGGCGGCCAGGATCATCGCGTAGAACGCGGCCTTCAAGGTACCGAAGGTGAGCGGCGAGAGGCTCAGCTTGGGCTCGAAGTCAGTGTTCGAGGCGGTCGACTGCCAGACGTATTTCGGCTCGTCGTAGTTCTCGTACCACACCTTGCCCCACAGCGCGCTGAAGGAAATTTCCGGGTGCGGGTTGCGCAGGCTCAGGGGCAGCAGTTTGCCGCCTTCTTCGATGATGATGCGGTTGGCGCGTGGCGACAGGGCCAGGATACCTGGGCCTTCGGCAGCCGGCTCGACCAGCAGGGTGCGGTGCGCGGTGCTGTGGAACACGCCCAGCTTGCCGTCTGCGTCCAGCGCGATGAAGCCTTTGCGGCGCTCTTCCGCGTCGATCTGCACGATAGGCGCCTTGCCCATCTGGAAGGTACGAATTTGCTTGAAGCGCGACTCGCCATCCGGGTCGCGGGCCATGAACCACTGGGCCAGGCCGCCTTTGGAATCACCGATGATCAGCGAAATGCCGCCAACCAGCTGGGCCGTGGCGGTGATTTCGGTATCGCCGCTTTCAGACAGCTTGTAACGGCCGTTGAGGCTCTTGTCGCGCAGGCTGAACACGTCGGCAGTGGCGCGGCCGTTGATCACGTAAAGCCACTGCTGGCGCGGATCGATGAAGATGTTCTTCACCGCTTCGGTCATTTGCGGCAGTTCGATGCGGTTCTGCTCGGTGGTGACCTCTTCGGTCATCATGTTTTCCGTGCGGGTCAGCTCCAGCACCTGCAGATGCGCGCCGGTGGAGCCGGCCAGCAGCAAGGTGTCGCCATTGACGTTGACGCTGACGTGCTCCAGCGCACGGCCCTGTTCGTCGAGCACGAACGGCTGCTCGCCGTACGGGTAGTCGATGCCTGGGCTAATGGTTTTCTTGTTGTCCGGGTAGGTGATCTTGTAGGTGTGGTGGAACACCAGCGCCTGGCCATTGGACAAGCCCAGCACCACCAGCGGACTACCCGGCTGGTCGGCACTGATCGACGTAACCTGGGTGCCTGCCGGCACAGGCAGGTCGACACGTTTGAGCTCGTTACCGGTCTTGGTATCGAAGAACAATGCCTGGCCCTTGTCCGAAACTCGCATCCCCACCAGGTTCTGCTCTTCTAGCGCGATCATCAGCGGCTTGCCGGCATCCTGCTGCAGCCAGGTTGGCGCCAGGGCTTTCTTGCTGGTCAGCTCGGCGCCCTGGAACAGTGGCAGCACCACATAGGCCAGGTAGAAGAAGATCAGAGTGATGGCCGCCAGAACGGCAAGCCCGCCCACCAGTACATACCAGCGGGTCAGGCGGTCCTTGAGCGCACGCATGCGGCGCTTGCGTTGCAACTCGGGCGTATTGAAATCAATGCGCACGGGCTGGGAGTTTTGGGTCATGTTGGAATTGGCCAGATCATTCATGCGCACACCCTAGCGGTCCCGTGTGACAAAAACATTACAAAGTGGTGACGCGCGAAAGCCCGCCGCACAGGAAACCTGGCTTCGGACTGGAATTTCGTGGAAGAGGCCGGGCATCGGCACCGGCCTCTTCTTCAGTTACTTACTTCTTTGCAACGTTACCGGCGTGCGACAGGCCCAGGTCAGCCAGGGTCTTGTCGACGACTTTGGCCGGCAGCGGGATGTAGCCATCCTTCACCACGACCTGCTGGCCAGCTTGCGACAGCACCAGCTTGACGAACTCGGCTTCCAGCGGGGCCAGAGGCTTGTTCGGGGCCTTGTTGACGTACACGTACAGGAAGCGCGACAGCGGGTAGGTGCCGTTCAGGGCGTTGGTTTCGTTGTCTTCAACGAACTCGCCGCCTTCTTTCTTGGCCAGGCCTACGGTTTTGACGCTGGCAGTCTTGTAACCGATACCCGAGTAGCCAATGCCGTTCAGCGAAGAGCTGATCGACTGCACCACCGAAGCCGAGCCAGGCTGTTCGTTGACGTTAGGCTTGAAGTCGCCTTTGCACAGGGCTTCTTCCTTGAAGTAGCCGTAGGTGCCCGATACCGAGTTGCGGCCGAACAGCTGGATTGGCTTGTTGGCCAGGTCGCCGGTCACACCCACGTCGCCCCAGGTCTTGATTTCGGCTTTGCCACCGCACAGGCGAGTGGAAGAGAAGATGGCGTCGACCTGAGCCATGGTCAGGCCCTTGATCGGGTTGTCCTTGTGCACGAACACGGCCAGGGCGTCGACAGCAACCGGGATGGCAGTCGGCTTGTAACCGTACTTCTGCTCGAAGGCCTGCAGCTCGACGTCCTTCATCTTGCGGCTCATCGGGCCGAGGTTGGCGGTGCCTTCGGTCAGCGCGGGTGGCGCGGTGGAGGAGCCGGCCGCCTGGATCTGGATGTTTACGTTCGGATATTCCTTCTTGTAGGCCTCGGCCCACAGCGTCATCAGGTTCGCCAGGGTGTCGGAGCCAACGCTGGAGAGGTTGCCCGAAACACCGGTGGTCTTGGTGTAGGTCGGGATCGCAGGATCGACAGCGGCTACCGCGTTGGCGGTTGCAACGCCAGCGGCGGCAAAGGTGAGGGCCGCCATCAAACGCTTCAGTTTCATGCCTTGCTCCTAGCAGGAATATTGGGGTGTTGGATGGAACGGGCCCAAGTATCGGCAGGCCGCATGAACACGATATGACTTCATTGTGACAATTGGATGAAAGGCCATCACTGTAAGCAGGTCTGGCCTTTTCGCGGGTAGCCTCGAAGCAGATCAGCGCTTATTGGCGAGCAAGTACAGGCCCACGGCCAGACCAACGGCACACAGCCCCGCCACGTAGTAGGCCGGCGCCATCGGGCTCACCTTCAGCAGCGCCGTCACCACCATCGGTGTCAGCCCGCCGAAAATCGCGTAGGCCACGTTGTACGAGAACGACAGCCCGCTGAAGCGCACCGCCGCCGGGAACGCCTTGACCATCACATAGGGCACAGCGCCAATCACGCCCACGCACAGGCCAGTCACCGCGTACAGCGGGAACAACAGCTCAGGCCGGGTCGGCAGGCTGTGGTAGAAGGCCCAGGAACTGGCCAGCAGCAACAGGCTGCCAATCACGAACACGCGGCCCGCACCAAAGCGGTCGGCCAGGCTGCCGGCGCCGATGCAGCCAAGGCTGAGCAGCACGATCGCCAGGCTGTTGGCCTTGAGCGAGTCGGTCGGGCTGATGTGGTAGAAGCTCTGCAACAGCGCCGGGGTCATCAGGATGACCACCACGATGCCGGCCGACAGCATCCAGGTCAGCAGCATCGACAGGATGATCGGGCCACGGTGGTCACGCAGCACGGCGCGCAACGGCAGCTCTTCGGCCAGCGCCTTGCGCTGCTGCATCTCGGCGAACACCGGGGTTTCGTGCAGCCAGCGGCGCAGGTACACCGAGAACAGGCCGAACACACCGCCCAGCAGGAACGGAATACGCCAGGCGTAATCGGCCACTTCTTCGGCGCTGTACACGCTGTTGATCAGGGTCGCCACCAGCGAGCCCAGCAGAATGCCCGCCGTCAGGCCCGCAGTCAGGGTGCCGCAGGCGTAGCCGGTATTGCGCGCAGGCACGTGTTCGGACACGAACACCCAGGCGCCCGGCACCTCGCCACCGATGGCCGCGCCCTGGATCACGCGCATCATCAGCAGCAGGATCGGCGCCCACATGCCAATTTGGGCATAGGTTGGCAGCAGGCCCATGATCAGGGTCGGCAGGGCCATCATGAAGATGCTCAGGGTGAACATCTTCTTGCGCCCGAGCAGGTCGCCAAAGTGCGCCATGATGATGCCGCCCAGCGGCCGCGCCAGATAGCCGGCGGCGAAGATGCCGAAGGTTTGCATCAGGCGCAGCCACTCGGGCATGTCGGCCGGGAAGAACAGCTTGCCGACCACTGTGGCGAAGAACACGAAGATGATGAAGTCGTAGAACTCCAGCGCACCGCCCAGGGCGGACAGTGAAAGGGTCTTGTAGTCACTGCGGGTCAGCGGCCGCGCGGGCTGCTCGATACTGCTGGGCACGGAAGTCATCGCTCGTTGTTCTCTTTGTAGGGCATGCAGGCCGCTTGGCACGCGGCTTCTGGATTAGGGGACACGCGAAGATAGCAAATAGCCGAGCTGCGCTGAAAGCGATACAAAATCCCTACACATATTCATGAATGCGCGGTCGTCGCTGGCCGTTATGCTCTATATACTGGCAGTTCGTAGGAAAAGGTTGCCCCTAACGTGGGATGTTGTGCGAAAACGCCGGTCAGTATTGTCAGACGGTTTCGCAGAGTTTCCCTACGGCCGCCCAGTGAAACGAAATCGGCGTAGTATGTTTCAAGCTGAATCGTTTACCCGGCCTTTGCGCCACACCAACGAAAAGCGTCACGGGTCAGAGGCCCCATCGCATGATTGAGCTCGAACAAGAAGATCCAATCCCACAAGGCGATCTGGCCTTGCAGATCACCGCATTGCCGCGCGAGACCAACGGCTTCGGCGACATCTTCGGCGGCTGGCTGGTTGCCCAGATGGACCTGGCCGGCACCGCCATGGCCAGCCGCGTCGCCGGTGGCCGCGTGGCTACCGTGGCCATCGACCGCATGGCCTTCCTGGTACCGGTCGCGGTCGGCGCGCAGCTGTCGTTCTATACCCAGACCCTGGAGATCGGCCGCAGCTCGATCCGGATGATGGTCGAAGTGTGGAGCGACGACCCGCTGTCCAGCGAATGGCGCAAGGTTACCGAAGCGGTATTCGTCTTCGTCGCCATCGACGGCAGTGGCCGTACCCGGTCTGTGCCTCGTCGCTAAGCCTCGCCGGCGGTAAACTCATTGCATGTGCCCGGGTCCAAGGCCCACTGGCAACCAATGAGATGAATGCAATGGCTACCTACCAGGTCGTAACCGAGCAACATGGCGAACTGAACTGCTGGCGTATCAGCAGCGACCGCGCCGAACTCCTGATCGCCCAGCAAGGCGCACAGATCCTCAGCTACCAGCGGGTCGGCGAGCCGCCGCTGCTGTGGCTGAGCGACCAGGCCATCTTCCGCCAGGGCAAGTCGGTTCGCGCCGGGGTGCCGGTGTGCTGGCCGTGGTTTGGCAACTTGCAGCGCAACCCCCAGGCCGTGCAGGCCATGTACCACGGCGAGCAGGCACCAGCTCACGGTCTGGCGCGCTCACGTGACTGGCAGTTGCTGGGTATAGAGGAAGCGGGCGACGGCCTGCGTATCGAGTTCGAGCTGCCTGAGGCGCAGGGCGACCTGCCCGGGTGGCCCCATGACGTCGAGCTGAAGCTGGTGGTGGAGCTGGGTGACGAGCTGAAGCTGAGCCTGACCAGCCGCAACATGGGCAATACCCCGGTTACCATCAGCCAGGCGCTGCATAGTTACTTTGCAGTTAGCGATGTGCGTCAGGCGCGGGTCGAAGGGGTCGAGGGGCTGGGCTATATCGAGACCCTGGCTGACTGGGAACAGCGCCAGCAGCAAGGGCCGCTGGCGTTTGCCGGGGAGACGGACCGGATCTACCTCGATACCCCGCAGACGCTGAGCATTGTCGACCCGCATTGGAGCCGGCGGATTACCTTGACCAGCAGCGGGTCGCGCTCGGCGGTGATCTGGAACCCATGGACCGAGCGGGCCAAGGAGCTGGCAGACATGGCTGATGACGGCTGGCAGCGGATGCTGTGCATCGAGACGGCGAATGTGTGGGATGACCTGGTGGAGCTGAGGCCAGGGGCGAGTCACTCGCTAGGCGTCGTGATCGGCTGTGAAATGATCTGAGTTTTACAGTGGTTTTGCCGGCCTCTTTACGGGCTTGCCCGCGAAGAGGCCGGTGCAGGCAATCAGAGGTCTGCATCCTCCACCACCCTCACCTTCCCCGCATCCAGCGCATAGGCCGCGTCGGCCAGGTCATTGCTGACCTTTTCCACCTTAAGCGTGCCGCTGACCCACAGCGGTGTGTAGATGTCATCGATCTTCAGTCCTTTCGGGTAGCGCACCAGCACCAGCTGGTTCGGCGGCGGTGGCGGCACATGGATGCACGCCCCAGGGTACGGCACCAGGAAGAACAGCGTGCTGTTGCCCTTGGCGTCGCTTTCCAACGGCACGGGGTAGCCGCCCAGGCGAATGTCCTTGCCGTTCATGGCTGCCACGGTCTTGGTCGAGTACATCACCGCCGGCAGGCCCTTGCTCTGTTTCAGGCCACCCTTGTCGGTAAAAGTGCCCATGGCTTCCGGTGAGTTGTGGTCGATTTCGGGCATTTGCTCGAGCGCCTTCTGGTCCGACTTGGGCATCAACTCCAGCCAGTCGGTTTCAGGCAGTTCGGCATGGGCCAGGGCGCTGGCCAACAGCAGGGGGACAAGGAAAAAGGCACGCATGGAAATGCTCGGCAACTCGGATGAATTGCCGGGCATTCTAACCAGTATTCAGCGTTTCTTGATGAATCCGTAGATCACCAGAAGGACCACGGCACCGACCAGCGCGCCAAAGAAGCCCGCTGCCTGTCCGGCCTGATAGATGCCCAACGCCTGGCCGCCATAGGTGGCCAACAGGGAGCCGGCAATACCCAGCAGGATGGTCATGATCCAGCCCATGCTGTCGTCGCCCGGCTTGATGAAGCGGGCCAGCAGGCCGACGATGAGGCCGATGAAGATGGTTCCAATGATGCCCATGGCAATCCCTCTGCAGTTCGAAGATGGAACAAGCCAAAGCCTAGGCAGCGTTTTGGCTTGTTGCCATCTTCAGAGGGCAAGCCGGTGGTAGAAGTTCGATCAGTTGCTGATCAGGGCTTCTACTTCGGCAATCTTGCGCTCGAGGGTAGCCATGTCGTGGCAGCGCAGGGTGGCGTGGCCAACTTTGCGGCCGACCTTGAAGGCCTTGCCGTAGTGATGCAGGTGGCAGTCACCGATGGCGACCACTTTATCTACAGCTGGCACTTCACCGATGAAGTTGAGCATCGCACTCTCGCCCACCTTGGCAGTCGAGCCCAGCGGCAGGCCGGCAACGGCGCGCAGGTGGTTCTCGAACTGGCTGCATTCGGCGCCTTCGATGGTCCAGTGCCCGGAGTTGTGCACGCGCGGGGCGATTTCGTTGGCCTTGAGGCCACCGTCGACTTCGAAGAACTCAAAGGCCATCACACCTACATAGTCCAGTTTTTGCAGCACGCGGCCCACGTAGTCTTCGGCCAGGGCCTGCAGCGGGTGCGCCTGGCTGGCCACCGAAAGGCGCAGGATGCCGCTTTCGTGGGTGTTGTGCACCAGCGGGTAGAAGCGGGTTTCGCCATCGCGGGCACGCACGGCCACCAGCGACACTTCGCCGGTGAACGGCACGAAGCCTTCCAGCAGGCACGGCACGCTGCCCAGCTCGGCGAAGGTGCCTACCACGTCTTCAGGCGTACGCAGTACCTTCTGGCCCTTGCCGTCGTAACCCAGGGTGCGGGTTTTCAGCACGGCCGGCAGGCCGATGCTGGCCACTGCGGCGTCCAGGTCTGCCTGCGAGAGAATGTCGGCGAAGGCCGGGGTCGGGATACCCAGGTCGCGGAACATGCTTTTTTCGAACAGGCGGTCGCGGGCGATGCGCAGCGCTTCGGCGCTGGGGTAGACCGGCACGAACTGCGAGAGGAAGGCCACGGTCTCGGCCGGGACACTTTCGAACTCGAAGGTGACCAGGTCGACTTCGTCGGCCAGCTGGCGCAGGTGATCCTGGTCGCCATAGTCGGCACGCAGGTGCTCGCCCAGGGGCGCGGCGCAAGCGTCCGGCGCCGGGTCGAGGAAGGCGAAGTTCATGCCCAGCGGGGTGCCCGCCAGAGCCAGCATGCGGCCCAGCTGGCCGCCACCGATTACACCGATCTTCATGGGTTGAGCCTCAAGCCTGGCGCGGGTCTGGGTTGTCCAGCACGGTGTCGGTCTGCTCCGTGCGGAACTGCTTCAACGCCGCGTGGAACTGTGGGTACTTGGCGCCCAGGATGCTGGCCGACAGCAGCGCAGCGTTGACGGCACCGGCACGGCCGATGGCCAGGGTGGCAACCGGCACGCCGGCTGGCATCTGCACGATCGACAGCAGCGAATCGACGCCCGACAACATCGACGACTGGACGGGTACGCCCAGCACTGGCAGGTGGGTCTTGGCGGCGCACATGCCTGGCAGGTGAGCTGCGCCACCGGCACCGGCGATGATCACCTCGATGCCACGGCCTTCGGCCTCCTCGGCATACTGGAACAGCAGATCCGGGGTGCGGTGGGCGGAAACCACCTTCACTTCGTAGGGAATGCCGAGTTTTTCCAGCATATCGGCGGTGTGGCTAAGGGTGGACCAATCGGACTTGGAGCCCATGATCACGCCAACCAGTGCACTCATCGTCGAGCCTCTTCGCTTGTGCGCCCTTGGGCGCGTCAAAAAACAACAAGCCACGCGGGACGACCGGCGTGGCTTGTTTGCTGATCAGGACCGGACGCATCCGGTCGAAAGGCCGCGCAGTATACCGTAAGGTGTTGCGTTTAAGGCACCCCGGCGACCAACTGTCGCCCCTTATTTTTCGGGGCTTTGGCTGACTTTTGGGTCAACCGCCGCCGCACCTTCCAGCTTGCGCCACAACAGCCGTACGTTGGCCTTGCGTACCAGGGCGCAGCGGTACAGGCGGATCTCCAGCGGCACATGCCACTGACTGCCGCCGCAGATGGCCAGTTCGCCCCGCTCCAGCTCGCCGCGCATCGACAGGCGCGGCACCCAGGCGATGCCCATGCCTTCCAGCGCCATGCTCTTGAGACTGTCGGCCATGGCGGTTTCGTAGACGGTGGTATACCGCAGGTTACGCTGGCGCAGCAGCAAATTGACCGAACGCCCCAGGAACGCGCCTGCGGTATAGGCCAGCAGCGGCACGCTGCCCTCGCCTTCCAGATCGAACAACGGTTTGCCTTCGGCGTCCACGGCGCACACCGGCAACATTTCGGTGGTGCCCATGTGCAGCGACGGGAAGATCTCGGCATCCATCTGCAAGGCCGCGTCCGGGTCATAGAACGCCAGCATCAGGTCGCAGCCACCTTCGCGTAATGCATGCACGGCATCCCCGACGTTAGTCGCAACCAGGCGGGTGGCGATGTTCAAACCGTCGTTGCGCAACTGGGCCACCCAGCGGGGGAAAAAGCCCGATGCAAGGGAGTGCGCCGCCGCCACCTGAACGACCTCGCCCTGCCCACCTTCAAGGTGATGCAAATGGCGGAGAATCTCGCTCAACTGGTCGACAACCGTACGCGCCGTGACAAGAAAAAGCTGCCCGGCCTCAGTCAGTTCGATCGGTGTGCGGGAACGATTCACCAACTGCAGGCCCAACGCCGCCTCCAGGCTGCGAATGCGCCGGCTGAAGGCCGGTTGGGTGACGAAACGCCGCTCTGCAGCCTGGGAAAAACTGCGGGTGGCAGCCAGCGCGCTGAAATCTTCCAGCCATTTGCTTTCAAGGTTCACGAAGCACATCTCCCGGCATGCACCAAAATGGAACACGCTCGAATGTCAATTGGCGTCACATGAAACACTATGCCGTTTGTGCATAGGTTAGCGTGCAACAGCATTGGCCGCAAAATCACCTTCAGGCCTAGGATTGGCGCCATTCCGGCATGTGCCGGGTCAAAATCGAGATGATATACATCATGTCCTCTGCTGCATCGTTCCGCGTCGAAAAAGATCTGTTGGGTACCCTTGAAGTTCCTGCTGATGCCTACTACGGCATCCAGACCCTGCGCGCTGCCAACAACTTCCACCTCTCCGGCGTTCCGCTGTCGCACTACCCGAAACTGGTAGTCGGCCTGGCGATGGTCAAGCAGGCAGCTGCTGACGCCAACCGTGAGCTGGGGCACCTGAGCGATGCCAAGCACGCCGCGATCAGCGCAGCCTGCGCACGACTGATCAAGGGCGACTACCACGAGCAGTTCGTGGTGGACATGATTCAAGGCGGTGCTGGTACTTCCACCAACATGAACGCCAACGAAGTCATCGCCAACATCGCGCTGGAGGCCATGGGCCACCAGAAGGGTGAGTACCAGTACCTGCACCCGAACAACGATGTGAACATGGCGCAGTCGACCAACGACGCCTACCCGACCGCTATCCGTCTGGGCCTGCTGCTGGGTCACGACGCGCTGCTGGCCAGCCTCGACAGCCTGATCCAGGCCTTCGCTGCCAAGGGTAAGGAATTCGACCACGTACTGAAGATGGGCCGTACCCAGCTGCAGGACGCCGTGCCGATGACCCTGGGCCAGGAATTCCGCGCCTTCGCCACCACCATGACCGAAGACCTGCAGCGCCTGCGCTCGCTGGCTCCGGAGCTGCTGACCGAAATCAACCTGGGTGGTACTGCCATCGGTACCGGCATCAACGCCGACCCTGGCTATCAGGCCCTGGCCGTGCAGCGCCTGGCAATCATCAGCGGCCAGCCGCTGGTACCGGCTGCCGACCTGATCGAAGCCACTTCCGACATGGGCGCCTTCGTGCTGTTCTCCGGCATGCTCAAGCGTACCGCCGTCAAGCTGTCGAAGATCTGCAACGACCTGCGCCTGCTGTCCAGCGGCCCGCGCACCGGCATCAACGAGATCAACCTGCCAGCACGTCAGCCAGGCAGCTCGATCATGCCAGGCAAGGTCAACCCGGTTATCCCGGAAGCCGTCAACCAGGTGGCCTTCGCCATCATGGGCAACGACCTGGCCCTGACCGTCGCCGCCGAAGGTGGCCAGCTGCAGCTGAACGTAATGGAGCCGCTGATCGCCTACAAGATCTTCGACTCGATCCGCCTGCTGCAACGCGCCATGGACATGCTGCGCGAACACTGCATCGTCGGCATCACCGCCAACGAACAGCGCTGCCGTGAACTGGTCGAGCACTCGATCGGCCTGGTCACCGCCCTGAACCCGTACATCGGCTACGAAAACGCCACCCGTATCGCCCGCGTTGCCCTGGAAACAGGCCGTGGCGTACTGGAACTGGTGCGCGAAGAGAAGCTGCTGGACGAAGAGATGCTCAACGACATCCTGCGTCCGGAAAACATGATCGCTCCCCGTCTGGTTCCGCTGAAGGCGTAACCCGGCTGCTGCAAACAGTCTCACCAGGTTAAGGGACTAGACACCTCTCAACCTTTCAAGGCCCGAGCCTATGCTTCGGGCCTTTTTTTTGCCCGCAAAACAAGCGGCGCGAAGACCGCTTGCCGATATCGGCATACTACTTGCTCGATAATGCGTCCCAGCCCAACGGGATTACCCAGCATGCTGCACAGCCACCTCACCACCCTCAACGCGGTTTCGCTGATCCTCAACGTCTTTCAGGCAGACGGTTGCGAGGCATCAGCGCTGCTGGCCGGCAGCGGCATTGGCCCGTCAGACCTGGGGCACGCCGATGCGCGCATCACCACCCAGCAGGAACTGCAGGTGTGCGCCAACGCTGTGGCCCGGCGCGCGGACATCGGCCTTGAACTGGGCCGGCGCATGCACGTGTCGTGCTACGGCATGCTAGGTTACGCATTGCTCTCCAGTGCCACTTTGGGTGACGCCTTGCGCCTGGCGCTGGCATATCCGGCACTGCTGGGAACAGTGTTCAAGCTACGTTTGATCGAGGACGGCCAGCGGGTCTGGCTAAGTGCCAGCGACTGCCACGACAGCCCGGCGCTGAGCGCATTCAACGCGGAGTTCTGCCTGGTGTCGCTGAAAGTCATCTGCGACGACTTGCTTGGGCGCCCACTGCCTCTGCTAGGCGCCCGTTTCGAACACTCGCGGCCCGGTTACCACGCGCTCTATGCCGGTGCATTCCAGTGCCCGGTGGGTTTCGACGCTCAGGACAATGCCTTGGCGTTTGAACGGCGCTGGCTGGACAGGCCACTGCCGCTGGCCGATTCGATTACCCACAAGGCCATGAGCGAACGCTGCCGGCGCCTGAACCTTGAGTTCACGGGCCGGCAGGCCTGGCTGGGGCGGATTCGCCAACTGCTGGCACAGCAACTGGACGCCGCGCCTGGGCTGGAAGGGTTGGCGCGGCAGATGAATTGCTCGTCGCGCACCCTGCGCCGGCATTTGCAGGCGCTGGGCAGCAGTTATCAACAGCTGCTAGACGAGTTGAGGTTCGAGCGGGCCAAGCAGTTGTTGGCTGATGAACAGATGCCGATCTATCGCATTGCTGAGACCTTGGGGTTCAGCGAGACCGCCAGTTTTCGCCATGCGTTCCAGCGTTGGAGTGGTGTAGCGCCCAGCCACTTCCGTGGTTGACCAGCTACGGCCAAAGAGCTTGGCCACATCGATCCCCTTTTGGCCGTTTGCGTCGTTCTCCGCTACTGACCTGCCCATGACAATGGACCCACGCCAGTATCCAACGGAGAACAACAATGCTGACGATCTATTCCGATGATCACCGCCTGCACCACGGCCGCTGCGAGCTGATCGACGGCAAGCTGATGCCCTGCTTCGAAATGCCTTCGCGCGCTGACCATGTGCTCGACCAGGTAAAAAAACGCAACCTTGGCGACATCCAGGGGCCTACCGACTTCGGCCGCGCGCCGTTGCTGCGCATCCACAGCGCCGACTATCTCGACTTCTTCGAAGGCGCCTGGGCGCGCTGGGCCGCACTGGGCCAGGAAGGCGACCTGCTGCCGTTCACCTGGCCTGCTCGCACCTTGCGCCAGGTAAAACCCACCGGCCTGCATGGCGAGTTGGGCTATTACAGCTTCGATGCCGGCGCCCCGATCACCGCCGGTACCTGGCAGGCCGCCTACAGCGCCGCCCAGGTCGCCCTCACGGCCCAGGCGGCAATCCAGCAGGGCGCCCATTCGGCCTTTGCCCTGTGCCGCCCACCGGGGCACCACGCCGCCGGCGAAGTCATGGGCGGTTATTGCTACCTGAACAACGCCGCCATCGCCGCCCAGGCCTTCCTGGACCAAGGCAAGCGCAAGGTCGCCATCCTCGACGTCGACTACCACCACGGCAACGGCACCCAGGACATCTTCTACAGCCGCGACGACGTATTCTTCGCTTCGATCCATGGCGACCCGCAGGACGAATTCCCGTTCTTCCTGGGCTATGCCGACGAAACCGGCGAAGGTGCCGGTGAGGGCTGCAACATCAACTACCCGCTTCCGGCTGGCAGCGACTGGGCGGCCTGGAGCGCAGCCCTGGAGGATGCCTGCCAGCGCATTGCCCGCTATGACGCCGACGTACTGGTGATCTCGCTGGGTGTGGACACCTTCAAGGACGACCCAATCTCGCAGTTCAAGCTGGACAGCCCGGACTACCTGGAAATGGGCAAACGTATCGGCCAGCTCGGCAAGCCGACCCTGTTCGTGATGGAGGGCGGCTACGCTGTGGAAGAAATCGGTATCAACGCGGTCAATGTGCTGGAAGGCTTCCAGCACGCCCAGCCAGGAGCCCGGTAATGGTCCGACTCAAGCGTCTACTCGCCCCGTTCATCGCTGCCACCTTGTTCACCGGTGCCCTGCATGCTCAAGCCGAGCAGCGCACACTGCGTGTGTATAACTGGTTCGACTACATCACCCCGCAGACCTTGACCGATTTCAAGCAGGACAGCGGGGTCAAGCTGATCTACGACATCTTCGACACCAACGAGGCGCTGGAGGCCAAGCTGCTCACCGGCAACTCCGGCTATGACGTGGTGGTGCCGTCCAACGTGTTCCTCGCCAAGCAGATCGAAGCCGGGGTGTTTCAGCCGCTCGACCGCAGCAAACTGCCGAACTGGCAACACCTGGACCCGGCGCTGATGAAGCTGATCGAGGCCAACGACCCGGGTAACAAGTACGCGGTGCCCTACATGTACGGCACCGTGCTGATCGGCTTCAACCCGGCCAAGGTCAAGGCAGCGCTCGGCGACAACGCCCCGGTGGACAGCTGGGACCTGATCTTCAAGGAAGAGAACATCGCCAAGCTCAAGCAGTGCGGCGTGGCGCTGCTCGACTCGCCTTCGGAGATTCTGCCGCTGGCCCTGCAGTACTTGGGTTTACCGCCGAACAGCGACAAACCGGCCGACTACAAGAAGGCCGAAGCGTTGATGCTGAAGATCCGCCCACACATCACCTACTTCCATTCTTCGAAGTACATGGCAGACATCGCCAATGGCGATATCTGTGTGGCGGTGGGTTACAGCGGCAGTTTCTCGCAGGCCGCCAACCGCGCGCGCGATGCCAAGAACGGCGTGGTGGTGGACATGCGCCTGCCCAAGGAGGGTGCGCCGATCTGGTTCGACATGCTGGCGATTCCAAAGAATGCGGCCAACCCGGAAGATGCCCACACATTCATCAATTACTTGCTACGGCCTGAGGTGATTGCGCCGATCAGCGACTTTGTCGGTTATCCGAACCCGAACAAGGATGCGACTGAAAAGGTCAGTCCGGCGATTCGCAACAATCCCAACCTGTACCCGACGGCGGAAGCGATGGCCAAGCTTTATACCCTCAAGCCCTTGGCGCGGGACGCAGAGCGGGCCAGAACCCGGGCCTGGACACGGATCAAATCCGGCACCTGATAGAGTCGGGGGCTGCTTTGCAGCCCCAATTCACTTTCTCCAGACCTTGCGCAATTTCATCAAGGCTTCGGCGATCTCCCCCTCCGGCACCGCCGCAAACCCCAACACCAGCCCTGCCCGCTTATCCACAGGCACGTCGCTGTCCGACAGCCAGAAATTGCTCAGCGGCGTCACCTCTACCCCCGCAGCTTCAGCCTTGGCCACCAGCTCCTGCTCTCGCGCAAAGTTATCCACATCCACCTTCACATGCAGCCCGGCCGCCACTTCCGGCATCTCGCCCAACCCGGGAATATCCACAGGCCAGCCAGCCTTGAGTACGTTACGTCGACTCAAAGCGGCCTTGCGCATACGGCGGATATGCCGCTGGAAATGCCCGCGTGCCATGAATTCGGCCATCACGCACTGGCTGCTGACTTCCGAATGCCGCACGGCCAACGCCTTGCCCTGACTGAATCCCTGCACCAGTTGCGGCGGCAGCACCAGGTAACCCAGGCGCAACGCGGGGAACGCAATCTTGCCGAAGGTACCGACGTACAGCACCCGACCGTGCCGGTCGAGCGCCGCCAACGGGGCCAAGGGCGCACCGCTGTAGCGGTACTCGCCGTCATAGTCGTCCTCGATGATCCAGCCATCGTTGCGTTCGGCCCACGCCAGCAGCGCCAGGCGCCGTGCCAGGCTCATGGTGACCCCGGTCGGGTATTGATGCGCCGGTGTGACATACGCCAGCCGGCAGTCCGCCTGCTGACCGAGCAAGCGGCAGTCCATGCCCTCTTCGTCCACAGGCACGCCATGCAACGTGGCGCCAGCCAGCGCAAAGGCATGCCCGGCCGCGCGGTAGCCGGGGTTTTCCACAGCCACACCGTCACCCGGCTGCAACAACAGCTGTGCACAAAGGCTGATGGCTTGCTGTGCACCACTGGTGATCACAATTTGTTCAGCCATACAACTTAGCCCACGCGAACGGCGCAGGTAGGCCGCGATCAACTCACGCAAAGCCGGCTCGCCTGCCGGGTCACCGTAACCCAGCTGCGCAGGGGATGGTTTACGCCAAAAACCCGCCTGCAGCTTGGCCCAGACGTCAAATGGGAACAAGTCGAATGCCGGAATGCCGACCCGAAAGGCACGGGGCGCACCACTTCTTGGGGAAGGTAAGTGGTTACTTTTTAGGCGCAATAAAGGCGCTGATAAACGCCGTTCGCTGGATAAATCCTCAGTATTTTCTTCGGAAAATGTGGATAACCCTGTTGATAAACCCCGGGATAACCCTGTGGATATTTGTGTGGATATTTTTGGCAGCCGACTTACGTAAGTACCATCTCCAACTCGGCTTTCGATGTAGCCCTCGGCATACAGTTGGTCATAGGCGCGCACCACACTGTTGCGTGACAGCGCCAGCATGACGGCCAGGTCGCGAGTGGCTGGTAGCCGTGTACCACTGCTCAGGCGCCCATCCAGCACCCGCGCACGCAAGGCCTGGTACAGCTGCTGACTCAGCCCACGGCGTCGATCAAGGGCGATCCCGGCAGGGTCGAATGGCAGTGTGAAGGGGCGCTCGCTCATGGTATTGGACCTATCAAATCAGGCAGTAATGGCTCTTACCCAGAACCAATAGCCTGCCTAGGATGGAACCATTCGACAAGGACCAAGCCCTATGTACAACAGCAAGCCGCATCAGGAGCACGACCTCGGCCGCCTGCACCAGCACATGCTCGACACCCGCCTGGCTGTCCTGGTCAGCCACGGCGATCAGGGGCTGCTGGCCACGCACCTGCCAGTGCTGGTCGATACCACCGAAGGCGAATTCGGTACGGTCTATGCCCACCTGGCCCGGGCCAACCGCCAATGGCAGGACCTGGCACAGGGTGTCGAAGCCTTGCTGGTATTCCCCGGCGCCGATGCCTATGTCAGTCCCGGCTACTACCCGAGCAAGGCTGATAACCCCAAAGTCGTACCTACCTGGAACTATCTGGCCGTGCACGCCTATGGCACAGCCGAGGTGATCCACGATACCGAGCCGCTGCTGGCGATCGTCAGCCGCCTGACCGACCGCCATGAACAGGGCCGCAGCGAACCGTGGAAAGTCACTGACGCCCCTGCCGACTACCTCGATGGCATGCTCCGCGCCATCGTCGGCATCCGCCTGCCCGTCGCCCGTCTGCAAGGGGCACGCAAGCTCAGCCAGAACCGTTCCGATCAAGACATCGCGGGCGTGCGCGAAGGCCTGAGCGCCAGCGCCGATCAGCTGGACAACCAACTCGCGGCGCACATGCGCCAACTCTGAAGGAATAGCCCATGTCTAGCGTTACCCTACGCCCTGTCACTGCCCAAGATCACGCGGCCTGGCTCGCCCTGTGGCAGGCCTACCTGCACTTCTACGAAAGCGAACTGGCCGATGAAGTCAGCCTGAGCACCTGGCAACGCCTGCTCGATCCGAAGGAGCCCACCCATTCGACCCTGGCCTGGGTCGATGGCAAGGCGGTGGGCATGGTCAACTTCATCTACCATCGTTCCAACTGGAGCATCGAGAATTCCTGCTACCTGCAGGACCTGTACGTGGACAGTACGCAGCGGGGCCTGGGCATTGGCCGCCAGCTGATCGAGCACGTCTACGCCACAGCCAAGGCCGACGGCTGCATCAAGGTGCACTGGCTGACCCACGAAACCAATGCCACCGCCATCAGCCTGTATCAGCAGGTTGCCGAGCGCTCGGGCTTCATCCAATTCCGCAAAGGTTTGTAGGCCGAACATGACAGACGTATTGAACTGGAAACCCGCCGCAACGCCCCAGGCCGACCCCATTGAAGGCCGCTTCATCCGCCTGGAAAAGCTCGACCCGGCGCGCCATGGCGACGATCTTTGGAACGTGCTGCAAGGCCCGGCATCCGACCCGGTGCTATGGGACTACCTGCCTTATGGGCCGTTCACCGAGCGTGCCGCCTTCGACCGTTGGCTGGAGAGCAACGCCGCAGGCCGCGATCCGCTGTTCTACACCGTCATCGACCGCCCCAGCGGCCAGGCACAGGGCATTCTGAGCCTGATGTCCATCGTACCCGACCACGGGCGTATCGAAATCGGCCATATCGCCTTCGGCGCCGCCATGCAGCGCACGCCCAAAGGAACCGAGGCGGTGTACCTGCTGGGCAAACTGGGCTTCGAACTGGGCAACCGCCGTCTGGAGTGGAAGTGCAACAACGCCAACGCCCGCTCCAAGCGGGCGGCGGAGCGGTTTGGCTTCACTTATGAAGGCGTGTTCCGCAAGCACTTGGTGGTGAAGGACCATAACCGCGATACAGCCTGGTATTCGATTACCGATGAAGAGTGGCCGGCGGTGGCTGCCGGGTTCGAGCGGTGGCTGGGAGAGGAAAACCAGCAGCCGAGTGGACAGCTGCAGACACTTGAGGCATGCCGCAAAGGCTGAATCTTGCATGGGCCATCAGGTTCAGCACAAAAAAAGGGGAGCATTCGCTCCCCAGAGGTAAACCGCTTGTAGATGAGGGCTTAAATCAGCCCTCGATCTCGATCAGGATTTCACCCGGCGTTACACGGTCGCCCTTGGCCACATGAATGGCGACGACCTTGCCGGCGATGGCCGCCTGCACTTCGGTTTCCATCTTCATGGCTTCGGTGATCAGCACGGCCTGGCCGGCCTTGACCAAGTCGCCTTCCTTGACCAGCACATCGACGATGTTGCCTGGCATGGTGGTGCTGACGTGGCCTGGGTCGGTGGCTTGCTTGCGCTTGCTGCCGCCGCCGCCAACGAACTCGTTGAGTGGCTCGAACACCACTTCTTCCGGCATGCCGTCGATCGACAGGTAGAAGTGACGCTTGCCTTCGGCCTTAACGCCCACGCCGGTGATATCGACGCGGTAGGTTTCGCCGTGCACGTCGATGACGAACTCGGTCGGCACGCCTTCACCGCCCGGAGCGGCTACGGCGCCGGCTTCCGGAATCGGCAGCAGGGCTTCTGGCGTCAAGGTGCCGGCTTCGCGCTCTTCGAGGAACTTGCGGCCAATATCAGGGAACATGGCGAACGTCAGCACGTCTTCTTCACAACGAGCCAGGGCGCCGATATCGGCACGCAGCTTGGCCATTTCCGGCTTGAGCAGGTCGGCCGGGCGTACGTCGATCACTTCTTCGCTGCCGATTGCCTGGCGGCGCAGCTGCTCGTTGACCACGCCCGGCGCCTTGCCGTAACCGCCTTGCAGGTACAGTTTCACCTCGTTGGTGATGGTCTTGTAGCGCTCGCCAGCCAACACGTTGAAGAATGCCTGGGTGCCAACGATCTGCGAGGTCGGGGTTACCAGCGGCGGGAAGCCAAGGTCTTCACGTACACGCGGGATCTCGGCCAGCACTTCGTTCATGCGGTTAAGCGCGCCCTGCTCTTTCAGCTGGTTGGCTAGGTTGGAGATCATGCCACCCGGCACCTGGTTGACCTGCACACGGGTGTCCACGGCGGTGAACTCGCTTTCGAACTGGTGGTACTTCTTGCGCACGGCGTAGAAGTACAGGCCGATTTCCTGCAGCAGCTCCAGGTCCAGGCCGGTGTCGAATTCGCTGCCCTTGAGCGCAGCCACCATCGACTCGGTGCCTGGGTGGCTGGTGCCCCAGGCGAAGCTGGAGATGGCGGTGTCGATGTGGTCGGCGCCGTTCTCAACCGCTTTCAGCTGGCACATGGCAGCCAGGCCGGCGGTGTCGTGGGAGTGGATGAACACCGGCAGGGATTGTTCGGCCTTCAGCGCCCTGACCAGCTCGCCAGTGGCGAACGGCGTCAGCAGACCGGCCATGTCCTTGATCGCGATCGAATCGCAACCCATGGCTTCCATCTGTTTGGCCTGGGCTACAAAGGCGTCGATGGTGTGCACGGGGCTGACGGTGTAGGCGATGGTGCCCTGGGCGTGCTTGCCAGCGGCCTTGACCGCTTCAATGGCCACGCGCAGGTTACGCACGTCGTTCATGGCGTCGAAGATGCGGAACACGTCGATGCCGTTGACCGCTGCCTTGGCGACGAAGGCCTTGACCACGTCGTCGCTGTAATGGCGGTAGCCCAGCAGGTTCTGGCCGCGCAGCAGCATTTGCAGGCGGGTGTTGGGCAGGGCTGCGCGCAGCTTGCGCAGGCGCTCCCACGGGTCTTCTTTCAGGAAGCGCACGCAGGCGTCGAAGGTGGCGCCGCCCCAGACTTCCAGCGACCAGTAGCCGACTTTGTCGAGCTTGTCGCAGATCGGCAGCATGTCTTCGGTGCGCATGCGGGTGGCCAGCAAGGACTGGTGGGCGTCGCGCAGGATCGTGTCGGTAACGTGGATTTTCTTGGACATTATGGGGTTCCTCACAGGCCTGCGTGGGCGGCGATGGCGGCGGCGATGGCCAGGGCCAGCTCTTCGGGTTTGCGCTTGATCGAGTAGTTGGTCAGTTCAGGGTGGCTTTCGACGAAGCTGGTATTGAACTGGCCGCTACGGAATTCCGGGTTGCGCAGGATTTCCTGGTAGTACGCGGCAGTGGTCTTCACCCCTTGCACGCGCATGTCGTCCAGGGCCCGCAGGCCGCGGTCCATGGCTTCTTCCCAGGTCAACGCCCACACCACCAGCTTCAGGCACATGGAGTCGTAGAACGGCGGAATGGTGTAGCCGGTATAGATTGCCGTGTCGGTACGCACGCCCGGGCCGCCGGGGGCGTAGTAACGGGTGATCTTGCCGAAGCTGGGCAGGAAGTTGTTTTTCGGGTCTTCGGCGTTGATGCGGAACTGCAGCGCGTATCCGCGGTGCTGGATATCTTCCTGCTTGACCGACAGCGGCAGGCCCGAAGCAATGCGGATCTGCTCACGGACGATGTCGATACCGGTGATCTCCTCGGTGATGGTGTGCTCCACCTGCACCCGGGTGTTCATTTCCATGAAATACACCTCGCCATCGGCGAGCAGGAACTCCACGGTACCGGCGTTCTCGTAGTTCACGGCCTTGGCCGCACGCACCGCCAGGTCGCCGATGTAGGCGCGCTGCTCGGGGGTGAGCTGCGGGCTTGGGGCAATTTCGATGAGCTTCTGGTTACGGCGCTGGATCGAGCAGTCGCGCTCGAACAGGTGCACCACGTTGCCAAAGCTGTCACCGAGGATCTGCGCCTCGATGTGCTTGGGGTTGACGATGCACTTTTCCAGGAACACCTCGGCCGAACCAAAGGCCTTGGTGGCCTCGGAAATGACCCGTGGGAAGTTCTGTTCCAGTTCTTCACGGCTGTTGCAACGGCGGATACCACGGCCGCCACCACCGGAAGTGGCCTTGAGCATCACCGGGTAACCGATGCGGTCACCTTCGCTCAGGGCTTCATGAATATCGGCAACGTTGCCTTCGGTACCCGGGGTTACCGGCACACCGGCGGCGATCATGGTGCGGCGCGCTTCGGTCTTGTCGCCCATGCGGCGAATCACGTCGGCAGCCGGGCCGATGAACTTGATCCCGCGCTCTGCGCAGATCTCCGCCAGTTCGGCGTTTTCCGACAGGAAACCATAGCCTGGGTGCAGGGCATCGCAGCCGGTTTCCACAGCCAGGTTCACCAGCTTGCGCGGGTTCAGGTAGCCAGCCAGCGGCTCGGCACCAATGCTGTGTGCCTCATCGGCGCGCTTGACGTGCAAGGCGTGACGGTCGGCGTCGGAATAGATCGCTACCGAGCGAATGCCCATCTCGGCGCAGGCACGCACGATCCGAACTGCGATTTCACCTCGGTTGGCGATCAGGATTTTTTTTATCACTGGAGTCTTCCCAAAGCCGTAGGAACAGTCGAGCCGGTTCTACCGGTCGGCGCGTGACCAGACGTTGCTGGCCAGTCGCGTATTCACCCTAGCGCTGTAGGTCGATAAACAAAAATCAATATTTGTTAGGGGCTGTATTAGCAAAAGCTTATAGTGCGGTTACAAGGTGTTGCCAACGAGCCGATAAAAATGCGTAAGTCCTTGATGCGTATGACTTTGCGTCAATTGCAGATCTTCAACGAGGTGTGCGATTTGCGCTCGTACAGCCGCGCGGCGGAGGAGATGGCACTGACGCAACCCGCCGTTAGTCTACAGATCCGCCAGCTCGAAGAGCTGATTGGCCAGCCACTGTTCGAGTACGTAGGCAAGAAGCTGTACCTGACCGAGGCGGCCGAAGCCTTGCAACGCGCCAGCCGCGACATCTTCGGGCGGCTGGAGAGCCTGGACATGCAGCTGTCGGACATGCAGGGCTCACTGCAGGGGCAGCTGAAACTGGCGATCGAGTCCAGTGCCAAGTACTTCGTGCCACACCTGTTCGCCGCCTTCAAGCAGCGTCACCCGGAGGTCAACCTGACCCTGACGGTGGTCAACCGCGCCCAGGCCATTCGCCGCCTTTCGGATAACCGCGACGACCTGATCATCATGTCGATGGTGCCGCAGGACATGGGCCTGGAATTTCTGCCATTCCTCAACAACCCAATCGTGGCGGTGGCACCGCCCGAACATCCGCTGTGCAAACTGGAGCAGTTGCGCCTGCAGGACCTGGAGCCTCATACCCTGCTGGTCCGCGAGCAAGGTTCGGGCACACGCAAGGCGTGCGAGGAGTACTTCAAGGACAAGCGCGTACACTTTACGCAGACGCTGGAAGTGGCCTCTGCCGATGCCCAGCGCGAATGCGTGATCGCCGGCCTGGGTGTCGCGTTGCTGACCCGCCATGCAGTCAACCTGGAGCTGGCCACTGGTGTGTTGAGGGAGCTACCCGTAGAAGAACTGCCGCTATACCGCAGCTGGTGCGTGGTGCAGGCCAAGGCCAAGCGGCAGTCGCCAGTGGCCTTGGCGTTTTTGGCGTTCATCCGCAGCGAACGTGCGTTGATCAGCGCGCTTGTTGAACGTTTTTCGGGGAAGCTGCCGACGACGTCTGCCATACCGTGAGCGCTTGCAGCTCGGGGTAGTCTGCCAGGTCGCGGAGCAATTGGCGTTGGTCGCAATAGACCTCGATCGCGCGGCGGTACTCCATGCGGCGCTGATCCTTTTCCTGCTGTTTGCGAGCCTTGGCGTTGGGTTGGTAAGTACCTTCGTGGTCGCGTGCCATTGCCTGTCTCCCAGATAGGATGCGGGAGTTTCAGACTGGCCTGGATGGTTTACGGTTTGGCGGTGGAATGGTGACAAAACAATGAATTTTTACTGCCTGTGCCGGCGATAGGGCCAGTACAGGCAATGCAGATCAGTCGTCTGTAGCCTTGATCGACTTGGGCGACAAACGCAGGCTGCGCAAGCTGCGTTTAACGCTTTTCAGGTGGTTGACCAGGCTCGGCCCACGCGCCATCGCCACGCCCATGGCCAACACGTCGATCACCACCAGGTGAGCGATACGCGAGGTCAGCGGCGTGTAGATTTCGGTGTCTTCATGCACGTCGATCGCCAGGTTGACCGTCGACAGCTCGGCAAGAGGTGTCTGGCTGGGGCACAGGGTAATCAGGTTGGCACCGCTCTCACGCACCAGGTTGGCGGTGATCAGCAAGTCCTTGGAGCGGCCCGACTGGGAAATGCACACCGCCACATCACCCGGCTTCAGGGTAACCGCCGACATCGCCTGCATGTGCGGGTCGGAATACGCGGCGGCGCTGAGCAACAGGCGGAAGAACTTGTGCTGGGCATCGGCCGCCACCGCACCGGACGCGCCAAAGCCATAGAACTCCACGCGTTGCGCCTGGGCCATGGCACTCACCGCCTGCTGCAGCGCCTGCGGGTCGAGGTGCTCACGCACTTCCATCAGGGTATGCAGGGTGGTGTCGAAGATCTTCAGGCTGTAGTCGGCAACCGAGTCGTCTTCATGAATGGCGAACTGCCCGAAACTGGCCCCCGCTGCCAGGCTCTGCGCCAGCTTCAGCTTGAGGTCCTGAAAGCCCGAGCAACCGATAGCCCGGCAGAACCGCACGATGGTAGGTTCGCTGATACCCACGCTGTGTGCCAGGTCGGCCATGGAACTGTGCATGACGGCAGCCGGGTCGAGCAGCACGTGGTCGGCCACTTTGAGTTCCGATTTGCGCAGCAGGTGGCGCGATTGGGCGATATGTTGCAACAGATTCACAGGCTGGACTCGGTTATGATCGGCTGGCCGGGTTGTAGCTTTCTTGTAGTTATACTACATGGACGCCAACCCGCCCAGTTAAACGAACGTGGAGAGTGGCGGTTTGACTATTCCTTGCGACATTCTGGTCTTCGGCGGCACCGGCGATCTGGCCCTGCACAAGTTGCTTCCGGCGCTCTACCACCTGTTTCGCGAGGCCCGTCTTGACCCTGCCGTGCGGATCATCGCGCTGGCGCGCCGCAACTTGCCACGCAACGATTATCTCAAGCTCGCCGAACGCCATTGCCGGGCACAGATCGCCCGCAACGACTTCGAAGAAGAGGTCTGGCAGCGGTTTTCCGCGCGGATCGACTATTTCGCCATGGATGCTTCGCAAAGCGCCGACTTCGGCCGCCTGGCGCGCTACCTGGGCGAACCTGGCGGCTTGACGCGTATCTTCTACCTGGCCACCGCCCCCAACCTGTTCGTACCGATTGCCAAGCACCTGCATAACGCCGGCCTGGCCGACGCCGAAGCGCGCATCGTGCTGGAAAAGCCGATCGGCCATTCGCTGGAATCGGCTACCGCCATCAACGAAGCGATTGGCGCAGTGCTGGAGGAAAACCAGGTATTCCGCATCGACCACTACCTGGGCAAGGAAACCGTGCAGAACCTGATGGCCCTGCGCTTCGCCAATGCCCTGCTGGAGCCGGTGTGGCGCAACAATCAGGTCGACCACGTACAGATCAGTGTTTGCGAGACGCTGGGTGTAGAGAACCGCGGCGCCTACTACGACCGCGCCGGGGCAATCCGCGACATGCTGCAGAACCACCTGCTGCAGCTGCTGTGCCTGGTGGCCATGGAGCCCCCCGCCCAGTTCGAAGCCGAAGCGGTACGCGACGAAAAAGTGAAGATCCTGCGCGCCCTCAAGCCGATCACCGGCCAGGATGTGCAGGACAAGACCGTGCGCGGCCAGTATGGCGCCGGGCACATTGGCGGCCAGGAAGTGCCGGCCTACTACTTCGAAAAGGATGTCGACAACGACAGCGATACCGAAACCTTCATCGCCATCGAAGCGCACATCGACAATTGGCGCTGGGCGGGCGTGCCATTCTATCTGCGCACCGGCAAGCGCATGGCACGGCGCTCGTCGCAGATCGTCATTCAGTTCAAACCGGTACCCCACGAGCTATTCAACGGCGGCCAGGTCAATCAGTTGCTGATCCAGCTGCAACCGGAGGAACGCATCAGCCTGCGCATGATGACCAAAAGCCCGGGCAAGGGCATGCGCCTGGAACCGGTGGACCTGGACCTGAACCTGGCCCAGGTGTTCAGCCAGACCCGCCGCTGGGAAGCCTACGAACGCCTGCTGCTGGATGTACTGGAGGGCGACTCGACGCTGTTCATGCGCCGCGATGAAGTGGAAGCAGCCTGGGCCTGGACCGACCCGATCATCAAGGGTTGCGAGGAGCACTTTCAGGCGCCACGCCCTTACCCGGCGGGTAGTAGCGGGCCAGAGCAAGCCAACAGCCTGCTGGCGCGTCATGGCAGGCACTGGCATGGCTGACCCACTGTCATCGGGTCGAGGAACGGCCATGCGCCAAGGTGAATATTTATACAGTGGAGGTTTGCCCCATTTCCTGCCGCGCCCTAGAATGGCCCGATGCACACAGACGACCTCTCCCTCCTGCTGAATTCCCTCAACGATGCCCAACGCCAGGCCGTAGCGGCCACGCTTGGGCGTCAACTGGTGCTTGCCGGCGCCGGTTCCGGTAAAACCCGCGTGCTGGTGCACCGCATCGCCTGGCTGATCCAGGTGGAGCAGGCATCGCCGCACTCGATCCTGTCGGTGACGTTCACCAACAAGGCTGCAGCCGAAATGCGCCAGCGGATCGAGCAACTGCTGGGGATCAACCCGGCAGGCATGTGGGTCGGCACCTTCCACGGCCTGGCCCATCGCTTGCTGCGGGCCCACTGGCAGGAAGCGCGGCTGGTGCAGAACTTCCAGATTCTCGACAGCGACGACCAGCAGCGCCTGATCAAGCGGGTGATGCGCGAGCTGGGCCTGGACGAACAGAAATGGCCGGCACGCCAGGCACAGTGGTTCATCAACGGGCAGAAGGACGAAGGCCTGCGCCCGCAGCATATCCAGGCCGGTGGCGACCTGTTCCTGGCGACCATGCGTGACGTCTATACCGCCTACGAGCAGGCGTGTGAGCGTGCTGGGGTCATCGATTTCTCCGAACTGTTACTGCGTGCTCTGGACCTGTGGCGCGACCACCCGGGCCTGCTTGAGCACTACCAGCGGCGCTTCCAGCATGTGCTGGTAGACGAGTTCCAGGACACCAACGCCGTGCAGTACGCCTGGCTGCGCCTGCTGGCGCGCGGGGGTGCAAGCCTGATGGCGGTGGGTGATGACGACCAGTCGATCTACGGCTGGCGCGGTGCCAAGATCGAAAACATTCACCAGTACACCGCCGACTTCCCCGACGCCGAAATGATCCGCCTGGAGCAGAACTACCGCTCTACCGGCGGCATCCTCAAGGCCGCCAACGCCCTGATCGCCAACAACAGCGGGCGCCTGGGTAAGGAGCTGTGGACCGACATGGGCGAAGGCGAACCGCTGACCCTGTACGCGGCCTACAACGAGCACGACGAAGCGCGCTACGTGGTGGAAACCATCGAGAGCCTGGTCAAACAGGGCAATGCGCGCAACGAAATCGCCATCCTGTACCGCTCCAACGCCCAGTCGCGCGTGCTGGAAGAAGCCCTGCTGCGCGAGCGCATTCCCTACCGTATCTATGGCGGCCAGCGCTTCTTCGAACGCGCTGAAATCAAGAACGCCATGGCTTACCTGCGGCTGATCGAAGGACGCGGCAACGATGCTGCCCTGGAGCGGGTAATCAACGTACCGCCACGCGGCATTGGCGAAAAAACCGTCGAAGCCATCCGCGAGCATGCCCGCCACAGCCAGGCATCGATGTGGGACGCCATGTGCCAGCTGCTCGCCGCCAAGGCCCTCAAAGGCCGCGCCGCCAGTGCGCTGGGGGCTTTCATCGAGCTAATCGAGGGGTTGGCCGCCAAGGTCGTGGACATGCCGCTGCATACCATGACCCAGACCACCATCGAGCAATCCGGGCTGATCATCTATCACCAGGAAGAAAAAGGTGAAAAGGGCCAGGCACGGGTAGAAAACCTTGAGGAACTGGTCAGCGCGGCGCGCAACTTCGAATCCACCGACGAAGACGCCGACCTTTCGCCCTTATCGGCCTTCCTCGGCCATGCCTCGCTCGAAGCCGGCGATGCCCAGGCTGACGAGCACGAAGACAGCATCCAGCTGATGACCCTGCACAGCGCCAAGGGCCTGGAGTTCCCCTACGTGTTCCTGGTGGGCATGGAAGAAGGCCTGTTCCCGCACAAGATGAGCCTGGAAGAACCCGGCCGTCTCGAAGAGGAACGCCGCCTGGCCTATGTGGGAATTACCCGCGCCATGCGCCAGCTGGTCATGACCTACGCTGAAACACGTCGCCTGTATGGCAGCGAGACCTACAACAAGGTGTCGCGTTTCGTACGTGAAATTCCGGCGGGCCTGGTCCAGGAGGTGCGGCTGTCCAACAGCGTCAGCCGGCCGTTCGGTGGGGTCAAGACGGCCACCAACAGCAACTTGTTCGCCAATGCCAGCATTCCGCAGACCGCGTTCAACCTGGGCCAGCGTGTGCAACATGCGGTTTTCGGGGAAGGCGTGATCCTCAACTTCGAGGGATCCGGCGCGCAGGCGCGGGTACAGGTGAACTTTGCCGAAGGCAGTAAGTGGCTGATGCTGGGGTATGCCAAGCTCGAAGCCCTGTAGCAGCCTTGTAACATTCAGGCAAAAGCTCGAAACACTCTGTCGCTGGTCATGTGCACGGGAACCTGTGCAACATGACGCGCGTGCAATCCACAACAGGGGATATCCCACTTATGCAACGTTTTCTTAGCATCGCTCTGGCGCTCTGCGTCGGCCTGACGCTGAGCCTGGACGCCAACGCCAAGCGTTTCGGCGGCGGCAAGAGCTCGGGCTCCGCGCCTATCCACCAGACCCGTCAGGCTACGCCAACCACGCCTGCCGCCGCGCCGGCCGCCGCACCTGGTCGTGCGGCCCCGGCCGCCAGCGGTGCTTCGCGCTGGTTGGGCCCACTGGCAGGCCTGGCCGCCGGTGGTCTGCTGGCATCCATGTTCATGGGTGACGGTTTCGAAGGCTTCCAGATCATGGACTTCCTGATCGTGGCGCTTATCGCCTTCCTGGTGTTCCGTTTCATCGCCGCTCGCCGCCGCCAGCAGCAGCCGCAAATGGCCATGCCAGGCCATGCGCCAATGCAGCGTGAGGCTCACGCTCAGCCTGCCCAGCCTTCGATCTTCGGTGGTTCGGCCGCACCTGCTGCCGCTGCCGCCCCGGTGATCAATGCCCCGGCCTGGTTCAACGAACAAAGCTTCCTGGCTGCTGCCCGTAACCACTTCCAGTCGCTGCAGCAGCACTGGGATGCCAACGAGATGGACAAGATCGCCGAATTCGTCACCCCGCAAATGCTCGAGTTCCTCAAGCGTGAACGCGCTGAACTGGGTGATGGCTTCCAGTCCACCTACATCGATAACCTCGAAGTGCAGCTGGACGGTGTAGACGATCGCAGCGATCGCACCGATGCCACCCTGACCTTCCGTGGCGTGTCGAAGAACTCGCGCTTCGACCAGGGCGAAGTGTTCAGCGAAAGCTGGCACATGGTTCGCGCCCAGGGCGAAAACCAGCCTTGGCTGGTTGCCGGTATCCGTCAAAACGGCTAACCGCTGCATGCTGCACAAAAAACCCCAGGCGCTGTCCTGGGGTTTTTGCTTTTGCCAGAGTGGCCTACTAGGGTATAACGCGCAGCGTTGTCATCTAGGTCAGAGGAAGTGAACCGTGGAAGAAGTGATCGAACAACTCCGTGAAGCCAATGAGCCGGTACCGGTGCCCTTGGAGCTTCCAGACGAGGACCAGCTGGTAGAGATCGAAGAGCAGCTGTTCATCAACATTCCGTTCGTGTTCAAAGAGTTCCTGCTGACCGTCAGTGACGTGGTGTATGGCTCACTGGAGCCGGTGACCGTAACCGACCCACAGTCTCATACCTACCTGCCCGACGTCGCCGCCAATGCCTGGGACGCCGGCGTGCCGCGTGATCTGATTCCGCTGTGCCAGGACGGTGACAACTACTACTGCGTCGAAGAAGACGGCACCGTGGTGCTGTGGGATGCCGATGAGGAAATCGTCGGCGAAGACAGCTGGGAATCGGTGTGGCACTGGGCGCGGGATGTCTGGCTGGAGAGCTGATTCCAGCCGTTGCTTGAATACCACCTGCACAGGAAAAATAATGGCCTAGCGCCATCAATACAGCTAAAATCGCCAGGCTTTCTGCGCCTGGCGACATCGCTACCGCTCCATCCCCTCGGACGACGGTGAAATCTTGCGCAGGGAGCATTGCCCCCTCAGTGTGAATTCTCGCGGCTGTTCTCCAGTGTCTCCAGCAAGGCAATCTGCATGCGCGTGTGCACGCGGATGAACCAGCGCCACAGCAAGGCCACCACCACCGCAGCCACCACGGCAATCACCAGCAGCAACTCGCTGGTTGGCAGAATGCTTGCCGAAAGCGCCGACAGCAGCAGGAAAATCACCAACAGCGACAATAGCGGGATCACCTCGGCTATCACTCGCCGCACCCGCTGGGTATGCCGACCGGCCATTTCCGGCTTAACGCCCATCTCTGCCAGCAGCATCGACAGTGCCTTGAGCTTGCGATAGGCCGCGATCAGGAAGGGCAGCGACAGCAACAACGCCGCCCCCCAGATAAGCGCCTTCTGTTGGCTGGCATCGCTGACCCACTCACTGAGCCAGTTGCCAATACGCCCTGCAAAGTAACCACCGCTGAAGAAAATGGCGATCACCAGCGCCAGGTTCACCCCCACCTGCAACAGGATGCGCCGAATCATCGCCGCCAGCATGGCACCCTCGCCCTGCGGCTCAATGTTGCGTAACCACTCGCCATACAAGGAAAGTACCCGCGCCAGGCGGCCAGGCACCACATTGCCCAGCTTCTGCGACAAGGGGTCGGCCGCGCGAATCAGGTACGGTGTCAGCAGCGTGGTGATTGCCGATACCGCAACCGCTACCGGGTACAGGAAATCGCTGGTCACCTGCAGGGTCATGCCCAGCGCGGCGATGATGAACGAGAACTCGCCAATCTGCGAAAGCCCCATGCCCACCCGCAATGACGTGCGCCCGTCATTGCCGGCAATGAACGCCCCCATGCCACAGGACAGCATCTTGCCCAATACCACCGCCAAGGTAATGACCACGATCGGCCAGGCGTAGTCGATCAGCACCTGCGGGTCGATCATCAGGCCAATCGCTACGAAGAAGATGGCGCTGAACAGGTCGCGTACCGGCTCGATCAAGCGTTCGATCTTCAGCAACTGGCGCGATTCAGCCATGATTGCGCCAATCAGGAAGGCACCCAGCACCATGCTGTATTCCAGCTTTACCACCAGCAGGCAGAAGCCAAAGCACAGGCCCAGCACGGTAATCAGCAACATCTCGTTGCTTTCGAACTTGGCCACATAGGCCAGCAGCCGTGGCACCAGCAGGATGCCGATGACCAAGGCAACGATCATGAACAGCGACAGCTTGCCGACGGTGGAGAACACTTCACCGGAGCTGACCGTGCCACTGACAGCGATGCCCGACAGCAGGGCGATGATGCCGATACCGAGGATGTCTTCCACAATCAGCACACCGAAGATCAGCTGGGCGAAACGCTCGTTCTTCATCTTCAGGTCGTTGAGCGCCTTGACGATGATGGTGGTCGACGAAATGGCCAGGATAGCGCCAAGGAATAGCGAATCCATGGTGCTCCAGCCGAACCAGCGGCCGATTTCGAAGCCGATCCAGATCATCAGCACGATTTCCAGAAACGCCGCAATAAACGCCGTCGCGCCCACCTTGAACAGCTTGCGCAGGCTGAACTCAAGGCCCAGGCAGAACATCAGGAAGATCACCCCCAGCTCGGCGAGGGTCTTGATGGTGTCTTCATCATGGATCAGGCCGAACGGCGGGGTGTGGGGGCCAATGATGAAGCCGGCGACGATGTAGCCCAGCACCACCGGCTGCTTGAGACGATGAAAAAGAATGGTGACCACGCCAGCGACCAGCATGATGACTGCCAGGTCCTGGATGAAGCTGATGGCATGCATGGCGTGATACTCCTTTTCTCGTCGTTTTCTGGATGCCTGGGCAGACCGCTCCTCTGCCAAGGCAAACCTGAGCGAGCAGCAAGTACATACTGTATTGAATGCAGGAACGCCCATATTGCATGGGCGTACTCAGGTTAACATCGCACCCCGCCGCAAAAAGCCGGTGCAATATGCAGAAACAGATCGGCTGGAAAAGCGCCGCTGATGGCATGATCAGCGTGACGGCGGGGCGTCAGCCAACGTCCCGTATCAGCAAGGCAAATTCAAAAGAGGGGAACAGAAGTGTCAGCAGATAACGCCCCGCATTCGCCCGATTCAGCGCAACCTCACCGTGAGCACACTATGGAACCTGGAAACGCCCAGCTGAGCATGACCGTCCTGATGACCCCGGACATGGCCAACTTTTCTGGCAACGTACATGGCGGCACCCTGCTCAAGTACCTCGACGAAGTGGCCTATGCGTGCGCCAGCCGCTATGCCGGCAGCTATGTGGTGACGCTGTCGGTCGACCAGGTAATCTTCCGTGAACCCGTACACGTGGGTGAACTGGTGACCTTCCTGGCATCGGTCAACTACACCGGTAACACGTCGATGGAAGTTGGCATCAAAGTGGTGACCGAGAACATCCGTGAGCGCTCGGTACGCCATTCCAACAGTTGCTTCTTCACCATGGTCGCGGTCGACGACAACCGTCGCCCGGTGGCGGTGCCGCCGCGCCAGCCGCAAAGCAGTGAAGAAAAGCGCCGCTTCCTGCAGGGCCAGCAGCGCCGGCAGATCCGCCAGGAGCTGGAAAAGCGCTACCAGGACCTGAAGACCGACGCCATTTAAAGCGCCAGCAATTGCGCCTCGAAGCGCACACGCGGGTGGGCAATGCGGTCCTGGGCCCGCACCAGCTGCAGTTCGTAGCTGGCGCAGGCCTGGGTTTCCAGCAGCACTTCATGCACCGCCGCCGCGGTGAACTCGAATGCCTGTACCCAGCTGTCGCCGAGCAGCACGCGGGCCAGGAACAAGCCCGAGGTCAGGTCGCCCACCCCCACCGGCTGACGTGGAAACGCCAGCAGCGGGCGGCGCAGGAGCCAGCTGTGCTCGGCAGTCACCAGCAGCATCTCGAACTGGTCCTCGGCACGCCCGGGATAAGCCAAGTGCTTGACCACCACCACCTGCGGCCCCCGCTGCAGCAGGCTGCGCGCCATATTCACGCAGTCTTCCAGCGACTGCGCACGGCGCCCACAGAAGCTGTCCAGCTCCAGCTGGTTCGGGCACAGGATATCCGCGCGGGCGGCCGCCTCCTCAAGCAGGAACTCGCTGACTTCCGGCGGCACGATGCAGCCCTTCTCCGGGTGCCCCATGACCGGGTCGCACACGTACAACGCTTTCGGATTTACTGCCTTGATCCGCTCGACGCCGGCCAGTATCGCACGCCCTTGTTCGGCACTGCCCAAGTAGCCGGAAAGCACCGCATCGCAGTGACCCAGTTCGCCGATGTTGGAAATGCCTTCCACCAGCGCAGGAATTTGCGCCGGAGCAAGCACTTCGCCGGCCCACTGGCCATACTGAGTGTGATTGGAGAACTGCACGGTATTGAGCGGCCAGACATTGACCCCGATACGCTGCATGGGAAATACCGCGGCACTGTTGCCGGCGTGGCCGAACACCACATGGGACTGAATGGCGAGCAGGTGCGGGGTACGTTTCATGCGGGAGGTTTCCAAAGCTGTTTCAAGGATTGTGCGCAGCGCAGTATGAACTCGATTGCCACCTGTACGACAGGCCAGGGACGCAGTTAAGCTGGATCTACCTGTTTGGAGCATATGCAAATGTTGACCCTGGAGAACCTCTTCGTCCTGATGCTGGTAGCCACGGCAGGCGCCTGGTTGTGGCACAACCATGGGTTGCGCGAAAAAGCCCTGGAACGGGTGAAACAGCATTGCGCCAAGCTTGACCTCGAATTGCTCGACGACGCCGTCGCGCTCAAGCGTATCGCCTTTGTGCGCGATGCCAACGGCCGCAAGCGCCTGGCGCGCATCTACGCCTTCGAGTTCACCGTTACCGGCGAGCAGCGCCATCCCGGCACGGTGACCCAGTTCGGCGCCCACAGTGTGCAGATCGAACTCGCACCCTATCCGTTCGAAATCAAGACACCACCGCGCACCGACAACGTCATCGAAATGCAGCAGTGGCGCCAGGAGCACAACCGCTGGCGCAATTGATCAACTGACGCGGCACTCGCTCAACCCGGCTTGCAGTGCGGGTTGCGATTGCGGCTGGTCGAAAATCAGCTCAATACGGGAGTCCCTACGCCAGTCGCTAGGCTGCCAGGCGGGCATGTCTCCCCTCAGCCCATTGAATGATTGCCAGCCATCCACGCTGTGGATAACCCCCTTGGCGCGACGCCAGGGCCATGCGCGCAAGAACGCCTGCACCCGCTGTGGATAAAACTGTTGGCCCGGGTGCCAGCGCCAGCCAATACTCCAACCTCCCTCCCCCTGCTGGGCAAGACAGATAGGCTGACCTGGGTCTGTCCACAATATTCCTGGGCTACCCTCAAGATTGTCGACAATCCGGTCTTCCTCAAATGGGCTGTCGACAATCTGCTCAGGGCTGCCGGGAAGGCTTGAGAATGGCACCTGCCCCTGCACGGCCCAGATGATTTTCTTGTCTTTAAACTTATTAGTTATCAACAGCTTACATACTTCATCCACAGCTTCTGATTTGTTGAAAACCACGCTTCCAGACACATCGAAAGCCTGCTGTTGAGCCTCTGGAAGCGGCTCGTCACGCGCCATGGACTGCGCATCCACCACCATCAGGAAGGGCTTGATTGTCAGCACTCCGGCCCAAGGAGCCTGTTGCAGCTGAGCAAGCAACTGCAATGGGTGACCCAGCCCGGAAGGTTCGATAAACAGCCGATCAGGCCGGGATTTGCGCAGTAACCGACCCAAGCCCACCTGGAACGGCATGCCATTGACACAGCACAGGCAGCCGCCAGCGACTTCCCCGATGGCAATGCCATCTTCGTCACGGCTGAGCAAGGCGGCATCCAGCCCTACCAGGCCAAACTCATTGATTAATACAGCCCAACGCTCATGGGGTGGGCGCTGAGCCAGCAGATGACGGATTAGGGTGGTTTTGCCGGCCCCCAGCGGGCCGGCTATCACGTGGGTGGGTATGTTCTGCAGCATGGCATGGCTTCAAGCGGTGGCGATGCCTCACTATGCGCTGTCAGGCAAGCCAGTCAAGGCTGAGCAACAGACGCCCCTGCTGGCCCGAAGGCGAACGATGCACCAGCCCTGCGCCTTCGTTACCTTGCCACTTCTCCCCTTTAAGTATGGCCACTTCGCCAGCGTGCAGATGCTGAATGTTATCCACAGGAACTTGAGCTGTGTGTAACTCCCCACGCGGGCTTTCCTGCTCTCGCAACCACTCGCTGCCTGGGCCTACGTAAGTGGTGAGTAACCGCAACGGAACGTTATCCACATGGAAACGCGGGCACATGGGGCCAGCCAGTACCCGCAGACGCAAGCCAACCCGTCGAGCGCCAACCAGGCAGGTGTAAGCCGCCACCAGCCAGGTCACATCAGCAACGAACGCCTCATAGCCGTGTAAATCTGCCGCTTCACGCATCAGATCGGGCAATACCGGTGTTTGCTGCTCATCCACATCGATTACCCGTTGATCAGCCAAGGGCTGACCAAGACTTATCAACAGGTGCGCAAAGTCTTCCAGCTGCGCCGGCAACCGTCGGCGCCAAACGGCCAGGTTCACACCATCCTGCAGTACTTCAGTCAGCACTTGCGGGGTTTCGCCGAACACCTGAAAGATATCCACAGGCCGGTGTGCCAAGTTCATGCTGCCACCTCTTCGTGCCATGGGCCGAACGGGTCGGGCAAACGCAACCAGCCCATGTGGCCCAAATCCATTTCCTGGTCCGTCAACAGGCAGGCATCAAGGGCTGTGGTTAATTTTTCGAAGTCGATGTTCTGCCCGATGAACACCAACTCTTGGCGGCAATCACCGGTCTCAGCCGTCCAGTGTTTCAAGATCGCGCCAGTGTTATCCACATCCTGCGGCCATTGCTCGCGAGGCACGAAACGCCACCAGCGACCAGCCAGGCCGTGGCGCATCATTCCGCCCGCCTGCGACCAGCTACCGGCTTCCTGGTACTTGCTGGCCAGCCAGAAAAAACCTTTGGAACGCAAAAGCCGCCCATTGCTCCATTGCGTGTGGATAAAGTCGAAAAAGCGCTGTGGATGAAGCGGACGTCGGGCCTGCCAGGTCATGGCCGCGATTCCATACTCTTCGGTTTCCGGCACATGCTCACCACGCAGCTCCTGCAGCCAGCCCGGCGCTTGGGCTGCCTGGTCAAAGTCGAACAGGCCAGTGTCGAGGATACGCGCCAGCGGTATCTGGCCCATGACCATGGGCACGATCTGCGCCCGTGCATTGAGGCTGCGCAAGATGGCGATGAGTTCTTCACGCTCATGCTGGCTGATCAAGTCGATCTTGCTCAGCAACAGCACATCGGCGAACTCGACCTGTTCGATCAGCAGGTCACTGATCGACCGCTCGTCTTCTTCACCCAACGTTTCGCCACGGCTGGCCAGGCTGTCTGCTGCCTGGTAATCGCGCAAGAAGTTCAAGCCATCGACCACCGTAACCATGGTGTCCAGGCGCGCCATATCGGACAGGCTACGGCCCTGTTCGTCACGGAAGGTGAATGTCTCTGCCACCGGCAGTGGCTCCGAGATGCCAGTAGACTCGATCAGCAAATAATCGAAACGCCCTTCTTCGGCCAGCCGCGCCACCTCCTCAAGCAAGTCTTCACGCAATGTGCAGCAGATGCAGCCGTTGCTCATTTCGACCAGTTTCTCCTCAGCGCGGTTGAGGCTCACATTGCGCTGCACCTCGCTGGCATCAATGTTGATTTCACTCATGTCGTTGACGATAACCGCGACCCGCAGGTTCTCGCGGTTACGCAATACATGGTTGAGCAAAGTGCTCTTGCCGGCGCCAAGAAAGCCGGACAGCACGGTGACGGGGAGACGATTGGGCATGGCGAACCTCTTCAGGCGGGCGCATTCGAAACGATGCATTGCACAATGTTATAAAGTAACAATACAATTTCGCCAAGCCGTTCTCGACGGACGAGTGCTTACCGGGGATAAAACATGTATCTGCCACGCGCCATGGCGTTGCTGCTGCTCGCTGTGCCCAACGTGCTGTTGGCCATGCCACACGCCAGTACGCTGGCGCTTTGTACGCGAAGCGCCACACTGCTCGCCTGCCAGGACAGCAAAGGTAGTTACTACAGCGTGCGCACCGACGGCAGTACGTTCTACCTGCGCGGCTACGACCACGCCACCCGGCGACTATGGGCACAAACCAACAGCCGCTACGGCACGTTGACCTTTTTCACCGGCCTGGCCAGCGATGGTGAGGCCTGGGTGGGCTACAGCCGCCGTGTTGGCTGGACCACTTTGAACCGCGTATCCAGCTCCAGCGGGCAGCGCTTCAACCTGCATTGCAGCTTGATTGGCGGTTGCCGTTGATGCCTCTTTTTATCTGGAAAGCCAAATGACCCAGCTCAAGCTCCCCGATATCGCCGCACAAACCCAGAAGTACACCTTGCCGTTGAGCTGGGTTGGCATGTGCGGAATTGCCCTGCCTGTGCAATTCGAAGGGCGTACCGCAGCTGCCAAAGTCGATGCAGGGGTAAGCCTGGTGGATGGCAGTTCACGCGGCATCCATATGTCGCGGCTTTACCTTGCACTGGAGTCCTTGGAACACCAGCCACTCACACCGCTGGCAATGAGGCAGCTCCTGGCAGATTTTCTGTCCAGCCATGACGGCCTGTCTTCCGCTGCCTACTTGCGAATCAGCTTCGAGCATCTGCTGAAAAGACCTGCGTTGGTCAGCCCCTTGGCAGGCTGGAAAAGCTATGCCGTAACCGTCGATGCGCGAATCGAAAATGAAATGTTCCACGTGGAACTATCGGTTTCCGTGCCTTACTCCTCGACCTGCCCTTGCTCGGCAGCACTTGCAAGGCAGCTGATTCAACAACAGTTTCAGGCGAGCTTCAGCGAGCAGCAGGTTGATAAATCTGCCGTTCTGCAATGGCTTGGCAGTGCCGAAGGAGTTGTGGCTACACCTCATAGCCAGCGAAGCAATGCTCAGATTCAGGTGCGCCTGCACAGCAGTCAGCAGGTGCTGCCAATTACCGAACTGATCGATCGTATAGAGTCGAGCTTGGGTACAGCGGTGCAGACAGCAGTGAAGCGCGCAGATGAACAAGCCTTCGCCTTGGCCAACGGGCAAAACTTGATGTTCTGTGAGGATGCCGCCCGACGCCTGCACAAGGCACTACGGCAAGTTGAATGGAGTACCGCTTTCAAGCTGCGTGTGGAACATGCAGAAAGCCTGCATGCCCACGACGCGGTTGCCACCAGCCAGTGGCAATGGAATATCAGCTGCGCGGTTTAACCGCGCCGCAGTCATTGCCTAACCACACCGCACGGGTGTTCATGCTGCCTTGCTGCTGCACCCCTGAAGCGTTGAACGTACCACTGACCTGGGTGGTGAATTCACGATCACTGAGGAAAGTAGCCTGGCCACTGCCCTGAGCCTTCGGGCAGCTGAACTGGAACTTCCACACATTACCGGTTCGGTCGGTGATCTTCTGAGTGCAGCCGGATTTCGGGTCTTGCAGCGGGATGTCATTGGTTGCCACCTGCTCTGGCGTCAGGCACGAACGCACGCCATTTCCTCCAACGGTCACCCCCTGTTTGGCCAGCACCCCTTCCATCATGGCACGCTGCTCGGGCGGCAGGTTTTTCAGCTGGCCGAGCATGAACGCCATGTCAGGTAACGGCTTGCCATCGACCTGCATGTTGCTGGTGGTCAGCTCCCACAAACCGGGCTGCAGCATCTGTGCATGCACCAGCGGGCTGCTCATACCTAGGGCCAACGCCAACAGTGGCAGACGAATCTTCATGGATGAACGCTCCTGAGAAAAGCCGGCCAAGCGGGCCGGGCTGAGCCTTAGACGCCAAATCCACCTGCGGGTTGCAAGGCGGGCCGGGAACGTGTTCTGTTACCCCAAGTGTACTCGGCAAGCAGGATGCATATGGATTACCACAGCCCCTACTTTTTTGGTTACCTACTCGGCCTTATCCACCTGTTGGGTATCGTCGCCGCGCTCCACGCACTGTTCACTGTACGCACCGCTCAAGGCGCAATTGCCTGGGCCATGCCCCTGTTCTTCATCCCTTACCTCACCTTGATCCCCTACCTGATCTTCGGCGCCCGCTCGTTCTATGCCTACATCAAGGCCCGGCGCCAGGCCAACCAGGAAATGCACGTGGCCATGGCCAACCTCAACTGGCGGCCTTGGGTGGAAGAAGCCCTCACCGCCCGCGAGTCGGAAAGCTACGCAGCCTTGCGCGCCATGCCCAAGCTGGGGCGTATGCCTTGCCTTGCGAACAACCAGGTGAAGCTACTGGTCAATGGCAAAGCCACATTCGATGCCATCTTCGCTGCTATCGAAAAGGCACGCGATGTGGTGTTGGTGCAGTTCTTCATCATTCATGACGACACCCTCGGCAAGGCACTGCAGCAATTGCTGTTGCGCAAAGCTGCCGAGGGGGTGCAGGTGTTCGTACTGTATGACCGCGTCGGCAGCCATGCCTTGCCGGCCAGCTACAGCCAGCAACTGCGCGACGGTGGAGTGCAGATCCATGCCTTCGCCACCCGCCGCGGCTGGTTCAACCGCTTCCAGGTGAACTTCCGTAACCATCGCAAGATTGTGGTGGTGGATGGTCTGCTCGGTTTTATCGGCGGCCACAACGTGGGGGACGAATACCTCGGAGAGCATCCTCAGCTGTCGCCCTGGCGCGACACCCATGTGCAGATCAGCGGGCCGGTGCTGGCCTGCCTGCAGGAGTCGTTCGCCGAGGATTGGTATTGGGCCACGCGCCAGCTACCGCCGCTGATCCTGCCGGATGCCTACCCGGATAACGGCGTGCTGTGCCAGGCGTTGGCCAGCGGCCCCGCCGACCCGCAGGAAACCTGCTCGTTGTTCTTCCTCGAGGCGATCCATTCCGCTACCCGGCGGGTATGGATCACCAGCCCTTACTTCATCCCGGACGAAGCGGTCTTTGCTGCACTGCGCCTGGCGGTACTACGGGGTGTCGATGTACGGGTACTGATCCCGTCACGGCCAGACCACCGCATCGTCTATGCCGCCTCCAGCCTGTTCGCCTTCGAAGCCGTGCGCGCGGGTGTGCGCATGTTCCGCTACCAGCCGGGCTTCCTGCATCAGAAGGTGGTGCTGGTAGATGATGAGGTAAGCGCAATCGGCAGTGCCAACCTGGACAACCGTTCGTTCCGGCTGAACTTCGAGATCACCCTGCTAACGGTCGACCGCAACTTCGCCGACCTGGTTGAACACATGCTGATCAATGACTTTGAACAGGCGCGGGAGATTACTGCGGAGGACAGCAGCGATACACATCGGCTACAGCAATTGGGGATGCGGATTGCGCGGCTGATTTCACCCATTCTGTGAGAAAGGCCGCCTCCCTTGCAGAGGCGGCAATGGGGTTCAGCGATACATGTCCTCACGCGTCCATGGCAAATCGTGGTGGCCATCCGCATAAGGCTTCACTGCCAAAATCTGGTGCAGGTTGATCCAGCCTTTCTCAAACGCATAGGCACAGCCTGCAAGGTAGAGGCGCCAGATACGCAGGGTTTTTTCTGGCACCAGCGCCGCGGCTTTGTGCAACTGGTTCTCCAGGTTTTCGCTCCAGTGGTGCAAGGTCTTGGCGTAGTGCAGACGCAGGCTTTCCACGTCTACCACCTCCAGCCCCGCTTCACAGATACTGGCGCTAATCATCGACAAATGAGGGAGCTCACCGTGGGGGAATACATAACGGTCGATGAACTCACCTGCACCCCGCCCTACCGGACGGCCATCGACGTGTTTGGCGGTGATACCGTGGTTCATCACCAGCCCGCCTTCCCTGACAGCACCGAACAGTTTCTGGCAATACAGCGCCAGGTTGGCATGCCCGACATGCTCGAACATGCCCACGCTGACCACTTTGTCGAAGCGACCATCTTGGGGCAAATCGCGATAATCGAGAATCTGCAGCTCCACTTTGTCGGCCAAGCCCTCGGCTTTGACACGCTGCCGGCCGAGCTTGAGCTGCTCCTTGCTCAGGGTAATACCGAACACCTTGGCGTCATATTCGCGTGCTGCAAAACGCGCAAGCCCACCCCAACCACACCCAACGTCTAGCAGGTAGTCACCAGCATTCAGCCGCAGCTTGCGGCACAGGTGATCGAATTTATCCTGCTGCGCCTGGTCGAGCGTGTTGTCCGGTTCACGGAAGTAGGCACAGGAATAGGCCATATCCTGATCCAGCCACAACTGGTAGAAGGCGTTGGATACGTCATAGTGGTAAGAGATGGCTTCGGCGTCAGTGCGCTTGTCATGAGACCGGCGTTCCGGCCGCTGTTCATCTTCGTCCGTGAACAGCGCTTCGCTCAGCTCATCGCACACACGAATGGCTTCACCGATATCGCCTTCCAGTTCCAGCTTGCCTTCAACGAATGCTGTGCCCAGCTGTTCCATGCTTGGGTGGGTCAACTGGCCAATAAGCTGAGGCTCCTTGACCAGGATCGTGACCTGCGGGCTCGGCCCCAGATCGAACTGGTTTCCGTCCCACAGTTTCAGCCGCAGCGGCAGATGCAAGCTCTGCAGTGCCGGTGGAAGTTGAGCAAGCATGAACGACCCTCCTGTCCGTATATGGCCACGACGCCTGATATTTCGAACGTCGCCGGATCAGAGTAGTTCATTCGTGGGAGGTTTCCTCTATACGAGACCATGGCCTAGAACCAACTGATCTTATCCACACATAGGATTGTATACAATTTTAACGTCTCAGCTTAACCTTGTGCCCCTCTCGCACTTCTTCATCCTGGAGTTGAACCCATGAAATCCTATGACGTGGTGATCATCGGCGGTGGCCCTGGTGGCTACAACGCCGCCATCCGCGCCGGCCAGCTGGGCCTGACCGTTGCCTGTGTGGAAGGCCGCTCGACCTTGGGCGGCACCTGCCTGAACGTGGGCTGCATGCCGTCCAAGGCGTTGCTGCACGCTTCCGAACTGTACGAGGCTGCCAGTGGCGACGAGTTCGCCCACCTAGGTATCGAAGTGAAACCCACCCTCAACCTCGCACAGATGATGAAACAGAAGGACGAGAGCGTAACCGGGCTGACCAAAGGCATTGAGTATCTGTTCCGCAAAAACAAAGTGGACTGGATCAAGGGCTGGGGCCGCCTGGATGGCGTTGGCAAGGTTGTGGTCAAGGCCGAAGACGGCAGCGAAACTGCGCTGCAGGCCAAGGACATTGTCATTGCCACCGGCTCCGAACCCACCCCGCTGCCGGGCGTGACCATCGACAACCAGCGCATCATCGACTCGACCGGTGCGCTGTCGCTGCCGCAAGTGCCGAAGCACCTGGTCGTCATCGGTGCCGGTGTGATCGGCCTTGAACTGGGTTCGGTCTGGCGCCGCCTGGGAAGCCAGGTCACGGTCATTGAATACCTCGACCGTATTTGCCCGGGCACCGACACGGAAACCGCCAAGACCCTGCAGAAGGCACTGGCCAAGCAAGGCATGGTGTTCAAGTTGGGTAGCAAAGTGACCCAGGCCACCGCCAGTGCCGACGGCGTGAGCCTGGTGCTGGAACCTGCCGCCGGTGGCACGGCAGAATCACTGCAGGCCGACTATGTGCTGGTGGCTATCGGCCGCCGCCCTTATACCAAAGGGCTGAACCTGGAAAGCGTAGGCCTGGAAACCGACAAGCGCGGCATGCTCGCCAACGAACACCACCGCACATCCGTGCCGGGTGTCTGGGTGATTGGCGACGTCACCTCCGGCCCGATGCTGGCACATAAAGCCGAAGACGAAGCGGTGGCCTGTATTGAGCGCATCGCCGGCAAGCCACACGAGGTCAACTACAACCTCATCCCGGGCGTGATCTACACCCGCCCGGAGCTGGCCACCGTGGGCAAGACCGAAGAGCAGCTCAAGGCTGAAGGCCGTGCCTACAAGGTCGGCAAGTTCCCCTTCACCGCCAACAGCCGCGCCAAGATCAACCACGAAACCGAAGGCTTCGCCAAGGTTATCGCCGATGCCGAAACCGATGAGGTGCTGGGTGTGCACCTGGTAGGCCCAAGTGTCAGCGAAATGATCGGCGAATTCTGCGTGGCCATGGAGTTCTCGGCCTCGGCGGAAGATATCGCCCTCACCTGCCACCCGCACCCGACCCGCTCCGAGGCATTGCGCCAGGCGGCGATGAATGTGGACGGTATGGCAATGCAGATCTGACAGGAACAAAAAGCCCTCCGTGTGGAGGGCTCTTGTGAAATTAGAGAATTAAAACTGTCGCAGTCAGAAACCACGCGGCTTTCACACAGCCGGCGGCTCGGCCAGAGCCCCAGGCAAGATAAGGCCAGCCTGCAGAAGATCCGTAGGCGATCCAAAACCCCCACCTACCATCAGATGGGGCAGCAGGTTAGTCGGCATGGCATCGAAATCCCCCGAAAAACGCTGCCGTTGGGTAATCCAGTGCAGTGAGCATTTTCAGCCGTTGTTGAACTTGATGCGTGACCGGTTGGTGAAAAGTCCGGTGACCCACTGCGACGAAACGCGAGGGCAGGTTTTGAAAGAGCCAGACCGCGATCCGACCAGCCAGTCCTGGATGTGGGTACAGGCCAGTGGGCCGCCCGATCGACAGGTTGTGCTGTTTGACTACACCACCAGCCGTGCGCAGGAGGTGCCGTTGCACCTGCTGGAGCCAACATGATCAGCATTCGAGACAAGAAGGTTTTCGAAACCGTGTTCGACCTTAAATAAACTCTATTGATTTACAAAAAACTCAATAAAATCAATACATCAAACGCATGACCACACAACCGCACTCCACACGACTTGGGGGTTCTAGTCCCCCAAAATTCCCCCAAGATCCAGGCATCCCCTT
>NZ_BBIS01000027.1 GCF_000730605.1 Pseudomonas monteilii NBRC 103158 = DSM 14164 | reverse complement strand
TGCCCGGCAAGCCGGGCAAATTTTTACCGCGTCGCAGTTACAGGTTGTAGCCGCGTTCGTTGTGTTGAGCCAGGTCGAGGCCGACCGACTCTTCTTCTTCGTTGACCCGCAGGCCCATCACCACATCCAGCACCTTGAGGATCACGTAGGTGACGATGGCGGTGTAGACCACGGTGAAGATCACGCCCTTGGCCTGGATCCAGACCTGCATGCCGATGTCGGTGACAGTACCGAAGCCGCCCAGCGCCGGGGCTGCGAACACGCCGGTGAGAATGGCACCGATGATGCCGCCGATACCGTGCACGCCGAAGGCGTCCAGCGAGTCGTCATAACCCAGCTTGCGCTTGAGGGTAGTCGCGCAGAAGTAGCAGATCACACCCGAAGCCAGGCCGATCACCAGGGCGCCCATCGGGCCCACGGTGCCTGCAGCCGGGGTGATGGCGACCAGGCCGGCAACCACACCCGAGGCAATGCCCAGGGCACTTGGCTTACCGTGGCCGATCCACTCGGCGAACATCCAGCCCAGTGCAGCAGCGGCAGTGGCGATCTGGGTGACCAGCATGGCCATGCCGGCGGTGCCGTTGGCGGCAGCAGCGGAGCCTGCGTTGAAGCCGAACCAGCCGATCCACAGCATGGCAGCGCCCATCAGGGTGTAACCCAGGTTGTGCGGGGCCATCGGGGTGGTCGGGTAGCCCTTGCGCTTACCCAGCACCAGGCAGCAGACCAGGCCTGCGATACCGGCGTTGATGTGCACCACGGTGCCGCCCGCGAAGTCCAGTACGCCCCAGTCCCACATCAGTGCACCGTCACCACTCCACACCATGTGCGCGATCGGCGCGTACACCAGGGTGAACCAGATGCCCATGAACACCAGCATCGCGGAGAACTTCATGCGCTCGGCGAAGGCACCCACGATCAGCGCCGGGGTGATGATGGCGAAGGTCATCTGGAAGGTGATGAACACCGCCTCAGGGAACAGCGCGGTGGCCGACGTCAGGTTCTCGGGCGTGACGCCACTGAGGAAGGCCTTGGAGAAGCCGCCGACGAAGGAGTTGAAGTTGAGCACGCCCTTTTCCATACCGGTGGTATCGAAGGCCATGCTGTAGCCGTAGACGACCCAGAGAATGCTCATCAGGCCGGTGATTGCGAAGCACTGCATCATCACCGACAGCACGTTCTTGGAACGCACCATACCGCCATAGAACAGGGCCAGGCCCGGAATGGTCATGAACAGCACCAGCGCCGTTGCGGTCAGCATCCAGGCGGTGTCGCCGGAGTTCAGCGCTGGGGCAGCTTCCTCTGCCAGGGCAAGCCCGGGCATTACGAGGGACAATAGGGCTCCTAGCCCTGCGATCTTACGCAGAGTCATGTTGTTTTCTCCTGGGGCTTTGGGTTTGGTGAGGCTTTGTTGCTGCTTAGATCGCGTCGGTATCGGTTTCGCCGGTACGGATACGGATCGCCTGCTCCAGATTCACCACGAAAATCTTGCCGTCACCAATCTTGCCGGTGTTGGCTGCCTTGGTGATGGCTTCGATTACCCGATCAAGGTCCTTGTCATCGATGGCGACATCGATCTTCACCTTGGGCAGGAAATCGACCACATATTCAGCACCGCGATACAGCTCGGTGTGGCCCTTCTGGCGACCGAAACCTTTGACTTCGGTGACGGTGATGCCCTGCACGCCGATTTCCGACAGCGACTCGCGCACGTCGTCCAGCTTGAACGGCTTGATGATGGCTGTGACTAGCTTCATGAAACTCTCTCCCGATTTGGTGGACTTGCCCCAGGAAAACAAACCCGTCTCAAGTCTAAGCGCAGCGGTTGGCTTTGTAACGCGTCGTCGGCATCCGGCTCCGCGTGCGCACTGCCTGGTCACAAGGAACTGCATCAGTGCATGGCTCGTACAGGTCTTTGCAGAAACCTTGCCAGTTCCGGCAAAGCACCGAAAAACAGTGAGTTATGCAAATCAGTCGGGATTGGCCAGTCGCCAGCATGGAAAACATGCACATTTTCGGTGCGCGCCAGCAGGGCGCGCTGCGCGAAAAACGTGCAGGCGTGTGGCCCAAGCCGCGTAATGGCCCGTGCTACACTGCCGGCCATTCTCAGTTTCAGTGGACAGCCCCATGCTCGCGCCAAAAGCCCTTCTCGATGCCCTGAGCGACCAGGCCTCCCGCCTGTTCAGCGGCGATACCGCCCAGCCCCGCGCAGAGCTGGAAAGCCAGTTCAAGGTGCTGATGCAAGGTGCCTTCAGCAAGCTGGACTTGGTCAGCCGCGATGAATTCGACAGCCAGATGGTTGTGCTGGCGCGCACCCGCGCACGCCTCGAGGCCCTGGAAAAACAAGTAGCCGAGCTGGAAGCACGGCTGAACCCGACCCCACAGGATGAGTGAATGCAGCCCTCCAGCGCCCACCCGGTATTGCTGTTTTCCTACGGCACCTTGCAGGACAAGGCCGTGCAACTGGCCAACTTCGGCCGTGAGCTGAACGGCCAGGCCGACCGCATGCCGGGCTACCGCCAGGACTGGGTCGAGATCACCGACCCGGCCGTACTGGCGGCCAGCGGCAAGTCCCATCACCCCATCGTGTCACCCAGCAGCCAGGCCGATGACAGCGTGGCCGGCATGGTCTTCCAGATCAGCGAGGAAGAGCTGGCGGCGGCAGACCGCTATGAAGTCGCCGACTACAAGCGTGTCGCCGTCACCCTTGCCTCGGGCCTGACTGCCTGGGTTTATGTGCGCGCCTGAATCAGGCCGAGGCCCGTAGTCGAGGTAGCCGGGACGCCGCTTGTTTCGGCGGTAGCTCACTGGCATGCAGGGTGCCGCGAAACAGGGCCGCACCGCACTGAGTGAACAGGGTTTTCACCCTGTTGTGTGAGTTGAGTATCTCGGCCTGGATATCCTCGATGACCGAGTCCCCTGGCTGCAAAGCGGCCGCACGGTTGGCCCATTCGATGGCGGCAAAACGGCTCTGCTTGCGGGTGCCGCGCCCCTGCATCCAGGCCAACCCCAGTTCGGCGCTGGCACGCCCGGCAATCCACGGGTCCGGGTGCTCGACCAGGCTCGACAGGTAGGCGACCGCTTCGGCCCGTTCCTGTGTTTCGCCAAACTGGCGCAACAGAATCCCCAGGTGCAAGCGCGCGCGTGCATTGGTTTGTGCATTGCCCAGCGCGTCGACCAGCAGGAGCCTGACGGCCAGCATGGCACCGCGCTCGTTGAGGTCCTCATCACCCTCCATGCGCAAGCAGGCCAGGTTGTACTTGGCTTGCCGGCTGCCTGTTTCCACCGCACGCAGCAGCCAGTGCTCTGCCGCCTCGTCATCCTGATAGTGCGCCGGGGTGTTGCCAAGGCCGCCGCTGTGCAGCTCGTACAGTCCCAGGGCAGCCCCCGGCAGGTTCAGCTCGGCACAGCGCTCATACAGGTAACAGGCCAGCTCATGCCGGTTGGCTGCCCACAGCAGCCGCGCCGCCCCAAGCACCTCGAGGCCCGATACCTGGCCCGCGCGCTGGAGTTTCACCGCCACCTGCGACCATACCCTTGCCTGCTCGGCCGAGCGCAGCATCCCCCAGAGGCCGAAACGATGCCCGACAGCACGCAGTGCACAGGCGCCAGCATGCGAGCGACCTTCGCACAGGCGCTCGATGGCTGTGCGCAACAGCTGTTGTTCATCTGCCACGCCATCGCGCAGTATCAGCTCGACCAGACAGCGAAACGGAACGCCCATGGCGCGGATTGCGCCGTGATCGGCGTTGCACGCAAAGCTCGCGGTAAAGTCGCGCATACCACCGACAGGGTCCTGCAAGGCACTGCTGCGCAGCGCGGCTCGCCAAGCCAGCACGACAGCGCGCTCCCTGGGCCTTAGCAGGCGTTGCAACCAGGCGTCGAACAGCTGCTGCCAATCCGCGACGGCCTGCACCTGGTCGCCATGGGGCAGTTTCAGCCGGTCTTCGACGGCCATCCAGCGCAACGCATTACGCAACGCTTCGTCCCACGCCTCGCACAAGGGTCCATTGGCCAATAGCTCCAGCGCATCGAAGCTGGCGCCCCAACGGGGCAGCAAGTATTCGGCGAGGGCCTGGATCGCTTCGAAGCAACCCGGGCGGGCGACCAGCGCATGGCGCAGCCAGTAATAGCGGGGGGCGTCGTTCTCGTGATCGACCCGCCTGCTCAGGCATGCCGGCAATGCCCGTGGCAATTCGGCCAGGGGCAGCAGCCCATGCTTCACCAGCAATGGGGCCGCAGCCTCCTGCACTTCCACATCGGTATGGGCACTGGGCCTGTAGCGGGCGGGCTGCCCCTGGAACAGCTCGACCAACCAGCCGGGCTCGCGCAATTGCGCACTGATGCGCAGCATACCAATGGCCGCTGCCACAGGCTGGGCAGAACGGTCCATGGCGCGGAGCAAGTGCGCCGTCGCGCGTTCACAAATCTGCTCCACGGCCAGCACGCGCGCCGCGTTGCTTTGGCCGCCGCCCTGCACCTGACAGGCGCGGTGGAAGCAATGCAGGCCCATTACCACCTGCGGGTGGTAGGCCTTGGGGCAGGCATCGATCCAGGCTTTGAGCACCTGGCTCAGCGCCCTGTCGCCTTGGCTACCCTGGTCGACCAGCATGTGCCCCTCGAGGGCCGCCATGTAGGCGGGAAACTCGCCGGGCGGGGCTTGGTGCCATTGCGCCTCTAGGCTGTCGAAAAAGCGGGTGAGTTCTATGAATGAATTGGCCTGCACCAGTTCGCGGATAACCTGGCGCGTGCGGGCGAGCGTTTGCACGGCGCAATACCTCAAGTCCATTTGAAAGAAGCCGCAGTACCATCCCATGGCAACGGCAGTTGCCCAACAACACTAAGTCATAGCAGGCGCCTGCGCAAAGGCAATTGGATCCATTCTTGCCAATCTGCCTGAAAATACAGGGAAAGTCCCTGCCCTGAAAAACCATGACGCACACTTCTTGCGCCACCCAGGCACGGCGCTGGCTATCCTTGCCCCAGCCGCAGGAAGCGGCCCTTTCCAGCGACAACGGAGCGTCCATGTCCCTAGCCCTCGTCCATAGCCGCGCCCAGGTGGGTGTGCAGGCACCGGCAGTCAGCGTCGAAACCCACCTGGCCAATGGCTTGCCCCATCTCACCCTGGTCGGCTTGCCGGAAACCACCGTCAAGGAAAGCAAGGACCGGGTGCGCAGCGCCATCGTCAACTCCGGGCTGAACTACCCGCAGCGGCGCATTACCCAGAACCTCGCCCCTGCCGACCTGCCCAAGGATGGCGGGCGTTACGACCTGGCCATTGCCTTGGGCATCCTGGCTGCCGACGGCCAGGTGCCGGTTGCCACCCTCGCCGAGGTCGAATGCCTGGGCGAACTGGCGCTGTCAGGCAAACTGCGCCCGGTGCAGGGCGTGCTACCCGCTGCACTGGCAGCGCGAGAGGCAGGCCGGGCGCTGGTGGTACCACGGGAAAATGCCGAGGAAGCCAGCCTGGCGGGTGGATTGGTGGTGTATGCAGTGGGGCACCTGCTGGAGCTGGTCGCCCACCTGAATGGCCAGGTGCCACTGCCACCGTACGCTGCCAATGGCCTGATCCTGCATCAACGCCCCTACCCGGACCTGAGCGAAGTGCAGGGCCAACTGGCAGCCAAACGGGCTTTGCTACTGGCAGCGGCCGGGGCACATAACCTGTTGTTCACAGGCCCCCCAGGCACCGGCAAGACCTTGCTCGCCAGCCGCCTGCCCGGGCTGCTGCCGCCGCTGGACGAGCACGAGGCGCTGGAAGTAGCGGCCATTCAGTCGGTCAGCGGGCATGCACCGCTGAACAGCTGGCCACAACGGCCTTTTCGCCATCCTCACCATTCCGCCTCCGGCCCGGCACTGGTCGGAGGCAGCTGTAGGTTCTCGAAATAGCTGCGAAAAAATCGAAATAAATGCGACTCGCTCGCGAGCTGCTGAAATCTAGCCGGGATGGCCCAACCAGGACCTGGTACCTATACTTAAGTGGTCAGAGGTGCAGAACAGACGAATGAAGCGGACTATCGAGGGCTTGGCCCTAGCGGGATGGCCTCTTTTAAGACAGGCTCTCGAAGCGGTCAGGGCTGTAAACCAAGCGGAGAGTACGGGCGCTTCTCCCGAGGAAGTTCGGCGTCTAAAGCTCTTGGCCGACTCCCTTTACGAGGCAGCTACCGATTACCAATTGCTGCTATCGGGTGATTTCAAGCCACCCATTCACTGAGAGACCAAAATGCCCAAGCAGCCAGCGGTGCTCTTTCCCGATCATCCAGCCTACACCGAGGCTGTTGACGCTATGCGCCGCTATCACGAAGCACAGAGTGCAGGGGCTTCGACTGAGGAAGTCGAGCGATTGCGATTACTGGCTGAGGACTTGTTTCAGGCCGTGACGGATTATCAGCTTCGAGCTCTCGGTAGGCCAAGCGCAACCCTTCATTAAGCATGTAGTACCCGAGCATGCTCACTGAACAGTCAGCGAGTAGTGATACCAATCCAACAGACGTCGGAGGTTGGTGATGACCGAGCCCAAATTGTGCTTTCCGAAGCGAATGTTTGTGAAATGCTTGGATGCTGGGGATGGGTCCGGAGACATCATAGTTGAGCTCCCTGACAACGTAATGGAAGCAATCGGCCTCAAGTCAGGTGACATGCTGAGTATTGAAAAGGCGGACGACGTTATCGTCCTTAAGCCGACTCGAAACGCCCCATCAACTGAGTGAAATCGAACGAGTTTTGCCACCCGCCTACGGAAGGAGATGGCCCTAAGGGAAATTGCCTAGAAGAACCAGAGTCACTTGGATCCATAGGTGTTCTTGATGAGGCTGGCAGCCTATCGATGCGTCGCTCAGCACATGTAATCCACAGCGCCGCCCCTATAGAACTTACCAAGCAATAGGTGCTGCCACTGACTACACGGCAGCAGCACTTTGCAACAGTTATTTTTTAACGTATTCGTAGTCAAAGTTCTTTTTGATAAATGCACGCTCAATAGGCGTGTTGTTGCCAATCTGCGCAACATAATCAAGGCGAGTCGGTTTAAACTCCGTAACAGAGTCTTTCATCATCGCCGTGATTTCGCGCTCAACCTTGTCAGTATCCAAAGTGGTATAGCCGAAGGTCTTGACCCAAACAGTGTCTACATCACCCAGCTTGACCCACCCCTTGTACTCCAACTGGGCATAGAAATCATCCCGATTGGATTTTGCATCAGAGTAGTCCAAAGAAAGCATAACATGCAGCGTCATAGCAATTTCCTAAATGAGGTTGTGAGGTAGCAGGCAAAGACAATGGTGCGTCGGGCACCCCTGCTGCTTTTTATTACTGACAGAACCCTACAAAAGCGTCAAGCAGTTGGTGTAAGTCCATCAAAAGCTATAATCATCGGTAATGATATATACCCACCCAAGCATAAGACTAAAGTCTAATATTGCAGGTTTTGAATTTACCGCAAGGCCACACAATTGTTACATTTCGTTAAAGATAACATGAAGCCTTTACTGCTGATTTGGAGGCGAATGCCAACTAACCCTGCATAAGAATCAGCACCGCTTTAGCGGCTAAAATTACAGCCCCAACCGCAGGAAATCTTGTCCTTCCAGGACATTTTTTAGGACGGGCAAAGAGATGCAATCAGGAGCCATCCATGCAGCGCGAAGCAATCGAGCAGGCATTAGCACTGAAGAGCTCAATGCAAGCAGCAATTGACACAGGAGAGATCGAAAACCGCCAGCAATTGATGGAATTAGCCGCTAGCCACAACTTAGCCGTGACCAGAAACGGTATTGACTATGCTGGATTCATGTGCGCAAGCGGGAAGCGATTTAGGGTTCACTTCAACTTCAACGATCGCCCAGTGAAGGAGAAAAGAGTTAAGGGTGAACGTAAACGAAAAATCACTACTGGCTTCTGGATCTATGCCCTAATCGCGCAAAGCAAAAGTGGCCAGCGCAAGGCTTGCTACGTAGGCCAAGCGGCCGATCTACGCAAACGTTTTAGAGAACATCTCCATCGACAGCGAGAAGGACATGGGTCCTACGCCTTATTCAGGTGGGCAGCTCAGGAGCAAGTCGATATTCAGGCAGTAGTACTTACCTGGGCACCAGGAACACAGAGTAACGCAACCCACTTTGAGGGCTACTGGCTGCAGCGGGCAGAGAATGCCGGTTTCGAAACTCCCGACGCACACAAGTGGGGTAAGTTGCCGCGACCTGATAGCTTGCCAGACCAGCCCCTCCTCTGGCCAACCACAGAGGTACAAAAAAGCGCGATATCTCTGATCGAGGTCGTGATGCAAAAGCTCACTCCTCAGGTTCTCTGCTTTAAAGATGAGCTAAATACAACGTCCTTTGCAAGTCAGTAACCTGAAGCTTAGGCTTCACCCAACCACTTCATCTGGTCAATGCGCTTATAGGCCTCGTAAAGCGAGATGAGATCTCCCTGAGCCATGATATCCAGCGGAGAACGACCATCAAAAAACGGGTTGTCGTTCTTCAACACAGGGAAACTACTGACATTGGCCGGATTAGTGAAGACCGTGCGCAAAGAGGCATGAATGTTCAGCACCAAGCTGACCCGCTGCTGTTGATCAAGATCGAGCCGTCGACCTGAGACCTGGTCCCGGGACGCGCTGTAGTAAGTAGCCGGGGATACCCTAAGGATTCGGCAAGCCTGCTGAACTGTAGCCTGCCATCCACGGAGAATGCGCACCGCAACCCTCAAAGCCACAGCGGCTTGCTGCCTGGACATCACAGCATGATTTGACGTTTCCATGGCGAACCTCGGCATCTATCTGAGCGCTAGGATACACCTCTTTGACGAGTACAGGCTGCACCTGCCTTTAGGCTCAGGCTCCCATTGGTTTGGGGCGAATGCCTTGCTAAACGGCTTTTTGGGGCACAAACGTCGTCTTACGAGATAGCTGAAGCTGAGCCCAATGCCGGATGCTCTGCTCAGCTTTCGGAAGGGCTTCCAGCCTCCCAAAGTACTTTGTGCCAACAATATCCGCGTGAGCGATCATTCGATCCGCATCTACCGACGTGTCGTAAAGGCGAAAAGCTGGCGTGTTGCACTTACGGAAGAGAATGCCTCTGACATCCTGAGCGCTCATCGTTACGGCACCCAGAGAATAAATCTCAGGATTCTTAGTACTTTTGCGTACATCGATGGTGTTACAAAAATTCAGCACACCACCTATGCCTTCTTTCGCGAGTTCGAGGCGAGTCACCGATAGGCCTTGAGTAAAGGCCCTATCAAACACCTTGTGAGTCACCGAACCGTTTATCGCTGAGTGGTAAGGATGACTCGCGCATGCAGCCACCTGCTCAGAATTCTGAACAGGACGGGGCGAGAAAGCACTCACCGATAGTGTTGGGCAGGAGCAGTTATGGCTGCACACCAATAGCGCACTGACACGTTCCGCGAACTTATCAACGCTACCTGCGCCGCGCTCAAATGTTTTTCGGCAGTCGCCACAAATTTTTGTACTAGTCATCCGTGAAGTACATACCAAGATACTTAGCCAAAGAATCATCCAGCCGCTCAGAAGGGCTGACACCATCACAAATAAATTCATCACCCCTGGAGATGAAGAAAGAGTAACCAGCGTTGCCGTCAAAATCTGCCGAGATATAGAAAACATCATCGGTCCAGACGATAGCAACCGAGCCATCTCCGCCCATCGTCACACTTGGTACTTGAATTAATCTACGCTGAACCACTTTGAGGAAGGTCGCGACCTCTCTAGCAGCCTGGGGAGAGGCAGGCAAGCCTCCATAGCCATCCCAGTTAACTTGTTCTTCAACGAACACTTTAAGCCTATCTACTGCATAGCTGTAGTCTGGCAGAAATTGAGTTAAGGGTTTAGCTGCAAAGATTTGTGCATCGCCATGCTCGCTAAAAGCGGCAGTGAGTGACCGAGACTCAACCCGCTCAGAAGTCAACTGCTTGATATACAAGTTCATGTGATATGCCTGCCGGAGAAGTTCGACAGGTACCTGGCGCGAATGAAGCATGCGCCTCAAAGCTTCTTGCAGCATCAACATTTCAGAGCCAGATGCGCGTAATCTTTCAAGTTCAGAAAGCGCAAACAGGCTAGCAGCAGCTAAAGCAGAAACATAGCTAGTAGCATCTTCGCGAGCGCGGGATGGCTGAGAATGAAACGCACGAGGGTTTGGGTAAGAATCCACACCAAACTTCATAACAGTTGAAACAGCTGCGCTCATTTAGTCACCTCCCTTTCAGGAAAAAGCTCTAACGAACGAACAATATTTTCATTGAGCACCGAAGCCAACAGATCCTTATTCACTTCATGAAGATGGTCAAAATGCCCAAACAAATCAACAAGGGATGTGGTGCCGGCAGGTTGTTCGCCGAGATCAAACTGATGCATCGTGCGAACAAAGAGATTAGTTTCATCTCCTTCTCGCGCCTTGGATACATGCAAGTTGACTAACAACTGACTGACTTCAGACGCTGAATGCTCATCAAAATAACCTTCATCAAGGTGCCAGAGACCTTCTGAATTGAAGACTCGGCGTGGCAATGAGGTACACTCAACATTCAACAGATCAGTAAGATTTCCATCAAATTGCTTTAAGCCGAATACATTCGAAACCCTGAAGTCTATTGAGGAAATTGAGACTTGCTTTGAAACAGCCTCATAAAAGACGTTAAACACATCAAAGGCTAACGCTCGTGTTTTTTCCCAACCGGGATATCGTGAGTTGATAGCGAAACCAAGGCCCGAATCGTTTACAACCATTTCGACTAACTTTTCGTCGATAGCGCCTTCATGGTCATCGTTGTCATCGAAAAGGATGGCAAAAAGCTCTGCACTCTCATCTTCAGATGCATCTTTCACAACACCCGCGACTGTAGCTCGGACTCCCGAAGTACTTATCTCAATCTTTCGGGGGAGCACCTCAGCGATACGATCGCCCAAGGTCGATAGCTGCGCCATGGTTGCGGCGTCGAGTGGCTTATCCCAATCCAACCCGAGACTCAAACGCTCAACTGCATGGATCAGCCCATGCGGGAGATGGCGGATTTCGGCGTTCGGCTTATTTTGGAACATTAGGTTGTTTGATCCATGGTTAGTGAGTCCATTCACATAGCCCCTTGTAGTGAGGGGAGCACATGACCGACTCGTTCGAGGTTTCCCTATGACGACGAGCATGCGGTTTTGGTTCGCATGCTTTAGGAGGAGTAACCCCCTCCAGGTCACCTCCTAGCGCGACTGAAATCGAGCTGGGAGTAGGAGCCTCACATTTACGTGCACTAATTGTGTGCTCGTAGTGGCAAATGGCCATATGCACAATCAAATTGCCGCTAGCTTACGATTTCGATGAGCCTACTGTCCATAGATGACCTCGCCCCCCATGTGCTTGAGGTGAGGTATAGCAGCGATGTGAACCTCGTGCTCAAGGACGGGCTACTGAGGCATCTCCATTCTCTAGAGCTGTCTCCAGAGCATCTACGACGCTTCGAATCAGCTGCTCACTCTGCGGCCAGGCATTGATGAGGTCTTGTACCTTCTGCGGCAAGTCACCGCTTGATGAGGCACCGCTTGCAAGCGGCACAGGCACTTGCAATATTTCGCAAACTTTTCGCAAATTTTTGCTAAGCAAAACGCCTTCACCACGCTCCATCCGAGAGATCTGCGTGTAATGAACACCTGCCTTTTCTCCCAGCATTTTCAGTGACATACCCCTTCGTTTTCGTGCCACCTTGATCTGGGAGCCGAGTAGCTTAATGTTCATCTGAGCCTGGTGAATTTGCAAAAAATATGCTATATATTTGCACATATTTTCACGATAGGCGAGACGCAAAATGGCTGTGTACGTGGACTCAGAAGGAATTCGTTGGAGGGGGCGCGAGTGGTGCCATCTGGTTGCAGATTCGCTCGATGAATTGCATACCTTTGCCGATCGCTTGGGGTTGAAGCGCAGCTGGTTTCAATCCAAAACCCTCTACCCCCACTACGACGTCACAAAAACCGTTCGCACTCGAGCGCTAGCTTTGGGAGCTCAAGGGGCAGATCGTGAAACAATCGTAAGTTGCGCGAGACGAATGCGATCCGAGATGATCCAGCTCTACAGAGCCACCGCCGCTAGCGCATAGACTCATTGATTGAAAAGGATTTCAAATGCCCAGGCCCAAGCCTCAACCCATGCCCCTTTCTATCCCTGAGTATCGCCTCAAGGCCTGCAAGACAAACCAGTTCGAACAGACCGCTGAGGGATTTCAGCAGCTCAAATTTGGATACTTCGGTGAGGTTGGCGGCCTGCTGTCTGCCGTAAAAAAATCCGGCCGCGACAACCTCGCAGCGACAGTGACAGAGCTCGCGGCAGAGGAGCTAGGGGACGCGCTTTGGTACCTAATCAACGTTGCAGCGCTTGTTGATGTCGACCACAACCAGATAGGTGACAGCTGCCTGATCGCCCTGCGTAAGCAGTATGGGGAAACGGAACAAGAGCCGGTTGAGCCAGTGACCTTTCGCCACATCGACAGCTTGATGGAGGTTCGGAGAAAGCCGGACTCCATCGATCGCTCCACGCAGCTAGGTCGACTCGCAAATCATGCCGGCCAAATGGCAACGACGACGTACCAAGCCTACAAATCGATGGCACCTCACGTTCGCGCTTCGAACCTCGGGATGCACCTGGCTGAGCTCGCCGTGGCCTGTGCCAGCTTCGACTTGAGGTTAGAAGATGTTGCACGCGCGAATCTGGACAAGATTCACAGCAGATGGCCAGGCGATGAAAAGTCTTTCCCTGCCCCTTTCGATGAAGGCTTTCCGGAGCACGAACGCTTTCCACCGATCATCGCCATGAAATTCATTGAGCGCGGCAAAGGGACCAATGCCTATGTTGTTCAAAGCCTGCACGGGGTGTTCATCGGCGACCGTCTGACGGACAACAGCAATGAACCTGATGACTATCGCTTCCACGACGTGTTCCACTTGGCGTATCTGGCTTACCTGGGCTGGTCTCCTGTCCTCAGAGGGCTGCTCAAGCGCAAACGCAAGTCAGACCCCAAGAAAGATGAGAATGAGGATGGCGCTCGCGCCATGATCATTGAGGAAGGCATTGCCACCTGGATCTTCAACCACGCTAAAACTCACCGCTTCGACGGCGAGGACAAGCAACGCGGCCTGGACTACAACGTCCTCAAGCAGATCCGAAGCATGGTTGAAGGTTACGAGGTGGACAAATGCCAGCTTTGGCAATGGGAAACAGCGATTCTCAAGGGCTTCGAGGTATTCCGGCAATTGCAAAAGCACCGAAGCGGCACGGTTACCGTCGATGTGCTCAACCACACCATGCATTTTGATCTACCAACGAAGAACCCGCAGCCATGACCCCTACAGCTTTCGTGAACGCCTTGTCCGAGTTGAAACTGGACAACGTGTTTAACCCCTATGCCGATACCTGCCCGGTTCATGATCGCGCCGACGCTGTCGCGTCGCGTCGACGCAACCTGCGAGGCTATCTGAAGGCCGCTGCTGAGATCGGGGTGGATACGATCTGGATGGGGCGTGACCTGGGCTACCGCGGAGGACGACGCACAGGGCTGGCACTTACCGACGAGTTCCATCTGCCGGAAATGACTCAGCGGTACCCAGGCTCGAATTTCAAGCAAGCAACACTGGGCCCAGCTATCGCGGAGCGCACTGCGTCTGAGATTTGGTCGGTACTTCGAGCCGTTGAGTTGCCGCCATTGCTGTGGAATGTGTTCCCGTTCCATCCTCACGAGCCAGGCAATCCATTCAGCAATCGAAAATTCACTGCGCGAGAACTTCAGCAAGTCGACGATCTGAATGGAACGCTGATCAAATGGCTCAAAGTGAAGCGAGTTGTCGCAATTGGCCAAGACGCCCTCAGCTATGCCAGCCGATTCGGAGTCGAGGTTGTGGGTATACGACATCCAAGCTATGGCGGGATCAAGGACTTCCGAAACGGAATGAGTGCACTCTATGGCATCCCCGTTGAAACCCTTGACCCCAAGCGCCAGGCGTCGCTCTTCTAGACCATCAATCGAAGCTATTCAGTAAAGCCCTGGTAGCCTTTGCTCCACCGAGGCTCTGCATGTCGAGAAGGGCATGCGTGGAAATTACCGTTAGAGGGCCGCGCTCAAACCCAGACTCGACGGCAACGAAATTGTGCAAGTTGTTCAGCCCAATCAGGTTGCCAAGTACCCTCTGGCCATACCAGTGCGACCTGTACATGGCCGTGAGATCTAGCTTGCCCTGCGTCACTTTGAAACTGAGATGGCTCAGGCAAGGCATGTTCCTGGGCATGTTCCGATCAGCACCAGGGTCGTACAGGGGAAGCTCAAAGCCAAATCCGTCATCCTCAAGATCGAACTCGACATCTATGACACCCAGCTCGTAAACGGCCTGGTAGCACCGTCCGTCTTTAGATTTCTGGAGCTTGCGAACCAGTGCTTCCAGCGGGTTGTAGGTGGTTTTCCCATTACGAGCCACCCGCCGTATCATCCGTAGCGCATATGTGCCCCAGGTGCCCACTTTCTGCCCCCTGGTCATCGCATTTACGTACGATTCGTAGAACGCAGGCCGCTTATCCAACTTGTACAGATTGTTGGGGAAGATAGTGCTGGCGACCGTTTGGACACTCAAGCCAGGCGAATGCTGCTGAAGCGCCGCATCCACTGCGCCGATGACATCGCGATCCTGAGCATTCAGCTCGCCAGGAGATGCAATTTCCAGCACCAGGTTTCTTTCAGTGTTTCCTTTGCAGCCGGCCAAATGGCGAGCGGCAGCCAGCCAAGCTGGAACAATACGTTCACCGTGAATCAGAACTGCCATGTTCTACTCCAAATGCGCACGCAGCGTGCGACTCGATGTAAGCGGCGGATATCCAGGCATGGCCATTGAGCCCCCATGCCTCTCCCCAGGTATTTCTAATCAGAAACCAAGGCTGTGAGCCTTCGTCATAGCCCAGGCCGACGGCAACGACCGCGTGCATCATCGCACCCGGCAATACTGTCGGACTGAAAGGGATAACTCCATCCACAGGCTGGTAGAAGTCGAGCGTCAGTTTCAACGCCAAGCCCATAGGTACCATGGCCTGCATACTGCCAATGAGATGCCCAACATCTGCAGCGAAGAATTTGATTGGGCGCCCATGCAGCGCAAGATCCTCTGGAAGCGCTTCAAGCGGAACCTGAGGCTCATCAGCCTGGTAGGGGTACTCGCGCTCTTTAGGATGGCCGAGCTGCGAGGCTTCAATTGCTGCAGGAATCTGCAATCCGTCTCCAGGTTTCCAGCCAGGAATTCTCGAGAGCGTTGCGCGGTAAAAATACTCTGGGCCGAGATCTTCATCCACGAATGACCTGTTGAGATCGGTCACTGCAAACGCCAAACACGTTGGACGGTTACCTTGGTTCTTGGCTACGACTGGCTGCTTGTCGACGAGGCACTCCACCGTGATCACGAATTCCGAACCTCTTCGATCAGAGCCAACTTGGATTCTCGCGAAAGCCCTTCCCCCATGGGCTCGAAGTGAGCCTTGGAAGAGTAGGAAGCGTCACCAGGCTGCTTGCCTTCCCACGGCCGAATCTCGGAAAGAGCCACGGCCTGAGGAGCGGTATAGCTTTCAGATGCGCCTGTCAGCAGGTAATCCATCGAGGTCTCAGCCCCAAAGGTCAGCCTACTCGGATCAACTGGCGCAGATGGCGCCGGCTGCAATGTGAAGCCTTCAGACACGATCTGATCAAGAGAATCAGCGAGCCACAAGAAGCCCGCACTGGCATGGCTTTTCAGGCGGATGATCAGATGATCATCGGGACGGGGCTCTAGAACCGAGGACTGGTCGCGCTCATCGAAGACCCAGACGTCTTTTGTAGCGTCAGGTAGCGGGCCATTAAACAGAACCTGTTTGATCGCAGATGGCTGAGTCTTGAGCAAGCGTTGGACGGTATCGTAATCAACCAGCTGGTGGCGCAGCAGTGACCACGCAGCAGCGGAATAGCTCACGCCTAGCCGGAGGGCGAGCTGATAGAGATTGAAGGGTTCGTGCAGGGATCTGATGTTCCAGCCTTTCCGCTTGCAAACAATGGTCAGTAGCGCGCGTGGTACTAGAAGGTGATAGCCAAACGCCTCCGCTTCCTGCTCCATTTCAGCAGCCTTGGAGCCGTACTCGATAATCTCATCGAGGGCAGTGTTATGGCCCATAAAGTAGTGACCCAATTCATGCGCGCAGGTCATGTGGATCAGGCCTGCGGATCGGGCCGAGTTCAACAAGATCCCTGATCGCTCATCACGGATGAATGCGCCAAGCAGCTTGTCCATTGGACGGAGTGCCACAGACAGCCCCTCGGTGGCGGCAACCTTGAAAGGGTCCACCCGGGTGTATCCGTCCTGTTCAATACGCTCCATAGCGCGGGACTTTTCGAAAACCTCAGCAGCCATCCTCGCTGTCGTCAGCGCTATGTTGCGACGGGCCATGCGTTACTCCATATCTCTTCGCGCCGACTGCTTCAGAAATTCAGCAAAGCGAGCGACTTCTTCCAGATCTTTATCTGACAGGCCCTTAACGGCCCTCGCCAGGAACGCCAGCTGCTGTGGACCTTCTGGCTCCGGCTCCACCCCAGTCGTTAGATAATCCAGCGTGCGACGATAGAGCTTTGCCAGCTTGCTGAGCTCAAGAGCCTCGACTTTTCGAACACCCAACTCAATATTGGTGATAGAGGGGCGCGGGAGCCCTAACACAGATGCGACGTCATCCTGCGAAAGCCCCACGTACTCGCGAGCCCTACGCAGCCGGTCACCTATCTGGTTGCGTTCGCCTTGCCGATCCTCAGCCACCGGCGCCCCCTTCGAGATGCTTCAGCACCCCATTCGTGATTTCTGTAACGAACTGCTGCCTGGAGGTGTATCCACCGTGACGGACGATCAGCTCAACAGGCAGCTTACAGTTCACTATTTTATCGATCCCAACGAACGCATCGCACGCAGCAATCGAATCAAGCGGCGCACCGAGATCATCGGTAGCCAATGGATCTTCAAGTATCTCCAGCGCGCGCTTGTCCCAGAAGTCGCCAAGCAGCTTTTCGATTTCGACCTTGACCTTTACGCTCACAGTGTTCACCCCGTAAGAAAATCGAACAGTCTTCGTAACGAAAAGCTACATCAAGGTGTGGCGGGTTTCAAGCCAGCACACAGCAGCGCTCATCACAGCATACTAAGCCATCTGCAATATTAAAATGGCATCACGCCAGACAGATGAGCACACGCTAACCCAGGAAAAGCAGAGCTAAATCACGCTGCGACCTAGGCGCCTCGGGTCGATTGGGCCACTCGTGCATCGCCACCCCACATCCATCGCGCAACGGTAGATACAGATCCCGACAAGGGTGAAATGGAGTAACTCAAGGTGCGTAAAAATTAGTAACAATATGTCTGCAGAAGATCTCAAGGGGCTGAAATTTTCGCTGGCAAGATCAAAATTCCGCACAGAGCTCTAACAAAGCCACCTCAACTAGACCGGCAACCATATTTCATGGTAAAGCCATACTAAAGCCTTCGATAACCACTATTACCACTATCGATTTCGCACAGAGGAAATACGAACTAAAATTAACACCGATGAGAAGCGGGATTAGGTTCCCCTCCCTACACCTAGTCCTGCGACGTTTCATCGTCCTTTGGTTTGCCGCCTGTTATCAGGCGGCTTTTTACCAACTCCGAATTTGCTATGGCGTCAACCAACATGACGACACCAGCAACACGTAGGCTCCTTGGGGTTATCATTAAAAATGACCCTCCCTTCGCTATGGCCGAAAGGCCATAGCATTTTTATTGTCTATCGTAATTTCTCTACGACAATAGCACTAGCCAATTCATGGCTGCCTTAGATCCAGGTCATTCTCTTTCTGTGCTTCTTCAAGAGCGCTAATTGCATCTTGCAAGCTGTTGAACACCGGAGCCAATGCGGCAGCAATCTGATCTGCTCGCTCAGTCGGAGTCCAGGCTCTTTTCCCGACAAACAACTCATCCCCAAATCGCGCTCTCAGCTTTGCCAACTGATTGCTCACGGCCGGCTGCTTCACCCCCAGGCATTCTGCCGCCCGGCTGACGCCGCCCTCGCGATGTACAACTAGGAATGCAATCAGGCAATGAAGATCTGCGTCTAAAAGGGCACTTTCATCATATATCATTTTAAATACTCAACTCTTCTCGAGTAAAAAACGACCTGAAGCATATGCTTTTGCAATTATTACTCAAACAATCGAGCAATGCAGAAAACGTTGGGGTTGAATAGTGTTCAATCATGCTTTCCTCATCACTCCAAAACCCACTAATGATGAGCGAACTAAACTGTTTGTTTAACGCAACCATCACGTAGTTCAAACATTCAGAATCGCACTTGATGACATTCACAAGCTCATCAATAGTCAACAGCACGTCATCACTCGGACGACCGACAAAGCTCACTTCCAGAGCACTAACTGACACCAGACTCATGATTTCTACTCCCGACGTAAAATTGGCAAGCGCTCGCCATCCTAATTTTTAATAAGATGCGACGAATCAATTTCAAGCTGAAAGTTAGGGCGACGCTTAGCAAAGCGCCGCCCAACTTATCACATAGACTTCGTGCTCCAGCCGCCTCCAAGAGCCTTATAGAGTTGTACTTCACTGTTGATCTGATTGAGCTGGTCATTCAGCAGTTGCTGCTGAGACGCGAACAACTCTCGCTGAGCATCCAAGACCGTCAGGTAGCTATCGATACCTTGGTCATATCTCTGCTGCGCCAGATCGAAGTAGGATTTGTAGTTCTCCACCAGCTGGCTTTGGGCAGTGAGCTGCTTGCCATAGGTGCCTCTAGCGGCCAATCCGTCAGCAACTTCCCGAAAAGCCGTTTGGATGCTTTTCTCATAGGTCGCTACGCTGACGTCCTTCTGAATCTCGGCGTAGTCGAGATTGGCCCGCAGTCTGCCAGCGTTGAAAATGGGTACACTGATCTGCGGGGCAAAGCTCCAGCTGTCAGATCCACCATTGAACAAGCCATCCAAATCACGGCTGGCCGATCCAACCGAAGCGGTCAGGCTGATGCGCGGGAAGAACGCTGCCCGAGCAGCGCCGATGTTGGCATTGGCGGCCAACAGTTGGTGTTCGGCCGCACGGATATCGGGTCTGTTTAGCAATAGGTCCGCTGGAAGTCCAGCTGGTACGTCCCCAATCGCGCTCATTGCCAGAGGCGAGCCTTTGGGCAAGTCCTCAGGGATTTTCCCGCCCACCAGCAGCTGAAGAGCATTGGCATCTTCAGCAATTCGCCGGGTGTACAACGCTTTTTGCGCCTCCGCCTGATTCACCAGGGTGCGAGCTTGCCGGACATCGAGCTCTGAAGAGGTGCCAGCCCCAGCGCTAGCCTCGATCATCGAAAGACTTTCGACGTAGCTGTTCAGTGTCGCATCGGTCAGTTCCAAGAGTGCCTGATCAGTGCGCCATAAGAAGTAAGTGGTAGCCACGTCACCAACCAAGGCAATTTGTACGCTGTGCTGCGCTTCTTCCGTCGCCAAGTACTGCTGCAGTGCCTGACTGGTCAGGCTTTTAATGCGGCCGAACAGATCCAGCTCGTAAGCGGTAACCAAGCCCACTTCGTACTGGCTGTCGATGCGGGATTGCCCTGTTGGCGACAGGTCATCCGGCAGACGTCGACGGCTACCAGATGCAGCGCCATCGAGCGTCGGGAATCGCTCTGCTCGCTGAATTTGATAGAGCGCCCTGTACGCCTCGACATTCTTGGCTGCAACTCGCAAGTCGCGGTTGTTCTGCAGGGCAACATCCAGAAGACGGATGAGCGCTGGGTCTTTGAAGAACTGCTTCACCTCGGGCAGAGCCGTCGATGCACCTGCTTCAGCAACCTGCCCAGTGTAAGCCTGGCCTTTTGGCCAGCTCACCTCAACTGGCGCGTCCGGTTGACGGTAATCGGGGATCAAGCTGCACCCACTCAGCATGAGCACCGCAAAAACGGGGAGAGACTTAAACTTCATGAGTCTCTACCTCGCTGGCGTTAGGTTTACGCTTCATGAATCCCTCAAACAACTTAACAACCACGACATAGAACAAAGGCACGAAGAAAACAGCCAGCACGGTAGCGGTGATCATGCCTCCCACAACGCCGGTAGCGATGGAATGCTGACTACCAGCCCCGGCCCCAGACGCGATAGCCATCGGCAGCACGCCGAATGTGAAGGCAAGCGAAGTCATGAGGATTGGGCGCAGCCGCAATTTCGCAGCCTCTACAGCGGCTTTACCGATTGGGTAGCCCTGTTTCTCGTACAGCTCCTTGGCGAATTCAACGATCAAAATGGCGTTCTTCGCAGAGAGGCCGACAGTCGTCATCAAGCCGACCTGGAAGTACACGTCAGCAGTAAGATCGCGCCACAGCGTGGCTAGAACCGCGCCGAGAATGCCCAATGGAACCACCATGATCACTGACACAGGCACTGACCAGCTCTCATAAAGAGCAGCCAGGCAGAGGAACACGATGAGAACAGTCAGCGCATACAACAGGGGTGCTTGGTCGCCCGTTTGAATCTCTTCGTACGACAGACCCGTGTAGCTCAAACCGATGCCAGGTGGCAGCTGTTTCATGATCTCGGCGATTTCAATCATCGCGTCACCGGTGCTGTAACCGGGTGCAGGCTCGCCCAAAATGTTCAGGGCAGAGATGCCACCATAGCGTTCCAGTTTTGGAGAGCCATTGACCCACTCTCCCGTGGCGAAGGCCGAGAAAGGAACCATTTGCCCAAGGCTATTGCGTACGTACCACTTGTCGAAGTCTTCAGGAGCAATGCGCGAAGTATCTTCGCCCTGGATGTACACCCGCTTTACACGACCACGATCGATGAAGTCGTTGACGTACATCGATCCCCAGGCCGCCGACATCGTTTCGTTGATGGCTGCAATGCTCACCTGCAGTGCACGAGCCTTCTCGTCATCGATGTTCACCTGGAACTGTGGTTCGTCATCCTTGCCGTTCGGACGGACAGCTTGGAGCTTTGGATTCTCACTCGCCAGTTGCAGGAACTGGTTCCGAGCCGCCATCAACGCCTCATGCCCAAGACCAAGGTTGTCCTGGAGATAGAGGTTGAAGCCCATGGCATTACCCATCTCCAAGATGGCTGGTGGAACGAATGCCATGACACTTGCATCTTTGATTTTGGCGAAATGCTGATTCGCTCTCTGAGCAATGTCGAATACACCCTGCCCCTTGCCGTGACGCTCCTTCCAATCCTTGAACGTGATCAACACAAGGCCAGAGTTTTGGCCGCGGCCAGCGAAGTTGAAGCCGTTTACCGTCATGAAGTGCTCAACAAGCACCCCCTCGTCGTTGGCCAGGTACTCACGCACTTCTTGCAGCACACCCTCGGTCCGCTCAGCCGAGGCGTTAGCCGGCATGCGCACCTCAATCATCATCAAGCCCTGGTCTTCATTGGGCAGGAATGCCTTTGGGATCTCTGTAAACAGATAACCCGTACCACCGGTAATCAGCACGAATGCAAGCAGGTACCGACCGCGATGCTTGAGCATTGCGCCAACACCCCGCTCAAAGCGCAGCGTGCCTCTGTCAAAGACTCGGTTAAACCAACCGAAGAAGCCTTTCTTCTCGTGATGACCATGACCTTCAGGAGCTTTGAGAATGGTCACGCACAGTGCCGGAGTGAACACGAGAGCGACAAAGATCGACAGCCCCATACACACGACGATCGTGATTGCGAACTGCTGGTAAATGATGCCGGCAGAGCCACCAAAGAAGGCCATAGGTACAAACACGGCCGACAGCACCATACCGATACCCACCAAGGCCCCGGAGATTTGGTCCATCGACTTGCGAGTGGCCTCGAGAGGCGATAAGCCTTCCTCGTGCATAAGCCGCTCGACGTTCTCCACCACAACGATCGCATCGTCCACCAACAACCCGATGGCCAGCACCATGGCGTACATGGTGAGCACGTTGATGTTGATGCCGAAGTAAGGCAGCAAGGCGAATGTGGCAAGCAGCACCACTGGTACTGCCAGCGTTGGAATCAACGTGGCCCGGAAGCTCTGCAGGAACAGGTACATCACCAGGAAGACCAGTACAACGGCCTCAAAGATGGTGTGAACCACCGACTCAATAGAAGCGTCGACGACAGGCGTTGTGTCGTAGGGGTAAATGACCTCAACCCCTTCAGGCAGGTATGCCTTTTGCTGATCCATCAGCTTCTTGACCGCGGCTACGGTTTCCAAGAGGTTGCCGCCAGTGGACAGTCGCAACGCCAAACTGGCAGTAGGCGAGTCCTTGTATTGGGCAGAGATCGCGAAGCTGTCCGCCCCAAGTTCCGCGCGGCCTACATCCTTCACTCGGACCTGGGAGCCATCCGCATTTACCTTGACCAGGATCTCTTCAAACTGACTTGGCGTGGTCATGCGCGTCTTACCCAGAACGGTCGCATTGAGTTGCACGCCGGAGCGAGTTGGCAATCCGCCCAATTGGCCCGACGATACCTGGACGTTTTGCTCACGAATCGCAGTCGCGACGTCGGTCGGAGTCAATTGGTAGCTGTTGAGCTTGCCTGGATCCAGCCAGATGCGCATAGCGTAGGGCGAACCAAACAGCTGGAAGTCGCCGACACCGGGTATACGAGAGATTGGATCTTGCAGCTGTGAAGCAATCAGGTTGCCCAGATCGAAGTTGTCCAACTTGCCGGACCGATCAACCAGGCTCATCACCAGGAAGAAGTTCATCTGGTACTTAACAACCCGAAGACCCTGCCGCTGCACCTCTTCCGGCAAGCGCGGAGTCGCGAGCTGCAGCTTGTTCTGCACCTGTACCTGCGCGATATCAGGATCAGTTCCCTGCTCGAAGGTCACGATGATGGTCATGCTACCGTCGGACGCGCTCTCTGCCGACATGTAGCGGAAACCATCCAGGCCACTGAGCTGTTGCTCAATAACCTGAACCACTGTGTCTTGGACAGTTTGTGCGGAAGCACCCGGATAGCTGACCTGGATCGATACCGCAGGTGCCGCAATGTTCGGATATTGGCTAATCGGCATTTTTACCAGCGACAATGTGCCAGCAAGCATCGCGACAATCGCGAGAACCCAAGCAAAAATGGGCCTGTCGATGAAAAAGCGAGACATGACTGTGGCCCCCTCAGTTAGCCGAGGCTTCAGTTTTGGCAGCGAACTCGGCTACCAAATCGACGTTTTTCGCTTCTACAGCGTTGACTGCAATACCGCTGCGGACACGCTGGACACCTTCGGTGATGATTCGCTCACCAGCATTAACGCCTTTGCCGATCAGCCAGGCGTTCCCCACCGTGCGGAGAGTCTCAACTTCACGTGATTCGACCGTATTGTCCGATTTCACAACCCAGACAGTCGGAACACCTCGCGTATCGCGGCTAATAGCCTGCTGCGGCACCAGGATTGCCGCCTGCTGAACACCTTCCTTGAGCAGCGCGTGGACAAACATGCCAGGCAGCAGCTTGCGGTCAGGATTAGGGAATTCGGCACGCAAGGTGACCGACCCGGTTGTCGGATCGACACTCACTTCCGAGAACTTGAGCACACCTGGCAACGGGTAAGCACTGCCGTCATCCAGGCTCAGGCTGACATGCGCTTGGTTCTCTCCCGAGTTCTGCAGTCGACCGGATTCCAATGCCTTCTGCAGGCCCAGCAGCTTAGTGATCGGTTGGGTCACGTCTACATAGATGGGATCCAGCTGGGTCACGGTGGCCAACGATTGGGCTTGTCCATTGGTGACGAGCGCCCCCTCCGTTACTGCCGAACGCCCAATGCGTCCCGAAATGGGAGACAGCACACGGGTGTACTGGACATCAATACGAGCGACTTGATAGTCGGCTTCAGCCTGTTTCCAGGCCGCCAACGCATCGTCGTATTGCTGCTTGCTAACTGCCTTGGTCTGCAACAGCGTTTCATAACGCCGAGCCAAGTTTTCTGCGGTAGTGCGGTTGGCTTCAGCACGGCGCAGTCGGGCCTCGTAGGTACGAGGGTCAATCTGGTACAGCTGCTGCCCCAGTTTGACTTCAGCACCCTCGACAAACGAACGCTTCTCGAGAATTCCTGAAACCTGAGGACGCACTTCTGCAACTCGGTAAGCCGAGGTGCGTCCAGGCAGGTCAGTGGTCAAAGTCAGCGCTTGCGAACGCACCGTATAGACACCCACCTCAGGGGGCGTAACGGCCACGCTTGACTGCTTCTGTTCTCCGCACCCCGTTATCAGCATCAGCGCAACGAAGGGCATCACGTGTGTTGCACGCAAAGGTCGTAAGTGTTTCACCAGATGGCTCCATGTCTCCGCCCCTATACCGAGGCATGTGGTCTCAGAATCGCATTGTGGTTAAGTGTACCATTATGCGGTACGATGGATGCAAGCGAACCAGAACGACCGTCGGTCGCAGTGATATGGCGTCAGCGATCAGGACAGGTGACTGGCTTGAGTGGACAGGGAGCTCTAAAGTGACGGCCAAATAGAGAAAATGCGGCAGCGACGGTCCGCGCAGAGGAAGTGATATGAATCAATCAGACGAAAATGGTGGGAAGGCTGGAGGCATTCAGGTTATTGCCCGAGCGGCCTCCATCATGCGTGCGCTAGGCAGTCATCCACATGGCCTAAGCCTGGCCGCCATCGCACAGGTTGTTGGATTACCCCGCTCGACGGTGCAGCGAATCATCTACGCGCTTGAGGAAGAGTTTCTCGTGGAAGCACTTGGCCCGAGCGGTGGCTTCCGGCTTGGGCCTGCGCTAGGCCAACTCATCAACCAGGCACAAACCGACATTCTTTCATTGGTGAAACCATACCTCCGCTCGCTCGCTGAAGACCTTGGCGAATCGGTCTGCTTGGCCTCACTTGCAGGAGACAAGATTTATGTCTTGGACCGCATTGTGTCCGAGCGTGAACTGCGGGTTGTATTTCCTATTGGGATCCACGTCCCGGCTGCTGCAACCGCTGCTGGTAAAGTGCTCCTCGCGGCTCTCCCCGAAGAGTCGCTTCAAACAGCACTCGCCAAGCAGCTTCCTGTCTATACCCCCAACACACTGGGACGTCAGGATCTGATTAAGCAGCTGAAAGAAGTCAGAGTGAGCGGTTTGGCAAGTGATATCGATGAGCACATCGACGGCGCATGCTCGTTCGCAACCTTGTTGGATACCTACCTCGGCTACTACTCGCTCGCTGTAGTAACACCCACTGCCAGGGCCAGATTGCAATCTGACGCGATTAAAGAGTCGCTTCTGCTAAGCAAGCAGAACATTGAACGCGCGATTGGTCGTGCCTCGAAGAAAACGAGCTGAAGTCGATGGCCAGGAAGACCGCAGCCGAGGCTGAACGAACACGCCAGCGGATTATTGAGGCCGCGGCTGAAGTGTTTGCAAGCCAAGGTGTACCAGATACCACCCTTGAGCAAATCGCTCGCAGGGCGGGGGTAACCCGCGGTGCGGTCTACTGGCACTTCAAAGACAAGCAGGATCTGCTCCGCAACGTCTTGTCGTCTATTGAGCATCCGCTGGAGCTAGCTTTTTCAGTCGAAACAGACCTTGATCACGCATGGGAGTTGATGATCGCTGCGATGGTGGATGCGGTGAGCCTACGGAGTTCAAGGCAGCTTTCTGAGATTTTGATTTTTCATGGGCTGGACGACACCGGAGAAATTCATCATCGCCTGATGAAAGCGAGGGAGCATTTCACGCGTTACCTCGACTTGGTGCTGGACTGCGCGATCAAGCGAGGTGAGTTACCGGCGTGCCTGGATAAGCACACCGTCGTAGAAATGTTCAAAGGTTTGACCACGGGCCTTCTCTACGAAGGACTCAAAAACAATGAACACGAATGCCATGTGATCCGGGCCACGCTGCAGTCTTTCTTGGTTCTGCTCAGAGCGCCACCGCTCCCACTACAGAGCAAACTAGAATTCTAGCTTTCCAACCTCACCGTCACACTGTGCCCAGGCACCCCTTGGATAAGATGGTGCCTGAAGCCAATGCTGTGTCAGCGATAGCAATCAGATTGCCAACGCGCGCTCACGCAACTCGCTGTTGAGGATGCGGTCGTTCTCGCTGTAGTCGACCGGGCAGTCGATTACGTGGACGCCGGGGTTGGAAATACAGTGATCGAGCAGCGGCTGTAGTGCATCTGCGCTCTCCACTCGGTAACCGTGGGCGCCGTAGGCTTCGGCGTACTTGACGAAGTCCGGGTTGCCGTAGTTCAGGCCAAAATCGGTGAAGCCCATGTTGGCCTGCTTCCAGCGGATCATGCCGTAGCCGTCGTCACGCAGAATCACCACAGTGATGTGCATGCCCAGGCGCACGGCCGTCTCCAGCTCCTGGCTGTTCATCATGAAGCCGCCGTCGCCGCACACGGAGATCACCGGACGATCCGGGTGCACCAGGTGTGCCGCCATGGCCGATGGCAGGCCGGCGCCCATGGTCGCCAGGGCGTTGTCCAGCAGCACGGTGTTCGGCTTGTGCGCCTTGTAGTTGCGAGCGAACCAGATCTTGTAGATGCCGTTATCCAAGGCAACGATGCCTTCGGACGGCAGCACGCGACGGATGTCGGCAACCAGGCGCTGTGGATAGACTGGGAAGCGGTCATCGTCACCTCCTTCAGCGATCTGCGCTTCGTTCGCATCACGGATCGCCATCAGGCGGTTGAAGTCCCAGTGCGCGGTGTCGTTGAGTGCTTCGCTGATCTGCCACACGGCGTTGGCGATGTCGCCGATCACTTCGACCTGCGGGAAATACACGGCATCCACTTCGGCGGAGCGGAAGCTGATGTGGATGACTTCGGTGCCGCCACGGAGCATGAAGAATGGTGGCTTCTCGATCACGTCGTGACCAATGTTGATGATCAGGTCGGCTGCTTCGATGGCGCGGTGGACGAAGTCACCGGACGACAGCGCAGCGTTACCCAAGAAGCGCGGGTGACGCTCGTCAACCACACCTTTACCCATCTGGGTGGTGATGAACGGGATGCCGGTCTTGTCGATCAGCTGCTTGAGGACCTTGGCGGTCATCTTGCGGTTGGCGCCGGCGCCAATCACCAAGATTGGACTGCGGGCGTTCTGCAGCTTCTCAACAGCAGCCTCAATGGCCTTGTGCTCAGCCAGTGGACGGCGGTGTAGGCTCGGTGGAATCGGTAGAGCGTCGGTCTGCTCGGCCGCGATGTCTTCCGGCAGTTCCAGGTGCACGGCGCCCGGCTTCTCTTCTTCCGCCAGGCGGAAGGCTTCACGCATGCGCGCCGGGATGTTGTCGGCCGAGGCGAACTGGTGGGTGTACTTGGTGATGGGGTCCATCATGCCGCACACGTCGATGATCTGGAAACGGCCCTGCTTGGACTTCTTGATCGGCTTCTGGCCGGTGATCATCATCATCGGCATGCCGCCGAGATAGGCGTAGGCACTGGCGGTCACCAGGTTGGTCGCGCCAGGGCCCAGGGTCGATAGGCTGACGCCGGTCTTGCCGGTCAGGCGGCCATAGGTGGCGGCCATGAAGCCCGCGGATTGCTCGTGGCGGGTCAGTACCAGCTTGATCTTCGACTTGCGCAGGGATTCCAGCAGGTCGAGGTTTTCCTCACCAGGAATGCCGAACACATACTCGACACCTTCGTTTTCCAGGCATTGCACAACGACATCAGCGGCCTTGGCCATCATTCACCTCATCGCACTCAAGGCAGTTCATCGCCCACAGAGCGACGCTCATCAGCAAAGCGTCACTGACTCTGGATGTGAACCTTCAGTTTTAGTAGCCGCACCTAGGGGCGTGATATCACACGGGGGGTCGGCTTTCTTTAGGCCTGAGGAGTCATTCCTCAGATGAAAAAAGGCCCGGCAGATTACCGGGCCTTTGAGCAATTACTTTCCGAGGACTTTTCGAAGTGCTTGCTGCAACTGAGCTTCGGCTTCTTCAACAGACCAAACGGCATCGCTCTGGCGCCAGGCTACATAACCATCAGGTCGCACAAGAATCGCGCCTGCCTCATGCACTTCACGTACAGCTTGCCAATCACAGTACAGATCTGCGGTACCTTTGGCGCCGGTGACAACGATGTTGAGGAATGGCAAGTCCAGACGCTTAGCAACATCCACCCATGCCTGCCCCGCAAGACCGGTGATCAGCGTCATTTTCCCTTTACCCACTACGTCGAGCGTAGAGACTCGATGACCAGTCTCATTCACCAGCCAAGCATGCGGGACCTTGGCGCCAGGACGAGTCGTCGCCTGTAGGTAGAGCTCTTTGTCGCGAGCCCATACTTCTTCGCCATCACTTGGGTCTGCCATCACGGCTGAGGATTGGTAGCGCTGATTCAACTCAACACCCTGGGCGTTGAATTCGCGGCTCTTGATCTCGAGCGCGCTCTGCAGATTCATCCGGACCTCGACCCCAGCTGGACTTGGATCACGCATGCGCTCCAAAAGCTTGGCGACAGTGTCGACACCCTTTCCGAAGTTGAAGCATTCCTTCAACAACGCATAATCCTTACGCGACTGGTTCGCACGCGCCACAATCTGCTTGCCTACTGGCGCACGCTCAGCCGTATAGCTTCCAAGCAGTTCTGGGCCTGCGAAGCCTTGAAGTACATAGGCCAATTTCCACGCGAGGTTGAAACCGTCCTGCATGCAGGTGTTCGATCCCAGACCACTGGATGGCGGATGACGGTGAACCGCGTCGCCGGCACAGAACACACGGCCTCGCGAGTACTCGGTGGCATGTGCCTGATTGACGTACCAGGTCGACATACGCTCGATCTGTACTTCCAGATTTGGATCACCAACCAATAAGCGAATCTTCTTCAGAACCGCTTCTGGCGAGAGGTCCGGGGAGCCTTTGGTCATGTCGAAGCCCCAGCCGGCAATCCACTGATCCCACGGACGGATAGCACGCAGCAGACCCATGCCGATTTCCCCAAAGCCAGCTTCGGGCGTGGCGATCCACTGCAAAATGCTGGGTCGATGCTGAACATACTTGCTCAGATCGGCATTGAAGATCACATAAGCAGTACCTGCACGAGCCATCTCGCCTTCGATCGGCAGGCCAATTTCTTTGGCAACTTTGGAGTTAGCTCCGTCGGCACCGACCAAGTACTTTGCTCGCACCTGATATTCAGCACCAGTGAGCACGTCTTTCATCCGAGCGGTGACACCTTCAGCGTCCTGCTCGTGGCCCAGATATTCGGTGTTGAAGCTGACTTGTGCACCACGAGCTGCAGCGTTCTTGAGCAGGATCGCTTCCATCTCCGGCTGGATCAGATCCAGCATGGTGCAGGGGCTACCTTGGACGTAATCGCCTTTGCGTTTGTCGCCGGTACCCCAGGTACGCATGCGAGCGATTTCTTCACCCGCCAGGCTTGTAGTGAACAACGTGTCACCCATCTGATCCCATGGGGTAGCAGCTCTCACCACCTCGTCTTCCAGGCCCAAATCGCGCACAACTTCCATGGCACGTTGGTTCGTGATGTGCGCTCGTGGGGAGTTCGCCAACCAGTTGAACATGGTGACCATTTTGACTCGAATGCCGTAGGTGGCGAGTGCCAAGGCAGTAGTTGCACCTGCGGGGCCGGTACCAATGACCAGAACATCGGTATCGAAGCTGTTGGAGGTAGTCATTTCTTATTCTCCAGGCATTACAAAGTGACGCTCAGAACTTGCACGCAAGCCCGGAACACGTCCGACAGATCCCGAAGTTCGCCCGGCAAGCGGTTGCCGCCGAGTGGCCATTCGAGAGGTAGATTTATAGGGAGAGTCGCGTCCTACTTCAGCCGCGCGCGGGGCCGAGTGGACCGGATGGGGGATGGGTGATTCATGGTACCTCCTGATCTTGTATTTTTTTTCAGGCCATCAGAGTGTCTGTTGAGCTTGGTCTAGGCAGAACACTCAGTTCATGCTTGCATGCTAGCATGCAAGAAATCCCGTCGCAATCATCCCTCACTGCCTTTCGTCCCTGAGATTGCTCAAAAAAAAGCCACGGCGTGAGCACGTGGCTAAAGGGTGTCGCACGTAGGAGGGGTCTACGCAAGCTTCACCAAAGGGCAAAGGTATAATCGATGTTTACGCGCAGTTCGTTGTCATCTCGGTGGGTGGCCCCCGGCCCGAAGTCATTGCGGTACCAGGCGTGCCTTACCCTGAACGCGACGTCCTTGAAGGTACCGCTCTGGATCACGTATGAGAGCTCAACGTCTTTCTCTGTCTCTTTCAGGTTGCTGCCCCCTAGCTTTGGCAGATCAATGTTGTCACCACTGACATAGCGGAGCATTCCCTTCAGCCCAGGGAGGCCGGCGCCCACGAAATCGTAGTCATATTTGACCTGCCAGCTTCTCTCCTTGGGATTGAGAAACTCCGAGTTCAACGTGCCTTCGGTGATAACAAGAGGCTCGGTGCCAAAAAGATAAGGCATAGCCGTGTCACCGGTTAACTGCATGTATCCAGCGCCCAAGCGGTGCCCACCCAGCTGGTAGGTGAGCATCAACGCGGTGTTCCGGTTGTCTACCTTCCCAGCTTTCGAAGCACCGTCTTCGCGCGAATCATAAAAGCGGAAATCAGAGGTCAATCGACCAGGTCCGATTTCGCGGTTGTCCACGAAGCCGACGTAGTTCTTGTCGTAGATATCTTCAAGCTGCGCGTAGTAGTACTTGAGGGTAAGGTTCTTCGACCACGCGTAATCGCCTCCCAAGAAATAGAATGCATCAGATTCAGCTGCCCCATTGAAGCGGCCATTAGGTGCCGCTACCCGCATCTTCTGGTAGTCAGTCGAGTCACGCAGGTTGATTCGGTCAAGCCACCCAGCATGCAGCGACAGGCCATCAATGTCCTGCGAACGTAGGTAGGTGCCACGGAAGGTCTGCGGCAGCAGACGGGTTGGACTCGCGAAGGCAATTGGCAGAAATGTACTGACGGTACCGTACTGAAGCTCGGTCTTGGAGATCTTCATTTTGGCTGTCAAACCCAGCTCGGAATAATCCCTGGCTGGTTCTCTGGTGCTAGCCGAAAAAGGCAACAGACCCGTTCCGACCCGATCACTCGACGAGTCCAGTCGTAACCCCATCATGGCTTGAGCATCCATACCAAAGCCCACCGGCCCGTCAGTAAAGCCGGAAGAGAAATTGACGATGAATCCTTGGGCCCATTCCCGGGCAGCAGCTTGCGGGGTCTCGTTGATGTAGTTGCGGTCAAAGTAGTAGTTGCGCAGGGTGGCCTTGGCTTTCGAGTCTTCGATGAATCCCGCCGCCTGGATGGAAGTCGCCTGTGCTACAAGCAAGCCTGCTAGGGCTGCAGTTCTAGATCTGCTCATGTCGTGTCTTCTTTTTTGTTCTTGTTGGTGAAGCTGGAGAGGTTCAAACCACGGAAGCTTTCAGCTCAGGGCTTTTTTTTAGTGACGACAGATAGAACAACGAGATGGCGGCGAGCACGATTCCAGGTGCAGAAGCCAGCATGACACCGCTCGCTCCTGCACCGAGAACCATCATTTTCCCTACCACGAGAGGCCCGGCCATCGCACCTACCCGGCCAACGGCCACTGCTGCACCGGTTCCGGTTGCGCGGCCGTTGGCGGGATAGAATTGAGGTGCGAGCGCGTAAAGCACGCATTGCCCGCCAGTTGTGAAGATCCCCGCGAGGAAGCCTGCGCCAATCATGGCTGGCAGGGAGATAGCAGCAGTCAGGCACGCCAGGGAAACAAGAATGCCGCCATAAACCAACCCTGACATGGCCCAGATCGGAAGCCGATCCATGGCGACACCCAACATCAGGGTCCCCACCGCAGCACCTAACTGCATGGACAATACGACAATGCTTGCCTCGCTCGGCTTGAAGCCCTGCCCGATCAAAATGCTCGGCAGCCAGTTGATCAGGATGTAGGTGACCATGAGGGTGAAGAAGAAGCTAACCCATAACAGCAAAGTGATTTTGAGCGTTCCACCGTCAACCAAAATGCTCTTGGTAGTAGGGATTTCGGTCGAAGCGACTTGAGCATTTGCCTGCTTGTACAAATCAGGGAGATAGAGAAGCAGCAGCGGGACGATAACCAGAGGCACAACTCCGCCGACGTAAAAAACAAGTTTCCAGCCTACGCCAAAATCGAGGAGGCCAATGGCTGCAGCCAAGGCCGCACCCAGCGGAACACCGCAGTACATCAAGCTAACAGCAGTGCCACGCATGCGCTCGCCAGCTGCCTCAGAAGCCAGGGCAATCAGGTTTGGCAGCGATGCGCCCAATCCCACCCCGGTCATTAGCCGAGCAAACAGCAGCGCGCTGAAGCTCCAGGCGATTGTCGTGACGAGCGAGAACACACCGAATAGTGCCACCGACACGATGAGCACTTTTTTTCGACCGTATCGGTCGGCAAGTCGGCCGCCAATGAAGGCCCCCGGCAGCATGCCGAGAACGCCGACACTGAAAACCCAACCCATCTGCAGTTTGTCCAGACCGAAATCGGCAGACATACCATGCGCTGCGATTCCCGGTGCTTGCAGGTCTAAGCCCTCCATCAAGGCAACCAGAAAGCACAGTGCGATAGTGATGAAGAGTTTGGTCTTATCCGTTTTGTCAGTCATAGCAACCCCTTCCAAAGCTCTCAGAAAACTTCGGAACACAAAGTGATTGGTGTGAAACGCTGGAAAGTCAGGTAAGCGAAAAGACGCTCATCAGACACTCACAATGTGAGAGGTGCACTCAAATACGCGCAGCGTATTCTGGGGTGCTGACGACGATACTTTGGCAAGGCATTCATATTGTTAAGCTCTCTTATTGTTGTGCTTAAAACCCCCTCCCTGAAGGAAGGGGGCATCGCTGCGGACAGCTTGCGTGGAGCTGTCTGCGAACCTCAGCGCTTCAGCAGATCCAGGGCGACGTCAACGATCATGTCTTCCTGACCGCCGACCATCCGGCGCTTGCCAAGCTCAACGAGAATGTCGACAGCCTTAATGCCGTAGCGAGCCGAAGCTACCTCCGCATGACGAAGGAAGCTGGAGTACACGCCGGCGTAACCCAGAGCCAGGGTTTCACGGTCGACGCGCACTGGGCGATCTTGCAGTGGACGCACCAGATCATCTGCAGCATCCATAAGGGCGTAGAGATCAGTGCCGTGGTTCCAACCCAGCTTGTCCGCGGCCGCAATAAATACTTCCAGCGGGGCGTTACCTGCACCGGCGCCCATACCGGAAAGGCTGGCATCAATCCGATCACACCCTTCTTCGACGGCAACGATCGAGTTGGCAACACCGAGACTCAAGTTGTGGTGGGCATGGATGCCGGTGTGGGTAGCTGGATCGAGAACAGCTTTGACGGCACGGAAGCGCGCGCGGATGTCCTCCATGTTCATCGCACCGCCTGAGTCCACGACGTAGATGCAGGTGGCACCGTAGCTTTCCATCAGCTTCGCCTGCTGGGCGAGACCTTCAGGGGTCTGCATATGGCTCATCATGAGGAAGCCGACCGTGTCCATCCCAAGCTCACGGGCATATTCGATGTGCTGCTTCGACACATCAGCTTCGGTGCAATGGGTGGCTACACGAACCACCCGAGCACCCGCCGCATAAGCTGCTTTGAGATCGTGCAGAGTACCGATACCAGGAAGCAGCAGGGTCGCGATCTTGGCGTGTTTGACGACATCAGCAGCGGCTTCAATCCACTCGATGTCGGTATGCGCACCAAAACCGTAGTTGAAGCTGGAACCCTGCAGGCCATCGCCGTGAGCCACTTCGATAGAATCCACTTTGGCAGCATCAAGCGCGCGAGCAATTGCTTGCACCTGGTCCAGCGAATACTGATGGCGAATGGCGTGCATGCCATCGCGCAGGGTCACATCGGAGATGTAGAGCTTTTTACCGTTCATAACTGCGCTCCTCAGGCCTGGCTCATCGACTGTGCCATGCGTTCAGCAGTCGCCAACGCAGCAGAAGTCATGATGTCGAGATTGCCCGCATACGCCGGCAGATAATGGGCAGCCCCTTCAACCTCGATAAACACAGAGGTCTTCAGACCGCTGAATTCGCCGTGGCCTGGGATGTTCAGCGGCGCCGTGTCCGGGATCACTTCGAACTGCACTTTCTGCTTCAACCGATAGCCCGGTACATAAGCATTCACCGCAGCAACCATCTCTTCGATGGAGGCCTCAACATGGTCTTGGTCTGCTGCTTCAGAAAGGACATACACAGTGTCACGCATCATCAACGGCGGCTCCGCTGGGTTCATGATGATGATGGCTTTACCCTTTGCCGCACCGCCGATCGCCTCGATGGCCTTCGAGGTGGTTTCAGTGAACTCGTCGATGTTCGCTCGAGTACCTGGACCAGCGGATTTAGAGGCAATCGATGCAACAATTTCCGCGTAATGCACTTTGGCGACGCGCGATACAGCAGCCACCATGGGAATGGTCGCTTGGCCGCCGCAGGTGACCATGTTGAGGTTCTCAGCGTTGACGTGCTGCTCAAGGTTTACGACGGGAACGCAGTATGGACCAATAGCCGCGGGAGTCAGGTCGATCACCCGGATGCCAGGCTTGGTTGCTCGCAGCAGCGCGTCGTTTTTGACGTGAGCACCGGCGCTAGTGGCATCGAACACGAAATCGACATCAGCGAATTCCGGCATTTTCACAAGACCCGCAACACCCTCGTGGGTTGTCGCAACGCCCATACGACCGGCACGGGCCAGGCCATCTGAGGCGGGATCAATACCGACCATCACTGCCATTTCCAAGTGCTCGGCATTACGCAAGATCTTGATCATCAGATCGGTGCCGATGTTTCCGGAGCCAACGATGGCAACTTTACGTTTGGTAGTCATTTCAAAACCTCCGTCACACGACACTGAACGACACGCCGACTCGGCCAAGGCCTTCGATTTCGGCTTCAAAATGATCACCCGCGCTGACACCTACCATCGGTCCCAGGGCTCCGGTGAGAATGATGTCACCGGCCTTGAGAGGCTCACCGAACTCGGCCATGGTGCGGGCTAGCCATACAGCAGCATTCAGCGGATTACCCAGGCATTCACCGCCACTGCCAGAGCTCACGACTTCACCGTTCTTGGACATGCGCATGGTCGCGCCTCGCAGGTCGAGCCCGTCGATACGCCGAGCTGGACCGCCCAAGACGAAGCAGCCACTAGAAGCGTTGTCAGCCACGGTGTCAGCGAATTTGATGTTCCAACCTTCGATGCGGCTGCCGACAACTTCCAGTGCTGGGACAACCCAGCCGGTTGCAGCAATGACATCTGCAAACGTGGTAGATGCACTCGGCAGGTCACGCTCCAGGATTAATGCGATCTCAGCCTCGATCTTCGGCTGAAGGACGCGCTCAAATGGAATGACCTCGTTATCGCCATAGGCCATGTCAGCAAACAAGCAACCAAAGTCCGGTTGATCCACACCGAGCTGGGCCTGAACCTTTGGATTGGTCAACCCGATTTTGCGGCCCACCAGACGCCGGCCATTGGCAATGGCATAAGCCTGGTTCAAACGTTGAATCGCATAGGCATGCTCCACATTTGTGGCGCCGATGACGTCACGCAGTGGCCCAACAGGTTCGCCCTTTCCTTCAGCTTTGCGCAGCTCAGCCGCTAAGCGCTCAAGGGTCTCTTGTGAAGTGTTCATGCGTGACCTCGGTCAGTGGGTAAGGAAATCAAGAACCATGCGGTTAAAGGTGTCCGCGTGCTCCCACTGCGCCCAATGTCCGCACTTGTTGAACACATGCAGCTGGGAGTTAGGGATGCCAGCAACCAGGCGCAGGCCGGTGTCGAGTGGAACGAAACGGTCGTTACGCCCCCAGATAACCAAGGTCTCTGCGTTGATTTCACCCAAGCGATGGCCGAAATCCGGGAATTGCTTCAGGTTGGCGGCAAGGCTTGCAGTGAAATTCTCAAGATGGTCTTTGCGGGCCAGCATGTTGTCCAACCGCGTCTGGAACAGCTCCTCAGTCAGATCGCTGGTGTCGTAGACAAAGATGCTCATCATCTTCTTGAGGTTTTCGATCGTAGGCTCGCGATACAAGCCATTGAGCAGTTTGATGCCTTCGCTTGGCATCGGCACAAACGGGCTCACACCGCCCGTACCGCCTCCCATCAGAACCAGTTTGCCAACGCGCTCTGGCCAGGTCAGAGAGAAGGCAACTGCGGTGTGCCCCCCCATGGAATTACCGAGGATGTGAATCTTGTCCAGGTCGAGCTTGTCGACCAGACCTTTGAGCACGCGGGCGTTCAGATCAGAGCGAGAGCCGGTGCTCACGATCGAATCGCTTTTGCTCCAACCTGGGCAGTCCATCAGGATGACGCGAAAGCCGGCGTTTACCAGTGGCTCGATGTTCCGATTGAAGTTGGCCCAGCCACTCGCACCAGGACCTGAGCCGTGGAGCATCACAACGGTTTCTTTGCCTTCACCGCAGTCGTTGTAGTGGATGTTCAAATCCAGATCGCCATCCTGGATGCGAACGAATTTGCTGGTTTCTTTTTCAGTGATTGCAGTCACGATTAAGTCTCCGTGAAGGTGTATTAGCGCTGGGTGTGCGCACTGATAGAGCCGAAGCCTGCGATCCACTCAGGAATCGGTCGGTAGTAGCGGTCGGTAGCGGTGTAGGCGCCGTGAGCCGCCAAGGCCGAAAACGCAGCGACCCAGGCCTTGACCTCATGCGTCGATTTGCCGGCCAGCTCCGAGAGATGGGAGTTACTGAGGTCATCAAGCTGGCTCACCAGATCCTGCTCAACGACATCCAGGAAGTACTGATCCCACTTGGGATTCAGTGGATGAAGGGTGTTCTGATCTTCAACAAATCGTTCAGCAGCCACGACGACTCGTTGAGTACGGGCATCGCGCTCTTCAGGCGGTAGATCCCGACCACTGCCCATCAGCCGGTCGGCCATGCGTGCATCGACCTTTGCCAACTCTGGCACTGGGGGCTGATGAGACAGCCCGCCCGAGCCCAAGAACAGCACCCGCTTGTTGAGCCCGCGGGTGAAGCGGCCAATCGCTTCACCGAGCAACCGGACACGCTCAAACGTCGGCAGAGGTGGTGCCACACAGTTCACGAAAACAGGAAGAACGGGATATTTGTCCAGGCCGCCGAGCAGAAACTCAAGTGGCTGAGCGAAGCCATGATCGACCTGCATCCTGTAGGACACGGCCAGATCGATTCCCGACGTCAGAACAGATTCAGCACAGGCTTCGGCAAGTTCTTTGGGTACAGATAGCGTGCCGGCAAGTGAACCAAAATCGCCGATAGCTTCCGCGGCCATACCTAAGCAGAAAGGCGGCATCACGTCGTAGAAAAAGCCGTTGTAGTGATCAGGCGCAAAGAGCACCACGAGCTCTGGGTTGAAGGCCTCGATCCGCGCTCGAGCGGCCCGAACCACTTCGGCCACTTCATCCAGCACGTCTTGGGTTGGGTCGAAATGCCCAATAAGGGGGGTGTGCGACAGGCAATGTAGGTAAGCGTTCATCGGTACGGAACCTTTACGTCGATGCCCCAGTGCAGGCCGCCTCGCACTGGGACGGCATGAGCGGAACCCTGATACGCCCATGAGGCGGCGGGATAACGCCATGCAGGTAGATTTGTTGTTGTCTGCCCAATCATCATGCACGCTAGAATGCTAGCATGCAAGTACAACAAGGCCCGCTCATCGCTCTGTGATCGACCGCCCAGCACCAGAACGAGAGCAGCCCGCCGACGAGCGACAACAGCGAAAATGACTGAAATCTGGTTTACTATCAGAAATGCTAGAATGTAAGCCTGATCCTGACATCAATTCGCAACAACCGACCTGGGAATTCGACTCGAATGCAAGTGGCAAATAAAAAGACCGCTATCTACCAACATATCTTGGAGCGCCTACTCACTTGCCGATATGAGTTCGGGCAAAAGATTCTGGTCAAGGAAATTGGTGAAGAGACCGGAGTCAGCCGCCAGCCGATCATGACTGCACTGAACAGCCTGCAAGAAAGGGGCTTCGTGGTGATCACGGCCCAGGTCGGATGCGAAGTGGTACACCCTACTCAGTTGGAGGTTGACGATTTCTACGAGATGTTCGCAAACAACGAGGCACTCATTGCCGGGCTTGCAGCCGAGCGCGGATCGCCCGAAGAAGTCTTGAGAATGACCGAAATCAACGACAAAATCAGGAGTATCAATCCGCAGCACAGTGACGCATCCGAAAGCTATCGCGCGCTCAATGTCGACTTCCATCGACTGCTGCACTCCATGGCTAAGTCTCCCATCCTTTCGGCCCGTCAAATTGCGAACTTTGAATTGTCCGACTTCTTCATCGTCCAGACTTGCGGCTTTCAAGTACACCTGGGCGCAGCGACAGATGAGCACGATGGAATTATTGCAGCGCTGAAAACTAGAAACAAAAAGGCCGCAGCCGAAGCGGCTGCGAGCCATATTCATAGCGTTGCGCGGGATGTGGCTTCTAAAATGTCTGCCGACGCGAAGCTTGCCTCATAGAGGAAAAGCGAACTCCAGCCAGAGAGAATCACCCTTGGGACCGTTCCTAACGGAGGTCTCGCGCATCCACTTCAAGACAACCCCAGAGGTTTGGTCAAAGGCGTAAAAAATCTGCGGCCCGATAGCAAATTTGCGCAGGCGATTTCCATCATCCAGCTCACCGTGATCCCACTGATCATCGGTGACCTGCTTGGTGTAGTAGCCCACCAGACCAAGCTGGACCTTCGGGTTCGACTGCAGTCTGTATCCCAGTAAATAGTCGATGTTCAGCACGTTCCCTGACCGGTAGTCAGTGTCATCGTTTTTTGCGTTGATGGTGAAGGTGGGGGCTACTGAGACCTCCCAGTCTGGGTGCGGGAACCAGGTCAGATCGAACTCCTGAGTGTAGCTCGCATTACCGGTTGGGCTGTTTGCCAGTTTGCTTCCATCGTAGTTCCCAAGTGGGACAAAAGCACTGAAGCCCGTAAGCAGGTGCAGATTTTCAGACGGTGAGTAACCGATGTACAGCGGCGTAAGATACAGTTGTCTAAACCCAGAATCGGTATCGCTATTCCCAAAAGCCTCTACTTTTATCTTATTCGCAGAAGCAATTACACCACTACTCAGCGTAATGCCACTGTCGAATTTGGCATCCCAAGTGTGCACTACCCGCACAGCTTGAATGAAATTTTCCAGACTAAATCCCGGAATCGCCGAATCACCATGCTTATCCTTGAAGCTATCAGCCTTGTAATAGGCGGTGTAGCTGTAGAGGGATGTATCGCCTGGAGCCGGCAGAATCGCGGGCAGCACTGTTTGCACCCCGAGCGGCCATACTGTGTCACCATTCTCGGTGGCATTAACGTCCCAAGACACAAGCAAAGAACATCCGATCGCACCGACTAAGCCGGCACGAGCTACATAACTTTTCATTTTTATTATCCTATGTAATGTCTACCGTTTACTGCTTGGTATTGGCACCGATCAATATAAATGTAATAAGCGCAGGCTCACTACCCGGATTTCGCCAGGCGTGGACATTTCCTTGCTGGACTACAACATCTCCACTGGAAAGCTCTCGGACTTCACCGTCATCAAGCTCCAAGATGAGCGGACCTTTGACAACGACTCCGTAATCGATCGTCGGCGATGCATGCATGCCAGGGCGCTCCGGATCGAAGCACTCGTATAGACCCAGGAGCTTGCGCTGCTGCTCCGCGTTTGCGTCATTGGGGTCAAAGTCAGAAGACCCAAACACCGAGTCAGGCGGGAAGCTGACTGCCAGACATTTTGTCTCTCCCGGCTTGGGCAGTAACGTGGACGACTCTCGCACTGGGTCTACTAAGCCTTCTGGGATTACAGGAAGTGAAGCGGTCTCCCAAATGAGCGAGGTCGCAAAACCCGGCACATGCTCATACTCATAGGTATGAGGAGCTAAGCCGTCACTCAGGAAAACAGATTTTCCACCCTGGGTACCCGCTACAACGCGTCTTACTTTCATGATCAGGCTCCACTGAAAGCAGCGCCGCTCGCAAACGAGCGGCGCTTCGGCTCAGCTCAGGCTAGGGTCGATAACAAAGTTGGTGAAGCCACCTTTTCGAGATGCAATGGCATCCATGGCCTCGTTAACGCGCTCAAGTGGGAACACCTCCTGATCAAAGACTGACAGGTCAAGAGTGCCTGCCGCGGCCATCTCGGCCATGTCTTGACCTTCAGCTACCGTGAACCACAAGGAGCCAATAACGCTGATCTGGAAGCACATGAGTTTGAACATCGGTACTGGCAGATCCTCAGACATGCCACCGATGTCGACCATACGCCCGCCACGGCGCAGCGCATTGATGCCATCAATGCTCAATTCGTGAGGAGCACCTGGCCCCACTGCATCAACGAATACATCAGCACCAAGACCGTTGGTGTTCTCTCGTACCCAGTCGCCAATATCATGTTCACCGACTGAGAGGGTGAGGATACGATCCGGAGCAATTTGGCGAACTCGCTCAAGCAGTTCATGGTTACGAGCCATCGCGAAAATCTTGGTTGCCCCCATTGCGAGCGCCAAAAGCACAGCACCCAGTCCGAGCGTTCCAGAAGCGCCACTGATCAAGACAGACTGACCAGAGCAAACGCCCGCTTTGCGCAATGCCGAATATGCAGTCCCGAGGTAACCAAACCGGCAGCCTTGCTCAAAGGAAATTGCCTCGGGCAGCTTCACCAGGCCGGACGCAGGAGCCGTCATGTACTGACACAGGCCACCATACGGATAGTCTTCGAAAATCTCTTGTGAGCCTGGCCCAAAGCCGAAGTAGCCCTGGAAGGTATAGGCTGTGCAGTTAATGTGCTGCCCGCGCAGGCACGCATGGCATGAACCGCAACTGCGGCCAGGATTCACATAAACCCGATCGCCCACCTTGATGCCATGAACCCCTGGCCCGACCTCTTTGACGATGCCGGCGGCATCCAAGCCATAGACCGCTGGAAGCTTAGGCAGTGGGAGGTACGGGAACCAGGTCGGATAACTTTCGATCACGTTACGCAGGTTAGGAACTAGGTTGCACGCTTTCACCTCCACCAGCACATCGTGCGCACGCAGCTGAGGGATGTCGATCGAATCAACCTGGAAGGTCGGACCAACCTGGTGCAGTCGGGCAGCTTTCATCATGCTCATTTCTTATTTTCCTGTTTCAAGTAGGCCGGGGGCCAAAACGCAGACACACAGATCTAGAGACCTGATTTATTCGCTTACGCGATGCAGAGCTCTTTTTCAGTGATGGGTGGAGATAGAGGCGGATGGAAACGCGAAGAATAGCCAGCGAGCACTCGGCAGAGAGCAGTCGTGGCTAGCCTGGGGATAGGGGGTTTTACGCACGCAATGCTGACCATGATGGGCACCGCTTGTTTGTATTTATAGTCCGATGATGCATGTTAGGATGCTAGCATGCAAGTACCCATGCGACAGTCGGCAACGCCAAGAGAGGCGTCGTATGGGTTCGACCCTTACCGGAGCAGCGCCGCAAGACCAATGCAGCGCGCCATTAATCAGGCGCCTATTTTCCGTCGCAAGCAAGGTCGTTAATGAGTAGACTCCGAAAGATGGCGATCTAACATGATTGGAGTTTCGGTTTGGTTGAGCTGGTTGAACGTGTAGACGTCTCATACATCCGCGCTGACCTCAGGCACCCTGATAGCCAGGTCAAGATGCTTCAAGGCGACCAGCTCGTTTGGTGGTACGGCCCAATACGACAAAACACAAGACCACGCTCCATTCCTCTGGCCAAGGTGCATTTCAGGCAGTTGTTCAACGACAAGCCTGGGCCTCGTACCTCAGCCATCGTCCCGTTGAGCAGCTTGCCGCACTATCGGAAAGGCACCATCTGGCGCAGCGGCAAGTGCATATCCGACACGAACCTTGCCTCAACCACTCGCGTCTTCGACGTCGACTTCGGAAAAACCGGCTGGTCGGTCACCTCAAGGGCGGAGCTCATCAAACAGGGCAATGCCCACATCTTCAGTCATCATGAGTACCCCCTGCAGTACCAGCATGATCTGACACGACTGCTTCGGTTCAAGCTGGACGACGGCAAGAGCTTACTCATCCCTTGCACTGAGTACTTCATTCGCGCCTATGCCAGAAACATGGAGGTTTGCCGCGCTCTAGCTACCTTGCGCTGGTCGGATGTGAAGTCAGTGCTCTTTGATGACACTCGACGCGACGCGCACCGTTGGCTTGTAAAACCTTCTGCGAAAATGCGCGGCTATGACGCAGTGTTCCTCGCACACCTGCTGTACGACGACTACGCAGATGAACAAATCAGGCGCGTGAATGCCCAGTTCATCTCTAGAGACCCCAGCGCCCAAATTTTCATGGAGGCAACGCCTTGGTTTACAGGTAAAGGGCAGCTTGAGTGTCGCGGCAGGTGGCTGAACGATGGCAACACATTCCTGTGCCTAAACCTGAGCCGCTCAAGCCAACCGGATGGGGAGGAAATCGAATGGCAGACCAAAAAGTTTGATAGCAGCGAAGGTAAAGAAGGAGGACGGCTGGTGCTACCGAGGCCTGTCCGAACCGCTGAAGCCGATGAGTTCCTCAATGAAAATTCCCACACTGTCCCGGACAGCCATTCGGAAATCATTGTCGTCAAACCGCCACCCTTTGGAGTCATTGGGTCGAAACGTTCCATTAAGAAAACGAAGGACGTCATTAGAACTGACCGTGGTCGGCTCGGGCCCCACCCATCAGAAGCTGGCAGTCATTCTTCCGGAGATGGAAGCGGAGCAGGCAAGAATGTTGGGAAGCTCGAGCATGCGCCCGAGGCCGAACTGGAGACGCAAGGTTTCCTTTATGACATCTGGAACGCTTTCCGTTCGATCATGGAGGACAACCCAGATCGGGTCACCAAGGTGAACTGGTATACGCCCCCGAAGTTTCAAAACCAAGGGCCACCCCGGGCAATTCGGCTGCAGCCAACAGTGGACTGGGAACCTGACGACAAATCAGCTCCCAGCTGGGTCTACCTGGACAAAAAAACCGGCGAGTGCCGCGGCCTGATGGTGCTGCGCATCGAAGTGGATGGACAGAACTATTTCTGTTTCGAGATACAGCCGATCAAGCCTGAAAAGCCTGAGTACCGAGGTGTGCTCATGAAGTCACACGTCACGTCGATGGCAGAATTCGAGGATTTCGTTCAAAAGGTGTGCTCACAAATCCGCTACGAAGTCGGACGGTTCAAGAGGATGGAGTCGTTCTTCCCTTCTGATACGAAGATCTTCAAGCACCACCAGAAGGACGCAAAAGTGTTCTATCGGAGCCGGCTGATCAACGTCTTCAAGGATATCGGTGTGGTACTGCAATGACTCAATTGGAATGAACGCTGCGTTGGTAGCTGCTCGCAGAAGGCACCCAAAGCGTTTCACCTTTATGGGTGACGTTGTACCCGGCAACCCCGCGGTAGTCGTGCGGTTGATAGATCAAGGCTTTGCGGCTTACCCTCGCCACATCGTGAAAATACGCAAGACCCTTCACGATCCAGCGTCCTTCGAAGTCCTCGTCGGTGGATTCATACAACATCGCTACCAACTCGCGCTCGGCCTTTTGCCGCTTGGCGTGGGACAACCAGCGAGCATCAGGTTTCGCTTGTAGCTCCAGCCCGTGACGTCTATTCAGGTGACCAACGAATCCTGTAACTGCCGCCACCTGTCCGGGCGATCGCTTCCAGAATGACTCGAGCGTTTTTTGCGTTGGCAAAGCGCCTAGATCTAGCTGAGCACTCTCCAACAGATTTGCTGCGGCGCGAGCTGCCAGCCTAACTGAACGTAGGTCAGTATTGCCTTGCTCCACCCGCACCTTCAGGGGATCCAAATACTCAACCAGTAGCTGGTTCGACCAGCTATCGCGTGGCTCGGTTAGAATCGCAGCCAATCGGCCCTGTTCAATAGACTGCTCACGCAGCATCGGATTAACAGTGACCAAGCATTTCTCAGCAAGAAAGCGCATCGGATTTTCTGCCTTGCGCAGCCTTGCCGCACCGAAATGCTGTAGGAGTTTCTCGTAATTCGGTACCACTCCCCAGCTTTCATCCATTGCCCGGAAGAAGGGGTAATGACCGTTGATGCTCAGTGCCGCTCTCTGGGCACCAACCCTTTCAAATAGCCAAGCCCCGAATTGAGCGAAGAGCTCGCCGAATTCACCGCTACTGAAACCCTGGACGTTAATCGCTAACCGCTTCTGGAATGTGCTCTGCCACGCACACTCTTCGCACTTGCGGCCACGCCCGGCCGGTGTGGGGGCGCCGCAGGACTCACAAGGACGGTCGGGATTGGAAGCGCAAGTCTCGCAGCGTGCGACACCATCAGCAGCAGTGACGAGTACCCTGTAGTGCCGGCAGGTCGGGCAGGTTGCCATCTCGGGACCACTGCAGCCTGGGCACCGCCGCAACCCAGTCACCTTACTTCGAGCAAGCCGCTGAGAGAGCTTTCCGCAGACTTCACAGGACTCGGCGGTTCGGAAATAGTATCTGCAAGGCTTACATACGGGACCGTATTCAGTGCGTAGTGCCGTTTCAAACTCGGTTTTACCGCATCTTACGCAAGGCCCAGCCCGCTCACAGGCAGCGCAACGGGCAGCCAGGTCAAATACCGGCAGGCGAGCAAAATTGCCGCAGGCGGCACACATACGTCGCTTAAATAGCCGTGGGTAACACGTATCGCAATACCGTTTGCCCGCATGCACCTTCTTGGCTTTAGCCATCTCCCGATCGCATCCAGCGCATCCTGCATGGGTGGATGTATCTTCAGATGCCATTTCTATGCGTCCTTCTCTGCAAACGGTGCCACCTACGCCACACCTCTTGAGGCGAGTGCGTGCGTTTGAGGCCCATATGACCTGGCTTGTGCGGCGTATTGGTGAGCACCGAAAGCATCTGGTGAAGGATGTCGGGCACACTTACTGCGGGCAACGGAAATGAAGTAACAGGCAGCTTAGCCTCGGCTGCACTCTCCACGAATCGTTCCGGCCCAGCCTGCATTATCACCCAAGCTTGCCCCAACAGCCCAGCGCGCTCGGAAGGCGTCCCGTACTCAAACGGTAACCCAAGCGATGAAGCCTGCAGCTGCGACAAATCCACGCCCATTGCCTCGCAAAAAAGATGCGATCCGGCTGAAGGATGTCGCGTTACCTGTTCAAGGAAACTGACCATGACGCGAGCGATACACATCCATTCCGAAAAACCCAACGGAACCCGCCCATAAAACGGCATCGACTGGCTCGCTGAATCGGCGAAGGTTTGAAACGTAAGCGCGGCCTCAACCGGTGGAGTCAATGCAGCTTTTCCTAAGGGCTGGCCGCATTGGTGACACTCGGAAAGTGGGCGATCGACACACAGCCGCGCAGGCTGAAGCGCCGAACTGCATACGACGCAACGATCAATCAGAAGCATGTTGTGCCATGGGCAGGCCGTATGCCAGGCCAAGCGGTGTTGTAGCAGAAAGTGGGGAACACCACTCTTGATGCAGTCAGGGCAACACATGAGCCCCCCTGCATGTGATCGGCTCCGGCAACCCAGCGGCAATATCCAAGGCAAGTACATTGAGCGTTGGAGAACAGGCCTGGGATGCAATCGTTGCATAACCGGCCATAGCGTACTGGCTAAAAGCTGATGTGAGCTTAGGCCGGACATACCGGACAACCTATCCAAGTTAGCCCAAGGATGCGCTCGATCAGGGTCGACGCTCCATGCATGGCTACCTGGCCAAACTGCACCAGTCAGCGAACTGGGCAAGCAGCCATGAGCATGTGCTGTTCTCACTAACCAGGAGGAAAACAGCTCATCGGGCAAAATGGGCGGGGTAAGCGGCCACCGCGGGTTTACACAACGCGCTCCCGGATGCCACGTGTAGGACGTTTCCACGACTTACTCTCAATGAGCTGTCGATCGATGCATTCCTTCCCAGAGTTAATAGCTTCCGTGGCACATTCGAGCAGCAAGCCGTGTAAATCCCCCGTATTGCCACCCGAAATGGAATGGATCAGCTGGGCAAGCTCCGGCTTGTAGAGTTCAGAGGCCTTCTTCAACGGCAACACGGCCTCGAATGCCTTAAGCAAGCGTTGGAAATCCGCATTCAGCTTCCAGGTTTCCAACTTGATGACGTCAAAACGACTGGCATGCTGCGGATCTAGGTGCAGGATCTGCACTGCATTTGGAGTGCCCACGCCAACGATCGGGATCATCAGTGTGTTACACAACATCTTGAGGGCGTTCATGACTTCCCGCTGTTTTGTGGCGGAGCCTGTGAGCATCGAGTGAACCTCATCGATGATCAACATACGCACTTTTAGCTCTCGCAGCGCGTGAATGACCTGGAACCTCAGCGTGACCTTGGAATCGGTGGTCTTGTAAGGCATCCACATGCGATCAAGAATCGCAATGTAGAGATCTTTCTCTTCAGCAGATGGCGGCGCCTCGGCCAAGATTATCGGCCGCACAGGCTCGGAGTTCTCGTCAACGTAGCCCTCACCATGCGTCTTCTCAAAATGCCGAACGATGGTGGTCTTACCGTTGTTTGGGTCACCGACAATGAGCATGTTAGGCATTCGAGGTCGCTTGGGAGCATCAAGTAGGCACTCAAGGCTATCTAGAATGTGATGAGCAGCCTTGTAGCCAATCCAACGAGGCTCGCCCATGAAGCGAATACGCTCTCGGGCGGAAAGCTGCAGCACAGGCCTGAAGTCGGCGTGGAGGTGTGCGTACTCAGTCATTGGATATCACCAATCAGGTCAACATCATCAAGCAGCAACCCTTCGTCAGAAGGAATTGGATGTAGTGGTTCTACAAGGGTTTTGACAGGCTGCGCTGGGGTGACGTTTTTGCTGTGCACCTTGTGCTTCTGAGCATCACGACGCGCCTTTTTGGTACTTGCCGAGGCCTCACTAACGATCTGACGGCGTTCCTGGATCAGCCTGCCAATCAATGCCTCATCAATATGCTGCCGGCCTTCATCAACCGCCTGCTTCTTCGCTGCACGGAACTCCCATAGAGTCGCTGCTGGGAAGGCCTGGTTGGCCACAGGTACCCTGAAGTATTGCTTGAGTACTGGGTCATAGAACCAGATCACGCTGATATCACGCGGGTCTCTTCTGAAGACAAACTTGCGGGCTTGGCCGGTTGCAGGATCTGTAGTCCCGATCCAATGTCGTAAGGCTTCCGAGTAGTAGTAGACATCAAGCTGCACACCATAATGCTGGACGGTGCGGCGATAAGAAGGCATGAAGTCCAATTGGACAGTCAGCGGATCTGCAGGCCGCGGAGGAATACTCACCAAGGCATCGGCTTCACGGCTGCCGAAGAAACCGATGTGCCATTTGCGCGCGGGGCTCATGTAGATCGCTGAGTGGTTGCGGTTGTGATAGAGGATGATCGATTTCACCAACCATTCCTCGAACTCACCCATCGTGAGCGCGGCGTGCTTGTCCGAGTTGTAACCGTCTCGATCAGGCACACTGCTGTACGTAGTACCTGGTAGCTCATGCAGCTCGCTCATGAAGGTACCGAGAAGACGCTCGATATGACCGCCGTATTTGGGACGCTTCACCGGCCGGAACTGGTTCTCAATGTTGTAGTTCGCACACGATCGACGGAAATTCTCAGCCTGGAAGTCAGGACCGTTATCGGTGTGCACCACACGAGGGAAGCCCCACACAGGCCACTCACCTCGAACATTGTGTAGGTTCAGCCAGGCTTCCTTCGGCAAAATTGAGTGCGCCAAGCACATGCCTACGGAGATTTCTGAAGGGTCTTCCAATGCCAAGTAATAGCCAGTAATCATCCGAGAGTGCACGTCGATCGCCAGGCTCAGCCACAACCGACCAATTGGCTTGCGATGTCGGTCATCCACGATGATCAAGTCGATGGGCGTATGGTCGATCTGGATTACAGCCAACGGGTAGTCAGCACCTGGGAATTTCCCTACTGAAGGTGTATGCCGATTCCGAGCCTTGTCCGCGTAACCACGCCTGCGCAGAACGATCTTTTCAGGAATGCGCTTGATACGGGCTCTGATCGCAGAAGCACTGGGAGGTTTGATTCCAAGAGCTTTTGCCTGCGACTCGATTTCTGCAATGGTCGACTGGACCGTTCTACGCTGAATGGTCAGGTAGTGCTGATCAATCACGTCATCGATGAGCTTATCCGCCTGGGCGCTTAACCGACTATTACCCGATTGCCATCCACGCTTGCGAGGCACCAGCGCCAGGACCTCGTGCCAGCTTTGGTAGCGTTCAAGCCAGCGATAAAGCGTGGCGGTATCCACACCAACTTCCTTGGCACGCTCTTCTACGCTGCTTCTTGGCAGGACTGAGTCACGTAACAATGGTTTGATCGCTGAAAAGCGCTGCTGAGCCACTGCCCACTCATCCGAGCTGATCGTCGAAACGTCATAGTTAACGTACAACCCATCAACCCGCTCTTGCTCAACTGGTAGCAGCTCTGCGATCCGAAGCGACACGCTTCGGCCGGTCTCCACTTCGACGCCGACGACATTCTGAAAGTCGAGCAACTGGACGATCCGGAAGATCTGCTTGTCGCATCGGACCATCTCGCCCACTTCAACACGCACACGCTCCCTGGACGGTTCGTAAGGAACAAAGTGCTCGTCCGTGTCGATCTCATAAATGTTCATCGCGTGGCCACCCAAAGCTCAAGGTATTCATTCAAAGGCTCGGTGATATCGCATTCCACCCGCCCAGTTGCGATCAGGTGCCACAACAGAGCTACCCCGCGATCACGATATAGGCCCTTGAAATGGCGTGCCAGTAAGTAGTGGACAGGAGCAAACTCCATCTCCTGAAGCGTTTTCAAGACCATCTCGATGTCTACCTGATCGAAATCCAACCGCTCGAATCGCTCTAGGAAGGTGATGTTCTCGAGCGGTAATCCACGGATGCGCGATTCGTCGTAAATACTGAAGGTCCATCCTTCCTGCCTCGCGTAACGACGCGCTGCCTTCCATTTTCCGAGCCAAGCGCGCCAATTCTTACGCCACTCGTAGGCGGGCTTTACCTCGACCAGCATCGGCTTGATGTAGTCCATGTATTCAACGTCGGCGGGCTGGCGATAGTGCACCAGAAAGTCTGGGGTATAGGTCTGGGCTCGCCCAAGGGAGTCAACGAAGTCAACGCGAACAGGCTGAGCAATCACAGACTCAACTCGATGGGAGAACCTCATCCGCTTCAGAAAATCGCGCTCGAGCAATGACTCGAATGGGACACCTCCTACGCCGCGGAAGGGCAAAAACCCTGAAACGCTGCGACGTGTCGGTTTGATGGGACGGACCTGCTGAGGTTTGTCGCAGCTATTTCGAGTCATTTTCAATCCTGTCGCATCCAATTCGAAAATTATTCGCAGCTATTTGTGCAAGCAGAAACGGTACCTCGCGCCCTCTAGAGTAATGGTTTCGCAGCTATTTCGAAAGCCGACAGCAGCAGCCGGCCGCAACCGGGCGAAATCACCCTGGCCCACCACGGTGTGCTGTTTCTGGATGAGCTACCAGAGTTCGAACGGCGCGTGCTGGAAGTGCTGCGCGAACCGCTTGAGTCGGGCGAAATCGTGATTGCCCGGGCCCGCGACAAGGTGCGCTTCCCGGCACGCTTTCAGCTGGTAGCCGCCATGAACCCCTGCCCTTGCGGCTACCTGGGCGACCCCACGGGCCGCTGCCGGTGCAGCACCGAGCAGATCGCACGGTACCGCAACAAGCTGTCCGGGCCGCTGCTGGACCGTATCGACCTGCACCTGACCGTGGCCCGCGAAAGCACCACGCTGAACAACCAGCCCTGCGGCGAGACCAGTGCCGATGTGGCCGTCAGGGTGGCTGAAGCACGAGAACTGCAGCACCGGAGACAAGGGTGCGCAAATGCGTTTCTCAACCTCGAGGGATTGCGCCGCCACTGTGAGTTGACTCCAGCAGACCAGGCCTGGCTGGAGGGTGCCTGTGAGCGATTGACCTTATCGTTGCGTGCGGCACACCGCTTGTTGAAGGTGGCACGAACGTTGGCAGACCTGGAGGGTTGCGAGGCGATTGGCCGGGCTCATCTAGCCGAGGCCCTGCAGTACCGGCCGGGGAGCAGTTAGATTGCCGGGGCTGCTTTGCCCCGCCAGAAATACCCGGAAACCGAATACGCCCCAGGCCCAGTCAACGCCAACCCGCCGTAAAGTGCCACCAGCAACCAGGCAAACTGCCCCTGCTCTAGCGTCCAGTCCGGGTGCACCACCACCAGCGCCACCAGCAACACTGCCAGCACCGGCAGGCAAGCCAGGCGCGCGGCAACACCCAAAAGCAGCAACAGTGGGCAAACCACCTCGGCAAAAACCGCCAGCCCCAAGGTCAGCGGTGCGCCCAACCCGAATGGGTCTTCTATGCGCTGCAATTCACCGCTCCAGTCCAGCAGCTTGGGGAGCCCATGGATAAACAGTAATAGCAAGGCGGCCATTACCCGCATGAAGAGCAGGCCGGTGGCGCTCAAGCTTGGGGATTGGGGGTCGAGGAAGGTTTTCAGGCGGGGCATGGCAAGGGGCTCGCTAAACGATTACCACGGGAGCATTGCCCGAATCCCCGGTGATTGATTGCGCAAGTGTGCTGAGATGGATGTTAAGGCTACTGGCCTCTTCGCGGGCGAGCCCGCGAAAGGGCCGGCAAAGGCAGCACATCACTGCCCGCCCGCCAATGCCTCTTCAACCACTCTTAGCAGCACCTCTTCAGAAAAAGGCTTGCCCAGGCAGGCCAATGCCCCAAGGCTCATCGCCGCATGCACCGCGTCATCATCCCAGTGTGCCGACATGCAGATCACCGGCAACCGCCACTGCTGCCAGGCCAGCTCACGCTGCACCGCCAACCCGCTCATCCCAGGCATTTTCAGGTCGAGCAGCACACAGCCCGCCTGCCGCGCCAGCTCCGAACCCAGGAATACATCCCCCGCAGCGAACGACAACGTCTCGAACCCGGCCGAACGCAGCAGGTTGGCCAGGCTTTTGCGCACCGAAGCATCGTCGTCGACGATGCACACCCATCTGCTCATGCGCTGGCCAGGCCCTCTACCCGCGCCTCGATGACGTTGTGCATGGCCACCAGTTCCACCAGCGAGCGGGACTGCATCTTGTTCATGATGTTTTTCTTGTGCACCTTGGTCGTCACTTCGCTGGTGCCGATCTGCCTGGCGATCTGCTTGTGCGACAGGCCATCGACCACCAGCGAGAACACTTGGCGCTCACGCTGGGTCAGGCGTTGGTACTTTGCCTCGACCTGCCGCGCATGGTGCCATTTGCGCCCATCGACCACAGCCCGGGTACGCACGGCCTGCAGCAGCGTCAGCAACTGGTCTTCATCAAATGGCTTGGTCAGGAACTCCACTGCCCCCGCACGCATGGCCTGCACCGTCATCGGGATGGTGCCGAAACCGGTCATGAACACGATCGGCCAAGGCAGCCCCAGCTGGCGGAGGGCGTGCTGCACCTCAAGGCCAGTGGTATCGGGCAGGTGCATGTCGAGCAGCAGGCAGGCGCAGGGGGTTTCCAAGTGGGCTTCGAACAACGCCTCGGCACTGGCGAACAACTGATGCGGGATATCCTGCGAGCGCAGCAGGCGGCCCAGCGCCGTACGCACCGAGGGGTCATCGTCCACCACCAGCACCGGTACGTTCGCACTGTCTTTCAAGGGTTCAAACATGTCAGCACCGGCACCCAGCGTCGGGTGGCCCGGCGCCAGGCAAGGCACATCAAGGCTTATCTCGGCAGCCAGGCGGTAGCCCCGGCGGGGTACGGTCTGAATCAGCCCACGGTCGCCAAAGGCCTTGCGCAGCAAAGACACCTGCACCTGCAGGTTGTTGTCCTCGACCACCGTGCCGGCCCACACCTGGCTGAGCAGTTCGTCCTTGCCGACCACCCGGCCCTTGGCCTTGATCAACGTGGCCAACACCTCGAATGCGCGGCCACCCAACAGGATCGGCTTGCCGTCTAGAAACACTTCTCGCCGCTCCAGCGACACTTGGGCGTTGCCTATTCGGATCATGGCTTCCTCACGCGGGCACGGGCGTTTACGCAGCCCCGGGCAGGCTAGGCCAGCGTACGCGTTCACACAATTATCCCGAGGGATAGGTTGCCCTCAGGACTATACAAAAGCCCGTCTGCCCGCAGGGTGCGATAACGGACAACAGCGTGCCCGTTCCTGCCAGGCAGGCTACAAGCCGCATCCTTACTGGGCCCGCTGCGTATACTCGCGCCTCAGGATGTCGCTAGCAGGGGGTGTTTTATGCTCGATGAACGCCTTGCCCACAGGCCCATCGAATACGACCAGTCGGTCGACGAGGGCTGGCTGAACCGGTGCGACATCAGCGCGCTGGGCCAGGAAGGCGAGCTCAGCTACTTTCGCCTGCGCGACCCGACCACCCATCAGGCCTGGATCGCCGTTCGCGCCCCGCTCGAGGCCCCCGCCGCCTGTCAGCGCCTGGAAAGAGACTACCGCCTGCAACTGGACCCGCAGTGGGCGGTGATCCCGTCTGCGTTCGTGCGTTCGGCCGAAGGCCCGCTGCTGGTGTACCCGGCTGGCCACTCAATCGCCGACCTGATCGCCGAAGGCCCTGCAGCCCTGACGCCATTTCTCGACATCGCGGTAAATGCGGCCAATGCCTTGGCACAGGCTCACGCACGCAATGTGCTGCATGGCGCGCTACAGCCCGAGTACGTGTGCCTGTACGCCAACCAGCGGGGGCGGCTAGGTTGTTTTCGCGCCGACCTCGCGCAACTGATTGGCGAACACGGCGCTCCGCTCGGCAACTGGTCGTACCTGGCACCGGAACAGGTCTGCCCGCACGGCAGCAGCAGCGACCAGCGCAGTGACATCTATGCCCTGGGTGCGATCCTGTACCAGTTGCTGCTGGGTGAACTGCCGCTGGCGGGGCGCGACACTCAGCACTGGCGCCAGCTGCATGCCGGCGTGCAGCCAAGGGCGGCCTGCGAAGTGGACAGCAACGTGCCACAGCCGCTCAGCCGGGTGCTGGCCAAGGCGCTGGCCAAGGAGCCCGACGCCCGCTATCAGAGTGCTCGCGCCCTGGCGGTAGACCTGGCCCACTGCCAGCGGCAATGGGTCGCCAGCAAGACCATTCAGGACTTCGAGCCAGGCTGCGCCGACCCCGTCACGCCTGGCCACGAACGCCTGTATGGCCGCTGCGCCGAACAGAAGGCCATCGCCCTGCTGCTCAAGGCCCCGCGCCGCGACAGCAAGCCGCAAGCCCTGTTCATCAACGGCGCTACCGGCATGGGCAAGTCGACCCTGGTCGAGGCAGCACTCAAAGCCAACGCCCAAGGTTACTGGGCCATCGGCAAGTGCAACGGCGTTGCCCAAACCGTCCCCTACGCACCCTGGGTCGACATTCTCGGTGCGCTGACCACCCAGTTGCTGGCCAAGAACAGCCAGGCCCTCGACAGCCTGCGCCGCGAGATCCTGCGCCGCATCAAAGGCCATGGCCGGCTGCTCGGCAAGCTGGCACCAGACCTGCAACTGATCCTTGGCCCCTTGCCCGAGTTGCCGGCCAAGCCCACGCGCCTGGCACTGCAGAAGGAGCTACGGGCGATCATCGAGTTCTTGCAGGTGTTCAGCCGCCCCGGCCAGCCGCTGGTGCTGTTCTTCGATGACCTGCAGTGGGTCGACCAAGCCAGCCAGCAACTGTTGACGCAACTGCTGACTCACGCACCTGGCAACCTGCTGTTGATCTTCGCCCGGCGCAATGATGCGCCAGCCAGCAGTGCCCCCCTTACCCTACCCACAACGGTGCGCAGCACCACGCTGAACCTGCGGCCTCTGGCTGTGGGCGCCGTGTCCGAGCTGATCGGCGAGCGCTACCACATCGGCCCCGAGGAGGCATTGCCGGTGGCCGTGCTGGTGCACGACAAGACGGCGGGCAACCCGTTCTTCATCCATCAGATCCTCCGGGCCATGGTCGAGGACCAGCTGTTCACCTTCGACACCCAGGCCATGCGCTGGTCATGGTGCCTGCAGGCCGTGGCCCGCCACCGCTATTCCGACAACGTCGCCGACCTGATGATCCACCGCCTGGCTCGCCTGCCGATGCCCCAGCGCGACCTGCTACGGGTGGCCAGCGCGGCGGGCAGCCGCTGCGATGAACGCTTGCTTCAGCAGGTCCTTGCCCAGGCCCCTGGCGAACCGTTGAAAGCCTTGATTGGCGCGGGTTTCCTGCAACAGGGCCAGAACGGCCTGGGCTTTGCCCATGAGCGGGTGATGGAAGCCGCGTACGCGCTAACGCCCATACGCGCGCGTACCCAACTGCATGCACGTATTGCCCTGGCCATGCGACAGGCCTGGCCAAGCCACCTGCACGAAGCACTGTTCGAGCTCGCCAACCAGCTGCAACGCGCCAGCCCCTGCGGGTTTGCAGCGGATGACTGCGAAGCGTTCCTGCAGCTTTTGCGCGAAGCAGCAGCACGCGCACGCGACGGTGGCGCCTTCGAGCAGACCGCAGGCTACCTGCACACCGCCGAGCAGCTTCTGCAGCACGGCGCCACGCTGGAAAGCCGCGCCACACATGGCTTTGCCATCGCCTGCATGGCGGCGGAGTGCGACATGCAACTGTCGCGAATGATCGCAGCCGAAGCCCGGATCACCGAATGCCACCAGCGCGCACGTTCGACGCTGGACCAGGCGCGGGTGTGCCGCCTGCAGGCACTGCTGCATACCTTGCGCGGCGACTATCAGGCGGCCATCGACAGCGCCATATCCGGCCTGGACTTGCTGGGTATAAGCCCGGTACGGGGCATCGACTGGCAACAGGTCGAGGCAAGTCATGCCCATGTGCAGGCCTTGATCGAACAGAAAGGGCGGCACTGCCTGGAGTCGCTGCAGCGCACCGATTCTGAAGAGGTGACGGTTGCCGTCAGCTTGCTGGCCACCCTGTCGTCGTCGTTTTTTGTCAAGGACGACATCTGCTTCCTGCACCTGGCCAAGCTCATGGAGCTGTCGCTGCTGCACGGTGCTGCCCCGGGCAGCACTTATGGCATGGCCTGGTACGGGGTGATGATTGCCGAGCGTTTCGGCGCTTACCATGATGGCCACGCCTGCTGCCTGGCCGCACTCAAGCTGATCGAACGGCACGGCTTCGACGCTGACTTGACCAGCGCGCTGCTGGCCCTGGACCAGGTCAGCGCCTGGACCTCGCCCATGGAGTTCGCCCGCCGTACCGCGCTGGATGCGGTCGATTCAGGGCGCCTGAGCGGCGACCTGGCGATGAGCTGCTACGCCTGCAACCACCTGGTTTCCGACTCGCTGTTCATGGGCCGTTACCTGCCAGACGTAGTCGAGGAATTGGCGCAAGGCCTGGCCACCGTACGTCGCTACGGTTACCGCGACGTCGAGCTGATCCTGCTAGCCCAGCAAGCGTTCGTCACCCGCTTGAGCGGCACGCTCTGCCCAGCCTCGGCCACAGCCTCGAAGTCGCCCACGACGCGGTTCTTCCAGTACCTGTTCGCCGGCATGTGCGACTTCTACCTGGGCAATATCCCACAGGCGATGGGCAACCTGGCACTGGCCGCAGACAACACCTGGGCAGTGCCGGCGCACATCAACCTGGCCGACTTTCACCTGTTCCGCGGCCTGGCCCTGGGCAGCCCCGAGGCCGCTGGCAGCGTTGCCGACAAGCTGCGCGAGCTGCAGGCGCTGCGGGAGCGCTTCGGCCGCTGGGCCGGTTTCAACCCGGCCACCTTCCGCAACAAGCTGTTGCTGATCGAAGGCGTGATCGCCAAGCTCGAAGGCGACGGCCTGACCGCCATCCGCTGCTTTGACCAGGCGCAGATCGCTGCCGCCGCTGCCGGCTTCATCCACGAACAGGCCCTGGCCCATGAACAGCTGGCCGAGGTGTGTATCCCCAGCGGCCTGATTTCCGGTGCCAACCTGCACCTGCGCATTGCCCGCGACTGTTTCCATATCTGGGGGGCGACCGGCAAGGTGCATCAGCTGGAGGCGTTGCACCCCTTCTTGCGCACCCAGCCGATCCAGGAAGCCTGCCACACCGACCACCAGGCCAAGCTGGACCTGGAAGCGGGCATAGAAGCGGCGCGCGCGTTGTCCGAAGAAGTACTGCTCGAAGGCCTGATCGAAACCCTGATGGGCCACCTGACCCAGCATTCAGGTGCCGACCATGGCGCGCTGCTGATCGTCAGCGGTGCCGAATTCCAGATGGCTGCCCTCGCCTACATCGACGATGCCGGGCTGCACGTGAGCATGGACAACTGCCAGAAGTTCATGACCCAGGCACCACTGTCGGTCATCAACGCCACCATGCGCACCCGCAAGCCACTGGTGCTCAACGATGCCCAAAGCGACTGTCCCGAAGCCTTTCGCCATGAGCTGCAGGCGCGCAATGCCCGCTCGGTGCTGTGCCTGCCGCTGGTGATCCAGGGCGTGCTGATCGGCCTGGTGTACCTGGAAAACCGCCTGGTGCCCAACCTGTTCGGCAACCAGCGCCTGGCCATGCTGGAGATCCTCGCCTCGCAGGCGGCGGTGTCGCTGCAAACCGCCAAGTTCTATACGCGCCTGGCCGAAGACAACCAGAGCCGCGCGCAGATGGAGGCCGAGCTGCGCCGCTCTCGTGCGGAGTTGGCCCGCAGTGCCCACCTGCAGGTGATGAACGAGCTGTCGGCGTCGATCGCCCACGAGATCAGCCAGCCGTTACTGGGGATTGCCTCCAACGCCGCCGCCAGCCTGCGCTGGCTCAAACGCGCCAAGCCCGATCTGGAAGAGGCGATTGCCGGCCTGGAGGACATCCGCAACGACAGCGAGCGTGCGGCCAACATCGTGCGCGCGCTGCGTTCGCTGGCCAAGCAATCGCCGGTGCAGCTCAAGGCGGTGAAGCTGGATGAGCTGATCCGTGAGGTCGTGCGCCTGACCTCGGCCGATGCCGCCAAGGGCACGGTGGACGTGCAGACACGGTTGCAGGCAGGGGTGAGTGTGATGGCCGACCCGGTGCAGTTGCAGCAATTGGTGTACAACCTGATCAACAACGGGCTGGAGGCGCTGGCGGGGTATCGCGGTGACGGGGTGCTGCAGATTGCTTCGGCTGTCGTCGGGGATGCGGTGGAGATTTGCGTGGACGACAACGGGCCGGGGATTGCGCCCGAGGAGCGGGAGCAGGTGTTCGGGGCATTCTACACCACCAAGAGCGATGGTATGGGGATGGGGCTGGCGATCTGCAGTTCGGTGGTGCAGGCCCATGGTGGGCAGTTGCAGGCACTGGCATCCGAGCTGGGTGGTTGCCGGATTCGCTTCACTCTGCCGGTGAATCCTTAATAGCCTGTACCGGCCCTTTCGCGGGTAAAACCGCGAAGAGGCCGGTACAGGGTTACATTAACGCGAAGTCAACGCCGCATAGCTGTTCATCAAATTGCGGTAGTTGGGAATACGCTGCGACAGCAGGTTACCCAGCCCTTCGATATCGTTGCGCCAGTCACGGTGCAGCTCACACGCCACCGAGAACCAGTTCATCATCTGCGCGCCTGCCTGGGTCATGCGTACCCACGCCGCTTGCTGCACGGTTTCGTTGAAAGTGCCCGAAGCATCGGTCACCACAAACACCTCAAAGCCTTCAGCCAGCGCCGACAGGGTCGGGAACGCCACGCATACATCGGTCACCACGCCGGCGATGATCAGCTGCTTGCGGCCAGTGGCCTTGATCGCCTTGACGAAGTCTTCGTTGTCCCAAGCGTTGATCTGGCCGGGGCGGGCAATGTACGGCGCGTCCGGGAACATTGCTTTCAGCTCGGGCACCAGCGGGCCGTTCGGGCCTTGTTCGAAGCTGGTGGTGAGGATGGTCGGCAAGCCGAAGAACTTGGCCAGATCACCCAGAGCCAGCACGTTGTTCTTGAACTCATTGGGCGAGAAGTCCTGCACCAGCGAGATCAGGCCGGTCTGGTGGTCTACCAGCAGGACCACGGCGTCGTCTTTGTTCAAGCGCTTGTAATCAGGTGGGCTCATGGGGTGACTCCTTGGGTTGGGATGACGGTCCGGCACTGTCCGCAAGGGGCTATACCGGTGGATAGATACGGCTTAAGAAATGGCCTGCGCCTGTCGCCAGGCCTTGGGCGGCTGGCCAACCAGGCGGCTGAAGGCGCGGGTGAAATGGGCCTGGTCGCAAAAGCCGCATTCCAGGCTCACATGGGTAATCGGTGCTTCGGTGGCGAGCAGGCGCTTGGCCTTTTCCATGCGTGCCAGCAGGCGCCAGGCCTGGGGTGAAAGGCCGGTATTGACCTTGAAGGCACGGGAGAAATGGCTGCGGGTGAGGTTGCACACGCTGGCGATCTCGATGATCGACAGCGAACTGCGCAGCATTAGTTCCTTGGCCTGGCGTAACCGCGCGGGCGTCAGTGCGCCCGGGGGGGGCAGCGGCTCTTGGGGGGTGCCGGGGTGCATGGCGACTCTCCTGTTGAATGCAGAAAGTCTCGCCCCCGGCACATGACAAAGTCCTGAGCCAAACCTGAATTGTTCTTAATTGTGCGCGGGGGTATACCGTAAGATGCACGTTGTATTCAGCTAACGAGCGAAGAAGCATGCAAGTAAACGCTCACCGCACCGTGGCCATGGTGCTTTTCAACGATGTGCTCTTGCTGGATGTGACCGGACCCATGGATGCGTTCGCCATCGCCAACCGTTTTTTGCCGGCAGAGCGGCAATACCGGCTGCTCACCCTGGCCGAAGGGCAAGCAGCGGTGCGCGGCTCCTGTGGGCTGAAAGTGGTGGCCGACCTGCGCCTGGAAGACTTGCCGGACGCCGTCGACCTGTTGCTGGTGCCCGGCGGCCCTGGCGCGTATGACATTGCCGTGCCAGCGCTGGAGCGCTGGTTGCCGCAGGCGGTGCGCAGCGCCAAGCGCTTTGGTGCCATTTGTACCGGGGTGTTCCTGCTGGGCCGGGCGGGGTTGCTGGATGGCTACCGCTGCACCACCCACTGGAATTACGTGGAGCGCCTGGCGCGGGCGTTTCCTCAGGCCAAGGTTGAGACCGAGCAGATCTATGTGATCGACCGCTGCCTGATTACTTCGGGCGGGATCACTGCGGGTATCGACCTGGCGCTGGCGGTGGTGGCCGAGGACCACGGCAAGGCGCTGGCCCTGGAAGTGGCCAAGGTGCTGCTGGTCGCCCGTCATCGCCAAGGCGGGCAGACCCCGTACGGGCCGTTGCTGGCGGCGGTGCCGCGTGATGATTCGCCGATTGCCCGGGTACAGGCGCACATCGTCGACCATATCGAACAGACGTTTACCGTGCAGAAGATGGCCGACCTGGTGGCCATGAGCAGCCGTAATTTCGCCCGCACGTTCCAGCGCGAGGTGGGGATAACGCCGTTGCAGTACCTGCAAAATGCGCGGATCGACCGAGCGCGCAAGCTGCTGGAGGGCAGCGACCTGCCGTTGAAGGTGGTGGCGGCGCAGTGCGGGTTTGGCAGTGACCGGCATATGCGCAAGGTGTTCTGCGAGCGGATTGGCATGACGCCGGCACAGTATCGGGCGCAGTTTGGTGGGGCTTGAGTCAGCCGACTCCCGCCAAGAGGCCAGCACAGGTTGTCTCAGTTTTCAGGACAATCTTTCTCCCTGAAAGCAGATTGTCTACCACCCTCTCATTCCCCAGAATTGTCGGCCAAACTGTTCAAATGCTGCCCCGGCAGCTCATGGAGTACGAGCCAAATGCCACACGAAGGCAGCCTGCTGCAAACCGCCGTCATCTTCCTGCTCGCCGCAGTCCTTGCCGTCCCCCTGGCCAAACGCCTGCAGCTAGGCGCCGTACTTGGCTACCTACTCGCCGGCGTTGTCATTGGCCCGCAGGCACTGGGCCTGATCCGCGACACCGAAAGCGTGGCGCACATTTCCGAACTGGGTGTGGTGCTGCTGCTGTTCATCATCGGCCTTGAACTGTCGCCCAAGCGCCTGTGGCTGATGCGCAAATCGGTGTTCGGCGTCGGCAGCGCCCAGGTACTGCTGACCGGTGCGCTGATCGGTGCCATCGCCCTGTTCGGCTTCAGCCAGACGCTGCCGGCGGCCATCGTGCTCGGCCTGGGCCTGGCGTTGTCGTCCACCGCCCTCGGCCTGCAAAGCCTGGCCGAGAGCAAGCAATTGAACGCCCCGCACGGCCGCCTGGCCTTCGCCATCCTGCTGTTCCAGGACATCGCCGCCATCCCGCTGATTGCCCTGGTCCCGTTGCTGGCCGCCAGTGGCCCGGACACCAGCCACGGCGATAGCCTGCAACATGGCCTGAAGGTATTCGCCAGTATCGCCGTGGTCATCATCGGCGGCCGCTACCTCCTGCGCCCGGTCTTCCGCACCGTAGCCCGCACCGGCCTGCCCGAAGTGTCCACCGCCACCGCGTTGCTGGTGGTGATCGGCACCGCCTGGCTGATGGAAGAAGCCGGTGTGTCCATGGCCTTGGGCGCCTTCCTCGCCGGCCTGCTGCTGGCCGACTCGGAATACCGCCACGAGCTGGAATCGCAGATCGAACCGTTCAAGGGCCTGCTGCTGGGGCTGTTCTTCATCAGCGTCGGCATGGGCGCCAACCTGCGCCTGTTGCTGGAAATGCCGCTGGTGCTGCTGGGTTTGACCCTGCTGCTGGTGGCAGTGAAGCTGGTGTTGCTGATTGGCGTCGGCCGCCTGGTCGGTGGTCTGAACAGTGCCAGCGCCCTGCGCCTGGGCATGGTGCTGGCCGCTGGGGGCGAGTTCGCCTTCGTGGTGTTCAAGCTGGGCAAGGACCAGGGCTTATTCGACACCCAGACCTACGATTTGCTGTTGATGACCATCACCCTGTCCATGGCCATCACCCCACTGATGATGCTGGGCTGCGCCCGCGCCCTCAAGCGCCCGCAGCCTGTGCGGGAAGTGCCTGAGCAGTACAAGCAGATCCAGACTGATACGCCGCGGGTGGTGATCGTCGGCATGGGCCGCATGGGCCAGATCGTCGCGCGTATCCTGCGGGCACAGAAAATCCCGTTCATCGCCCTGGAAACCTCGGTGGACACCATCGAGATGACCCGCATGTTCGAACAGGTGCCGGTGTTCTACGGCGACCCGCTGCGCCCCGAGGTGCTGCATGCGGCCAAGGTGGGTGAGGCGGAGTACTTCATCATCACCATCGATGACCCGGAAGCCGCCATTCATACCGCTGAACGGGTGAAACGCCTGTACCCGCACTTGAAGGTGCTGGCCCGCGCACGTAACCGCCAGCATGTACACAAGTTGGTGGATGTGGGCGCCGAGCCGATTCGCGAGACGTTCTACTCCAGCCTGGAGATGACCCGCCGGGCATTGGTGGGGTTGGGCTTGAGTGATGAACAGGCGGCGGACCGGATTGCGCGGTTTACCCAGCATGACGAAGAGGTGCTGGTGGCCCAGGGGCAGGTGCGTGATGACCGGGCCAAGGTGATGCAGACGGCCAAGGAGGCGCGGGTGGAGTTGGAGCGGTTGTTTGATTCGGATGCGGATTGAGGGTTGCGAGCGCATGACTGTAGAGATGCAGCGCCCTT
>NZ_BBIS01000028.1 GCF_000730605.1 Pseudomonas monteilii NBRC 103158 = DSM 14164 | reverse complement strand
CGTTCAGGCTCGCGCCCGATTGAAACTGGGATCAGCCCAAGGTTTTTGCCTTGTGGCTTCAGACCGGTGCCAAGCACCCATCTGTTACTGAAAAATGGCGCAGCGGACGGGACTCGAACCCGCGACCCCCGGCGTGACAGGCCGGTATTCTAACCGACTGAACTACCGCTGCGCAGTGCGTTCCTCTCTGGCTTTCGGCTTCTTGCGAAACCTGAAGCGTCAGGAACATCTCAGGAAGTGGTGGGTGATGACGGGATCGAACCGCCGACCCTCTGCTTGTAAGGCAGATGCTCTCCCGGCTGAGCTAATCACCCTCGCGATGTTGCTTGTTGCGTTTGCTTCGCTGAGGCCGCGAAATTTACGCAGATGGCGAAGCTAAGTCAATAGCCCCATTGAATTTTTTTCAAAAAAGGTAAAAACAGAAAAGGGACCTTTCGGTCCCCGTTCCTATAACACCGGTCTCAGGTGTAGATCATCTTGCGAGTCATACCGCCATCGACCACAAACTCCTGGCCAGTCACGAACGCCGCCTGGCGTGACAGCAGCCAGGCAACCATTGCCGCCACATCTTCTACCGTCCCTACCCTGCCCGTCGGGTGCTGGGCATGGTCGGCTTCGGTCAGCGGTTCGGCACGGCGCTGCGACGGGTCACGGGCATCGATCCAGCCCGGGCTCACCGCATTGACGCGAATCTCCGGGCCCAGGCTGATGGCCAAGGCATGGGTCAAGGCCACCAGGCCACCCTTGCTCGCGGCGTAGGCCTCGGTATCGGGCTCGGACTGCCGCGCCCGGGTAGAGGTGAGGTTGACGATCGCCCCATTGTGCGCACGCAAGTACGGCGCGCAATGCTTGGCCAGCAGCATCGGCCCGTTGAGGTTGACCGCCAGTACCCGATTCCACTGCGCCAGGCTCAGGCTTTCCAGCGTCTGGTTGTGCGGATTGGCAATCGCCGCATTGCACACCAACGCGTCCAGCCGACCAAACTGCCCCAACACCTCGGACACCCCGGCACTGACCTGAGCCTCGTCGGCAACGTCCATGGTGATGAACCAGGCGTTGTCACCCAGGGCCTTGGCCACCTTTGCACCGCGCTGGCGGTCAAGGTCGCTGAGTACCACCTGCCAACCTTCGCAGATCAGCCAGGCGGCAATGCCCAGGCCGATGCCGCGCGCGGCACCGGTTACCAGGGCTACCCGGCCGTTGTGGCCTGGCACACTGCCGCCGATTTCGATCACAGCGCCGCCAGCCCGCGCGCCAGGTCTGCCTGCAGGTCGGCCACGTCTTCCAGGCCCACGGCAACGCGGATCAGGCTGTCGCGGATGCCTGCAGCTTCACGCTCCTGCGGCGACAGGCGGCCGTGGGAGGTGGTGGCCGGATGGGCGATGGTGGTCTTGCTGTCCCCCAGGTTGGTGGTGATGGAAATCACCCGGGTCGCATCGATGAAGCGCCAGGCGCCCTCTTTGCCGCCCTTGACCTCGAAGCTGACCACCGCACCAAAGCCGCTCATCTGACGCTTGGCCAGTGCGTGCTGCGGGTGGCTAGGCAGGCCGGCGTAATGCACCTTCTCCACGCCATCCTGCTGCTCCAGCCATTCGGCCAGGGCCTGGGCGCTTTCACAGTGCGCACGCATACGCAGGCGCAGCGTTTCCAGGCCTTTGGTGAAGATCCAGGCGTTGAATGGGCTGAGGGTCGGGCCTGCGGTCCGCAGGAAGCCCACCACTTCCTTCATCTGCTCGGCACGGCCGGCAACCACGCCCCCCATGCAACGGCCCTGGCCGTCGATGAACTTGGTGGCCGAGTGGAACACGATGTCGGCACCCAGCTTCAGCGGCTGCTGCAGCGCGGGGGTGCTGAAGCAGTTGTCCACCACCAGCATGGCACCGTGGGCATGGGCGATTTCGCTGAGCGCAGTGATATCGACCAGCTCGGCCAGCGGGTTGGACGGCGATTCGACGATCAGCAACCTGGTATTGGCCTTGATGGCCTTTTCCCAGCCAGCAAGGTCGACCAGTGGCACGTAGTCCACCTGAACGCCAAAGCGCTTGAAGTACTTCTCGAACAGGCTGATGGTCGAGCCGAATACGCTCTGCGACACCAGCACATGGTCACCGGCGCTGCACAGCGACATCACCACGGCCAGGATCGCCGCCATGCCGGTGGACGTACCCACGGCCTGCTCGGCACCTTCCATCGCCGCCAGGCGCTCCTCGAAGGCACGTACCGACGGGTTGGTGTAGCGCGAGTAAACGTTACCCGGCGTTTCACCGGCAAAGCGCGCAGCAGCATCGGCCGCCGTACGGAACACGTAGCTGGAGGTCAGGAACAGCGCTTCGCTGTGCTCGCCCTCGGGTGTGCGGTGTTGACCGGCGCGCACCGCCAGGGTGTCGAAACCGACACCCTCGAGGTCGCTGTCCAGTCGCCCGGCATCCCATTGATCCGTCATGCCGTCGCTCCCTGAATCAGTTGTTGTAGAGGTCGATGATCGCGCTGACGGCCTGGTTCTTGACCTTGGCCAGGTCATTACGGGCCTGCTCGATGCGGTCGAGGTAGGCCGCGTCGATATCGCCGGTGACATACTCACCGTTGAATACCGCGCAATCGAAGTGATCGATCTTGATCTTGCCGCCACCGACCGAATCGATCAGGTCAGGCAGGTCCTGATAGACCAGCCAGTCGGCGCCAATCAACTCGGCCACCTGTTCGGTGGTACGGTTGTGGGCGATCAGCTCGTGAACACTCGGCATGTCGATGCCGTAGACGTTGGGGTAGCGCACTGCAGGGGCTGCAGAGCAGAAGTAGACATTCTTGGCACCGGCTTCGCGGGCCATCTGGATGATCTGCTTGCACGTGGTGCCGCGCACGATCGAGTCGTCCACCAGCATCACGTTCTTGCCGCGGAACTCCAGCTCGATGGCGTTGAGCTTCTGGCGAACCGACTTCTTGCGCGCAGCCTGGCCGGGCATGATGAAGGTACGGCCGATGTAACGGTTCTTGACGAAGCCTTCGCGGAACTTGACGCCCAGACGGTTGGCCAGCTCTAGCGCGGCGGTACGGCTGGTGTCCGGAATCGGGATGACCACGTCGATATCGTGCTCAGGGCGCTCACGCATGATCTTGTCGGCCAGCTTTTCACCCATGCGCAGACGGGCCTTGTACACCGAGATACCGTCGATGATCGAATCCGGGCGGGCCAGGTAGACGTGTTCAAAGATGCACGGCTGCAGGGTCGGCGCTTCGGCGCACTGCTTGGTGAACAGCTGGCCGCCTTCGGTGATGTATACCGCTTCGCCCGGTGCCAGGTCGCGGATCAGGGTGAAGCCGAGCACGTCCAGGGCCACGCTTTCCGAGGCAATCATGTATTCCACGCCTTCGTCAGTGTGACGCTGGCCGAATACCACCGGGCGGATGCCATGGGGGTCGCGGAAACCGACGATACCGTAGCCGGTGATCATCGCCACTACGGCGTAACCGCCGACACAGCGGCTGTGCACGTGGGAAACCGCAGCGAACACGTCTTCTTCGGTCGGCTGCAGCTTGCCGCGTACCGCCAGCTCATGGGCGAAGACGTTCAGCAGCACTTCCGAGTCGGAGTTGGTGTTGACGTGGCGCAGATCGGACTCGTAGATCTCCTTGGCCAGCTGCTCGACGTTGGTCAGGTTGCCGTTGTGTGCCAGGGTGATGCCGTACGGCGAGTTGACGTAGAACGGCTGGGCCTCGGCCGAGGTCGAGCTGCCCGCTGTCGGGTAGCGCACGTGGCCAATGCCGATGCTGCCCACCAGGCGCTGCATGTGGCGCTGCTGGAACACATCGCGCACCAGGCCATTATCCTTGCGCAGGAACAACCGGCCGTCATGGCTGGTCACGATACCGGCAGCGTCCTGGCCGCGGTGCTGGAGGACCGTAAGCGCGTCATACAGCGCCTGATTGACGTTCGACTTACCGACGATACCGACGATGCCACACATGCGACGCAACCCCTACTTTGACGAAACTTGAGTGAATAGCGCTCAGGGCTTGGACGGCCCGAGCAACTGTTCCTTGAACGGAAGATCAGCCGGAGCGCTGATCAGCCCACTGGGCGTCCACTGGCCGGTGAAACCCAGGATCAGGTTTTTCGACCAGTCGGCGACCAAGAGAAATTGTGGTATCAGGCGTGATTCCTGCCACCAGGTGTCTTGTTGAACCGGCCCCAGGCTGATCAGGCCTATGGCCACCACTACCAGCAAGGCCCCGCGCGCGGCACCGAAGGCCATGCCCAGGAAACGATCGGTGCCGGACAGCCCGGTTACACGGATCAGCTCGCCGACCAGGAAGTTGACCATGGCCCCCACCAGCAAGGTGGCGACGAAAAGAATGGCGCAGCCCGCGATGACGCGCATCGATGGCGTCTGGATATAGCTTTCAAGATACACCGAGAGCGAACCGCCGAACATCCAGGCAACCGCACCGGCAATGATCCAGATGAGCAAGGACAAGGCTTCCTTGACGAAGCCGCGCTTGAGACTGATCAGTGTGGAGACGGCGATGATCGCGATGATCGCCCAATCAACCAAGGTAAATGCCACGGTGCTGCCTGCAGACGTTTGAGGCGGCGCATTTTACCAGAGCAGCGGGCTGGGAGTAAGCGGAATGTCGGGGGGATTCGTGTTAAGCCATTCGCGGGCAAGCCCGCGAATACCTTGTTCAGCTGCGCTCAGGCTGGAAGCGCACCACAAAACCCTTGAGGCTGTTCTGGCGGTTGATGGCATCACGCGTGCGCTCGGCTTCGGCCCGCTCGATCAACGGCCCCACGTATACCCGGTTCATCCCACCTGCCGAGCGGATATAGGCGTTGTAGCCCTGGCTGCGCAGGGTTTGCTGCAACTTTTCAGCGCCAGCGCGGTTGGACAGGCTGGCCAACTGGATCGACCAGCTGACCGGCAGGCCATTGACATCGACCTTCGAGGGTGCAGCCGGTTTTGCCACAGCCACGGTTGGCGCAGGCGCAGCCACAGGTTTTGGCTCGACCTTGGGCGCTGGCGCCTGCGGCTTGGCCGGCTGAACCTGCGCCTGGATCTGCGGCGATGGCGTGATCGGCTGGCTGGGCGTGCTCGCGGGTGTCGTGGACTCATCAACCACCACAGGTGGTTGCTGAGGCTCTTCCGGGATGGCCTGCGGCTCCGGCACGGCAACCGGCTCCACCTTCACCTCGGGCAGGCTGGGCATCGCCGGCGCCTGCGGGGCTTCGACATGCACCTGGCGCATCTCGTCCTCGCGGCTGAACAGCATGGGCAGGAAAATCACCGCCAACGCCACCAGCACCAGCGCACCCACCATGCGCTGTTTAATCCCTTTATCCAGCACTGCCATCTACTTCACCCTCCTGGGTGTGCCGCTGCAGCCATTCCAGCGCCTGGGCGACACAGAAAAACGAACCGAACAGCAGGATCTGGTCATCCGCCGTCGCCTGCGCGCATTGTCCCTCAAGGGCCGCGTCGACGCTGGCATAAGACTTCACCGCAGCGCCGAGGTTCGTCAAGGCCGTGGCCAGTTCTGCAGCCGGGCGGCTACGCGGGGTATCCAGCGGCGCCACGGCCCAGTCGTCTACCAGGCCCTGCAAGGGCGCGACGACGCCGTCCAGGTCCTTGTCGGCGAGCAGGCCGAACACCGCCAGGCGGCGCCCTTTGAGCGGCCGGGCGGCCAGGCGCCGGGCCAGGTACTCGGCTGCATGCGGGTTATGGCCCACATCCAGCATCAGCTCCACCGGCTTGCCCTGCCAGTTCAGCAGGCGACGGTCCAGGCGACCGGTGATACGGGTAGCCAGCAACGCCTGGCGCACCTGCGCAGCGTCCCAGGGCAAGCCCATCAGCAGGTACGCCTGCAAGGCCAGCGTGGCATTTTCCATGGGCAGATCAAGCAAAGGCAGATCACGCAGTTCTACCTGCGCACCATCCGTCCCCGTACCCCGCCAGCTCCAGCTGCCATCGGCGGTTACCAGGTCGAAGTCACGGCCGCGCAGAAAAAGGGGCGCAGCCAGTTCGGCGGCCTTGTCCAGCAGCGGCTGCGGCGGGTCCAGGTCGCCGCACAAAGCCGGCTTGCCCTGACGGAAGATACCCGCCTTCTCGAAGGCCACCCGCTCGCGGGTATCACCCAGGTAATCGACATGGTCGACACCTATACTGGTCACCAGGGCCAGGTCAGCATCCACCACGTTCACGGTGTCCAGACGGCCACCAAGGCCCACTTCCAGTACCACGGCATCCAGTTGCGACTGGTAGAACAACCAGAACGCAGCCAGCGTGCCCATCTCGAAGTAGGTCAGGGAAATGTCGCCCCGCGCCGCCTCGACGGCGGCGAAGGCGTCGCACAGGCGCTCATCGCTGGCCTCTTGGCCATCGATCAGCACCCGCTCGTTGTAACGCAACAGGTGCGGCGAGCTGTACACGCCGACCTTGAGCCCCTGGGCGCGCAGCAGCGAGGCCACGAAGGCGCAGGTGGAGCCCTTGCCGTTGGTGCCGGTTACCGTCACCACGCGTGGCGCCAGCTTGCCCAGCGCCAGCCGGGCAAGCACCTTCTGCGACCGCTCCAGGCCCATGTCGATGGCCGAGGGGTGCAACTGCTCGAGGTAGGCGAGCCACTCGCCCAGGGATCGTTGTTTCATCACGCGACGGCTGCCGCCTCACGCGCTTGCTCCGGGGTTTCCTGGCCGGTCATCTGCGCCAGCAGGCGGGCCAGACGCGGGCGCAGTTCGCCACGGGAGATGATCAGGTCGATGGCACCGTGCTCCAGCAGGAACTCGCTGCGCTGGAAGCCTTCTGGCAGCTTCTCGCGTACGGTCTGCTCGATCACGCGTGGGCCGGCGAAGCCGATCAGGGCTTTTGGCTCACCGACGATCACGTCGCCGAGCATCGCCAGGCTGGCGGAAACACCCCCGTACACCGGGTCGGTCAGTACCGAGATGAACGGGATGCCTTCTTCGCGCAGGCGCGCCAGCACGGCCGAGGTCTTGGCCATCTGCATCAGCGAAATCAGCGCTTCCTGCATACGTGCACCGCCCGAAGCGGAGAAGCAGACCATCGGGCAGCGGTTTTCCAGGGCGTAGTTGGCCGCGCGCACGAAGCGTTCGCCGACGATGGCACCCATGGAACCGCCCATGAACGAGAACTCGAAAGCGCTGACCACGATCGGCATGCCCATCAGGGTGCCGCTCATGGAGATCAGGGCGTCTTTTTCGCCGGTCTGCTTCTGGGCGCCGGCCAGGCGGTCTTTGTACTTCTTGCCGTCGCGGAACTTCAGGCGGTCGACCGGCTCCAGGTCGGCACCCAGTTCAGCACGGCCTTCGGCGTCGAGGAAGATGTCGATGCGCGCACGTGCGCCGATGCGCATGTGGTGGTTGCACTTGGGGCAAACATCCAGGGTCTTTTCCAGCTCCGGACGATACAGCACGGCCTCGCAAGCCGGGCACTTGTGCCACAGGCCTTCAGGCACCGAGCTCTTCTTCACCTCGGAACGCATGATCGAAGGGATCAGTTTGTCGACTAACCAGTTGCTCATGCTTTCTTTCTCCAGTATTGGCAGGCGGGGGCCGGTGTCGCCGGCCCTGCCCTGCCCTTGAGCTCAAAATCTTTTATCAAACGATGGTGGACCGGCCGCCGGGGCTTCCAGCGCACCGCTCCACCGCTAATGTGTTGTTCTGCCGCCTGTGCAGGCAGCTGCCCAGCAGGGCTGCGAAAGCTATGGACGATGGCGCGCAGCCAGCCGTCACATCTGCCATCACGCCTGTTTCACGGCCCGCATGAACGCCTCGATCTTCGCGGCATCCTTGATGCCCTTGGCCTGCTCGACGCCACCGCTGACATCCACCGCGTAAGGCCGCACCTGGGCAATGGCCTGGCCGACGTTATCGGCCGACAGCCCGCCCGCCAGGATGATCGGTTTGCTCAGGCGCTCCGGCACCAGAGACCAGTCGAACGCCTCTCCGGTTCCCCCCGGCACACCCGCCACGTAGGTATCCAGCAAAATACCGCGTGCGCCCGCGTACCGCTGGCACGCCGCCTCCAGGTCGTCACCCGGGCGAACACGCAGGGCCTTGATCCAGGGGCGGTGGTAGCCTTCGCAGTCCTGTGGCGTTTCGTCGCCGTGGAACTGTAGCAGGTCCAGCGGAACCACTTCGAGGATCTCGTTCAGCTCGCAACGCGAGGCGTTGACGAACAGCCCGACCGTGGTCACGAACGGTGGCAGTTCGGCAATGATCGCACGCGCCTGGCGCACGTCCACGGCGCGAGGGCTCTTGGCATAGAAGACGAAACCGATGGCATCGGCACCCGCTTCGGCAGCGGCCAGTGCGTCTTCGATACGGGTGATCCCACAGATCTTGCTGCGAACATTGCTCATGAACAGCGAACCTTGGTTATTGCGGTGAAAGGCCGGATGTTAGCAAATGACTTTTCGCCCGTCAGTCTGCCAACGCCTCATAACCGGTCAAAAAGTGTGGGCCGATGTAACGCTGGGGCAGTGCATATTCCTCGGGGTACTCCACCTGCACCAGGTACAGCCCGTATGGATGGGCCGTGACCCCGGCTTCACGGCGGTCGCGCCCTTCCAGCACTTCACGCGCCCAGGTGACGGGGCGCTCGCCGGCACCGATGGCCATCAACACACCGGCAATATTGCGCACCATGTGGTGCAGGAACGCGGTGGCGCGCACGTCCAGCACGATCATCTGGCCATGGCGGGTAACGCGCAGGTGGTAGATGTGCTTGACCGGCGACTTTGCCTGGCACTGGCTGGCGCGGAAGGCGCTGAAGTCGTGGGTGCCGAGCAGGAACTGCGCAGCCTCGGCCATGCGCTCGACATCCAGCGGGCGGTGGTTCCAGGTGACTTCCTCGGCCAGGTGCGCCGGGCGGATCGGGTCGTTGTAGATAACGTAGCGATAACGCCGGGCACAGGCCTTGAAGCGTGCATGGAAATCGGCCGGCATCGACCGCGACCAGACCACACTAATGTCGTGCGGCAGGTTGAAGTTGGTGCCCATGGTCCAGGCGCGCTCGTCGCGCACAGCGCGGGTGTCGAAGTGCACGATCTGCCCGCAGCCGTGGACACCGGCGTCGGTACGCCCGGCGCAAATCACCGAAATCGGCTCGTTCGCGACTTTGGACAGTGCTTGCTCCAAGGCCTGCTGGACACTTGGCACGCCGCTGGCCTGGCGCTGCCAGCCGCGGTAGCGGGCGCCCTTGTACTCCACGCCCAGGGCGATACGGGAATAGCCTTCGGCCGCGGATTCGGTGGCGGCGGTGTCGATGATGTCCAAGCGCTTGAAACCTGTGGGGTGTACGAAATGGCGGGGATTATAACGACAACGGCAGCCGTGTAGGGCTGCCGTTGACATGCACTTCATTTGAGGACGATATCAAACCAGGCGAGAGAGCATGTCCTCGGCTTCCTGGCGCTGACCGTCGTCGCCGTCCTTGACCACTTCATCAAGGATGTCGCGCGCACCCTGGCTGTCGCCCATGTCGATGTAGGCGCGGGCCAGGTCGAGTTTGGTGGCCACTTCGTCACTGCCGGAGAAGAAGTCGAAGTCCAGGTCGTCCAGTGGCGGCTCGGGATCCGGCTGCGCAACTGCGTCTTCTGCAGTGAAATGCGGTTCCAGCGAAGGCGATTCCAGGCTCTGCGACAGCTTGTCCAACTCGGCATTGACGTCGTCCAGCTCCGAGGCAAAGCTCTTGGCCGCCGGCGAATCATCTTCCAGCGACAACGACAGATCAAAGTCCGATGGCAGGTCAAAGTCGGAGACTGGTTCGAATGCCGGCTCGCTATCGAAGGCGGCCAGTTCGGCGGCAACATCCACCGGGGCCTCTTCAACGGCATCTGGAGCAGCCGGGGCAACCGGCTCACTGACATCAAGGTCGAAGTCAGACAGGTCCACGGCTGGCTGCGGCTCGGCCTGGTCCAGCATGGCCTCGAAATCGGCATCAGCGTCGGCTTGCAGTTCGGCATCCACGGCAAACGGCGGTTCTTCCGGCTGAGCCTCTTCAAATGCAGGCTCATCCAGCACAGGCTCGGCAATGACCAACTCGTCAGGTACAGGCTCCTGCTGCATAGCCTCGTCCAGCAGCGGCGCGGCCAGCGGGTCTTCTTCGGGCAGGTCTTCACCCAGGCTCAAGTCGAAGGCACTGTCCAGATCCTGCTCATCGAGGCCATGCGCTTCCAGGCCCGATACATCAAGGGTCGGCACATCATCGAAGGCATCCAGCTCGGTTTCTGGCTCGAACACGGCTTCAGGCTCCGCTTGCGCGACGACCTCTGGCTCAGCCTCCACTTGCGGCTCGAATTCAGGCACTTCCTCAGGCACCACGTCGGCAACCACTGGCGACTCGGCCTCATCGTGCAGCAGCTCCTGCACATACTGCTCATCCATCTCGGCAGCCAGTGCCGCCGCGCCCAGGCCGGCTGCAGCCAGGCCGAGCATGGCGGGGTAACGTTCTTTCAAGCCGGCGACTTCGGCAATGTTCTGCTCGCTGCCCGGCAGCTTGCGCTCCTGCTCGGCGAACGCGCTCTGGTCACCCTGGCGGGCGTACACGCCCATCAGCTTCAGGCGCAGGTCGTCACGTTCTGGCGCGGCAGCCACGGCGGGCTCCAGCAGGTCGGTGGCGCGATTCAGGCGGCCTTCGGCCAGGCATTGGTCAACTTCCGCCAGCAGCGCGGCATGCGGGTCGGCTTGCGGTTCAGCTTCCGGCGCCGACTCGGCAGAAGGCTCAGCCACTTTTTCCGCAGCAACGGCAGCGGCGGCTGAAGCGGCGACCACGGCTGGCGACAGGGTAACGCTCGGCTCCGAAACTTCGACGCCATCGAGGCTCTGGGTATCGGTGTCAAAGCCTGTGCCCTGCTCTTCCTCCAGCGCCCGTGCCATGCGCAGGTGCTTTTCAGCTTCTTGCTGGGCTTTACGCTTACGCGCCAGCAGCCACAGCAGCAGTGCCAGCACCAGCAGGCTGGAACCGGCAATTATCCCGATCAGCCATGGGTTGCCCAGAATCTGGTCGAGCGCGCTATTCGGCTGCCCGACAGGCGCAGGCTTGGCTGCCGGCACCGGCTTGGGCGCTGTATCGACGGCAGCCGGTGCGGGCTTGGCCGCCGGCTGGGCAGTTGCCGCCGGCTCAACCGGTTTGGCGGCGGCGGCAGCCGTCGCCGGCGCTGCCGCACCCTGGGCTTGAAGGCGGGCCAACTGGTCATTCTTCAGCTCGATCAGACGCTGCAGCTTGTCCAGCTGGCTCTGCAGGTCGGACATGCGGCTTTTCAGTTCTTCGTTGTCGCGGCGGCTGGTATCCAGGCTTTCCTGGGCCACCGCCAGCTTGTCATTCAACGCCTTGGCCTGGCCGGCCTGATTGCCCGGGCTGACCAGGCGCAAGTTGTCGCCCTGGGCGATGCGCGCCGGCGCAGCCTCGGCGGCACCGCGGCGGGTAGCGTCGAGCTGGCGGGCACGCGGGCCCAGGCGCCGGCCTTCACGCCAGGCGGCATACTGCTCGGCCACTTCGCTGTTGGCCTCGCCCTGCGGAATGCTCTGGATCTGCTGCTGGTCGGGCAGGCGCAATACCTGGCCCACCTTCAGTTGGTTGATGTTGTTACCGATGAAGGCATCCGGGTTCAGCGCCTGGATTGCGATCATGGTCTGCTGGATCGAGCCACCTTGCGTGTTGCGCGCGGCAATCTGCCACAAGGTGTCGCGGCGCTGGGTGGTGTAGCTGCTGGCGCCGGTTGTGGCCGGTGTCACATTGCCTGCAGCCGGCTTGTCGCCCTGGGCCTTGGCCTGGTCAAGCAGCACGCTGTAGTCGCGCAGCAGGCGGCCTTGCGGCCACATCACCTGAACCAGGAACTTGACCACCGGCCCTGGCAGCGGCTGGCTGGAGGTAACCCGCAGCACGCTTTTACCGTTGGGGTTGATCACCGGTGTGAAGGTCAGGTCTTCGAGGTAGGTCGGAAACGCCACCCCGGCCTTGCTGAACTCTTCCGGTGGCGCCAGGCTAGGCGCCACTTCGGCGGCTTTGAGGTCGCGCACATCGAGCAATTCGATCTCGGCGTCCAGCGGCTGATTCTGTGCCGACTTCAGGGTCAGCTCCCCCAGGCCCAGCGCATTCGCCATGCCAGACGACAGCGCCGATGCTGCAGCCATGGCCAGAACCAGTTTGCGAATTCGAAGCATGACCTCTTCCCTTGTATGAATCGTCCCGAAACCTGCATGCGGAGCAGGACAAAAGTGCTCGCCAGTATCTTTTACGGCATGTGTTTAATCAACAATTGCGCCACTTGCACGGCATTGAGCGCGGCGCCTTTGCGCACATTGTCGGTGGTCAGCCAGAGATTGAGCTGCTGGTCTTCATCAACACCGTGACGTACACGACCAACATAGACCACGTCTTGGCCTACTGCGTCACCAACCGGGGTCGGATAATCATCACGCTCCACCCGCTCTACGCTGTCGGCTGCTTCCAGGGCCTGGTTGACCGCTTCAAGGTCGACCGGGCGACGGCTCTGCACCGCCACACTGAAGCTATCGCCGAAAAACACCGGGACTTGAACGCAGCTCACGGAAATCTTCAGCTCAGGCATGCCCAGCAGCACACGCAACTCGTTGACCAGCCGGCGTTCCAGCGCCGTGTGGCCCTGCTCGTCGGCCGCGCCAACCTGGGCCAGCAGGTTGAAAGCCACCTGGCGATCGAAGAAGCGCGGTTCCAGCGGCCGGGCATTGAGCAGCTCTGCCGTTTGACGGGCCAGCTCGCTGACGGCCTCACGGCCTTGTGCAGACACCGCCAGCGATGCCATTACCTGCACCCGCTCGATGTCCAGCAGGCCCTTGAGCGGTGCCAGCGCGACGGCCACGGCAACGGCGGCCGAGCACGGACTGACAATGCGTGCCGGCAGCGCCAGGCCAGCCAGGCGTTCGGCGTTGGCTTCAGGGACCAGGGCCAGGGCGTCGTCCAGGCCACCGGACAGGTCAATGACGGTGCAACCTGCTTGCAGTGCCTTGCCGGCAAAGCTGCGGCTGACTGCAGCACCTGTGGCGAAGAAAGCCAGCTTGACCTGGGCGAAGTCGAAGCTGTCCACCTCGCGCACCTTGAGCTTCTTGCCGGCGAACATCACGCTGCTGCCCGCCGATTCCATGCTGGCCAGCAGGTGCAAGGTAGCGACCGGGAAGTCCAGCTCTTCGAGGATCTGCACCAAGGCTTCACCGACGCTGCCGGTGGCGCCGACGACGGCGATATCCAAAGGGTGTGTCATGAAAGGATCCTTTTTGCTGAGAACGGCGGGGGCGGCACTTTACTCGGATTGTAGAGGTTTGTCTGTGATGGCCGTATTTTCGCCGGATAAGGGTCGCAATGGGTTGCGTAAGGGCTGCCTGGCGCTGCAAACCTCACCCCAGGCATAAAAAAACCCGCGCTGTCGCCAGCGCGGGTTTTTAATTACAGCAGAACGATCAACGCTCCAGCAGAATCCGCAGCATGCGGCGCAGCGGTTCTGCCGCGCCCCATAGCAGCTGGTCACCCACGGTGAACGCACCCAGGTACTGCGAACCCATGTTCAGCTTGCGCAGGCGGCCAACCGGAATGTTCAGAGTGCCGGTGACCTTGGTCGGGGTCAGTTCCTGCATGCTGATTTCACGCTGGTTCGGCACCAGCTTCACCCAAGGGTTGTGCTGGCTGATCATGCCTTCGATATCGGCCAGCGGCACGTCCTTGTTCAGCTTGATGGTCAGTGCCTGGCTGTGGCAGCGCATGGCGCCGATGCGCACGCAGATGCCGTCGACCGGGATCGGGCTCTTGAAGCGACCGAGGATCTTGTTGGTTTCGGCCTGGGCCTTCCACTCTTCGCGGCTCTGGCCGTTCGGCAGTTCCTTGTCGATCCACGGGATCAGGCTGCCAGCCAGTGGCACACCGAAGTTCTCGGTCGGGAATGCATCACCGCGCATGGTCTCGGCAACCTTGCGGTCGATATCGAGGATGGCGCTGGCCGGGTTAGCCAGGTCATCGGCCACGGCGGCGTGGGTGGCACCCATCTGCTTGATCAGCTCGCGCATGTTCTGCGCGCCGGCACCCGAGGCTGCCTGGTAGGTCATGGCGCTCATCCATTCCACCAGGCCGGCTTCGAACAGGCCGCCCAGGCCCATCAGCATCAGGCTGACGGTGCAGTTGCCGCCGATGTAGTTCTTGGTACCGGCGTCCAGCTGCTGGTCGATGACCTTGCGGTTGACCGGGTCGAGGATGATGACCGCGTCATCCTGCATGCGCAGGGACGAAGCGGCGTCGATCCAGTAACCCTGCCAGCCGGCTTCACGCAGCTTGGGGAAGACCTCGTTGGTGTAGTCGCCGCCCTGGCAGGTCAGGATCACGTCGAGGGTCTTGAGTTCTTCAATCGAATAAGCGTCCTTGAGCGGCGCTGTATCCTTGCCCACGTTCGGGCCCTGGCCGCCAACATTGGAGGTAGTGAAGAACACCGGCTCGATAAGGTCGAAGTCCTGCTCCTCCAGCATCCGCTGCATGAGCACGGAACCGACCATACCGCGCCAACCGATCAGACCTACACGTTTCATCGCAACTACACCTTTGCTAAAAGTGGGCCGCCACCGGGAATTTAGGGTGGCGGGCCAGAGAGATTACAGATTCCGCAGCGCTGCGACTACTGCGTCGCCCATTTCCTGCGTACCAACTTTGCGGCAGCCTTGCGAATGGATGTCGCCGGTGCGCAGGCCTTGGTCCAGCACCAGGCTCACGGCCTTCTCGATCGCTTCGGCGGCAGCCGACTGATTGAAGCTGTAACGCAGCATCATCGACACAGACAGGATGGTCGCCAGCGGGTTGGCAATGCCCTGGCCTGCGATGTCCGGTGCCGAGCCGTGGCACGGCTCGTACATGCCCTTGTTGTCGGCATCCAGCGACGCCGAAGGCAGCATGCCGATGGAACCGGTGAGCATGGAAGCTTCATCCGACAGAATGTCACCGAACATGTTGTCGGTCACCATCACATCGAACTGCTTGGGCGCACGCACCAGTTGCATGGCGGCGTTGTCGACGTACATGTGGCTCAGTTCCACATCCGGGTAGTCCTTGGCCACGTCTTCGACCACTTCACGCCACAGCTGGCTGGAAGCCAGTACGTTGGCTTTGTCTACCGAGCACAGCTTCTTGCCACGCACGCGGGCCATGTCGAAGCCGACACGGGCAATGCGGCGCACTTCGCTTTCGCTGTACGGCAGGGTGTCGTAGGCCTGGCGCTCGCCACCCTCCAGCTCGCGCTGGCCACGCGGGGCACCGAAGTAGATGCCGCCGGTCAGCTCACGGACGATGAGGATGTCCAGGCCCGAGACGATTTCCGGCTTCAACGACGAAGCATCGGCCAGTTGCGGGTAGAGGATGGCCGGGCGCAGGTTGGCGAACAGGCCCAGCTGCGAACGGATTTTCAGCAAGCCGCGCTCGGGGCGGATGTCGCGCTCGATCTTGTCCCACTTCGGCCCGCCCACGGCGCCCAGCAGCACGGCATCAGCCTTGCGCGCACGCTCCAGGGTTTCGTCGGCCAGCGGCACGCCGTGCTTGTCGATGGCGGCGCCACCGATCACGTCGTGCTCCAGGCTGAAGCCGAGCTGGAACTTGTCGTTGGCCAGCTCCAGCACCTTGACCGCTTCGGCCATGATTTCCGGGCCGATACCGTCACCTGGGAGAATCAGAATCTGCTTGCTCATGCTTTCCTCTATCCATTCACGCGGTGCGGCCAAACGGGCCGCACCGAAAAGTGCTTAACGCTCGGCCCACAGCACCAGCACATCGGTGCTGAACGAGCCATCGGCCTCGATCTGGTAATACTGCCGTACTTCTTCGCCCATGGCTTGCTGCAATTGGCGGATGGCCACGCGCATTGGCTCGGGGGTGCGCATGCGCTCCACCCAGCTGCCGAACTCCAGGCGCAAGGGCTGGCGGGTGTGACTGCGCACATGCAGGCCAGCCTCGCTGACCTGACGCTGCCATTCGGCGGCGGAGTAGTCGCGCACATGGCTGGTGTCACGCAGCACCTCGACCGTTTGCAGGTAGGTGTCGAGCAGCGGGCTGCCCGGCGACATCACGTCGATGAACGCCGCCACGCCACCCGGCTTGAGCACCCGGCGCACTTCGCGCAGGGCCAGGCCCAGGTCGCTCCAGTGGTGGGCCGAGTAGCGGCTGAAGACGAATTCGAACGAGGCATCGGCGAACGGCAGACGTTCGGCGACACCGCGCTCGGTGGTGATATTGGCCAGGCCGCGCTCGGCGGCGGCACTGGCGACCACGTCGAGCATGGATTGCGACAGGTCGTAGGCGACCACTTCGCTCACCAGCGGGGCAACGTGGAAACTGACATGACCGGCACCACAGCCCAGGTCCAGCACGCGGGCATTGCCCTGCCCCGCCAGCTCGGCCTGCAGCAGGGCGAATTCACTGCCCTGAGCGTGCACGGTGCTGCTGAGGTAGGCGCTGGCCTGTTCGCCGAACTGGCGCTGGACCACGTCGGTATGTTGGGTGCTAGTCATGTCTCGATCCTTTAGATTTTTGTTGCCTGTGCCGGCTATATCAATCAGGCATCCCGGAACAACCAAGGCTGCCCGGCGCGGTGCTTGCTTTCGAAGGCCTTGATCGCATCGCTGTCCTGCAGGGTCAGGCCGATGTCGTCCAGGCCGTTGAGCAGGCAGTGCTTGCGGAACGCATCGATCTCGAAGTGCAGCACCTTGCCGTCCGGGCGGGTTACCGCCTGCGCTTGCAGGTCGATGGTCAGCTGGTAGCCCGGGTTGGCTTCGACCTGCTTGAACAACTCGTCCACTTCTTCATCGCTGAGGATGATCGGCAGCAGGCCGTTCTTGAAGCTGTTATTGAAGAAGATGTCGGCAAAGCTCGGCGCGATGATGCTGCGGAAACCGTACTCGTCCAGCGCCCAAGGGGCGTGCTCACGGCTGGAGCCGCAACCGAAGTTCTCCCGCGCCAGCAGCACGCTGGCACCCTGGTAGCGTTCGTGGTTGAGCACGAACTCCTGGTTCACCGGGCGCTTGCTGTTGTCCTGGTAGGGCTGACCCACGTCCAGGTAACGCCATTCGTCGAACAGGTTAGGGCCAAAGCCGGTGCGCTTGATCGACTTCAAAAACTGCTTGGGGATGATCTGGTCGGTGTCGACGTTGGCACGGTCCAACGGCGCGACGAGGCCAGTGTGCTGGGTAAAGGCTTTCATGCTGCGCTCCCTTGGATCAACTCGCGGACATCGATGAAGTGGCCGGCTACCGCAGCAGCGGCGGCCATGGCCGGGCTGACCAGGTGGGTACGGCCACCGGCGCCCTGACGGCCTTCGAAGTTGCGGTTGGAGGTGGACGCGCAATGCTCGCCGCTCTCCAGGCGGTCCGGGTTCATTGCCAGGCACATCGAGCAGCCTGGTTCACGCCATTCGAAACCGGCTTCGAGGAAGATCTTGTCCAGGCCTTCACGCTCGGCCTGTGCCTTGACCAGGCCCGAGCCCGGCACGACGATGGCTTGCTTGACGGTCGCGGCCACCTTGCGGCCCTTGGCGATCTCCGCCGCGGCACGCAGGTCTTCGATACGCGAGTTGGTGCACGAGCCGATGAACACGCGGTCCAGCTGGATGTCGGTGATCGCCTGGTTGGCGGTCAGCCCCATGTACTTCAAGGCGCGCTCGATCGAACCACGCTTGACCAGGTCGGCTTCGGCGGCCGGGTCCGGTACGCGCTGGTCTACGGCCAACACCATCTCGGGCGAGGTGCCCCAGCTGACTTGCGGCTTGATCTGGCTGGCATCCAGCTCGACCACGGAGTCGAACACGGCGTCGTCATCCGACACCAGGTCTTTCCACGATTCGACTGCCTGCTTCCATTGCTCGCCCTTCGGCGCGTACGGGCGGCCTTCGACATAGGCAACGGTGGTGGCGTCGGTCGCTACCAGGCCCACACGGGCACCGGCTTCGATGGACATGTTGCAGATGGTCATGCGGCCTTCCATCGACAACGCGCGAATGGCGCTGCCCGCGAACTCCATGGCGTGGCCGTTGCCACCGGCGGTGCCGATCTTGCCGATCACGGCCAGCACGATGTCCTTGGCGGTTACGCCGGCCGGCAACTGGCCTTCCACGCGCACCAGCATGTTCTTCATCTTCTTGGCGACCAGGCACTGTGTGGCGAGCACGTGCTCGACCTCGGAGGTGCCGATGCCATGGGCCAGGGCACCGAAGGCGCCGTGGGTGGAGGTGTGCGAGTCACCGCAGACCACGGTCATGCCGGGCAAGGTGGCACCCTGCTCCGGGCTGATGACGTGAACGATGCCCTGGCGCTCGTCGTTCATCTTGAATTCGACGATGCCGTATTCGTCACAGTTTTCGTCGAGGGTCTGCACCTGCAGGCGCGACACCTGGTCGACGATGGCCTCGATACCGCCCTTGCGCTCTGGCGTGGTCGGCACGTTGTGGTCGGGTGTGGCGATGTTGGCGTCGATGCGCCACGGTTTGCGGTTGGCCAGGCGCAGGCCTTCGAAGGCCTGGGGCGACGTCACTTCGTGAATGATGTGGCGGTCGATGTAGATCAAGGACGAGCCGTCATCACGGCGCTTGACCTCATGGGCTTCCCAGAGTTTGTCGTAGAGCGTTTTGCCAGCCATCAGACTGTTCCTCATCAGCGTCTTTCTATGCCAAAGACCCCTTGGCTTGTACGGACGATGCTATGGGGTTAGATTGAATAACTCAAATTCATAATTTTTATCCTTTGGATAACCAAGAGGAATGCGACCCTTGGACCTGGCCAACCTCAGCGCCTTCATCGCCATTGCCGAAACCGGCAGCTTCTCCGGGGCGGCTGAACGCCTGTTCCTGACCCAACCCGCCATCAGCAAGCGCATCGCCGGGCTGGAGCAGCAGCTGGATGTGCGCCTGTTCGACCGCCTGGGCCGCGAGGTGACCCTGACCGAGGCCGGACGCGCCCTGCTGCCCCGGGCCTACCAGATCCTCAACGTCCTCGATGATACCCGACGTGCGCTGACCAATTTGTCGGGGGAAGTGAGCGGTCGCCTCACCCTGGCCACCAGCCACCACATCGGCCTGCACCGCCTGCCCCCGCTATTACGGGCGTTCACCCGCCAGTTCCCGGCCGTGGCGCTGGATATTCAGTTTCTCGATTCAGAACAGGCCTACGACGAGATTCTGCATGGCCGCGCCGAAATAGCCGTGATCACCCTGGCGCCCGAGCCGCATCACCTGGTCAAGGCGGTGCCCGTGTGGGACGACGCCCTGGATTTTGTCGCCGCCCCTGAGCACCCGCTGGCCAACAATGCGGTCGGCCTGGCCGATGTGGCACGTCACCCGGCGGTGTTCCCCGGCGGCAACACCTTTACCCACCACATCGTTCAGCGCCTGTTCGAAAGCCAGGGCCTCACGCCGAACATCGCCATGAGCACCAACTACCTGGAGACCATCAAGATGATGGTGTCGATCGGCCTGGCCTGGAGCGTGCTGCCGCGCACCATGCTCGACGAACAGGTTGCACCCATCGCTTTGCCCGGCATACAGCTGTCGCGCCAGCTAGGCTACATTTTGCACACGGAGCGTACGCTATCGAACGCGGCCAGGGCATTCATGGCCCTGCTCGACAGCCACGCGGGGCCCGCCTGACCGGCCGTCAGCCAGGTATTTCCATATCCAAGGACGCGTCATACGCCAAAGGTCTGGTACCGATGCCCAAATCAGCAAACCGCTTTTTGCGCCTACCGCGTATTCCTGCGGCCGACCCCCAGGAGTCCGAACAGGCTTGGCAGAACGCCCCACAACTGCTGGCCGCGCTGAACGGCGCCCGGTTGGGGGCATGGCTGTGGGATATTGAAAGCGGCCGTGTCAGCTGGTCACGGGGCACCCAGGCCCTGTTCGGCTTCGACCCGCAGCGCCCGCTGCCTGCTGATGTCGACTACCTCGACCTGCTGCCCGAAGAAGACCGCGCCCGCACGCGACAGGTGTTCCAGGCGGTGTTCAACGGCGAGCCGGTGGAACAGGCCATGCGTCATCGCATCCGTTGGCCGGACGGCAGCCTGCACTGGCTAGAGATCAACGGCAGCCTGACCCACGACCCGCATGGCCGGCCGCAGATGATCGGGGTAATCCGCGAAATCACCCGCCAGCGCGAGCGGGAAACCGCCCTGATCAATTCGGAAAAGCGCTTTGCCACCCTGTTCCACCTCAGCCCCAACGCCATTTTGCTCACCCGCCGCCACGACGGCATGATTTTCGAGGTCAATCAGCACTTCGAAGACATGTTCGGCTGGCCTGGCAGCCAGGTGATCGGCAAGACCAGCCTGGAGCTGGGCCTGTGGGTCAACCCCGAACAACGCCACCAGGTGATAGAGTCGACCCGTGCCAACGGCGGCCCGTTGATCATGGAGGTGCAGTTCCGCGCCACCAGCGGCAAGGTGCATGACGGCATCCTCTGCACCCAGGGCATCGAACTGGAAGGCGTGACCTTTCTGATCAGTACCTTTGTCGACACCACCGAGCGCAAGCGCGCCGAGCAGGCCCTGAAGGACAGCCAGGAGCGCCTGGACCTGGCCCTGGATTCGGCGCAGCTGGGCACCTGGGACTGGCACATCCCCAGCGGCATGCTCTACGGCTCTGCCCGCGCCGCGCAGTTGCACGGCCTACCGCCCATCCCCTTTCATGAGTCGTTCGATGCCTTTTTCGAAGGGGTACCGGAGCAGGAGCGCAACTCGATGCGCCAGGCCTACCGTAGCCTGCGCGAAGGGCCCGCCGGCAACTATCAGATCACCTACCGGGTGCAGCTGGAAAACGGCATTTCGCGCTATATCGAAAGCCGCGCACGCCTGTACCGCGACGAACAAGGCAACCCGCTGCGCATGGCCGGCACCCTGCTCGACATCACCGACCAGGTGGAGCGCGAACAGCGCCTGAGCGCCTCGGAAGAGAAGTTCGCCAGCCTGTTCCAGGTCAGCCCCGACCCGATCTGCGTCACTCGCCAGGACACCGGTCAGTTCATCGAGATCAACCCGGCGTTCACCCAGACCTTCGGCTGGGGCAGCGAGCAGGTGCTTGGTCGCACCGCGGAGGAAATCGGCCTGTGGGCCGAGTCCATCGAGCGTGCGCAACGTATCGAGCGGGTGATCCGCGAACAGGCCTTGAGCAACGTCGCCGTGGTGGTCAACCACCGCAATGGCGCCCCCCTGACGTGCGTGATTTCCAGCCGCCTGATCACCGTCGATGACCAGCCGTGCAGCGTTACCACCCTGCGCGACATTACCCAGCAGCAACGCGCCGAAGCCGCACTGAAGTCCAGCGAGGAGAAGTTCGCCAAGGCCTTCCACTCCAGCCCCGACGCCATCACCATCACGGAACGCCATAGCGGCCGCTACCTGGAAATCAACGATGGCTTCTGCCGCCTTACGGGCTACAGCGCGGCCGAGGTGGTCGGCCACACGGTGTACGAGATCGGCATCTGGGCGGACGACAAGCAGCGCAGCGCGCTGCTGGCCGAGTTACGCGAACGCGGCCGCGTGCATCACCGGGAGATGCTCGGGCGCAACAAGCGTGGCGATATCCTCACCGTGGAAGTCTCGGTCGAGCCGATCACCCTCAACGAGGTGGACTGCCTGCTGCTGACCGCCCGTGACGTCAGCCAGCTGAAAAATGCCCAGGCGCAGATTCGCCACCTGGCCTACCACGACCCGCTGACCAACCTGCCCAACCGCGCCCTGCTGATGGACCGCCTGAGCCAGCAGATCGCCCTGCTCAAGCGCCACAACCTGCGCGGCGCCCTGCTGTTCCTCGACCTCGACCACTTCAAGCACATCAACGACTCGCTGGGCCATCCGGTGGGCGACACGGTGCTGAAGATCATCACCGCCCGCCTGGAGGCCAGCGTGCGCCTGGAGGACACCGTGGCGCGGCTAGGGGGCGACGAGTTCGTGGTACTGCTCAGCGGCCTGGAAGGCAGCCGCGAACTGGTAGAGGAAAAAGTGCGCGAACTGGCCGACACCCTGCGCGAACTGCTGGCCGAGCCGATGTCGCTAGATGGCCAACGGCTGCAGGTAACGCCCAGTATCGGCGTAGCGCTGATCCCTGACCACGGCGCTACCCCGGCCGATTTGCTCAAGCGTGCCGACATTGCCCTGTACCGGGCCAAGGACTCCGGGCGTAACACCACCCAGCTGTTCCACACCACCATGCAGAAGGCCGCCAGCGAGCGCTTGCGCATGGAAAACGACCTGCGCCTGGCCTTGGCCCGTGGCGAACTGGCGCTGCACTTCCAGCCCCAGGTGGATGCCCGCGACAACCGCATCGTCGGGGCTGAAGTGCTGCTGCGCTGGCACCACCCGCAACTGGGTCAGCAACCACCAGGGCAGTTCATCCAGGTGCTGGAGGAAAGCGGCCTGATTCTGGAAGTTGGCAGCTGGATCCTCGATGAAGCGTGCGATGCTTGCGCACGCATGCTGACCGACGGGCTGATCGACGCGAATGATTTCAGCCTGTGCGTGAACATCAGCCCGCGACAGTTCCGCCAGAACGACTTTGTCGGGCGCGTGCTGCGCAGCCTGGACGACTATCGCCTGCCTCGGCACATGCTCAAGCTGGAAATCACCGAAGGCATCGTGATCCAGAACCTGGAAGACACCATCAGCAAGATGCGCGAACTCAAGCGCTTCGGGGTGAGCTTTGCCATGGATGACTTTGGCACCGGTTATTCCTCACTCACCTACCTCAAGCGCCTGCCGGTGGATGCGCTGAAGATCGACCAGACCTTCGTGCGCGACGCGCCGGTCGACCCCAACGACGCGGAAATCGTGCGGGCCATCGTCGCCATGGCCCGCAGCCTGGACCTGGCCGTGATTGCCGAGGGGGTAGAACTGACCGAACAACTGGAGTTCCTCGAACGGCTGGGCTGCCACTTGTACCAGGGATACCTGCACAGCCGGCCATTGCCGTTGCCGGAGTTTCGGCAGATGCTGCTGGAGGCGCCGGCGGGTTACTGAACCGGCCTGCGAACGCAAGAAGGGCACCCGAGGGTGCCCTTCTTCACTGCAGCGCGATCAGTTCAGCGCTGGCTTGTCGCCATTGATCGGGATGCGCTTGGCCTTGGCTTCTTCAGGCACGATGCGCAGCAGGTCGATGCTGAGCAGGCCATTGGCCAGGCCGGCGGCCTTCACTTCGATATGGTCGGCCAGGCGGAACGACAGCTTGAAGGCGCGTTGCGCGATACCTTGGTGCAGGTAGGTCACTTCAGCGGCGCCATCGTCGCGCTTGCCACCGGTCACGGTCAGGACGCCTTTTTCGACTTGCAGGTCGAGGTCCTGCTCCTGGAAACCGGCTGCGGCAACTACGATGCGATAGTGGTCGTCGCCATGCTTTTCCACGTTGTAGGGCGGGTAGCTGCTACCGGCCTCGTTACGTGCCGCAGACTCGAACAGGTCGTTGAAACGGTCGAAACCTACGGAATGGCGGAACAGGGGTGCGAGAGAGAAAGCGGTAGTCATGGTCATAAACTCCTGAGAATCAGCAAGTAAGTCATTACGCGACCCGACTTCGGCATCGCGTACTCAAGAGATATGGCCGGTGGAAATGCTTTCAAGGGGCATGTAGAAAAAATCTGATTCTTGCACTGGATCTAATGGCCTCTTCGCGCGGGTAAACCCGCGAAAGGGCCGGATCAGGCAACGCAAGCCTCGAAGAAAGCAGCCTCAACCCCCAGCAACCGGCTGATCCGCGCGCAATCATCCTCCCGCCGCAGCTCGGCAAACAGCACCACCGCCTCGGGATAACTGCGAGTCAGCATCGCCAACCACTGCTTCATCCGCCCCGGCGCATAGCGCGGCGACAGCTTGTGCTGAGCCTGGCGCCAGAACTCGCGTAGCAGCGGCAGCAGGTCATCCCAGCTCATCGGCTGATAATCGCGCCCGTCACGCGCCGCAGCAATCTGCAGACCCAGGTCGGGTCGCGACACCAGCCCACGGCCCAGCATGATGTCTTCAGCCCCACTGACCTCACGGCAACGCCGCCAGTCGTCGACAGTCCAGATCTCGCCATTGGCGAACACCGGCACCTTCACCACATCCTGCACCCGCGCCACCCACTCCCAGTGCGCTGGCGGTTTGTAGCCTTCGACCTTGGTCCGTGCATGCACCACCAGGTGCGCCGAGCCGCCTTCGGCCAGCGCCGTGGCACACTCCAGCGCACCATCAGGGCTGTCGAAGCCCAGGCGCATCTTCGACGTCACCGGGATATCGGCCGGCACGGCACGGCGCACTTCGCGCACGATGGCGTGTAGCAGTTCCGGCTCCTTGAGCAGCACGGCACCACCACGCGACTTGTTCACGGTCTTGGCCGGGCAGCCAAAGTTCAGATCGATCACCGGCGCGCCCAGTTCGCAGGCCAGCGCAGCGTTTTCCGCCAGACATACCGGGTCCGAACCCAGCAACTGCACACGCATGGGCACCCCTGCAGCCGTGCGCGCGCCCTGGCGCAGCTCGGGCGCCAGCTTGTCGAACGAAGAAGGCGGCAGCAGGCGGTCGCAAACACGAATGAACTCGGTGACGCACCAGTCGATGCCGCCCACGCGGGTCAGTACGTCGCGCAGGATGTTGTCGACCAGCCCCTCCATGGGGGCCAGGGCAATTTGCATGTCGGGGTCTCGGCGGAAAAAGCCGGCAGTCTAACAAAAATTGCCGGAGTTTCAGGCGCCGATCAGCGCCGGGCCGTAACCGTCGAGGAATTCTGCTGGCATGCGTTTGGGCTTACCGCTGGACAGCTCGATGCAAGCGAAGGTGGTTTGCGCACGCAGCAGAGTCACGCCGTCACGCGGGCGCTTGAGCTGGAAACGGCGGGTCATGCGCAGGCGCTGGTCCCAATCGATGATCCAGGTGGCCAGTTGCAGTTCATCGTCCTCGTAGGCGGCGGCCAGGTAGTCGATTTCGTGACGCACTACCGCCATGGCGCGGTCTAGCCGACGGTATTCGGCCAGGTCCAGGCCCAGGCGCTGGGAGTGGCGCCAGGCGCAGCGCTCCAGCCAGGTGACGTACACCGCGTTGTTGGCGTGGCCGAGGCCATCAATATCCTCGCTGCCCACGCGCAGGTCGATGACGAAGGGTGTTGCCAGGTCCCAGCTCATGTTCGCTTCCTTGGCGGAAAAAGTGAATTTAGCCGTGACAGGTGAAGGAATGTCCAGCCCTGCTGCCAGTCAGGCGCTTTGACGCGCCGGTGCAGCAGCGCGGGCGAGCAATTCGAGCACTGCCTCACCCAGCCGCGGGTCGGACAGTACACGCTGATGCCCACCCGCCTCCAGCAGCATCAGCCGGCTGTCGAACCACGCTTTATGGATAACCCGAGCCTCATCGGCGGCCACCAAGGCGTCATCAGCGGCATGCACCACCAGCCCCGGCAACTCCAGCTGATAACCCGTCACATCCAGCCGGGCTATCTGCATCCCCACATCCCGCTCAATCTGCCGAATGAACGCCGCCCGCGCCCGTGCTGGCAGCCCCAGGCGATGAGCAAAACCACGCAACACACCCAACAGCCGTGCCGGGGCTGCAATGCTGACAGCAGCCTCTGTACGCAGCCCCATCTGCAAGGCCAGCAGCACACTGGCACCGCCCATGGAATGGCCAATGACCGCACGCAGCGGCGGCAGCTCGGCGGCGGCCTCCAGCAGGGCCCGGGCAAACAGCACCACATTGGCCTGCTCGCCAGGCGAACGCCCATGCCCCGGCCCCTCCAGTGACACCACCGTGTGCCCGGCCCGGACCAAGGTTTCGATCAAAGCGGCAAACTGGGTCGGGCGCCCTTCCCAGCCGTGCATCAGCAGCACGGTCGGCCCATTACCCCAGCGCAGGGCCGACAAGCCGAAGCGCAGGGTAATGCGCTCGGCACTGGCCAGCACGGGCAGCTCCCAATCCCGCGGCGGCAAGTTGCGTGGCGTCATGAAGGCACGGCGCATCTTGCCCGCGACATGCTCGGGGGCCAGACGGCCCAGGGTGCCATTGACACCACGAATCCAGCTCAGGGTAGTCATTGCCATGCTCCAGGGTTAAAGCACCGCCGATTTGGCGGCGCGCAGAATGCGGTCTGACAACTCGCTGGTACCCAGAGCGCGGGCCAGGGCCAGGCCACCGACCATCAACGCCAGATCGGCCAGGGCTTTGTCGGCATCCTCGGGGCGATCGACCATGGCAGCGGTCATCAGCTCGATGTGTTCGGCCAATACCTCACGGAAGACTTCCGGCAGGCGCTGCATCTCGCCCAGCGAGTTGGGCAACGGGCAGGCATGCACCTCAGCATCGCGGTGCTTGCGCGACAGATAGAAGGCACTGGCCAGCGCCCGCCGCCCTGCCCCATCGAGGCTGGGGTCGATCTGGGCGAGCAAGGCGCGACGCTCACCCAACAGCTGGCGGAACGCTTCGAGCATCAGCTCGTCCTTGCTGTCGAAATGGGCATAGAACCCACCCACCGTCAGCCCGGCAGCCCCCATCACCTGGCTCACGCTGGGCTCGGCGGGGCCATGCTGGATCAGCGCACTGCGTGCGGCTTCCAGGATGCGTTCGCGGGTTTTGCTCTTCTTGTCGCTCATCTGAACATTCGCCGGACAAAATATGATGATTGAAATATTATTCTCATCATATTTTTTGGCAAGCAGAATTTCTCGCCGCCTGTCGGTTGCGAATTTTTCGGGAGGGAGAAAAACAAAAGGCCCATTCAATAATCGAATGAGCCTTAAAGGTCCCGCAAAACGCGGGCAAAATGGCGTCCCCTAGGGGACTCGAACCCCTGTTACCGCCGTGAAAGGGCGGTGTCCTAGGCCACTAGACGAAGGGGACGTAACCTTCGCGAAGATCCACTTGCGTGAACCCTGGCAGAAATGGTGGAGCTAAGCGGGATCGAACCGCTGACCTCCTGCATGCCATGCAGGCGCTCTCCCAGCTGAGCTATAGCCCCGAAACAAAAGACTCATCAATAAACGACGAGCCTTTTTAAGCCCTGCAAAACGCAGGAAAAGTGGCGTCCCCTAGGGGACTCGAACCCCTGTTACCGCCGTGAAAGGGCGGTGTCCTAGGCCACTAGACGAAGGGGACGTAACCTTCGTGCCGATCCGCTTACGCGAACCGCGGCAAAATTGGTGGAGCTAAGCGGGATCGAACCGCTGACCTCCTGCATGCCATGCAGGCGCTCTCCCAGCTGAGCTATAGCCCCGGATTTCTAGCCTCTCGGCCCAGCGACATCGTGAAACATCGCTTGTGCAAAACTGGCGTCCCCTAGGGGACTCGAACCCCTGTTACCGCCGTGAAAGGGCGGTGTCCTAGGCCACTAGACGAAGGGGACGAACCTTCTTACCTTCAAGACCCGGTTGCTGGACCCGGTCTTGCTCGACAGCCTTGGCTGCCAAGCGGAATTTGGTGGAGCTAAGCGGGATCGAACCGCTGACCTCCTGCATGCCATGCAGGCGCTCTCCCAGCTGAGCTATAGCCCCACAATGTCGCTCTGAACAGAATCGCTGGCTGGGCGGCTCGCGTTTCGTTTTCGTTCATCGCTGTGGACGGGGGGCATATTAAGTTCGGATTGCAGGGCTGTCAAACTAATTTTTTAAAATAATCAAAAAAATTTTCACAGATAACAATCACTTACCGCCCTGCCCTACCAAAACCTCAGCATCGAACCCTGTGGGAGCAGGTTTACCCGCGAATGCGGCAGTGCAAGCGCCATCGTATTCGCGGGTGAACCCGCTCCCACAGGTTTCAGCTACAGGCTGGGAAACGCCGTCAGGCAATCGAGGCCAACAGCTTTTCCCACTCCTTGTTTTCTTTCTTCGACACGCCACCCAGCAAGTCCAGGGCCTGACGCAGGCGGTAACGGGTCAGGTCCGGGCCAAGGATTTCCATGGCGTCCAGTACCGAAACCGAACTGGCCTGGCCAGTGATGGCGGCGAACATCAGCGGCATGGCGTCACGCAGCTTCAGTTCCAGCGCCTCGACCACGGCCTGGATGCAGCCGGTGATGCGCTCTTTTTCCCACTGGCGCAGGCTTTCGAGCTTCCACAGGATCAGCTGGATCACCTGACGCACCTGGTCGGCCGACAGCTTCTTGCTTTCGAACAGCTTGGCATCCAGCTTCAGCGCGCCTTCGAAGAAGAACCCGCCCAGCGGGGCAACCTGGCTGAAGGTTTCCACACGACCCTGCACGTGCGGGGCGATCTTCATCATGTAGTCGCTGTTGAATGCCCACTTCTGCAGGCGTGCCGCGAATTCCTCGACCGGCAGCTCGCGCAGCCACTGGCCGTTGAGCCACGACAGCTTCTCGATGTCGAAAATCGGCCCGCCCAGCGAAATACGCGACAGGTCGAAGTGCTCGACCATTTCGGCCAGCGAGAACTTCTCGCGCTCGTCCGGCATCGACCAGCCCATGCGGCCCAGGTAGTTGAGCATCGCCTCGGGCATGAAGCCCATGCGCTCGTAGAAGGTGACCGAGGTCGGGTTCTTGCGCTTGGACAGCTTGGATTTGTCCGGGTTACGCAGCAGCGGCATGTAGCACAGCTTTGGCTGTTCCCAGCCGAAGTACTCATACAGCTTGATCAGCTTGGGCGCCGACGGCAGCCACTCTTCGCCACGCAGTACGTGGGTGATGCCCATCAGGTGGTCGTCGACCACGTTGGCCAGGAAGTACGTCGGCAGGCCGTCGTTCTTCATCAGCACCTGCATGTCCATGCGGTCCCACGGGATTTCGACATCGCCGCGCAGCATGTCCGGGACCACGCACATGCCTTCGCTCGGCACCTTCATGCGGATCACATGTGGCTCGCCAGCGGCCAGGCGGCGCTGCACTTCCTCGGCGCTCAGCAGCAATGCGCGACCATCGTAGCGCGGGGTTTCGCCGCGGGCTTGCTGCTCGGCACGCATCTGGTCCAGCTCTTCAGCGGTGCAGAAGCAGTAGAAGGCGTGGCCGGCGTCGACCAGTTCCTTGGCGTACTTGGCGTAGATCTCGCCACGCTCGCTCTGCCGGTACGGACCGTGCGGGCCGCCGACGTCCGGGCCTTCGTTCCATTCGATGCCGAGCCAGCGCAGGGCGTCGAAGATCTGCTGTTCCGACTCGCGCGTGGAGCGCAGCTGGTCGGTGTCTTCGATGCGCAGGATGAACTCACCGCCGTGCTGCTTGGCAAAGCAGTAGTTGAACAGGGCGATGTAGGCAGTGCCGACATGGGGGTCGCCGGTAGGCGATGGCGCGATACGCGTGCGTACGGTGGTCATGGAAGGTCTCGAACGAAAGATGAAACAAAGGCGGGATGTTAGCAGGAGGCAGGCACCGGGCTCCAGCAATGGCGCGAACGTCACTTGTCGACAGGCCCTGTGCCGCTGTTAAATTTATTTACAATTCTGGAACGATAGTCCCCCATGCCCGCCCAACTCAAACGTCGCCTGCTGGTCTTTTTCACCCTCGTGACCCTCATCGCCCTCGCCTTCCTGGCCCACTGGTACTTCAAAAGCCGCTTCTACGAGAGCACCGACAACGCCTATGTACAGGGCGAAATCACGCGCATTTCCAGCCAGCTGGGCGCCCGCATCGACACGGTGCCGGTCGAGGACAACCAGCACGTCAACAAAGGCGACCTGCTGGTGCGCCTGGAAGCCGCCGACTTCGAGCTGGCGGTTGAGCGCGCCAATGCCGCCCTCGCCACCCGCGAAGCCGAGTACGCACAGGCGCAAAGCCGCCTGACCCAGCAAGGCAGCCTGATTGCTGCCGGCCAGGCCCAGGTGGCGGCCAACCAAGCCACTTTCGACCGTTCACGGCTAGACCTGAGCCGCGCCGAGAAGCTGCGCAAGCCTGGCTTTGTATCCGAAGAACGGGTCACCACCCTGTCGGCAGACAGCCACGTCGCCGGTTCTCAGGTCGACAAGGCCCGCGCCGACCTGCAAAGCCAGCGCCAGCAAGTCAACGCGCTGAACGCCGACCTCAAGCGCCTCGATGCGCAAATCGCCAATGCCCGCGCCGACCTGGCCCAGGCTGAGCTGAACCTGACCCGCTGCGAGATCCGCGCACCGATCAGCGGCACCATTGGCCAGCGCAATGCGCGCAATGGCCAGGTGGTGCAGGCCGGCGCCTACCTGCTGTCGATCGTGCCCGATGAAGACATCTGGGTGCAGGCCAACTTCAAGGAAACGCAGATTGGCCACATGCAGCCCGGCCAGCGCGCTGAACTGCTGTTCGACAGCTACCCCGACACGCCCATCGAAGGCCGGGTCGACAGCCTGTTCGCCGCGTCGGGCGCGCAATTCAGCCTGCTGCCGCCCGACAACGCCACCGGCAACTTCACCAAGGTGGTGCAGCGCATCCCGGTAAAACTCACCTTCCGCGCCGACAACCCGCTGCACGGGCGCATCCGCCCCGGCATGTCGGTAACCGCCACCGTCGACCTGCGCAGCGAAAACGAAGGCCACGATGGCCGGTGATCAACTGCTCAGGCCTACAGCCGAGCCAACCCGACGCGACTGGATCGCAGTGATGAGCGTGATGCTCGGCGCCTTTATGGCGGTGCTGGACATCCAGATCACCAACTCGTCGCTCAAAGACATCCAGGGCGCACTGTCGGCCACGCTGGAAGAAGGTTCATGGATTTCCACTTCGTACCTGGTAGCGGAAATCATCATGATCCCGCTAACCGCCTGGCTGGTGCAGCTGCTGTCGGCGCGGCGCCTGGCGGTGTGGGTATCTGCAGGCTTCCTGCTGTCGTCGCTGCTGTGCTCGATGGCCTGGAACCTGGAGAGCATGATCCTGTTCCGGGCCCTGCAAGGCTTTACCGGTGGCGCACTGATCCCGTTGGCCTTCACCCTTACCCTGATCAAACTGCCTGAGCACCACCGCGCCAAAGGCATGGCCATGTTTGCCATGACGGCCACCTTCGCCCCGTCCATCGGCCCCACTCTGGGCGGCTGGCTGACCGAAAACTGGGGCTGGGAGTACATCTTCTACATCAACATCCCGCCGGGGCTGGTGATGATCGCCGGCCTGCTGTACGGGCTGGAAAAGAAGGAAGCGCACTGGGAACTGCTGAAAAGCACCGATTACGCCGGCATCGTCACCCTGGGCCTGGGGCTGGGTTGCCTACAGGTGTTCCTGGAGGAAGGCCACCGCAAGGACTGGCTGGAATCGCACCTCATCGTGGGCCTGGGCAGCATCGCCCTGGTCAGCCTGATCACCTTCGTCATCCTGCAGTTTTCCAGGCCAAACCCGCTGATCAACCTGCGCATCCTGGGCAACCGTAATTTTGGCTTGTCGAGCATTGCCAGCCTGGGCATGGGCGTGGGGCTGTACGGGTCGATCTACCTGTTGCCGCTGTACCTGGCGCAGGTGCAGGGTTACAACGCCTTGCAGATCGGCGAGGTGATCATGTGGATGGGGATTCCGCAGCTGTTCCTGATTCCGCTGGTACCGCAACTGATGAAAGTGGTTTCGCCCAAGGTGCTGTGTGCGTTGGGGTTCTGCCTGTTCGGTGCGGCCAGTTTCGGCTCGGGGGTGCTCAACCCGGATTTTGCCGGGCCGCAGTTCAACCAGATCCAGATCATCCGCGCCTTGGGCCAACCGATGATCATGGTGACCATTTCGTTGATCGCCACAGCCTACATCCAGCCGCAGGATGCCGGGTCGGCTTCGAGCCTGTTCAATATCCTGCGTAATCTGGGTGGAGCGATTGGCATTGCCTTGCTGGCCACCCTGCTGGATGCGCGGACCAAGGTGTACTTCGATTACCTGCGGGAGGCGGTGGTGCCGAGCAACCCGCAGGTGGCGGAGCGGCTGGCGCAGCTGGCCGAAAGGCTGGGGAATGACAATGCGGCGCTGGGGAAGTTGAGCGAGATTACTCACCAGCAGGCGTTGATCATGGCGTACAACGATGCGTTCCACTTCGTTGGGATTGGGTTGGCGGTGAGTATGGTGGCGGTGTTGCTGACCCGGAAGTTGCCGGAAGGCTTGAAAGCCGGGGAAGCCCACTGAGGCTATTTCAGATTAAATGCGCCCCATGCGGGAGCGGGCACGCCCGCTCCCGCATGGCCGGCGACAGGCTTCAGCTGGTAATCAACCGCTCCCGCAGTTGAGTGATCTCGTCGCGCAACTGCGCCGCCGCCTCGAATTCCAGATCGCGGGCAAACTGCATCATCTTCTCTTCCAGTTGTTTGATACGCTTGGTGATCTCGCCCGGCGTACGCAGTTCGGCTTCGTAACGGGCGCTCTCCTCCGCCGCCTTGGCCATGCCCTTGCGTTTCTTGCTGCGCGCGCCAGGGACGGTGGCACCTTCCATGATGTCGGTGATGTCCTTGACCACGCCCTTGGGCACGATGCCGTTGGCTTCGTTGAACGCGATCTGCTTCTCGCGGCGGCGCTCGGTTTCGTCAATCGCCCGCTGCATCGAACCGGTGACAGTGTCGGCGTACAGGATCGCCCGGCCATTGAGGTTACGCGCAGCACGCCCGATGGTCTGGATCAGCGACCGCTCGGAACGCAGGAACCCTTCCTTGTCGGCATCGAGGATCGCCACCAGCGACACCTCCGGCATGTCCAGGCCCTCACGCAGCAGGTTGATACCGACCAGCACATCGAAAGTACCCAGCCGCAGGTCGCGGATGATTTCCACCCGCTCCACGGTATCGATGTCCGAGTGCAGGTAGCGCACCCGCACGTCATGGTCGGCCAGGTAGTCGGTCAGGTCTTCGGCCATGCGCTTGGTCAGCGTGGTGGCCAGCACCCGCTCGCCCAGGGCCACACGCTTGCGGATCTCCGACAACAGGTCATCCACCTGGGTCAGTGCCGGGCGCACCTCGACCTGCGGGTCGACGAGGCCGGTCGGGCGCACCACCTGCTCCACCACGCGCCCGGCGTGCTCAGCCTCGTAGGGGCCAGGGGTAGCGGACACAAAGATGGTTTGCGGGCTGACATTCTCCCATTCATCGAAACGCATGGGGCGGTTATCCAGCGCCGAGGGCATGCGAAAGCCGTACTCGACCAGGGTTTCCTTGCGCGAGCGGTCGCCTTTGTACATGGCGCCGACCTGCGGAACACTGACGTGGGATTCATCGATCACCAGTAGCGCATCCGGCGGCAGGTAGTCGTACAAGGTGGGCGGCGGTGCGCCGGCCGGGCGGCCAGACAGGTAGCGCGAGTAGTTCTCGATGCCGTTGCAGTAGCCCAGCTCCAGAATCATCTCCAGGTCGAAGCGGGTACGTTGTTCCAGACGCTGCGCCTCCACCAGCTTGTTGGCCTTTTGCAGGTACTCCAGGCGTTCCTTCAACTCTTCCTTGATACCCTCCACCGCCTCCAGCAGGGTTTCCCGCGGCGTGACGTAGTGGCTTTTGGGGTAGAAGGTAAAACGCGGCAACTTGCGGAAGACCTCGCCGGTGAGCGGGTCGAAGGCGGCGATATTTTCCACCTCGTCATCGAACAGCTCGATACGGATGGCCTCAAGGTCCGATTCGGCCGGGAAAATGTCGATCACATCACCACGCACGCGGAACGTGGCACGGGCAAAGTCCATTTCGTTGCGGGTGTATTGCAGATCAGCTAGCCGGCGCAGCAGCGCACGCTGGTCAAGCTTGTCACCACGGTCTACGTGCAGGACCATTTTCAGGTAGGACTCGGGGCTACCCAAACCATAGATGCACGAAACGGTGGTCACGATGATCGCATCGCGCCGCTCCAGCAGTGCCTTGGTCGCCGACAGGCGCATCTGCTCGATATGGTCGTTGATCGAGGCGTCCTTCTCGATGAAGGTGTCCGAAGACGGCACGTAGGCTTCAGGCTGGTAGTAGTCGTAGTAGGAAACGAAATACTCCACCGCATTGTTGGGGAAAAACGCCTTGAATTCGCCGTACAGCTGCGCGGCCAGGGTCTTGTTAGGCGCCAGCACCAGGGTCGGGCGCTGCACCTGCTGGATGACATTGGCAATGCTGAAGGTCTTGCCCGACCCGGTCACCCCGAGCAACGTCTGGTGCGACAGCCCCGCCTCGATGCCTTCGACCATCTGGCGAATGGCCTCGGGCTGGTCGCCGGCCGGCTGGAAACGGGTGACGAGCTGGAACTCGGACATGACGGACCTCGCGGTGCTGCAGCAACTGTAAATTTAGCCAGTAGTCTATACCCAAATGCGCCCGCCCGGGGGCGCTTTCAAGGCGTAGCTGTGAGCGCGTGTAACGGTGGACCCGGCAATTCGACCAATGGTCGAAAAATATTTGCGCAAATAGCCGGAAAAGCTGTGCCAGAGTGTCGCAGTGACCGGTCGGTATCACTATACTGACTCCCCGTTTGTGCACCGCTTCAGTGCATTCGGCTGGAGCGTGTACGTCCTATCACTCTCCAATCAGAGCCAAGGTAACAATGAGCCTGTTTTCCGCTGTCGAGCTGGCACCCCGCGACCCTATTCTGGGCCTCAACGAAGCATTCAACGCCGACCCACGTACCGACAAGGTCAACCTGGGCGTTGGCGTGTACTGCAATGAGGAAGGCCGCATTCCGCTGCTGCGCGCCGTGATCGAAGCCGAGACCCAGCGTGCCGCCCAGCACGCCTCGCGCGGCTACCTGCCGATCGACGGTATCGCCACCTACGACCAGGCCGTGCAAAAACTGATCTTCGGCGCCGAGTCGCCACTGCTGGCCGCTGGCCGCGTGGTTACCGTGCAGGCCGTCGGCGGTACCGGCGCACTGAAGATTGGCGCCGACTTCCTCAAGCGTATCTCGCCAAACGCCGTGGTTGCCATCAGCGACCCAAGCTGGGAAAACCACCGCGCCCTGTTCGAATCGGCCGGCTTCCCGGTGCAGAATTACCGCTACTACGACGCGCCGACCCACGACGTCAATCGCGCCGGCATGCTCGAAGACCTGAACAACCTGCCGTCCGGCTCGATCGTGGTGCTGCACGCCTGCTGCCACAACCCGACCGGCGTCGACCTGAGCCTGGATGACTGGAAAAACGTCCTGGAAGTGGTCAAGGCCAAAGGCCATGTACCGTTCCTCGACATGGCCTACCAGGGCTTTGGTGACGGCATCGCCGAAGACGCCTTCGCCGTGCGTCTGTTCGCCGAGTCGGGCCTGGAGTTCTTCGTTTCCAGCTCGTTCTCCAAGTCGTTCTCGCTGTACGGCGAGCGCGTGGGAGCGCTGTCGATCGTCACCGCATCCAAGGACGAGAGCACCCGCGTGCTGTCGCAGGTCAAGCGCGTGATCCGCACCACCTACTCCAACCCGCCAACCCACGGCGCCACCATCGTGGCCACCGTACTGAACAGTGCCGAACTGCGCCAGATGTGGGAAACCGAACTGGCCGAAATGCGCGAGCGCATCCACGGCATGCGCAAGCAGATGGTTTCGCTGCTGGCCGAATATGGCGCCAACCGCGACTTCAGCTTCGTTGGCCGTCAGGTTGGCATGTTCTCCTACTCGGGCCTGACCGTTGAACAGGTTGCCCGCCTGAAGAACGACTTTGGCATCTACGCCCTGGACACCGGCCGCATCGCAGTGGCCGCGCTGAACCAGAGCAACATCCACGTGGTCACCAAAGCCATCGTAGAAGTGCTGTAACTCATTGTTTTGCCAAGGGGTAGCTTGACATCCTCTTGGCAATCAGTAAGATACGCGCAGATTCCGCGATAGCTCAGTCGGTAGAGCAAATGACTGTTAATCATTGGGTCCCTGGTTCGAGTCCAGGTCGCGGAGCCAAACACTGAAAAGCCCCCGGTTGCGCAAGCAACCGGGGGCTTTTTCGTGGCTCACCGGAAGGATGTCAGCGCCTGGCAGATCGAGCGCCTTCAGCTACTCCGCCCGATCGGGTAAAACGCCCCTTGGCTCCACACCCCAAGCCACTCGTCACCGTCGATCACACGCGGCACCGCCAGTTCCACCAGCTGGTAGAACACGTTGCGATGAATCAGCGCCTCAAGGTTGCTACGCATCAGCACATAGGGCGACGGCTCTTGCGTCACCGGGTCGATCACCACGCGCAGCGGGCTGTCCGGGCCGGCATCCACCTGATCCTCGACATTGCTGGTAAAGCGCAGCACCTGCTGTTCGCCCTCCCCCAGCACCTCCAGCGCCACCGCCACGAACGGCGCGTCATCCACGCGGATGCCAACCTTTTCTACCGGAGTCACCAGGAAGTAGTCATCGCCATCGCGGCGGATGATGGTGGAGAACAGCCGCACCATCGGTTTGCGCCCGATCGGCGTACCCAGGTAGTACCAGGTGCCGTCGCGAGCGATCCGCATGTCGATGTCGCCGCAGAAGTCCGGGTTCCACAGATGCACCGGCGGCAACCCCTTGGCCTTGGGGATCTGCGCCAGAAGATCATTGGCCTTGCCGGAATCGCTCATCACGCCTGCCTCATTCGCTCATGCCCAGAAGGCTACGAGCGTACTCGCGCATCGGTGCGCCAAGCAAATCCTCGGGGGTATTGTCGTGGAACGTCAACAAACCGCCACGGCTCTTGATGCGTGCGGTATCGATCAGGTAGCGGGTATTGGTTTCGATCAGCATCATCTGCACCACGCCACTGTCCCAACCCAAGCGGTCGACCGCCTGTTCGTCATACCATTCGTCGCCATTGCCGATGCGGTCGTCGGTACGGGCGAAGCGGGTGTACAACACGTAGTCCGCACCTACCGAACGTGCCTGGGCAACGGCTTCTTCCAGGCCCAGCGGCCCCTGGGCACGGCGCACCAGCGGGAAATACTCGACGAAGCTCTTGAAGGCCTGCTCGGCCACCACGTTCTGCCGTGGCACCGGCCCCTTGCCCGGTGGCACGAACGCGCCCTGGCCAATGAAGATGAACGAATCGGGCTGCAGACGGATCGACAGGGTGCGACGGGTATCGTTGTGGTCGAGCAGACCGGCATCGCTCATGTGATAACGAACGCCCTCGCCCATATCGCTGACATTCATGCAACCGCCCAGCGCCATCAGCGCCAGCAGCAAGACCAGGCTACGCATCTTTCCTCCAGTGGCCGGTGACGAAAAACCGGCGAATAGCCGGCGGATGCAGCTTTTGCGCCAGCTTCAGCCGCCGATCACTTTCATCACCATCACATCCCCGGCAAACGCTTGCTCTTGCTTGTCAGCCAAGGCCTTGACCAGCAAGCGCTGCAGGGCCGGCAATGCTTGATGGCGTGGCTTATCCAGCAGATCGCCGACGAAGTGGCGATTGCTGGACGAAAGGCAGCCATGCAACCAGCCTGTAGAGGACAAACGCAAACGCGAGCAGGTGCGGCAGAACGGCAGGCTTTCGTTGGCAATGACGCCAAAGTGCCCACGCCCAGGTATTTGATAGCGCAAAGCCGTGGCGTCCACTGGCGCATCGACCTGGGCATAGGTGTGCCTGCTGCCAATCAGCGTGAGCAGTGTGTCCAGGCCGACGAACTGTTGCAGGAACGTATTGCGGTCACGCGCCAGGTGGCCCATGCGCATGAGCTCTATGAAGCGAAGCTCAAAGCCGCGTTCAAGGCAGTAATCCAGCAGGGGCAATACCTGGTCGAGGTTCTGCCCACGCATCGGCACCATGTTCACCTTGATGCGCATCCCCATCGCACTCGCCTGCTCCATACCTGTCAGCACATTGGCCAGGTCGCCACCCCGCGCAATGCGGCGGAAGGCTTGAGGGTCAAGGGTGTCGAGCGAAACATTCAGGCGGCGGATGCCAGCTGCCTGCAACTGGGGCAACTTGCGCGCCAACAACTGGCCATTGGTGGTCAACGAAATATCATCGAGGCTTAGTTCGGCGACAGCGGCCAGAAAGGCATCCAGGCGTGGGCTGACCAACGGCTCACCGCCCGTGATGCGCAGCCGCTCGATACCGGCCGCTTCGATCAGGTAGGCCACGCCACGGGCCAGGGCATCCGCCGACAATTCGTCCTGCGCCGCCACCAGACGCTTGCCGTCTGGTACGCAGTAGGTGCAGGCGTAATTGCAGGCAGCCGTCAGGCTGACGCGCAGGTTGCGAAAACGCCTGCCTTGACGATCGACAATCATGAATGACTCCGGCATGGATGATGAGGGCTGGCAAAACCTGACTCATAAATCAGGTTTTTGCAAGCCCCCGCTTCATACCGGGTATCAGCAGCGAAGGAAGCTGCGCTTCAGTTCGAAGGTTCCGGATCGCGCTTGCGCTTGTTACCCATGCGCACGCCAATGTCCATCAGGAACTGGAAGAAGCCCTCCTGGTCCTCCAGCACATTGCTCCAGAACGGCGAGTGGTACAGCGCCACGGCGCCATGCACCAGTGCCCAGGCGGCGCAATAGTGGAAATAGGGCGGCACGTCTTCAAGCTTGCCTTCGCTGATGCGGCCTTTGATCAGCTGGGTCAGGCGGTCGAAGTTGGAGGCCCGAATGCTGTGCAGTTGCTCGACCATTTCCGGCACCTGATTGCCCTTGACCACCTTTTCTTCCAGGCGGTCGAACAGCCGGTAACGTTGCGGGTCGCGCATGCGGAACTCGAAGTAGGCACGCGACAGGGCTTCCTTGTCGCGGTCGACGTCGGCCGAGTGCAACAGTGCGTTCAGGTCACGCTCATAGTCGAGCATCAGGCGCAGGTAGATCTCCGCCTTGGACTTGAAGTGCTTGTAGATCGTGCCTTTGCCGATGCCCACGGCGTCGGCGATCATCTCGACGGTGACGCTGTCTTCACCCTGTTCGAGAAACAGCTTGAGCGCGGTGTCGAGGATTTCCTGTTCGCGACGGCGAAACTCACGGACCTTACGAGGTTCTTTCTGCATGGGAAGGACTGGATGACAATCGAAGCGGTTTATTATGCCTAACTTGCGGGAAATTGCACGGATCATCCAAGCATGTCTGTGTTTCACGATGCATATGGCCATGCGCTGCGGGAGGAATGGCACCTCGGTGTATTCCAAATCTGTTTAAAAAACGACCAATATGCACTGGCACGGCGCCAAACCTGACCAATACTTGAAGTGTTGGCGCGGCGCATCCCCCCCAAGTGGCGCGCCGATAAAGGTGCTCAGGGACCGCGTACCTTTGTTTTACTCCTAATGGTCTTAACCCGGATTCCCCCCCCAGAACCCGGGTTTTTTTTGCGCGCCTCGCAGGGTGGACTGGCCAGGGGATACAGTTCGAGCGATCAGCGCACTCGCGCCAAGGGGAACAACCGCTTGAAGTTCGCCGTGGTCTGCTCCGCCAGTTGCTCATAACTGGCCCCCCGCAACGAGGCCACATACTCCGCCACCTCGCGCACATACTGTGGCAAATTCGGCTTGCCCCGGTGCGGAATCGGCGCCAGGTACGGCGAATCGGTTTCCACCAGCAGCCGATCGACCGGCACCTGCCGCGCCACTTCGCGCAGGGCTTCGGCATTGCGGAACGTCACGATGCCAGACAGGGAAATGTAATACCCCAAATCCAGCGCCGCCCTGGCCATGTCCCAGTCTTCGGTAAAGCAATGCAGCACGCCGGCCTGCGGCAGGTTGGCCTCGCGCAACAACGCCAGGGTATCGGCGCGTGCCGCCCGGGTGTGCACGATCACCGGCTTGCCAGTCTGCCGCGAGGCTTCCAGGTGCAGGCGGAACGAAGCCTGCTGCAGTTCGGCAGCTTCGGGCTCATAGTGATAATCCAACCCGGTTTCGCCAATCGCTACCACATGCGGGTGGGCCAGCTCGCGCAGCAGCCACTCCAGCGCTGGGGTTTCACCCGGCGCCAGGTCCAGCGGGTGTACACCTACCGAGCAATCAACATCGGCGTACTGCTCGCTCAGGGCTTTCACCGCGCCGGCGTTCTCGGCACTGACACCGATACAGAGGAAGTGCCCCACCCCACGCTCACGCGCCGCCTGCAAGGCAGCATCGAGGGAGCCCTGATGGGCGCTCAGGTCAAGACGGTCGAGGTGGCAATGGGAATCTACGAGCATGGGATAACAGCACACATGAAAAATGGGAAATCAGCGGGCGCCCGGCAATTGCAACCAGTGAGCCAGCAGCGACTCTAGCAACAGGGCACGGTTGAGGTTGGCCTTGCCCAGCACCTTCTGGCGCTGCTCCAGGATCCAAGCCTGCACCTCCAGCACCTTGGCCTGGCGGCTCTTCTGCGCCAGGTATTGCACCACCTTGCGCATATCGGCCAAGCCTAAACCTTCCTCGTCCTGGGTCAACTGGTAGCGCAGGATCAGGTGCGACCAATCGCAAAACCAGTCGAACAGCAACAACAACGGTACACCGTTCCAGGCATCGGCCAACTGACTGGGCGATTGCTGCTGTTTGAGCAGCTTCTTCACCCCATCGGTAACCAGCGCACGCTGCTCACGCACGCCTTGCGCCTGCAGGCTGACTGCCATCAATGGCGAACCGGCCGCCAACGTCAGCAGCTCGTCACGTTCGGCCTGGTCACTGTCGGGCAACGCTTCGGCCAGCCAAGCCTGGCTCTGGGCCAAGCTGGGCTGCGGGCAGGCGACCTGCTGGCAGCGGCTCTTGATGGTGGGCAGCAGGCGGCTAGGCTGGTGTGTGACCAACAGCAACACGGTATCGCCAGAGGGCTCTTCAAGGCTTTTGAGCAGTGCGTTGGAGGCATTTACGTTCATCGCCTCCACCGGCTCGATCAAGACGACCTTGCGCCCGCCCAGCTGGGCCGTCTGCACCACGAAGGCTACCAGTTCGCGCACCTGGTCGACCTTGATCGGCTTATCGGCCTCTTCAGGTTCGAGGACGAAGTTGTCCGGGTGGCTACCCGCCTTGAGCAGCAGGCAAGACTTGCACCCACCGCAGGCGTCCAGCCCTTGAGGCTGCTGACACAGCAAACGGGCCATCAGGCGCTCTGCCAAGGCCCGCTTGCCGATACCCTGTGGCCCGTGCAACAGATAGGCATGGGCGTGCTGGCTTCGGCCAGCCAGCTGCTGCCAGAGGGCCTGCTGCCAAGGGTAGGCCTCAGCCACGGCAACGCTCCACGATGCCGGGCAGCAGCACGTCAATGGCCCGCTGCACCGCCTCAAGGGATTGCGCGGCGTCCAGCAGGCTGTAGCGCTGCGGCTCGCGCTGGGCCCGCTGCAGATACGCCTGGCGAACGGCTTCGAAGAAGGCCTGGCCTTCCTGCTCGAAACGGTCCAGGCGACCGCGAGCGGCGGCGCGGGCAAGGCCAACTTCGACCGGCAGGTCGAACACCAGGGTCAGATCTGGGCGCAAGTCGCCCTGTACAAATTGCTCCAGGGCAGCGATACGCTCGACAGACAAACCACGGCCACCCCCTTGATAGGCATAGGTGGCGTCCGTGAAGCGGTCACACAACACGACGGCCCCGCGAGCCAATGCCGGACGAATGACCTGTGCCAGGTGCTGGGCGCGCGCAGCGAATACCAGCAGCAGCTCAGTGTCGGCTGCCATGGTTTCATCGCTGGGAGCCAGCAACAGTTCGCGCACTTTTTCGGCCAGCGGCGTACCGCCAGGCTCCCGGGTCAATACCACATCCAGGCCCTGCTCGCGCAAGCGCGCGGCCAGGTAGTCACGATTGGTGCTCTTGCCCGCGCCTTCGGGGCCTTCCAGCGTAATAAACAAGCCGCTCACAGGCAGTCCTTAATGTTGTTCGTCAGGCGTCGGCCGTTCGGCCGCTTGCGCGCCACCGGCAGGGGCGTCCTGCACAGGTGGCTCATCGGGTGCCGGCTGCGTAGCCGGCTCATCCGCCGCAGGCACCTCGGGCTGGGCGTCTTCAGCAGCCGGTTGTGCCTCTTGCTGCGGGGCGGGGCTGGAGCGGTAGTCTGCACGGCGCTTGAGCTGGAACTCGCGTACCGCCGAGTTGTGGTCATCGAGGTCGTCGGAGAACACGTGGCTACCGTCGCCACGGGCGACGAAGTAGAGGCTAGTGCCGCTCGACGGGTTGAGCGCCGCATGAATCGCTTCGCGACCGACCATGGCAATCGGGGTCGGCGGCAACCCTGTGATGGTATAGGTGTTGTAGGGCGTCGGTTCGCGCAGGTCGGCGCGGGTAATCTTGCCGTTGTAACGCTCACCCATGCCGTAGATCACCGTCGGGTCGGTCTGCAGCATCATGCCCAGGCGCAGGCGCCGCACGAACACGCCGGCTATCTGCCCACGTTCCTGGGGGATACCGGTTTCCTTTTCCACCAGCGAAGCCATGATCAGCGCCTGGTACGGGTCGCGGTATGGCAGGTCGGTGGTGCGCTCGGCCCATTCCTTGGCCAGCACTTCGTCCAAACGCATGTAGGCCTGTTGCAGCAACTCGACATCGCTCATGCCACGCACGAAGCGGTACGTGTCCGGGAAGAAGCGCCCTTCCGGGAACACGCCGGTATGGCCGAGCTTGTCCATCACCTCGGAGTCCGACAGGCCGTCCAGGGTGTGCTTGATCTTTTCATGCTTGGCCACGGCCGAGCGTACCTGGCGGAAGGTCCAGCCTTCGACCAGCGTGAGGTTGTACTGCACCACATCAGCACGTCGCCAGGCATCGAACAGCTGCTCGACGGTCATGCCCGGGGTAAGGCGGTACTCGCCGGTGTGCAGAGGGGTGCCAGCCATGTTGAAGCGCCAGTACAAGCGCAGCCAGACGGCGTCGTCGAGCAACCCTTCGCTCTGCATGCGATAGAACATGCGGTTGGGGGTGGTGCCATTGGGCACATCGAGCAGGCGCTCCTGCGTGATGTGCAAGGGCTGCTCCAGGACGGCGTTGACCTTCCAGGCCGACCAGCCAAGCGCCAGGCCGGCAAGGATCAAGCCCATTTCCAGCAGCAGCAGGAATTTACGTCTCACGAATTCAGGTTTCCAGTAACGTACGGGCAACGGCCTGCAGTTTACGGGTGAGCGGGCCCGGCGACCAGTTTAGCGCGGCTACGCCACGCACGGGCCAGATGCCGTAAACGCTATTGCAAACAAATACTTCATCTGCGTGCTCCAGCGCCTCGAACGGCAGGTCACAGACCTGCACCGGGATACCCAGCACTACGGCCTGCTCCAGCAACGCCGCACGCATCACCCCAGCCACACCACAGCGGTTGAGGTCGGCGGTAAGCAGCACGCCATCGCGCACCAGGAACAGATTGCTGTATACCCCTTCGATTACCCTGCCCTGCCCGTCACGCATCAGGCCTTCGGCGTGTTCGCTGTCCTGCCATTCGGCACGGGCCAGCACCTGCTCCAGGCGGTTGAGGTGTTTGAGCCCGGCCAGCAGCGGTTGTTCCCCAAGCCGGGTCTGGCAAGGGAACAACCGCACGCCTTGCTCGGCATGCTCAAGAGGATAGCCGGGCAACGGACTGCCCTGCAGGATGCGCCGTGGCGCGGCATCGGCTAACGGGGCATAGCCACGCTGACTGTCGCCACGGGTGAGGATAAGTTTGGCTACGCCTTCACCGAGCTGGTTGGCATAGCGAAGCAGTTCGTCGCGCACCAGCGCCAGGTCGGCGTTGATCGCCAGGCGCTGGCAGCCCAGCGCCAGGCGTGCGAGGTGGCCGTCCAGCAAGCTGGGGCGACCGCCGCGCACGGCAATGGTCTCGAACAGGCCATCGCCGTAGGCCAGGCCACGGTTCTGCAGGTTGAGTGCAGCCGCCGGCTGGCCATCGATCCAGCCGTGCATCAACCGGCGAACCGGCGGAACACCAGCGAGCCGTTGGTGCCGCCAAAGCCGAACGAGTTGGACAACACCACGTCGATCGGCATGCTGCGCGCCTGGTGCGGCACGAAGTCAAGGTCACAACCTTCGTCCGGCTCGTCCAGGTTGATGGTGGGCGGTGCCATCTGGCTGTTGATGGCCAGTACGCTGAAGATCGCCTCCACCGCGCCGGCAGCACCCAGCAGGTGACCGGTCATCGACTTGGTCGAGCTGACAGCCAGCTTGTAGGCATGCTCACCGAACACGCGCTTGATCGCAGCCACTTCGGCCACGTCGCCCGCAGGGGTCGAAGTGCCGTGGGCGTTGATGTAGCTGACCTCTTCCGGCTTGATGCCGGCATCGCGCAGGGCGTTGGCCATGCAACGGGCAGCACCTTCGCCAGTGTCGGGCGGCGAAGTCATGTGGTAGGCGTCGCCGCTCATGCCAAAGCCAACCAGCTCGGCATAGATGGTCGCACCACGCGCCTGGGCGTGCTCCAGTTCTTCGAGCACCAAGGCACCGGCACCGTCAGACAACACGAAGCCGTCACGGCCCTTGTCCCACGGGCGGCTGGCCCGGCTTGGCTCGTCGTTGCGGGTGGACAGCGCGCGCGAAGCACCGAAACCGCCCATGCCCAGGCCGCAGGCGGCCATTTCGGCGCCACCGGCGATCATCACATCGGCCTCACCATAGGCGATATTGCGTGCGGCCATGCCGATGCAGTGGGTGCCGGTGGTGCAGGCGGTGGCAATGGCGTAGTTCGGCCCTTGCAGACCCAGGTGGATCGACAGGAACCCGGAGATCATGTTGATGATCGAGCCCGGCACGAAGAACGGCGAAATGCGGCGCGGCCCCGAGTCGTGCAGGGTGCGGCTGGTTTCTTCGATGTTGGTCAGACCACCGATACCCGAGCCCATGGCCACGCCAATACGCTCGCGATTGGCGTCGGTGACCTCCAGGCCGGCATTACGCACCGCCTGGAAACCGGCCGCCAGCCCGTACTGGATGAACAGGTCGAGCTTGCGGGCCTCTTTGGCCGACAGGTATTGCTCGACTTCGAAGCCTTTCACCGAGCCGCCAAAACGGGTGGAGTAGGCAGACAGGTCCGTGTGTTCGATCGGACCAATGCCACTGCGGCCAGCCAGAATGCCCTGCCAGGTGCTCGGTACATCGGTACCCAGTGGCGACAGCATACCCATACCGGTGACCACGACGCGTCTACGCGACACAGTACTCTCCTTTTCTAATAACAGAGTCTCTTGGCATTGCATTCAAGCGCAGGAATGGAATGGCAACAGGCTCTTGGTGCGCGGTGAACGAAGCAGCCTTGAAAATGCGGGGCGCTCGCAAAGAAAAAACCGCACGCCAGCGAAGGCAGTGCGGTTTTCCCCGACAAGAAGCGTCGACTAAAGCGTCTTAGGCCTGGTGGGCTTTGACGTAGTCTACAGCAGCTTGAACGGTAGTGATCTTCTCGGCTTCTTCGTCAGGGATTTCGGTCTCGAATTCCTCTTCCAGAGCCATCACCAGCTCAACGGTGTCAAGCGAATCGGCACCCAGGTCATCAACGAAGGACTTCTCGAGAGTCACTTCTTCTTCCTTGACGCCCAGTTGCTCGGCGACGATTTTCTTGACGCGTTCTTCGATGTTGCTCATACCTAGGTTTACTCCTAATGGATATATGTCAGGCAGCTGGCCGGTGGCTAATTTTATAGAAAGACGTTCGCTTTTCAAGCGAAACGCACCTTCAAGCTAGCCACCCCACCCGCTGCCTGGAATCTGGTTGCAGCTTTATAACGGATTTTAGGCTCGCAGTATGACTCTTTTTTTACGAAATCCGTCACATTGAGTTGCAGTGTTACATGTACATCCCGCCGTTGACCGGCACGGTAGCGCCGGTCACATAGCCAGCGCCGTCGGATGCCAGGAACGAAACCACCTTGGCGATTTCGTCAGCCTGGCCCAGGCGGCCCAGCGGAATCTGGGTCTGCAGGGCTTCGCGCTGCGCTTCTGGCAGCTCGCGGGTCATGTCGGTGTCAATGAAGCCCGGGGTCACCGAGTTGACGGTGATGCCACGCGAGCCCACTTCACGCGCCAGGGCGCGGCTGAAGCCTTCCAGGCCAGCCTTGGCGGCCGCATAGTTGGCCTGACCGGCGTTACCCATGGCACCCACGACCGAGCCGATGCTGATGATACGGCCCCAACGTGCCTTGGTCATGCCACGCAGCACGCCCTTGGACAGACGGTAGAGGCTGTTCAGGTTGGTGTCGATCACGTCGAACCACTCGTCGTCTTTCATGCGCAGCATCAGGTTGTCGCGGGTGATGCCGGCGTTGTTGACCAAAATGGCCGGTGCGCCGAACTGCTCGCCGATGGCGGCCAGTACCGCTTCAACGGACTCGGCGCTGGTCACGTTCAGCTCCATGCCGGTACCGGTGATGCCGTGCTCTTTCAGGGTGGCAGCGATGCGCTCGGCGCCGGACGCCGAAGTGGCGGTGCCGATCACGGTCGCGCCCTGGCGGCCCAGCTCGAGGGCGATGGCCTGGCCAATGCCACGGCTGGCGCCGGTGACCAGTGCAACTTTACCTTGCAGGCTCATGCAAGCTTCTCCAAATCAGGCCAGTGCCGCGCGGGTGGCGGCAACGGCATCAGGGGTGTTGAGGTTGTAAGTGGTCACGCCATCGGCGCAACGCTTGTTCAGGCCAGCCAGGACCCTGCCCGGGCCACACTCGACCAGGTTGACCGCACCGTTGGCGGCCAGGGTCTGCACACACTCCACCCAACGCACAGGCTGGTACAGCTGCGCCAGCAGGTCGTGCTTGAGTGCATCGAGGTCGGCGGCAACAGCAGCGCTGACGTTCTGCACCACTGGAATTTGCGGGGCCTTCCACTCGATGGCGTTGACCGACTCGGCAAAGCGCTCGGCCGCCGGTTTCATCAGGGCGCAGTGCGACGGCACGCTGACCGCCAACGGCAGGGCGCGTTTGGCGCCCTTGGCCTTGCACAGCTCCATGGCGCGATCCACGGCAGCTTTATTGCCAGCGATGACCACCTGGCCTGGCGAGTTGAAGTTGACGGCGCTGACCACTTGGTCTTCAGCGGCTTCGGCGCAGATTTCAACGACCACAGCGTCGTCCAGGCCGAGAATGGCAGCCATGGCACCATGACCCGCCGGTACGGCCTCCTGCATCAGCTGACCGCGGCGCTCGACCAGGCGAACAGCGTCTTTCAGGGTGATGCTGCCCGCAGCGACCAGGGCGCTGTATTCGCCCAGGCTGTGGCCAGAAACGAAGGCTGGCTGCGCGCCGCCCTCTTCCAGCCACAGGCGCCACAGCGCGATGGACGCGGTGAGGATGGCCGGCTGGGTCTTGTCGGTCTGGTTGAGTTGCTCTTCAGGGCCTTCCTGGACCAGCTTCCACAGGTCGTAACCCAGTGCTTCGGACGCTTCCTTGAAGGTTTCGATGATCACTGGCTTCTCGGCGCCGAGCTCGGCGAGCATGCCCAGCGACTGGGAACCTTGACCGGGAAAGACGAATGCGAGAGATGCAGACATTGAACAAGCCCTTATGATCTTGTCGTCGGATAGGGTGCGCCAGGCCCTGGGCCAGGCGCGGAATCTGAAAACTTGGATGGATACACAGACCAAGCGGTCACATTTAAGCACTTCATGGGCAAAATGCCTAAGGCAACAGGTCTTCAAGGCGCCCATGCAAGCGCTGCGGCAGGTTTTCCTGTATCTCGATCAACGCCCGCTGGATGGCGCTCTGGAAGCCCTGCACGCCCGCCGAGCCATGACTCTTGATGACAATGCCCTGCAACCCCAGAAAACTGGCACCATTGTGCCGCGCCGGCGCCAGGTCGGCCTGCAGACGCTTGAGCAGCGGCATGGCCACCGCCCCGGCCGCCCGCGACAACACGCCGCCCTTGAACAACTGCTCGATGCGCGCAGCGATCATCGTCGCCAGCCCCTCGCTGGACTTGAGCAGGATATTGCCGACGAACCCATCGCACACCACCACATCGGCCTCACCACGATACAGCCCGTCACCTTCGACAAAACCCACGTAGTTAAGCCCACGGGCATTCTGCAACAGGCTGGCAGCCAGCTTGACCTGCTGATTGCCCTTGATGTCCTCGGTGCCGATGTTCAGCAGCGCCACCCGTGGACGATGCACACCCAGGGCCTGAGCAGCCACCGAGCCCATCACGGCAAACTGGTAGAGGTTTTCGGCACTGCAATCGACATTGGCACCCAGGTCGAGCAACTGGCAGTAACCCGCCTGAGTCGGAATTGCGGCCACCATGGCGGGCCGGTCGATACCCGGCAAGGTCTTGAGCACGAAACGGGACAGCGCCATCAGCGCGCCGGTATTGCCGGCACTGACGCAGGCCTGGGCCTTGCCGTCACGCACCAGTTCCAGGGCGATGCGCATCGACGAATCCGGCTTGCCCCGCAATGCCTGGGAGGGCCGCTCATCCATGCCGACCACCTCACTGGCGGCGACAATCTGCAGACGCGCGCGATCCGCAGCCGCAAGGCCGCTGACAAGATCTTCCAGGAGTGAGGGTTGACCGACGAGGGTCAGGTGCAGCGAGGGAGTAGCAGAAAGGCAGGCAATGCTAGCCTGGACAATGCTGCGGGGACCGAAGTCCCCGCCCATTGCGTCGATCGCGATGATCTGAGCGGACAAGGATTACTCGTCAGCGCCCTTGTCGACCACTTTGCGACCACGGTATACGCCTTCTGGCGAAACGTGGTGGCGCAGGTGAACTTCACCGGTGGTTTTCTCTACCGACAGCGCGTTTTCCGACAGGGCGTCGTGCGAACGGCGCATGTCACGGGCAGAGCGGGATTTTTTGTTCTGCTGAACAGCCATAATTGATTAACTCCTAAACGTTTGGGTCACGCTTTAACTGCGCCAAAACACTGAACGGGTTGGACCGCGATACCTCGTCCTTGCTCGATTCGGGCTCGTCTGCGCCCGCCGGCTGCTGGCATTCTTCCGGATGATGAGCAGGCACGATTGGCAAGGCGAGCAGAAGCTCCTCCTCGATCAATGCCTGCAGATCCAAAGGATCTTCGCCCAGTTCCAGCACGTCATAGCCTTTCGGCAACGACTGGGTATTCGCACCCTCCTTCACCACGGCGTAAGTACATTCGCTGTGAATCGGCAGGGTGACCAGCTCAAGACAACGCTGGCAAACCATCTTGACTTCGACGTCCAGTTCGCTGTGGATAACCACGACGTGCTGTTCATCTCGTTCAAAATCGAACTTCGCCTGCACCGTACCGACATTGTCGGAAAGCGGGTCGCAGAGTCTTTCCAAATCAGCGAGTTGCAGCGAACCGTTAAGGGTTACGCCACGATCGGCTAATTTGCGCGGGTCAACGTGAGGTGGAATCGGGTCATTCAACATAGGCGCAGCATAATAGGGATGCCCCCCGCCCCTGTCAAAGGAAATTAGGCGGCATCGTGCGTGATAGAATTTGTTCAACTGATTCAGGAGTCTACCATGCTTCCTTTGCTACTGGCTTCCAGCTCTGCCTATCGCCGCGAACTGCTCGCACGCCTGCGCCTGCCCTTCACCTGGGCAAGCCCCGATATAGACGAGCAGCGCCTGGCTGATGAACCCGCCGTGGACCTGGTGCGCCGGCTGGCCAGGCAAAAGGCCGAAGCCTTGGCGGGAAGCCACCCCGAACACCTGATCATCGGCTCGGACCAGGTTGCAGTATTGGGCGAACAGGTGCTGGGCAAACCCCACACGTTCGAGCGGGCCTGCGAGCAACTGCTGGAGTGCAGCGGGCAGCAGGTGAGTTTTCTGACCGGGCTGGCATTGCTCAATACTGCGACCGGGCACTGCCAGGTGGACTGCGTGCCGTTTACGGTGACGCTGCGCGAATTGAGCAGGGAGCGGGTGGAGCGCTATGTGACGGCGGAACAGCCACTGGATTGCGCAGGAAGCTTCAAGGCTGAGGGATTGGGGGTGAGCCTGTTCCAGAGCACGCATGGGTGCGATGCAACCAGCCTGATCGGGCTGCCGTTGATTCGGCTGGTGGATATGCTGACCAAGGAAGGCGTGGTTATCCCTTAGCCCGCCTTGAGATTTGTTGCGCCCGACAGATCGAGCGCCGCGCGGGCGGCGCTCGATTAATCAGGCGCCGCAGACCGCGCAACGAACCTTCAGCGCAACTGCGGCCCCTGGAACCCCATCCACATCGCCAGGTGCTCGGCCACGCTAGCCCCTACACGCTTGGAGAAGCGGTCGAACGGCGACTCCTGAACGGTGAAGTCCACCAACTCTTTCTCACCAACGACCTCACGCGCCACATAACTGGCACTGCCCAGCCCGTCCACCAACCCCAGCGCCTTGGCCTGTTCACCCGACCAGATCAGGCCACTGAACAACTCTGGATGCTCTTTGTCCTTCAGGCGCTCGCCACGGCCCTGCTTGACCATGGCAATGAACTGGTTGTGCGTGGTGTCCAGCACGCCCTGCCAGAACCGGGTTTCATCAGGCTTTTCCGGTGAGAACGGGTCGAGAAACGTCTTGTGCTCACCCGACGTGTAAGAACGCCGCTCCACGCCGAGCTTCTCCATGGTGCCGACAAAACCATAGCCGGCCGCCGTCACACCAATGGAACCGACCAGGCTGGCTTTATCGGCATAGATTTCGTCCGCCGCACTGGCGATGTAATAGGCACCGGAAGCACCAAGGTCCGCAATGACCGCATACAGCTTGATGGCCGGGTATTCGGCCCGCAAACGGCGGATTTCGTCATACACATAACCCGCCTGCACCGGGCTGCCACCCGGGCTGTTGATGCGCATCACCACAGCCTTGGTCTTGCTGTCCTTGAACGCCTCGCGCAGGCTCTTGACGATATTGTCGGCGCTGGCGGCCTCCTGATCGGCAATCACCCCGCGCACCTCGACCAGCGCGGTATGGCTGGCACTGCGCGACGCGGCCTTGTCCATGTCCATCAGCGGCGTGAACAACGCCAGGATGCCGAACAGGTAGACGAAGGTCAGCAGCTTGAAGAAGATGCCCCAGCGCCGCGACCGACGCTGCTCCTGCACGCTGGCCAGCAGGGTCTTCTCCAGCAGCTTCCAGCTTTTGCGCTCTTCACGCTCCTCGGGCTCGGCCTCGGGGGCTTTCCATTCATCTGCCATGCTTACCTACCTTGGAAGTGGAATTGCGGAACCAGCCAGCCACTCGCGCAGCTGGGAAAAGTGGTTGATGCACACCTGCGGGCCGAATTCGGCCAGCGCCTGCAGCGACATGGCACCATAGCCCACCGCCACCGAATGCATACCGGCATTGCTGGCCATTTGCAGGTCGAACGCCGAATCTCCGACCATCAGCGCACGCCCGGGTTCGACGCCGCAATGGCCGAGGATTTCCTCAAGCATCAAAGGATGCGGCTTGCCACAGGTTTCGTCGGCGGCGCGGGTGATATCGAAGAACGCCTCCCAACCATTGGCCCTGAGCACCCGATCCAGGCCGCGACGCGCCTTGCCGGTAGCCACCGCCAGGCGGTAACCCTCGGCACGGAAGGCGTCCAGCGACTCGACAACGCCGTCGAACAACGGCGAAGGCTGCTGGTCCAGCGCCATGTAGATATCGGCATAGTGCTGACGGAAGGTTTCGACCTGCGCAGGTGCCAGGTGCGGGTACAAGGTATGAATGGCCTCGCCCAGGGCCAGGCCGATGATGCCCTTGACCGCCTCGTCACTGCTTTGCGCCTCACCGGCACGATCGGCAGCGGCGTTCATGGCCTCGACGATGCGCCCGATGGAATCGGCCAGTGTGCCGTCCCAGTCGAAGATCAGTAGCTCATAGCCTTTTTTCATAGATCAGGACGCACTCAGACGCTCAACGGTTTTCGCCCACACTTCATCCACGGGCGCTTCAAGCTTGAGCTCACCACCGTCCGGCAGTGGCACGGTCAGCGCGTAGGCGTGCAGGAACAGGCGCTTGCCACCCAGCTCGCGGATTTCGCGACTGAAGTCTTCGTCACCGTACTTGCTGTCGCCGGCAATCATGTGCCCGGCATGCAAGGTGTGCACGCGGATCTGGTGGGTACGCCCAGTGATCGGACGCGCCTCGACAATGGTGGCGAACTCGCCAAAGCGGCGCAGCACGCGGAACAGGGTCAGCGCTTCCTTGCCCTCCTCGTTCACTTCGACCATGCGCTCGCCGGAGCGCAGGTTGCTCTTGAGCAAGGGCGCATTGACCTGCTTCTTCGAGGTGGGCCAGTGGCCGCGCACCAGCGCCATGTAACGCTTGTCGACACCGTCGCCGCGCAGCGCGGCATGCAGGTGGCGCAGCATGCTGCGCTTCTTGGCGATCATCAGCAGGCCGGAGGTGTCGCGGTCCAGGCGATGCACCAGCTCCAGTTCCTTGGCGTCCGGCCGCAGTTGGCGCAGCGCTTCGATCACGCCAAAGCTCAGGCCGCTGCCGCCGTGCACGGCAATACCAGCCGGCTTGTTCATCACGATCAGCGCCTTGTCTTCGTAGACAATGGCGGCCTCCAGGCGCTGCAGCAGGCCCTGGGCCACCGGCGCCGGCTCGTCGCGCTCCGGCAGGCGGACGGGTGGCACCCGCACGATGTCGCCAGCCTGGATCTTGTACTCCGGCTTGACCCGCCCCTTGTTCACCCGCACTTCACCCTTGCGCAGGATGCGGTAGACCAAGGTTTTGGGCACGCCCTTGAGGGCCGTGATGAGGAAATTGTCGATGCGTTGGCCGGCAAGCTCCGGCGCGACTTCGATCAGCTGAACGCCGGAAGTCGGAGGGGTATTGGTCGTCATGGCGGGATCATAACAATTTTTTATGGAATTGAAGCACTTAATCATTGCTGCTATAGTCGCGAACGCCGCCAAAAGCGGCAGGCCAGCGGCACCAGGCTCTTTGCCGGCCCTGACCAACGCAATTCTCCAGGACGCGAGGCCGTCCTACGGGGTTTTCGCCAGTTTACCGAATTGCCTGGAATCGCCACCAGCGCCGTGTAGAGAAGACCGAAAAAAAACGACAAGTGCGGTGTTTCACCTGCTTACCCGATTCTTTTCGCTGCACCTCTGCCCGCCCCGTCGCTTCCACGCAACGCACGGCGAATGCTTCGGAAATACCTGCCTTGGACATGAATGGCGCCAGTGCAGTACCTGCAGTGGCGAAAAATGCAACCCGTTGCGGATTCAGCGCGCGGCAGCACCCGAATTATCAGGGATACGTGCAGGGTGGAGATGCACAGCCCTCGGACCGTGTAGCACCGCGTCCGGCCACCAGCCCACTGACGGCTGGCGAGCGGATAAGGTCCTGAACAGATGCCCCCGGGCGTCCACGGCTGACGGTTGATTCCTCCTCCTGACTGAGTGCACAAGGCCCGCTTGGTTGATTCGGATTCCTATTCGAAGCCACCGGGGCCTTGTTGGCACCGCAGCAAACAGGACGCGTCGTCGCGACAACGGCAGGCTGGGCAACCGGCTGGTGCCGAACGTCGCTCGACACGGGGGTGGCCCGGCCACCCTTTGCGCACCTTGGCACCGACCATGAGACGTCGTGTGTGCCGAACGCCGTTTCCGGCAGCCCGGAAACCGACGGTACAACATGAAAAGAATGCTGATTAACGCGACTCAACCCGAAGAGTTGCGTGTAGCCCTGGTGGACGGCCAACGTCTCTACGACCTGGACATCGAGTCCGGTGCGCGCGAGCAGAAAAAGGCCAACATCTACAAAGGCAAGATCACCCGCATCGAACCCAGCCTCGAAGCCGCCTTCGTCGACTTCGGTTCCGAACGTCACGGCTTCCTGCCGCTGAAAGAAATCTCCCGCGAATACTTCAAGAAGGCCCCCGAAGGCCGCGTCAACATCAAGGAAGTGCTCAGCGAAGGCCAGGAAGTCATCGTCCAGGTCGAGAAGGAAGAGCGCGGCAACAAAGGCGCCGCCCTCACCACCTTCATCAGCCTGGCCGGCCGCTACCTGGTACTGATGCCCAACAACCCGCGTGCCGGTGGCATCTCCCGCCGCATCGAAGGCGAAGAGCGTAACGAACTGCGCGAAGCCCTGAACGGCCTGACCGTGCCGGGCGACATGGGCCTGATCGTACGCACTGCCGGCCTCGGCCGCAGCAGCGAAGAGATGCAGTGGGACCTCGACTACCTGCTGCAACTGTGGACCGCCATCAAGGAAGCGTCCCTGGACCGCGCCGCGCCGTTCCTGATCTACCAGGAAAGCAACGTCATCATCCGCGCCATCCGCGACTACCTGCGCCAGGACATCGGTGAAGTGCTGATCGACAGCATCGACGCCCAGGAAGAAGCCCTGACCTTCATCCGCCAGGTGATGCCGCAGTACGCCAGCAAAGTGAAGCTGTACGAAGACAGCGTGCCGCTGTTCAACCGCTTCCAGATCGAAAGCCAGATCGAAACCGCCTTCCAGCGCGTAGTCGACCTGCCGTCCGGTGGCTCGATCGTGATCGACCCGACCGAAGCCCTGGTGTCCATCGACATCAACTCGGCGCGCGCCACCAAAGGCAGCGACATCGAAGAAACCGCCCTGCAGACCAACCTGGAAGCGGCCGAAGAAATCGCCCGCCAGCTGCGCCTGCGTGACATCGGCGGCCTGATCGTCATCGACTTCATCGACATGACCCCGGCGAAGAACCAGCGCGCCGTGGAAGAGCGCGTTCGCGAATGCCTGGAAGCCGACCGCGCCCGCGTACAGGTTGGCCGCATTTCGCGCTTCGGCCTGCTGGAAATGTCCCGTCAGCGCCTGCGCCCGTCGCTGGGCGAAAGCAGCGGCATCGTCTGCCCGCGCTGCTCCGGCACCGGCATCATCCGTGACGTCGAGTCGCTGTCGCTGGCCATCCTGCGCCTGATCGAAGAAGAAGCCCTGAAGGACCGCACCGCCGAAGTCCGTGCTCAGGTTCCGATCCCGGTAGCCGCGTTCCTGCTCAACGAGAAGCGCAACTCGATCACCAAGATCGAACTGCGCACCCGTGCGCGCATCATCATCCTGCCGAACGACCACCTGGAAACCCCGCACTTCGAAGTCCAGCGCCTGCGCGACGACAACCCGGAAGTGCTGAACAACCAGTCCAGCTACGAAATCGCCGCCGCCGAAGCCGAAGAAGCACCGCAGCCGACCGCCACCCGCACCCTGGTACGCCAGGAAGCCGCAGTGAAGACCGCTCCGGCCCGCGCCAATGCGCCAGTAACCGCCGCCGCTGAAGAGCAGCAGCCTGCCGCACCGGTCGCCCCTGCTCCGAGCGCACCGGAGCCAAGCCTGTTCAAGGGCCTGGTGAAGTCGCTGGTCAGCCTGTTCGCCGGCAAGGACGAGCCTGCTGCCGCACCGGTCGTTACTACCGCCGCCGAAAAACCGGCTGCCGAACGCAGCCCGCGCAACGAAGAGCGCCGCAACGGCCGCCAGCAAAGCCGCAACCGCAACGGCCGCCGCGACGAAGAGCGCAAGCCGCGTGAAGAGCGTGCCGAGCGCGCGCCACGCGAAGAACGCCAGCCGCGCGAAGAGCGTGCGCCACGTGAAGAACGCGCCCCACGCGAAGAGCGTGCACCGCGTGAAGAACGCGCACCACGCCAGCCGCGCGAAGACCGCCGCAGCAACCGTGGCGAAGAGCGCGTGCGCGAACTGCGCGAGCCGCTGGATGCCACCCCGCCAGCCGAACGTGAAGAGCGTCAGCCACGCGAAGAACGTGTAGCCCGTGAAGAGCGCGCGCCACGTGAAGAACGTGCCCCGCGTGAAGAACGCGCACCACGTGAAGAACGTGCTCCGCGTGAAGAGCGTGCCCCACGCGAAGAACGTGCTCCGCGTGAAGAGCGTGCCCCACGCGAAGAACGTGCTCCGCGTGAAGAACGCGCCCCACGCGAAGAGCGTGCTCCACGCCCACCACGCGAAGAGCGTCAGCCACGGGTAGCCGAAGAAGCAGCTGAACAGGCTGCCGAACTGGCCGAAGAGCAACTGCCAAACGAAGAGCTGCTGCAAGACGAGCAGGAAGGCACCGATGGCGAGCGCCCGCGCCGCCGCTCCCGTGGCCAGCGTCGTCGCAGCAACCGTCGCGAGCGTCAGCGCAACGCCAATGGCGAGCTGATCGACGGCGAAGAAGAAAGCAGCGAAGAGCAGCCACAACAGCACCAGGCCACCGAGCTGGGTGCCGAACTGGCCGCTGGCCTGGCAGTAACTGCCGCTGTCGCCAGCAGCAACATCAGTGCCGACGCCGAGGCCCAGGCCAACCAGCAGGCCGAGCGTGCTACCGCTGAAGTTGCCGTCGTTGCAGAGACCGACAACAGCAAAGCCACCCAGCCGGTTGAACAGGCTGAAAAAGTGGAGCAGGCCGAAGCGGTCGCCAAGGCCGAGGAAGTTGCCGTGGCCCCAGTGGTCGAGCAGCCTGTCAGCGAGCCGGTGGTCGTGGCCGAAGTCACTGCCGCGCCAGTGGTCGAAGTCGCCCCGCAGCCAGCCGTTGAGGAAGCACCTGCCGCCGAGCCGGTTGTGGTTGCCGAGACGCCAGTGGAGGCCCAGGTGGTCGAAGCCGGTGAAATCGAACAGGCCCCGGCCGTGGTCGCAGCCGCTCCGGTTGTCGAGCAGCCTGCAGCGGTTGTTGAAGCCCAGCCAGAAGTTGTGGCCGAGCCTGCACCTGTGGCGGTCGAGCCGGCACCGGTCGAAGCCCCGGTAGCGGCAGAGCCTGCTACTGTCATGCTGGCCAACGGCCGTGCGCCGAACGACCCGCGTGAAGTGCGCCGCCGCAAGCGTGAGGCCGAGGCTGCCGCCAAAGCTGCACAGGAAGCTGCTGCTGCCTCCGAAGAGCCCGCCCTGGAAGCCGCCGATGAGCACAAGCCTCATCACGGTTGATAGCCAAGGCTGAATAAAAAGCCCCGCCAGTGCGAACTGGCGGGGCTTTTTCTTGGCCTTGTGTTTTGCCTGTGCTGGCCTCTTCGCGGCTAAAGCCGCTCCCACACTGATCGGGGCATTTCCACCGATCAGTGTGGGAGCGGCTTTAGCCGCGAAAGGGCCGGCACTGGCAATGCATCAATAAAGGTTAGGCTCCATCTCCAGCTCAACCCCGAACCGCTCCAGGATATCGGCCTGGATGCGTTGAGCCAGCGCATGCATCTGCGCCCCGCTCGCCTGGCCGTAGTTGACCAGCACCAGCGACTGCAAGCGATGAACACCGGCATCCCCCTCGCGACGCCCCTTCCAGCCCGCCTGCTCGATCAACCAGCCCGCCGCCAGCTTCACCTGGCCTTCGGCCTGAGGATAAGCCACCACGCCAGGGTAATGCGCACGAATACGCTCGACCTGCGCGGCCGACACCACCGGGTTCTTGAAGAAGCTCCCGGCATTACCCAACTCCGCAGGGTCTGGCAGCTTCTCGCGGCGAATGCTGCAAATGGCATCACTGATCGCCTGGGCAGTCGGCTCGGTCGCGCCCTGCTCCGTCAGGCGCTGGCGCACCGGGCCGTAATCGAGATGGGCCTGCAGGCTATGGCTCAAGGCGAAGCGCACACGCAAGATCAACCAGCGGCCAGGGTTGCGCTTGAACACGCTGTCGCGATAACCGAAAGCACAGTCCGCCAAACCAAACTCACGCAGCTCACCTGTCTCGCGGTCCAGCGCCGTCAGGCCGGCAAACACGTCCTTGATCTCTACCCCATAGGCGCCCACGTTCTGCATCGGCGCGGCGCCCACGGTGCCAGGGATCAGGCTAAGGTTTTCAAGCCCGCAATAGCCCTGCGCCAGCGTCCACTGCACGAACGGGTGCCATGGCTCACCCGCCTCTGCCTCGACCACGATACGTTCGCCATCGTCGCTGAGCACACGGCGACCACGGCTGGCCATGTGCAGCACCAGCGCATCGATGTCACGGGTCAGCAGCAGGTTGCTGCCGCCGCCGATCACCAGCACCGGCAGGCCCTGCTGATGCGCCTGGCTCAACGCCTGACGTACCTGCTGGTCATCCTGCGCCTGGCTGAAATAGCGGGCTTTCACGTCGATGCCGAAGGTGTTGTACGGCTTGAGCGATACCTGCTCCTGCCACTGCACTGTCATAGCCGCCCCTTGATTTCCAGCACCAGCGCCTGGCACGCCGACTCGACCAGGTCCAGCACCTGCTCGAAGCCGTCTGCGCCGCCGTAATACGGGTCTGGCACTTCATCCAGCGCAGCACCATAGCGGCGCAGGAACAAGTCAAGCTCGCCCACTGCGTTGTGCGGGCGCAGGGCGCGCAGGTCGCGCAGGTTGCTCTCGTCCATCGCCAGAACCAGGTCATATTCGGCGAAGTGCGCCGCCTTGACCTGCTGGGCACGCTGCTGCGAAAGGTCGTAACCACGCGCCAGCGCCGCCTTGCTGGTACGGCTGTCAGGCGCCTTGCCCACATGCCAGTCACCCGTGCCGGCAGACGCCACCTGCACCTTGTCGGCCAGCCCGGCGGCCTGCAATTGGTGGCGCAGCACGCCTTCTGCAGTGGGCGAACGGCAAATGTTGCCCAGGCACACGAACAAAACGCGCATCAGGCCTCCAGCAAGCGCCGTACGCGCTCCAAATCTTCAGGGGTATCCACACCCACGGCGGGCGCCTCGATGGCGTCCTCGACATGAATGCACACGCCATGCCACAGGGCACGCAGCTGCTCCAGCGCTTCGGTCTGTTCGAGCCAGCATGGCCCCCAGCCAACGAAGTCCTGAAGGAAGCCGACGCGGTAGGCGTACATGCCAATATGGCGGCGATACGGCACGCCCTGCGCCAGCACATTGCGGTCCTTGGCAAAGGCATCGCGAGCCCAGGGCAGCGGTGCGCGGCTGAAGGTCAGGGCCAGGCCGTTCTTGTCACTGACCACCTTGACCGCGTTGGGGTTGAACACGGTTTCCGGCTCATGGATCGGCTCGGCCAGGGTGGCGATGCCAGCCTCCGGATGCGCCGCCAGGTTGGCGGCCACCTGGTCGATGATGACCGGCGGAATCAGCGGCTCGTCGCCCTGCACGTTGACCACGATGGCGTCAGCCGGCAGGCCCAACTGAGCGGCCACTTCGGCCAGGCGGTCGGTGCCCGACTCGTGGTCGGCGCGGGTCATCAGCACTTCGGCACCGAAGGCCTGGCAGACTTCGAAGATGCTGGCGTCGTCGGTGGCAATGACCACGCGGCTGGCGGCGCTTTTGCGCGCCTGCTCCCACACATGCTGCACCATCGGCTTGCCGGCAATCGGCAGCAGCGGCTTGCCCGGCAGGCGCGTGGAGCGCAGCCGGGCGGGAATCACTACCGTGAAGTCCAGGCTCATTTGTCCAGACGCTCGTCGTCGGTCAGGGTGCGCGCCTCGCTTTCCAGCATGACCGGGATGCCGTCGCGGATCGGGTAGGCCAGGCCGGCGCCCTTGCTGATCAGCTCGGTCTTGTCGGCGCTGAGCTTGAGCGGGCCCTTGGTGATCGGGCAGGCCAGGATATCGAGCAGTTTGGTGTCCATTGGAGGCTTCCTTTAGGCCAGGTGGCCGGAAATTGAAAACGGGCTCAGGGCTTGCGCAGCAGGCGCTGCAGCTGGCTGTCGAACCAGGCGCTGAACGCCGGTGTGGGCTGCGCCTCGACGGCCAGGTACCACCAGTCGTCAGCGGCGAAGGCCCGGCATTTCACCGCATCCTTCTCGGTCATGACCAACGGCAGCGGCGGGCTGAACGCCAGGCTCTGGGCGCTGAACTGCGCATGGTCGGCGAAGGGGTGCGGCACCGGCTGCCAGTTTAGCCCCAGCAGGGTATTGAAGAAACGTTGCGGGTTGCCGATACCGGCCACCGCGTGCAGGCGCTGACCTGCGGGGAAATGGTCGAGCGCGCGGTGCTCGCCGCTGCGCAGGTTGACCAGTGCGGACGGCTGCAGGCAGAAGCCAAAACCTTCGGTGCGGTCTGTGCTGGCGCCATTGAACAGCACCGCGTCCGCAGCCTGCAGGCGCCCGGCCGGCTCACGCAACGGGCCGGCGGGCAGGCAGCGGCCGTTGCCCAGGCCACGGGCGGCATCGATCAGCACCAGTTCCAGGTCGCGGGCCAGGCGGTAGTGCTGCATACCATCGTCACACAGGATCAGGTCGAGTGGTTCACTGGCCAACAGCGCCTGCACGGCACGGGAGCGGTCGGGGTCGATCATCAGCGGCACGCCAGTGCGCTGCACGATCAGCAGCGGCTCATCACCGGCCTGCCCGGCAGCTTGATCGGCCTGCACGCGCCAAGGCAACTGCGGCGGCTTGGCGCCATAGCCCCGGCTGACCACACCCACCTTCAGCCCCTGCTGGCGGCAGTGTTCGATCAGCCAGAGAATCATCGGCGTCTTGCCGGTGCCACCGACGGTGATGTTGCCCACCACGATGACCGGCACCGGCGCCCGGTAGCTGGCACTTTCACCGCTGAGAAAACGCGCCCGTTTACGTGTGACCACGCGGCGGTACAGCGCCTCCAGCGGGCGCAGCAGGGCCAGCGCAGGGTGCCCATTGTACCAGGCGGCGAGCAAACGGTCGGCGAAAGCCATCAAGGCGTGCCCTGGGCCGCCTCGACGGTGGTCATGCGCAACTGGCTGAAACCGAGCTTGCCGGCGGCATCCATTGCAGTGACCACAGCCTGATGCGGCGTCTTGCCGTCGGCACTGATGGCCAGCGGCAGCTTGTTGTCGCCGCCCGACTCACGCTCGATGGCTTCGCTCAAGGTGGCCAGGTCGCTTTTAGGCAGCAGGTGGTTGTTCACCGAATACACGCCTTCGGCGCTGATGGTGATTTCCACCAGCTTGCCCTGGTCGGCAGGCGCCTGCTCGGCGCTGGCGGCCTCGGGCAGCTCGACACGCAGCTGGGTCTCACGGGTGAAGGTGGTAGTCACCACGAAGAACAGCAGCAGGACGAACACCACGTCGATCAGCGACGCCAGGTTGATGTCGACGTTCTCCCGCTGGCGATTGCGCCGGAACTTCACGCCTTGCCTCCGGCCACTTCCACTTCGCGATCGCCCTGGATCACTTCCACCAGCTTGATCGCTTCCTGCTCCATGCCCACCACCAGCTCATCAATGCGGCGCAGCAGGAAACGGTGGAAGAATACGGCCGGGATACCGACCATCAGGCCTGCTGCGGTGGTCACCAGGGCCTTGGAGATCCCCCCGGCCAGTACGGCGGCGTTGGCGGTCATCTGCGAGCCCATGAAGGCACTGAAGATGTCGATCATGCCCAGCACAGTGCCCAGCAGGCCCAGCAGCGGGGCCATGGCGGCAATGGTGCCGAGGGTGCTGATGTAGCGCTCCAGCTCGTGGATGACGCGCGAGGCGGCTTCCTCGATGCACTCTTTCATGATTTCGCGGCCATGGCGCGAGTTGGCCAGGCCTGCGGCAAGGATTTCGCCCAGCGGCGAATCGGCGCGCAGGGCCTTGAGCTTGTCACTGGTCAGTTGCTTGTCCTTGATCCACATCCACACCTGGCCCAGCAGGTGCGGCGGGGTGACGCGACTGGCGCGCAGGGTCCACAGGCGCTCGACGACGATAGCCATGGCAGCGATGGAACTCAGAATGATCGGCAGCATCATCCAACCACCGGACTTGACCAATTCCCACACAGTAAACGCCCCTTCGGAAAAAGGCCGCCACTCTACCATAGGCGCGCCGAGGGCTCATCTGCCGGAGGTCAGGGAATTGGGGTTGGGGTTGGGTTGCGGTTTGGGCTGACAGGTGTCCGCCCCCCTAATCCAGTTGAGCCCGCCAGAGCCGCCGCTGCCGGCGCACGCCCTCAACCTCCCCCTGCCGCCCCAACACCAACCGCAATGCCCCGTCCACCGCCGTGTCATGCACCGCCAGCCCATGCCGCCGGTAACGCTCCACCACCTGCACATGCGGGTGCCCGAAGCTGTTGTTACGCCCTCTCGAAATCAATACCCCCCGCGGTGCGGTAGCACGGATGAACGCCTCGGTGGACGAACTGCGGCTGCCATGGTGCGGTGCCTGCAACCAGTCGATGCGCGGCGCTTCAGCGTCTGCCAGCCAGGCCCGTTCGGCAGCGGCTTCGATATCCCCCGCCAGCAACAGGCGCTCGCCCTGCGCCTCTACCAGCAAGACACAGGAGCGGTCATTGCTGCTCTGCCCGTCTGCCCAGCGCCATAGCGAAAAACGCACACCATCCCACTCCCACCGTTCATCACCGACGCAAGGCTGCAATGGCACATCCTCCAGCGCTTCCCCGCCGATCAGCCGCCTGACCGGCAGACCACGCTGTATGGCCGCAGCACCGCCCGCATGGTCGGCATGCGCATGGCTGATCACCATCAGGTCAAGGCTGCCCACCCCCAGCTTGCGCAAGGTCGGCAGCACCACCCGCTCGCCCAGGTCGGTTTCGCCTCTGGCCGGCCCAGCGTCGTACAGCAGGCTGTGATGCCGGGTACGCAACAGCACCGCCAGCCCTTGGCCAACGTCCAGTTGCCAGACCTCGACCTGCCCTAGCGGCACCGGCTCCCTGGGCACCCAGAGGGCCAGCAGCATCACCCCCCCCAACCCACGCAACGGCACACCACGGGGCAGCAAAACCAACAGCGCGCCCAGACACACCAGCAGCCAGGCCCACAGTGGCAAGGCCGGCGGCACCCATGCCGGGCGCTGCTGTGCCACCAGCGCCAGCAGCTGGAACAGCCCATCCAGCAGGCCTCCCGCCAGCCACAGCAGCGCCTCCCCTACCCCGCCCAGCGGCAGCAGCACCGCGCCCAGCAACGCCAACGGCAGCACCGCCAGGCTGACCCATGGCACCGCTACAAGGTTCGCCAGCGGCGCACTCAGGCTCACCGGCAAGCCAGTAGCCAACAGTACCGGTAGCAAACCGATGGCAATTACCCATTGCGCACGCGTCCAGGCCTGCCAGGGCCGCCAACCGCCCAAACGGGCACTGAAGCAATAAATGAGCGTGGCCACGGCGGCAAACGACAGCCAGAACCCAGGCAACAATGCCGCCAGCGGTTCGACCAGCAACACCACGACCAGCGCCAGCAACAGCGGCAACAGTGCACCGAGGTGGCGAAAACGCAGACGCCAGAGCAACACCACGGCCAGCATCAGGCAGGCGCGCTGCACTGGCACGCCCGCACCGGCCAGCCAACCGTACGCCAGCGCAGCGGCCATGGCCAGGCCACACGCCCAAGGCAGCCACGGCAGCCGTACAGGCCACAGCCCCCAACGCGCCAGCCCGGCGACCAGGCCATACAGCAAACCGGCCACCAGGCCGATGTGCTGGCCAGAAATCACCAGCAGGTGCACCGTGCCAGTGGCCTGCAACGTCTGCCAGTCCTCCCGGGCCAGGCCCGCCCCATCGCCCAGCACCAGCGCCACCAACGCCGCCGTTCGGCCATTGGCCTCGACTGCGAGCAAGCGCTGACGCAGCGCATCGCGCCAACCACCGGTTACTGGCGCCAGCAGCTGCCCTGCCTTGACCGTGCCCGTGGCACCCACCCGCCGCGCCAGCAGTTGCGCTTCGCGGTCCGGCCCATGCGGGTTCAACAGCCCGGCCGGGCGCTGCAAGGTCACGGCCAGCCGCCACTGCTCGCCCGCCCGCAGAGGCGGCCCACCGAACCAGCTCAGTTGCAGGCGCTGCGGCAGCTCGGCCCGCCGCGAGCGTGCCGCGTCCAGCTCGAAGCGCACACCTTGTGCCGTTCGGGCCGGCAAGCCGACCACCCGCCCTTCCAGCCACAAGGTGCGGCCATCCAGGCCGGCAGCCAGGCGATCATCAAGGGCCAGCTGAGCAGACCCGCAAGCCCAACACAAACCCAGCAGAAAACAACCCAACGGCCACACGCGGGTGAACAGGCTGGCGACAGCGCAGGCAGCCAGCGCGATCAACCATCCGACCGATGGCAGTACGGGGAGAAAGCCCAGGCACAACAGCCCGAGCGCGAGCGCAAACATCCCTGTGCGCATGAGGTAGAGCTCCAGAAAGCAAATCACCCTCTGAGGCATAGCCCAATTGCCGGCAACCCTTGCTCAACAATTGTCACAAACTCTAAACGAGGCTGAATCCGAATCAGGGCATACTGCCCGGATAAACGCTCCGGGAGCCTACATGCCGCGCCGACTTTTCAAACGCTACATGCCGGACCCGACCAGCATTCGGGAACACAAGTCCTTACGCTTTTTCGGCAAACTGCTGCACGACCCGAACCTTTGGCACCTGAACCGCCATTCGGTGGCACGGGCCATGGGTGTAGGCCTGTTCGCAGCGTTGATCCCGATGCCGGCGCAAATGCTGCTGGCCGCCGCGCTGGCCATTCCGGTGCGCGGCAACCTGCCGATCGCCGTCAGCCTGGTATGGCTGACCAACCCGCTGACCATGCCGCCGGTGTTCTTCGTTACTTACATGACCGGCGCCTGGCTGATGCAGGTGCCGCCGCGCACCCTGCCCGACGAGCTGACTTTCCAATGGATCACCGACCAGCTGTCGACACTGTGGCAGCCCTTCCTGCTCGGTTCGGTGGTGTGCGGCGTGGTGCTGGGCATCGCCGGCTACTTCGCCACCATGCTGTACTGGCGCTGGTGGGTGGGCCGGCAATGGCGCCGTCGCCAATGCCGGTGCAAGGCCTCAGGCCCGCATGCCGCGGCCGCTGACCAGCAAGCGAACGCACACCCCATAGAGCACTGCGGTGGCGACCAGCATGAAGGTGATCGCCGTACCAATGCTGATATCCGACACCCCTAGAATGCCGTAGCGGAACGAGTTGACCATGTGCAGCACCGGGTTGGCCAGCGACACGGTCTGCCAGAACGGCGGCAGCAGGTTGATCGAGTAGAACACCCCGCCCAGGTAGGTCAGCGGCGTCAGCACGAAGGTGGGGATGATCGAAATATCGTCGAAGTTGCGCGCAAACACCGCATTGACGAAGCCCAGCAGCGAGAAGATGGTGGCCGTCAGCACCACCACAGCCACGGTCACGCCCAGGTGATGCACCTGCAGGTCGGTGAAGAACATCGACAGGATGGTCACGATCACCCCCACCGCCAGCCCGCGCAGCACGCCACCCAGCACATAACCCACGAGAATGGTGTGCGGCGATACCGGCGACACCATCAGTTCTTCGATCGAGCGCTGGAACTTGCTGCCGAAGAAGCTCGACACCACGTTGCCGTAGGAGTTGGTGATCACCGACATCATGATCAGCCCCGGCACGATGTACTGCATGTAGGTAAAGCCGCCCATGTCGCCGATCTGCCGGCCGATCAAGTTACCGAAGATGACGAAGTACAGCACCATGGTGATGGCTGGCGGCAGCAAGGTTTGCGGCCAGATGCGCAAGAACCGCCGCACTTCACGGTAGACGATGGTGTTCAGGGCGACCCAGTTGGTGCGCAGTTCCACACTCATACGGCCACCTTCGACAGGTTTTTTTCCACCAGGGACACGAACAGCTCCTCAAGCCGGTTGGTTTTGTTGCGCAGGCTTTGCACCTCAATGTTCTGCAGCGCCAGCTGGCCGAACAGTGCGGTGATGCCAATGTCCTTTTCCACCTGCACCTCAAGGGTGTGCGGGGTCAGCAGCCGGCACGGGTAGCCTTGCAGCACCGGCGCGCTGGCCAGGTCCTGCTTGAGGTCGAGCACGAAGGTTTCGACATGCAGCTTGCCCAGCAACTGGCGCATGCTGGTGTTCTCGACGATGGTGCCGTGGTCGATGATGCCGATGTTACGGCACAGCTGCTCAGCCTCTTCCAGGTAGTGAGTGGTGAGGATGATGGTGATGCCTTTCTGGTTCAGCTCGGTGAGGAAGCTCCACATCGAGCGGCGCAGTTCGATGTCCACACCTGCAGTCGGCTCGTCGAGGATCAGCAGGCGCGGCTCGTGGATCAGCGCGCGGGCAATCATCAAGCGGCGCTTCATGCCGCCCGACAGCGAACGCGACTGCACATCACGCTTGTCCCACAGGCCCAGCTGGGTCAGGTACTGCTCGGCGCGTTCCTTGGCCACCTTGGGCGGGATGCCGTAGTAGCCGGCCTGGGTCACGACGATGTCGAAGGTTTTCTCGAACTGGTTGAAGTTGAATTCCTGCGGCACCACGCCCAGGCAACGCTTGAGCGCCGAGGGCTCGCGGTCCAGGTCATGGCCGAACACATTGACCGTGCCGCTGGTTTTGTTCACCAAAGTGGACAGGATGCCGATGGTGGTGGATTTGCCGGCGCCGTTAGGGCCGAGCAGGGCGAAGAAGTCGCCTTCGGCAACATCGAGGTCGATGCCTTTGAGGGCCTGGAAGCCGTTGCCGTAGGTCTTGGTGAGCTGTCGGATGGACAGGGCGGAACTCATAGCGGGTCACTTACCGAGGAAAAAGGTGCAGGACACGCCAGGTAAAGTCACTGGCGCAGTGAGTGCGGCCAATGGTGCAAGGCCAGGCCGCACAAGTACAGTCACATCTATTGATAATGACTATCGAAGCAGGGTCAGGTGAGCGCGGTCATCACCGCAGCCTGGTAGGCCGGGCGTTGTTTCAGGCGTTCATACCAGGCTTCCAGGTGGTACATGGCCGGGCGCTCTATGGGCATTTCGAACCAGGCATAGATGAAACTACCCAGTGGGATGTCGCCCATGCCGATCTGGTCACCGGACAGGTACGGCTGTTTGGCCAGGGTTTCATCGGCAATGGCCAGCAACTGGGCGCACTGCTTGTGCGCGGCGTTGATCGCCACCCAGTCGCGCTGGTCTTCCGGGGTGCGCAGCAGGCCCCAGAACAACGGGCGGAACGGTGTGGCGAAGGATGAGGTGGTCCAGTCCATCCACTTGTCGGCCAGGGCGCGCTGACGCGGGTCTTCCAGGTACCAGCCTTGCTCGGCGCCGTACTCGGCGCACAGGTAGCGGACGATGGCGTTGGACTCCCACAGGGTCAGGTCGCCGTCTTCGAGCATGGGGACCAGGCCGTTGGGGTTGCGGGCGCGGTAGTGCGGCTCGTTGACCACGCCGAAGGCGCCGCCGGCGTCGATGGATTCGAAGTCCAGACCCAGCTCGTGGGCGATCCACAGCGCCTTGCGCACATTGCTCGAATTCTTGCGGCCCCAGATCTTCAGCATGGCAACGTCCTTATGAAATGCGGTGGTGGTGCAGTCTACTCCAGACCTTCGCCGCCTGTACCGGCCCTTTAGCGGGCATGCCCGCGAAAGGGCCGGTACAGGCGAACAATGAACTGAAACTCCCGCTGCCACACCCTGTCACTGTTCTGAACATGCCGCTCACAGCATTGCGTCTAAGCTGTCTGGGACGGCTAAGCCCCTGGTTCCAAGGAGGACCGATTATGTTGCTGTTGTGGTTGGTAGTGCTGGTGATTGGCGCGGCGTACCTCACGCATCGGCGCCTGGCGCCCTTGCAGATTCTCGGCATCATGGCTGCCTATGTGCTGCTGATGGGCATTTTCAGCAGTGCGCCCGGCTGGCTTTTGGCTGTGATCTGGATCGTACTGGCCTTGAAGGTCGCCCTGGTTGCGCTCCCGGAGTGGCGCCGCAAGGTGTTCACCGGCCCGGTGTTCAACTGGTTCCAACGCACCCTGCCGCCCATGTCACAAACCGAGCGCGAAGCAATCGATGCCGGCACGGTGTGGTGGGACGGCGAACTGTTCAGCGGCCGCCCCGACTGGCGCACCTTGCTGGCCTACCCGGCACCGAAGCTGACCGAAGAAGAACAAGCGTTCATCGACGGCCCCACTGAAGACCTGTGTGCGATGGTCAGCGACTGGCAGATCGGCCAAGACCTGGACCTGCCGCCCGAAGCCTGGGATCACATCAAGCAGCATGGCTTCTTCGCGCTGATCATCCCCAAGGAATACGGCGGCAAAGGCTTCTCTGCCTACGCGCACTCGCAGGTGGCGATGAAACTGGCCACACGCAGCGGTGACCTGGCTTCCACCGTAATGGTGCCTAACTCTTTGGGCCCGGCTGAACTGCTGCTGCATTACGGCACCGATGAACAACGCAACCACTACCTGCCACGCCTGGCCCGCGGCGACGAGATCCCCTGCTTCGCCCTGACCGGCCCGCTGGCCGGCTCCGACGCCGGCGCCATGCCCGACACCGGCATCATCTGCAAGGGCCAGTGGAATGGCGAAGAAGTGCTGGGCCTGCGCCTGAACTGGGAAAAGCGCTACATCACCCTGGGCCCGGTCGCGACCTTGCTGGGCCTGGCCTTCAAGGCCCATGACCCGGACCACCTGTTGGGTGACGAGGAAGAGCTGGGCATCAGCCTGGCATTGATCCCCACCGATACGCCCGGTGTCGAGATCGGCAAACGCCACCTGCCGTTGGGCGCCGCCTTCATGAACGGCCCCAACAGCGGCAAGGACGTGTTCGTACCGCTGGACTTCCTCATCGGCGGCCAGGCCATGCTCGGCAAAGGCTGGATGATGCTGATGAACTGCCTGTCGGTGGGCCGCTCAATTTCCCTGCCTGCGGTTGGCACCGGCGCGGCCAAGTACACCAGCCTGGTGACCGGCCAGTACGCGAACATACGCGAGCAGTTCAACGTGCCGCTGGCGGCCTTCGAGGGCATCCAGGAATCGCTGGCACGCATCGGCGGCAACGCCTGGCTGATGGACAGTGCCCGCCTGCTGACTGCCAAGGCCGTGGACCTGGGCGAAAAGCCTTCGGTGCTGTCGGCAATCCTCAAGTACCACCTGACCGAGCGCGGCCGTGAATGTATCCAGCACGCCATGGACGTGCACGGCGGCAAGGGCATCATCATGGGCCCGAACAACTATCTGGGCCGCAACTGGCAGGGTGCACCGATCTTCATCACCGTCGAAGGCGCGAACATTCTCTCGCGCAATCTGATGATCTTTGGCCAGGGCGCCATCCGCTGCCATCCGTTCGTCCTCAAGGAAATGGCCGCGGCTGGGCACGAAGACCGTGAGCAGGGGCTGAGGACGTTCGATGATCTGCTGCTCAAGCACATCTCGTTCGCCGTCAGCAACGCGGCCAGCACCTTTGTCCTGGGCATTGGCCTGGGTCATTTCGAGCGGGCGCCGGGCGATGCCTTGAGCCAGGGCTACTTCCGCGCCTTGAACCGCCAGGCCGCAGCCTTTGCCCTGCTCGCCGACCTGTCGATGCTGCTGCTGGGCGGCGCGCTCAAGCGGCGCGAACGGCTGAGCGCCCGGCTGGGTGATGTCCTGAGCTACCTGTACCTGTCCAGCGCCGGGCTCAAGCGTTACCACGACCTTGGTTCACCCGAATACATGCAACCCCTGCTGCGCTGGGCCATGGAAGAAAGCCTGGGCCAGGCAGAAAAAGCTCTGGATCGTCTGCTTGACAACTTCCCCAACCGCTTCGTCGGCTGCGCACTACGGCTGTTGGTGTTCCCGTTCGGGCGCCAACATACCGGGCCGAGCGACGAACTGGACGCGGAGGTGGCCGAGTTGATTGGGCGTCACAAGGGTGATCCGGCGCTCGAAGAATTACTGGCGGGCTGCTACCGGCCTCAGGCCGACGGTGATCCAGTTGCGGCACTGCAACGCGCCAGCGACCTCTTGGACGAGACGACGCCACTGCACACGCTGCTGCGTCAGGCAATCAAGGACGGCAAACTGCAGCCAGCCCCTGGCCAGTCGCAGATCGACGCCGGCGTAGCGGCCGGGGTGCTGCAAGCTGGCCAAGGTGAGCGCTTGCACGCAGCCGAGAAAGCGCGGCGAGCGGTAATTGACGTCGATGCCTTCGATAAGGAGGCTCTGCTCATTGAGGAAGGCAAGGTTCGCTGAAAACCGCTCCCCGGTGGCGGACTGACCAAGGGCCGCCACCTTTGGACAATCGATCCGCCGCCAGGGCGCAGCCTGTCACCCGACAGGCGCCCCTTGCTGCCCTCAGCGACGAATCAGGCGTATACTCCGCGGCCGTTTTCAGCTACCCCGAGGACCCTTCCATGGCCAACGCCCACCTGGAATACCACCTGCACCTGCTGCACCACCTGCGTACCATCCTGGTGGCCCTAGGTGAAGCAGAGCAAGTACCGGAAGAAAACCACGCGCTGTTTCTCGAACGCTTTGACGAACTGCTCACGCTGTTGCCACAAGCGCCATTGGAAAGTCAGTACCTCGGTCAGGACCTGCTCTGCCAGGTGATTCAACGTTATCCACAGATCGTCCACCTGGTGCCACGTGACCTGCTGTGGTTCTTCGGTGGCGATTGTCTGCACTTCATGCCCGATGACGAACTCGACCTCTATCAGGAACTCGAAGAGCGCCGGTTTGCCGCCGAGCAGGATGACGAGCCGTTCGACTGGAACCAGGAAAAACAGCTGCTCAGCGCTAATCAGGGTGATCGCCAGCACTGAGCCCCAGTTCAGACCTGTTGCAAGCGCAGCAGGTCAGGGACCGTGAACAACGGTAGCGGGACGATGATCACGCCGAAGCGCCACTCAGTTATATCCTGCAAATCCTCCGCCATCAGTATTGTGACGGCACTCGGACTACGCGATGCTGGGCTGAACACGCCCTGTGCGGATACCGCACCGTTGCCCGCCAATACATGCCACTTGACCATGTTGGCCGGCACCTGCTTCTCGCCGGTTCTGGTCATCCAGCACAGGTTCAGTTGCAGATTACCTGAAGCACTGGAAAACCTTATGAAGTGGGTGGGCTTCACGAACGTGGTCACAAACGTTGCCGCGGCGCGCTGTGAGGCGTTAGCGGCCTGCACTGCATCGACGGCCAGCGGAAGCCCATCGATACTGGTTCGATAAGCGGCAGCAATCACCATGTCGCTGGAGGTGTTGAATGACGCTGCCGGTGCAAGCACCAAGGGGGGCACATAGAAGTAATCGTTGCCTTCTTTCTCGAGACGCCCGCGGGCTTCGCCAGCCAAAGTCCAGGTGGCTCCGCTCAGAGGCGTGCCGACAAACTCCAACCGCTCCTTGGTAGCGCCCGCCGAAACAATCCGTGCCAGAGGAGAGAGGGAATCGACATTGGCAATCACGCTCGGCGCGGGATCGTCTTCAACGGCAAGGGTGCCGGTTCCATAATGAGTAATCCAACCTCCTGCATCTCTTTCGCCACCGACCACTCTGGTCAGCCCGCGAGGCGCGACCAGTTGCTGTAGCCACTGCGCTTCCGCGGGTTCGCGGCCAGCAGCCGCTTCCGGGAAATAGGAAGAAGGAAACAGCGCGGTCACGTAGCTCTTAGATTGCGCCTCATTGCCGCTGGCCTCGTACGAAGCGGGCACAATAGCCGCATAGACAAGAGGTTGCCGGCTGACCGAAAAGTGCACTGGCCATTCCGTTGATTCAGATACTGTTACGTAGATATACAGTTGCTGAAGAAGCTCATTGTTCACGGGCGGAAAAAAACCGATGGCGAGTTTTTTGACTTGTTCGAAGTACGCTTCGTAGCCCGGAGGGGTTACGGTATAACCAGGATCATAAAAGGCATAAGAGGCCGACCCGGCCCACTCGAGTGTGAGATCACCGCCGGTCGCCGCATTGTAACGAAGCCAACTTTTTTCATGTTCCACGGAGACCCTGAGTTTACCCGTGAGCGGCTGTACACCATTAACCGTCACGATCTGTTTCGCCTCAATGCCTGCGCTCGTCAGCACACGTACCAGAGTCTCATCGCGTCGATATATGTAAGCCTCGCTCCTACGAACACCCGTACGAATCAACTCGATCTTATCAAATCGGGTCAATTTGGTTTCCCATACACCGTCGGTCAATTGCTCGACAAGGTACATTGACTGAACAGAGGGAGGGATAGTATGCCACAGACTGTTAAGATCCCCCACCCTGCTCCAGAGCGTGACGACCACGGCGGTTTCGTGATTCGCAGTACTTTCGGTATTCTCAATGCTCATTTCGTAATCCGCATGTAGGATTGGTTACGCTGTACATAAAGCGTCAAATGCACAGAGCGTTCAACTGACATTTTTGCCAGTAGACACCCCCTTTACTGCCTGCCATGCTCCTTACTGTGCATTCAAAGCTGGCCAGATCAATACGCCCTGTTGAATCGAGCAGCGGGTGAATGCAGTACCGCAAACACGTTAATCCCGGGATGTTTGTTATTGGCGAGGCCTGCAGTCTTGAAAGCTGATCACGATAAATGCTCAGACTTTTCCTACATATTTTACCAGGGCACGGCTTTAGCATGCACACGCCAACCAAACCCCTGAATGATTTGGCAAACGTATAGCCGCAGCCTGACAACAACCCGGAGTTCATATGAAAAAAGCCTTACTTGCCCTTGCCTTGGGCATCACCAGTTCCACCACGTTCGCCGCTACAGTCGGCACTGGAGCAATCCACTTCTACGGCAGAATTGATTCAAGTACCTGCCCGATCGAGATCATTGACCCGATCACCGGCAACCCGGAGAGCGGCAACCGTATCCTCATGGGTAATGTCGACGCTTCGCAGTTTACGGCTGCAGGCTCTGAAGCTGCTGCCCGCTCCTTCGGCATGCGCATCACGCCAGGCGGCGGCTGCACTGTCAGCCCTAACGACGTAGCCAACCTGACCTTCACCGGCGCCTTTGGCGGTGCAGGCACTAGTGGTGCGCTGTATGCCCTCGAAGCTGGCGGCGCGCAGAACCTGGCCCTGGTCCTCAAGGACGACACGGGCACTCCGATCGCCAATGGCTCGACTTCCAAGGACTATCCACTGGACCCCACCAAGCCAACCACCATGCTCTTCAGCGCTGCCTATAAGTCGACAGCCGCGGGAGTGACCGCTGGCCCAGCCAACACCAGCGTGCAGTTCGTCGTCGATATTCCTTGAACGGCGCCCCTCGGGCGCACACCCTGCGCCCGATGAGCCTGTCCCCTCTCCAAGGGTAATGCCAGATGAAAAATCACCTGCGTCGCCTTGCCTTGGGTGCCTGCCTGGCAGCTACCTTGTTACCCGCACAGGCAGCGTTGACCGTCAGTACCACGCGCATTGTTTTCGACAGCGACAAGCGCAGCACATCCGTGGTTATCGCCAACCCCAGCCCGCGCCCCTACGCCGTGCAAACCTGGATAAACACCAGTAAGGACGATACCGATACACCGGTGCCGCTGGCCACCTCCCCCGGGCTGTTCCGGCTGGACCCGCGTAAGGAACAGATGGTGCAGATCAGCCGCTTGCCAAACACGCTGCCCAAAGACCGGGAAACGTTGTTTTACCTGAATGTGCAGGAAATACCGGAGGCGAACCCCGAGCAAGCGAACGTGCTCAACATTGCGCTGCGCACCCGACTCAAGCTCTTCTACCGCCCCAGCGAAATCAAGGGGCGGCCCGCCGAGCGTGCTGGCGAGCTGCAGTGGTCTGTGCGCCAAAGCGCAGGGCGGGTGCAATTGGTGGTGGATAACCCGACACCGTTTCACTACACATTTGGCCGCCTGGAAGTCACTGTAGCCGGCAAGACCGAAGCCATCCAGGCCAAGGCCATGGCAACGCCGTTCGCACAGCAGGCCTACGATCTGAAACAGCTCAGGTCGGCCAGCGGGCTGCAGCTGACCTATACCACCATCAATGATTACGGCGTGGCTACCCCCGTGGTGCAAACGCCACTGTCACTTCGCCCCTGAATGATGCCAGCCATGCTGGTTGTACAGTCAACACCTGATCGGGCCGCATAGGGCCCGATTCGTGTTGTTGCCGCAAGCATTCGGCATGAGTCACATCGCCGTACTGCATGACTGAACGATCATGGAGCACTTATGAGAAACATTCTTCTTGCACTGGGACTGGGCATGACCAGCGCCACCACATTTGCCGCGACGGTCGCCACCGGCTCGGTTCACTTCTTTGGCAACGTCGATTCTGGCACCTGCGCGGTCGAGATCATCGACCCGTCAACGGGTCAGGCCGTCAGTCGAATCTTCATGGGCAACGTCGATGCTGCCCAGTTCAAGCAAGCCGATGACGAGGCGGCCAATCGGGCTTTCGGTTTGCGCCTCACCCCAGGTGCCGGCTGCATACTCATACCCGGCGCCAGCGCCACCGTAACCTTCACCGGCAAATACGGCGGCGCAGGTGCCGCCGGTACGCTGTTCGCCCTGGCGCCCGGTGGCAGCACGGGCCTGGCATTGATAATCAAGGATGACCTCGGCGCACCATTAAGCCCCACCGTGCCGTCCCGGCCTTACCCGCTGCATGACACCAAGCCCACCGATATGCTCTTCTCTGCCGCGTACAAGGCCACGTCTGCCAGTGTTACCGCTGGCTTCGCCAATGCCGATATCGGCTTCAATGTGGATATTCCATAGACGCTGCTGCATTGGCTTTTCTGGAAATGCTCCGTTTCGCAAGATTCGGAGCATTTTTTCGTTAGCGCAAATTTAGCGCGGAAAACAAAAAGGGCCGCTGGGCGGCCCTGATCAGCAGTTTTGAAGGAGGCCGCAAGCGCCCTCTTCACACCCACAAGCGTTTCAACTGTCCTGGCTGGCCAGACGGTCCAATGAGTCGTAGCCGTATCCTGCGACCGTACCGTCCAGCAGTTTGACGCTTTGCAGTCGCCCCAATGGGTCGTAGTCGTACGTCCTGCCCTGCTCGTCGGTAGTCATGTTGCCGTCCGGGTCATATGTCAGCGTTACCGATGGCAGATAGTCTGCATGCGTGTTTTCTATACCGGTCAACTGCGCAGGGTCAGCTTCGTTTTCGAACAGATAGGTGGCCTCGTTACTGTCCTGCTTGCCCCCAGCACCGTCGAACGCCGTGTACACCCAGGTAATATTGTCGATGCTGTCAAACAGGAACTGCTGCTCGCGAATGGTTTTGCCGCAGGGATCCTGCGGTGCTTGAGGCCCTTTGCAGGTGTAGCCTTCAAGCCGACCGCGCAGGTCGTAGCTGTACGTTTCCTCACGCAACAGCTCACCGTTCTCGGTCAGAGTGCGCAGCGTGAGCTGGTCCAGCGCACTGTATTTCTGAGTGAGTTCCTGAACACTGCCCGGGAAGGTGAAGCGGCGCAGTTCCTCCCTGCCGAGGTCATCATACTCAAGCTCGGTAAGCAGCCAGCGCTCGCACGCCGCCTCATCCTCATCCTCTCCCTCGATGCCATCGCAGGTCTTGTAGGACTTGAGATTTCCAAGATCGTCATAATCGAACGTGGTCCTTAACCCGCCCAACCAGGTTTTCTCCAGGCGCCCCGCCTTATCGTACTTATAATGTTGCGTCTGCCCGAGCACGTCTTCATACGTCAGTGCACGGCCCTGTAAGCTGGCACCGTAGGTCATGCTCCAGGATTCGCTGCCTACCGTTCGGGTCTCCAGCTTGAGTTCGCCAGTGCTGAAGTAATCACGGGCCACCTCCTGGCCCGGCTCACCACAGTAGGTAAGGCGCGCGTTCTTGCGGTCGTACTTGTACTCTTCGACCGCAGCCTTCTGGGTCTGCCCTGCGCGGGCAGCACGCGGCGAACCTCAGGTTGATCGGTCAGCTGCAGCGTGTAGTCGTACTCAATTTCCCTGTTAGCTGGCGTACGCACCTTCCACGGTTTGGTCTGACCGGCCTCGTAGAACATCACACGTTTGCGACCGCCTGTGATGGACGCGGTCATGCGGTCCAGCCCATCGAACGTCTGCTCACCCAGAACCGCGCCATTCACGGCTATCTTCACCGGCAGATCGGCGCTGCTGTGTGGCGCGTAGTCACGATGCACAACGCTTTTTCTATCAGCCAGTGTCTGATCGACCAGGCGGTCGAACACATCGTAGACGTTTTTGGTCTCGGCGTTACGCGCATCGACCTCCCGAACAGTGCGCCCAAGGCCATCGTAAAAGTACTGATGCTTACTCAGCACCTTATCAGTGCGGTCAAAACGCTGCACAACGTCCGGTTGCTCGAACAAATTCAGGTAAGTCACTGTCTTGCCTTGAGTGAGCTTGCCATTCGCAGACGCGCTCCAGCTCGTCTGAATGGGCAAGTTGCCCGACTCAGACGTGCCAATCGGGTCGGTCTGCTCATAATGCCGCACGCCGTCCGGGCCGATTTCACAGCAGCGTTGGCCCCAATTGTCGTAGCGATACCGGGTTTTCAGCGGCATTTGCTGGTCAGCCAGCCAGTCATAATCGGTTTGTTCCAACAACTGGCCAAGCTCATCGTAGCTCGCCTCATAGCGCAGCCGGAGTGACCTGCGGTTGCCGCTATCGCCGGCATCGGCATCATGGCGCAGCTCGCTCACCACACGACTCAGGCCATCGACCCAAGCAGTGGTACTGACGCCCTTGACATCGGTGGAGGTCTGCGACGCCTGCTGGCCCTCACTGCCTACCAGGTAGTACTCGTAGAAGCGTGAGGCCGTGTAATCAGGCTGGTTGGGCGATACCGTCTCACTGGTCGTACGGTTCAGCGCGTCATAGGTATAGGCGATCTCGATATCTTTGTCGTCACGGTTGAGCAAAGGCTCGCCGGTCAAGATCGAATGCTTGCTCGTAATGACCTTGACCGTATTCCGAGGCAAACCGGTGTCAGCATCGCTGTTGCCATGGTCATAGCCGGTGATCGTTTGCTCAGTCACCAACGCAGGTTCCTGAACAGTTTGCTCCTGCTCGTCGACCTTCACCTTCCTGACGACAACCTCTTTCTCGCCGCCCCCCCCTTTTTTATCGACCACCTCTCTTACGTCGACCTTCTCTTTCTCGTAACTGAAGCTTTGCGTGGTCACGCAACCCTTCATGTCCAGGGTTTGCTTCAACGGGCGGCCATGGCGCAGCAAGTCAGCCACGTCATCCACGGGCTCGATGCGGGTGACCTGCAGAGGCGGCTGCTCTACATCGTCGATCACCTCGCACAGTGAAATCTGCTCTTGCACCAACCAGGTCTCAGCCTCGCCGCCCACTGTGGCGAGCGCCCGATAGCGGTAGCCAGTCCGTAACACAGGGGCTGGAGCATCACCCTGCGGAGCTGGAATCACGGTACTGTGCTTGAGCGAGCGCTCGAACAGCTCCGGGTCGGGCGGGCAGCCATCCTCACCTTCGGCTGCGTAGTATTCATTGACGACACGCTGCCCGTTTGGCTGGATTTCTTCGATGAGGTTACCCAGGGGATTGTAAACGGTTGTGGTCTCTTCGCTACGGGATTTTCCCGGCTTATCAAGCAGTTCCCATTTCCGGGTAGAAACCTTGGGCAACTGGAAATTACCCAGTTGGTCACCCCACGGTTTGGTTACGTCGCCATGGTACTCGGTGAACACGCTCTGAACGTGCCCGGCCTGCCGGGTGATTTCAGCCTCCATCAAGTGAAATCGGTTGTACACCTGCTCTACAGTGCGCAACTCAACCTCTTTACCGTCTTGGTCAAGGCTCCAGATGTGCGCGGTCGAACCGTACTTGTAGCTGGATTGAGCCCTGAACAGGTTGTCTTCGCCGTCATTGCTCCAAGTGATGCCACTGTTGTAACCGACAAAATTGTGGTCAAAGGACTGCTGGGTCTCTGGGTCCACATAAAGGTAGGTATAGGTCGTCTTGGTAGGCTTTTGCCCGGCACCTGGATCCAGCGTATGGGTAGTGACCCGCGGTATGGCCACACGCTCGCCGTTGACAGGTAATACATGGCCATCGTCTTCATAAGCGATGGTTTCCACCGCCCCGGATGGCGAATGCAGTTTCGTCACGCAGGTCAGGCCCTTTATCGTGGCGTAGGCAATGCGCCAGTTGGCAAGGTCCGCGGTCGGCAGGGTGACCTTGTGCAGTTCGCGGTTGGACATTTCCAGCGTATAACGAGCATGCGCTGGCTTGCCTGGGTCAGCATCGGGGTGCACGTCAATGGTCACCCCACCCGTTGCATAGGTCAGTGCCAGCAGCTTGCAAAGCACGTTATCTCTGTCACGGTAGCTGATGCGTTCCAGGTAGCCTGTGCTTGGGCCATAGTCAAGCGAAACTTTATGGCGAGAGCGCGAATAAACCTCGGTCACCAGGTAAACCGGAGAAGTACCGGCTTGTTTGGTCAGCACTTCTACCAAGCCAGACTTATGCACAACACGGTAACGGTCCTGGGGGGCTGTGGGGTGCTGGTTGTCATCATGGAAGTGGAAGGTGTCGAGTTTTTTTTCCCGAATGTCCGGCTGCGCACCGCTACCGGTCACTTTGAACACTTCCCCGGTGTGCAATGTCAGCATGTGGGTACCGGGCACATACTGGGTAAGGGACAAGTTCCAGCCTTTGCCGAAGCCGGAGTCTTCATCATTCATGGGACTGAAGCGCAGGCGCAACGGTAGTTGTGGGCCGGCCAGATCATTGCCGATCAAGGCCGGCAACGCGATGCCCAGCGTATATTGCCCGGTGCGGGGATCTACACTACGCTGGATAAAACTCTGAAAATTGAATGCATTGGAGTGCAGTATATTACGGCTAGCCATAGTGGCCTCCAGACTTGAATAAATTTATTAAGTGCCCTCCGCAAGGGAGGGCCGACATCATCAGAGCGTAAGGATCAGGCAATCACGTGTTTGCGCTTCTTTATCTTCGCCCTCGGGCACGCCAAAATCGAAATGCAACGTATGCTGATGACCCTGCTGATCAATCAGCTCGATCGTGATGGGCTCTTTGAGGTGGCTGTAGTAAGGCTCACCGGTCGCGATATCATCCCAGTGCTTCATGGCGTCAGTACGACGCAAGCTGATCATTAGTTCGCCAGCCCTGGCGCCTAGCGCCTTATTGAGTTCAGGGAGCACGTGACTGCGCTGCTTGGCCATTCGATAAAGCAGCCCATCCATCAACAGCCTCTGATGTTCGGACTCCGGCGCCTTAAACGGAATGAATTGCAGGCCGGTATAACTGCAATAGTGATCGTCCGCCTGCTCCGACGCCCAGCGCAGCAGGCTCTTGTTTGCACCTGGCGGTATGTAGGCACTGATAAACTTGCGCGCAACCCCACCCGCCACAACATGTTTCAGGCGCCAGTAGTCCATCGTATTATCGACATAGATAAAGTCATCACCGGCGATAGGTGACGCGTCACTTTCACCCACAAGTCGTACACGCTCAAACCCGTACTGTTCCCTGGCAAAGTTCAGCGCCGGCCTGGCCTTCACGTTTACCTTGCCTTCTTTCTTCTCTTTTGAATACGTCCACGCATGGCTGTCGGCATTCTGAATGCCAGCATAGATTTCCAACGTGGTTGCTTGTCGAGAGTGGATAAAGAAGCGAACGCGTCTTTCATTATCGCCCAACACCGGCACCGATGCCGCCACCGCAGTGTCACTTGTCGACGGGGGATCGACATCGTTCCTTGAGCGGCTGACAGCCCATTCCATTCCTGACTCTTTGCCGATCCCCCCTTCGTGCGCCTGCAGAAACGGGAGCGTATTGTCCGAACCCATCACCATCAGTTGCAACGTGGCCAGTTCAGCGTCCGAAACGATTGCGTCTTGCCCACCGACAGTTTGTGCCTCCACCCTCACTTCAACTTCAATCTGCTGCCAGCCATTGGCATAACAGGTGTCATGGCCGATTACTACCAGCTCGAACGTGGCCAAATCGGTCCAGCCTTGCTTGTGCGGCACTGCGGCACCGTGGGTCGGGACGAACTCCACCATGGCATAGCCGGCGCGTTCGTCATCGTCATCGGCAATGATCACGCAGACGGGCACTGTCGATTCCTCGTTCGGAATATAGGTACCTGTATCCTGATCGATGTTCCCCTCACCGAGCATTGACCATTTGATCGGACGATTGGAGTTACTGACACTGAAGTTGATCGGCACGCCGGACTGCAGTTGTCCGACATGGCCAGGCTCGATTACCAGGTCAGCCGGCCAGTCCATGATGACCACAGAGCATATGGCTCTCTCGCCAGTTGACTTGTCAGTTACCTGAATATGCTGGACACGGATGAGCGACGCGACATCGTCAGGCTTGTCAGGTTGGAATGTCGCTTTCCCGCCCCCCAGGTCAGTCAGCACGCCCGAAGCGATTCCTAGCAGCTCCCACCGCAACTCTCCGCCGTCGAGGCTGTCGGCACGCAACTCGATAGCCTTCTGACCGCCAACCCAGCTTGCCATACGTGGGGCGATGCTTACCGCTTGCCCCTCCTGCACCAATGCGTGTCGCGTGACCTCCACGCCCTCGTGCTGACAGCGAGCGGTGACCACCACCAATTGCTGATCCTGAACAAAGTCGGCAGCGCCCCGGGCCGTGTAGGTGCTGCCCTGGAATGTTCCGGACACCGCTGGCCGGAACAAGTTGCTTGCCTGCCAGCCTACCTCCCCGGGCGCACCTTGCAGCTGGAAGGCCTGCGGTTGCCCTGCCCGAATACGCGCAACCCCGGGATGGACCGCAAGGCTGTTTTCACCTGGTTGCCAATCCCCGAAAATAACCCAATCAAGCGGGTGGTGGATGTCCTTGCCTGAGAAAACATGATCAATGCCCACCTTGATCGTGCGCAGTACGTCGAGCGGCCCACCTGCACCAAGCGCTTCGATCGTTGGGTCGAGAATGAGCGTAGCCGGCAAGCCGACGGCTTCTTCAGGGATGAGGTAGGGGAATTCGAATTCAGGATCGGGTTGCCCGCCTGCGCGTACGTCGACACCCAGTTTCATGAATACCAGAAGGGCCCCATCGCCCTCACGGTTTTTACCAGCGTCTGCGCCCCATGGCGCGGCCTGCGTTCGCAGCATCATGCGTTCCGGGCTCAGCGGTGCGAAGTCACGCAAGTCAAAACGCACCATGGCATAGCTACGCCGGTAGGCTGGAATATAGCCAAAAGCCTCCTGTAGCTCACGGCCGATCA
>NZ_BBIS01000029.1 GCF_000730605.1 Pseudomonas monteilii NBRC 103158 = DSM 14164 | reverse complement strand
TCGTTAGGTGCCGGACCGGATGGCTGATCTCGTCATCCAGATGCTAGATCTGAAAGTTGAAGAGGGCGACATCGACGGACTCGATTCAGCAGCACGGCTCAACGTCTAGGGTTGAAGGGCAAGGCATGCTCAGGACATGGGCTGCCCCCCCTGCCCCGCCACCTGCATAACCTGCACGTACTGACCAAGCACCACCCTGAAAACGTTCGTCTTTTTCAATTTCGAGCATGACTAGTGGATCGCCACTAACCGCAGAGACACCAGATCTCGCACAAGAGGGAGGTTTGCAGGAAGCCAACTGGTAGAATGGTCACGCTGGCTTGCTGCCGGGGAGCCTGCGACAGTGCATTTCGTTGCCTAGACATTCGCTAGCACTAACCCACTGGCTAGGTAGCCAGACGGAATTAAAAGCCCCACGCAGCACTCAGGCGTGCGCCTCAGCCCGATGGCTGAGGCGCACGTACTATCAACGTTGGTTGTAGTAATCGCGGATCATCTTCCAGATTTGGTAGATGGCCAGTGCGACCCTGAGGATGAGCATCAACATAGCTACTCCTTGAGCAGCCCGCTCCAGAAACGAGCCCAGGGCCTCGCGTCTGGCCGAAAGTGCTCCATTACACCATCGGGCAGGCTGAATCCGATTGCCTTTCGCTACTGGGTAGGGCCACTAAGTCCTAGGCGAAAGGTCCGCTTACCGATCGTCAGGTTATCGACCGGTCGTCGGATGATACGATTTTTTCCGCAATTGCGAAATCGTAGCGCATGGCCATTATTGACAAAGGCCATTTGATATTGAACCAATGGCTTTTTGCCACCACGTCAACATGGCACTATGTCTCCTAATGATGGCAATTTGACTCTTTGGTTCGTTAGAGTTAGGATGCTATTGCTCCATTACACCCATCGGGTGAAATTAAAGATAGCCACTAACTATCTTTAAAGCAACAACCGCCCTACGGGGCGGTTTTTTATTTTGCTTCTATTTCATATTCACGAGATGCATTTTCGCGCACGAAGCACACAAGCCCCATATAGCAGCCTCAGAAAGTTCTTGTTTGCTTACTCACAACCAAACCGTACTAGAAAAACCATTCACCGGCAGAAGTTACTTGTCAATGCACGGGCCAGCCCTACTGAAAACTGCGCAAGCTCAAGAGCAGTTCAAAACTCGTCCGAGTAATAGCCCCATCTAGCAAACAGATCATCCAGCGCTGAAGAAATTCTCGACTCCGACATTAATTCAGCTCCCTTGTAACTCATAGCGACGGCAATCGCCATCGCGAATTCATCAAGCCTTCGCGGATCAACCGCCCAAACCTGAAGTTTCATTACAGATTGGTCGCGAAAATTGCATTCCTGAACCTTTTCAACCTGTTCTGAAATCAAGCGCCATTCATCTATATGAAGCGCAAATGTCTTATGTACCCCATCGGCCAATATGGGGCCTAAACTCTAGTATGAGTCACCAGCCAAAACCATCCCTGAGTGCGAAAATGCTTTTACGCCAAATGACATAAGGCGAGGCGAGGAAACGTAATCACGCACTACACACAAATTTACTGGCCCGTTGGAAAACTGCCATTCCAACTCTCGGCGGAGATATCTTTCAAGTTGTGGCTCGTCCGCCATTACAAGACGGAAGGTGTCGATGCTGTTCATGCCTTATGTAGCCACCCCATGCTCAAGTCTCTTGATCAGCTTGCAGACCTCTTCACAACCTTCCGTCGTCGCGAGGGCCTCAGCGGGCTTCAGCCCCCCGAGCGCTAGGCACTCTTGGTTAAGCCAGCTTGCGTATTTGTCGCCAAAGAACCACAGGAGCAATGAGACCGCCTTGGCATAGCTCTCTGAGTAGGTCGTGCCCTGCGCTTCGGCTACAAGAATATTTGCCCTCAGACTGCGGTCATTCGATCGACCAGGAAGCTGATGCTTAAGACATTTTACCTGCGACCAACCTGCAACTTCCCTCAACCTACCAGGTGCACCGCAATTCTCGCAAATGAAGCATGATACAAGTTCTACAACATCGAAAATTCGATCGATCGTTACATCACCACCGCGGTGGTAAATCCGGAGAGCACCAAACTTTTCTTTTACTTGATCAATCTTAAAATCCACCCCCTCCTCCTGAGCATACCTAACGGACACTCGAAGAGCACCTTCCAAAACCTCTACCCAACCGTCCTCACATTGAAACCCAAACAGATTATCGTCATCGCCCAACTGCAAAACACACCTATACCTTTGACTCAAAATACTTTCGTTGAAATTATTCACCTAAGTACTCCCCCTCATCCTCCATAGAACACTTGCTTCCTTTCCCATCAACTCCGAAGGATATAATGTGCCGTCGACCAACTCATAACAATAATGTTTACCAGAGATTCTGACTTCGCTAAGAGGGTCCATTTTCCACGCACCACTTCCATTTAGCCAAGGAGGAGAAATCAACTGAATCTCCCGAATTCGCTCCTCCTTATTATTTCGCGAAGTGAGACCAAGAAGGTAAGGCGGGCTTGGCAATAAGATCTGCTGAGCGTGCCAAGAATCATCATAAAACGTTTCATGAATAACAGAAAACCATTCAGAATTTGATGTCACCGTAACATACGCCCAGTGATGCGCGCCTTCTTGAGGAGGGAAAAAAGGACTGCCAAGAAGTCGACCCCGATCATTAGTTTCGAACATATTATATATCCTCATAACATCCAATGCGTACTATAGTACGCAGCTAAAAAAATCACAATATGGCTTCATACTCGCTTTTCGGGAGGGTAGCGAGTGAGCGACATCAGGCAGGCATTCGCGGAGGCGCTCAAAGACCTGCGGCTAGGCGCCAATTTGGCTCAGACGGATTTCCCGCCGATCATCAGCAGGGAGCACGTCAGCCTGCTTGAAAGAGGGCTGCGTGCGCCCACGCTGGAGACGATCGATATGCTTGCGCAGGTTCTGGGGGTCTCCCCACTCGCCCTCATTATCCAGTGCTACCTGATCCGCGACCCATCGGTGGATATGGACCACTTGCTCAGCGACGCCGTCCAAGATGTGAGGTACAAGCGCGTGCTCGCTCGGCGCGGGATTAGTCCGGATCCGAGCGACGGGACCGAGGAGAGTAATTGAGGGAACGGGCGGGAGCACCGCATGAAGCTTCGATGACCAAGCTCTTTCTTTCACTCAAGAGATCCAAGGATCAGACAGATCGGTGCAGCTTCTTGAGCCTCGCCCAGAGCAGCATCCACTCGAATGACAGTTGGAATCATTGCAGCGTCGAGCGCAACCTCATGTGCCTCGCCTGCCATGAGGATTGGCCCACATCGTTGGTTACGAGCCCCTTGACTACCGCCATGTGCCTGGGAATGCTCACCGAGACTCATGCAACGGGTTTAATCCTGTTCACACGCAGATGGTGGCAAACGTAGGAATTGAGATCTCACTACGAGCAATGCTGTGTCACATCTATCCGTTCAATTCTGTACCAATAGATTAATATACGGACATCCATCGTCCTGATGATTGCTTGTCGTAAGTAGCAAAACGTGCGCATCGAGTCCGGGCACCTGACCCTGGCGCCGGAGGCCGTAGACCTGGCCGCATTGGTGGAGTCGGTGGGGCGTATCTTCGAGGGCCAGGCGCGACAGAAAGGCCTGGCACTTGAGGTGATGATCACGCCGGCCGCGCGCTGCCATGCCTTGCTCGACCCCCTGCGCTTCAAACAGGTGCTGTCCAACCTGGTCAGCAACGCCATCAAGTTCACCGAGCATGGCCAGGTGCGTATCAGCGCCGACCTGCAGGACAACGGCACCAGCACGCCCGCCATACTGCAACTGGAAGTGCGTGACAGTGGCATCGGCATCCACGCCGACGACCTGCAACGCCTGTTCACCCCGTTCGTCCAGGCCAACCCGCATAGCCAGGGTGCGCGCGCAGGTACCGGGTTGGGCCTGACCATCTGCCGCAACCTGTGCGAAATGATGGGTGGCGACCTGACCCTCAAAAGCCTCGAAGGGGTCGGCACCCAAGTGTGCCTGAAAATGCCGCTGCAACAGGTTGATGCGCAAGTGCAGCCGGCACCGCTGATCGAAAAGCTTGATGTGCCCGACCCGCGGCTGAACGTGCTGGTGATCGACGACCATCCGGCCAACCTGCAACTGATGGCGCAGCAGCTTGCCTACCTGGGCCTGGAGCACGCCAGCGCCCGCGATGGCCGTGAAGGGCTGGCCACCTGGCGGGCGGGCAACTTCGATGTGCTGGTACTCGACTGCAACATGCCGCACATGAACGGCTACCAGCTGGCGACAGCCGTGCGCACCGAAGAGCGCCATGGCAACCGGCCACGCTGCACCATTCTTGGCTATACCGCCAACGCTCAGCCAGAAGTACGCCGCAAGTGCCTGAGCGCCGGCATGGACGACTGTCTGCTCAAGCCCATCAGCCTGAGCACCCTCAGCCAGCGCCTGGCCGGCATCAACCCGCGCCGGCAGCGCAAGCGCCGACGCCCCCTGTATCACCTGGATGGCCTGGCTGCAGTAGTCGGGCATGACCCCGCCGACCGCCGGCGTTTTCTGCAGACTCTGCAGCAGAGCCTGCAGGCCGATCTTTCCACCTTGATGGCGCTGCACCCAGAGCACGACGCCGATGCCATTGCCGAACAGGCCCACAAAGTGCTCAGCGCGGCGCGCATGCTTGAAGCGCCCGACCTGATGGCCGCCTGCGAAGCACTGGAGTCTGGTGGCTTGCCTACTGCCCAGTTGCGCCTGCGGCGTCAGGCATTGGCGCGGCACATGCGACGGGTGGAGCTGGCGCTGGCCAAAGAATTGCCTCCAAGCACCGATACGCAGGCAGGCAGCCAGCCGTGTTAACTGGTAGACTGCGCGGCGTTATTACCTAAGAGGATTGTTTCATGGCCACAAACCGCTCCCGTCGTCTGCGCAAGAAGCTGTGTGTCGACGAGTTTCAGGAATTGGGCTTCGAGCTGAACCTGGAATTCAAGGAAGATCTGGATGACCAGGCAATCGATGCTTTCCTCGATGCGTTCCTGGAAGAAGCCATGGACGCCAACGGCCTGGACTATGTAGGCGGTGACGATTTCGGCCTCGTGTGCTCGGTCAAGCGCGGTTCGGTCAGCGAAGAACAACGCGCCGCCGTGGAAGCCTGGCTCAAAGGCCGTAGCGAACTGACCAAAATCGAAGTCAGCCCACTGCTGGACGCCTGGTACCCGGAAAAGCCGATCAACAAGGCTGAGTGATACTTGCCTGTCTGATCGCTGAAAAGGCCACCCACATGGGTGGCCTTTTTTATTGCCGATGCTTTTTATCCGCCATGCTTTTCCGTCGAACGTGGCGCATCGTCGCTGCGCTTGGGGCATAATGCGTATTCTTTCGTCCTGGGGCCATCATCTCTTACAGCCCCTATGCCCTTTCCCCTCGCTGCAGGGTATTTATTCATTATGATCAAAACGCTTCGCCCCCTCGTTCTTGCCGGCCTGCTGTTGCCACTCGCATTGCCCAGCCATGCCGCCGCCGTCAATACCACCCTGCCCGCCAAAGTGCAGCAGGCGCTCAAAGCCAACAAGCTGCAGGACACAGCGCTGTCGCTGGTAATGTTGCCGCTGGACGGGCCCGGTACCCCGACCGTGTTCAATGCCGATGTTTCGGTAAACCCGGCCTCGACCATGAAACTGGTTACCACCTATGCCGCCCTCGAGCTGCTTGGCCCGACCTTCCAGTGGAAAACCGAGTTCTACACCGACGGCACCCTGAGCAATGGCGTGCTCAACGGCAACCTGTACCTCAAAGGTGGCGGCGACCCGAAGCTGAACATGGAAAAGCTCTGGTTGCTGATGCGTGACCTGCGCGCCAATGGCGTGCGCACCATCACCGGTGACCTGGTGCTGGACCGCAGCCACTTCGTGCAGCCCAACCTGCCGCAGTTCAACGATGACGGCGGCGATGAAAACAAGCCGTTCCTGGTCAAACCCGACTCGCTGCTGGTCAACCTCAAGGCCCTGCGCTTCGTGGCCCGCAACGATGGTGGCAAGGTTACCATCGCGGTCGAACCCCCTATTGCCAGCATTCGCATCGACAACCAGGTCAAGGCCGTGGCGTCCAAGCAGTGCACGGGTGATGTGCGCTACAACCCGGTACCTCAAGCCGATGGCATCAGCGTCACCGTCAGCGGCCAGCTGGGTGACGGCTGCAACTCGCAGACCTACCTGTCGCTGCTCGACCACCCGACCTACGCCGCCGGTGCCGTGCGCGCGATCTGGAACGAGCTGGGTGGCAACATCCAGGGCGGTGACCGCATCGAGAACGTGCCCAAAGGTGCACGCCTGCTGGCCCGCGCCTTCTCGCCAGACCTGGTGGAAGTGATCCGCGACATCAACAAGTACAGCAACAACACCATGGCCCAGCAGCTGTTCCTGAGCCTTGGCGCGCAGTTCCGCACCGATGCCGACGGCGACGACGCCCGTGCCGCGCAACGCGTGGTCCGCCAGTGGCTGGCGAAGAAAGGCATTACCGCGCCGCACCTGGTGATGGAAAACGGCTCAGGGCTGTCGCGTGCCGAACGGGTCAGCACCCGGGAAATGGCCGAGATGCTGCAGGCCGCCTGGAAGAGCCCCTACGCCGCCGAGTTCATGAGCTCGATGCCGCTGGTGGGCATGGACGGCACCATGCGCAAACGCCTCAAGCGCACAGCCATGACCGGCGAAGGGCACATCAAGACCGGCACGCTGAATACTGTGCGGGCGATTGCCGGTTTCAGCCGTGACAGCAACGGCCACACCTGGGCAGTGGCGGCAATCCTCAACGACCCGAAACCATGGGGGGCTTCGCAGGTGCTCGACCAGGTGCTGCTGGACCTGTATCGCCAACCGAAGCTGGCGGGCAGCACTGCAGCCAACTGATTGGTTAGCCCGTACCGGCCCTTTCGCGGCTATAGCCGCGAAAGGGCCGGTACGGGCAGCCAAAAACGTTCAGGCTGACTCGCCTTCCACCCTGTCCCGCCCCGCCTGCTTGGCTGCATACACCCCCGCATCCGCCCGCAACAAAAGGGCATCGGCGCCCTCCCCCGGCCGCCATCCCGCCACACCAAAACTGGCCGTCACCTTGCCCACGCCGTCCACCGGCACATTGCGTAGCCCATGCCACAACTCCAGCGCCAGCAGCCGCGCTTGCTCGGCATCACTGCCTGGGCACAGCACCATGAATTCCTCTCCACCCAACCGGCAGAACACATCGGTACGCCGCAAGCGCTGGCCGATACGCTGGCACAGGCTGCGCAGCACCCGGTCGCCGACGGCATGGCCAAAGCGGTCGTTGATGTGCTTGAAGTGATCGATATCGAGCATGATCACGGCCAGCGCCAAGCCATCACGCTGAGCCCGCTCCAGTTCGACCTTGAGCCGTTCCTGGAAGTAGCGGCGGTTATGAATGCCGGTCAGTGAATCGGTCACCGACAGCGCCCGCAACTCTTCCTCCACACCCTTGAGGTCCGAGATGTCCGTCAGGTAGCCATGCCACAAGGTACAGCCCTGTTCTCCCACCTCCGGCGTCGCTTCGCCACGCACCCAGCGCAGGCCAGCACGTGGCAGGCACACCCGGTATTCCTCGCGCCAGGGTGCCTGGTGCTCGGCAGAGTAACGTACCGAACGGCGTACGCGCTCCAGGTCATCGGGGTGGATACGCTCGAACACCACCGAGGCATCTTCGCGCAACTGCTGCAGGTCCACTTCGTAGATGTCGTAAAGGCCTTTGCTGGCGTAGGGAAAACACGAATGCCCATCGGCATCCAGGCGATACTGATAAATACCGCCCGGCACCTCGGCACTGAGCTTTTCCAGCAGCCGGTCGCGCGCCGCCAGTGCCTCGTGTACCCGACGCCGCTCGGTGACATCGATGCAGATGGCCAGGTAACCAACCCACAGGCCCTGTTCGTCAAGCATGGCCGTGACCAGCATGTTGGCCACCAACTGGCTGCCATCGGCGCGTAGCAAGGTCCACTCAACCGGCTCGGCGCCTCGCTCGTAAACGGTTTCTGCAAACAGCGCCTGGCCACCGGCGATGTGCCGGCCAAAACGCTGGCTGAGCGCATGCGCACGCAGGCTCAATTCGTCCGGCAGCACCAGGTCCTCCAGGCGCAAATGGCCGATGGCCTGATTGGCCGAATAACCCAGCATACGCTCGGCCCCCGTGTTGAACGTGCTGACTTCGCCCTTGAGGTTGGTGGCAATAATGGCCACCTGGGTCGCGGCCTCCAATACACTGCGCAACTGATTATGGGTACCTCGCAAGGACTGTTCGCTGACCCGCAACTCGGCGGTACGCTGCTCGACCAGGGCCAGGGCACGCTGGCGCTGGCTGAACAGGCTGTAGAGCAAGCCACTGAGCAGCAGGCTCAACAACCCGCCCAGCAAGCCGACCGCCAGTACCGCCGATGTGCGATTGGCCCGCACGAAGGCCTGGCTCGGCAGGATGCTCAGCTGGAAGTGGTGGTCTGCCAGGTGCAGCAGCGGGTTGCTGCTCAGCGACAAGGGGGCAACCTGGTTCTGCGAGTCGTACAGCACTTGCGGCCCTTGCAACCCGGACGGGTCGACGATACGCACCACCAGGTTGTCATCCGCTGCCACAGGGCGCCCATCGCTGACCATCTCGCGCATGCTCAACAAAGCCACCACATAGCCCACTGCAGCGCCATGCGGGTTGGCATCGGAAAACACGGGGGCTACCAGCACCAAGCCGCGCGCGTACGAAGGAATATCGTACATGGCCAAGGGCTCGGACACCGCCATGCTGCCAGATCCGAGCGCCCGCACCAGGGCAGCCTGGAGCTCACCCTGGCCGGCAAGATCGAGTCCATAGGGCAGCCCGGGCATTTCACCGGATTGGGTATACAACACAGGGAAGTAATGGTCGCGCAGCGGCGCGGGGTGCCACTGGCCTTGCGCATCCTGGTCACGGATCACATAGCCCGGGCCGGAATGCTCGCGGGCATGCTGCTCGAACTCGGCGCGCTGCGCGGCTTCGACACGCGGCGCCCAGGCGTAGGCCAAGGTACGCTGCAGCAACGGCCGGGCGTAACCGTCAAATTCGCGTGGTGTCACTTCGTTGGAAAAGCTGATGAACCGCCGCAGGCCATCCAGGCGCTGCTGTTGTTCATCAAAACGCTCGGCAATACGGCTGTAACGTTCGCTGGCCAGCAACTCAAAGCGCTGGCGCAGCTGCTGCTTGTAAAACGCCTGTGCGGCCAGCGCCAAGGCGGCCGTCAACAGACCGCCCGCCACCAAAGCCACCAGCGCCACCGCCCACGCGGACACGGTCTCTGTGCACAGGCCAGATAACCGCGCACGCACGCCACACTTTGACATACACCCTTCTCGTCACGTCAGCGTCCTGCGGATTATCTTGCCCTGCCCACATTTATAGCCATTGGCCATTAGCCACGCAATGTACCTCGTCGGCTCAGCGCAGCTGCAGACGCCAGGCCCGGTGAATCCGGTTGTTACGGGCGAAGTCCGGGTCCAGGGTCTGGGCAGTGATTTCCTCCACCGCATAACGCGCCATCAGGTGCTCGTCCAGCTGGAACTTGCGGAAGTTGTTGGAGAAATACAACACGCCGCCCGGCGCCAGGCGGGCCATGGCCAGGTCTAGCAGTTGAACGTGGTCACGCTGCACGTCGAACACGCCTTCCATGCGCTTGGAGTTGGAGAAGGTGGGCGGGTCGATGAAAATCAGGTCGTAGCTGTCGCGGTTACCCTCCAGCCAGGCCATCACATCACCCTGCTCCAGGCGGTTGCGCTCAGAGAAGCCATTAAGCGCCAGGTTGCGCCGCGCCCAGTCCAGGTAGGTTTTCGACAGGTCGACGCTGGTGGTGCTGCGCGCACCGCCCTTGGCCGCATGCACGGTGGCAGTGGCGGTGTAGCAGAACAGGTTGAGGAAGCGCTTGTCGGCAGCCTCGCGCTGGATGCGCATGCGCATCGGGCGATGGTCGAGGAACAGCCCGGTGTCGAGGTAGTCGGTGAGGTTGACCAGCAGCTTGACGCCACCTTCGTTCACCTCCTGGAAACGGCCCTCGGTCGCCTGGCGTTCGTACTGGCGGGTGCCGCTCTGGCGCTCGCGGCGCTTGAGCACTACGCGCTGCGGCGAAATGCCCAGCGCCTGCGGGATGGCTGCCAACGCATCGAGCAGGCGCGCCTGGGCCTTTTCCGGGTCGATCGAGCGTGGCGCGGCATACTCCTGCACGTGTACCCAGTCATGGTACAGGTCAACAGCCAACGCGTACTCGGGCATGTCGGCATCGTACAGGCGGTAGCAGTCGACCTGTTCGCGACGGGCCCACTTGCCCAGTTGTTTGAGGTTTTTCTGCAAACGGTTGGCAAACATCTGCGCACCTTCCGAAAGGCGTGCCGGTTCGCTGGCAACGGCGGGTTGCTGGCGGGTTTGCGCGCCCTCAGGTTGTGCTTCGCGACGCTCGCCGGTGACGAACTGGTCAGGCTGCACCTTGAACAGCAGCAGCTTGCACGGCAAGGCGCCGTTCCAGAACGCGTACTGCTTGTGGCTGCGAATGCCCATGCGCTTGCCCAGCTGCGGCGCGCCGGTGAACACCGCTGCCTCCCAGCCCATGCAGGCCTGGCGCAGGCGCTCGCCGAGGTTCTGGTAGAGGTACAGCAGGCTGGCTTCATCACCCAGACGCTCGCCGTAGGGCGGGTTGCTGATGACCAGGCCTTTCTGGTTCTGGTCCGGGCGCGGCTCGAAGGTGCTGACTTCGCCCTGGTAGATTTTCACCCAGTCGCCCAGGCCGGCACGCTCGACGTTGTTGCGGCCCGGCTGGATCAGCCGCGGGTCGGCCTCGTAGCCACGGATCCACAGCGGAGGCTTGGCCAGGCCAGCCTGTGCACGCGCCTGCGCTTCGTCATGCACCTTGCGCCACAGCGCTGGCACATGGCCGAGCCAGGCACTGAAGCCCCAGCGCTCACGCTTGAGGTTGGGCGCGATGTCGGCGGCGATCATCGCGGCCTCGACCAGGAAGGTACCCACACCGCACATCGGGTCGGCCAACGCGCCCCCTTCAGCGGCAATGCGCGGCCAGCCAGAACGGATCAACACCGCAGCCGCCAGGTTTTCCTTCAGCGGCGCAGCACCTTGCTGCAGGCGATAGCCACGCTGGTGCAGGCTGTGGCCGGATAGGTCGAGGGAGAGAATGGCCTCGCCACGGTCCAGGCGCAGGTGTACACGCACGTCGGGGTCGATCTTTTCCACCGACGGGCGCAGGCCTTCGCGGTTGCGCAACTTGTCGACAATTGCGTCCTTGACCTTCAGCGCACCAAAGTGAGTGTTGTCGATGCCCGAGCCATGGCCACTGAACTCCACCGCCAGGGTGCCATCGGCTGCCAGGTGGTCGGCCCAGTCGACCGCGTGCACGCCATCGTAAAGGTCGTCGGCGTTCTTCATGGAGAAGCGCTTGAGCACCAACAACACCCGGTTGGCCAGGCGTGACCAGACACACAGGCGGTAGGCGGTTTCCATGTCGGCGACGCCGCGAATGGCCGAGGTGTGCTCACGCACTTCGTCCAGGCCAAGGCCTTTGGCTTCTTCGGCAAGCAGGCCTTCAAGGCCTTTGGGGCAGGTGAGGTAGAGTTCGAAACGGTCCGACATGAGTATTCCAGAGCCTTGGGCTATTGACTGACGAGGCAACGCATCACCCCGCGATGTTTGCCCGCAGGCCTTTCCAGCAGGCGTGCGGGTGGCCCTTCCTGGCACATGAACGTGCCGCGAAGGGCCAGGCCACCTGACCGATCTGCACTCGGCCCGGTGGCCAAGACAGCTTAGATCATCAGGCAGTATGAAAAATTCTGGCGATAACCGGGGCGATGTGACCCTTCGTCGCATTTCAAATTATTTCTGTCATCCGCAAGCAACGCTGGCGAAATGACGTCAATGTTCAGCAAACCCCGATCACAGCGGGCTCAACGCCAAACAAGGTTGAGTCGCATTTATTTACTTATCCCCTCACCCTAGGAAAGGTTACGTGCTTATGACAAATCGATCATTCACACCGTGACTCGCATTCGATAGAACTGGTCTCAGGCCGCTTCGCAACGAGGCGGCACCTTCAGCCCGCCACGCCGGCAGCGGGCGCAAACCGGCAGAAAGACTCTGCCCGGCCTCGGAGAGGCCGACGGGACATTACAGTCAACAAGTGAGGGCAACACCCTATGAGAAGACTTAAGCGTGATCCGTTGGAAAGAGCATATTCACGTGGCTACCAATACGGGGTCACCGGCAAATCCCGCGAACTTTGCCCCTTCAATCTTCCTTCTGTTCGCCAAGCCTGGATCAACGGCTGGCGCGAAGGTCGCGGTGATAACTGGGACGGAATGACTGGCACCGCTGGCATCCATAGACTCAACGAAAATCACGCCGTTGGCTGAACGAGGACACTGAATTCGAGTCACCATGCGCGCCCTATCCGGGCGGCGGGCTGCGGCCCAGGGGCCCCTTGACGGGGCCCTTTTTTATGCCTGCCGTTTAACCGCGCGGTAATGCCGCAATGGCATCGACCGCTTCACGGATCAACGCTGGCCCCTTGTAGATGAAGCCCGAGTAGATCTGTACCAGGCTCGCACCGGCAGCGATCTTCTCGGCAGCGTGACGACCTTCGGTAATGCCACCCGCGGCAATGATCGGCAACTTGCCGCCCAGCTCGCCTGCCAGCACCTTGACAATGTGGGTGCTCTTTTCCAGCACCGGCGCGCCCGACAGGCCACCCGCCTCGCCGCCATACGGCAGCCCCTCGACACCTTCACGGCCCAGCGTGGTGTTGGTGGCGATCACCGCATCCATACCCGACTCCATCAGCGCGGCAGCCACCAGCGCAGTTTCTTCGTCACTCATGTCCGGGGCGATCTTGATGGCCAGCGGTACACGCTTGCCATGGGTAGCAGCCAGTTGCTCGCGGCGTTCGGCCAGGGCATCGAGCAACTGCTTGAGCGAATCGCCGAACTGCAGGCTGCGCAGGCCCGGGGTATTCGGCGAGCTGACGTTGACGGTGATGTAGCTGGCGGCGGTGTACACCTTGTCCAGGCAGATCAGGTAGTCATCCACGGCGCGCTCGACTGGGGTGTCGAAGTTCTTGCCGATGTTGATGCCCAGCACGCCGTTGTAACGCGAGGCACGCACGCGGCCGAGCAAGTGATCGACGCCCAGGTTGTTGAAGCCCATGCGGTTGATGATGGCCGTCGCCTCCGGCAGGCGGAACAACCTTGGCTTGGGGTTGCCCGGTTGCGGACGCGGGGTGACGGTGCCGATTTCGACGAAGCCGAAGCCCAGCTGGGCAAAGCCGTCGATGGCCGCGCCGTTCTTGTCCAGGCCTGCGGCCAGGCCCACCGGGTTGGCGAAGTTCAAGCCCATGACCGAAACCGGCAATGCCGCCGGCTGCTTGCACAGCATGCCATTGAGGCCAAGACGGCCACCGGCACCGATCAGGTCCAGGGACAGGTCGTGGGAAGTTTCCGGGGAAAGCTTGAACAGCAGCTGGCGGGCCAGGGTATACATGGGCGGGCAAGGCTCGGGGTGAGTGAGGGGGCGATTATAGCCAGCCTAGGGCTGGCAGGACAGCAAATCGTGGGGCGGCTACGCGCCCCGGCAACCCTTGGCACATCGGTTGCACCGGTTTGGTCCACAGCCTTATCAGTACAGGCGAGGAACCTTGTGAACACCGTACCCCGAGCAACGCCCCTGGCCTGGGTCAATGGCAGTGACACGCCGGAAAAGCCCAGCCTGAACATCGGCTATATGGCCCTGACCGACTGCGCCTCGGTGGTGGTCGCCGCCACCCAGGGCTTCGCCCAGCAATACGGCCTTACCCTCAACCTCAAGCGCCAAGGCTCCTGGGCCGGGCTGCGCGACAAGCTGGTCAGCGGCGAGCTGGATGCCGCGCACTGCCTGTATGGCCTGGTCTATGCCGTGCACCTGGGCATCGGTGGCGTACCGGCCAGTGACATGGCCGTGCTCATGGGGCTGAACCAGAACGCGCAGGCCATCAACCTCTCCCCGGCCCTGCAGCGCAAAGGCGTGACCAACCCTGAAGCATTGGCGCGCCTGGTGCACCAGCATGGCGCACGCCTGACCTTCGCCCAGACCTTCCCCACCGGCACCCACGCCATGTGGCTGTATTACTGGCTGGCCAGCCAGGGCATCCACCCGCTGCGCGACGTGGACAGCGTAGTGGTGCCGCCGGCCCAGATGGCCGCGCATATCCAGGCGGGGCGCATCGACGGTTTCTGCGTGGGCGAACCTTGGGCCGCCGATGCTGTGGCCAAGGGCCAAGGCTTTACGCTGGCCACCAGCCAGTCGATATGGCCAGACCATCCGGAAAAGGTGCTGGCGTGTTCTCGCGCCTTCGCCGAACAATACCCCAACAGCGCCCGCGCGCTCATCAAAGCGATCCTCGCCGCCAGCCGGTTCATCGAGCAAAGCCCCGAAAACCGTCGCAGCACTGCGCAACTGCTTAGCGGCAACACGTACCTGGATACCCCGCTGGACAGCATCGAGCCACGTCTGCTCGGCCTCTATCAGGATGGCCTGGGCAACCACTGGCAAGACCCGCACGCCCTGCGCCTGTTCGACCAAGGCCGGGCCAACCTGCCTTACCTGTCCGACGGCATGTGGTTCATGACCCAGTTCCGCCGCTGGGGCCTGTTGCGCGAAGACCCCGACTACCTCGGTGTGGCTCGGCAGGTTCAGCAGTTGGCGCTGTACAGCGAGGCGGCGCAAAGCCTGGGCGTCGCGTGCCCCGAACAGCCGATGCGCAACAGCCTGCTGATCGATGGCACCCGCTGGGACGGCAGCGATCCTTATGGCTATGCCCGCAGCTTCAGCCTGCATGCCCTGGGCGACCTGCCCGATGCCCGCGTCGGCGCGTGAGGGGGACAACCATGTTGCGCATTCTGCTGATCGACGACACCCAGAACAAACTCGGCCGCCTCAAGGCGGCGTTGATCGAGGCCGGCTTCGAGGTTACCGAAGCCCCAGGCCTGACCATCGACCTGCCCGCCTGCGTCGAAACGGTGCGCCCGGATGTGGTGCTGATCGATACCGACTCACCGGACCGCGACGTGATGGAACAGGTGGTGCTGGTCAGCCGCGACCAGCCGCGCCCCATCGTGCTGTTCACCGACGAGCACGACCCTGGCGTGATGCGCCAGGCGATCCAGGCAGGCGTTAGTGCCTACATCGTCGAAGGCATCCATGCTGCGCGGCTGCAGCCGATTCTGGATGTGGCCATGGCCCGCTTTGAAAGTGACCAGGCGCTGAAGGCGCAGCTGCTGGCACGCGACCAGCAGTTGGCCGAACGCAAGCGCATCGAGCAGGCCAAGGGTTTGCTGATGAAGATGAAGGACTGCAACGAAGAACAGGCCTACACCCTGATGCGCCGACAGGCCATGAGCCGACAGCAGAAGCTGATCCAGGTGGCCGAGCAGATCATTGCCATGCACGAAATGCTGGGCTGACAACGCTCCCGTACGGGCCAAGTTGGCCCATCTCTTGCTGAACAAACATCACCGGTAGCCAACGGCGGTTGCCCCACTTAAATCCCGACAAAGACGTCGCTCTCCCCTCCACGACCGTGGAGCGGGTGGCGGCGTCTTTTTCGTTCCGTTGCATTGCCAAGTGAGGTGTTCGATGAGTACCAGCTTCTGGAAATCCGGGCATGTGCCCACGCTGTTCGCCGCGTTCCTGTACTTCGACCTCAGCTTCATGGTCTGGTACCTGCTGGGCCCGCTGGCGGTGCAGATTGCCGCCGACTTGCAACTGAGCGCACAACAACGGGGCCTGATGGTGGCCACGCCGATCCTGGCCGGGGCGATCCTGCGCTTCGCCATGGGCGTGCTGGTTGACCGCCTGTCACCCAAAACAGCCGGGCTGATCGGCCAAGTGATCGTCATCGTCGCCTTGGCGTGCGCCTGGCACCTGGGTGTGCACAGCTACGAACAGGCCCTGCTGCTGGGCGTGTTCCTCGGCTTTGCCGGTGCGTCGTTTGCCGTATCGTTGCCGCTGGCTTCACAGTGGTACCCGCCGCAGCATCAGGGCAAGGCCATGGGCATCGCCGGTGCCGGCAACTCCGGCACGGTGTTCGCCGCCCTGCTGGCCCCGGCGCTGGCTGCCGGCTTTGGCTGGAACAATGTGTTCGGTTTCGCGCTGATTCCGTTGTCGCTGGCGCTGGTGGTGTTCGCCCTGCTGGCGCGCAATGCGCCACAACGCCCCAAGCCAAAAGCGATGGCCGACTACCTCAAGGCCCTCGGCGACCGCGACAGCTGGTGGTTCATGTTTTTCTACAGCGTCACCTTTGGCGGCTTCATCGGCCTGGCCAGCGCCCTGCCCGGCTACTTCAGCGACCAGTACAGCCTGAGCCCGGTCACAGCCGGCTACTACACCGCCGCCTGCGTATTTGCCGGCAGCCTGATGCGCCCGCTCGGCGGCGCCCTGGCCGACCGCTTCGGGGGTATCCGCACCCTGTTGGGCATGTACAGCGTTGCAGCCATCTGCATCGCGGCAGTCGGTTTCAACCTGCCGTCCGCAGCCGCCGCACTGGCGCTGTTCGTAAGCGCCATGCTTGGCCTGGGCGCCGGTAATGGTGCGGTATTCCAGTTGGTACCACAGCGCTTCCGCCAGGAGATCGGCGTGATGACCGGGCTGATCGGCATGGCCGGCGGTATCGGTGGTTTCCTGCTGGCAGCCGGGCTTGGCACCATCAAGCAGCACACCGGTGACTACCAGCTGGGGTTGTGGCTGTTCGCCAGCCTTGGCCTGCTGGCCTGGTTCGGCCTGCATGGCGTGAAACAACGCTGGCGCACCACCTGGGGCTCGGCAGCCGTGACCGCTGCACGGGTCTGAGGGGCACCCATGAGCCTGCAACTGAAGTTCGCCCAAGCCAGCGCTACCGGGCCACGCGAGGAAAACCAGGATGCCCTGCGCCTGGTCACCCCGGCGCCAGAGCTGGCCGCCAGCAAGGGCTACCTGTTCGCCCTCGCTGACGGCGTCAGCCAATGCGCCGATGGCGGCCTGGCAGCACGCGCCAGTTTGCAGGCACTGGCGCTGGACTACTACGCCACCCCCGCCACCTGGAGCGTGGCCCAGGCCCTGGACCGCCTGTTGCTGGCTCAGAACCGCTGGTTGCGCGCCCAAGGCAGCGGCCAGCCATTGTTGACCACCCTTAGCGCACTGGTGCTACGGGGCCGGCGCTTCACGCTGGCCCATGTCGGTGATTGTCGCGTGTATCGCTGGCACGCCGGGCACTTGCAATGCCTGAGCGAAGACCATGTATGGGATCAACCGGGCATGCAGCATGTGCTGAAGCGCGCACTGGGCCTGGACCAACACCTGCTGGTGGATTACCTCGAAGGCGAACTGCAACCGGGTGAGTGCTTCCTGCTGCTCAGCGACGGGGTCTGGGCCAGCCTGGGCGACCAACACATCCAGGCCGTGCTGCGCGAACAAACCAACCTGCAACTGGCCGTCGACACACTGGTTGCCAGCGCGCATCTCAATGGCAGCCAAGACAATGCCAGTGCCTTGCTGGTACACGTCGAACAGCTGGGCACCGCCAACCTGGGCGATACCCTGGCGCAATTGCAGCAGTGGCCGGTGCCCGGCGCGCTGCGCGAAGGGCAACTGATTGATGACTGGCGGGCCGAACGCCTGCTTTCACAAAGCCGCCAGTCACTGCTGTACCGGGTGCGCGACAGCCAGGGCCAGCCTTGGCTGCTCAAGACCTTACCTGCCGAACGCGAGCAAGCATCCGGTGCTGCACAGGCGCTGTTGCTCGAAGAGTGGTTTCTGCGACGCGTTGCGGGCCGGCACTTCCCCGAGCTGCATGCAGCCAGCCATCGGCAACACTTGTACTACGTAATGCGCGAATACTCCGGTCAAAACCTTGCGACGTTGCTGGCCGAGCATGGTCCGCTGCCCCTGCCGCAGTGGCTCGAAATGGCCCGGCAACTGCTGCAGGCGGTTGGCGTGTTGCACCGGCGCAACCTGCTGCACCGCGACATCAAGCCAGACAACCTGCACCTGGGCAGCGATGGCCAACTGCGCCTGCTGGATTTCGGTCTGGCCTATTGCCCCGGCCTTTCCGAAGACTCGCCGCACGACGTGCCCGGCACGCCGTCGTACATCGCCCCGGAAGCGTTCGACGGCCAACCACCCAGCCCGCGCCAGGACCTGTATGCCGTGGGCGTGACGCTGTATCACCTGCTGACCGGGCACTACCCGTATGGCGAGGTGGAAGCCTTTCAGCGCCCGCGCTTCGGCCAGCCGGTCAACGCTGCACGCTACCGCCCCGACTTGCCGGAATGGCTGCAGCACAACCTGCAGCAGGCGGTGGCGGCCGACCCGGCGCAGCGCTTCGAAACGGCCGAACACTGGTTGTTGCTGCTTGAGCGTGGCGACCGTCAAGAGCTGCCTGACAGGCCGCGCCCCTTGTTGGAACGCGAGCCGTTGAAGGTATGGCGCACCCTAGCCCTGCTGTCGTTGCTACTCAACCTGATCCTGCTGCTTGGCCTGCTCAAAGGCTGAGCGCACCCTGCCAACGAGGAATACCCGATGAATGCAAAAGTCTGGCTGGTAGGCGCCGGCCCTGGCGACCCTGAACTGCTCACCCTCAAGGCCGTGCGTGCCTTGCAGCAAGCGGCAGTGGTAATGATCGACGACCTGGTCAACCCGGCGGTGCTGCAGCATTGCCCGCAGGCCCGGGTGATTGCCGTGGGCAAGCGCGGCGGGTGCCGCTCCACGCCACAAGCGTTCATCCAGCGCCTGATGCTGCGCCATGCTCGGCAAGGACGTTGCGTGGTACGGCTCAAGGGTGGAGATCCGTGCATTTTCGGCCGTGGCGGCGAAGAGGCACTGTGGCTACAGGGGCATGGTATTGAGGTGGAGTTGGTCAACGGCATCACGGCCGGTCTGGCAGGCGCCACGCAATGCGGGATTTCGCTGACCTCACGCGGGGTGAGCCGAGGGGTAACGCTGGTAACGGCGCATACGCAGGACGACAGCGAGCTGAACTGGGAGGCATTGGCCCAGGGTGGAACGACGTTGGTGGTGTACATGGGGGTCGCGCGACTGGAGCAGATTCGCCAGGGGTTGCTGGAGGGTGGCATGGCACCCGGAATGCCAGTGGCGATGATCGAGAATGCCTCATTGCCGCAACAGCGAGAGTGCAGGAGCGATGTGCGGGGGATGGTCAAAGATGCGCAGGGATTTGGTTTGCGTAGCCCGGCGATTCTGGTGATTGGCGAGGTGGTTGACGAACGACAGGTTCAGAGACTGTTGGCAGTCGCCGGGTAAAATCCGAGCAAAGAAAAACCCGGCCGAGGCCGGGTTTTTCATGAAACATCAGGCCAATTACTTGGACTGAGCTTCTACCTGAGCTTCAACGCGACGGTTGATAGCACGGCCTTCTTCGGTGGCGTTGTCAGCAACCGGACGGGTTTCGCCGTAGCCTACCGAGTCAACACGGCTGGATTCTACGCCGTACTGCTGGGTCAGCACTTGCTTGACAGCGTTGGCACGACGCTCGGACAGCTTCTGGTTGTAAGCGTCTGGACCCACGGAGTCAGTGTGACCTTCAACCACGGTGGTGGTTTGTGGGTACTGCTTCATGAAGTCAGCCAGGTTTTTGATGTCGCCGTAGCTGTTTGGCTTGACGACCGACTTGTCGAAGTCGAACTTGACGTCCAGCTCAACACGAACGACTTCGGCAACAGCCGGGCAGCCGTCGGCGTCAACGGTAACGTTGGCCGGGGTGTCTGGGCACTTGTCGACGTTGTCGCAAACGCCGTCGTTGTCGGAGTCGGAGCAGACTTCAGCAACTGGAGCCGGAGCGGCTGCGGCTTGCTTCGGGCTACCGCCGAAGTTCAGGCCAACACCAACGCTTGGAGCCCACTCGGTGTCGCCCTGGTCGATGTTGTACTGAGCTTCTACGCCGGCACGGGCGTAGAACATGTCGGTGATGTACCACTTGGCGCCAGCGCCAACGTTGGCGAAGGTGGAGTGGTCACGACCGCCACGGCCGGTCTGGCCCAGCGACTGGTGCGAGAAACCAGCGGAAACGTACGGACGGATAGCGTCGTACGGGTTGTTGAAGTGGTAAACGGCGTCCAGGGCGGTGTTCGAGCCCTTGATGTTCTTGCCGTCTTCGCCACGAGCGTTGTGTACTTCGTCGTAGCCCAGACGCAGTTCAACGTCGTCGGTCAGGAAGTAACCGATCGAGCCGCCGAACAGGTTGCCGTCGTTCTTGAAGTCGCGCTGGCTGTCGAAGAATTCTTTCTTGTAGAAAACTTCGGTCTCGACGGCGCCTTGACCTTGTGCCATAGCGCCAATCGAAGTGGCGGCTACGAGCGAACCAATGGCCAAGCCCAAGGTGTTTTTCAATTTCATCCGTTAAATCCCCATCTGGTGATAGTTAAGCCGTCCCACCACAAACACGGGGGACAACTCGACGGCAAGTCTAGCAGAACTCGCCGATTCGTTAGAGATATTTGCACGCCACTAAGTTTCATCGAGGCCGGCAAATTTCTCCCGAAGCTTGTCTAGCGCGCGCTTGTAGCGCATTTTTGTCGCGCTCAGGCCCATGTGCATGATGTCGGCAATTTCCTGAAATTCCAGCTCTGCGACAAAACGAAGCACCAGAATTTCGCGGTCAATCGGGTTCACATGCACCAGCCATTTGTCCAGCCCGCCTTTTTCTTCCGGCTTCGGGGCCTTGTCTTCGGACGCCTCTTCGACAGGGTCCAGACTCAAGGCATCCATCAACCGGCGTTTACGGCGCTCCTTGCGGTACTGGGTAATGCACTCGTTGTAGGTGATGCTGTAGAGCCAGGTCTTGAACTTGGATTTACCTTCGAAGTTCTTCAGGCCGTACAGCACTTTCAGCATCACTTCCTGACAGACATCGTCCGCGTCCCGGTCGTTCCCCAGATAACGCGCACAGACGTTGAACAGGGTCCGTTGGTAGCGCCGCATGAGCTCTTCATAGGCGCGGGTAACGTGGTACAGCTCCTCATGCGAACGCGCCACCAACTCTTCGTCGGTGAGCTCGCGGGGGTCATAACGCATGGGCGGCGAATGAACTTTATTCAAAACGGATCTGGCCGACAGTCAGGTCAATGTCGCCGCGCGACCCCGTGGGTCGAATTTCGCGGCGGCATACATTAACAGCTTTTGTGCGGTTAGCGGCTATTGACACGCTGCTCGAGCAACTCGCGGTTGGACAGCGACACCAGTTCGCCATCATCGGTCAGCAGCGTTGTCTTGACCGTGCCGATTTCCTCGATGTGCCCTTCAACCTCTCCAATCCGCACCTGCTGGCCGACCTGATACAGCTCGCGCACGTAAATGCCGGCCAGGATCTGCCCGGCGATTTCGCGGCTGCCAAGGCCCATAGCCAAGGCAACGGCCAGACCAACGGTAATCAGCCCGATGACGATAACGTGGTTCAGCAGGTCGGTTTTCACCTCCAGCTGGCTGATGGCCACCGAGATGCTGATGATGATCACCAGGCCCTGGGTAATGCGCCCAAGCCCTGCCGAGTATTCCAGGCCGATGCCTTCGGCAGCGCCACGCACCAGGCCATTGGCAACCTGTGCCAGCAGCACGCCGGCCAGCAGCACCAAGGCCGCGCCGAACACCTTGGGCAGGTACAGGGCAAGCATGTCAAGGGTGGCCGACACCCGCTCCAGGCCCAGCGACTCGGCGGCCGAGACCAGGAAGATGAGCAACACGAACCAGTAGACGATCTTGCCGATCAGGGTCGAGATCGGCACCTGAATGCCGACCCGGCCAAGCATCTTGGTGAGGCCGGTGCCGGCCATCAGGCGGTCCAGGCCAAACTTGGCCAGCAGCTTGGACAGCAGTGTGTCGAGCAGCTTGGCCACCACGAAACCCAGCAGCACCACGACCAGCGCGCCGAACAGGTTGGGGATGAAGTTCGCTACCTTGGTCCAAAGGGCAGTCATTGCGGTGACCAGGCTCTGGGTCCAGAGATCGAGTTCCATATTCAATCGGCCTTATCTGCTTTGCTGCCGGTGGCAGCGTTGCGGGAAGAGTGTCGACGCACCGGCGCGACATGCGCCGAGCCATTATTGACGGCGATGAGCAGCGCCTGGCTCCAGCGGCCAAGCAGGCTGAACAGATCACCCGCGCCAACCTGGCGGTTGGCGGTTTTCAGTACGCGACCCAGGCAAGCGGCGTCGTCCCGGTCGTCCCGGTCATTGCCGGAGGGTGACGCCTTGAGCAGGTCGCGCAGGGATTCTTCAAACGGATCGTGCATGGGCACCTCGCGCAGTGTCAGCAAGAGACGAGATGGCCGGGCAATGGGTCACACAACCCATTGGTACGAATGTTTCAAAATGCACACCTAAACCCATCGCAACCGCCGGAACAGCCACCACTGCCCCACCGCCAGCCCCAGCACGACGATGCACGCGAACAGAAAGCCCAACGGGTTATCCGCCCCCGGAATACCGCCGACATTGATGCCCAGCAGTCCGGTGATGAAGCTCATGGGCAAAAAGATGCAGGTGATGATGCCAAAACGGTACATGGTGCGATTCATCCGCTCGCTGCGCCGCCGGTCTTCGCTTTCCAGCACCAGCGCAGCGCGCTCGCGGGTCAGCTCCAGTTCTTCGAGGTAGCGAATCAGGCTGTTATTGAGCTCGTTCCAGTAATCGGCGTCGGCATTGGCGAACCAGCTCCATTTGCTGCGCGACAACTGGGCGTAGATTTCCCGTTGCGGGGCAAGAAAGCGGCGCAGGCCGGCGGCACGACGGCGGATCTGCTGCAGGCTGCCATGCTCAGGGGTGTACCGCTCGTCGGTTTCGACCTTTTCTTCTTCCAGGTCGACCAATTCGGCCAGATCACTCACCAAGCCCTGAACCTTTTCAGTCAGCAGTTCGCCCATCAACAGCAACAGTTCGGAGGCCGATTTCGGCCCCCTGCCCTGTTCCAGTTGCTGGAGAATTTCGTCACTGGCACGCAACGGCCTGAGGCGCAACGAGATAACCCGCTGTGCCTCGGCGAAAATACGTACCGAAACCATGTCTTCAGGCTCGGCACCCGGGTTGAGGTTGACCCCGCGCAGGAACAGCAGCAGCTGTTCGTCCGCCATGGGCAGCAGGCGCGGCCGGGTGTTTTCTTCCAGCAGCAGCTCGCAGGCGAACTCGCTCAGGCCACTGTCATGCAGTAGCCAGGTACGGGTTTGCGGATGGCTGCGGTCCCAATGCAGCCACAGGCTCTGCTCTGGTTGCAGTTGCAAGCTGTCCAGTTCGGTACGGGCAATCGAGCGCGCGCCGCCTTTACCATCGAGCACCAGGGCATGCACCAGCCCCCACTGCGCGTTGTCTTCCTCGAACATCAAAGCTCCATCAGCGCGTGGGGCGCATCACTCCGGCATTTTCAGCGGGCTTGGCGAAACGAGTACGCCATTGTTGTCGGCATACACGTACTCGCCCGGGCGGAAGGTAACGCCGGCGAAGGTCACCACCACATTGAGGTCACCGATACCACGCTTGTCGGTTTTCATCGGGTGGCTGGCCAGGGCCTGCACCCCGACGTCGGTCTGGATCAGCACATCGACGTCACGCACGCAGCCATAGATCACCAGGCCTTCCCAACCGTTTTTGGCGGCTTTTTCCGCAAGCATATCGCCCAGCAGCGCACGGCGCAGCGAACCACCACCATCGACCACCAGGACCTTGCCCTTGCCGTCGAGTTCGACCTGCTCCTTCACCAGCGAGTTGTCCTCGAAGCACTTGATGGTGACGATCTGGCCACCGAACGAATCGCGGCCGCCAAAATTGCTGAACATGGGTTCCAGCACGTGTACCAGGTCGGGGTAGGCGTCACACAGGTCGGGCGTTACGTAATGCTGCATGGGAAGCTCCTGTCAGTCACAACGAAAGCGGGTATCGGCCAAGGCTACACCTTGGAGGCCATTGCAGTCATCCGGGACCGGGCAGTCATTTGTATTCATCCTGTACCGGCCCTTTCGCGGGCACGCCCACGAAGAGGCCGACCCAGGCGATGCAAGATCAACTGACTGGCAAAGGTTCCTGAGCCACCGTGGACGCATGCACCGGCAGCAATGGATCACGCAACCAGCGCTCCACCAACGGCCATACCTGCGCCTGCGCAGCCTTGCTCACCAGCATGTCGACATGCCCAAAGGCCTCAAAACCTTCCTCACGCCCCAGCCGCAAGAACTGCTTGCGCTCGCCCCCCAACTGCTCGAACAGCTTGCGGCAGGCCCACACCGGGTCCTGGAAGTCCCCCGCGCCGGCCACTGCCAGCAGGGGCACATCCACCTCTGCCAGCCCTGCCCACCAGTCGTTCTGCTTGTCGCCAAAGCGTCCGAACAGGCCATGCCAGCGCATGCTTTCCAGCGCCAGGCCAATCGGCTCGTCTTCCGGCCCACGTTTGAAGCGTGGCCCGGATATCTGCCCCCAGCGCTTGAGCACCAGCTTCGCACCCCACACCAGCGGTGGCACCTTCAACGGCCAGTAGACACGGCTGATCTGGGTGCCGAACAGCGCCACGCTGGCCACCTGTTCGGCACCCAGGAAACCACCTCCAAGCGCCGCCACCAGAGTGGTGCCGCCCAAGGAATGGCCAACCCAGTGCGGCGCCTGGCCCGACTGCTCGCGCACGAACGCGGCAATCAGTGGCAGGTCATCACGGGCATAGGCCGCAACGCTGTTGTGCTGCCAGGCATGGTTGCGTGGTGACAGGCCGTGACCGCGCATTTCCGGGATCCACACATCGAAACCGGCACGGGCGAGGTAGGCGCCCAGGCCAATACCTTTGGGCGAATACCAGAAACGCCGGTTGGAAAAACTGCCGTGCAGAAGAATGACCGGCACGCCCTGGGCACGGCCATGGTCGGCCAACCCCAGGCGGGTGATGGCCAGCTCGACGCTAGGGTCCGGGCCGTTGCCAGCCTTGATCCGGTACACGTCTTCGCTGAGGTCGCCGCGGCGCTCGGCACTGAGCAGGGCCACGGGGAATAGAGTGCTGCTGCTTTGCATAAGGTTGCTTGGTGCACAAAAAAGGGCGGGATCCATTGCTGGAACTCGCCCTGGAAAAAACCAGGCGGGGGTACGCCAGACGTCCCCCCGCGTTTTACTGCATCAGGCCGCGCCTTGGCCTTCGGCCAGGAAGAACCAGGTTTCGAGTACCGAGTCCGGGTTCAGCGACACGCTTTCGATGCCTTGCTCCATCAGCCATTTGGCCAGGTCCGGGTGGTCCGATGGGCCCTGGCCGCAGATGCCGATGTACTTGCCGGCCTTGTTGCACGCGGCAATGGCGTTGGCCAGCAGCTTCTTGACGGCAGGGTTACGCTCGTCGAACAGGTGGGCGATGATGCCCGAGTCGCGGTCCAGGCCCAGGGTCAGCTGGGTCAGGTCGTTGGAGCCGATCGAGAAGCCGTCGAAGTACTCCAGGAACTCTTCGGCCAGGATGGCGTTGGACGGCAGCTCGCACATCATGATCACGCGCAGGCCGTTGTCGCCACGGGCCAGCCCGTTTTCGGCGAGCAGGTCGACCACTTGGCTGGCTTCGCCCAAGGTGCGTACGAACGGCACCATGATCTCGACGTTGGTCAGGCCCATCTCGTTGCGCACGCGCTTGAGGGCACGGCACTCGAGCTCGAAGCAGTCACGGAACGATTCGCTGATGTAACGCGAAGCGCCACGGAAGCCCAACATCGGGTTTTCTTCTTCCGGCTCGTACAGCTTGCCGCCGATCAGGTTGGCGTACTCGTTGGACTTGAAGTCCGACAGGCGCACGATGACCTTTTTCGGGTAGAAGGCCGCCGCCAGGGTGCTGATGCCTTCGACCAGTTTCTCGACGTAGAAGCCGACCGGGTCGTTGTAACCGGCAATGCGCTTGTCGACGCTGTCTTTCAGGTCGGCAGGCAGGCCGGCATAGTTCAGCAGTGCCTTGGGGTGCACACCGATCATGCGGTTGATGATGAACTCCAGGCGCGCCAGGCCGACACCGGCGTTGGGCAACTGGGCGAAGTCGAAGGCGCGGTCCGGGTTACCGACGTTCATCATGATCTTGAACGGCAGCTCCGGCATGGCGTCGACGGAGTTCTGCTTGACGTCAAAGCCCAGCTCGCCTTCGAAGATGAAGCCGGTATCGCCTTCGGCGCAGGACACGGTCACGCCCTGGCCGTCTTTGAGCACCTGGGTGGCGTTGCCGCAACCGACCACGGCCGGAATGCCCAGCTCGCGGGCAATGATCGCCGCGTGGCAGGTTCGGCCGCCACGGTTGGTGACGATGGCGCTGGCGCGCTTCATCACCGGTTCCCAGTCCGGGTCGGTCATGTCGGAAACCAGTACGTCGCCCGGCTGGACCTTGTCCATTTCCGAAACGTCGTTGATCACGCGCACTTTGCCGGCGCCGATGCGCTGGCCGATGGCACGGCCTTCGACCAGTACGGTGCCTTTTTCTTTCAGCAGGTAGCGTTCCATGACGTTGGCGCTGGAACGGCTTTTCACGGTCTCAGGGCGCGCCTGGACAATGTACAGCTTGCCGTCGTCACCGTCCTTGGCCCACTCGATGTCCATCGGGCGCTGGTAGTGCTGCTCGATGATCATGGCCTGTTTGGCCAGCTCGCTGACCTCGGCATCGGTCAGGCAGAAGCGTGCGCGCTCGGCGCGGTCCACTTCCACGGTCTTGACCGAACGGCCGGCCTTGGCTTCTTCGCCGTAGACCATCTTGATGGCCTTGCTGCCCAGGTTGCGGCGCAGGATGGCCGGGCGGCCGGCCTGCAGGGTGTTCTTGTGCACGTAGAATTCGTCAGGGTTGACCGCACCCTGCACCACGGTTTCACCCAGCCCGTAGGCGCCCGTGATGAACACCACGTCGCGGAAGCCCGACTCGGTGTCGAGGGTGAACATGACGCCGGCGGTGCCGGTTTCGGAGCGGACCATGCGCTGCACGCCAGCAGACAGGGCCACCAGCTTGTGGTCGAAGCCCTGGTGCACGCGGTAGGCGATGGCGCGGTCGTTGAACAGCGAGGCGAACACTTCCTTGGCCGCGCGGATCACGTTGTCGACGCCACGGATGTTGAGGAAGGTTTCCTGCTGGCCTGCGAACGAGGCGTCCGGCAGGTCTTCGGCAGTGGCCGAGGAGCGCACGGCAACCGCCATGTTGTCGTTGCCGGCAGCCATCGCGGCGAAGGCGGTTCGGATTTCCGAATCCAGACGTGCCGGGAACTCGGCTTCCATGACCCACTGGCGAATCTGCGCGCCGGTTTTGGTCAGGGCATTGATGTCATCCACGTCCAGCGCGTCGAGCGCGGCATGGATCCGGTCGTTGAGACCACTCTGTTCGAGAAAATCGCGGTACGCCTGCGCCGTAGTGGCAAAGCCGCCCGGCACCGATACACCAGCACCTGCAAGGTTGCTGATCATCTCGCCCAGGGATGCGTTCTTGCCCCCCACATGCTCCACATCATGGACGCCGAGCTTATCGAGGGAAACTACGTACTCTACCAAGGTGATCTCTCCACTAACTGTGTTGGAAAAGCTCAAAAGGCGCCCGCCTGTCTTCTGTGACTTGGCCGGGCGTTTGTGGCCTGTACCTGGAAAATAAGTGAGAATGCCGACAGCCGCATTCGGCAAACCGAACTTATCATATCCAAGAAACGTCATCAGCTTAAGGCCCAGATCGCAAATGAAACGAACCGCGTTCTTCATCTCCGACGGCACCGGTATCACTGCCGAAACCCTGGGCCAGAGTTTGCTCGCGCAATTCGAGAGCATTCCGTTCAACAAATTTACCCGCCCGTACATCGACTCGCCGGACAAAGCACGGACCATGGTCCAGCAAATCAACGCCGCCGCCGAGCGTGACGGGGTGCGCCCGATCATCTTCGACACCATCGTCAATCAGGACATCCGTGAGATCCTGGCGACGTCGAATGGCTTCATGATCGACATCTTTTCATCGTTTTTATCCCCGCTCGAGCAGGAATTGACCGCCCATTCGTCGTATTCCGTGGGTAAATCGCACTCGATTGGCGGTAACTCCAACTACATGGAACGCATCGAGGCGGTGAACTTCGCCCTGGACAACGACGACGGCGCGCGTACCCACTACTACGACAAGGCCGACCTGATTCTGGTTGGCGTGTCGCGTTGCGGCAAGACCCCTACCTGCCTGTACATGGCCATGCAGTTCGGCATCCGCGCCGCCAACTACCCGCTGACCGAGGACGACATGGAGCGCCTGCAGCTGCCGGCGGTGCTGAAAAAGCACCACAACAAGCTGTTCGGCCTGACCATCGACCCCGATCGCCTCACCGCCATCCGCCACGAGCGCAAGCCCAACAGCCGCTATTCCAGCTTTGCCCAGTGCGAGTTCGAAGTGCGCGAGGTGGAGAACCTGTTCCGCCGGGAGAACATTCCCAACATCAATTCCACGCATTTTTCGGTGGAAGAGATTTCGGCGAAGATTCTGGTGGAGAAAGGCGTAGAGCGCAGGTTCAAGTAAGCCTGTTCTGGCCCTTTCGCGGGCATGCCCGCGAAGAGGCCAGCACAGGGATAAAAAAACCCGGCATGTCTGCCGGGTTTTTCATTTCAGCTCAAGCTCAGGACGGCACCACAGCCGCCTGCCCGCTCATGGCCAAGTCGACCAGCTCGCGGTTGGCCACCGCGTACATCGCATAGTCGGTGCCCTGGGCATTGCGCAGGTCGTCCAGCATGGCGCGCCAGCGCTCCACCATCACCCGGTGCTGCTCGGCCCACAGCGCCACGCGGGCGTCCATGTCTTCCGGTGCATCGGCCATCTGCAGTACCGAGATGGTGATTGCCCGTTGCTGCAGGTCAATGTCATCGCGGAACGCTTCGCGGGCCAAGGCCTGCCAGTTGTTTTCCACCGGCAGGTTGCTGATTTCCTGCAAGTACCAGGTCAGGTCCAGCGCGCTGCCCACCGCAAAGAACGCCTTGGCCACCTGCGCCGGCTCATGGCCGGTGACGTCGGCGGCTTCGATGATCGGCAGCAGGGTGTACAAGTGGCTGGTACCGGCCACCATGCGCGCCAGCAACTCCGGCACACCGGCGTCGACAAAGCCCTGGTAACGCACCATCCAGCGTTCGCGGGTCGGGCCTTCCAGCAGCTCGTCCAGCTTGAGCCCCAGCTGCGCGATCTTCGGCCCGAAGTGCGCGGTGTCGCGCCCGGCGTCCTGCTCGTTACGGCGGCTACGCAGGAACCAGCGGGTGGCACGGCGGCCCAGACGCATCAGCTCGTCCATCAGGGTGAGCTGGATTTCTGCCGGCACCTGGTAGTCCAGGGCCTCGATCTGGCGGAACCAATGCGGCAGGTGGAAGATGTCGCGCACGATCACATAGGCCCCGGCCACGTTGGCCGGGCTCATGCCGGTCGACTCCTTCAGGCGCTGGACGAAGGTGATGCCCATGTTGTTGACCAGGTCGTTGGCGATCTGGGTGCTGACGATTTCGCGCTTCAGGCGGTGGCGGCGCATGGCCTCGGCGAACTTGCTGACCAGCGACGGCGGGAAGGCGGTTTCCATGTCGCGGGTCAGGTAGTCGTCATCCGGCACCAGCGACTTGAGCAGTTGCTCCTTGAGGTCGATCTTGCTGTACGAGATCAGCACCGACAGCTCGGCGCGGGTCAGCCCCTGGCCGGCAGCCAGGCGTTCAGCCAACTGCTCTTCGGACGGCAGGAACTCGATGGCGCGGTCCAGCTTGCCACGGCCTTCCAGGTCGGCCATCAGGCGCTTGTACTCGGCAATCCGCTCGCGGGCGCGGCGGGCCGCCAGCGACAGCGCCTGGGTCTGCTTGTAGTTGTTGCCCAGCACCAGGTTGCCGACTTCGTCGGTCATGCTGCCCAGCAGCTGGTTACGCTGCTTCTCGGTCATGTCGCCACCCTGCACCACTTCGTTGAGCAGGATCTTGATGTTGACCTCGTGGTCGGAGCAGTCAACGCCGCCGGCGTTGTCGATGAAGTCGGTGTTGGTGGCGCCGCCGTTCAGGCCAAACTCCACCCGGCCAAGCTGGGTCATACCCAGGTTGCCGCCCTCGCCCACCACCTTGCAGCGCAGCTCATTGCCGTTGACCCGCAGCGCATCGTTGGCCTTGTCGCCGACATCAGCGTGGCTTTCGCTGCTGGCCTTCACGTAGGTACCGATACCGCCGTTCCACAGCAGGTCGACCGGTGCCTTGAGCAACGCGTTCAGCAGCTCGGTCGGGGTCAGGCGGTCGGCCTCGATGGCAAAGCGCTCTTTCATCTGCGGGCTGATGGTGATGCTTTTGGCACTGCGCGGGAAGATACCGCCGCCTTCAGACATGATGCTGGTGTCGTAGTCGCTCCAGGCCGAACGCGGCAGGTCGAACAGGCGCTTGCGCTCGGCAAAGCTGGACGCAGGCTCGGGGTTGGGGTCGATGAAGATGTGCAGGTGGTTGAACGCCGCCACCAGTTGCAGCTTGTCGGACATCAGCAGACCGTTGCCGAACACGTCGCCGGCCATGTCACCCACGCCGATGACGGTGATCGGGTCTTCCTGCACGTTGATGCCACGCTCGCGGAAGTGGCGCTGCACACCCACCCAGGCGCCGCGTGCGGTAATGCCCATCTTCTTGTGGTCATAACCGGCCGAACCGCCCGAGGCAAAGGCATCGCCCAGCCAGAAGCCATAATCGATCGCAATGCCGTTGGCGATGTCGGAGAAGGTGGCGGTGCCTTTGTCGGCCGCCACCACCAGGTACGGGTCATCATCGTCGTGGCGCACCACGTTGGCCGGCGGCACCACGCCACCGTCCTTGAGGTTGTCGGTGATGTCGAGCAGGCCGGAAATGAAGATGCGGTAGCACGCCACGCCTTCGGCGGCGATCTCGTCCCGGCTACCGCCCAGTGGCAGGCGGCGCGGCAGGAAACCGCCCTTGGCGCCGACCGGCACGATGACCGAGTTCTTCACCTGCTGGGCTTTGACCAGGCCCAGCACTTCGGTGCGGAAGTCTTCTTCACGGTCAGACCAGCGCAGGCCGCCACGGGCGACGTTGCCAAAGCGCAGGTGCACGCCCTCGACCCGAGGCGAATAAACGAAGATTTCGAACTTGGGCACCGGCTTGGGCAGTTCGGGGATCAGCTTGGGGTTGAACTTGAAGCTGAAGTACGACTTGTTCTGGCCGTTGGCATCCGGCTGATAGAAGTTGGTGCGCAGGGTGGCCTTGATCAGATCCAGGTAGCGCCGCAGGATGCGGTCTTCGTTGAGCACCTGCACGTCGTCGAGCGCGGTCAGGATGGCTTGTTCCAGGCGCTGCTGCTTGTCGTCGAGGTCGTCCTGGGTCAGCTTGCGCGCCAGGTAGAAGCGGGTCTTGAACAACCGGGTCAGCTCGCGGGCGATGTCGGTGTGGTTGTTCAGGGTGCTGGCGATGTAACCCAGGTCGAAGCCCAGGCGGATCTGCTTCAGGTAACGGGCGTAAGCGCGCAGCAGCGCCACGTCACGCCAAGGCAGGCCAGCGGTGAGTACCAGACGGTTGAAGGCATCGTTCTCGGCATCGCCACGCACGATGTGGATGAAGGCGTCCTGCAGGGTGTCGTTGAGCTGCTGGATATCCAGGCTCAGGCCTTCGCTGTAGGTAAAGGCAAAATCGTGAATCCAGTACTCGCGGCCACTGGCATGGCGCAGGCGATACGGGAATTCGCCCAGCACGCGCAAGCCGAGGTTTTCCAGGATCGGCAGCACGTCGGACAGCGCCAGCGGGGTGTCGGCGTGGTACAGCTTGCAGTGCAGGATGCGCTCACCCACCTGGGTCAGCGGCTGGTAGAAGCTCATGGCCAGCGGCTTGCTTTCCGACAGGTTCAGCACATGCTGCAGGTCGACAACGGCCGAGTGCGCGGCAAAGCGTTCGCGGTAGCCGGCCGGGAAGCCCTTGGGGAAATCGGCGAGGATGTTGGTGCCTTGGGCTTCGCCGAAGTTCTCCACTACCAGCGTCGAATAATCGTCATGCCACGAGCGGCAGGCCTGGATGACTTCGCGCTCCAGCTGCTGCGGGTCGATGTCGATGCGGTTTTTCGGGTCTACCCGCAGAATCAGTTGCACACGGGCCAGCACCGATTCGGAGAAGAAGGTCCAGAACTCGCAGTCGCTGGCCTTCAGGCGCTCCATCAGTACTTGCTGGATTTTCTGTCGCACTTCGGTGGAGTAGATCTCCCGCGGCACGTACGCCAGGCAGTAGCAGAAGCGGCCGTACGGGTCCTTGCGCAGGAACACGCGGATCTTGTTGCGCTCCTGGATCTGCACGATCGCCATGACGGTGGTGAACAGCTCGTCGATCGGCGTCTGGAACAGGTCGTCGCGCGGCAGCACCTCCAGCACCTGGGCCAGTTCCTTGCCGAGGTGGGCCTTGGGGTCGAAGCCCGAGCGGCGCTCGACTTCGGCTACCTTGACGCGGATGTAAGGGATGGCATGCACGCTTTCGCCATACACCGACGAGGTGTACAGGCCCATGAAGCGGTGTTCCTTGATGACCTTGCCATCGGCGTCCAGCTGGCGGATCGACACGTAGTCCGGGTAGGCCGGGCGGTGCACGCGGCTGGGCAGCGCGGCCTTGGCGAACGACAGCAGCAGCGGTTCGTTGAGGTAGGCCACGGCGTAGTCTTCGATGCGCAGCTCTTCGGCCGTCAGGCCCACGCGCAGGCGGCGCGGCAGGCCGAGGAACGACTGCTCGTCGTAAACCATCTGGCCGCCATCGGCGTCGCCCTTGACGGTGAATTCTTCATAGCCCAGGAAGGTGAAGTGGTTGTCCAGCAGCCACTCGAGGAAGGCCTTGACCTCGCCCTTTTCGTGTTGCGCCGGGCCGAAGGCGGTCTGTTCCACCTCGGCCACCACGTCACGCAGCTTGGCCTTCATCGGCTCGAAATCGGCAACTGCCACCCGCACCTCGGCCAGCACCTGCTCGATCTCGCGGGCCAGCACGGTCAGCTCTGCGGCATTGGCGCAGCGGTCGATCTCCAGGTACATCAGCGACTCGTGGCGCACGCCCTCGCCCTGGGTACCCTTGGGCAGCAGCTCCAACAACTCACCCTTGGCGCCACGGCGCACGCTGAGCACGGTGGTTTGCAGGGTGTGAATGCTATAGCCACGGCGGTTGAGCTCGGTGCGCACCGAGTCGACCAAAAACGGCAGGTCGTGGTGCAGCACCTCGACCACAGTATGGGTCGATTGCCAGCCGTTGCGCTCGTAATCAGGGTTGTACACCCGCACTTGCGGGTATTCGGGGTCGAAACGTTCGATGATGCGCCAGGCTGACAGGGTGCAGCCGGCCAGGTCGGAAAGCCTGCGCTGAGTGAGTTCGTCCAGAGAGATGATGCCGAAGAACTGCTCGGCGAACAGCGCCACTTGTGGCAGGGACTGTTCGCTGATGTGCTGCGCCAGGGCCGCTTGCAGTTGATGCTGAAAGTCGGCTTTGCTGGCTGCGGTGAAGAACGCCATCTGTGGTACTCCGCTTGGGCTTTGTAATAGTTGAAGCGTCGCTGCGTGCGCCGTGTACGGATCAACGATAGCCAACCCGTAGCAAGGCGGACGGTAAAACCAGACGTTGAACGTGCGCGGGCACGCCCAGGGCTCGCCGAAGCTTAACGACTGATCGGTCATCAACGCTTGCAGCGCTGCGACAATTTCGGTCAAGGGGCGGTAACTTTACGTTTATGCCTGTACGCAAGACTGTCAGAATTCCCTTCCATTCACTTTGATCCGAGCCCGCTCATGCAAATCAACACCGCCCTGCTCTTCGCCACCCCTTGCGATGACGAGGAAGACAACATGGCGACCCTGTGCTGCCACAGCGACAAGGGCCAGATGTTTCTGCTTACCCGCTACCCGGACGAAGACACCGTCGACCTGACCCTGGATGACGAGCCATCGACGCTGGACGGGCTGAAAGTGACCCTGAGCGCCAAGCGCCTGCTGATTGAAGTGGCAGCCGGCGACCGCGATGCGCTGAAGGGGGATGAGGTGCTGGAGATCAACCTGACCAGCGACCTGAGTGACCTGGACGAAGTGAAAGAAACCCTGGAGAACATCCTGGCCGGGACCGGGACCTTCGTCTGCGAGTTGTGAGCCCGCCTTTACTGCAACGCTGCCTGCATCTCTTGCGCCTGCACCCGCAGCGCCTCGCAAAACGGCTCCACCGCCGCCGATGCCGGCCTATGGTCTGGCCGTATCAGCATCACCTGGTACGGCACCGACACCCGCAACCTGCGGATCGGCAACCCGCCCTGCGCCGCCTCCAGCCCGCTCAACGGGTTGATGATCGCCACCCCCAACCCTTGCCTGACCATGGCACACACCGAGGCGGCACTGGTGGTCTCGATCACCGTGCGGCGGTTTACCCCCGCCGCGCGAAAGTGCTGGTCCAGGCGCTGGCGGTAAGTGTCCAGGCTGGCCAGGTTGATGAAGTCCACCTCATGAAAGTCGGCAAGTTCCAGCTCGGCTTTTGCCTGTAGCGAGTGATGCGCGGGCAGCACGCACACCATGTTGGCGCTGAACAGCAGCTCGCCATAGGCACCGCGCGGAATCTGCTCGACCTCGGTCAGGCCAAGGTCGTGCTGCTGGGCCACCAGAGACTCTTCCAGCAATGGCGATTCCTGCGCCAGGATACTCACGCTTACGCCTCGATGCTGTTGGTGGAAACGCTGGCAAGCCTTGGGCAGCAACGTCTGGGAGAACAGCGGCAGGCAAGTGATGGCCAGCCTCCCCTGCTCGAAATTGCGAATGGCCTGAGCAAAACGGTCAATCCGCTCCAGCCCGACGTAGGCGCGCTCGACCTCTTCGATCAACAGCAACGCCTGGGCGGTCGCCACCAGGCGCCCACCCTCGCGCTCGAACAGGTTCAGCCCGGTTAACTGCTCCAGCCGCGCCAGCTCGCGGCTGACAGTGGGCTGCGAGGTAAACAGCAGGCGCGCCGCCCCGGTCACACTGCCAGCGGCCATGATGGCGCGGAACACTTCGATATGGCGGACAGAGAGTTTCACAGCAGTACCAGGCAAAGTCAGCAATGGGTATATCAGATATGAATGACCGGCAGAAAAATAGCTATTTTTCTGAATTCCCGGTTTGGCTCATCCTCGTGGTCATCCTTATATGAGTAGCGCCACCATGACCGCACCTTTCTCCCTCCTGGCCGAAGCTGTCCGCCAGCACGGCTCGCCGCTGTGGGCGTACGACGCCAGCACCATCGCCGAACGTGTCGAGCAGTTGAAGGTGTTCGACACCGTACGCTTCGCCCAGAAAGCCAACCCTAACCTGCATGTGCTGCGCCTGATGCGCGCCCATGGCCTGGTGCTGGATGCCGTATCGCTGGGTGAGATGGAACGGGCCTTCGCAGCGGGTGCCCGCGTGGACGGCGACCCTGCCGGCGTGGTGCTGACCTGCGACGCGCTGGACCGGCCGACCCTGGAGCGCGTGGTGGCCTCGAAGATCGAAGTGAACGCGGGCTCCATCGACATGCTGCGCCAGCTGGGTGAACGCTCGCCCGGCCACCGCGTGTGGATCCGCATCAACCCGGGCTTTGGCCATGGCCACAGCCGCAAGACAAACACCGGCGGCGAGAACAGCAAGCACGGCATCTGGCACGGAGAGCTGGAGGAGGCACTGGTCTGCATCAAGGCCCATGGCCTGCACCTGGTGGGCGTGCACATGCACATTGGTTCCGGTGTGGACTACCAGCACCTGGAGCAGGTGGCTCGCTCGATGATCGAGCTGATTGGCCGCCTGGGCGTGAACATCGAAGCGTTTTCCATCGGCGGCGGGCTCTCCACCCCGTACCGCAGCACCGACAAGCCGGTCGACCTGCAGCGCTACGCCCAGACCTGGGCGGTGGCACGCAAGGAAATCGAAGCGATGCTCGGCCACCAGGTGCGCATGGAGATCGAGCCTGGGCGCTTCCTGGTGGCGGAGTCAGGCTACCTGGTGGCCGAAGTGCGCGCTGTGAAGCAAGTGGGGCGCAATACCTTCGTGATGATCGACGCCGGCTTCAACGACCTGATGCGCCCGGCGATGTACGGTGCGTACCACGGCATGACCCTGCTCGATGCCAACGGCCAGCCAGTGGACCGCCCGCGCCAGCCGACCGTGGTGGCCGGGCCGCTGTGCGAGTCGGGGGATGTGTTCACCCAGGATGACCAGGAACTGACCCCACAGGACCTGCCCCAGGCGCAGGTGGGCGATTTGCTGGTGATTCACGATGCCGGGGCCTATGGGGCGTCGATGTCGTCGAACTACAACAGCCGGCCGTTGCTGCCGGAGTTCCTGATCGAGGAAGGGGCGCTGCGCATGATTCGCCGGCGGCAGACCGTGCAGGACCTGCTGGGCCTGGAGGCGGGGTTCTAATCTCAGTGCTTGGGGCTGCATCGCAGCCCCAGGACAAACCCTCCTTGCAATCACCTTGGCTCATCGCGACAATGCGATCAATTCCTATTCATATTGCGAATTTGACGCCATGTCGACGCTCGATCACCAGGCCCTTCACCAGCTATACAACGAAAACAACAGCTGGCTGAAAGGCTGGCTGCGCGCCCGCCTGGGAAACGCAGCCGATGCCTCCGACCTGGCGCACGATACGTTCCTGCGGGTCATGACGGCCCGCAGCCAGCTACCCATTCGCGAACCGCGCAGCTACCTCAGCGCCATCGCCCGCTCCCTGCTGATCGACAAAGTGCGCCGCCGCGCCATCGAAAAAGCCTACCTGCAAGCCCTGGCCCTACGACCGGCGCCGCTGGAGGTATCACCAGAGGTTCGCCTGTCGATCATCGAAATGCTGATGGCCGTGGACAGCCTGCTCGACGAACTCGGCCCCAAGACCCGTGCCATCTTTCTCGCCGTGCAACTGGAAGGCCTGACCTACGGTGCTGCGGCCGAGCGCTTCGGCGTGTCAGTCACCACGGTGAAGAATCACCTGATCAAGGCCATGACCCGCTGCCTGCTGGCAGTCGAAGGCTGAACGGTATGGACGTCAAAACCCTGGAAGCCGCTGCCACCTGGTACGTGCAGCTCAACGATGGCGACAGCAATGAAGCCCGCACCCACGCCTGGCGCCAGTGGCTGCAGGCCAGCCCTCAGCATGCCGCTGCCTGGGCGCGCGTTGAAAAGCTTCAGCAACAATGGGCCATGGTGCCGCCACACGCGGCGCTGTCCAGCCTGGGCGCGGCGCAGACGCAGCGGCGCGATGTGCTGAAAGTGCTGAGCCTGCTGCTGGCCATGGGCGGCGGCGGCTGGCTGGCAGCCGAGCAGGTGCCCTATCGCGCCTTGATGGCGCAACAACGTACCGGTACCGGCGAGCGGCGCGCTGTAGAGCTGCCGGATGGCTCGCAGCTGGAACTGAACGTGGGTACCGCGCTGGATGTGCGCTTTGACAGGAAAGTGCGGGCAATCCAGCTGTACCAGGGGGAGATCCTCGTGCGCCCGGCCAGCGACATTCAGCAGCGCCCGTTCATCGTGCACACCGACGACGGCAGCGTGCTGGCCCGCAGTACCGAGTTCAGCGTTCGCAAACTGGCACAACAGACACGCGTAGGCGTGTTGCAGGCCAGCGTCGATGTACGCCCGCAGCGCCATCCTGACCGGGTGCTGAACGTGCAGGCCGGGCAGCAAACGCGCTTTGACCAGCAAGACTTCACCCTTGCCCATGCCCTGCCCGCCGACTCCACGGCCTGGCTACAGGGCATGCTGAGCGTGAACGACTGGCGCCTGGGCGACTTCATCGAAGAGCTGGGCCGCTATCGGCCGGGCGTGCTGCGCTGCGCCTCATCAATCCAGGCCATGAGCATTTCCGGCGCATTCCGTATCGACGATACCGATATTGCGCTGGCCAACCTGCCGAAAACCCTGCCTGTAAAGGTGCGCTACCTCAGCCGCTACTGGGTGAATGTGGAACCCGCCTGAACGGCTGGTGAAAAAACTTTCGCTCAAATCTTGCTGATTTTGATTCTCGTCCGTCCCTGACACAAGCCGCGACGACAGCGACTTTCTGCCATAACTCGGAAGGATCACCCAATGCCTCACCTGCACCCCACCCCTACCACGCTGAGCCAGGCCGTGCGCCTGGTGCTGTTCGGCATGTCCCTGGCCAGCGCGCCAGCCTTGCTGCTGATGCCTGCCCAGGCAATGGCCCAGAGTCAGACCGCCTACCATGTTGCAGCAGGCCCACTGGGCAACGCCATCACCCAGTTTGGCGTGCAGGCGGGCGTCACCATTTCGTTCGACACCGAACAAACCCGCAACCTGAACAGCGCAGGCCTGGAGGGCAGCTACAGCATTGAAGAAGGGTTGGTGCGCCTACTGGGCAACAGTGGTTTTCAGGCACAGCGCCAGGGCAATGGCGGTTACGTGTTGGTGCCGTCAGACAACGGCTCGGCAATGGAGTTGGGGCCACTGAACATCGATGCCAATCGGCTGGATGCGACCAGCGAAGGCACTCAGTCTTACACCGCCCGCGCCGTGACCATCGGCAAGGGTGTGCACACGCTGAAGGAAACCCCGCAGTCGGTCACCGTCATGACCCGCAAGATGCTCGACGACCAGAACCTCAACACCCTGGAACAGGTGCTGGACAAGACCCCGGGCATCACCGTGTACGACTCGCCCATGGGCGGCAAGTATTTCTATTCCCGCGGTTTCAACCTGGACGGCCAGTACCAGTACGACGGCGTGCCGCTGGATGTGGGTGGCAACTACGTGCAGGCCAACAGCTTTTCCAGCGACATGGCCTTCTATGACCGCGTCGAAATTCTCAAGGGTGCGGCTGGCATGATGAAGGGCTCCGGTTCCTCCGCCGGTGGCGTCAACTTCGTGCGCAAACGCGGCCAGGAAAAAGCCGCTACCACCGTCACCCTGTCTGCCGGTAGCTGGGACAACTACCGCGGCCAGGTCGATGTGGGCGGCCCGCTCAACGAATCCGGCACGGTGCGTGGCCGGGCCGTGGCGGCGCTGCAGGACCGTCAGTACTTCTATGACATTGCCAAGCGCCAGGACCAGATTCTGTACGGCGCCATCGACTGGGATGTCAGCCCCGACACTACGCTGGGCTTTGGCCTGGCCTATGAGGATGTCGATGCCACACCGTGCTATGCCGGTGTGCCACGCTACGCCGATGGCAGTGACCTGAAGCTGTCGCGTTCCACCTGCCTGGGGGTCAGCTGGAACGACCTGCAAAGCCAGCGCATTACCGGCTTTGCCGACCTCAAGCACCACTTCAACGATGACTGGACGCTGAACTTTGCCTCGATCTACACCCACAACAACCAGAACATCGAATACGCCTACTCCGAAGGCACGGTACCGGTCGGCGCCAGCACCGGCAGCATGAGCGTGCGAGCCGGTCGTTTCGACTACGACCAGGACGACTATGGCTTCGATACCTATGTCGATGGCAAATTCGAGGCGTTCGGCCTGCAGCACGAGCTGATCATCGGCGCCAACGCCAGCCGGCAGAAAACCCATGACTACTTCGCGCTGATGCTGCTGGACGGCAAGCAGAACCCATTCGACCCGTCTGCACATTTCCCACACCCGTCCAAGTCCGATTACCTGGTCAACCCGACCCGCGGTGGTAGCGTGCCAACCGATTCCACCACCACCCAGTACGGCACTTATGCCAACCTGCGCTTGAAGCTGGCAGAGCCGCTGACCCTGGTGCTGGGGGCACGGGTCAGCTGGTACCGCAACAAGAGCGACTCCTATACCCAGTACTATGATTACTGGGTGAATAACCGCAGCGAAGAAAACGGCCAGGTCACGCCGTTCGCCGCCGTGCTGTACGACCTGAACAACCAGTGGACCGCCTACGCCAGCTACGCCGACATCTTCCAGCCGCAAAGCGACAAAGTGGACGCCGAGCGGCAGTCACTCCAGCCCAAGACCGGTGCCAACTACGAGATTGGCATCAAGGGCGAGCTGCTTGAGGGTGCCCTGAATACTTCGTTCAACCTGTTCCGCACCGTCGAGAATCACCGCGCAGAAAGCGACTACATCGAGACCTGTCCGTCAGGCGACGGCTATTGCTACACCGACAGCGGCAAGGTGCGTGCGCAGGGCTTCGAAGCCGAGATCAGCGGCTCGCCCATCGAGCGCCTGCAACTGTTGGCAGGCTACACCTACACCCAGACCAAGTACCTGAAGACCATCGAGGACACCGACCCCACCGAGCTGACCTTCACCTCCAGCTTCATCCCGCGGCACATGCTCAAGGTGTGGGGTGACTACCAACTGGGCGGCGCCTTGGAGCGCTGGACCTTGGGTACCGGTTTCAACAGCCAGAGCGAGAACTTCCGTACCACCGGCAAGACCCGCGTCGAGCAGCCTGGCTACACCGTGTGGAACGGCCGCGTGCAGTACCGGCTTGACCAGAACTGGACCGTCGCCCTCAACGGCAACAACCTGTTCGACAAAAAGTACTACGCCACTATCGGCGCGCCGGGCTGGGGCAACTTCTATGGCGAACCGCGTAACTTCATGGTGACGTTGCAAGGGGCGTTCTGAGGCCCTGTTTATCCTTGGGTCGAAGCGCTGTTCTGGGCGGACGAGCGATACCGGGCGCTGCAGGCATTCGGCTGGACCGATAGCGTGCAACCGCAAACTGACGGCGCCGAGTTGACGCTATACGTCTGGCGTGAGTTTTGTGAGCGCCCTGAGCCACCGGCGATACAAACCTGATCGGTGTACTGCCCAGCTGCCTGGTGCAGCCGGGGGATGGCCTGCAGGTGGTGGAGCCGCCGCGGGCCTGAGGGTGGCGAAACAGCAGGATCTTTGCAGGCTGACTTGTCGGCCCGCACCACCCTGCCCTGCAGGGTGCGCAGCACCTTGCGCTTGGCATTGGCTGGCAGCCCTCTGGTCTGGCTGATGCCAACCGTCACATCGCCTGCTGCCAGCAAATCCGGTATGCGCCAGTAATCCACATGCTGCACAACCACCACCACGTTCGGCGCCTCCACCCGCAGGGCCCGCAGCAGTGGCGGCAGCAAGCCCGACTCCACGTCATCGGACAAACCGATTCGGAACGTCATGTTGCTGGTCGCCGGGTCAAAGTCATGGGACAGGCTGAGGGCGATGGACATCGCATCCAGCGCCGGGGTGAGGTACTTGATCACCTCTTCGGCCCTGACCGACGGTTCCATGCGGTTGCCCACACGGATCAGCAACGGGTCGTTGAACATCGCCCGTAACCTGGCCAGCGCGGCGCTGACCGTGGGCTGGGCGATGAACAGTTTTTCTGCCGCACGGGTGAGGTTGCGCTCCTGCATCAGGGCTTCGAACACCACCATCAGGTTGATATCGGCTTTGCGCAGTTCGTTTCGGTTCATTGGCGCTCCCGGGGCCATGCTTGTTTTGCGGGTCAATTGCAGCATTGACAGTAATCCTGACCCAGTCAAAGGTGCAGACTTGTATCGCCAGTGCTGGCAACCTACTTTCCAAAGCCCGAATCAGGCTGCGTTGCCCCAGACAACCCAATCCGGGTACCCTTTCCACTCTTCCCTTCCGGCTTCCCCTGCCGTGCACCGCCCAGGCGTTGATTCGCGAAGCAGTCATTCATGATGCCGACCCTTGCATGGCCGCCAATCCCCGGCGTGCCCACCCGCCATCAATACATTCAGGATGACCTCATGATCATTCGCCAAGGCATCGCGACCGACTACCCGCAGCTGCTCGACATCTGGCTGCGCGCCGTTCGCGCGACGCTTCATGGGCAAAGCATTGGCCGCGCGCTGCTGGACTTCGGCCGCCAATCGCGCCATTCAATGAGTGTCGACGTCAACGAGCAATACCCGCAGGCTGTGGGCTTCTACCAGCATTACGGTTTCATCCAGACAGGCCGTCCCCCCTGGATGGCGAAGGCCGGCCATTTCCGTTGCTGCGCATGAGCTTGCCCATAGGGAGTGATTGAGACGCACGCATGGCAATGGGTCACCAGGTGCTTGCCGTAAGATATGCAGCGCCTTCGAAATCGAGCGCCGTATCAATTACGTCGAACAATAAGAAAAACAAGAAAAGCCCTGAACACCCAGAATTATGTTTCTTAATTAATGCCAAACACGCGATCTAGACTCACTAATCCTCCCTTTACCCGCTGGGGGCGAGCCTGAGCGCCGACAGTGCCGACAACGTGATCATCCCGTCCACGGTGGTGCGTGGCATTGGCCAGCCGTTCATCATGGTGGCGTTGTCGGTGCTGGCGGTGGCCGGGCTGGACAAGCGCGAGCCCGGCTCAGCTTCGGCGGTGTTCTCCATGCTGCGCGCCCAGCGGGCCGCGTGAGGGGGCTGGTACACTGTGCCTCCACACACTGTGCCCGACAGACCAACCGTATGAACCCGACGCGCTACGCCATCGTGGCAAAGGACTTGATGCAAGGCATCGCCAGCGGCCGCTATCCGGTGGGCAGCCTGCTGCCGACCGAGTTCGAGCTGTGCGACCTGTACGGCGTAAGCCGGCACACGGTGCGTGCGGCCATCGACCAACTGCTCGGACAAGGGCTGGTTTCGCGGCGCAAACGCGTGGGCACCCGGGTGGAGGCCAGCAGCCCGCTCGGTGGCTATTCACAGTCGCTGGCCAGCGTGGCCGACCTTGCACACCTGGCCGAAACCCAGCAGCGGGAAATCCAGGATGTGAGGCACTTCGTCGCCGACCTGAGCGAGGCGACACGGTTAGGGTTGGTACCGGGGGAGCATTACTTCTGCGTGTCCAGCATCCGCATCGACCGCCTGCACAGTGCCGCACCGCTGTGCTGGACCGACGTGTATGCGCAGCGCGACTATGCCCAGGTCATCGAACTCGCCCGCGAGCACCCCGACCAGCTGATTGCCGGGTTGATCGAACAGCACTATGGCCGGGCGATCGCGGTGGTCGACCAGCAGGTGCGGGCGGTGTTACTGAGCGCAGAAATGGCCTGCGCGCTGAAAGCCGAGGCGGGCTCACCGGGGCTGAAGATCATTCGCCATTATCGCGAGGAAAACGGCGATTTGATGGCGGTTTCAGAGACGGTGCATCCGGATGACCGCTTTACCCTGGTCACCCAGATGCGCCGGGATCGCTCGCCTGTCTGATCCCAGGCACGCAAGGCCGCTCCTAGAGGGGCCGCAATTGCTGCTCGGCCTCGATCAATTGCTTGCTGCGCACCGACACCACCCGATGATCCCGCGCCAGCCACCCATACACCGTCGGCAGCACGAACAACGTGAACAAGGTGCCCACCAGCATCCCGCACACAATCACCACCCCCAGCCCGAAGCGGCTGTTGGCCCCGGCACCACTGGCGAACAGCAACGGCAGCACGCCAAAGGTCATCGCCGCCGTGGTCATCAGCACAGGCCGTAAACGTATCTGCGCAGCGCGGACGATAGCCGCCGCCCGATCAAGGTTGTCGCGCACCTGGATCTCGTTGGCGAACGCCACCATCAGGATGCCGTGCTTGCTGATCAGGCCAATCAACGTCACCAGTCCGATCTGCGTGTAGATGTTCAACGTGGCCCAGCCCAGCGCCAGCGGCAGCAGCGCACCGCAGATCGACAGCGGCACGGTCACCAGAATGATCAGCGGATCCACCAGGCTTTCGTACTGCGCCGCCAGCACCAGGTAGATCACCACCAATGCGGCAAGAAACGCCCACATCAGGGCAAAGCCCTCCTGCACGTACTGCCGTGATTCCGATTGCCAGTCGTGGCTGAAGCCAGGCGGCAACTCACTGGCCAGCTGCTCAAGAAATGCCACGGCATTGCCCATCGACACACCCGGCGCCGGTATCGCCTGCAAGGTGCTGGCATTTTGCTGATCGAATTGCAGCAAGCGATTAGGCGCAACCTCGATATCCAGGTGCACCACCGTGGCCAGCGGCACCAGGCTGTCGTCCTCGGCGCGCACATATTGGCGGTTCAACGCTGCAGGCGTCAGGCGCTGGTCCTGAATGCTCTGCGGAATCACGTCGTAGGAGCGTCCGAACAGGGCGAAACGGTTGAGGTACTGCTCGCCCACCAGCACACCCAGCGACTCGCCGATGGCCTGCATGCTGATGCCCAGGCTGGCTGCCTTGGCCCGGTCGATGCGCACCTTCACCACCGGGTTGTTGTAGTCCAGGTCACTGTCCACCACGGCGAACAAACCACTGTCGCGGGCACGCTGCTTGAGGGCTTCCATGGTCTGGTACAGCTCGGGGTAGTCATGGGCACTGCGCAGCACCATCTGCACCGGCAAGCCTCCGCTGGAACCCGGTAGCGAGGCCACCTGGAAGGCGAAAATGCTGCTGCCTTCGATGTCCGCTACCGCCTGTTGAAGCTGCGCCTGCACCTGCGCAGCAGAGCGCTCGCGAGCCTGCCAGGCACTGAGGTTGATGCCGCCGAAACTGGCGGCCGGGCCGTCGGTGCCGTTGATGATCCAGGTGTCGGTGGTTTCAGCAATGGACTTCATCACCTGGTCGAGCTTCAGCGCAAAGCGTTCCGCATAGTCCAGGCTGGCATGCTGCGGCGATTTGATAGCCGTGAGCACCGCCGCCTGGTCCTCGGGGGGTGCCAGTTCGCGCTGTGGCAGCAGGTACAGCCAGGGCAGGCTCAGGCACACCAGCAGTGCCACGCCGCCACTGATCCAGCGATGAGACAGGGTGTAAGCCAGCACCCTCCCATAAGCCCCGGTCAGCGCCCCGAACAACCGGTCCGCCAGGTTGGCCATTGCGCCGTGCTGCTGACCGGGTTGCAGCAGCAGCGAGCTCATCACCGGCGACAAGGTAAGCGCCACCACGCCAGACACGATCACCGCCCCCGCCAGGGTCAAGGCGAACTCGCGGAACAGCGTGCCGGTCAGCCCGCCCATCAGCCCGATTGGTGCATACACCGCCGCCAGCGTGAGGGTCATGGCAATCACCGGCCCGGCAATTTCCCGTGCCCCGGCCAAGGCTGCGGCGACCGGCGACTTGCCCTCCTCGATATGGCGGTGCACGTTCTCCACCACCACGATGGCATCGTCCACCACCAGGCCGATGGCCAATACCATCGCCAGCAAGGTCAGCAAGTTGAGGCTGAAACCGAACAACAGCATCAGGCCCGCAGCCCCGAGCATCGACAACGGGATGGCCACCACCGCAATCAACACACTGCGCAGCGAACCCAGGCACAGCCAGATCACCAGCACCACGATCAGCATCGCTTCTATCAGGGTACGCAGCACCTCGTGGATCGAGGCGTCGATGAAGCGTGCGGTCTCGTAGGCCAACGCCACATGCACGCCCGGTGGCAGGGTCTGCTGAATCTGCGGCAGCAGCTGGCGAATGCCCTCGACAATCACCAGCGGGTTGCCGGTTGGCGTGGGGAACAAGCCCAGGTGCACGGCCGGTTTGCCATCCATGGTGGCACTGGTCTGGGTTGCCGCCGCACTCAGCTCGACGGTGCCGACATCGCGCAGGCGTACCAGGTCGGTGCCCGCGTTACGGATGATCAGTTCGCGAAAGTCCTCGACCCGGGTGAGGTCGGTGTCCACCTGGATATCGGCCAGCACGTACTGGCCGCGCACCTGGCCGGGCGTCGCCTGGTAGTTGTTGGCACGCACTGCCTGCGCCACATCGGCTGCCGTCACCCCGCGCCCGGCCATTCGCTCGCTGTTCAGCCACAGGCGCATCGCCAGGCGTTGCCCGCCGAACGACTGCACCTTGGCCACGCCGTCGATGCCGGAGAACTGCGGTTCCACCACCCGCGACAGGTAATCGCTCAGCTCGGGTATCGACAAGGTATCACTGGCAAAGCCTACGTAGGCCACGGCAGTAGAGTCACCTGCCGACAGCTCCACCACCGGGTCGTAGGCTTTTTCCGGCAGGCGATAGCGCACCTGGTTGACCTTCGCCATGGTCTCGGCCAGTGCCTGGGTCGAGTCGCGGTTCAGCACCATGCGCAGGGTAATCAGGCTGCGCCCCTGCTGCGATGACGAGGACAGGTAGTCGATGCCCTCCACCGATGACACCGCCTGGGTAATCGGTTGGGTCACGAAGCCTTGCATCAGCTCGGCAGAGGCCCCGGGGTACTCGGTGCTGATAGTGATGGTCGAGCTTTCCAGCAACGGGTACTGGCGGATCGGCAGTTTGCCCATGGCAAACAGCCCCAGCAGGATGATCAGGCTGCTGACCACCAGCGCCAACACCGGGCGGCGCACGAAGACGTCAGTGAACTTCACGATTGCCGCCCTCCCTGGCTGGCCTGCAGGCTGTCCTGGGTCACCGGCTCGACAGACATGCCATCGTTCAGTTTCAGCTGGCCAGAGACCACCACCTGATCACCCGGCGCAAGGCCAGAGGTCACTTCCACCCGCCCCTGCCAGCGCTCACCGGTGGTGACCTGCACCCGTTTCACACGGGTGCCATGCTCCGCGTCCCGGGTGGCGACGAACACCGTCTGCCCATAGGCGGTGTAGGTAATTGCGGTTTCTGGTACGGCCAGCACCGTCGACGGCTGTGCCGCGTCCAGGCGTACGCTGGCGTACATGCCCGGCTGCAACTGCCCGTCCGGGTTCACCAAGGCGGCCTGCACCTGCACCAGGCGCGCCTTGCTGACAACCGGGTCGACCGCCACTACCTGGGCCTTTAAGCCTCGGCCGCGCACGGCATCCACATCCAGTACCAGCACCTGCCCCACCTGCACGTCGGGCGCAGCCTGCTCGCCCAAGGAGAAGTTGACGTGCAACTGGCGGGTATCTGCCAGGCTGACGATAGTCTCGCCAGCGCCCAGGTATTGGCCCTGATGTACACGGCGAATACCCAGCTTGCCGGCGAACGGTGCACGGATGGCCTTCTGCGCGATCAACGCCTCGACGTGCTGCAACTCGCCACTGGCCACTTCCACGGCAGTGGCGGCGTTATCGAACAGTTCTTGCGATACAGCACGCATAGCTAACAGTTTGCGGCTGCGCTGCAACACCACTTCGGCGTTACGCAGTTTGGCCCGCAACTGCTGGCGCTGGGCCTGCTCCGGGCCGTCATTGAGCTGCACCAGTACCTGCCCGGCGGTGACGGTCTGCCCAGACTCGAACGCGATACGGGTAATGCGCCCCGCCACCTCGGCCGCCACCTGCACCTGGTTGACCGCCTCCAGCTCCCCCGAGGCAAAGTTCTGCCGCGCCACCTGCACCTGCTCGGCCGTGGCCAGCGCCACCTTGGTTGCCGGCCATGCGGCAGCAGAGGGTTGCATCGAGCTGTTGCCCACCAGCGCATAGGCGCCCGCCAGCACACCTGCCACAACGCCGGCACAGGCCAGTAACGTCCTTTTGTTCATGCAGTGCTCCGATCAATCAGGAAAGCGGTTGCGGGGAAGATCGGGCAGGACTATAAGAGCTCAACTTAACTTGAGGTCAACAGGCATGGCAGCGGACAACACGCGGATGCTCACGGTAGGCGAAGTGTCCAGGCGCAGCGGCGTGGCGGTGTCTGCGCTGCACTTCTACGAGTCCAAGGGGCTGATCGCCAGTGTCCGCACCGCCGGCAATCAGCGCCGCTTTCCCGCGCTGGTGCTGCGTACGCTGGCGATCATCAAGGTGGCGCAGCGCACCGGTATTGCGCTGGAGGAAATCAAACAGGCCTTCAGCCGTTATGCACCCAACAGCAAGCTCACGGCGGCGCAATGGGGCGAGATGTCCACGGCCTGGCGCGAAGACCTGAACGCCCGCATCCGCACGCTGGAGGCCCTGCGCGACAGCCTGGACAACTGCATTGGTTGCGGTTGCCTGTCGCTGGAGGATTGCCCGTTGCGCAACCCCGAGGATGTGCTGGCCAAGGAAGGTAGCGGGGCGCGGATTCTCGAAAAGAAGGCCCGCTAGCCGCACGCGTGTCAGTCGCCTTTGCCCAGCACAAAGCGGTCAAAGTGCTCGATGTGCTCGTCCAGGTTGTCTTCGAGCATCATCCGGTACTGCTCGCAGAAGTACTTCAGAATCTCTTCCCGGGCGGCTGCCAGCTCCGCGCCGCTCTTGAAGCTGCGGGCGCTCATCCAGGCACTGAAACGGGTCGCGCCGAAGGTGAGCGAGGCGCTGACCTTGCCCAGGTCTTCGAATTTTTCGATCTGCTGGTTGGCCAGGTCGATGTGTGCATCGGCGCGGTCGTAAAAGGCCTGATCGGTAGCTTGGGTCATTGCGGTTCACCTGGTAACGGAAGCCCAAGCCTTGCATGGCGGCGCGCATACGTGCAAGGCTGAAAAAGGATCACCCGCAACGAAAAAGGAAGCAAAGCACCTCATGCCAGGAATCACACGTATCCATCGCTACTTGCGCCCACTGCCTGCAAACCGGACTGCAGCCAGTGGGCGTGACCTCAAAGGCAAACGCGTCATCCGCCTCGCCTCCAAACTCGCAACACTGCTCTGCACGCCCCGCTCTGCCCCGCCTTACCTCTGTGTCACGCCCGAGCGTGCACCTGCCAAACGCCTGCCCCCGACCTGACTGCCAACGCTGCAGCGCACAACGCCGTTCTCGCTTGCTACAGGCGGGATGTCTGACGCACTTACAGGGGCAACACTCAATGCTTTTATTTCAAGGCAAACAGATTCATAGCGCCATCTTCGACATGGATGGCACCCTCTTCGACACCGAGCGCTTGCGCTTCAGAACGCTCAAGCAAGCCTCACTGGAAATCTTCGGCAAGGCGCTGGGCGAGCACACACTGATCGGCTCACTGGGCCTGAGCGCAAAAAAAGCCGAAGCCCTCGCCAAGGCGCACAACGGTGAAGACTTCCCTTATGCTGAAATCCGCAAACGCGCGGATGAACTTGAGCTGGAGTACGTACGCAATCACGGCGTACCGATCAAGGCCGGCCTGCTGGAAGTGCTGGAGCGCCTGCGCAAGTCGGGCCTGACCATGGCGGTAGCCACGTCCAGCCGCCGTGCCATCGCCGAGGAATACCTGATCAACGCCAATGTGCTGAAGTACTTCGATATCACCGTGTGCGGCGATGAAGTCAGCCAGGGTAAACCCCACCCCGAGATTTTCCTGAAAGCCGCCCGCGCGCTCAATTGCGAGCCGGGCCAATGCTTCATGGTCGAGGACTCGGAGAACGGCATGCTCTCGGCAATGCGCGCTCAGGGGCAGGCGATCCTTATCGAAGATATCAAACCGCCAGCCCCCGAGATCAAGGCAGGCGCGCTCAAGGCCTACCGCAGCATGACCGAGTTCCTGGCCGATTTGAGCGAGTGCGTTCCCGACCTGGGCATGCCCGAATTGAACGAAACCTTCCCGGCCTCCATGAACCAGTTCCGCGTGGGCATTCATGGTTTCGGCGCCATCGGGGGTGGCTACCTGACGCAGGTCTTTTCCCATTGGGATGGCTACACCCGGCCTTGTGAGATCATTGCCGCGACCCGCTCGCGCATGCTGCGTGAAAGCGTCAATGCCTTCGGCCGTTACAGTGTGCGCTACGGGGCCACTTCGTTCGACCAGACCATCGACAATGTGCGCATGATCGACATGGACGATGATGATGCACTGGTCCACATGTACACCGCTGCCGAAATTGTCGGCCTCAGCCTGCCCGAGCAGGCCATCCGCAACCAGGCGCAGGTGATTGCCAAAGGCCTGTTGAAGCGCTTCGAACGCCGTGGCCGTGAGCTGACGTTGCTGATCGTGCTGAACAAGGTGGGCGGCGCTGCGTTTGTGCGCCGCCATGTGCAAGCGGAGCTGGCATTGCTGTGCCCGCCAGCAATCGGCGAGCAAGTGCTGGAAAAGACCCACTTCGCCGAAACGGTGGTCAGCCGCATCGTCTCCAAGCTCAGCAACGACGCACTGGTACGGCAACTGCGCATCAAGTCGCAGATGTTCCAGAACAGCCTGGAAGACGAGCCGGTAGTCGCCACAAAGGCATCGACGCCAGTGCCTGAATACGAACGACTGATCGGGCGCTTCAGGCCCTTTGCCCAGCCCAGCAGTGCGATGAGCCAGTTGCACCTGATCCTGTTCAACAGCGAACCCGACATGCCGCTGTATGTAGAGCATGGCAGCGACCTGCTCGAACGCCTGCGCCAGGTGAAGACGGTGCCTGACATCACCCAGATCCAGGTCATCAAGAACCGCTTGTGGAATGGCCCGCATGCCATCGTTGCCTGGTACGCCAGCCTGCTGGGCCATGACTCGGTAGGCCAAGGTATGGGCGATGCACAGGTGAGCGAACTGGCCGAGCGCCTGATTCACCAGGAAGTCGGCCCCGCGCTGGTGGCGGAGTACCCACAGATGGCGGAAGTGGTCAGCCGTTTTGCCGATACCTTCCTGGAGCGCTGCAAAACCTCGTTCAAAGACCCTTGTGCCCGGGTGGGGCGCGACCCGTTGCGCAAGCTTCAGCGCAACGAACGCATTTTCAGCAGCATCGAGCTGGCCCACAAGCATGGTATTCAGACCCCCGGGCTTGCGTTGGGTGTGGCGCTGGCCCTGCATCACGCCCTGCATGGCAAAGAAACCAAGGACCTCGAAGCCCAGGCGATCAGGCAGGTGTACCAGGCCAATGACGCCAGTGTAGAAGCCGTGCTTACCCATGACGGCGACTACAACGGCAAGCGTTTTCCAGGGTTGGACCCAGTCAGGGATGCGCAACTGATCACAGCAATTTCTGGTGCTTTCCGGCAACACATGCCAAAGGAAGTGAAAACCGGAGTGGACAAACTATGCGTAGGCACCTGATGCCGTGATGCATCAAGGGCGTTGGCACCACCACCCTGTGCGAGCGACTTTCTCGAGTAACCCTTGAATGCTGGGCACGATCACCGTGGGAGCGGGCGCGCCCGCGAACACGGGCGAAGCCCGTGCCATCCGCCGCATCGCCTGATTCGCGGGCATACCCGCTCCCACAGTCACCGCGCCACTTTCAGATCCTGTAAAGAAGCCAGGGCATGACACATCGCTTGCATATGACACCTTGTGTCATTAATATCGCGCTGTGTCCTGATGACAGCCACCTGTCCATCAGCAACCCATTGCCCTTTCCCATGCAGGTACCGCCCATGACGACCACCATGCAGGCCCCCAAGGACCAGCTGGTCAAACTCGCTCAGCAGCAGATGCTGACGGCGCTGGCCGACAACACCTACACCCCCCGGCAAAAACTCGCCCTCACCTGCCGCATCCTGTTTGACGGCGGCCACGATTCCGGCCTGGCCGGGCAGATCACCGCCCGCGCGCAGGAGCCCGGCACTTATTACACCCAACAACTGGGCCTGGGCTTCGACGAAATCGCCGCCTCCAACCTGCTGGTGGTAGACGAGGACCTCACCGTGCTGCAAGGCCGCGGCATGGCTAACCCGGCCAACCGCTTCCACAGCTGGCTGTACCGCGCCCGCCCCGACGTCAACTGCATCATCCACACCCACCCGCTGCACAGCGCCGCGCTGTCAATGCTGGAAGTGCCGCTGGCCATCTCGCACATGGACCTGTGCCCACTGTTCGACGACTGCGCCTTCCTCAAGGAATGGCCCGGCGTGCCGGTGGGCAACGAAGAAGGCGAAATCATCGCGAAGGCAATTGGCGACAAACGCGCCATCCTGCTTTCCCACCACGGCCTGCTGATCGCCGGTGGCTCGATTGAAGAAGCCTGCGTGCTCGCCCTGCTGTTCGAGCGCGCGGCAAAGATGCAACTGCTGGCCATGGGCGCCGGTGACATACGCCCTATCCCCGAAGCACTGGGCAAAGAGGCCCACGACTGGATCTCCACCCCCAAACGTCATGGCGCCGCGTTCAGCTACTACGCACGCCGTGCCTTGCGTGCCCATGGCGACTGCCTGGGCTGATCGAAGCTGTACTCTTTCCTCAACAACGGCAAAGGTGCCTGGTCATGTCTACACCTGTAATTCGCGGCGTTATCGGCTACACCATCACTCCCTTCACGGCAGACGGCACGCTCGACCTGGATGCGTTGGGCACGTCCATCGACAGCTTGATTGCAGGCGGTGTGCACGCCATCGCACCGCTGGGCAGCACCGGCGAAGGGGCCTACCTGTCCGACAGCGAATGGGAAACCGTGGTGCGCTTCAGCCAGGCACGCATCGCCGGGCGTGTGCCCAGCGTGGTCAGCGTCTCTGACCTGACCACTGCCCGCACCGTGCAGCGTGCCCGCCTGGCACAGGCCTGCGGCGCAACGGCAGTGATGGTGCTGCCCATCTCTTACTGGAAGCTCACCGAAGCCGAAGTGGTCGCCCACTACAAGGCGGTCGGCGCCGCCATCGACATCCCGATCATGCTTTATAACAACCCGGGCACCAGCGGCACCGACCTGTCGGTGGAGCTGATCCTGCGCATCCTGGGTGAAGTACCCAATGTGACCATGGTCAAGGAAAGCACCGGTGACATTCAGCGCATGCACCGCCTGTTCACCGCTACCGATGGCCAAGTTGCGTTCTATAACGGTTGCAACCCGCTGACCCTGGAAGCCCTGGTGGCCGGCGCTACCGGCTGGTGTACCGCCGCCCCCAACCTGATCCCGGCACTGAACCTGGCGCTGTGGGACGCCGTGCAGCAAGGCCAGCTGGCCGAAGCCCGCACGCTGTTCTACCGCCAGTACGAGCTGCTGGAGTACATCACCCGCCGAGGCCTGCCCACCACCATCAAGGCCGGTTTGAAACTGCTCGGCCAGGATGTCGGCGCCCCGCGCCTGCCCCTGCAGCCGCTGGATGCACAAGGCAGCGCTTACCTGAAAAACCTGCTGGTAGCGCTGGCCAGCTGACCCTGAAACCTGCCCGTCAGCCTGTCGCTGGCGGGCAGCGCATTTCTATAGAAGCAGCCTTGCGCTGCTCTACCTGATCTTTACCAGAGGCAACCATGGACGCGCCTGTACAAAGCTCTTCAACTCCGTTTCGGCTGGCAGACATCCTTCACCCCGTTGTGGCAGGAATCGTATCGGTCATCGTCAACTACGGTGGCACCTTCATCCTGGTGTTCCAGGCAGCCAAGGTTGCCGGGCTGAGCCCCGAGCTGACGTCGTCGTGGGTCTGGGCCGTGTCGATAGGCGTCGGCCTCAGCGGCCTGGCGCTGTCCTGGTACAGCCGCGCGCCGGTGATTACGGCCTGGTCCACGCCAGCCGCTGCGTTCCTGGTCACCGCCCTGGCCAACGTGCCCTACAGTGAAGCCATTGGTGCTTACCTGCTGTCGGCCGTCGGCTTCGTGGTGCTGGGGATTACCGGGTGCTTCGAGCGCCTGGTGCGGGTCGTCCCTGGCGGTATTGCTGCCGGGCTTCTGGCCGGCATCCTGTTGCAGTTCGGTATTGGTGCCTTTGCCAGCCTATCGGTGGACCCGGCCCTGGCCGGGCTGCTGATTGCGGCCTACGTGGCATTCAAGCGTTTTACTGCCCGCTACGCCGTGGTCGGCATTCTGCTACTGGGCCTCGGCTACTTACTGCTGCAAGGGCAAGTGGGCCTGACCACGCTCAAGCTGGAATTCGCCTCTCCGGTATTCACCGCGCCCACCTTCTCCCTCAACGCTGCCCTCAGCGTGGCCCTGCCATTGTTCCTGATCACCCTCACTGGCCAGTACATGCCTGGCATGCTGGTACTGCGCAACGATGGCTTCACGACCAGCGCCAACCCGATCGTCGCGGTCACGGGCCTGGGGTCATTGCTGATGGCGCCGTTCGGTTCGCATGCCTTCAACATCGCCGCCATCACCGCAGCCATCTGCACCGGCAAGGAAGCCCATGAAGACCCGGGCAAACGCTGGGTAGCAGGGATCGCCGCCGGTATCTGCTACATCCTCGTGGGGGTGTTCGGGGTCACCCTGGCGAGTGTGTTCATGGCCCTCCCAGGCACGTTCATCACCACCCTGGCCGGCCTTGCCTTACTGGGCACCATCGGTGCCAGCCTGGCCAGTGCAATGGCCGATGCCCGTGCCCGCGAGTCGGCATTGATCACCTTTCTGGCGGCAGCCGCCAACATCAGCCTGTTCGGCATTGGCGGGGCCTTCTGGGGCCTGGTCATTGGCCTGCTGGCCCATGCTGCGCTGAACGGCCGCCTCCCCGCTTTCAACGGCAACTCCCGCTGAGCGGGCTCCCCTTCACCTTGCCGTGCGCCAGCGGCGCACGCCGTACAACAGGTATCGACATGCCCCAAACTGGCCCCAAGTTGCTTACCCAAGTGGCTGCCGTGCACTTCGTCAGCCATGTGCACATCATGCTGATCCCGGCGTTATTGCCCGTGCTTCCCGGCCTGCTGGGGGTGGGCTTCGTCGAGCTCGGCGTTGCCTTGGCAGTATTCAACATCGTCTGCGCCCTGGTGCAGGCCCCGCTGGGTTACGCCGTCGACCACTATGGGGCGCGTAAAGTGCTCAAGGCCGGGCTGTTGCTGGGCAGCCTCAGTTTCCTGCTGCTGGCGGCCAGCCCGGGGTATGCGGTATTGCTGGTGGCGATGGCCATGGCTGGCCTGGCCAATGGTGTGTACCACCCGGCCGACTACGCACTGCTGGCCAACGGCATCGAGCCCGCACGCCTGGGGCGGTCGTTCTCGATTCATACTTTTGCCGGGTTTCTTGGCTCGGCGGTCACGCCGGCCGTGTTCCTCGGTATCGCCGCTGTATTCGGCACGCGGGCTGCCCTGACGGCGGGCGCGCTAGTCGGGGTAGCGGCATTGCTGCTGATCTCGATACCAGGCAGTGGCGTGTACCGGGTGGCAGGGCCTGGCAACCAAGCGGGCGCTGGCCCGGTCGCAGCGACAGGCCGCGTGCGTTTGTTCACACCCATGATCGGCGTGCTGACGGTGTTGTTCATCCTGCTCAACCTGAGCACCAGCGCCATTGAAAAGTTTTCCGTCGCCGCACTCGTACAAGGCCAAGGTCTGACCCTGGCCTGGGCCAACACCGCGCTCACCGCCTTCCTGCTGTGCAGCGCAGCGGGCGTGCTGTGCGGTGGTGCCTTGGCCGACCGTACCCGGCGCCATGGCCTGGTGGCTGCACTGGCTTTCGCGTTGGCGGCCGCGCTGACCGCGCTGGTGGCCCTGGGGCTGCTGCAAGGCTGGGCACTGGTGGTAGTGCTGGGTGCCATCGGCCTGCTGACCGGGATCATCGCCCCGTCGCGGGACATGCTGGTCAAGGCGGCTGCACCAAAAGGCGCCGAGGGCAAAACGTTCGGGCTGGTGTCGACCGGGTTCAATATCGGTGGCGCCATCGGCCCGGTGGCGTTTGGCTGGATGCTCGACCAGCGCCTGCCAAACGGGATTTTCGTTGCATCGGTCGTGTTCATGGCGCTGACGGTGCTGCTGACCCTGGCGCAAGAGGCGTACCTGGCCAGGGCCCGCAACGCTGAACGACTGGCGCGCGCCGTATAGGTGCGACCTTGGCCTGTCATTTGGGTCGTTCAGGATGCCGGGTTGGCATGTACCACGCGCCCGCCTGCGCCCGGCCGATTGACGAACAGCACATCCAGCACACTGTTACGCAAGCCCTTCAGCGCATTCCAGTTTGCCGAGGCATGCACGTACTTCTCGCACAGCAGCCGCTGTTCAGCCTCGCTCAACCCCGGCTGGTCCGTTTCCCCCAAGGCAAACGCATGCAACTTGCGGCTGATCTCCAGCAAATCCTCCGGCAGCCTGTGTTCAGGCTGCTCGCCCAACGGCGCAAATGGCACGCCAGCCCGCACCGCCAGCGCTCGCATCACGCTCAAGTACACCCGGGACAACTGCCCCGCCACTTCCCGTTCACGGTACAACGCCGCATACACCTGCTTTTGTGCTTCATTTGGCCGGCCACCGGCAAGGGGCGCCTCCCAGCTCACGACCTGCGGCCTGGGCTCGCGCCTGTCGGCATACGCCGACGCCAACAAGGCGCTTACCGTGGCATGCACACGGCTTTGCTCGGCACGCATGCCCACCGGTACACGCTGGGACTGCGGCTTGCACAGCAGCACCTGCTCCAGCATGATTTCCGGGTAACCGCCCCCGATATTCGAATGCACCCCCGGCAACACAATGTCGTGACCACTGCCCACCAGCGGAAAGTTATGCCGCTGCTCATCCCTCGCCACCAGCTGCACCACCTGCCGGGCAATGCCTGCCCTGAGGCCCAGGCGCAGACCGCCCTGGCGGCTATCGGCGGGATCGAAGTCGCCCTGCAACGGCGCGATGATCGCTGCCACGGTGTCGAACAGGCCGATAAAGTTGATGGAAGTGTCGCACGCTATCGGCAACAACCCGCCCGCGCCATCCTGTATCAGGTTGGCCAGGTGCCGTGCCGCCGCCGCCCCGCGGCTGAAACCGAACAGGTCGAACTCGACCCGCTCCACGGCTGCCTGCGGATGCGCCCGGCACCAGCCCCGCAGTTGTTCGGCCATCCCCTGCAAAGCCTCGGCAACCCGCGCCTCAACCCCCGTGCGCCCACGACCGGTGGCTGCGGCATAGGCATGGTCCGCCTCACCTGCCAGGGTACCCACGCCTTCCACGTAGCGTTTCAGAAACACCAGGGTGCCATCGGCATCAGCCTCACCCGCCGGATACAGGGCATGCAACAGGGCCACATTGCTCAGGGCATTGCCATAGCTGCCGCGCGGTTCATCCACGGCCATGGCATTGTGCAGGTTGTTACCGGTGCCATCGAAAAACACGCCAAAACGCAGGGTGGCGGGTGTGGGGATTGGCGTGCTACCGCTGCTCATTTTCATCATCGTGCCTTCTGCTTGCCTGAAAAGCACAAGCAGGCGCCAGCACGCCTTCACCGACCATCAGACAATGGCCAGCCTTACCCGGGACATTTCTGTACCGGCGAGCCCCCCGTAACGATAAATTTACCCGCCGCCATTGGTCGCCGCCCCCCCGGATAGATTAAAGTATCAGCCCTTGCCAGGGCCGCTACCGTCAGCCGCCTCAGGCCCCACACCAGGAACCGTCGCCGATGGAACACCGTGAAGCGCTGATCGCGCTGCGCACCTTTCTTTCTTCCCAGATCCTAGGCCAGGAGAAGCTGGTCGAGCGGCTGTTGATCGTGCTGCTGGCCGACGGCCACATGCTGGTGGAAGGCGCACCGGGCCTGGCCAAGACCAAGGCCATCAAAGAACTCGCCGAAGGCATCGAAGCGCAGTTCCATCGCATCCAGTTCACCCCCGACCTGCTCCCGGCCGACATCACCGGCACCGAAATCTATCGCCCGGAAACCGGCAGCTTCGTGTTCCAGCAGGGGCCGATCTTCCACAACCTGGTGCTGGCCGACGAAATCAACCGCGCCCCGGCCAAGGTGCAATCGGCACTGCTCGAAGCCATGGCCGAGCGCCAGGTCAGCGTGGGCCGCAGCACCTACGACCTGTCACCGCTGTTCCTGGTCATGGCCACGCAGAACCCCATCGAGCAGGAAGGCACCTACCCGCTACCCGAAGCCCAGCTCGACCGGTTCCTGATGCATGTAAAAATCGGCTTCCCCGACGCGGCGGTGGAGCGGCGCATCCTGGCGCAAGCCCGTGGCGAAGCCCTGGGCGGCGAGACCAAGCCCGAGCGCCGGGTCAGCCAGCAGGCCATCTTCGCCGCGCGCAAGGAAATCCTTGGCCTGTACATGGCCGACGCGGTGGAGGAATACCTGGTGCAACTGGTCATGGCCACCCGCACCCCGGCCAAGTTCGATGCTGAGCTGGCCGACTGGATCGCCTACGGCGCCAGCCCGCGCGGTTCCATCTCGCTGGACCGCTGCGCGCGTGCCCACGCCTGGCTGGCCGGGCGCGACTTCGTCAGCCCTGAAGACATCCAGGCGGTGCTGTTCGACGTGCTGCGCCACCGCATCATCCTCTCGTTCGAGGCCGAGGCGGCGGGGATCGATCAGGACCGCGTGGTCCAGCGCATCCTCGACGTCGTCGCCGTTGCCTGAGCCCATGCCCACCGCGCAGCTGGCCGAGCCCGGCATCCGCATCGGCCTTGCCGAGCTGATCGACATGCGTCACCGCGTGCGCGAAATCCAGCTGTTTTCCAAGCCCGGCCAGCGCAGCCCGCTGGTGGGCCTGCACCATTCCAAGCTGCGCGGGCGCGGGGTGGACTTCGACCAGGTGCGCGTGTACCAGGCCGGCGACGATGTGCGCAATATCGACTGGCGGGTGACCGCGCGCACCCAGGAGCCACACACCAAGCTGTTCCACGAAGAGCGCGAGCGGCCGATCTTCATCCTCGTCGAGCAAAGCCAGCGGCTGTTTTTCGGCTCGGGGCTGATGTTCAAGTCGGTGTTGGCAGCCCAGGCCGCTGCCCTGTTCGGTTGGGCCGCGCTCGGCCACAACGACCGCATTGGTGGTTTGGTGTTCGGCGACAACGAACACCACGAAATCAAACCTCGGCGCAGCAAGCAAAGCCTGCTGCAACTGCTCAACCGCCTGGCCAAGGTCAACCAGGCACTGCACACCGAAGCCACGCCCGGGGCCGACAGCCTAGGCCTGGCCCTGCGCCGCGCCCGCGAAGTGCTGCGCCCCGGCAGCCTGGCCATCGTGATTTGCGATGAACGCTCGCTTAGCGCCCAGGTGGAACAGCACCTGGCCATGCTTTCTCGCCATTGCGACCTGCTGTTGCTACCGGTGTCCGATCCACTCGACCATGCCCTGCCGGCCGCCGGCCTGCTGCGCTTCGCCCAGCGCAGCGCCCAGCTGGAGCTCGACACCCTCGATGCCAACCTCCGCCAGGCCTACCGCCAGCAGGCCGAAGCCCGCATCGAGCGCTGGGAACTGATGGCACAGAAGCTGCGCGTGGTCCTGATGCCACTGAGCACGCAAAGCGAAATGATCGAGCAACTGCGCGAGTACCTGAACGCTCAGCGGCCACGGAGCGCGTCATGAACCCTCTCGACCAGTTGCACCCGCTGATCGACCCGGCACCCATCGGTTTATGGCCACCGGCACCGGGTTGGTGGCTGTTGCTGGCGCTACTGCCGCTGCTGGGCTGGGGCCTGTGGCGGCTGCGCCGCTGGCGCCCGGGCAAACGCCGCATCGTGCGTGCCGAGCAACCGCTCGACCCGGTGCGCGTGGCCGCCCTGGCCGAGCTGGCCCTCCTGCCACGCCCCTACGATGGCGCACCGGCCGGCGCCTGGCTGCAACAGATCAACGCCCTGCTCAAGCGCCTGTGCCGCAACCACTACCCCGGTGCCAACAGCCACACCCTCAACGGCCGCCAATGGCTGGCGTTTCTCGACAACCGCTGCCCGGCCGCCGGCCTGACCCGCTGGATGGTGCTGGTCGAAGGCGCCTACAAACCCGAGTGCAAGCTCGACGACAAAGCCATCGCCGGGCTCAGCCAGGCCGTGGAAACCTGGATCCGCAAGCATGTTTGAACTGGCCTGGCCGTGGGTCTTCGCCCTGTTACCGCTGCCATGGCTGGCACGCCTGCTGCTGCCTGCAGCCGACAGCGGCGAGCCGGTGCTCAAGGTGGGCTTCCTCAACGAACTGGAAGGCCTGGCCGGGCGCCGCGCGCGGCTCAACCTGCCGACCTGGCGCCAGCAGGCACCGTTCGTGGTCATCTGGCTGTTGCTGCTGTGCGCGGCTGCCCGCCCGCAGTGGCTGGGCGATCCGGTGCCGGTGGCCGCCAGCGGCCGCGACCTGCTGGTGGCGGTTGACGTGTCCGGGTCGATGGACTTCCCCGACATGCAGTGGAAGAACGAAGACATCAGCCGCCTCGACCTGGTCAAGGCGCTGATGGGCGACTTTCTGCAGGACCGCGAAGGCGACCGCGTGGGCCTGATCCTGTTCGGCAGCCAGGCCTACCTGCAGGCGCCGCTCACCTTCGACCGGCGCACCGTGCGCACCTTCCTCGACGAAGCACAAATCGGCATCGCTGGTAAAAACACCGCCATCGGCGACGCCATTGGCCTGGCGGTCAAACGCCTGCGCCAGCGCCCGGCACAAAGCCGGGTGCTGGTGCTGATCACCGACGGCGCCAACAACGGTGGGCAGATCCACCCACTGACCGCAGCCCGCCTGGCGGCCCAGGAAGGCGTGCGCATCTACACCATCGGCATTGGCGCCAATCCCGAAGCCAGTGGCACCCCTGGCCTGCTGGGCCTCAACCCGAGCCTGGACCTGGACGAAGCCGCGCTCAAGGAGATTGCCGACATCACTCACGGCGCCTACTTCCGCGCCCATGACGGCGCCGAACTGGTCGCCATCGGCGACACCCTCGACCAGCTGGAACCGGTGGCCCAGCAACCGACCCAGGCACGCACGGCCCAGGCCCTTTACGCCTGGCCCCTGGCGCTGGCGCTACTGCTTAGCGTGCTGCTGGTGGTGGCCGTGCAATGGCCCGACAACCTGCTGCAACGCCTGCTGCGCAAGCCGCGCTTTCTGCAACCGCACCCGGAATGGCGCCAGCGCCTGAAGCGCCTGCGTTTAAGGAGGCGGCGATGATCGACCTGTGGCCCCAATGGCTACGGCCGCTCTGGCTGCTGGCCGTGCCCCTGCTCGGCTGGCTGTTGTACAAGCTGTGGCACCGGCGCAAACGCGCCGGGCGCTGGCAGATGATTCTGCCGCCGGCGTTCCATGGCGTCTTGCTGGGCGGAGGTAGCGGCAGCACCAGCAAACTGCCATGGGTGGCGCTGGGCCTGGCCTGGGCGCTGGTGATCCTGGCCCTGCTCGGGCCCAGCTGGCAACGCGTCGAAGAAAACCGCCAACGCCCGGCCGACCCGCTGGTGATCCTGCTGGAGCTGACCCCGCAGATGCTTGCCGAAGACAGCCCGCCCAACCGCCTGGAGCAGGCTCGGCGCAAAATCCTCGACCTGCTCGAACACCGGCGCGACAGCCAGACGGCGCTGGTGGTGTATGCCGGTTCGGCACACACGCTGGTGCCGCTGTCCGATGACCTGGCCACCACCCGCAACCTGCTGGAGGCCATCGACCCGTCGATCATGCCGCAAGCGGGCCAACGCGCCGACCTGGCCGTGCAAAAGGGCCTGGCGCTGCTCGCCCAGAGTGGTTTGGGCCAAGGCCGTCTGCTGCTGATCGGCTCGTCGCTCAGTGCGCCGGAGCGCCAGGGCATCAGCCAGGCCCTCGGCCGCCAAGGCCCCAGCCTGTTGATGCTGGGCATCGGCAGCCGCGAAGGTGCCCCGGTGCGCCAAGCCAACGGCGAATTCCTGAAAGACAACCAAGGTGGCATCCTCTTGCCACGTCTGGAAAGCGCCAGTCTCAAGGGTTTCATCAGCGGTACCGGCGGGCGCTACCGGCATGCCCGCATCGACGACCTCGACCTGCGCGGCCTGGGCCTGTTCGACAACCCGCGTACCGCGCGCAATGACGGCCAGACCCTGCAACTGGACAGCTGGGCAGACCAAGGCTACTGGCTGCTGATCCCGCTGTTGGTGCTGGCCGCCTGCGCCGGCCGGCGGGGCTGGCTGTTCTGCCTGCCGCTGCTGCTGGCCTTGCCGCAGCCCAGCCAGGCCTTCGAGTTCAACGACCTGTGGCTGCGCCCCGACCAGCAAGGCCAGCGCCTGCTGGAACAAAACCGCCCGGCCAGCGCCGCGCGTCACTTCCAGGACCCACAGTGGCGCGGCATGGCGCTGTACCAGGCCGGCGACTATGCCGGTGCCGCCGAAGCGTTTTCCCAGGGCGACACGGCAGCTGCCCACTACAATCGAGGCAATGCCCTGGCCCGCAGCGGTGAACTGGAGGCCGCCCTGGACGCCTACGAGCAAGCCCTGGAGCGCCAGCCCGACCTGCAAGCGGCGCTGAACAACCAGGCGCTGGTGCAACAACTGTTGCAACAGCGCGAGGCCAAAGCCGAGGAACAACCGGCCAGCAGCGACGCCCAAGGCACACCTGGCAGCGAAACCGAGGGCAACAGCAGCTCGGCCAGCAGCCCGGCCCAGGGCACGCCCGGCAACAACGAACAAGCCAGCGCCGAACAACCCGGCGAAGGCAGCAACAACAGCCAGGCCACGCCCGGTAACCAGGCGGGCAGTGACGACAGCGTGATCCAGCCGCCCCAGCGCCCGGTATCGACAAATCTCGATGCCGAGCAACGCCAGGCCCTGGAACAATGGCTGCGGGAGATCCCCGACAACCCGGCGGAGCTGCAGCGGCGCAAATTCTGGTATGAACAGCAATTGCATCAGGAAACCCCACGATGAGTCGCTTCGGCGTCTTGCTTCTCACCCTGCTGTGGGCCGTGCTGGCCCAGGCCGAACCGCTGCTGCAAGCCAGCGTCGACCGTACCCGCCTGGAAGCTGGCGAAAGCCTGGAACTGACCCTGGAAAGCCAGGACGTGACCCAGTTCGGCAAACCCGACCTGCGCGCCCTGGAAGGTGACTTCGAGGTACGCGGCACGCGCCAGCTGAACAGCCTGCACACCCTCGATGGCGAAACCCGCGCCAGCACCCGCTGGATCATTACCCTGCTGCCACGGCGCAGCGGCAGCCTGCGCATTCCTGAGCTTCAACTGGGCCAGTCGCACAGCCAGGCCATCGAGCTGCAAGTGCTGCAGGCTGATGCCAGCCGGCCCGACAGCGCCTCTCAGGTATTCATCGAGGCAACCCTCGACAGCACCGACGTCTATGTCCAGGCCCAGGCCATGCTGACCCTACGCATCTACCACTCGGTAGCGCTGTACGACGACAGCAGCCTAAGCCCGTTGCAACTGGATAACGCCAAGGTCGAGCCGCTAGGCGAATCGCGCACCTATGAAAAGGAAATCAACGGCGTACGCCACGGCGTGATCGAAACCCGCTATGCCGTGTATGCCCAGCAAAGCGGCACCCTCGACATCCCGCCGTTGACCTTCACCGCCACGGCCGCTGCCAGCAGCGACGAAAGCGCGCAGGCCAATGCCACGGCGCGCGCCGGCCACCAGGTGCAGGTGAGTTCACTGCCGCTGCGCCTGACCGTGCGCCCCATTCCGGCCGCCTGGCCCGCCGGCGTACCTTGGTTGCCGGCGCGCAGCCTGACGCTGGAAGAGCACTGGAACCCCGACCCCGGCAACCAGCAGGTACAGATTGGCGACTCGCTGACCCGCAACATCACCTTGCGTGCCGAAGGTTTGTCCAGCACCCAGCTGCCGCCACTGCCGGCCACCGAAATCACCGGTTTGCGCCGCTACCCCGACCAGCCGCTGCTACGCAACGAAATCAGCGACCGTGGCATGACCGCCAACCGCGAAGAGCGCGAAGCCTTGGTGCCCACCCACGCCGGCACGCTGGCCCTGCCGGCGCTGGAAGTGGCCTGGTGGAACACCCGCGAAGACCACCTGGAGCACACCAGCCTGCCAGCGCGCACCCTGAACGTGCAGGACAACCCGGCATTGAGCGCCGACACCCCGGTAGGTGACAACAGCAGCGCCAGCACCCTGCTGTGGCCCTGGCAGCTGGCCACCTTGGTGTTCGCCCTCACCACCGTGCTGGGCTTCGCCCTGTGGTGGCGCGCCCGCTCACAACCGGCGGTGCTGCGCGCCGCGCAGAACGGGCCAAGCCCACGCACACTGCTGGACGACCTCAAGCGCGCCTGCCAGGCCAACGACCCCCAGGCCACGCGTCAGGCGCTGGACGCCTGGGCCCGGCAGCAGCCGGAGACATTGGCCGAAATGGCGGCGCGCTTCGTGCCGTTGTCGGATGCGCTGGACGGGTTGAACGGGGCGCTGTACAGCGAGAGTGGCCAGTATTGGCAGGGTGAGGAATTGTGGCGGGCAATCGGCACCATCCCTCCGGCCGAGCAAGTGTTGTTGCCGGCCGGGGAGAATGGTGGGCTGCCGCCGCTTTATCCCAAGTAATGGGCTGCCTGAGCCGGCCTCTTCGCGGGTAAGCCCGTTCCCACAGCAGCCCCGCGCTTGGGTTACCATACCGCCCTTTCCCCGCTTGCCCGACTCGACACCAACAGGTCATCCATGCGTCTGTTTCATACCTCCGACTGGCACCTGGGCCAAAGCCTGCACGGCCAGGAACGCGACTTCGAACACGCCTGCTTCCTCGACTGGTTGCTCGGCCAACTGCGCCTGCGCCAGCCCGATGCGCTGCTGATCGCCGGCGATATCTTCGACACGGTCAACCCGCCAGTCAAAGCCCAGGAACGCCTCTACGACTTCATCGTCCAGGCCCACGAGCAACAGCCCAAGCTGGATATCGTGATGATCGCCGGCAACCACGACTCGGGCTCGCGCATCGAGTTGCCCGCCGCGTTGATGCGCCGCCTGCGTACCCATGCGCTGGGCCGTGTGCATTGGCTGGACGAAGGCCAGCTGGATACCGAGCGCCTGTTGATACCGCTGACCAATGGCCGTGGCAAGGTCGCCGCCTGGTGCCTGGCCCTGCCCTTCCTGCGCCCGGCCGAAGTGACTGGCCCGCACCTGGGTGACGACTACCTGCAAGGCATTACTCAGGTACACCAGCAACTGATCGCCGCCGCGCAAAAAAAGCGCAAGAAAGACCAGGCGCTGATTGCCATCAGCCATGCGCACATGGCCGGTGGCGCGGTGTCGGAGGACTCCGAGCGCAGCCTGATCATCGGCAACGCCGAGGCGCTGCCGGCCAAGCTGTTCGACAAGGCCATCAGCTACGTTGCCTTGGGCCACCTGCACAAGCCGCAGAAGGTCAACCGCGAAGAACGTATCCGCTACAGCGGCTCGCCGATCCCGCTGTCGTTCGCTGAAATCAACTACCCGCACCAGGTGCTGGAAGTGGAGCTGGACGGCAGCGGCCTGGTCAGCGTCGAGCCGCGCCCGGTACCGCGCGCCGTGGCCCTGCAACGGGTTGGCCCGGCACCGTTGGGCGAACTGCTGCAGCAACTCGCTGACTTGCCGGTAGTCGACCTGCTCGAAGACCCCAACCGTCAGCCCTGGCTGGAGGTGCGGGTGGTACTGGACGAGCCGCAACCCGACTTGCGCCAGCAGATCGAAACCGCCCTGGAAGGCAAAGCCGTGCGGCTGATCCGCATCAGCGCCGAATACGCCGGCCGCACCAACGCCGAAGACGATGACCTGGCCTTTGTCGAACTGGCCCAAATGACCCCGCAAGACCTGTTCAGCCGAGCCTGGGAACAGGCCTACGGCAACCCCGCCGACGAACAGGCCCTGGCCGACTTTGCCCTGCTGTTGCAGGACGTGCAGCAGGAAGAAGAGCAGCCATGAAGATTCTCGCCATCCGCCTGAAAAACCTGGCATCGCTGGCCGGCCCGATAGACATCGATTTCACCGCAGAACCCTTGGCCAGTGCCGGCCTGTTCGCCATCACCGGGCCGACCGGGGCCGGCAAAAGCACCCTGCTCGACGCCCTGTGCCTGGCGCTGTTCGGCACCGTGCCACGGCTCAATGACATCGGCCGCGAGGCCAAGGTGCCGGACGCTGAGGGCGAAATTCCCACGTCTGACCCGCGCAACCTGCTGCGCCGTGGCACCGGCAGTGGCTTTGCCGAGGTCGATTTCGTCGGCATCGATGGCCGCCGCTACCGCGCCCGCTGGGAAGCCAACCGCGCCCGCGACAAAGCCAACGGCAAACTTCAGCTTAGCCGCCAGAGTTTCTATGACCTCGACAGCGAGCAAGTGCTGGCAAGCGCCAAGAACGAGTACAAGCAACTGATCGAAGCCCGCCTCGGCCTGAACTTCGAGCAGTTCACCCGCGCCGTGATGCTGGCCCAGAGCGAGTTTGGCGCCTTCCTCAAGGCTGACGACAGAGAGCGCAGCGAACTGCTGGAAAAGCTCACCAACACCGCCATCTACACCCGCTTGGGCCAACGCGCCTTTAGCAAGGCCCGTGAAGCCGGTGAAGCCCACAACGCCCTGAAGGACCGCGCCAGCCACCTGCTGCCAATGGCCGCCGAAGCACGCGCCGAGCTAGACCAGCGCTTGGCGCAAGCCCAGCAGCAGTTCAAGGCCGACCAGGCCGACGAGCGCCAACTGGAACAGCAACGCAACTGGCTGAATGAACAACGCCAGCTGCAGGCCCAGTACGCCGAAGCCGGCACCGCGCTGCAGGCCGCCGAGCAGGACTGGCAGCAACTGGCCGAACCTCGCCTGGACCTCGTTCGCTTGGAGCGTTTGGCGCCGCAGCGTCACCAGTTCCATCGCCAGCAAACGCTGACCGCTCAACAGGCGCCAATCGCAGCGACGATCGCTGAACAGCAACAGCAACAAACTGAGTTGCAACTGCGTACCCGTGAACTTGAACAGGCACTGGACAATGCCCGCCAAGCGCTGGCCGACAACCAGGCACGGCACGGTGAAAACGCCCCGCGCCTGCGCCAGGCCTTTGCCGCACAGGACAACCTGGCCCGCCTGGACCAGGAGCTGGCCGCGCAGCGCAGCAGCAGCGAACAGGCCGCACAGCACGTCGCCGACGGCCAGCAACAGTTGCAGCAGTTGGAGCACAACCAGCAACGCAGCGTGCAGCAACTGGCCCAGATCGACACCGCGCTCGCCGACAGCCAGCACTTGGCGGGCCTGGCCGATGCCTGGCATGCCTACCTGCCGCAACTGAAGCAGGTGATGCTGATTGGCGGCCGTCTGGCCAAGGGCCGTGAGGAACTGCCTGGCCTGCAAGCCCTGGCCAGCCAGGCCAATGCGCACTTGCAGGCCGAACGCGACACCTACGACCTGCTGTTCCGCGAAGCCAAGGCCGAACCGCACGCCCTGGCGGAACAGATCGACCTGCTGGGCGGCATGCTGCAGGACAACCGCAAGCAGCAACGCGCCATTGAACAACTGTCGCGCCTGCATGGCCGCGAAATGGAGCTGCGCCAGCAGCTGGATGCCGTGCGCGAGCGGCAACAGCAAGCCATGCAGCAGCGCCAGCAACTGATTACCGAAGGCACCGCCGCCAAGGCCGAGCTGGAAACCGCCGAACAGGCACTTGACCTCACCCGTCAGCTGCTGGAGCGCCAGCGTCTGGCGCGCAATACCAGCGTTGAAGAATTGCGCGGCCAATTGCGCGATGGCGAACCCTGCCCGGTATGCGGCAGCGCCGAGCACCCGTTTCATCAACCCGAAGCGCTGCTGCAAAGCCTGGGACGTCACGACCAGGCTGAGGTAGACGCCGCGCAGAAGCAGGTGGAAACCCTCAACAGCAAACTGGTGGAGCTGCGCACCCAGTTGGGTGTGGTCAACGCCCAGCTCAAAGACTATCAGCAGCAACAACTGCACCTGGGCGAACAACTGCACGCCCAGGTGGCCGAAGTGCAGGCACATAGCCTGTGGCCTGCCCTCGCCCCGCAAGACGACAAGGCCCGCAGCACCTGGCTCGACAGCCAGTTGCGACGCCTGGACGAAGAAATCGGCCGGGACGAGAAGCGTCAGAGCGCCCTGCTCGCCCTGCAAAAAGATGCAGCCCGCCTCAATCAGCAACTGCAGGCCGCCCACGAAGCGCAACAGCAAGCCCAGCGCCACCTGGAGCAACAGCACCAGGCCCTGGCCAACGACGAGCAGCAACTGCAGCAAGGCCTCGACGACCTGGCCGGCGTATTGCCCGAAGAAGCCGTCAAGGCCTTGAACGACGACCCGGCCAATGCCTTCCTTGCCCTGGACCAGCAGATCGCCCAGCGCCTGCAACACCTGGAACAACGCAAGGACGAACTGGAGGAACAGCAAGCCCGTCAGGCCCAACTGGACAAGCTGCGCGACCAGCAACAGGCACGTATACAAGGCCAGCAGCAGTTGCAGCAGAAGCTGGCCGCCCTCGACGAGCAACGCCAGCTGGCCAAGGCCGCCCTCGGCGAACTGCTTGGCGAACACACCAGTGCCGAAGCCTGGCAGCAGCACATGGACACCACGCTGGAACAGGCCCGCGCCCTCGACGCCGACACCGCCCAACGCCTGCAAGCGCTGCGCACCCAGGGCGTGCAGCTGGCCAGCGAACTCAAAGCCAACATCCAGCAGCAACAGGCACTGGACACCGAGTGCCAGCAGCTACAGGGCCAGATCAGCCAGTGGCGCAGCGAGCACCCGGAGCTGGATGATGACGGGCTGGATCGCCTGCTGGCCATGGATGACGCGTACGTCCATGAATTGCGCCAACGCCTGCAAGGCGCGGAAAAGGCCATCGAACAAGGCCGCGTACTGCTGCAGGAACGTGAGCAACGCCTGCAACAGCACGCCGCGCAGATGACCGTGGACACTTCGGCCGAAGCCCTGGAGCAAGCCCTGACCGAGCTGCGCGAACGCCTGGCCAACCACGAACAGCAGTGCGCCGAACTGCGCGCCCAGCAGGCTGACGACCAACGTCGCCAGCAGGCCCATCAGGCACTGGCGGCCGAAATCGAACAGGCTCACCAGCAGTGGCAACGCTGGGCCCGCCTGAACGCGTTGATCGGTTCGGCCTCGGGCGATGTGTTCCGCAAGATCGCCCAAGGCTACAACCTCGACTTGCTGCTGCACCACGCCAACGCCCAACTGCGTCAACTGGCCCGCCGTTACCGCCTCAAGCGTGGCGGCAGCGCCCTCGGCCTGCTGGTGCTGGACACCGAGATGGGCGATGAGCTGCGCTCGGTGCATTCGCTGTCGGGCGGGGAAACCTTCCTGGTGTCGCTGGCCCTGGCCTTGGGCCTGGCATCGATGGCCTCCAGCACCCTGCGCATCGAGTCGTTGTTCATCGACGAAGGCTTCGGCAGCCTGGACCCCGAGTCGCTGCAACTGGCGATGGATGCGCTCGACGGCCTGCAGGCCCAAGGCCGCAAGGTGGCAGTGATCTCCCATGTGCAGGAAATGCACGAGCGCATTCCGGTACAGATCCAGGTGCGGCGCCAAGGCAATGGCCTGAGCGACGTGGAGGTGTGCGGGTGATCCTCTACTCGTTCCGCCGCTGCCCGTGGGCCATGCGTGCGCGCCTGGCCCTGCGCTATGCCGGCTGTGAGGTAGACATCTGCGAGGTGGCGATGAAGAACAAGCCGGCAGAGCTGCTGGCCTTGTCGCCCAAGGGCACGGTGCCGGTGCTGGATACCGGTGCCGGGGTGCTGGAAGAGAGCCTGGACATCATGCGCTGGGCGCTGGCGCAAAACGACCCGCAGGATTGGCGCTTGCAGGCAGACCCTGCGGCGGCGCAGGTGGCTGACGGGCTGATTGCGCGTAACGACAGCACGTTCAAGGCGCAGGTGAACCTGTACAAGTATGCCGAGCGTTACCCGGAGTATTCCCGCGAGCATTACCGCCAGCAGGGCGAGGCCTGGCTGGCGGAGCTCGAAGGCCTGCTTGAAGGCCGGCCTTACCTGCTGGCTGATCACCCGAGCCTTGCCGATGCTGCGTTACTGCCCCTGATGCGCCAGTTTGCCGGGGTCGAACCACAGTGGTTCGCCGAGGCGGCTTATCCGCGGGTGCGGAGCTGGCTGGAGGGGTGGTTGGCTTCGGAACTCTTCAAATCGATAATGGCCAAGTGATCGGATCGAGTCAGGCTTGACTCAGTGATGCTGCTTGCCGCTAAGGGCCGCATGGAAGTTCGCGCTCTGGCGCAGGTACTGCTCGGTGTAGCTGTGGGTGGCAGCAGCCTTGCCGCTGATGTCGGCATGGGCATGGGTCGGCAGTACGACCGAAGCGGAAATGGCGGATGCGGCAATGACCGGGAAGAGATTGAAGTTCATCTGGGCTGACCTCGACGGCGGTGGTTTGACGGTGGCCCGTTTGGGCCTTGGGTCAAACTTACGCCGCCAAGACCGAACGCAAAAATTCATTGCGGCAGTATCGATTATCACGCCGATCGATATCACTCGATGAACTTCAGGTCCGATGGGGCTGCCTGTTTCAGTGTCTGCACAGTCTCCAGCAGCTTGCCGCTGCGCGGATCGCGGCGTATGACCACGATCTGGTTGCTCTTCTGGTTGGCCACCAGCAGGAAGTTGTCACTCGGGTCCAGGGCAAACTCACGCGGGTGATCGCCCTCCACCGAGCGCCGCTGCAGGAAGGCCAGCTGGCCGTCCTGCTTGCCCACGCTGAACGCAACGACCTCGTTGGCCGTGCCACGGTTGCTCACGTATAAGAAGCGCCCGTCTGCCGACAAGTGCAAAGCACCCGCCGCCTTCGCTGCTGCCTCGTGACGTTCGGTCAGTGGCAGGCGCTGGCGTTCCACCAGGTTGCCATCCTGCACATCGAACACCACCACCTCGGCACTCATTTCCAGGGTGAGATAGGCGTGCAGGCCCTTGGCGTCAAACAGCAGGTGACGCGGCCCACTGCCCGGCGGCAACGCCACCGACGCGGGTATCGCCGGGGTCAGCGGGTGGTCCGCGCTGGCGCCGTCGTAGCGGTAGATGAACACCTTGTCGGCACCCAGGTCGCTGGCGTACAGGTGCCGGCCGTCCGGCGACAGCACCAGCGAATGCACATGGGCACCGGCCTGTCGCTCGGGGTTGACCCCGCTCGGCTTGTGCCAGGCCTGTTGCACCACGGGCTTGAGCTTGCCGTCCTTGGCCACCGGGATCACCACCAGGCTGCCCCCGGGGTCGGGGTTGACCGCGTAATTGGCCACGAACAGGAAGCGCTGGTCGCGGCTGAGGCTGGCGTGGGTTGGCTCGTCGCCCTGGCTGGCCACTTGGTTAAGTGGTTTGATTTCGCCTTTGGTGCTAATGCTGAAACTGCTGGCATGCCCCTGCGGGGTTTCATTTACCGCGAACAGCTGGCGCTGGTCAGCCGACAGCACCAGCCACGAAGGGCTGACGCTTTTCACCACTTGCAGGGGTGTGGGGTCGATATGGCCGGCCTTGTCGTCGAACTGATAACGGTAGATGCCCTGGCTGGCACCATCGGTGTAGCTGCCCACCAGCAAGGTAGCGGCGTGGGCATGGAGTGTCAGGCTCATCAGGCTAGCGGTCAGCAGGCTCGTCCAGATCCGGTTCATCTTGGTCGTCGTCCGGGGCACGAAAGGCACTCATACAGACTAGACGATGCTCGCCATCGGCATCGTTGAGTTGCCATTCATCACCCGTGGCGATGGCGGCGGCGACTTGCTCGGGAGTGAAGGACCAGCGGCGCAGTTGGCGACCATCCATACATTCGACGGTGAGGCCGGACTCATCAGCGGTGAAGTCGAAGGCGTGCAGGCCGTCGATCAGGAGCATGTCGCAGGTTTGCAGGGCGGTGGCGAGGGGGGACATGGGGGTACCAATTTGAAATGAACCGGCATTATAGCTTGGGGCCGCCAAGCGGCCCCCAACTATTCAATGGGCGAAAATCGACCCACCCTCCTTGCCCACCATCTTCTCCGGCTTGATCAGGAACCGCGCCAGCGCCGGCAGCAACCACAACGCACCAAACATGTTCCACAACAACATGAAGGTCAGCATCAGCCCCATGTCGGCCTGGAACTTGATCGCCGAGAAGATCCAGGTGCACACGCCAATGGCCAGGCACAACCCGGTGAACAACACGGCTTTACCGGTCGAACGCAGGGTCTGGTAATAGGCCTCCTGCAACGGCAGCCCGGCCCGCAAGAAGCTTTCCAGGCGGCTGTAGATGTAGATGCCGTAGTCCACGCCAATGCCCACGCCCAGCGCCACCACCGGCAAGGTCGCCACCTTCACCCCGATGCCCATGTAGGCCATCAGCGCGTTGCCCAGCACCGAGGTCAGCACCAGTGGCAGCACGATGCACAGGGTGGCGGCGAACGAGCGGAAGGTGATCAGGCACATCACCGCCACGCAGATGTACACCAGAATCAGGATGGTCAGCTCGGCCGACTTGATCACTTCGTTGGTCGCCGCCTCGATCCCGGCGTTACCCGCCGCCAGCAGGAACTGCAGGCCTTCCTTGTTGTGGCTGTCGGCAAACGCCTTGGCCACAGCGGTGACCCGCTCCAGGGTCTCGGCCTTGTGATCGTTGAGGAACACCAGCACCGGCGCCAGCGAGCAGTCGCCGTTGTACAGGCCATCGGCACGGGCAATGGAGTTGTTGAGGATGTCCGGGTTACGCGACAGGGTCTCCCATTTCAGGCTGCCCTCGTTCATGCCCTTGATCACCTGCTTGGACACGGTCACCAGGGAAATCGCCGACTGCACGCCCGGGGTGTTCTGCATGGTCCACATCAGCTCGTCGATCGGTGCCATGGTCGAGTGGATTGAGCACTGCTCCGGTGGGGTCTTGACCATGATCACCAGCACGTCGGAGCTGGTGGAGTAGTTGCTGATGATGAAGCTGTTGTCCTGGTTGTAGCGCGAATCGGGGCGCAGCTCTGGCGCGCCCTGGTCGAGGTCGCCGATTTTCAGGTTCTGGCTGTACCACAGGCCACCGGCAAAGGCGACCAGCGCCAGCACCACCGACACCGGCGCCACCTTGGCACTGGCAAAGTTCGACAGCAGGCGCCAGAACGGGTGTTCGCGGGTGGCGTCCTTCTTGCTGCGCTCGATGGCCTTCTTGCTGATGCCAACGTAGGAAATGGCCACCGGCAGCAGGATCAGGTTGGTGAACACGATCACCGCCACGCCGATGGAGGCGCCGATGGCCAGCTCGCGGATCACGCCAATGTCGATGATCAGCAGGGTGATGAAGCCTACGGCGTCGGCGAGGATGGCGATCATCCCCGGCAGGAACAGCTGGCGGAAGGTGCGACGCGCCGCCGTAAGGGCGTTATCCGCGTCACTCGACTGCAAGGCGATGCCATTGATCTTCTGCACCCCGTGGGAAATCCCGATGGCGAAGATCAGGAACGGCACCAGCATCGAGTACGGGTCCAGGCCAAAGCCCACCGCATGCATCAGCCCCAGCTGCCAGACCACTGCCACCAGAGTAGTGATGAGCACGGCGATGGTGCTGCGGATGCACCAGGTGAACCAGTACAACAGCACCCAGGTGATCGCCAGAGCAACACCGAAGAACATTGCCACCATCACCAGGCCGTCGATCAGGTCGCCAACCTTCTTGGCGAAGCCGACGATGTGTACCTTCACGTTGGGGTTCTGGGCCTGGAACTTGTCACGGATCTTTTCTTCCAGCAGGTGCGAGAACTGCTGGTAGTCCAGCTTCACCTGCTTGCCCGGGTCTTGCGGGTCGGGGTAGCTCTCCAGCAGCGGCACATCGACGATGCTGGACTTGAAGTTGTTGCCCACCAGCCGCCCTACCTGGCCCGACTTGAGCACGTTGTCGCGCAGGGTGTCGAGGCTGTCCTGCGAACCGTTGTAGGTGTTGGGGATTACCTCGCCACCGGAAAAGCCCTCTTCGGTGACCTCACTCCAGCGCACGCTGGGGCTCCACAGCGATTTGAGCCCGGCACGGTCGACACCCGGAATGTAGAACACCTCGTCATGGATCTGGCGCAGGGTCTCCATGTAGTCCTTGTCGAAGATGTCGCCGTTCACTGCCTCGACCGAGATGCGCACGGTGTTGCCGAGGTTGGCCAGGTCGTTGCGGTGTTCCATCATCTGCTCGATGAACGGGTGTTGCAGCGGGATCATCTTCTCGAAGCTGGTGGAGGGGCGAATCTGCGTGGCCTGCCAGAACAGGAAAATGCTCACCAGCACACACAGGGCAATGACCACGGGGCGGTTGTTGAAGATCAGGCGTTCGAGCAGCGTGGCCTTGTCCTGGTGGTGCGGGTGCATGGTAATGCTCTCCCTGCTGGTCATCGGCTTGCCCCCTCGGCCCCTTGGGCATCCGCCAGGTGTACACCACCCTGCCCTACCAGCAGCAGGCCACCGTTGGCCAGGCCGCTGACGCCGGCCAGGGCGATACGGTCGGCACGGTTGTACACGCTGAAGGTCTGGCCGCCATCGGTACTGCGCAGCACGCTTCCGCCGTTGCCGACCAGCACCAAGGTGCCATCATCGAGAAGCGTAGCGCTTGCCAGGCCGAATTCGAGGTTGCCGCGCGCGGCCTTGAGTTCGATCGGCTGCCAGCTGTCACCAAAATCGGTGGAACGGAACAGGTTGCCGCGCAGGCCGTAGGCCAGCAGGGTGTGGGGTTGGCCAGTGCCGATCACACCGAACAACGAGCCCTCGTACGGGCCTTCGACCTTGGCCCAGGTCTGGCCGTTGTCGGCGGAGCGGAACATGCCGCCCTGCTCGCCCACGATGAACAGGCCGGCGTCACGCACTCGAGTCATGCCGTTCAGGTGAAGCTGGTCAGGGTTGTCCAGGCGCTCGGCCACGTCTTGCCAGTGCTGGCCGCCGTCGGTGGTTTCCAGCAAGGCGCCGTAGGCCCCCACGGCAAAGCCGTGCCGGGCGTCGAGGAAGGCGATATCGAGCAGGGGCGCTTCGCGGGCAAGGTCTTCGAACTGCTTGGTCCAGGTAGCGCCGCCGTCGTTGCTGGCGAGGATTTGCGAATCGTGGCCGACGGCCCAGCCGCGCTTGTCGTCGAGGAAGAACACGGCGGTGAGCAGTTGCCGGGTGGGCACGCGAGCCTGAGTCCAGGTGCTGCCCTGGTCGTCGGAGAACAGGATGTGACCCCGATCGCCCACCACCACCAGGCGTTTGCCGGCATGGGTGGCGCCGATCAACAGGCTTTGGCTGGCCTTGGCGGATTCAGTGGAGTATTCGTCGGCGGCGGCGGCCTGGGCGCTGTCGGCCCACACCCCCAATGCCAGTGCCAGCACTGCGCTGGCCGCCCATGGCCAAGCACCGCGCCTGGCTGGCGCCTGTAGCTGTTCCCTCATGACTGCCCCCTGTTGTGTTCTTCTTGGTGGGTCAATGCACTGCAGGCCCTGCGAAAAGCCTTGTCTAGAGGCCTGCAATAGCTTGAGGGGATCGTAGCGGGGATGTTTGCGGGATTACAATGGGCGGGGTGTTATGTTTTGTTGTCGGTCTGAAAAAGCCGGGGCCGCTGAGCGGCCCCAGTTTCTACCAAACTTAAGCGAGGCTCTTGCTCACCACTTCATACACATCACTGGACAGCTCACCCGAGGCCAGAATCCGCTCCAGCTCACCCTTCATCAGGGCCTGACGCGCGTCATCATACTTGCGCCAGCGGGTCAGCGGCGCCAGCTGGCGCGAGGCAATCTGCGGGTTCAGCGCATTCAGCTCGATCACCAGGTCCGCCAGGAAGCGATAGCCCGAACCATCCGCCGCGTGGAAGTTGACCAGGTTCTGCCCGGCAAAAGCCCCCACCAGCGCACGGACCTTGTTCGGGTTCTTCAGGGTGAACGCCGGGTGCTGCATCAGCGCCTTGACCCGCGCCAGCCCGCCCGGCAGCGCGCTGGCCGCCTGCACGCTGAACCACTGGTCCATGACCAGCGGATTGTCCTTGAAGTGCTCGGCAAAGGTGTCCAGCGCTTTGGCGCGTTCAGCCTCGAACGGCGAGTTGACCAGCACCGCCAGCGCCGTCAGGCGCTCGGTCATGTTGTCGCACTGGTCAAACTGCTCCAGGGTCGCTTCCAGCACTTGCGGCTTGCCGCTCTGCATCAGGTACGACAGGGCGATGTTCTGCAGGCTACGGCGGGCGAAGTGCTCGGCAGAGGCCACATAGGCGGTGCTGCGCGACACTTCACGGTTGGCCTGGTAACGCGCCCACAGGGCGTCGAACAGCTGTTCGGCGATCTGCTGGCGGGCGAACTCGCGAGCGGCGTGGATGGCATCTACGTCGGCCACCTGGCTGATCTCGGTGAGGTAGGCCTCACCCGGCAGCGAAAGCATTTCGGCCACCATGGCCGGGTCCAGCGCTTCGTTACCCAGCACGGTACCCAGGGCGGTGATCAGGCGCTGGTCGAGTTTGAGCGCCTCGCCGCGCTGGTGCTGGCCAATCAGCTCCTGCAACACTTGCACCGACAATTGCTGCCCCGCTTCCCAGCGGTTGAAGCCGTCGCTGTCGTGCTGCATCAGGAACATCAGCTGGTCGCGGTCGTACGGAAAGCTCAGCTTCACCGGGGCGCTAAAGCCACGCAGCAGCGAGGGCAGCGGCTTGGCCGGAATGCCCTGGAAGGTGAAGGTTTGCTCAGCCTCAATCACCGACAGCACACGGCTGGTACCGCCAGCAGCCGCTTCACCAACAAGGCGCAGCGGCAGGTCATTGCCTTCGGCGTCCAGCAGGCCCAGTTCCACCGGGATCACGAACGGCAGTTTTTCGGCCTTGTCCGGCGTTTGCGGGCAGCTCTGGCGGAAGGTCAGGCTGTAGGTCTGCGCGGCAGCATCATAGGCTTCGCTGACCTCCAGGCGCGGGGTGCCGGCCTGGTTGTACCAGCGCTTGAACTGGGTGAAGTCGACACCGTTGGCGTCTTCCATGGCCTTGATGAAGTCGTCGGTGGTCACCGCCTGGCCATCATGGCGTTCGAAGTACAGGTCGCTGCCCTTGCGGAAGCCTTCGGCGCCCAGCAGGGTGCGGACCATGCGCACCACTTCGGCGCCCTTCTCGTACACGGTCAGGGTGTAGAAGTTGGAGATTTCGATGAAGCTGTCCGGGCGCACCGGGTGGGCCATGGGGCCGGCGTCTTCGGCGAACTGGTGGGTACGCAGGTAGGCGACGTCTTCGATACGCTTGACCGTACGCGAGTTCATGTCGGCACTGAACTCGGCATCGCGGAACACCGTGAAGCCTTCCTTCAACGACAGCTGGAACCAGTCACGGCAGGTGACGCGGTTGCCCGACCAGTTGTGGAAGTACTCGTGGGCAACCACGCCTTCGACACGCTGGTGCGCGGCGTCGGTGGCGGTTTCGGCACGGGCCAGCACACAGCTGGAGTTGAAAATGTTCAGGCCCTTGTTTTCCATGGCGCCCATGTTGAAGTCGTTGACCGCAACAATCATGAAGATGTCCAGGTCGTACTCACGGCCATAGACTTCTTCGTCCCAGCGCATGGGCTTCTTCAGGCTGACCATGGCGTGGTCGCACTTGTCGATATTCTCGGGCTCGACGTAGATACGCAGGGTCACATCCCGGCCAGACTGGCGGGTAAAGGTGTCCTCGACGCACCACAGGTCACCGGCCACCAGCGCGAACAGGTAGGCCGGCTTCATGAACGGGTCTTCCCAGGTCGCCCAGTGGCGGCCATCTTCTGCCGGCCCGCTGCCGATCGGATTACCGTTGGACAACAGCACCGGGTAACGATGCTGCTCGGCGATCACCGTGGTGGTGAAGGTGCTCATGACGTCCGGGCGGTCGAGGTAGTAGGTGATCTTGCGGAAGCCCTCGGCCTCGCACTGGGTGCAGAACATCTTGCCCGACTTGTACAGGCCCTCCAGCGCAGTGTTGCTTTCGGGGTGGATCTTCACGCTGGTGTCGAGGGTAAAGCGCTCGGCCTTGGGGTGCACGGTCAGGCTGTCGACGTCCAGCTGATAGTCAGCCGCGTGCAGTTCCTGGTCATCCAGCGAAGCGCGCAGCAACTCCAGTTGCTGGCCATCGAGCACCAGTGGCGGCAGCCCGGCACCGCGCGCCGGGTTGCGGCGCATCACCAGTTGCGCGTGAACCAGGGTGTGGTCCTCGAACAGCTCGAAGGTCAGGTGCGTCTCGTCGATCAGGTACTCGGGCGCCTGGTAATCCTTGAGGTAGATCACTTGCGGTTGTTCGGTACGCATGTAGAGGTCCTTTTACTGGAGCACGGCCAGCTGGTAGGCCGTGTACTTGCGAATATTGATCACACCGGTATCGAAGATCAGGTACTGGCCCTTGATACCCAGTAGCGTGCCTTCGGCCACCGGGTCTTTGTCGAGGTTGAAGCTGACGATCTTTTTCGGGTAGGCCTCGACCGGGTAATTCATCTGTACCACTTCGGCGTCGGGCAGCGGCTGAATCGCCTGCAAGCCGAAACGCGCTTGCAGCGCGCTCAAACCGTCGGCACAGGCATCGAAAATCTGCTCACGAATGGCCGGCAGGTCGAGCACTTCTGCATCGCCCTTGAGCAGCGCACGCCAGTTGGTGCGGTCCGGCACCTGGCTGCGCAGCACGTCTTCGACCAGGCCGGACTGCTGGCGGGTGGCCACGCGCATGATCGGCAGGGCCTGGCTGGCGCCCTGGTCGAGCCAACGGGTAGGCAGCTGGGTGGCGCGGGTGATGCCGACCTTGATCCCCGACGAGTTGGCCAGGTAGACCACATGGTCGGTCATGCAGAACTGTTCGCCCCACGAAGGCTCACGGCAGGTGCCGGCGTCGTAGTGGCATTTTTCCGGGGCCATGATGCACACGTCGCACTGGGCCAGCCTGGTCATGCACGGGTAGCAGTAACCTTGGCTGAAGCTGGTCTTGGTGCGCTTGCCGCAATGGCTGCAATGAATGGCGCCGAGGTATTCCAGGCGCAGGCGCTGGCCGATCAGCGGGTTGACCGGGACCTGCGTGTCATCAAGGCGCAAGCGGTACTGCACCACGGGTGCCTGCAGGCTTACCGCCATTTTGCTCAACGAGCCACGAGCGAGTTCGATCAATGTACCGAGTCCGACTTGAACAGAATGTTGGGGATCGGCGCGGACTTCGACGCACACTCCTGCGGGCCCATGTAGCCGGTGCGCTGGTCTTCAGGCAGGTTCTTGATCTCCCAGGCGATAACGGCCTGCAGCGACAGCTCTTTCTGCTCGGCGGTGAGCTTGCGGCCATCCGACCATTTGCCGATTTCCACGGCCAGTTTCAGGCTCTCGTAGATTTCCGGGGTAATGTTTTCGATCATTTGCGCGAAAGTGGACATAGTGTCTCCTGATTCAAGCCGACAGTTTACGCCGGGCCAGCGCCCCGCCCAAGAGCCCGGTCAGGCATCCGATGAGCAGCCCGCCCACGTGGGCAGCGTTGGCGATCTGGCCAAGGCCCAGGGTGCCGACCACGCCGGTGAGGCATACCACCAGCCAGATCAGCATCATCACCAGCACGCCCCTGGGCAGGTTGAAGTAACGGTTGGGCGCCAGCCACTGGAACAGCCACACGTGCCCGAGCAGGCCATACAGCACGCCGGACAGGCCGCCGAACAGGCTCGGCCCGCTGGTGTAGTGCTGGGCCAGGTTGGACACCAGGCTGAACAGCAGGGTCAGGCCCAGCAGCATCCAGGGGCCTTGGCGCAATTCGATGCGTTTGCCCAGCTCCCAGTACCACAGGCTGTTCATGGCCAGGTGCAGCACACCGAAGTGCAGCAGCATGGGCGAGACCAGCCGCCACCATTGGCCTGCGTCCAGGGTTTGCGCAAGCGGGCTGAAGTACAGGTAATCGCCCTGGACGCGGAAGTCGAGGAAGGTGAACCAGCTGATGGTGGTGAAGTTGTCCCCCAGGCTGGTAAGGCCGGCGACGATGAAGCACAGCAGCAGGATGAGGGTGGTCACCTTGCAGGCTTTGGCTTGTTCTACCAGGGAGGGTTGTGTGGGGCTATTCGCGGCGGTTCGGCGCCCCGACAAGCCCGCGCCCTCAGGTTCGTCGGTTGCCTGGATGTCTGCGTTGCCGTCAGGGTAGCGCTGGTAGAGTTGCAGCACGTCTTCGGCGAGGGTGTCGGGGGCCCAGAGCACCTGGGCATCGCCCTCCTCGCTCACCCGATGCGGCACCTGCAGGCGCTGCAATAGGTGGACGAAGCCGCTGAGGTCGACCGACAGCGGCAGGCGCATCACTTCGATAATGTTCATTGGTTGGCCTGTGGGCGGTCGACGTCGACCCAGACGAACTTGTGCGGGTCGATGCGGGTTTCATCATCCAGCCGGTAGGCGACCAGCTTGCCGTAGAGCACGGCGCTGTAGTCCAGGCAGGCCAGGTTGGCGCGGATCGGCGCCGGGCGGCCGCTACGCCAGTAATGGCCGACGAACAGCAGAGGCTCGTCTTCGTCGTAGCGCAACAAGGCGTTCTTCTGGCTGTGGCTGAGCGGGGTGCTGGCCACCTCTTCGGGCAGGGCATCGGGCTGGAACACGATGTCACCATAGGTTTGCGGGTCTTCTTCCCAGAACTTGGTGCGGAAGAAGGCGCGTGTCAGGCCATCACCGCCCGTCAGGGTCAGGCCGTCCGGCAGGCGCATGTCGGTGCCGCGCAACAGGCGGTTGCACACGGTAGCAGCAAAGCTGTTGCTCACCGCCGAAGCCTGGATGAAGTGTTCATCGATGCGCCCGTCGGGGTACTGCTGGCGCAACGGCTCGATCAGTCGCGGGTCCCAGCAGGCATGCACCAGGCGGAAGCGCCCGGCATCGACGAACAGTGGCAGCTCGTAGAACCAGTTGACGAAGTCGTGCCAGTCGCCGGGGTGGTGAGCGAACTGGGTCAGGGTTTCGTCGATCAGCCGGGCGTGGCGTGGCGTGTGCTCGCGCACGTAGGCCTTGCCACTGCCGGGCAGCGCCGGGGTAACCCAACCCAGGGCGTTGTACTCGTGGTTGCCCATGATGCACAACGCCTGGCCGGCCTCGACCATGTCGTGGACGATATGCAGCGCCTCGCGGATGCGTGGCCCGCGGTCGACGATATCGCCCAGGAACAGCGCCATGCGCCGCGGGTGGCGCCATACGCCGGCCACGCGCTTGTAACCGAGGGCGTCGAGCAGGCGTTCAAGGGTCAGCGCACAACCGTGCACGTCACCGATGATGTCGAAACTTCGCGCCGGATCGAACATCAGTCGTCCCTGCTCCCCAGGCGGCTGCCCCAACCGAGCTTGGTGCGGCAGACCTCGTAGTAGTTGTGGTCCAGCGGGTGGATCAGGCGCAGCTTCTGCGGCTTCTTGCTGACCGTGATGGTGTCGCCTGGGGCGCAGGTGAAGTGGTTCTGGCCGTCACAGGACACTTGTGGGTAGATCTGCAGATCCTTCGACACCACGATCTTCAGCTCGCTGTTGCCATCGACCACGATCGGCCGGCCCGACAGGGTGTGCGGATACATCGGCACGATGACGATGGCGTCCAGCTTGGGGTGCATGATCGGGCCGCCGGCCGAGAGCGCATAGGCGGTGGAGCCGGTGGGGGTGGCGACGATCAGGCCGTCGGCCTTCTGACTGCAGACAAACTGGCCGTCGATGTAGATCTCGAACTCGATCATGCGCGTGGACTTGCCCGGGTGCAGCACCACGTCGTTCAGCGCATCGCCCTGGCCGATGGCTTCATGGTGGCGGCGCACTTCGGCCTGCAGCAGAAAGCGGTTTTCCACCAGGTAGTGGCCGTCGAGCACCTCGGCGACTTTTTCTTCCAGTTCGTCGGGGCGGATGTCGGTGAGGAAACCCAGGTTGCCACGGTTGATGCCCAGCACCGGAATGTTGTGACGGGCCAGGGCGCGGGCAGCGCCCAGCAGGCTGCCGTCGCCGCCGACCACGATGACCAGGTCGCAGACTTCGCCCAGCAGCTTGCGGGTGGAGGTTTGCAGGCCATGGCCGGGCAGCACTTCGGCGATGGTGTCCTCGAGGATCACGTGCAGGTGGCGCTCGAGGAGGAATTTTTTCAGTCGGCGAATGGTGTCGAGCACCTGCGAGCTGCCAAGGCGACCGATGATACCGATATTGCGAAATTGCTCCATGGGGCTCCTGCGAGGCTCTGCGGCGGGTGACGATGGGCCGATTATGGGCGAAACCACCGGGTAGCGGCAAACCGGCTATGCTCGCTGCATGACGCCTTTCATGCATCTACATGACCTGCCCCGGCACCTGCGCCGCCCTGCGGTACGCGACTTGGCCTGGGCCCTACTGTCGCCGCCCCTGCTCAGCGCCCCGCCCTGCCCCCAGCGCCACCCGCTGGCGGGTAGCCTGTGGGCGCAGCAGCCGCAGCACCTTGAGCAGTGGTTGCGGGCGCTGGATGAAGATGACCGGCCATTGCAAGACTGGCTGGCGAAGCTGGGCAGCCGGCGGCTGGGGCATTACTACGAACGTCTGTGGCAATTCGCCCTGGGCCAGGCGCCGGGCATCGAGCTGTTGGCAGCAAACCTGCCGATCCGAGATGCCGGACGCACGCTGGGCGAACTGGATATGGTGTTGCGCGACCGTGACGGCGTGCACCACCTGGAACTGGCGATCAAGCTGTACCTGGGGCCGGAAGGCGCCGGGCACGACCCGCATGCCTGGTTGGGGCCTGGGTGCCATGACCGGCTGGGGAGCAAGCTTGCGCACTTGGCGGGGCATCAGTTGCCCATGTCGAACGGGGCCCACAGCCGCGAGCTGTTGACCGGGTTGGGGGTTGGGCAGGTGCAGGCCCATGTATGGCTGGGGGGTTATCTGTTCTACCCATGGCCGGGGCATGCCGAGCCACCGACGGGCGCCAACCCGCAGCACTTGCGTGGGCGCTGGATACGGAGGCGGGACTGGGTCATGGCTGAGGGTGAGCATTGGCAGCCATTGCAGCGGCATGCCTGGCTGGCACCGGCGCGGGTGGAGGCAGGTGAATGCTGGGCGGTGGAGCAGTTTGCGGCCTGGTTGCATGTGTTGGAGCGCCAGGCACCGGCGCAGTTGCTGGTGAGGTTGGAGCCTGATGCTGATGGCGCCTGGCAGGAAAGGGAGCGGGTGTTTCTGGTGGCTGATAGTTGGCCATTTTCCCCCGAAGCATGAAGTCGCCCGCGAAAGGGCCGACACAGGCAACACAATTTTCACAGACCTAGCGCAAAGATTCGTTCCCGGTAGCCATTAAAGTAATACCTGAGCGCCAAAAAGAGCGCCATTCCGACCTGATGACGAGGACCGATCATGGTTTCATCCACCCCCACGACCCACTACGCGCGCCTGTCCATCGCCCTGCATTGGCTGATGCTGGTGCTGCTGGCCGCTGTCTACGCCCTTATCGAACTGCGCGGCCTGTTCCCTAAAGACAGCGTTGAACGCAACCTGATGAAAGACCTGCACTTCATGCTCGGGCTCAGTGTGTTCGTGCTGGTCTGGCTGCGCCTGGCCGTGCGCCTGAGCCGCCCAACCCCGCCGATCGTGCCCAAGCCGCAGGCTTGGCAAACCGGCCTTGCGCACCTGATGCACCTGGCGCTGTACTTGCTGATGATCGGCCTGCCGCTGGCCGGCTGGCTGATCCTCAGCGCCGCCGACAAACCGGTACCGTTCTTCGGCCTGGAGCTGCCCCACCTGATCGGCCCGGACCCGGACCAGGCCAAATTCATCAAGGGCTGGCATGAACGGGTTGGCAGCTGGGGTTACTGGCTGATCGGCCTGCACGCGCTGGCCGGGCTCTACCACCACTATGTGCAGCGCGACAACACGCTGCTGCGCATGCTGCCTTACAAGTAACCGCGCCGGCCCTGCAGGCCACCGGTGTGCACGACGATCAGGCGGGTGCCGGGCGCGAACAGCCCGGCACCCGCCTGCTCACGCAAGGCCAGCAGGGCCTTGCCGGTGTACAGGGCTTCGAACGGTACGCCGCTGTGTTGCTCGCACTCGGCGATAAAGGCCAGCAGGTCATCGTCGAACTTGCCGAAGCCGCCACGGCAGGCATCGTGAAGCTGGTAGCCGTGGCCGCCAGCCAAGGCTGCCACCGTCTCGGGTACACCGTGGTCCCGGGGTACGGCCAACGCGCCATGCACGGCATGTGCGCCCGCCTCCGCCAGCACCAGGCCGGCCAACGTGGTACCGGTGCCAGCAGCCAGCCACCAGGCGTCATAATCCGACCAGCCCAATACCGTGATTTGTGAGCGCGCCTGCTCCATGATCAGGGCACAACCTTGTGCGCCGGCCAGCCCGCCGCCACCTTCGGGGATGCAGTGCCAGCCGGGGTAGCGTGCCTGCCACGGGGTCCAGAAGTCTGGTTCGTTGCGCGCGCGGTAGCCACCATAGCCCAACCAGTGCAGTTCCATGCCCAATGCCTTCACGTCACGCACAGTGGGTGTGTCTTGGGCGTGACCCCGTAGCAGGCCGGCGGTGGCGAAGCCGAAGCGCTTGCCGGCGGCGGCCAGGGCATGCAGGTGGTTGGAATGGTTGCCACCTAGGCTGATAAGGCCTGGGGCTTTGCTGGTTCTGGCTTGCTGCAGGTGATGGCGCAGCTTGAACCACTTGTTACCGCTGATCAGTGGGTCGATCAGGTCCAGGCGCAGGATGGCGGCTTTGACCTGAGCTTGTTGCAGCCAAGGGAGGTTCAGGGGTTGCAGAGGGGCTTGGGGGAGGTCGAAGAACATGCTGCGAGTTTACCAGTGAAACCCCGGGGCCGCTGTGCGGCCCCGGAGATTTTCAGAGCTCAGCCGCCAACCTTGAGCCTTGGTTGATCGCCCGCTTGGCATCCAGCTCGGCGGCCACATCGGCGCCGCCAATCAGGTGCACCGACTGCCCTGCCGCCACCAACCCGTCCTGCAATTCACGCAGCGGATCCTGTCCGGCGCAGATCACCACGTTATCCACCGGCAACACCTGCGGCTCGCCATCCGCCACACGAATGTGCAGGCCGGCATCGTCGATACCCAGGTACTCAACGCTATTGAGCATCTGCACCCGCTTGTTCTTCAGCCCGGTGCGGTGAATCCAGCCGGTAGTCTTGCCCAGGCCATCACCCACCTTGGACTTCTTGCGCTGCAACAGGTACACCTGCCGCGCCGGGGCATGCGGCTCGGCCTTGACCCCGGCCACACCACCGCGTGCTTCCAGGTGGGTATCGATGCCCCATTCCCTCCAGAACGCCTCACGGTCCTGGCTGGTGGCCACCCCCTGATGCACCAGGTACTCGGACACATCGAAGCCGATGCCACCCGCGCCAATCACCGCAACCGATTGGCCCACCGGCTTGCGCTCAAGCAGTACGTCGAGATAGCTGAGCACCTTGGCATGTTCGACACCGGGAATGGCCGGGGTGCGTGGGGCAATACCGGTGGCCAGGATGATGTCGTCGTAGCCACCGTCCACCAATGCCTGCACATCGACACGGGTATTCAGGCGCAGGTCCACGCCTGTGCTTTTCACCTTGTTGCGGAAGTAGCGCAGGGTTTCATGGAACTCCTCCTTGCCCGGCACCCGCTTGGCGACGTTGAACTGCCCGCCAATCTCGCTGGCAGCGTCGAACAGGGTGACCGAATGGCCACGCTCAGCCGCCACGGTGGCCGCTGCCAGACCCGCCGGGCCGGCCCCCACCACGGCAATGCGCTTCACGGCCCGTACAGGCAGGTAATTGAGCTCGGTTTCGTGGCAGGCACGGGGGTTGACCAGGCAGCTGGTCAGCTTGCCACCAAAGGTGTGGTCCAGGCAGGCCTGGTTGCAACCGATGCAGGTGTTGATCTCGTCGGCACGCCCGGCTGCCGCCTTGTTGACGAAATCCGGGTCGGCGAGGAATGGCCGGGCCATCGAGACCATGTCGGCATCGCCCTCGGCCAATACGGCCTCGGCCACCTCCGGGGTATTGATACGGTTGGTGGTGATCAGCGGAATGCTCACCGCACCACGCAGCTTGGCGGTGACCTTGCTGAAGGCTGCACGCGGCACCTTGGTGGCGATGGTCGGGATACGCGCTTCGTGCCAGCCGATGCCGGTGTTGATCAGGGTCGCGCCAGCCTGCTCGATGGCTTTGGCCAATAGTTCGATCTCGTCCCAGGTGCTGCCACCTTCCACCAGGTCGAGCATCGAAAGGCGGAAGATGATGATGAAGTTCGGCCCTACCGCACCACGCACCCGGCTGACGATGTCCACCGCCAGGCGCATACGGTTTTCATAACTACCGCCCCAACGGTCGGTACGGTGGTTGGTATGGGCCGCGAGGAACTGGTTGATGAAGTAGCCTTCTGAACCCATGATTTCGACACCGTCGTAACCGGCACGCTGGGCCAGTACCGCGCAGTTGACGAAGTCGGCGATCTGCTTCTCGATGCCCGCCTCGTCCAGCTCTTTGGGCTTGAACGGGTTGATCGGCGCCTGGATCGCACTGGGTGCCACTTGCCGCGGGCTGTAGGCATAGCGCCCGGCATGCAGGATCTGCAGGCAGATCTTGCCACCTGCGGCATGTACCGCTTCGGTGACGATACGGTGCTTGTCGGCCTCCTCCTCGGTGCTGAGCTTGGCCGCACCGGAATACACCCCGCCTTCATCGTTGGGCGCGATGCCGCCCGTTACCATCAGGCCAACGCCACCACGGGCGCGCTCGGCAAAGTACGCAGCCATTCGCTCGAAACCGCCGGGGCGCTCTTCGAGGCCGGTGTGCATCGAGCCCATCAGGGTGCGGTTGCGCAAGGTGGTGAAGCCCAGGTCCAGCGGGGCAAGCAGGTGCGGGTAGCGGTCGGCGGCCATGGAAAGGTCCCCTGGTGGCGTGATCACGGTATGCAGGCACCTCACCGGTCAGCGGGGCCTGTCGTTTGTCTGTCAGCGACATTAAACAGCCGTTTGAATTGGCTCAATGATCGAAACTGACAAGTTATTGATCCTGGCATACAGCGGGACTACCCTAAGGAACCCTCGTAACCAAGGCGCAGCCCTGCTTCATGCGAAAACTGCTTGCTGGCGCCCTGGCGCTGGTCTTCCTCGCCGCCCTCTGTGGTTATGGCTTCTGGACCCAACAGCGCCCGGAAGGCCATTACCTGTCCGACCTGCGCATCGAGCTGGCACTGAACCATGGCGTGCCAGGCGAACACGGCAACCTGCTGGGCGTCGAGCCGCTGCTGTACCCCGGTGACTACCAGAACCTGCAGCGCCTGCACCGCAAGCTCGCCGCTTACCTCGAACAGGCCCGCGCACAAGGACTGATAAACCCGCGCACGGTAGTGGTGCTGCCGGAGCACATCGGCACCTGGCTGTGGGCGCGCGGTGAGAAAAACGAACTGTATCAGGTGACCCAGAGCCGCGAGGCCCTGCAATGGCTGGAGCTGAGCAACCCGCTACGCTATGGCCTGGCCATGCTCGGCGCCGACGGCGATGACTGGCGCGCCGATGCGCACCTGCGCATGAAGGCTGAGCAAATGGCCGCAGACTATCAGCAGTTGTTCGGCGGCCTGGCCAAGGAATTCGGCGTTACCCTGGTGGCCGGCTCCATCGTGCTGCCTGCACCTTACGTGAAACAGGGCGTGCTGCACGCCGGTAGTGGCCCGCTGTTCAATAGCAGCATGGTGTTTGCTGGCGACGGCTCGCTACTGAGCGAGCCCCAACACCAGCAGTTCCCTGACAGCGAAATGCGCCGCTATGTGCACAATGGGCGCAAGCACCCGTTGCAGGTCGTGCAAACACCTGCCGGGCGGCTGGGGGTGCTGATAGGCAGTGACAGCTGGTACCCGGAAAACCATCGGCAATTGGCGCAACAAGCGGTACAACTGGTCGCCAACCCGGCGTTTCTCAGCGGCAAGAGCAGCTGGGAAGCGCCATGGCGTGGCAACCGCCACCAGCACGCCGCCGCCGGTCTGCCCTTGAAGCGTGGCGAAGTCAGCGAACAGACCGCCTGGCAACGCCTGACCGAGGCGGCCGGGGCCAGTGTCAGCAGCATGAGCGTGTTCATGCGTGGGCAGTTCTGGGAGCAAGGCAGTGATGGCCAAGGCTTCGCCCACCAGGCGGGTGAGTTGCTGGTGGGCACCCCAAGCCCAGGTGCCCGCCTGCTGAACCTGTGGCTGTAACACCATGGCCCGCCCCCGCGTGCGCCTGGGTGACCTGTCGGTTGGCTTTGTTCAACCGCTGAGCGAGGCCCTGCGCGAGCTTGGCCACGCCCCCGAACCGCTGCTGCTGCGCTATGGCCTGGATGGGCCGCGCCTGGCTGAAGCCGGCGCGCGCTTGTCGATCCCCCGCTACATGCACCTTGGCCACGCCGCCATCGAACTGTGCGGCGAACCCGCCCTGGGCCTGCACATGGGGCGCCTGAGCCGCCTGGCTCATGCCGGCCTGGCCGGGGTCACAGCCGCCCAGGCCCCTACCCTGGGCGAGGCAGCGCGCACCCTGCTGCATTTCGAACCGCTTTACGCGGCCAACTACCGTGGCCACTCCAGCTTTCACGAAGACGCCCAAGGCGCCTGGCTGCGCTTCTACTCCATCAGCCCCTATAACGCCTACAACCGCTTTGTGGTCGACTCGCTGCTCGCGGGTTGGCTAGCCCAGCTAGCCGACCTTGCAGGCACCCCGGTGCAGGCCGAACGCCTGGACATCGAATTTGCCGCACCCGCGTATGCCGCGCGCTACCAACCACTTTGCAGCACACCCGTGCAGTTCGCCGCCGACGGCAACCGCCTGCGCCTGAGCCGCGCCACCCTGCAACTGGCCAACCCCAGGCATTGCCCGAGCACCTGGCAGCACCTGCTGCAGCTGTGTGAGGCAGAGATGCAGCAGCGCACGCGGGTGCGCAGCCTGGGTGAGCGCATCACCCATCTGCTGGGACCACTGCTCAATGGCGGCCGCGAACCCGACCTGGAAGAAGTGGCGCTGCACCTGCAGTTGCCAACCTGGACACTGCGCCGCAAGCTGGCCGAGGAAGGCACACGCTTTCGCGACTTGCTCAATGAAACACGGCGCGACCTGGCCGAGACCTACATCCGCGATACGGAGCTGGCCTTTGGCGAGATTGCCTATCTGTTGGGGTTTGCATCGGCAGAGGCCTTCCAGCGCGCGTTCAAGCGCTGGACGGGCCTAACACCGGGGGAGTTCCGCCGCAGCCAGCGGCGGGCGGGCTAAAGCTCGGTGGCGTCGTCAGCCGGTTCCGGGGTGTCCAGTTCGTAAGCCTGGGTTTCGAGTAGTTCTTCCTGATATTCATCCATAGCCCTGCGTCCTCTTTACTCATTTTGTATTCGTCGGTGTCACCTTCAACCTAAGCAGGTTGGATGAAGGAATCATGACAAGCTTATGAGTGGTAAACGTAGCAGGTGTTCAGGAAGTTATCGCGGTGCGTCTGTAACAGGGGATGTGCACGGCCTGTACCTGCGAAAGGGCCGGTACAGGCGACCATTCAAAGGGAAGGTGACGCAGCCTCGGCAGGCTGTGCATCCTGCTGCACCTGAATCGGCGCAGCCTCCACCGGCGGTGCCACCGGCTGCGAGCCCTGGCTGTCATTCACCACGGGTGCTGCCACCGCCTCATTGGCCGGGGCAACGGCCGCAGGTGCGGGCGCAACTTCAGCCGCCGGTGCGGGTGTCGGGGCCACAGGGTTAGCCGCTGCCTGCTCCGGCAACCCCAGGTCAACCGCCGGCTTTTCAACCTTGGGCGCTTCGGCCTTGGCCTTGCTCACTTTCTTCGGCTTGGGCAGGTAACTCTCCACCAGCGCGAAATAGCGGTCATAGAACTGCGCTGCCGTCACCGTCTCGCTGGCCACTTTGACCATTGAGTCGTCACTGGAGCCAATCGGCATCGACACCGAACCCAGCACGCCCACCCCCAGGCTGGCAGAGGTGTTGGATTTTTTGAGCGCATAACGGTCCTGCAGGGCGTTGGCGAACATGGTCGAACGCTGCTCGTCGCTCACATCCGGTGCACAGGTAACGTTGAAACTGATTTGCAGGTGGTTCTCACTGTTCTGCTGGAAGCTCTTGTTACCCACCACCTGGTTGGCGCCACTGCTGGTGATGATATACCCCTGGCTAAGCAAGGCACGCCGCGCGGCCTCGCAAGAGCCGGCATCGCTCACAGGGAAGCTGCGCGAGAAAGTGCCCGAGTCGTCGAAGTTCTCGTGCTCGTAGATGGCGGCCTTTTTCGAGGAACAACCGGTCACGCCCGCCAGCACCAGGGCCAGCCCGAGCGCACCAAAGACGGAAGATCTGGTCATTGCGAATTCCGGGTATGTCGAGAAGGTGCCTATTGTGCAACACAGCAGGCAGGCACAGGAACCACTGGTCGGTGAAGAACCTGTCAGGTTGGTGTAAATGTGGGTAAAGGCCGGGAATTCTTGCCCGCAGAAACGAAAAAAGCGACCCGAAGGTCGCTTTTTTGTGCTGCAAGGCGTTCAAGGGGCCTTGAGG
>NZ_BBIS01000030.1 GCF_000730605.1 Pseudomonas monteilii NBRC 103158 = DSM 14164 | reverse complement strand
CACGACCTACAACGCCAGCGGGATAGTTCACGCCACCGCCGGGCAATACACCGCGCATGCGACCGATTTCATCTACACCACTGCGCAAAGTCAGACAGCCACCTTCCCGACCGAACTCAAAACGGACAAGGGCAATCTCGACCTGTTCCGAAACTACGCCAACAACCGCCCCTTGAAAGGTGCGGCCTATCAGGTAGAGGACGCACTGGGCCAAGTCCTCAAAGGCACGCTGGACGCTAACGGGTTCGCGGCGGTAGCCGCTGTCAGCCCTGGTCCCACCGCTGTTGAACTGGAGAAAGACCCAGCTGACCCATGGGGCGCCGGCAGCTACTTCGACAACCTGAAAAAGGATTTTTCAGGCTCAGTTGCCGCACCTGAAGCTCCCCGGGCATTCCAGGGTAACGAGGGCTTCGCCAAGCATGGGGCACAGCTATTGAACGCCTCGCTAGATACCACCGCCCTTTCTGCGTCACCCATCTCCCAGCTCGGCACTGCCGGTCACGTGGCCAAATCACTCACCCAGGAAGGGAGCTGATGCCATGAATGCACAGGACAAAAAAGCCATCGAAGAACGCGAAGTCGCCCTCGTCCCCCTCAACAACCTGGTCGCGCAAGACCTGGGCCAAGGCGAAAACATCGTCAACGAGTGGCTACTGGACCTCAGTGCCAACCAGATCGACCTGGCCACCGTCAAAGCCTGGGCCGGCGCCGTGCCGATCGTGGGCAACATCGTCGCCCTGTTCGACGCACTGGGCGACATCATTCACCTGAGCAGAACCGGCTCCCGCGACCCGCTGGACTGGGCCAGCCTGGGCATCAACCTGATCGGCGTGGTGCCCGTCCCGCCGACCATGGCCGCCGCACGGATGACCCTGCGCCCGGTGCTGTTCCTCACCCGCCAGCAGCTGAAGAAAAACAAGGGCGACTTCGCCGAGGCCGTGATCAGCATCATGGTCGGCCACCTCAGCGCCACGCTGATGGGCGAAATCGAAACCTTCGTCGCGCGGGCCGAAACCGAACTGCCCGGCATCCTCAACAATGCCGCCAACACCGGCTTCCAGACCCTCAACAGCCTGGCGGACACGATCGAACGCATCGCCAAGGGTGAGATCGACACTACCCAGCAACGCAAGGCCATCGTCAACAGCGCCCAGGCCATTTACGCCCCCATTCAAGAGCCGTCCGCCTGGGACCTGCTGACGCGGGCGGGCGCCGTCATCAGCACCGCAGCCGGTGCAATCCAGTACGGGGCTACGGAGGCCTACAAGGCCGCTGCGAGCAACAGCGGTGGCTGGGTCCTGAGACGGGTTCAGCCGCATACCGCCGTGCTCAGGGGGCTTGCCCAACTGATCCGGCAAATGCTCACTGCACTCGCCAACCCGGCCACACAAAACAGCATCGCCTGGCTGCTGGCTCAGCTCAATGCCGGCCTGAGCAAGCGAAGGCCCGCGCGCCGGATCTCGGTCAACACCCCGGCACACGGCTCGGGGGTGGCCAGGCACACAGGCACGGAAAGCCGTATCGAGGCCACTCACCACGAAGCCCGCCCCAAAAACGACCCGCGCTGCAACCTCAACGGCACCTGCCCCGGCACCAGCAAGAGCATCAGTTATGCCCGCGGTACCGAAACCCTCGTGCACACCGACTTCAACCTGCCGGGCGTGTTTCCCATCACCTGGGCGCGCACCTACCGCTCCAGCCTGGACGCCTATGACAGCGGCGAGTTCGGTGCGCGCTGGATCACACCGTTCTCGATGCGTTTCGATGTTGTCGACGAGGGTGTGCTGTACCACGCCGACGATGGCCGCACGCACCTTTACGCCCTGCCCAAGGAGGGCAAACCCGTCTACGACCCGGTGGAAAAAACACTCCTGATCCGGGTCGATGAACACCGCCTGGCCCTGGCCCACGGTCATCGACGCCATGAACACTACGTGCGCGAGGGTGATGGTTTCCGCCTGGTCGGCATCATCGAGCGCGGCGGTGCACGCATTGCCCTGCATTACGAGCATCAGCACGCGGGCAAGGCGGTGCTCTCCGACCTGATCACCTATCAGGATGAACACCAGCACCGGCATGTGCAGACCCAGCTCGACGAGCAAGGCCGCATTCATGCCCTCTGGTTAATGCAGGATGGCCGCCAGGCGCGCCAGTTGGCCGGCTACGACCACGACGAGCACGGCGACCTGCGCACAGCACGCGATGAACACGGGGCGCAGTGGAACTACCAGTACCAGCACCACCTGGTGACGCGCTACACCGACCGCACCGAACGGGGTATCAACCTTGAATGGCTGGGCGACGGCGCGGATGCCAAGGCCGTACGCGAATGGGCCGATGACGGCAGCTTCGACACACGCCTGAAATGGAACCCGCATATCCGCCTGACCACCGTCACCGACGCCCTCGGCCAGGAAACCCGCCACTACTACGACTACCTGGGCTACACCTATCGCATCATCCACCCGGACGGCAACGAAGAATGGCTGCTGCGCGACGACGCCAAGAACGTCATCCAGCATGTGCATACCGACGGCAGCATCGACCGCTACATCCATGACGAGCGCGGCAACCTGCTTCAACACACCCGCCCCGACGGCTCGATGGTGCACCACGCCTACGACGACCTCGACCAGCGCTTCAAGACCCTCGATGCCGAGGGCGGGTTGTGGAAGTACGACTACGACCAACGCGGCAACATCATCGAAACCCTCGACCCGCTGGAGAACAAAACCCAGTACACCTACAACCGCGACAACCTGCCCACCGCCATCCTCGACGCCAACGGCGGCGAGAAAACCCTCAGCTACACCCGCGACGGCCAGCTGGCCAGCTACACCGACTGCTCAGGCAAGACCACGCTGTTGAAGTACGACGCGCTCGGTCAACTGAGCAAAACCGTCAATGCCGCCGGGGAAGCCACCGAGTACCACTACAACGCCGGTCACCTCAGCCGCCTGGTCTACCCCGACAAGACCGAAGACCGCTTCGAGCACGACGCCGAAGGCCGCCTGCTCAGCTACACCGACGCCCTGCACCGCCGCACCCGCTGGGACTACAACGAAGCCGGGCTGATCCGCCAGCGCCACCACCCCGACGACACCACCCTCACCTACCACTGGGACAAACTCGGCCAGCTTGAACGCCTGCGCAACGAGAACAACAGCGAAGCCAGCTTCAAGTACGACCCCGCAGGCCGCCTGACCCGGGAAACCGGCTTCGACCAGCAGGCCACCGACTACTTCTACGACCACAGCAGCAACCAGCCCACCCGCCGCCTCGACGGCGACCGCATCACCCGCTTCGCCTACGATGCCATGGGCCGCCTGGTGGAACGCCGGGCCGGTGCCCGTGGCGGCAAGGTGTGGGAGGTCGAAACCTTCGCCTACGACGGCAATGGCAACCTGCTGATCGCCGAAAACCAGGCCTGCAAACTGCAATGGTTCTACGACAAGGCCGGCAACAACACCCGCGAGCACCAGCACTTCAAGTACGCGAAGCAACCAACGGTCGCGGTCTTCACCCACGAGTACGACGCCCTCAACCTGCGCATCGCCACCACCCGCCCCGACGGCCACCGCGTCAGCTGGCTGACCTATGGCAGCGGCCACCTGCTCAGCCTCAAGCTCGACGACCGCGAACTGCTCAGCTACCAGCGCGACGACCTGCACCGGGAAATCGGCCGGGAGCAAGGCAACGGCCTGATTCAACGCCAGCGCTGGACGCCTAACGGCCAGTTGCAGCAGCAAACCCTGGCCCGGCATGGGGCCACCACCCGAATCGCGGTACGCGACTATGCATACGACGCCAGCGGCCAGCTCACCCACATCAAGGACCTGCAGCGAGACAATACCTTCTACCGCTACGACCCCCTCGGCCGCCTGCTGGAAGCAGGCAACCGCCGCAAGCAAGAGCTGTTCGCCTTCGACCCGGCCAGCAACCTGCTGGACCCACAGGCCCCGCCCGGTCCCAATCCGCACTCGCCGCGACGGCTGAACGACAACGTGTTGCGCAGCTATTGCGGCACGCAGTACCGCTACGACGAACGCGGCAACCTGCTGGAGCGGAGCGAGAACGGCAAGCGCGGCCACTTTGTCTGGGACCTCTTCAACCGCCTGCGGCGGTACGAAGATGACCGCCTGACTGCCAGCTTTGACTACGATGCGCTGGGGCGCCGGCTGTACAAATACTCCCGCTCCAAATACCGCGACCGGCCCCAGGCCGGGCCGGTGTGGAACCAGAACGCGCGGCGGCAACGCGATGAGGAACTGGGCTGCGGATTCACCTGGTACGTGTGGGAAGGCGACACGCTGGCGTTTGAGTGCCGGGACCGGGACGGAAAAGGCCACAGTACCCATTACGTGTTTGAACCAGGGACCTTTGTGCCGGTGGCACAGGCGGTGTCCAACCACGTGGTCGAGCTGATACCGCAGCCGGTGTATGTGTTTCCGTATGACATCGACAAGGATCCGGTGTGGTTGCATAAGCCGAAACCGAAGCCGTTTGGTGCGCTGGCCTGGTACCAGTGTGACCACCTGGGCACGCCGATGGAGCTGACGGGTGAGGATGGGGAGATAGCCTGGAGCGGGACGTACAAGGCCTGGGGGTTGGCGGAGGAAAAGCGCAGCGAAAAGGCGATGTGGGCGGAGATACGGAATCCGCTACGCTTTCAGGGACAGTACTGGGATGTTGAGACGGGGCTGCATTACAACCGGTATCGGTACTACGACCCTGTTATCGGACGATTCATAGCCAAAGATCCGATCGGCTTTTTGGGTGGACTGAACATATATGGTTACGTCCAAAATCCTGCCCAATGGGTTGACCCTTTCGGTCTTGCTAAACTAAGCCATGCCGCAGACTTTGATACCGCAAGACGACAAGCATTTAAAAATGCGGGAATGGATGATCCCGACCGGGTTGTATTTTCGAAAATCGACACTACTACAGGCACAGTGGTTGAGTTCAAGGGACCAGGAGGTAGTAAGGTTGCATATGACGCCCCTCATGCTGACATGGATCCAAAGAGCGGGCATGACAAGCCGCACGTTGGCTGGCAAACAGCCGGTAAACGAAGCAAATGCGGTTGTGGCGACAGAGGAAACATCACATATCCTGGTCCGCAACATCCTCATCGCGCAGACGAAAAGTGAGGTCACCATGAATTCGGATTCGTTAACACTCATTCAAGAAATACTTCAAGCGCTAGACAAGCAAGAGCTTGCACGCACAGAGCCTATACAAAAGAAAGAAATCCTATCAAAAATACAATCAGTTTTCATCAAAGGAAACCCTCGAGCATGGTGGGCATCGTTAATTTCAAAACCTAAAATACAAACTTATAATGACAACACTGGATACCTTCACCTATGTGAGCTAGCACCTAACCAGGAGGAAGATGTATGGCTGATAGCAGATGAAGACAACGAAGAAAAGTTTCTCTTTAGCTTGCCACTTAACTGTATACCATCAGTACTTGACGACTGTAGATATTTTGAATACTACATAGTCAACAAACAATTAAAGTGGATGATAGCTGAAAACGACCATGGTGATCTGATCTTCTGCAACGCACCAGAACTATAGAAAGCCAGCAAACGAAATAATTATACACATAAAACCTACAAACATATTTCTATCATTCTCTGATCGGAGCATCAGTCGATGCTCCGCAGCCGAGTCACTTCCTCAGACCTTCTTGAAAAACCAGGAAACTTTATTCATTCATCACCACGAGTACCACATAGGCAAAAACGCTTAGAACATCTACCACATCCCGCACTCACAAAAACACGACCAGGAAATTATCAAACCATATAACACTAACCGCTCACCCCAAAAGCATAACCATCTACACCTAACAGATTTAACAGCTCTTTAAAAATTTACATTTCTGCGGGTCGACGCAGTATCGAAATGAAGTTCGATTGAGCTACATCTTGATCGTCGCATCAAACTTCTCGAAACCCTCGACCCGCTGGAGAACAAAACCCGGTACACCTACAACCGCGACAACCTGCCCACCGCCATCCTCGACGCCAACGGCGGCGAGAAAACCCTCAGCTACACCCGCGACGGCCAGCTGGCCAGCTATACCGACTGCTCGGGCAAGACCACGCTGTTGAAGTACGACGCGCTCGGCCAACTGAGCAAAACCGTCAATGCGCCGGGGAAGCCACCGAGTACCACTACAACGCCGGTCACCTCAGCCGCCTGGTCTACCCCGACAAGACCGAAGATCGCTTCGAGCACGACGCCGAAGGCCGCCTGCTCAGCTACACCGACGCCCTGCACCGCCGCACCCGCTGGGACTACAACGAAGCCGGGCTGATCCGCCAGCGCCACCACCCGAATAGCGGTACGCGACTATGCGCGAAGAGGCAACGCGGTGCATGGCACCGGCTACGCCGGTGTTCGCGGGTGAACCCGCTCCTACAGGGAAAGCATCGTGACACGCACAATGGATCCATACAAAATCCGATAATCGCACATAATATCATTAAACGCCTTATTTACTGTTGACCATGGATAGCACCACTGGCTCTAATGGATCCATTAAATAAAAACAAAACCCGGAGAGCCTCCTTCATGTACCCCAAAAACACCTGGTACGTAGCCTGCACCCCAGACGAAATCGCCACCAAACCCTTGGGCCGGCAGATCTGCGGCGAGAAGATCGTGTTCTACCGCGCCCAGGAAAACCGCGTGGCCGCCGTCGAGGACTTCTGCCCGCACCGTGGTGCGCCGTTGTCGCTGGGTTACGTTGAAAACGGCAACCTGGTGTGTGGTTACCACGGCCTGGTGATGGGCTGCGATGGCAAGACCGTGTCGATGCCGGGCCAGCGGGTACGGGGCTTTCCCTGCAACAAAACCTTCGCCGCCGTCGAGCTCTACGGCTTCATCTGGGTCTGGCCCGGCGACCAGGCGTTGGCCGACCCGGCGCTGATCCCGCACCTGGATTGGGCCGTCAATGAAGAGTGGGCCTATGGCGGTGGGCTGTTCCATATCGGTTGCGACTACCGCCTGATGATCGACAACCTGATGGACCTCACCCACGAAACCTACGTGCACGCCTCCAGCATCGGCCAGAAGGAAATCGACGAGGCGCCGCCCGTCACCACCGTCACCGGCAACGAAGTGGTCACCGCCCGGCACATGGAAAACATCATGGCGCCGCCCTTCTGGCGCATGGCCCTACGTGGCAACGGGCTGGCAGACGATGTACCCGTGGACCGCTGGCAGATCTGCCGCTTCACCCCGCCCAGCCATGTGCTGATTGAAGTAGGCGTAGCGCATGCCGGCAAAGGGGGCTATCACGCGGATGCGCAGCACAAGGCGTCGAGCATCGTGGTGGACTTCATCACGCCAGAGAGCGACACCTCGATCTGGTACTTCTGGGGCATGGCGCGCAATTTCGCGGCGCAGGACCATGCCCTGACCGATAACATCCGGGAAGGCCAGGGCAAGATCTTCAGCGAAGACCTGGAGATGCTGGAGCGGCAGCAACAGAACCTGTTGGCCTACCCGGAACGCAACCTGCTGAAGCTGAACATCGATGCCGGTGGCGTGCAGTCGCGCAAGATCCTGGAGCGGCTGATTGCCAAAGAGCGCATGCCGCAACCACAACTGATTGCCACCAGCGCTACCCCTGCCTGAGGAGAAGCCAAGATGATCGATGCCGTAGTGGTTTCCCGCAACGATGAAGCGCAGGGCATTTGCAGCTTCGAGCTGGCAGCGGCGGATGGCAGCCTGCTGCCCGCGTTCAGCGCTGGCTCGCACATAGATGTGCATTTGCCCGATGGGCTGGTGCGCCAGTATTCCTTGTGCAACCACCCCGAAGAGCGCCACCGCTACCTGATCGGTGTGCTCAACGACCCGGCCTCGCGGGGTGGTTCACGCCGCCTGCACGAGCAGGTACAGGCCGGCGCAAGCCTGCGCATCAGCGAACCCCGCAACCTGTTCCCGCTCGCGGAAGGGGCGCGGCGCAGTGTGCTGTTTGCGGGAGGCATCGGGATTACCCCGATCCTGTGCATGGCCGAGCAGCTGGCGCAAAGCGGTGGGGATTTCGAACTGCACTACTGCGCCCGCTCGAGTGAGCGTGCCGCCTTTGTTGAACGCATTCGTAAAGCGCCTTTCGCCGACCGCCTGTTCGTGCATTTTGATGAGCAGCCGGAAACGGCACTGGACATTGCCCGGGTGCTGGATAACCCGCAGCCGGATGTACACCTGTATGTGTGTGGGCCGGGTGGTTTCATGCAGCATGTGCTGGACAGCGCCAGGGGCCTGGGTTGGCAGGAGGCGTGCCTGCATCGGGAATATTTTGCCGCAGCGCCGGTGGATGCCAGCAACGACGGCAGTTTCTCGGTACAGGTCGGCAGCACCGGCCAGGTGTTCGAGGTACCCGCCAACCAGACAGTGGTGCAGGTGCTGGAGCAGCACGGCATCGAGATTGCGATGTCGTGCGAACAGGGCATTTGCGGCACCTGCCTGACGCGCGTGCTGCAAGGCACGCCAGACCATCGCGACATGTTCCTCACCGAAGAAGAGCAGGCGCTGAACGATCAGTTCACGCCCTGCTGCTCGCGCTCGAAAACACCTCTGCTGGTGCTGGACATCTGAGCCGGCCTACGACGAGGGCAGAATCACCTTCATGCCCTCTTCCACCGTTGCCCCGCCGAAGGTTTCGGCGTAGCGCAAGGTGGCGTTGGCGTGCTCGCGCATAATGGCTTCGGCGCGGGCACCCTGGCGATTGACCAAGGCATCGAACGCCGCGTGGTGTTGCATGTGCGCGAAGTTGAAGCGCCGGTATTCGCGGGCCAGGTCGTGGCGGTCCACGGCCAGCGCTGTGACGGAGGCAAACGGCAGGTGATCGTTGCGCGCCAGGGCATCGGCGATGGCCGGGTTGTGGCTGGCTTCGATGATGACCTGGTGAAAGCGCATGTTGAGGTCGTGGTAGGCCTGCAGGTCTTCTTCGGTAACGAAGCCCTTGTCGAACAACTGGTCGCCTTCGACCAGGCAGCGTTGCAGCGCTTCGCGGGCCTGGGCTGACAGGCCACGTTCCGCAGCCTGGCGGGCAGCCAGGCCTTCCAGTACGCCGCGTACCTCGACTGCGCCGGCGATGTCATCGGCACTGACCGAGCGCACCTGAAAACCCCGACCGCCAAAACGCACCAGCAGGCCTTCCTGCTCAAGGGTGCGAAACGCCATACGCACCGGCATGCGTGACACGCCGAACAGTTCAGCGGTGGGGACTTCCATCAAGCGCTCGCCAGCTGCAAGCTCGCCCGAGGCGATCATCTTGCGCAACGCGACCAGCACCATTTGACCAGGCTTGCTCATCCGGGCGACTTCCAGGGACATGAGCGGGCATCTTAGCGTAAGGCGGGGAGGTGCTGTTGGCTTGTTCGGGCAATACCAGAGACAGTGCGGCGTATCATTGGGGCTGCTGCGCAGCCCCAGTGCCTTCAAGGCGGCGCGGTGCAAGCTTTTATAGCGACAGCGGATAGCTGACGATCAGGCGGGTCTGGTCGAAATCACTGTTGAAGCTACGCCGGTTGGTCGCGTTATTCAGCCGGATGTTGAGGTTTTTCAACGCCCCGCTCTGGAAGGTGTAGTTCACTTCGGTATCGCGCTCCCACTCCTTGCCACTGCTGCCGTACACCGACATCCACTGGCTGTCGCCACTGACCTTCTGCAACCCCAGGTACAGCGTGTGGCCACTGCGCGAGGCCATCACCAGCACGTCGAAGCCATCGATCATGTTGAGAATGATGCAAATACCAATGGCCAGGCACTGAAGCGGCCCATCGGGTCGTTGTCCAGGCGTTGCTTGAGATCGGCATTCACAAGGTCACCTGCCGGTTCCGTAGCCCTGGAAAACCAGTCATGACTGGACCCTTTTTGTAATTGTTGTCGCATACGGCTGGAGGGATCCGGCCGTTGTCAGGCGCTAATCAACCGGATAGTGGATCCACAAACAATCACTTCAGCGGTGGAGGCTCAGGGTGTAACGCGGTGAACAAAGAAATAAAACGACAAAAAATCAATTTTATTAATTAATTTCAGCAGCTTACATATTTATACCGAAAAAGATTTCGTGTTCGTTTATCGCACAAATTTTATTTATGGATCCATAAATACACCAAAATCGACCTCAATCCTTATCACCAAGGGTTAGCCATGAACAAATCTTCATGATGTGCGCCAGCGCCCTGATCACGGGGCACACAGCCCCTACCCGCTTTCTGATGGGCGCCACTCACCTTGAGGCGGCGGGGCGTGTTGCGTAGCATCCCCCGCCCGTTCGCGCGCCCGCACAGCCAACGCGATACCCGTAGAAAGAAGAGCCCCGATGCCACAGCCCATCCCCCTCAAGGACCACGAAAAGGAAAAGCACCTGGTCAACCGCCGGCTTCTGGCCTGCGCCGCCCTGGTGTTCAGCCTGTGTGCCGTTCTGGTGGGACGGCTGTACGTATTGCAGGTGCTGCAGCACGACCAGCAGACCGCCGTGTCGGAAAACAACCGCGTACACGTACTGCCCATCGCCCCCGAACGCGGGCTGATCTACGACCGAAACGGCGTGGTACTGGCTGACAACAAACCCAGCTTCGACCTGACCATGACGCGCGAGCGGGCCGGTGGCGATACGGCCAAGGTGCTCGATGCCCTGACCCAGGTACTGGGCCTGACCGAGGACGACCGCAAGCAGTTCGACAGGGACCTGCGCCGGGGTCGCAAACCGTTCGAGCCCGTAACCTTGATGGTGGGCTTGAGCGAAGAGCAGATCGCCCTGGTGGCCGTGAACCAGTTCCGCCTGCCAGGCCTTGAGGTGGAGCCGCAGTTCATCCGCGAGTACCCGCTGGCCGAACATTTCGCCCATTCGGTAGGCTATGTGGGGCGTATCAACGAGAAAGAAGCCAAGGTCCTCGACAGTACCGAGTACCGAGGCACCCAATCGATCGGCAAGACCGGCATCGAACACTTCTACGAAAGCCAACTGCACGGCCACGTGGGCTACGAAGAGGTCGAGACCAACGCCCAGGGCCGGGTGATGCGCGTGCTCAACCACAAGGCCCCGACCCCTGGCCAGGACATCGTCCTGACCCTGGACGCCCACCTGCAGATCGCCGCAGAAAAAGCGCTGGGCGACCGCCGCGGCTCGGTGGTGGTGCTGGACCCGGCCAATGGCGATGTACTGGCGATGGTCAGCAACCCCAGCTTCGACCCCAACCTGTTCGTAAAAGGCATCAGCTTCAAGCAGTACGCCGAACTGCGCGACTCCATCGACCGCCCGCTGTTCAACCGCGTGCTGCGCGGACTGTATGCCCCAGGCTCGACGGTGAAGCCGGAGGTAGCCATCGCAGGCCTCGACAGCGGCGTGATCACCCCGGGCAGCCGGGTGTTCGACCCGGGCTACTACGAACTGCCCAACTACGACCACAAGTACCGCAACTGGAACCGCAGCGGCGACGGCTGGGTGGACATGTACACCGCCATCATGCGCTCCAACGACACTTACTTCTACGACCTGGCGCACAAGCTGGGCATCGACCGCCTGCACGACTACATGGCCGAGTTCGGGCTGGGCCAGAAGGTATCACTGGACATGTTCGAGGAAGCCTCCGGGCTGATGCCGTCGGCCGAGTGGAAGCGTGCCACGCGCCGCCAGGCATGGTTCCCGGGCGAAACGCTGATCCTGGGCATTGGCCAGGGCTACATGCAGGTCACCCCGCTACAACTGGCCCAGGCCACCAGCCTGCTGGCGAGCAAAGGGGTATGGCACCGCCCGCACCTGGCGATGACCGTGGGCGGCGATGCGCCAGTCGATCCTAACCCGATGCCCAACATCGTGCTGCACGATAAACATGCCTGGGACCAGGTCAGCCAGGGCATGCAGATGGTCATGCACGACCCGCGCGGCATCGCCCGTGCGGCGGCAGCTGGGGCGCAATACCGGATTGCCGGCAAGAGTGGTACCGCGCAGGTGGTAGCGATCAAGCAGGGCGAACGTTACAACCGCAACAAGACCCTGGAGCGGCACCGTGACAACGCCCTGTTTGTCGGCTTTGCACCGGCCGACCACCCGAGTGTGGTGGTGGCGGTGATGATCGAGAACGGTGAGGCGGGAGGCCGGGTGGCAGGGCCGGTGGTGCGGGAGGTGATGGATGCTTATCTGCTGGATGAGCAGGGGCATCTGAAGCCTGAGTTCGCGGGAGGAGTGACGGCTCACAGCGCGCCACACATTTAAGCATTTTGGGGTGCCTCGCCAGGGCGAAAATCAGGCATGGGCTTACCGGCCTCTTCGCAGGCGTGCCCGCGAAGCGGCCGGCGATACAAACGTTCAACCCCAGGACAGACTGGCTTGTCATTGTGAGTGAATCATTCGCCCAGGTAGGCCTTCTTCACCTGGTCGTCATGCAGCAGGGTCTTGGCGCAGCCTTCCAGGCTGATGCGCCCACCATCAATCACGTAGGCGCGCTGGCAGGTTTGCAGCGCCAGCCGGGCGTTCTGCTCCACCAGCAGCAACGTCACCCCACCCTTGACCACCTCGACGATGGTTTCGAAAATCTTCTGCACGATGATCGGCGCCAACCCCATGGACGGCTCGTCCAGCAACAGCAGCTTGGGCCGCCCCATCAATGCCCGGGAAATCGCCAACATCTGCTGCTCGCCACCCGACAGGGTGCCGGCCAGCTGGAAGGCACGCTCCTTCAGGCGCGGGAAGATGCCGTACATGCGCTCGATGTCGGCAGCGATGGCGTCCTTGCCGTCGCGCCGGCTGAAGGCGCCCATTTCGAGGTTTTCGTACACCGTCAGCTTGGGAAAGATCCCCCGCCCCTCCGGCACCAGCGCCAGCCCTTCGCGGATCAGGTCGTGGCCCTTGATCGCCGCATGCGCCTTGCCATCGAAGGTGATACTGCCGGCACTCGGCTTCAGTAGCCCGGCCAGCGTTTTCAAGGTGGTGGTCTTGCCCGCGCCGTTGGCGCCGATCAGCGCCACCATCTCACCCTCGCCCACCCTCAGGTCGATGCCCTTGATGGCCTGGATGGCGCCATAGCTGACCCTCAGGTCGCTCACTTGCAGAATGTTCTTCATGCCACTGCCTCTGCACCCAGATAAGCCTCGATCACGCGTGGATCCTTGCGCACGTCGGCCGGCAAGCCGTCGGCGATCTTGCGACCGAATTCAAGTACGGTGATGTGGTCGCACAGGCCCATCACCAGTTTCACGTCGTGCTCGATCAACAACACGGTTTTGCCATCCGCCTGCATCTTGCACATCAGTTGGCGCAGGCCTTCGGTTTCCGAAGCGTTCATGCCTGCAGCCGGCTCGTCGAGTGCAATCAGCTTGGGTTCGGTGGCCAGTGCCCGGGCGATTTCCAGGCGACGCTGGTCGCCGTAGGACAGGCTCTTGGCCAACTCGCCGGCCAGGTGGCCGATGCCCACGTAATTCAGCCAGTAACGGGCGGCCTGGCGGATTTCGCGCTCTTCACGCACGCAGGCCGGGGTACGCAGGATGGCGCCGAACACACCGCTGCGGGTACGCACATGGCGGCCAATCATCACGTTCTCCAGGGCGGTCATGTTGTGGAACAGGCGGATGTTCTGGAAGGTACGGGAAATACCCGCCTCCACCACCTTGTGCGGCTTGCTGATGCGCAGCGGCAAGCCGTCGAACATCACATGGCCCTTCTCGGCCCGGTACAGGCCGGTAAGTACGTTGAACAGGGTGGTCTTGCCAGCACCGTTAGGGCCCAACAGCCCCCGAATCTCGCCACGGCGAATGCTCAGGTCGATGCCGTGCAGTGCCTGCAGGCCACCGAAGAATTTACTGACCTGATGCAGTTCGAGAAGGATATCGCTCATGCCTTGTCCGCCTCTTTGATCGGGAGTTCGAAGGATGCCTGTTGAGGTACTGCAACGACCGGCGCGGGCTCTGCTTCCACTTCACCCTCGTGCAGCTCGGCACGGCGGCGGTCGGACGGCCACAGCCCTTCGGGCCGGAAACGCATGACCAGGATCAACGCCAGGCCGAACACCAGCATGCGCAGGGTCGAGGCATCCAGCACGTTGCGCAGGATGTCGCGGCTGATGAAGGTAACGTTGTCCATCACCCATGGCTGGATCCAGTTGACCAGGTCGCGGAACAGCTCGGGCATCACCGACAGGATCAGCGCCCCCAGCACCACGCCACGGATCGAGCCCATGCCGCCGAGCACTACCATGGCCAGCACCATGATCGATTCCATCAGGGTGAACGATTCGGGGCTGACAAAGCCCTGATAGCTGGAGAACAGCACGCCAGACACCCCGCCAAAGGTCGCGCCCATGGCGAACGCCAGCAACTTGAGGTTGCGCTTGTTCAGGCCCATGGCCTCGGCGGCCACTTCGTCTTCCCGCAGGGCCATCCAGGCACGGCCGATGCGCGACACTTCCAGGCGCTTGGACAGCACGATGCAGAGGATGACGATGAACAGGAAGAACAGGTAGTAGCTGATCACCGGCGAAACCTGCAGGCCGAACACGCTCCAGCTTTGCTGCAACGACAGCACGGGTGCCGCACCGGCATCCGGCGCATGCGCCCATGGCCCGAAATCGACGTGCAGCGGGGCAATGTCGCTGATGCCCTGGGGGCCATTGGTGAGGTTCACCGGCTGGTCCAGGTTGTTCATGAAAATGCGGATGATCTCGCCGAACCCCAGGGTGACGATGGCCAGGTAATCGCCGCGCAACTTGAGCACTGGCGCCCCGATCAACACGCCGCAAATGGCTGCGGCCACGGCTGCCAGCGGGATGATCACCCACACCGGCCAGTCCAGCACAACCTCGATCAGGCCGGCCATTTGCAAGTGCGGCGAGGCCAGCAGTGCGTACAGGTAGGCACCAATGGCGTAGAAGCCGATGTAGCCCATGTCGAGCAGCCCGGCGTAACCGATGACGATGTTCAGGCCCAACGCCAGCAGCACGTAGAGCATGGCAAAGCCAAGGATGCGCACCCAGGTGGGGCCGAGCATGGGGATGGCCTCGATCAGGAACGGCAGGGCGATAAAGCCGAGGATCAACAGCAGGTACTGGCTCTTGAGGTTTTTCATGACCGCCTCCTCACGCCCGGTCGGCCTGGCGTTCGCCAAGCAGGCCGTTTGGCCGGAACAGCAACACCAGGATCAGCACCGCGAAGGCGAAGATGTCCTGGTAGTTGGCGCCCAGGAAACCGCCGGTGATCTGGCCGGTGTAGCCCGCTGCCAGCGACTCGATCAGCCCCAGCAACAGGCCGCCGGCCATGGCGCCGAACAGGTTGCCGATACCGCCCAGCACCGCCGCCGAGAACGCCTTCAGGCCCAGTAGCAAGCCCATGTAGGCATCGGCCTGGCCGTAGTTGATCGCACGCATTACCCCGGCGATGGCACCCAGGCTGGCGCCGATCAGGAAGGTGGCGCTGATCACGCGGTTGATGTTGATGCCCATCAACCCGGCCACTTCCTGGTTTTGCGCGGTGGCACGCATGGCCTTGCCCAGGCGGGTCTTGTCCACCAGCAGCCACAAGCCAAGCATGATCACCACGGCAATCAGCATGATCGACAGCTGCACGTTGGTGACGGTGGCGCCGAACACGTCGACCGGCTGCGTCTCGACCACTTCAGGAAAGGTCTTGTAGCCGCGCCCCCAGATCATCATCGCCAGGTTCTGCAGGGCGATGGAGATGCCAATGGCGAGAATCAGCGGGGTTAACCGCGGGGCTTTGCGCAAGGGCCGATAAGCGTACTTTTCCATGCCCTGGGCCAGCAGCATGCACACCACCGCGGCGGCCATGATCGCCAGGAGCAAGGTAATGAGCCCGGGGGCAAAACCTGCGCCAGCAAGCATCGTCAGTACCGAAATAGTCACCATGGCGCCAACCATCACCACCTCGCCGTGGGCGAAGTTGATCAGGCCGATGATGCCGTAGACCATGGTGTAGCCCAGGGCTACCAAGGCATAGATGCTGCCCAGCACCAGGCCGTTGAGGACCTGTTGCAACAAGATATCGAAATTACCGTCCACGCGCTGAATCCTCGAAACTGCGTTGTCGTCGGCGCGCGGCGGCTCAGCGCCACACGCCGACAGGCCTGGCAGGTGGGAAAAGTCTTCTTGTTATGTGGCAGGCCGGCGCCTGCTTGTTATGAGGTGCTGCTCAGTCGCGCTCGACCGACAGGGTTTTCCAGCCGCCGTCGGCGAACTGGAACACGGTGGCCGCCGGGTTCTTCAGGTTGCCCTGATCGTCGAAGGCGATAGTGCCGGTGACGCCTTCGTAACTCTGGTTCTTGAGCACAGGCAAGTACACTTTGGGGTCGTCGGAGCCGGCCTTGACCATGGCGTTGATTGCCGCCCAGGTGGCGTCATAGGCGGCGGGCGACGACTGCACCACACCCACGCCGAACTTGTCCTTGAGCTTCTGCTCGAAAGCCGCGCCCTTGGGCATGTCCTGCAACGGCGTGCCGTAGTTCCAGGCGTAGGTGCCTTCAGCGGCGCTGCCGGCCATCTGCCTGAACGAATCGTTGGGCAGGTTGCCGATGTTCATGAAGCGCGCCTTCATGCCCAGGTTCTTCATCTGCTTGGCCATCGGGGCGGCCTGGTAGTCGAGGGCGGCAAAGAACACTGCATCGGCCTTTTGCGCTTTGGCCGTGGTGAGGATGGCATTGAAGTCGGTCGACTTGTCATTGGTGTACTCGCGCACCACCACGTTGCCACCCGCCGCCTTGACCGCCTTGGTCACCTCATCGGCCAGGCCTTGGCCATACGCGGTGCGGTCATCGAAGATGGCAATGCGCTGGGCCTTGAGCTGGCTGACCAGGTAATTGCCGGCATAACGGCCAAGGGTGGCGTCGTCGTTGACGGTGCGAAATACCGAGGGGATACCCTGGCGCGTCAAAGTGGGGTTGGTGGCCGAAGGTGAAATTTGCGGAATGCCGGCGGCGGCATAGATTTTCGAAGCGGGAATACTGGTGCCAGAGTTGTAGTGACCGATCACCACCGCCACTTTCGAGTCCACCAGCCGCTGCGCCACCGCAGTGCCTGTGCGCGGGTCGGCGACATCGTCTTCGGAAACCAGCTTGAACCGGGCCACCTTGTCACCGATTTTCAGTTGCTGCTGGTTGGCCTCTTCCACCGCAATCTGGATGCCATGCTCGACGTCCTGTCCCTGGTGCGCCGAAGGCCCGGTCAGGGGGCCGGCGAAGCCGATCCTGACGACTTCACTGCCTTCTGCGTGTGCCGTCCCCATGGCCATCAGCAATGTTACCGCGGTCGCGAGGGCTGTACGCCCTCCCTTGTTGTTATTCATGCTCAGCTCCCAGTAGTGATTGGACGAACCTCGACATCGCTTACCGCATGCAAATTGGCCGGAACGCCATCGCACTTGTAAGATAACAGTCAGCAGGCAACTGTCAATGGGTGTATGCTACGGGAGAAGGTAAAATAATCTTTCCGGCGACAAGCGATGCACGCAATCAAAAAGCAGGGCATGAGCCTGACTAGTAAGATGTTTGATAACATATGCCGACACCATCACCGCTGGTTGGCTACGGATCCCGCCGCAAGGGGCATCAGGGCTGCGCGCAACCTGCCGGAGAATCAACCGTGATGAGCCAATCAGTTTCAGGAGCAACCCTTCTATGAATGCGTCGTTAGGCACGCGCCGCGCCAACCTGGCGGAAACCGTGATCCAGGAGCTTTCCAGCCGCATCGACAACGGCACCTACGGCCCGGGCGACAAACTGCCGTCCGAACAGGAGCTGTGCAAAGAGTTCAACGTCAGCCGCCCCGTCATCCGCGAGGCGGTGGCCTCGCTGCGCCTTGGCGGGCGCCTGATCGCTCGCCAGGGTGTGGGCGTATTCGTGGTCGAGCAGGATGTAAAGCGCATCGGCTTCGCCATCGACAGCGTTGTCGATGATGTACGCGCTGCAGCGCAGATCCTTGAACTGCGCCTGGGCATCGAGACCGAATCGGTCGCCCGCGCCGCCGAGCGCCGCAGCCCTGCGAGCATGGCGGCGATCACCGAGGCGTTCGACCGCTTCAACTCGCTGGACGGCGCCACGCAAGAGGAAGAAGCCAAGGCCGACTTCGAGTTCCACCTGGCGATTGCCCGCGCCACCAGCAACCCGCACTTCACCCAACTGCTGGAGGCGCTGGGGCCGGACATCATCCTCGACCTGAACCTCAAGCATGGGCAGGTCACCGGCAAGAACCGCCAGGCGCATATCAAGAAAATCGCCCGTGAACACGGGGCAATCCTGTCGGCAATCAGCATGGGCGACGTGGCCAGTGCGCGCACGGCGCTGCGCAAACACCTGGAAGAGAGCCTGTCGCGGTATCAGCGCTTGCTCGACAGCAAGGCCTGATCGCTGCCCTGCGCTGGCCTCTTCGCGGTTGAACCCGCGAAGCAGGCGACGCAGTTCATGAACAACGCATCAGGCGCGCAGCTGGTACCAGGTGGTCTTGAGCTGCGAATACTTGTCGAACGAATGCAGCGACAAGTCGCGGCCAAACCCCGACTGCTTGCCCCCGCCGAACGGCACCGTCACATCCAGCGCATCTACCGTGTTCACCGACACCGTACCGGCCTTCAACGCCCGCGCCACCCGGTGTACCTGATTGAAGTCATCGCTCCACACCGAGGCAGCCAGGCCATAAATGCTGTCGTTGGCCAGGCGCACCGCCTCTTCTTCCGTGTCGAAGGCGCTGACCGACAGCACCGGCCCGAACACTTCCTCCCGCGCCAGGCGCATGCGCCCCTCGACACCGGCAAAAATGGTCGGCTCGATGTAGTTGTCCGAGCCTTCGACAGTCACGCGTCGACCGCCACACACCAACCTGGCGCCCTCTTGCCCGGCGCGGGTGATGGCGGCCTCGATGCGGCCGGTCTGCTCGGCATCGACAATGGCACCGGCGCGGCTTGCCGGGTCCAGCGGGTTACCCGGCATCCACTGGCGTGCCTTGGCCTGCAGGCGCTCGACGAATTCGTCATGAATCGAGCGCTGCACATACAGCCGCGAGTTGGCCGAGCATACCTCGCCCTGGTTGAAGAAAATGCCGAAGGCGGCCTTTTCCGCCGCCAGGTCCAGGTCCTGGCAGTTATCGAACACCAGGTTGGGGCTTTTGCCACCGCACTCCAGCCACACTTGCTTGAGGTTGGACTGCGCCGAATACTGCATGAAGTACTTGCCCACCTGGGTAGAGCCGGTGAACACCAGGCAGTCTACGTCCGGGTGCAGGCCCAGCGCCTGCCCGGCCTGCTCACCCAGGCCCGGCACCACGTTCAACACACCTTCCGGCAAGCCCGCTTCCAGGGCCAGCCGGGCCAGACGCAGGGCCGAGAACGGGGATTGCTCGGCGGGCTTGAGTACCACGCTGTTGCCGGCCGCGAGCGCCGGGGCCAGCTTCCAGGCGGCCATGTCGAGCGGGAAGTTCCAGGGCACCACGGCGCCCACCACACCGAGCGCTTCCCGGGTGATGGTGGCGAGCGCGTTGGGCGCAGTGGGTGCCACCTGGTCGTAGAGTTTGTCTAGCGCCTCGCCGTACCAGGCGAACACATGGGCCGAGCCCGGCACATCGATGTTGTAGGCATCCATGACGGGCTTGCCCATGTTCAGCGAGTCCAGCAAGGCCAGTTCTTCGCGATGGGCCATGATCAGCTCGGCCAGGCGCAGCAGCACCTTCTTGCGCTCGCCGGGAGCCATGCGTGGCCACGGGCCTTGCTCGAAGGCCCGACGGGCGCTGGCCACTGCAAGGTCGACTTCGGCCTGGCCGCAGGCAGTGACCTGGGCCAGTACGGCGTTGGTGGCGGGGTTGATGGCGGCGAAGGTGGCGCCATCCTGTGCGTTGACGGCTTTGCCGCTGATAAGTGCTTGGGACGGGAGGTACAGGTCCGAGGCGCGTTGTTGCCAGAATTCGAGGGTGTACATTTGTACTCCTTATACCTTTGGAGCAGTCTTTTGATGAAGGGCTACGCGTTTCCTGTGGGAACGGGTTAGAGTTTGCCGACCAACCGGGCCGTGCGGTCCACGGCAATCCGCGTCTTCTCCACCAGCTCATCCAGCTCGCTGTGGTTGGCGATCAAGGCCGGCGCCATGATCATCCGGCCCAGGGTCGAGCGAATGATCACCCCTTCCTCGAAACCAAACGTACGGCACTGCCAGGCCAGGTCGTTCTCGTTGGCAAAACGCTTGCGCGTTGGCTTGTGCTCGGCAAACTGCAACGCCGCCACCAGTCCGGCACCCTGCACCTGGCCGATCAACGGGTGGTCGGCAAACACCTCGCGCAAGATGCGTTGCAGGTAGGGTCCCGTGTCGTCCTTCACCTGGCGCACGATGCCTTCGTCGCGCAGCGCCTTCAGGTTGGCAATGGCCACCGCCGCCGCCACCGGGTGGCCGGAATAGGTCAGGCCATGGGCAAACACCCCACCGCGCTCTACCAACGCTTCGGCAATGCGCTTGCTCAGCACCAGGCCGCCCATGGGCACGTAGCCACTGGTCAGGCCCTTGGCGATCGACAGGGTGTCGGGCTCGAAGCCGAAGTATTCGTGGGCAAACCACTCGCCGGTGCGGCCAAAGCCCCCAATCACCTCATCGGCGCACAGCAGCACGTCGTACTGGCGGCAGATGCGCTGAATTTCCGGCCAGTAGCTTTCCGGCGGGAAGATCATGCCGCCCGCGCCCTGGAAAGGCTCGGCAATAAAGCCGGCAACGTTCTCGGCGCCAAGCTCGAGGATTTTTTCCTCCAGCTGCAAGGCGCAACGGCGGCCAAACTCGACCGGGGTCAGCTCGCCACCCTCTGCGTACCAGTACGGCTCATCGATGTGCGCAACGTCCGGAATCAACCCGCCCATTTCGTGCATGAACTTCATGCCGCCCAGCGCCGTGGCCGCCAGGGTCGAACCGTGGTAGCCGTTCCAGCGGCCGATCATGATTTTCTTGCCTGGCTGACCCACCACCTGCCAGTAGCGGCGCACGGTGCGGATCAGCACCTCGTTGGCCTCGGAGCCGGAGTTGGTGTAGATCGCGTGGCTGTAGTGCCCCGGCAGCAGGCTGAACAGCAACTCGGACAGCTCGATCACCGCCGGGTGGGTGGTGTGGAAGAACATGTTGTAGTAGGCCAGCTGGTCCATCTGCGTGGCAGCGGCGGCCGTCAAATCGCGGCGGCCATAACCGAGCTGGGTGCACCACAGGCCAGACATGCCATCCAGGTAGCGCTTGCCCTCGCTGTCCCACAGGTGCAGGCGTTCGCCACCCACGATCACCCGCGGCCCTTCGGCGTTCAGCGCCTTCTGGTCGAGGAAGGCATGGATATGGTGTGCGGCGTCGGCTGCCTGGTAGTCACGGGTCTGGCGTTGCGGGGCGAAAGGCGCGTTCATTGTTGGTTTTCCTTTGCGGTGGGGTTGCAGGGCAGCCGTCGCTCAGCGCAGCTTGCCCATGTAGCTTTCAAGCGGGTCCTTGCCCAGCACGCCCTGGGCATTGGCCAGCGCGTCGATGAACAGGGAAAACAGCTCGGACTGGGTACCGATGTCGAGCTTGGCGTAGACGTTCTTGCGGTGCGACTTGATGGTGTCTTCCGAAACACCCAGGCGCTCGGCCAGCGACTTGGTCGAGTGGCCACGCAGGATCAGCTGGGCGATGCGGCATTCACGCTCGGTCAGCAACGAGCTGCCGAAGTTGTTCAGCGCAGCGTGGATACGTTGTTCGAGGATGTTCTCGAAACGCCCGGCGCGGCTGTCCAGCCCGGCGAAGTGCTTGCCGAGTACCGCCAGCACCCAGGGCGTGACGCGCCCGAACAGCTCGCGGGTCTGTGTATCGAGCTTGTCGGTAAACGCCAGCGACACCGCCAGGCTTTGCCCGGGCGCCACCTGCAGGATGTAGTTGAGCTCATCTTCCAGGTGCGAGTGCCGGTAGAACGACTGGTAGTACTCGCTGACCTCGAAGTGGTCGGGAGCCACTTCGAACAAGCCATAGCAACCGGACGCGACCTGCTCCACGCAAGCACCGTAAAACGGGTCGAGCAGGTAGAAGCCCGACAGGTAGCGGCTGACATTGCCCTCGGGCTGCCAGGGCGCCTTGTCGTCCTGCTCGAACAGCGCGCAAGGCATGCCGTCGTGCGGGTAGAGGTACACCGTGGTCGCCTGGATCGGCCGGATCACGCCAAGTGCGACAAACAGGTTGGCGGCGAAGCCCGGGCGACCGATGGCCTCGGTGACCTTGGCCAGGTGCTCGAACCACTGTTCTGAAAGCAATTGATTAGTCACTGTGGGCCTGCCGTTTCTATTCAGTGGCACCGCCGCCAGTGCGGTGCGTTGTTGACCAGATCCTCCCACGCCGCTGCAGGTACCGAAATCACCCGTTGGGGTGAGTCGGCCAAGGGTCGCCCCCCTCACCCCAAAGGGTGATTCCGGGCACCCACAGGGTGTGGGAGCATCAAACCGCCCCAGCGCTGCGAGCCTTGCGCTCGACCTCCTTGCACACCACCCACCGGTAGCGAGCCTGCTCGCGTACTGCGATGCCCTGCATCCCTTTCCAGGAGTTAGCAATGCATACAACAACAAGTACAGCCCATTCGCCTGCTTCGCATGCACCGTCACACCCCGGCACCAACACTGGCCGCTTCCGCAAGTCCATGGGCATGACCGCCTTGGTGCTGTTCGGCCTGGCCTACATGGTGCCCCTGGCCGTCTTCACCACCTACGGGCTGGTCACCCAGATGACCAAAGGGCACCTGCCCACCGCCTACCTGCTCACCCTCGCCGCCATGCTGCTCACCGCCTACAGCTACGGCCGCATGGTCCAGGCCCACCCCTACTCCGGCTCGGTCTACACCTACACGCGCAAAGCCTTCGGCAGCCACATCGGTTTCATCACCGGCTGGACGCTGCTGCTCGACTACATCTTCCTGCCACTGCTCAGCTACCTGCTGATCGGCATCTACATGTCGGAATACTTTCCGGCGATCCACGCCTGGGTGTGGGTGGCGGGCTCCATCGCCCTGGTCACCTTCCTCAACCTGATCGGCATCGAGTCGATCACCCGCGTCAACTGGATCCTGGTGGTGGCGCAGCTGGTGTTCATCATCGTCTTCGTCGCCCTGTCCGTGCTCAAGCTCAACGGACAGGCGGAGCCGGTGTCGCTGCTGGCGCCCTTCCATCATGAAGGCTTCAACGTGCCGTTGATCATGACGGGCGCCGCTGTGCTGTGCCTGTCGTTTCTCGGCTTTGACGCGGTGTCGACCATGGCTGAGGAAACCAGCAACCCGACCTACCGCATTCCCGTGGCGATCCTGGCCGTGTCGCTGATCGGCGGCCTGCTGTTCCTGGTGGTGTCGTACTGCGCACAGATGGTGTTCCCCGACTGGGGCAGCTTTGCCGACCCCGACTCGGCCTCGGTGGATGTCATGCGCCGGGTGGGCGGCGAATGGCTGGTTACCGCGTTCACCGCCACCTACGTGGCCGGCTGCTTCGCCTCGGCCATGGTGTCCCAGGCCAGCGTGTCACGCGTGCTGTTCGCCATGGGCCGCGACGGCGCATTGCCGCGCGCGTTCGGCCAGCTGGTGACGAAAAAACGCGTACCGGCGACTGCCATTCTGGTGGTCAGCCTGATGTCCCTCATCGCCCTGGTCATCACCCTCGACACCGTGGCCAACATGATCAGCTTTGGCGCCCTGTTCGCCTTTTCGGCGGTAAACCTGGCGGTGGTCAAGCACTACCTGGTCGATCAGAAGCTACGCGGAGGCCGCAACTACCTGCTGTATGGCGCCATTCCCGGCCTGGGCTTCCTTAGCACCCTGTGGTTGTGGAGCAGCCTGACCAGCCTGTCGTTCACCATCGGCCTGTGCTGGATGGGCATGGGGCTGGTGGTGCTGATGGGGCTGACCAAGGCGTTCCGGGTGAAGCTGCCGGAGTTGCAGATGGCCGAGTGACGCTGAGCACCGGGTGATAACCGCTCGTTATCACCCGATCCGCATTAATCATTATTCAGCCTCCCGTTCGCCGCCTACAGTCCCAGCGCAACGACTGTCATTGCCAACGGGAACCGAAATGTCCATCGAACATCGCCTGAACCACATCGCCGGCCAACTCAGCGGCAACGGGGACGTGCTGCTGAACAGCGTCGACGCCCACAGCGGCGAGCCGCTGCCGTACGCCTTCCACCAGGCGACCGGCGACGAAGTCGAGGCTGCCGTGCAGGCTGCCGAGGTTGCCTACCCGGCCTACCGCAGTACCCGCCCGGCACAACGCGCCGCCTTCCTCGACGCCATCGCCAACGAACTGGACGCCCTGGGCGATGACTTCATCCAGCATGTCACCCGCGAAACCGCACTGCCCGAAGCCCGCATCCGTGGCGAACGCAGCCGTACCAGCAACCAGTTGCGCCTGTTTGCCGAGGTGGTACGCCGTGGCGACTTCTACGCCGCACGCATCGACCGGGCCCTGCCCCAGCGTACCCCGCTGCCGCGCCCGGACTTGCGCCAGTACCGCATCGGCGTGGGCCCGGTGGCCGTGTTCGGCGCCAGCAACTTCCCACTGGCCTTCTCCACGGCAGGTGGTGACACCGCCTCGGCGCTGGCAGCGGGCTGCCCCGTCGTGTTCAAGGCGCACAGCGGGCACATGCTCACTGCCGCGCATGTAGCCGCAGCCATCGACCGCGCCGTGGCCAGCAGCGGCATGCCGGCAGGGGTGTTCAACATGATCTACGGTGCCGGCGTGGGCGAAGCGCTGGTCAAGCACCCGGCCATTCAGGCAGTGGGGTTCACCGGCTCGCTGCGGGGTGGCCGCGCCCTGTGCGACATGGCTGCCGCGCGCCCGCAGCCAATCCCGGTGTTCGCCGAAATGAGCAGCATCAACCCGGTCATCGTGCTGCCCCAGGCGCTGCAGGCCCGTGGCGAGCAAGTGGCTGTAGAGCTGGCCGCCTCGGTGGTGCTGGGTTGCGGGCAATTCTGCACCAACCCGGGCCTGGTCATCGGAATTCGGTCGCCGCAGTTCGAGCACTTCGTACACACGCTGGTGGCGCGCATGGCCGACCAGGGTCCACAGACCATGCTCAATGCCGGAACCCTGCGCAGCTACCAGAACGGTGTGCAGCACCTGCTGGCGCACCCAGGCATCCAGCATCTGGCCGGGCAGCCGCAAACCGGTAACCAGGCCCGGCCACAGCTGTTCAAGGCCGACGTTAGCCTGCTGCTGAACGGCGACCCGCTGCTACAGGAAGAAGTATTCGGCCCGACCACCGTCGTAGTGGAGGTGGCCGATGCCCAGCAACTGGCCGAGGCGTTGCGCCACCTGCAAGGCCAGCTGACTGCCACCCTGATTGCCGAACCTGACGACCTGCACGCCTTTGCCGGAGTGGTACCACTGCTGGAACGCAAGGCCGGGCGCCTGCTGTTGAACGGCTACCCGACTGGCGTTGAGGTGAGCGACGCGATGGTGCATGGCGGGCCTTACCCGGCCACGTCCGATGCCCGAGGCACCTCGGTCGGCACCCTGGCCATCGACCGCTTCCTACGCCCGGTGTGCTTCCAGAACTACCCGGAGGCGCTGCTGCCGGATGCACTGAAAAGCGCCAACCCGCTGGGGATTACAAGGTTGGTGGATGGTGTGGCCACCCGCGAGACGGTTTGAACGGGCACTGAGGTAGCCTGTGCCGGCCTCTTCGAGGCGCCTAACCGCCGCGAAGAGGCCGTTACAGGCTCACATCATTGATGAATTTGGGTTGTCAGCATTCAATAATGCAGCACTGACAATCAAACTCAATTCATCAAAAGGCCGGCCATGTACTCCTCCGAACGCCTGAAAGGCATCGATGTTTTCGTCGCCGTCGCCGATCTGGGCAGCTTCACCGCAGCCGCCGATCGGCTCAACCTCACCAGCTCGGCCATCAGCAAGAGTGTGGCCCGGCTAGAGGCTCGCCTGGGCGCACGCCTGTTCAATCGCACCACCCGCAGCCTGTCGCTCAGCGAAGCGGGCGTGGTGTTCTACCGCACCTGCACCTCGGTGCTGGCTGACCTGGAAGAGGTCGAGCACGCACTGGTCGCCAGCGATAGTCAACCCCACGGTAAAGTCCGAATCGAGCTGCCCGCCTCCTACGGTCGCTTGCATGTGCTGCCACTGATCCTCGACTTCATCCGCCTGCACCCTCTGCTGCAGCCGCATGTGTCGTTTTCCGATCGCTTTGTCGACCCGGTGCACGAAGGTATCGATATCGTCGTGCGCATCGGTGGCCCGGATGCATGGCCGGCCGCGCTCGGCCACCAGTACTTCGGCGCCCAGCGCCTGATGTTCTGTGCCGCCCCCTCCTACCTGGAGAAGCACGGCGTGCCGCAAGACGAGCGCGACCTGGAACACCATCACTGCATCGGCTATGGCCACACCGACGGCATGGTCAGCCCATGGTTCTTCAAGGGCCGCCAACCTGGTGAGATGGAGCGACGCACCGTGCAGCCGCGCATCGCGGTGGGCGACGGCGAGGGGGAAGTTGCAGCCGTGCTGGCCGGTCATGGCATCGGCCAGCTGCCCACCTGGCTGACCCAGCAACACCTCGATCAAGGGCGCCTGGTAGAGGTGTTGCCGGCCCTGGCCACCGACGGCCTGCCGATGAACCTGGTGTGGCTGAAAAGCCGCGAAGGGTTACCCAAGGTACGCGCCTTGCGCGACTACCTGCTGCCCCGGTTGTCGCCTCACGGCACCCGTGCCAGCACCGCGGGCTGACGCGAAAGGCTGCTGACCAGCGGCACCAGGCCCAGCGCCAACAGCGCGACACCGGCGGCCATGTAGCCCAGGTACTCGATACCCAAGCCAGAGATGGTCATGCCACCGAGCACGGCGCCCAGGCCGATCCCAGCGTTGGCCGCCGACACATTGGTGGTACCGGCCAACGCTTGGGCGTGCGTAACCGAACTCATCACCCGCACCTGGCTGACGGGGTACAGCGCCGTGTTGGCAATGCCCCACACCGCCAGTGCCAGGCAGAATGCCAGGCCGGCACCTGCCAGCGGCACCAGCGCCGCCATACCGGTGGCCAACAGCAGCAGGAACAGCGCCGTCGCCCTGAGCGGTGAACGGTCCACTGCGCGCCCGCCGATCCAGTTGCCAAACAGGCCGACTGCGCCAAAGCCCATCAGCCACCAGCCGGTATGAGCCGGTGCGACGCCGACAACCCGCTGTAGCAGATCGGCCAGGTAGGTGTAGCCGGTAAACATCGCGGTGAACACCACCACCGACAGCAGCACATTGGCGAGAAAATAGCGCTCCTTGAAAATGCGCGCCTGTTGCATGAAATCGATTTTCGCCGTGCGGGCGACTCGCGGCATCCACAACCCCATGGCCAACGCCATCAGCAACGACAGCAGGTAAGTCTCGACACCAAACCCGCAGATCTGCCCACGCACCACTTCGGCAAACACCGAGTGGTGCCGAAACGACTCCCTAGCATGGATGTTCGACATATGCACTTCAACCACCGGCACCTCAAGAATGGCCAGTGCATCACGAATACCGTAGCTGTAATGCGTCCACGCCCCGGCATTGATCAGCACTGCATCCACCCGCTCGTCAAAGGCCCGATGGATACGCTCGCACAGGGCACCTTCGAAGTTGCTCTGGTAGCTTTCGACCCTTGCCCCCAGCTCTGCGCCCAGCGCCTCCAAGGCGTGGTCGATGTCGGCCAGGGTTGCCGTGCCATACTGGCGCGGGTCGCGCTTGCCAAACATGTTGTGGTTGATACCGTGCAGCATCAGGACATTGGCGACCATGGCTTACTCCAGCGCAATCGTCAGGCGGTCGATCACGGCACGGGTTTCAGGCCGCACTCCTCGCCACCAGGCAAACGCCTCTGCGGCCTGCTCGACCAGCATGCCCACGCCATCCGCCAGACGTGCCACACCGGCCTCGCGCGCCAGGCGCAGGAACGGCGTGAGGCCTTTGCCGTAGGCCAGTTCATACGCCAGTCGCGCTTCGCTCAGCACCCCGCCAGGCAGCGGCGGCAGTTCACCGACAAGACTGGCGGAAGTGGCGTTAACCACAATGTCGAAGGTTTGCCCTTCCAGCGCTTCGTAACGGCTGATACGCAGCCTTGGGTGATCCAGTTCGTTACGCAGTGCCAAGGCTTTGGACATGTCGCGGTTTGCAATCACCAGCTCGCTGGGCCGCGCGTGCAAGAACGGCAACAGCGCGCCGCGCACTGCACCACCGGCGCCAAGCATCAGCACGCGGCGGTTACGCAGCGGCTCACCGAGGTTGTCTTCGATATCGCGCAGCAAGCCGATGCCGTCGAAGTTTTCAGCTGTGATGTGGCCATCCTCGAACTTCAGCGCGTTGGCGGCACGGGCCAACTGCGCGCGCTCGCTGCGCCGGTCGGCCAGTTCGAAGGCACGCAGCTTGAACGGCGCGGTGATGTTCATGCCCAGCCCACCGTCAGTGCGAAACTGCAACACCTGGGCCTCAAAACCGTCCAGCGAGCCTTCAATAGCCCCGTATTCCAGGTGCTGGCTGCTGGCCTGAGCGAACAGGCCATGAATCAGCGGTGACTTGGTGTGGTTGATCGGTCGGCCGATCACTGCGTAGCGGTCGCTCATCGTGTATCTCCGTGGGTAAACAGCACACCGTCTGCCTGCATGGCGGTGATTTCTTCAGGGCTGAAGCCAAGCGCTGCGGCCACTTCGGCGTTGTGCTGGCCGAGGTCAGGGGCTACCTGATGGATCGTGGTGTCACAGCCGGAAAACCGGAACGGCAGATTGGGCAGGCGCAGGGTGCCGTAGCGAGGGTGCAGCTGTTCGATGACCATGTTGCGCGCCTGGATTTGCGGGTCTGCCAACACCTCATCGATACGCTGGACCTTGGCACTGGGAATGTCGACGGTGTCGAGCAAGGCGAGGATCTCGGCCACCGAGCGCGCACCCGCCCAGTCACGCACCACCGCCAGAATCGCCTCTCGGTGGGCATTGCGGCCATTCAGGTCGTGGTAGCGGTTATCGCTGCCAAAACCTGCCGGGCCGCCGTTGGCTTCGAGCATGGCAGCGAAGCGCCGCCAGGCATCATCGACCTGGGCTGCAATCACCAGATCGCCGTCGGCGGCGCGGAACACGCCGTACAAGGTAGACGTGGGCATGTCGTGGCCGGTCTGCTCGGGCAGCACGGTGCCATCGGACAGCGTGTAGCACTGCACGGCGTACTCATGCATCGACACCAAGGTGTCGTACAGCGCCATGTCAATGTGCTGGCCGCGCCCACTGCTCACCCGCCCCAGCAGCGCCGCATTGATCGCGGCTACAGCGTGAATACCGGTGTACATGTCGCCCAGCGAAATGCGCAGCAATGGCGGCGCTTCACCCGGCACGCCGACCATCTGCATGATCCCGCTCTTGGCCTCGGCGATCAGCCCGAAACCGGCGCGGTGGGCATCCGGCCCGGTGTGGCCATAGGCGGAGATCGAGCAGTACACCAGGCGCGGGTTACGCACCGACAGCTCGGCATAACCCAGCCCCAGCTTGTCCAGCGCGCCGGGGCGGTAGTTTTCAATGAACACGTCGGCCGAGTCGGCCAGGCGCTGCATGAAGGCTTTTCCGCGTGGGTCCTTCATGTTCACGCTGACGCCCTGCTTGCCCATGTTCATCTGCAGGAAATAGCCGCTCTGCTGATCGTCCAGGGTAAAGGCGTGCTGGCGGCCAGCATCGCCGCTGCCCGGCCGTTCGACCTTAATCACTTCAGCGCCCAGCGCCGCCAGGCAGCGCCCTACATAGGGCCCGGCAAGGAAGTGGCTGTAATCGATGACGCGGATACCCGCCAATGGCAATGCCTGGCTCATGCCTGCCCCCTCCGTGGCACCATCAACCGGTGCTCACCGCGCTGCACGACCTGGCCATGCTGGTTGACCAACTCTGACGGCAGCACCACGATGCCCCAGCCTGGCCGGCTGTTGCTCGGTCGCATCGCCCCCACCCGCATGCGTACGTGCAACACATCGTTGACCTTGATCGGCAACACGAAGTCCCAGGTCCAGCCCAGCGACATGCCCGGCAAGAAGCGGTACTCGCACTGGGTCTTCAAACCATCGGCGATCGACAGCCCGAACAGGCCGTGCGCAACCAGGCAGCCGAAGTGGCTGGCGTTGGCGTAGGCCTCGTCGACGTGCACCGGGGTGTGATCACCCGTGAGATCGGCGTAGGCCAGGATGCGCTCACGGGTTACGGTATAGGTGGGGCTGATGCACTCATCGCCTTCGCGGGCATCATCCCAGTATCTTTCCACCCCGCTCATGCTTGCACCTGCGCACGCGGGTCGATGGCCAGTGCCTGGGCAACACACTTCGCCGGCAACGCCTGAATGAACTCCACCGCCAGACCATCCGGCAGGCGCAGCCAGTTGCGGCCCTGGGGCATTTCGCTGACGCCATAGCGCTGGGCGGCTGCCAGTACGCTCTCCAGGTCTTCGCACATGATGCCCAGATGTGCCATGCGCCCCTCAGGGCCGGCAAAGTCGGGCTGGTGAATGAACTGCAGGCCACCCAGCGTCCAGTACTGCGCCGGTTGCTCGACGCTGCCCTGCACCTCACGCATGGTCATGCCACACACTTCGCTGAAAAAGCGGATATGCCACTGGATGTCCTGCACCCAGAACGCCACGTGTTCAAGGTAGGCTTTTGGCTGGCTCATGGGTTGTCCCTTTTCTGATGATCGGCCATCGCGCGTTCGATGCCCTTGATACAAGCCACCAACGTGGCGTTGACCGGTGTGGCGACGCCATGGCGCTGGCCCCAGCGCACGACAGAGCCATTGATGAAGTCGATTTCGGTGACCGAGCCTTTTTCCAGGCTTTGCAGCATCGAGGTGCGGAAGCTCGATGGCAGGCCCTCGGCGGCCAAGGCCCACGCTGCGTCGGGGCTGGTCAGGCTCAGGCTTATACCGGCACGCTGGGCCACGGCAATCGCCTCGGCCACCGCAGCTTTGGCAGTGCTGGCCAGCAGCGGCTCGCTGTACAACTGGCCGTAGCTGAGCATGGTGATGCCGCTGAGTGCGCCCGTGGCGACATTGACCAGCAGCTTGTCCCACATGGTACCGAGGATGTTGTCACTGACCGTGGTGGCCAGCCCGGCAGCGTTGAAGGCCTCGGCGATGGCCTGCACACGCGCTGAAAGCTGCCCGTCGAGTTCACCGATGTAAGTGTGTTTGCCCGCCACACCAGCGCGAATCGAACCGGGTGCAAGCAGCACGCCGCCCACATAGGTCTTACCCGCCAACACCCGTTCCCGTCCGGCCACCTCGGCCAGAATGTCCTCGTGCCCCAAGCCGTTCTGCAGCGACAGCACCAGCGTCTGCGGCCCCAGCAGCGCGGTGGCCCCGGCCATCGCTTCGGCGGTGTGGAATGACTTCACCAGCACCACGACCAGGTCGGCCACACCCACGTCGTTGGCGTCCGTGGTGGCGTTGACGCGCACGTGGCGCTCACCGCGCTCATCCTGCACCTGCAGCCCGTGCAGGTTCATCGCTTCGACATGCTCGCGACCACGGTTGAGCAGCCAGGTTTCATGCCCGGCCTCGCTCAGCGCCGCACCAATGGCGCAGCCCAAGGCGCCGGCACCCAGAATGCAGACTTTCAAATCGCAGACCTCCTGTGGTTTGCGATTACCTTATGCAGCAGGCCTTATTCGCGCTATACAATGACTGCAATATGCCAATTGAGATTTGTAATAATGTCTGCTGCCGACGCCCTGCCCGAGCCCAAGCTGCTGCAATTGTTCGATGTGCTCTACCACTGTCGTAGCGTTACCCGTGCCGCCGAACAGCTGGGGCAGAGCCAGCCGACCATCAGCATCTGGCTGGCCCGCCTGCGCCAGCAACTGAACGACCCTCTGTTCGTGCGCACCCCCGGCGGCATGGCCCCAACCCCGCGCGCCGACCAGCTGATCGGGCCTTGCCGCGAGGTGCTGGAGTCGCTGCGCAGGCTCACCGCCTGGGAGCCGCAGTTCATCCCCGCCACGGCACAACGGCGCTTTCGCCTGTGTGTCAGCGATGCCAGCCATATCACCCTGCTGCCAAGCATCCTCAACCACCTGCGCACCCATGCGCCGGGCATCCGCCTGGAGGCTGTGCGCATCGATGGCAACAGTGAAAGCGCGCTGGAGTCGGGCGAGGCCGACCTCGCCATCGGCTTTGTGCCTTGGCTGGGTGGCGGGATGTACCAGCAGGTCCTGTTCGAACAGGACTGGGTATGCCTGAGCAACCGCCAGCACCCGCGGCTGGAAGGCGGCATGAACCTGGCCCGCTACCACGCTGAAGGCCATGTGCAGATCAGCGCGGGGACCGGCCAGAAGTTGCTGGAAGCGGGGCTGGCCCGCGCCAGCATCGAACGTCGCATCGTGCTGGAGCTACCCGCGTTTCTCGGACTGGGGATGATCGTCGGCACTACGGACCTGGTCGCAACCCTGCCTCGGCATATCGGCCAGACTCTAGCCGATATGCACGACCTGCAAGTGCACGACTGCCCGTTTGCAGTTGAGGGTTTCACGGTGAAGCAACACTGGCACGCTCGCTACCACCAGGACAGTGGCAACCGCTGGCTGAGGGAGGTGATCCACAACCTGTTCGGCCGCCCGGCCTGAAGCACGCCCTCGATTACAGGCCCATGATCATCTCGTGCCAGGCCATGCCGCCGTGGTCCGACGGTGACGGCTTCACATACTGGTAGCCCAGCTTCTGGTACAGGGCCACATGCTGCTCTTTGCACATCAGGTGAATGGTCTGCTTGCCCGACGCTTTCATGCGGGCGATGAATGCTTCCATCAGCCGTTTGGCGTAGCCTTTGCCCTGGTGTGCCGGGTCCACCACTACTGACATGATCACCACGTTCGGTGCTGCCGGGTCGTGGCCGACCAGTTCCTTGAACGCTTCATCAGACATGACAACTTCGTGGGCGCAGCCGCTGTTGATGAAACCGACGATCTCACCTGCGATTTCCAGAATGAGAAAACCCTGTGGGAACTGTGCGATGCGGGTGCGGATCTTCTCCAGGGTGGCCGCCTCATCCCCTTCATAGGCGCCGATTTCAATGGCGTAGCAGCGCTCGGCGTCTGCGGCGGTGGGGGTGCGGAACTGGACAATACTCATGGCTGATTCCTTGGAAACGTGAAAGCGTCTGCCATGGTAAATCAGGCGTGCGTTCTGGCGATATCGGGCCGCCACCCTCGGCCAGGCCAGCCGCGTGGTGCTTGATGCTGGCCAAGGATGGCAAGCATCATGGGCGTATACCCCTCACACCACGGATACCCCTATGACCGCTGCACACTACCCCCTCGTGGAGCCCGGCCGCTGCAAACGCTTGAAGGCGGCCAGCAGCCGGGACCATGACAGCGTCGATCAACTGGTGATGGCGGCACGCCCTTTCGAAAACCGCGAGCGCTATGGCCGTTTTCTGCAGGTACAACACCGCTTTCACGGCAGCCTGTTGACGTTGTACAACGATGCACAGCTCAACCAGCACCTGCCAGGGCTGGTTGGGCTGTCGCGCTTCGCTGCGGTCGAAACCGACCTGCGTGATCTCGGCCTGCCACTGCCAAGGCGCCCTCAACAAGTCTGCGTCGGCCCGGCCGAGGCCTTGGGCTGGCTATATTGCAGCGAAGGTTCGAATCTGGGGGCGGCGTTTCTGTTCAAGCAAACCCAGCGCCTCGGGCTCGATGGCGACCAAGGCGCCCACCACCTGGCGCCACACCCGGATGGCCGTGCGCTGCATTGGCGCGAGTTCGTTGCCCGGCTCGACGGCCTAGTGCTGGACGACCAGGACGAGGCCGCAGTGGTCGCTGGCGCGATTGCCGCGTTCGACAGTTACCGGGCGCACTTGCGAGAGGTGTTCGCAGAAGAATGACTGCGTGCATATCAACGGCTACGCCGCCGGGTGATCGGCCATCGAAGTTCTACAAGTTGTTGCTGCAGCGAACTTTTTCTTGATTGCGTGTCTATGAGGGAGGCACAGAAAGGTAGCGTAACGCGAGACACGCCGCGCCCCCACCTGCTGGCCAGATGGCTCAATTGTTATCAGAGGTTGGCTTCGCTCATGAAAATACATGTCGCAAGGTTGATGCTGCTCGGCCTGTTCTCGTTCGCGGCAATGGGTTCGGCATCGGCAACACAAATGAAAGCACCAGTGGCCCAGGCCCCCGCCGTTCAGTCACCGTTGCAGCCTGCCGGCAACCCTTGGTCGAAAGTGGCCTCCGTGGCCGTCGAACAGCCGGCCACGCTGTTGGCGCATGATGACGACCGCTGGCATGACCACAGAAGCGACTGGCGCCGTGAGCAGTGGCGGCGTGAGCAAGCTCGGCGGGACTGGGAGCGGCGGCGGGACTGGGAGCGCCGCCATGACTGGGAGCGCCGCCATGAGCGGGCGATGCACCAGCGTCACTATGACGACCACCGGTACTACCGCCGTTAAGGGCGCTGCGGCAGCACTTGCACTGCCTGCTCAGTGAGTCAGGTGGGGGTGTCCCCCACCGCCTCTGCCTCCATCTTCAACCGGTCAGCCTTGCAAATGTATTTGGGCTTGCGCGGTGCCAGCTTGGCACTGGCCTTTTTGGCATGCGCCTGCAATAGCTGCTTGATCTTCTTACGACGGTTCATAATCCACGGGGCCTGTCAGTACGTTTTAGCGGCCGCCATCATACCCGTGCGGCCTACGCATTTCGCCACGTTGACGTTATTTTCACAGCCCACAGATTAGCGTCACACCCTTTATGGCCGCAGCAAACCTGCTGGCTACCAAGGTACGACGAGGCATACGTGTCACACACTACATCCCCCGCCGCGCGCAAGCGCGTGGACTGGGCCGGCCTGGGCTGGCTTTTGCTGTTCTTCTGGTACTTTTCCGGCGTAACCCAGGCGTTGCTGCTGTTCAGCGGAACGACCGGGTTTGCCGGTTTTCGTGATGCGTTCTTCCTCAGTAGCCTGTGGCTTGCCCCGGTGCTGCTGGTGCCGCGCTTCACCCGCGCCACTGCAGCGGTCATCGGCCTGGTGCTGTGGGGGGCTTCGCTGGTGGGTTTGAGCTACTTCGGCATCTATCGCCAGGAGTTCTCGCAAAGCGTCATCTTCGTGATGTTCGAGTCCAACACCGCCGAAGCCGGTGAGTACTTCAGCCAGTACTTCAGTGTATGGCTGGGTCTGGCGTTGCTGCTGTACACACTGGTGGCGGTGCTGCTGTGGAAGCGCGTACGCCCGGTCAGCCTGCCGCTGCGCAGTCGCCTGCCGGTGGTCGCCTTGTTGCTGGTGGCCAACCTTGTGTACCCGTTCTACAAGCAGATGGTCACCCAGGAGCGCAATTTCGCCGATGCTGCGGAGAAGGTGCAGCAGCGTATGGAACCCGCCGTGCCCTGGCAGTTGCTGGTCGGCTACCGGCAGTACCGCCAGCAACTGGACAACATGCAGGAACTGCTGGCCCAGAACGCCGCATTGCCGCCGCTGCAAAACCTGCGTGACAGCAGCGGAACAGCGCCCCGCACCCTGGTGCTGGTACTGGGCGAGTCCACCACCCGCGAGCACATGCACCTGTACGGCTATAACCGCGACACCACGCCCAACCTCGACGCGCTGGCCGCCAGCGACAAAGGCCTGACGGTGTTCCGCGATGTGGTATCGCCACGCCCGTACACCATCGAAGTGATGCAGCAGATCCTCACCTTCGGCGATGAGCAGAACCCGGACCGCTTCCTCACCGACCCGTCGCTGATCAACCTGATGAAACAGGCAGGCTACAAGACCTTCTGGATCACCAACCAGCAGACCATGACCAAGCGCAATACCATGCTCACCACCTTCTCGCAGCAGACGGACGCGCCGGTGTACCTGAACAACCAGCGCAACCAGAATGCCAGCCAGTACGATGACGTGGTGCTGGCGCCGTTCGAGAAGGCCCTGCAGGACCCTGCACCGAACAAGTTCATCATCGTGCACCTGCTGGGCACGCACATGGACTACCGCTACCGCTATCCGGACGACTACACGCACTTCACCGACAACCAGGGCGTGCCGAGCAAACTGACGCCGGACCAGGTCAAAACCTACAACTTCTACGACAATGCGGTGCGTTACAACGACTATGTGGTCTCGAGCCTGATCAAGCGCTACTCGGCCGGTAACCCCAATGGCTTCCTGGTGTACCTGTCGGACCACGGTGAGGACGTTTACAGCTCCGGCGACCACGACCGCCTCGGGCGCAACGAGGGCGCGCCGACCCGGCCGATGTACACCATTCCGTTCCTGCTGTGGACCTCGCCCAGCTGGCAGGCCGAGCACCCTCGTGACTTGCAGGCAATGGCCAACCGCCCCTACAGCAGCTCGCACCTGATTCATACCCTGTCAGACCTGGCCGGCCTGAGCTATGACCACTTCGAGCCGGCCAAGAGCCTGGTAAGCCCGCAGTTCGTGGCAACACAGCGCTGGATCGGCGACCCCTACCGCAAGGATGGCTTGCGCGAGTTCGACCACCTGCCGCTGGACAAGCCTGAGCGAGCACAGGAAACAGCCAGCAGCCAGCAGTAAGCCGGCACCTGCAAGCGTTTTCCGGTGCGATGCACGGTGTATTCCTGCTGGCAGGGCTGATCACCAGCGTGGCCTTCGCACTGCCCTGGCTGCTGCGCGAAGTGCCGCTGCGCCAGGCCACACAGGCATGAAGGCAGGATGCCAGCGCGCCGCCCGCATGGGACTTATACCGGTGCAGAGCAACTGCCGTTCCGGGCACTCCCCCGCACCGCCTCAGCCAGTTTGCGCAGGTTGGCCTGGTGCGCATTCACCAGGCTGGTGATGCTGTTGTCCGCGGCCGTCTGCACAGACGTGCGACAGGTCAGTTCAGCCTGCCCTGCCTGCTTCAGGCGCCAGACGGCCTCCAGCGAGGCATAGCGCCCCGGCACCGTATCGAAGCGCTGCACATCCACCCGCAGTGCCGCCTTGTTGCCAGCCGCCGGCCCGCCCAACTGGTCCTGCAAGGCGCTGCGAAATTCATCCACCAGGTTGGCGCCCCACCATTCCGTTTCCAGAATGGCCAGGCCGCTCTGGCCCTGGCGCACCACCAGTTGCGGGCGGTCCACCTGCGGCGGCACCACCACCCGGGTCACCTGGATATGCTGCCCGCTGTCGCGCACCGGCTCGCTCGCCACCAGCGTGTGGTAGTTGTTCGGCGTACTGCTGCAGCCCCCGAGCCACACCAGCAGGCTGGCCACACATACATTGCGTAGTCGTTGCATCGGCTGTCTCCTCAGGGTTCAAGCGCTTCGGCACCGGCCGCCTTCGGCCGCCCGCGAATCAGCGACTCGGGGTGCCGGCCCAGGTAATCGGCGAGGTCACGCAGCGAACGCGACATGCGCTCCAGCTCATCCAGTGTTTCGCCCATCCGCTCGCGCTGTGGCGAATCTTCGGAAATGGCCGAGTTGGCCGTGCGCAGGGTCTTGTGCACTTCATCGAGCGCCACCTTCACGTCCGGCAGCGTCTGGCCATTGAACTGTTTGAGGCTGGCGCGCAACGCTCGAAGGCTGCCGTCCAGGTTGCCGGCGATGCTTTCCAGCGGCAGCTTGGCAATGCGTTCGACCACCCGCTGCAGCTGCTCCTGCAACTGTTCCAGGCTACCCGGCAGTGTGGGGATGGTGATGGGATTGGCAGCCATGTCGAAGGCCACCTTGGGGGCATCCGGGTAGAAATCCAGGGAAATGAACATCTGCCCGGTGATCAGGTTACCGCTGCGGGCCTGGGCCCGCAGGCCATGTTCGACGAAGGTTCCGATCAACCGCCTGGCCCCATCCATATCGCCCTGGGCGTGCTTGAACACCGACAGCATCTTGCGGTGCACCGGCCCCAACCGTTGCGGGTAGATCACCGCATTGACCACCACCGGAAAAGTCTGGCGGGCGGCATCGTAGTCAAGCTGGACCGAGGTAACCCGGCCAAACTCCACGCCCTTGAACTCCACCGGCGCGCCCACCGAAAGGCCGCGCATGGCCTGGTCAAAGCGCAACTGCAAATACTGCGCCTGGCCATTGGGTGGTGCCAACGCGGTCTCGCGGTCGGCAAACAGCTGGAAGCGGGCCTGGTCGGCAGCAGCCTCGGCCTGGGGGGAAAAATCAGGCGAGCCGAAAGCCAGCCCACCCACTAGGATCGATGACAGCGATTCGGTATCCACCTTCAGGCCGTTGGCACCAATCTGCATGTCGATGCCGCTGGCGTTCCAGAAGCGGCTATCCGTGGTGACGAAGCTGTCATAGGGTGCCTGCACGAACACGCCAATCTCTACCCCCTTGCCATCTTCCTGCAGGGCAAACGACACCACCTCACCCACCGGAATCTTGCGGTAGTAGATCGATGAGCCGACGTCCAGCGAGCCAAGGTCGCTGGCAGTCAGGGTAAAACGCTTGCCCTTTTCGTCGAACGTGATCGGTGGCGGCAGTTCAAGGCCGACAAAAGCCTTTTCCGGCACTTTCGACTCGCCGGAGTCAGCCCCGATGAAACTGCCCGAAAGCAGCGTGTCCACCCCGGACACCCCACCCACGCCGATGCGCGGGCGCACCACCCAGAAGCGCGCACCCTGTGTGGCGAACGAGCGGGCATCGTCCGACAACTGCACCTTGGCCACTACGCTCTTCTTGTCGTCGGCCAGTTCCACCGTGGTCACTTCACCAATCACCACGCTGCGGTACTTCACCTGGGTCTTGTGCGCCACCAGCCCTTCCCCGGTGTGGAAGGAAATGGCAATGACCGGCCCTTGCTGCATCCAGTTGCGCACCACCAGCGAAGCGCCGATCAGGATGGCCAGTATCGGCACGATCCACACCAGCGATACGCTCCAGCGTCGGGTGCGCACGTCAACCTGCCCCGCCCCCTCGCGCTCGTCAGTCTGTTGCCCCATCAGTGCGGCCTCCCCTCGTTGGCATGGCTATCCCAGATCAGGCGTGGATCGAAGCTCATCGCAGAAAACATGGTCAGCACCACCACCATGCCGAAGAACAGGATGCCCACCCGTGGCTCGATGGTGCCCAGTCCGCGCAACTGCACCAGTGCCGCCACCAGCGCCACCACCATGACATCGAGCATCGACCAGTAGCCGATCAGCTCGACGAAGCGATACAGCTGCGAACGTTGCCGGCAAGCCCAGGTGGAACCACGCTGGGCGGTATACAGCAGCAGACCGAGGGAAAAGAACTTGATGGCAGGCACACCCACGCTGGCAATGAAGATGATCAGTGCGATGTCCCAGGCCCCCGCCTCCCAGAACTCCAGCACCCCACCGCCAATGGTGCTTTCACTGCCACTGCCGAGCATTTCGGTGTGCATCACAGGCAGCAGGTTCGCCGGGATGTAAAACACCAGCGCGGCCAGCAGAAACGCCCAGCCGCGGCTGATGGCATTGGCCTTGCGCCGATGGATGGCAGCACCACAGCGGTTGCACGTATGCGCGCCACTGCTCAGGTCACACGCCTGGCCGCAGCCATGGCACAGACACAGGCCGAGGTCGTCAGCGCTGGCCGGGGCAGTCATACCTGCTCCCACAAATCGCGGATGTCCTTGCCGGCGATATGAATGATCAGCATGCTCAGCGCGGCCAGGGCCAGCAAACCGATGCCCGGGATTACATCGAGCAACCCCGCCAGCTTGATCACCGCCACCATCGCCCCCAGCAGGCACACCTCCAGCATGCTCCAGGGCCGCAGGCTCTCTAGCCCGCGCATGCACAGGGCAAAGCCGGGGGCACGCTGACCGGCCAGGGCAAAGCTCAACACCCAGCACAACACGGCAATCTGCAGCACCGGCGCAACGATGATCGACAGCGCCATGACCAGGGCGATGAAGGTAATACTGCCGTGGCTGAGGATCTGCACCGAGTCCCACAACGTCGCCGAATGGGTAAGCCCCTGCATGCCGATGGTCATCACCGGGTAGGCATTGGCGAACACCAGCAGGATGCCACCGGTCACACTCAGGGCCAGCCGCTGTTGCACAGTCAGCGAGGTGTGCCGGTACAGCACGCCGCCACAGCGCTGACACAGGGCCCGCTGATTCTTTTGCAGCGCTGCACGGTGGTACACCGTGTCGCAGTACTCGCAAATGATCAAATCGTGGGACTGGGTCATGGCGACTCCACAGGTAGCCCGGCTTGAGAGTCATGTGCAATGGCGAACTCTGATATCCGGTGTAGACCATGCAGACGAAACCGCCATCTTTAGTCGATGACAGACTATCCTGTGAAACGGGCCTTTCGCCCGGTGGAGGTGTGCCATGCGTACGTTCACGTGGAGTTACCTGCTGGTGCTGCTGTGTGCGGCATCGGTCGCCCAGGCGCAGTCGGTAGTGCCGCTAAAGGGCCAGAGCAGCCAGCAGATGCAACTGGATATCAACGATTGCAATACCGTCGCTACCAATGCCGCGAACAGCACCGCGACATCCAGCGAAACCCATGTCGGCGGCCGGGTTCGTGGCGCGGCGGCGGGGGCCGCAGCCGGCGCAGTGGGCGCGCAAGTGCGCGGCAACCAGCATGAAGAGCTGTATGACCGGGCTAGTGACGATGCCAAGCAGCAATACCGGCAAAACCGCGCTGGCGAAGTGGCTGCCGCCGGTGCCGCAGTCGGTGGCATGCGTCAGCGTCAGGATCGGCGTCAGGACAGGCGCGGTCAGGACGAAGCAAAAACCCAGGCCCATGCCAGTGCCTACAGCGGCTGCCTGCAAGGCCGCGGCTATCAGGTCAATCCTTGACCACCCTGGCACGCCGTGCCGATGAATCCGGCGGCATGGCGTGCCGGCCTCAGAACTTCGCCAGCTCCTCCCGACAGAACTCCACGAACAACTGTGCAGGTTTGGTCAACTGCACCCGCTTCAACCACGCTGCCGCCAGCCCCGACAGTGCCACCGGTTCGGCGATGTCCAGCATGGCCAGGCGCTGGCCGTCGTAGGTGTATTCCGAATGCGGCCGTGTCACCAGCAGCGAAAAGCCAAAGCCCTGCCCGACCATGCCACGCACCATCTCGATCGACGGCGAGCTGAAAACGATGTTCGGTGTCAGCCCCAGTTCGTTGAACAGGCTGACGAAGTAGGTGCGGCTGGGGGCCACGTCAAGCAGGATCATCGGTTCCGGGCACAGGTCGCGTAGCGAGACCTGGGCCTGGCCGGCAAAACGGTGGTTTTCCGGCAGCAGCACATAGGGCTTTTGCGGCGGCATCAGCGGCTCGGCTTCGATGGTGCCGTCCAGGTCGTGATCGTAGAGAAATGCCAGGTCGAAGGTGCCGGCCGTCAGGCCCTGGATCAGGTCCTGCTGCTCGCCGTCACGCAGGCGAATGTCCACGCCCGGATAACGCTGACGAAAACCGGCAATCAGCCGCGGCAGGTACAACGGCGCCACGGTTTCGAAACAGCCGATGTCGATCTGCCCGGCCACGGTATCGTTGTCGGCCAAGGCGTTCTGCTCGAACTCATGGGCCATCTGCAGCAGCGACTTGGTCTTGGCATAGAAGCGCTTGCCACTGGGCGTCAGCGACACACCCTGGGCATGGTGACGGATGAACAGCTGCACACCGAAACTTTCCTCCAAGCTTTTGATGGCCGTGGAGATGGACGGCTGGGCGATGTACAGCTGGCGCGAAGCCTCGGCAACGCTGCCGGCCTCCACGGTGGTGACGAAATACTTCAGTTGTCGCAAGGTATAGGCAGCCACGGGTACCTCTTTGGCGCCCGTATGGGCACGCAGGGATCATGGCTGACACTTTAACCCTGGCCGCTGGCGGATGGGGGCTGGGTGATAAAGGATTTACCTATGGCTTGAGCAGGTTTTTTTGTGGGGGCCACCTGAAGCCCCCACCGGATCACTCGAAGTCTACATTCGCCATCACGCACTCATCCCCGACCTGTTTGTACCCTGGGGCACATGGCATCCCCACGATAGGGACCACGCCACGCTTGCGCCTGGAGAGTTTCACTTCAGACTCCACATGTTCCAGCGTCTGTTGTTCAGCGTTACCTGGCAATTCGGCCTTCGGTTCATCTTGCATGTACGTTACTCCTGGGTTGGGTGAACTTGCCAGATAGACTCTATCGTCCGCTCACCCGGTACCCCATCTGGAAACCCGGCCACTGGCCAATAATCTCTGAACGTCTTTACTGATACCCAACGGCCTCAGCGATACGGAGTGCGCCAATGAAGATCGTGGTTACCAGCATTCTCGTCGACGACCAGGCCAAGGCCCTGGCCTTCTATCACTATGTACTCGGTTTCGAGCCCAAGCATGACATCCCCATGGGCCGGCACCGCTGGCTGACCCTCACTTCACCCAACGACCCCAATGGCGTCGAGCTGTTGCTGGAGCCTGACGCGCACCCGGCGTCCAAGGTGTACAAGGCCGCGCTCAAGCAAGACGGCATTCCCGCCACTTCGTTCGGCGTGCGCGATATCCAGGCCGAATACACCCGGCTGTGCGCGGCGGGCGTGCAATTTACTCAGCCCCCCACCGCCATGGGCCCCGTCACAGTGGCGGTGTTCGATGACACCTGTGGCAACCTGATCCAGATTGCCCAGAAGCACTGACAATCCACCCTCACGCGCAACAACAAGGAAAACAGATGCGCCACGAATTCAGCGAAGTGCTCAACGACCTGGTCGATTACTTTCTGCTTGGCGATATCCAGCTGCTCGAACGCTTCAAACAGGAACATGAGCTGCCCGACGACCTTGCTTATGCATTCACCCATGACGACAGTGGCGACCAGGCCGTACGCGAAGGCATCGTGCTGCCGCTAGCCGGGGTCGACAACCTGCCTTATCGCATCCTCTTCACCCTCGATGGCTACACTCCGGCCCTGCGCGAACCCGGCAGCCGCCTGAAGCACCGGCGCAATGGCTACGTGCTGCGGGTCGAGCACGGTGCGCTGATGCTGTACACCTGGCGCATCTTGCAGCATTTCACGCCCAAGACCTTGGGCGACCTGATGGCTCGCTACCAGGTGCCTGGGCGGCCGATCATCGAGCTGGACAATGGCTGGTATGACGTTGAGGTGCTGGCGGGGGCACTGGTACGGGACGGTTTGTACGAGCCGGCGTTCGAGTTTGTTTTGAAGAAGCGCTGGAGTCGGGGTCAGACTGTTGAAGTGGACACCGGGTATGCCTTTGGGCTGCGAGGGTACTTCGACTGACCGGTTGCCTGTACGGGCCTCTTCGCGGGTAAACCCGCGAAGAGGCCCGTACAGGCAACCTCATTCGTCAGGTATGACTGATATCCCGGTCCTTGGTCTCCGGCATGAAGAAGATCCCCAGTACCGCCGTCATCACGGCGATCACGATTGGGTACCACAAGCCGTAATAGATATCCCCGGTCGCCGCCACCATGGCAAACGCAACCGTCGGCAGGAAGCCGCCGAACCAGCCGTTGCCGATGTGGTAAGGCAGCGACATCGAGGTGTAGCGAATACGCGCTGGGAACAGTTCCACCAGCCAGGCGGCAATCGGGCCGTAGACCATGGTCACGTAGATCACCAGGAGGGTCAGTAGCAACAGCACCATCGGGTAGTGGATCTTCGCCGGGTCAGCCTTTTCCGGGTAGCCCGCCTCTTTCAATGCACCACTCACGGTTGCAGTAAACGCCTCGCTCTGCACCTTGAAGTCCGCTGCGGCCATGCTACTGCCTTCAAAGCTCGGCAATACCCGCTCACCAATACGGATCTGCGCCACGCTGCCAGGCTCGGCCGCTTCGTTGGTATAGGGAATGGCGCGCTTGGCCAGCAGGCTCTTGGCGATGTCGCAGGAACTGGTGAATCTGGCCTTGCCCACCGGGTCGAACTGGAACGCGCACTGGCCAGGGTCAGCCACCACCACCACCGGGTTCTGCTCCTGGGCAACGAACACGTCCGGGTTACCGTACTCGGTCAGCGCCTTGAAAATCGGGAAATAAGTCAGCGCAGCGATAATGCAGCCGGCCATGATGATCTTCTTGCGGCCAATGCGGTCAGACAAGCTACCGAAAAAGATGAAGAACGGCGTGCCGATCAGCAGCGAGCCGGCAATCAGCAGGTTGGCCGTCTGTGGCTCGATCTTGAGCATCTGCAACAGGAAGAACAGCGCATAGAATTGCCCGGTGTACCACACCACGGCCTGACCAGCAGTGCCGCCCAGCAACGCCATGATCACCACCTTCAGGTTGTCCCAACGGGCGAACGACTCCGTCAGGGGTGCTTTGGAGGCTTTGCCTTCGGCCTTCATCTTCATGAACACCGGTGACTCGTTGAGCTGCATGCGGATGTACACCGAAATCGCCAGCAGCAGGATCGACAGCAGGAACGGCACCCGCCAGCCCCAGGCCTCGAACGCCTCGTTCCCCATGGCCGTGCGGCACGCCATGATCACTAACAGCGACAGAAACAGCCCCAAGGTGGCTGTGGTCTGGATCCAGGCGGTGAAAAATCCGCGCCGCCCCTTCGGTGCATGTTCGGCCACGTAGGTGGCCGCGCCGCCGTACTCGCCCCCCAGTGCCAGGCCCTGCAGCAGGCGCAGGGTGATCAGGATGATCGGCGCGGCCACACCGATCGAGGCGTAGCCAGGTAGCAAGCCGACGATGGCGGTGGACAGGCCCATGATCACGATGGTAATGAGGAAAGTGTACTTACGCCCGATCATGTCGCCCAGGCGGCCGAATACGATGGCACCGAATGGCCGCACGGCGAACCCGGCGGCAAAGGCGAGTAAGGCGAAGATGAACGAGGTGGTTTCATTGACCCCGGCAAAGAAGTGCTTGGCGATGATCGCCGCCAGGGAACCGTACAGGTAGAAGTCGTACCATTCGAACACCGTGCCCAGGGAAGAGGCGAAGATGACCTTGCGCTCCTCCCGGGTGATACCGCGTTGGGGCGCGCTACTGCCCGTGGATGCGCTGTCGAGAACCGCCATGGGTTGCCTCCGTCATGTCATCATGCAGGCCGGAGCACCTCACAACCACTTCACCGTCGCACCCAGGCCTTGGGGCTTGCTTTGGTTGCGCGAAGCACGACGAGGCGAGCCGCCTCGGATCGCAGCAAGGTAACTGAAGCATAATCGGGTTTGCCTGGATATCCACCCGGCTGACCGCACTCCAGAGGGCAGCATGAACGACACGGCTACACCGGGCTGGCTAGGCGATATCTGGTTGGCGGACGATCACTGCCTGCTGCTGTCTACACTCGGCAGGACCGACCGTCACGTGCACTACGCGCATCAGGTGCTTGTCGGCCTCGGCGCCGATGTCGAGGTGCGTGTGGGCGAGCAGCTCTGCAGCACGGCATTGGCCAGCAGGGGCAATAGCCACAACGGTTGGGCTGCCAATGACAGTGCGGCGGCAATGAAACCGAAGAAGAACAGTGGGGCATACAGGGCGCGCATGGGCGACTCCAGTTAGTCAGGAGCCGCCAGTGTTGGGCCTGAGGCCAGGTGGGCGCTTGAAAGAACGGCGCATGCTTAGCGGCGTTTACACAGAACCTGCACGACCGCTGCCAGCGCCACCTCAGCCTGTTCCCGATGCGGTACATGCCCGCACCCTTGCAGCAACTGCATCGCCGCCGGCCCACCCGCCACACAACCCAGCGAATCATCCAGCAGGACAATGGGCGCCCCCTGCACCTGCAGGGGTACCCACGCCTGGGCGAACAGCTTGCCTTGCGCGGTGTCGATCCAATGCTCACGGCTGTGCAGCTCGCTCATACCGCCTCTGCTACCGGCCCCTTCAACTCGACCTGGTTGCCATCCGGGTCGTAGCAATACAGGGACAGCCCCTCGCCCTCGGCACCATAACGTCTCTCGGCAGGTTCAACCTTGACCCCGGCGGCTTCCAGGTAGGCCGTCAATGCCGCCTCGTCGAACGGCTCGATACGCAGGCAGAAATGGTGCAGGTTGCGCCCCCCCACCCCCGGTGCCGCCCCGCCTGGCTGGCCCAGCGGGCCGTCCAGGGTCACCAGGTCGATCATCGCCGTGCCCGTGGCCAAGTGCACCATGCCCAGGTCGTCGCGTACGCGGCTGACAGTGCAGCCCAGCAGCTCTGTGTAGAAGGCAACACTGCGCGGCAGGTCGCTGACCCGCAGAACAAGATGGTCTATGTGCTTGATAGCGAACGGTCGCATGCCGGGCTCCTTGTGCCGTGTGTGCGAATACGTTCGCCACCATAGCCCAGCTTCGCCCGGCGTGACCAGAATCAGCTACTCGTTCACCAACCGTTGCAGCACGCGCCCTTCATGCCGCGTAAGGATACGCAACAGTTGGTCGACCAGCGCCCGGTCCGGGGTATCCAGGTGGAAGTGGTGCCCGCCCGGGTGCCACGAAATCTTCGCCTGACCAGGCAAGGCAGCCTCGCGCCGGGCAAAGGCTTCGCCGGTGAATGCCCCCTGGCGACCAAACAGCAGGTACAACGGGCAGCTGATCTGGTTGAGCAGTTCGCAGGCTTCGCGCTCGGTCAGTGGCATGGGTTCGGGCAGCACCAGCCGCGGGTCGTGGCGCCAGCAATAGCCATCGCCCAGTTGCAACAGGTCGCGCAGCGCCAGCAGCCGTGCAGCACCTTCCGACAGCTCGGTGTCCAGGCGTTCGCGGCGTTGCGTCAAGGCGGTGTCCAGGTCGTCGAAGCGGCCGGGGTCTGGCTCGGCAAATCCCGGTAGCTGGCTGCGCTGCACCATACGCTTGAGCCGGTAGGCCCGCGCCAGGTGCTGCACGCGGTCATCCTCGGCCACCGTGAACGGTGCCCCCATGCCGTCGAGGAAGGTCATGCTGGCAATGCCACTGGTCATGGCAGCCAGCAGCGATGCCACCCCGGTGCCCATGCCGTGGGCCAGCACATGGAACTGCGCCAGCCCCAGACTATCGGTCACCGCCAGCATGTCTTCGGCGTGCTCCCACAGGTAATAGCCACTGTCGTGGCGGCGATGGTCAGAGCGGCCATGGCCGACCAGGTCGGGGGCCACCACGAAACAACCGTCCAGCATCGGTGCCAGGCGTTCGAACGAGGCAGCGTTGTCCAGCCAGCCATGCAAGGCCAATACGGGAATACCGTCTTCGGCGCCCCAGGTGCGGACCGCTATTTCAATACCATTGAGGTCTAGCAGGTGATCTTTCGGACTGCACAGCGAACGCATTGCAATTCTCCTTGGCTGAAGCCTGCGCCATGGCCTGCCTCACCCTCTCGCAGATCGCCCCCTGCTGCTGGCCCCTCACCGACCCACGCATGCGCAAGACCGACCGTTACCGACAACTATCTACCGCACCACGGCGCCTTGAAGAGCGTGGACTATCCCCTCTACGCAAGAGGTCATGACCATGACAAACCCCACGCCGCTACATCAAAGCCAGATAACCCGCGCATTGCCGAAATGGAGCAAGGCGCTTCACCCCGCACACACGCAAAAAGTGGTGCAAAGCCTGCGCAGGGACTATCTGGCTGAAGATGGCACCCCTTACACATGGTACGCCACTGCCGATGCGCCCGCGCGCGAGCAGTTGCGCAACGCCATCAAAGTGCGAAACAAATGCCTGGCGCAACTCAAGACAGCGCTTGCGGGCTTCAAAGACATCATCACCTTCAGCACCCCTCTGCTGACCGAGCGGTTGAAAGTGAATGTGCCCGTAGACAGAGCGCAGTATGTCTTCCAGCCCTTTGAAGCCGATGCCGATATCTGGACCGGCGTTCCCGACCTGGAAGTGCCTTTGTTCCCTGACCGGAAGGTGGATGTGCTGGCCACCCGCCCCGTGGGCGAGCCGCAAGCACGCAGCTTGCTGGAGGCGGCTCTGCACAACTTCGAGGGCCTGGATGAAGTAGGCGCCTACAGCAGGCTCACCCGTGCAGCAGGCAGCGAGACACCCTTGCCAGGCCTGACGATGGCGGACTTCGTCAAGCATTGTCGGGCGCTGGACCTTGGCCAGCGCTATCAAGACCATCTGCATGCAACCCACGAGGGCGACAACCGCGCTGAAATCCAGCGCCTGTCGATTCAAGCCAGCCGTGAAGCTTTGAGGGTGCAGGCACTGATCGCAACGCTCAAAGGCCTGTTGAGCGACCGCGCAGGCAATGCGCTCATTCAGTTATGCGATGGCAAGCCCCACCCCACCTACGATAAGCAGCCGTTGCACTGCTGGAACTTCAGCCTGTTCGGTATCCCCATCCACGAAATCCTGTTCATCGGGCCCGACGAGCCTGGCCAGATAAACCCGTGCATTGTTTACATACCTGAAGACAACGAGCACCCGGTCAGGGAATTTGCCTCACGCCAGGCAGCAGGCAAGCACCTGCGCAGCCGCTTGCTGCAAAGCACATTCCGTCGTGCCTTGGTCCATTTCGCCTACAAGGACAGGCAACAGGAGCTGGCCGACAAGCTGGAGAACGCGCTGTTCGAGAAGGACGATGCAGGCATACGCAGACCCCGACACAAGCCTGTACTCCCTTTCACCCCCTCGCCCATCCGCACTGATCCCTGGGCCACCTTGTACAACGCGCACCTTGCGCGCATGAAGGCCGACGCGAAAACCATTGCTGTCCCCACTGCCGACGTAGACGCCAAGGCCCGCAACCAGCGCCTGAAGCACTGGTTCGACATGGGCATGAATGTGCTCAACGTGGCTGCGTTCTTCGTGCCCGGGCTGAACACGGTCATGCTTGGCGTTTTCGCCTACGACCTGATGAGTTCTGTGTTCACCGGGTTCGAGGCCTGGGAAGAAGGCGATAGCCAGCAAGCGCTGGTGCAACTGGAATCACTGGCCATCAATGCGGCGGTCATCGCCGGTTTTGCGGTAGGCGCCAAGATCGTTCAGGCATCAGGCTTCGTCGATGCACTGACGAGTGTGTGGCACGAAGATCAGGAAGTGCTCTGGTACCCCGACATGAAGCCGTATGCAAGCCCAGCGGCTATCCCTGAGGAAACTCAACCCGATTCGCTCGGCCATGTGCACCTCGATGGGAAGACCTACCTGAAGCTGGATGGGACGCTATACGAAGTGTTTCAGGACGCTGAGCAACAATGGCGCGTGCGCCACCCCGATGATGCGCAGGCCTATGCGCCGCGCTTGTTGCATCATGGTGACGCTCGCTGGCAACTCGACCATGAACAACCGCTGGAATGGGACCACCAGCAACTCATGAGCCGCCTGGGCAACTACACCACTGGCCTGGACGAAAGCGAGCTGGACTACGCCATGCGCAGTACCGGTACCGATGAAAGTGTATTACGCCGTAAACAGGCAACAGGCTCACGCCCACCCGCTCTGTTGATCGACACCTTGCAACGCCTGCAACTCGACAACGAGGCTCAACAGATCATTGATCGCGTACGCCATGGGCTGCCGCTGGCAGCGTACAAGAACTTTGCCTTACCTGAACTGCTGCGCCTGCCGGGGTGGCCTGAGGGGACTGTACTCAAGGTTTACAAAGGGCCAGAACCCTGGGGCGAGTCTGTGCGCTACGGCCCACCCCATTCGACGGGACAGGTAGAAATCGAAGTCACCCGCACCGATCTGGACAATGGTCAACTGAGCCAGACCGTGTTGGCTCAAATGGAGGAAGAGGCCGCGCTGCAACTGGTGGGTGACACGCCACCCGAGCAGCGACCTTCTGCCTTGAACAACACGCTCGCGACACACCTGGAAGCACATCGCGAGGCGTTGTTCAGCAGCCTGCAACAAAGCCGCCGCTCCGTCCTTCCCCCAGCCGCCCAACCCCTCGCCCGGCAGTTTCCCGGCCTGCCGGACAGTGCGCTTGAAGCGTTACTGGCCAACATCAGCAACGCCGAACGGCTAAGCCTGACCAACGGACGGGTGCCGCTTCGCATTGCCGAAGAAGCCCGTCGCCTGCAAGCCCGTGCACGGCTAGACCGCGCCATCCTCGGCATGTTCAGGCGCAGCCTGGCTAACGATGACAGCCAACGCCTGAAACAGGCCCTGCAAGCCGAGCACCCACAGGCAGACTCGGCTCAGTTACTGCAACTTGCCCTTGCCGATCGCCAGCATTGCGCCTCACTACTTGGCCAACAGCCCATCAAGCCGAGCTTGCGCTCACCCTTGCGCATGGCCAACGGCCAACTTGGCTACCCTTTGAGTGGTCGGGGCCTGCCAGCCGCGCGCCGCCTCCAGGCACTCTACCCCGAACTCAGCAGCCAGCAAATCAGTGCGCTGCAAGCTGATCTTGCCCAAGGGGGCGACCTGGGTATCGCCATCAGTCGGCTGGAAGCAGAACAGCGTACCCTCAGCCGTGACCTCAACCGCTGGGCCAACGCTTCAGCTTCGCTGGAAGAGCGCTTTGATCGCCAACAGTGCGCCGAGCGGCTGATGAGTGCTGCCCGGCGTGAAGGCGGCGCGCAACGCGGGGCACTCGTGCTGGACCGCATGCAGTTGCAAGCGCTGCCAACGTTCACTGCTCGCATGCCGCATATCCGGCAACTCACGCTTGATGGGCTGCAACTGCAGCGCCTGGACAGCGGCTTGCTGTCAAACTTCCCCAACCTGGAAAACCTGGAAATCATTGGCAACCCCGACATTGACGCCGAAACACTGTTCGAGGCGCTCAAGTCTGCGCCACGGCTACGCGAGCTGGGCCTGACAAGCAATGGCTTGACTGCCCTTACAGCCACTGCCCAACAAGCCATCGAAGCAATGCCCGGCCTGAGAATACTCGGCCTCAGCCGCAATCGCCTGCAACTCGATGCCGCCAGCTTGAGTTTCCTTGCGCGCTTGCCACTGGATGCACTGGGCCTGGGCAATAATCAGATCACACTCGATGACACCCTGGCAGCCCGTTTTCAGGACATGATTCACCCCATGGTATTGCACATGCCTGGCAACCCATTGCAGCTGCCGCCTGACCTGCGCTTCATGGCCCGCCTCAGCCACCTGGACCTCGAACGTTGCGAACTGCAGCAATGGCCCGACAGCTTGACCACCCTCATGAGTCAGCCCCAGTACCAACTGCGCTATCTCAACCTCTCCTCCAACCGCATTCGCACGCTGCCAGACCTGCCAGGGGTGCTGCGTACCCCCTTCGCCCGTGACGTCGCCGCGCGCCTGCCTGAGCGCCGCTGGCTGTTCAACTACAACACCCTGGAAGCCCAGACACGTGCGCGCCTGGGCAGCAGTGGCGTCAACGTATTCGAGCACGCAGAGGACGTACCACAGTGGCAAGGCATTTTCCGTGGTGAGGCGAGCAATGCGGAGGAGCAACTGTGGAGCGATCTGTTCGACCAAGGTGAGAATGCGGCACTGCTAGGGGTCCTGGGACGTCTCGCCCAGTCGGCGGAAGCGCGGCGTGATACCGTAGCCCTGAGGAAACGTGTCTGGGACTTGCTGGAGAAGGCTGCTCAAGACACCGAGCTACGTGAACGCCTGGCCACCGTGGCTGGCGACTTCCCCCCAACCTGTGGCGACGCAGGCGCCGACGCTTTCAGCGCATTGGAAATAGAGGTACTGGCCCACGAAGCCGCAGGCCGTGCCGGTAGCCAACCCATCGATCTGCTGAGGCTGTATCGCAAGCTGTATCGACGCGACCAGGTCAATCAACTGGCCGACCGTATCAGCTGGAAAAGGTCCTTGCGCAAACAGGCGCTGCTCGATGGCGTCTTCGATGAAGATCTTCCCGCTTACGATGTGCTCGACGAACCCTCTGCGTTTCCGGACATCGACCTGGAAACGGGGCTGGTGGACGATATCGAGGTGCGCCTGGCGTTGCGCCAGTCTCTGGCCACCGCGCTGGACTATCCTGAGCCAAGCCGAGGCATGTTGTACCGCGACACAGCCAGGATCAACCAGACCATCATCGACCGGGTGAAAGCTGCGGTCCTGGCGCTGGATAAGGATGCCAGTGCTCGGGAACAATGGTTGAACCAGCAGCCGGGTTGGGTTGGGTACCTGAAACGTGAGCATGCCGCACAGTTCGGCCTGATCACCGATTTTTGGCGGCCGGGCCTGGACTACCTGTACTACTGCCTGGATGAAACCGCCGACCCAGTCACCACCCTGGACAGTTCTGTTCTACGAGCGCTGGCCGGCGTCATGCCTGAAAGCCCATTGAATGCTCAAGGAATACTGCGTCGCGTCCCGATCAACGAGCAGCAGTACCGCCAGGGGGTGGACGTGCTGACTGCCGAGCAGCAGCAGGTTGAAACCGGCCTGCTGACCAGCCTCACTCGCCAGGCGCAAACCCTCGGCGGCTAAACGGCTCTCACTGCCCGCGCAGGTCTTCGAAGAAGGCCTGCCGGCCATCCACCTGGCTGGACGCCCGCGAGGCCACCGCCGCATCAGCATTGGCGGCCTCCACATGCCAATAGCAATGCTGCACCGCACGGGTCACCGCCACATAGGCCAGACGCTGCACTTCTTCCTTCTGCGCCGTATCGAACGGTTGGGCATCACCGGCCTTGCCCAGCCCGGCCTGGCGATACACCTGGTTTTTGTAGGGCGAGCTGGTCAGGTACTGGCAGTCGCCCAGCATGAACACCGCATCGGCCTGCAAGCCCTTGGCACTGTGGTAGGTCAGCTGGCGCAGCCGGCGCTGTTCAGCCGGCAATGCGGCTTCGGCGTGCAGCACGCTTTGCAGGTGCTCGTTCATCAAGGCCCTGTCGCTGCCCTTGCGGTAAAGCATCATCACCGTCTCGCCCCGCTGATAGTGCTCCATCAGCGTTTCGCCCAGGGCGGCCTCGTCACGGTCGAATACCTTCACTGGCGAACCCGGGAGTTCGGCTGCCGGGCCACTGGCCCGGGCTTTCTTGCCGGCAATCGCCGGGGTACCCTTGACCAGGTGCTCGGCCGCGTCGATCACCTGCTGCTGGCAGCGGTAGTTGTCGACCAGCATCACCCGGGTGCTGGACGGCGACGGGAAGGCCTTGGTGAACTCCATGAAGTACTTGGGCGAACTGCCTCGCCAGCCGTAAATCGACTGCCAGTCGTCCCCCACGCACAGCAACGACGAATGCTGCGCATGGCGCCCGGTGTGCATGGCCGGGCCGCGTCGGCGGATTTCGGCGAGGCTGGCGCGCAGCCAGCTGACGATCTGCGGCGACACGTCCTGGAACTCGTCGATCATCAGGTGCGCCAGTGGCCGCAGCAGCGGGTCGGGCAGCAGTTTCAGGTTTTCCGGGTTGTTCTCCCCAAACAAGGCGAACATACGGTTGTAGCTCATCACAGGCGGCGACTGGTCAAGCAGGTGCGCCTCCAGGGCTTTCCAGTACAGGGCCAGGGCCTCGAAGAACAAGGCATCACTGTCGCCCGACGGGAAGCTCATCGCCGCCACCGCGTTGTTCACGTCCAGGCCAAGGTTCTCGATGAAGTTGGCCGCGCCGACAAAGGCATCCAGCAACGGCGCCGGGGCCAGCTCACCCTTGACCTTGTACTCGAACCCCGGGCCAGCCACGGCATCCCCCGCCAGCGAGGCCGCCAGGCGCCGGGCCATGGCGTAGTTGTCCAGCCAGATCAGCGGCCTGTCGCAGAAGGCCTGCAACAAGGTGCGCTTGACCGCCCACTCGGCACGCACGGCCAGCTTGGCGCCGGGGCGCTGATACTGGGCACTTTCTGCGGGGTCGAAGCCCAGCACCACCCAAGGCCCCTGGCCTTCCAGCCGGCCATGCACATGGAAGCGGCTGCCACGGATGTCGACGGTTTCGCGGCAAGGTTCGATACCCTTGATCGGCCAGGCACCAGCGGCGAACCACAGGTCCTCGATCACATCGCACAGCTCTTCGTCGCGCTGGGCCGCCAGCTGCGTTACCTGTGCGCGCTTCTGCACATCGGGGTTGTTCGGGTCCAGTGGCTTTAGTTGCAACGCTTCGCTGCGCAACAGGCCGACCAGCTCGGCAAAACGCGGGCTCTCGCCCAGCAAGCTGCTGTAGCACTGGTTCAGTTGCTGGCGCTGGGCATCGTTAAGTCGAAGGTCGAACGGGTTGCTGTCGGCCTCGGCCTCACGCCCGGCGGCCATCTCGTTGCCCAGCGTCTCGAATGCGCGCACCTGGCCGAAACCCGGCAGGCTGCGCACCAGCGGCAGAATGCGCGAATGGAAGGTGCGCACCAGCTCGCGTGCCTGCACCGGTTGCAGGTTGATCTGCCACAGGGCGAACACTTGCATCAGGCGCTTGATGAAGTCCTTGCGCGACTCGCGGGTAAACGTGACCACGGTCATCGCGTCCAGCTCGTAGCCCAGGTAATGGCGCAGCAGCAAAATGCGCAGCACCAGCGACGTGGACTTGCCCGCCCCGGCCCCGGCCACCACGCAGGTGGAGGGCGTGTCACTGAAAATCAGCTTCCATTGCGCGACACTGGGCTGGGCCTCGGCGGGCAGACGCTGGGCCACATCAGCCTTGAAGCGCTTTTTCAGCTCGGCCGTCAATGGCAGGCGCCAGTCATCGAACAGGTTATCGTCCTGGCCAGGCACGGCGGCGGTGTCGGGGCGGGTATCGCGAATAACCAGCACCTGGCGCCCGGCCTCGTAGCCTTCCACCCGACCGCGCTCGAACCCTTCGCGCTCACCCTCTGCATGGCCCGTGCGCTGCCCGCTGGCGTGGCCGAGGAACCAGGAGTCGCGGTGCTGAGCCTGCAGGCGGGTCAGGCCACGCCCCAGCAGGCGGGCGACCAGGCGGCGAAACCAGGGCAGTTGGGCGGGCGGGGTAAGGTCGGCGGGGGCCTGGGGTTGCTCGTGGGCCACGGTCACTCCGTTGAAAAACAAAATCAGCGGGCATGTTCGCTGCATCGACGGAAAATCGCCAGCGAATGCTTGCAGATCAGTGGATTAGGCGATGAAGCGAAGAAAGGCCAGCAGAATTAACATCTATTAAACTGATTATTTTAAGCCGATATTTACGCTTATTTTCGATGTTTCTTTAGCGCATCATGGCGTCATTCCACTGATTCAAGGAGCACGATCATGCTGCAACTGCGACCGTTTGATAGCCTCGGCCACGCCAACCATGGCTGGCTCGACGCCCACCACCATTTCTCGTTTGCCGAGTACTACGACCCGGCGCGCATGCACTGGGGCAACCTGCGGGTATGGAACGACGACCTGATCGCAGCCGGCAGCGGTTTCCCGCCGCACCCGCACCGCGACATGGAAATCATCACCTATGTGCGTGAAGGCGCGATCAGCCACCAGGACAGCCTGGGCAACAAGGGCCGCACCGAAGCCGGTGACGTGCAGGTAATGAGCGCCGGTACCGGCATCGTGCATAGCGAGTACAACCTGGAGGACGTCGATACCCGTATCTTCCAGATCTGGATCGTGCCGGAGCGCACCGGTGAAGCACCGCAGTGGGGCACCCGGCCGTTCCCCAAAGGCGAACGTGGTGAAGGCTTCGTGACCCTGGCCAGCGGCCGCGTGGGCGATGAAGACAGCCTGCAGATTCGCACCGATGCGCGGCTGGTGGCTGCTACCTTGCGTGCGGGTGAAACTGCCGAGTACCGCTTCGATGCCGCACGCCGGGGTTACCTGGTGCCGGCCAAGGGGCTGGTGGAGGTGAACGGGTTGCGGGCCAAGGCGCGTGATGGCGTGGCGATCGAGCAGGAAGAAGTGTTGCGGGTGACCGCCATCGAAGACAGCGAGATCGTGCTGGTAGATGTGGCCTGATGAATCGGCCAGTACAGGCAGCCTTGTAATGTCTGCACTGGCCCCATTTTCAGAAGGGTAGCGTCAGCTTCAACCAGTAAGCATCACCCTGGGCGCGGTTGCGCACTTCGGTTTCCTTAGACCACTTCGCCGTCACGAACCAGCCATCCTTGCCGCTGTACTTGATCGACGGGCCGATGGCAAAGCTGCGCCCCTTGTTGTCTTCGATACGCTCACCGTCCTGACGGTCGTCAGTCGTCTGCCGATAGTAATACCCCCCTACCCCCAGCACCCAGCCATTCCCAAGCCCCCATCCCACGGCATAGTCCACATGAAACTCCTGCCCCGAGCGGTAATCGGTGGCCGGGTTGCGCCGGTTGAAGTCGTACATCACCTTGGCATCCAGGTTGAGCCCGGCCGGGTCGATGTAGCTCATCGCATACACCGGCTCGAACACCCAGTAATTGCGCCCGGGGTTGGCCAGGTCGTTCTTGTCGTAGCGGCCGGTGGGGGCAATCATGTCGAAGGCCAGGATGCTGTGAAACTTGTCACTGTGGTGAAAGCCCAGCGCCGGGCCGAAGATCACGTCGCCCAGGCCGCTGTTGTGCTGCGACTGGCCATTGAGCGAGACCCTCACATCCACCAGCGGCACGATGGCATGCAACGCCAGGCTGCCACCTAGCACGGTGTAGTCACTCACCCAGATCAACCGCGGCACGATGGCGTTGGCACGTACACGAAAGTCCACCGGTAGTTTGCGCCCGTCGTTGCCACGCAGGTTGTCGGCTTCGTAGTGGTTGACGAACAGCTGGCCATAAAAACCCGGTGGTGGCATGGCGCCGGACATGTAGTTTTCGGCACCGAGCGGGTAAGACGTGCCGCCGCCTTCGGTGGCATGGGACAGGTTGGCAGCGCCGAACAACGAGGCACACACGGCAAGGCGCAGCAGGTTTGCAAGGGTCGGGGTCATCGGGTCAACCTTTCTTGTTGTTATCGGTCGGGTGCACGCCAGCCCCCTGTGGCCAGGGAGCCAGACGCCAAAAGGTTCAGATGCGTTTGAACAGGGCCGAACGCTGGCCTTCGGAGGCACCGTCTGCGGCGCTGTAGAAGCGCTCCATGAAGATGTCGCGTTCGAACAGTCGGCCCTGCATCAGGCAAGTGATGGCCGCATCGATCATGGGTGGTGGGCCGCACAGGTAAGCCTTGTGGCCGTTGAAGCGGCCATCGAAATGCTGCCTGGCCGCGTCGTGCACATAACCGCGCACACCTTGCCACTGCGCGTCTTCGGCAGCCTGGCTGAGGGCTGGCACATAGCTGAAGTTCGCATGGCGGGCAGCCAGCGCTTCGAACAGTTCGCGGTTGTACAGCTCGGCACGGGTACGAGCGCCCTGGAACAGGGTGATGCGGCGGGTATCGCCACGGGCCAGCAAGTCGAGGATCATCGACTGCGGGCTGGAAAGCCCCGAGCCGCCAGCGATGAAAATCAGGTCGCCCGGTTGTGAGCTGCGCACGAAAAACTGCCCGTATGGGCCGGACAGCGCCAGCGCATCGCCCACCTTGAGCTGCTGGTGAATGTACCCCGTGGCCACGCCGCCTTCCACCAGGCGCACATGCAGTTCCATCTCATCCGCCTGCTGGGGCGGGTTGGCCAGGGAAAATGCGCGACTGCCTTCAATGCCTGGCAGTTGCAGGTTCACATACTGCCCGGCCTGGAAGGCCATCGGCCGGTCGAGTTTCAGGTGCACGCCGCGAATGGTCGGTGACAGTTCGACCAGCCGAGTGACTACGGCGTGGTAGTCCTGCACCGGCAGGCCGGCGAAGTCCGGGTCGACGTCGATGTCGGCCTCGATGACCAGGTCGCTCTGCGGGATGGCGCAACAGGCCAGCACCTTGCCCTCGTCGCGTTCCATGTCCATCAGGGCGAAGGACGAAGCGGCACCGAGGTCGACCTCGCCTTCCAGTACCTGGCACTTGCAGGTAGCGCAGGTGCCGTGGCCGCAGGCAAACGGCAGCCACACGCCCTGGCGCAGGGCGGCTTCGAGAATGGTCTGCCCCTCCTCTACTTCAATCTGTTCACCAGTGGGTTCGATGGTGACTTGATAGCTCATGGCGGCACTCCTCAGTTGTGGCTGCCGCCCAGGCCTTCAAGGCCGGGGGTATGCAGGTGCAGCAGGCTTTTGTGGGTGATGCCGTTGGCCGCCAGGCCACGGGCCAGGTCGGGCGTGAAGGGCTGCTCATCCAGGCGCCACCGCGCAGTGGCGAAGTCCACCTGGGCGGCATCCGGGTGCAGGGCAATGGCCGGTTTGACCACCTGCTCGATGAAAGCGGCGAAGGGCAGCGCCGGGTCCACCGGCAGGGTGAACGGTGCGCAGAACAGCAGGTGGTTTTCCCAGCACAGGTACACCAGCTGGGCGCCGTGGAAGTTGGCCTGGCGGTCAAGGGGCTGGGCAGTGTAGGTGCCAATGGCGGTCACGGGCATGGCGTTGTTCCTCTTGTTCTTGTAAGGCCAGGGCGCGTCAACGGCGCCCTGGTGGTTCGGTGGCTCAGCCGGCCTTGCGCCCGGTGCCTTGCAAGGCATCCCAGCGCTGGTGCTCGGGCGAACCCTGGTACTCGAAGTTGTCCTGCCCGGGGTCGATGTTGTAGTAGTCGCGCACCACCGCCTCGACATCGCCGCCACCGCAGTTGCCCTGCAGGATCTGATGCACCGGCAGCCAGGCCTGCACGTACTTTTCCGGCTCGAAGGCAAAGATGTCGCAGCAGCCATCGGAGCAGAAGTGGTAGCGCTCGCCCTCATGCACCAGGCTGCGGTGGCTCAGTTGCGTGGGCGCATCCGGCTCGGTGAAGGCCAGCGGGATCTGGCAGATCTGGCACAGCATCGGCAGCGTCGGGTTGTAGAAGCGCTCGCCGCGCGCCTGCAGCTCGCGCCAATGCTCGTAGCGCGGCCGGTAGTAGCGGTCGAAGGTGTCCGGGTACTTGGCCGACAGCCAGTCCAGCTCCTCGTCGGTGGGGATCCAGGTGTGGAAGTTGGTGGCCTGGCTGTACTGGTAGAAAATCGACCAGGCCTGGTGGCTGATGTGTTCCTTGCCGATGGTGGTCTGCTCGACGTACTTCGGCGGGCGGATGCCATAGCGTTCCAGGTCCTTGAACAACGCGCCACCGGCCTGTTCGAAGTACACCTCCCAGGCTTCGGCCCAGGACATCACCTTGTTGGGCAGCATGTAGTCCATCATCATCCCGACCAGGGTCAGCAGCCGGTAACCGCGCCAGAACCACTTGTCGATCCAGCGCTGCACGATGGGCACGTTGTCCTCGTGTTGCTCCAGCAGGAACTTGATCACCTCCAGGCCCAGGGTCATGTGCCGGGCTTCGTCGGACTGCGCCGAGAAGCCGAAGGTGACCGTGGCCATGTCACCGTTGAACGCGGCACCCGACATGAACGGCACGAACAACAGGTTGGTCAGCACGTACTCGAACGAGAACGAAATGGCGGTGAGGAACTCGAACGGGCCGGCTGTGCGCGCATCTTCGAAGAACGACTTGGGCACCGACAGGAACCACACCCGATCGTGCATGTGGGCGAAGTCATGCAGGCCGTTGAAGTGCTTGTTGTAGTGGCTCATGGCGTGCACCTGGGTCTGCACGTGGCGCAACTCGTCGATGGCCTGCATCTGGCAGGCCACCCGTGCGCCGGCGCCACCAAAGTGCCGGCCGACACGGGCGAAGCCCTGGTAGGCCTGGTACTCCAGCGGGGTGACGCCGCTCAGGAACAGTTTCAGGGCGTTCACGTAGCGGGCGTCAGAGATGTTCTGGTGGCCGTTGTTCTGGGCGAAGGCATCGAAGATGGCGTACAGCTTCTTCTCTTTTTCGGCCTGGTACTTCCAGTAGGCGTCCATGGTCAGGCGGAACGGGTCTTCCCACTTGTCCCAGTCGGTGATCTTGATGCCCTCGAACCGCTCGTAGGGGTAGATGGCGTCCTTGCTCTGGTAGCTTGGCTCCCAGCCCAGGTCGCGGGTCAGGCAGCGGTACTTGTCTTTCTGGTTGAGGCGCTTGGCGGCCATGGTGGTCTCCCTTGTTCTTGTCGTTGTGCGGATCAGTTCCAGTGCAGGGCGAAGCAGTCTTCGTCTTCCTCGACGTTGCCGCCGAGGGTGATCACGTCGATCAGCATTTCCTGCACGTCCCATTCACGGCCGATCATTTCTTCCACCGTGGCGCGGTGGATTTCCAGGCGCCCTTCGGCCTGCACGCGGATCATCGCCGGCTGGTGCTGCACCTGGGCATGCGGGTTGTCTTGGGTGATGGCCTCGACGATGTAGCGGGCGCTGTCGTTGTCCTGGAAGGCGATGTACACGAGGGAAGTCATGCGGCGTCTCCACTGAGGCCAAGTTTTTTCAGGCGTGCGCCAAAGGCGCTGTCACAAGCATCCAGCGCGTCACGGCCTGGGCCGGCCTCGGCCAGCGGCAGCAGCGCTTGCACGGCACGGCTGCGCCACTCACACACCCAGCCTTCGATCAACTCACGGTTGTATGGGCTCTCGGCTGCGGCCGTCTTGACCAGCGCATCGACCCAGCGCTGGCTTTCGGCAAACCACAGGCGCATGAACTCGGTGAGCATGCCCAGCTGCCCTGCCCCGATGGCCACCAGCTGCGCATCGAAGTGTTCGAACAACAGCGGATACAGCAGGCCGTCGCTGACCAGGTTCTGCGCCAGGCTCAGCTCGAACCAGTCACGCACCACCAGGCTGTCCTCCACATAGCGGCGCAGCCCTTGCCAGGCCGGCTCGTCCAGCCAGCGCTGCTTGGCCTCGGCCAACAACGCCAGGCCGTCGTCCTCCAGCAGCAGGCCGATGCGCGACAGGTACTGGGCAATGGCCAGGCGGTCCATGGCGTGGAACATGTGCATCTGGGTGACGCTGGTGCCGAACGCGTCGGCGGCAATGCCGCTGTTGTTCATGTTGGCGCCCAGCTCGGCATGGCGCAGCGGCAGCAGCAGGCGCGCGACCAAAGCACGGGTTTCGGCCGGCAGGCTGGCCAGCAGCTCGCGCTTTTCGCAGAAGGCGAAGCTGTGCTCGGCGTTTTCCTGCATGCGTGCCCGGGCTTGCACGTAGGCGCCGTAGTAGTACTGGCGCGGGTCGCTGACGGCGTACCAGTCAGCCATCTGCACGGCGGTACGGCTGGGGTCGTTGAGCAGCTTGTCGGGCTGCCACAGCGGGCGGTAGTGGAAGTTGGTGGCGGCCTCGATGTCGAAGCTGGCTTCCTGGTAGCGGCTGGCCGGCTTGTCACCGAAACGGCGGCGGATGTGGCTGAAGGTCTGGCGGATCGGCTCGACCGTGGCCGTCTTGATCTCGATACTCATGCAAGGCGTCCTGTACTTGTTGTTGTGGGAATGCAATGCGCCAGCAGGCGGCGCGCTACTCGTCCGCGTCGCGGCTTTCGCCATAGCGCCACTTGCGCATGTCGGCATCGACGGCAGCAGCCATCGCAGCGTCCATGTGGCGCACCCGGTTGCTGGCGCAGAAGCTGGCGAAGGCCGTGCGCGGCAGGACCAGTTCGACGAACAGGTCCGGGTAACCGATGGCAAAGTCGAACTCGACGAAGGCGGCGTCCGGCTCGCTACGTACACGGACGTAGCGCGGCATTTGCTCGAAGGTGGTGGTGGCTTGAGTCATGCGCTGGTGCTCTGGTTGGACGTGCCAGGGGCTAGAGCAACGGCTGTGCCAGGCGCTTTGAAATCGCCAAAAATTCAACACAACTAATTGTTTTTAAAGGCTTTTAATTTTTTTACGCGTTACCCTGAGGCAGCGCTATGCGCACGCTGCAGTCTGCCCGTTTGATCATTTGCTCAAATGCGCCAGCGCCGTTTGAGCAAATGGCAAACGTCACCGGCGATTGACTTTTGCGCCGCTTTCAGGCGGTTTAGAAAAGAGAACGACCCGGGCCTTGCCTGCAGACTGCGGTCGTCCCGGCGTGACCAGCAAACCCGCCTTGCCTGAGCGGGTGCACGCCAATTCCCCATACAACTACAAACAAGGGGCGCAAGCGAATGATTACCCAGTACAGGGCACCGGAACCTGCGCCGGCGCTGAAGGACCTGACCGAACGGGTACGGTTCGAAGGCACCGAAGGCAAGATCTGGCTGGACGAGCAGCGCATGCTGCTGGTGCAGGCCGCAACCATGGCCAGCATGCGCCGCGAGCTGATCGAAATGCTTGGCGTGGAGCGGGCCAAGGGCTTCTTCCTGCGCCTGGGTTACCAGTCGGGGCTGAAGGACGCCGAGCTGGCGCGCAAGCTGCGGCCCAATGGCAACCCGGTGGACATGTTCTTCATCGGCCCGCAACTGCATTCGCTCAAGGGCATGGTCAAGGTGCGCCCGCTGCAGCTGGAAATCGACCTGGACAACGGCCATTTCTACGCCGACATCGAATGGCAGGACTCCTTCGAGGTGGAAAACTGCCAGTCCGAAGCCATCCATTCCGAGCAACCGGTGTGCTGGATGCTGCTCGGTTACGCCATCAGCTACAGCTCGTTCTTCCTCGGCCGCCAGGTGCTGTACAAGGAGGTCAGTTGCCGTGGCTGCGGTGGCAGCGAATGCCGCATCATCGGCAAGCCAGTGGAGCAATGGGAGGATGCCGACACCTTCCTGCGCTACTTCCAGAGCGACCCGGTGATCGACGAGCTGCAGTCGCTGCAGGTGCAGGTGGCCAACCTGCGCCAGCGCCTGCAGTACGAGTCGGGGCAGTTCTATGGCATCGGCCAGTCGGCGGTGTACCGGCGCTGCTGCGCACTCACCGACAAAGTCGCCCCTGGCAAGGCCTCGGTGCTGTTGCTGGGCGAAACCGGGGTTGGCAAGGAAGTGATCGCCCGCAGCCTGCACCTGCGCAGCGAGCGCGCTGGCGCCGCGTTCGTGGCGCTGAACTGCGCGACCATACCGCCGGACCTGATCGAAGCCGAGCTGTTCGGCGTGGAGAAAGGCGCCTACACCGGCGCCCAGCAGGCACGCATGGGCCGCTTCGAACGGGCCAACGGCGGCACGCTGTTCCTGGACGAAATCGTCGAGCTGACCCCACGCGCCCAGGCCAGCCTGTTGCGTGTGCTGCAGGAAGGCGAACTAGAGCGCGTGGGTGACAGCCGCACGCGGTCGGTGGATGTACGGGTGATCGCCGCCACCCACGAAAACCTCGAACAGGCCGTGAAGGATGGGCGCTTTCGGGCCGACCTGTTCTACCGCCTGAACGTGTTCCCGGTGCACATTCCGGCACTGCGCGAACGCCGCGAAGACATCCCGCTGCTGATCGAGCACTTCCTCGGCCGCCTGCACCACAGCTACGGCAAGAAAACCCGTGGGCTCAGCGACCGGGCGATGCAGGTGTGCCTGCAATACGACTGGCCGGGCAACATCCGCGAACTGGAAAACCTCATGGAGCGCGGGGTGATCATCACCGACGAGAATCAGAGCATCGGCCTGGACGCGCTGTTCCCGCATGCCCCTCCGGCTTTCGACAGTATCGGACTGGGCAGCGATGGCCGGCTGGTGGCAGACGGTGACCAGGCTACGCCCGGCTGGGTGGCGCAGATTCTCGACAGCGGTACAGGCCTGGACGCCGTCGAGGCGGTGCTGATGCAGGAGGCCATGCAGCGCTGTGGGCAGAACGTTTCCGAAGCCGCCCGCCTGCTCGGCATGACCCGCCCTGCCCTGGCCTACAGGCTGAAGAGGGGGTGAATCCACCGTAGCAATTTTTGCAGAGCCCCTGTGAGAGCGGTTCTAGCCGGTGCCATCCACTGCAGCTTCTTCAGAGGGTGCAGTACGGGATTCGCGGTCTATGTCCGCTGGCCATTCAACCTTTGGTGCCAGGCAATGCATGTGGCTCAGGCCATCGTCGTCGTTCCAGTCGCGGGGTGGGTGCACGAATGTGGGTAGGGCTTCAGGGCCTTGCTGCATGAAGAGCCGGGCGATAGCCCAGTAGGCCTTGAAAGGGACCGTGATGGTCCCTGAACACTAACGAGGAATCGCTTGCCGAAGGTTCATGGGGCGTCCTAATTCCTTGTAGGAAACATCTGAGATTGATCCTTTGGGCGGTCAAAAATACAGCGTGGTGCGTGGCACCGTCTTTGCGAGTGTTCGCAGGTAAATCCTCTCTCACAGGGTGCGCACCCGGCTATCGCGCAGCAGCCACTCGGATTGGCGCCACCGGCCACCGTGCACTAGCGTTGTGCTACCAGCCAGCCCCAACGTTCATGCGGAGCCCTTACCCATCATGCCGGACCTGCGCCCGAACCCGACGCTGTGCCTGGAGTACCGTGCCGAGCAGCCCATTCACCACGCCTTCCTCGAACAGGCCGGTCACTGCCCGGATGCCATCGCCATTCATGCCCAGCACACCACCTGCAGCTATGCCCAGCTCGCGCAGATCAGTCAGGGCATTGCCGCCTATCTGGTAGAAAACGCTGCCAGCGGCACCGATCGTGTGGTCATCGTCGCCAGCCGCTGCGCCGCCCTGGTATACGCCATGCTCGGCTGCCTGCGCGCCGGCCTGGCCTTTACCGTGGCCGACGCCGCCTACCCGCCTGCGCGCATTGCACAGATCGTCCGCACATTGGGGCCGGCCGTGGTCCTGCGCTGTGGCGAGGCGACCGTCGATACCGACTGCCCTCTTGTCGTTACGGTGCCGCAAGCCCCCGCTGACGCACTGCAAGCCTTCCCCAACCTGCCTGTGGCGCTGCCCGCCGTAAACCCCGAACACCCTGCCTACATCACCTTCACCTCGGGCAGCACCGGTGAACCCAAGGGCATCGTCACCCACCACGCGCCGCTGGTGCACTTCATCGACTGGCATGTACGCCGGCATCGCTTCAGCCAGGCCGACACCTTCTCCCTGCTTTCCGGCCTGGGCCACGACCCGGTGTACCGCGACGTGTTCACGCCTCTGTCGATCGGCGCGACCATCGCCTGCCCTGCCCAGCCAACCCTGACCGACCCGTCCCGGCTGGCCAGCTGGATTCATCAGCACAACGTGAGCGTGATCCACCTCACCCCGCCACTGGGCAAGCTGATCGAAACCGGCGCACACCTGAATGGCCAGGTGCTCGACCGGCTACGCTACCTGTTCTGGGGCGGCGATGCGCTCAGCCCGGCGCTGTACCAACAAATCCGCGCCATTGCGCCCAACGCCGTCAATGTGAACTTCTACGGCACCACCGAAACACCACAAGCAATGGCCTTCCATATGCTTGACCCGCACGCCGACAATGCGCGTGTCCCGTTGGGCAAGGGCATCGCCAATGCACAGTTGCTGGTGGTCAACCCGGCCAACCAGTTGGTCAGCGAAGGGGAAACGGGCGAAATCCTGATCCGCAGCCCCTACCTGTCCCAAGGCTACTGGGGCGACCCGGCACTGACCGAGGCCAAGTTCGTCGCCAACCCGTTCACCGGCGACTCAAGCGACCGCTGCTACCGCACGGGTGACCTGGGCACCTGCCTGGTCGATGGCAGCGCCCGTTTTCTGGGACGCGGCGACAGCCAGGTGAAAATCCGTGGCCATCGCATCGAGCTGGCGGAAATCGAAAACGCCATCACCCGCCACCCGCACATCGGGCAATGCGTGGTCGTGGCTAATCACGACAGCGCCTCGACCCGGCTGGTTGCCTATTGCGTCAGCCGCACGCCCACCACCCCCGATGCACTGCGCCAGGCGCTCAGCGGCCAACTGCCGGACTACATGGTGCCGGCGCTTTTCGTGTTCCTCGATGCCCTGCCGCTCACCCCAAACGGTAAGCTCGACAAACGCGCCCTGCCTGCGCCCTTTGACGACACGGCCAACGTGCTCCTGTCCCCACTGGCGGAAAAGCTGAGCACCGCCTGGGCGCGCATCCTCCAGGTGCCACGCCTGGATGCCAGGTTGAGTTTCGTCGAGCTGGGCGGCGATTCACTGTCGTTCGTGCAGGCTTCACGCGTGCTGGAGGAACTGATCGGTCACCTCCCTGAACGTTGGGAAACCCTGCCGGTGAGCCAGCTGGCCGAACTGAGCGCACCGCCCAAGGGCCCTTGGCGGGTGATGGAAATGCCGGTGTTCGTGCGCATGCTTGCCATCATCCTGATCGTGGTCGGCCACCTGAGCGCGTTCGACCACTGGCTGATCGTGGGCGAAACGTCGGTGCTGTTCCTGGTTTCCGGCATCAGCCTGGCGCGATTCCAGCTCAAGGCCATCGAAGAACGTGGCGATGCGCGCACACTGCTCAGGTCGCTGGCAGCCATCGTGGTGCCAACGGTGCTGTACACCGCGCTGATCCAGCTGGTATTCGACCACCTGCACTGGCAATCGCTGCTGTTGGTTTCCAACTGGTTCCCGGCCAGCGAGGTCAGTGTGTTCAATTACTGGTACATCGAAGTGCTGGTGCAGATGATCCTGATCATCGGCCTGGTGTTGTCGATCCGGCGTGTGCGCCAGGTGGTCCTCGCCGACCCGTTCCGCTGCCTGATCATTGCGACCTGTGCGCTGGTGGCATTGGATGTGCTGGTCAGCCGCTTCGTGTTCGACGCCGGTGCGCTGTTCAACCGGGTACCACAGCATTTCCTGGCCGTCATGGTGTTGGGCATGGCTGTGCACCATGCCGACACTACCGCGCGTAAATGGGTGGCCAGCGCGGTGGCGGTGCTGGTGGTCGGCGAGCTGGACCTGATGGCGATTGCCGGCGTGGGCTGGCAGACATTCTCGCGCTATATCGATATCGCGCTGCCGGCGATGCTGGCCCTGATCTGGGTTCGCTCGGTGCCAGTGCCTGCCCTGGTGGCACGGGCAGGTGCGGTGATTGCCTCGTCAACCTTGTATATCTACCTGACACATTTCCAGTTCCTGTCGCTGGCGGGCCGTATTTTCAATCACCCACTGTTCGAGGTAACCCTGGCACTGGCCGGCGGGGTGCTGGTGGCCTACTGCTGGAATACCCTGTTGCGCCTTCTATTCAACCGCAAGAACAGGCAGAACCCGGCGCGCGGAGCAGATGCAGCCGAGCGCGCCACCTCCGCTTGAGGCTGGGCAATTCCGATACCACGTACTGTAGCGGGCGCTATAATCGACGTCGCCATCCTGCAACTTCACAGGTTTGGGAATCGCCAGCACATTGACCTGGCCCGGGAGCTCGAGGCGCCAGATGACGGTAAAGTGACGACATGCGTCAGGCCTGTCCGGCCAGTTCGGCCAGTACCTCTACCGAAGTAGTGACTTGACGGAAGTGATGCTGCCACAACGCGATGCCCAGCTTGCCCGAACGGTCCAGCGAAGAGCCTACGGTCATGTCCGTCACCAGGGTAGGCGTCAGCCCCGCATCGAACAGGGCAAAGCCAGCGGCCAGCACGCAGGTTTCGGTCTGCAGCCCGCACACCAGCACCCGCTCTACACCCAGCTGCCGAATGTACTCGATAGCTTCGGCGCTCTGCCCGTAGCCATGCTTGATAAAGACCTGGTCGGCTTCGACCAGGCTCTCGTCCTCAGCCGCCGGGTGCCAGCCGAGTTGCCGCTCGAACGGTGTGACCTGTTCGTCATGCAACTCGACCGAAGCAATGGTAGGGATATTCGCTGACAACCGCCGCAAACCATCAACCAGCCACTCGGGCGGGCTGAAGGTGGACTGGACATCGACGATGAGCAAAACCTGGCGCATAGCGTACTCCGGCCATTGGCAAAATGGCGCGGAGTATAACGCGTGGCCAGGTCCCAAACCCTAGGCCACAATACTTCTGTTCATGCCCTGGGCCCACGCAGCGGCCATCTTCTCCCCTATGCGCTCAAATGCCGGATGGCTGTTGCGATAATCCGATAATTCCGCCATCGCACGGTTGATGCCGACTTCGACTTTGTTAAGCAACTCATCGCAGCGCGATTGCGTAAGGTTGCAGGCGGTGCGCCCGAACTGCACCAGCATCTTGCGTTTGGGCCAGGCCTTGGAGCCACCCAGCAACAGCCCCATGATATCGTGGCTGTTGTACACCGTCGTGGTCACCAAATCGTAAGCGGGTGCAAGCCGGATGTCGGCATCTTCCGCACAGTTCTCGTACAGCAGGCCGAAGTTCTTCAAGTGAGCATCGCCGTTCTGAATGCCCGCACAAAGCGCTACCAGCGTGAAGAAGCTTTCCAGCGCGTCCGGTACCCGGCCGGGGGTGACATAAAGTTTGATCAGTTGCGCGCAGCCTTGGTAACTGCCGTCGTACTTCTTGCGCGTCCCCCACCCGGAAAGCACACACATGTCTTCAAACCCGAGGTAGCTGTCGCTGCCGATGTCGAAGCGTCTCACAACCAGAAACTGCCCATGCTGGCTCAGTTGAAATTCCGGTACCTCAAGGCCACAGTGAAGGGCCGCCCGCATGCAGAAAAACTCGTTGGCGGCCAACTGCGGGAACTCTGCTTCATTGAATGCCTTCACCAAGTGCGTAGCACCTCGATGGGTGAACCGGCCAACTTCGGCTCCTACTTCATCGGTATCACGCACCAGCACCTTGGGTTGAACACCTGATACCCCTGAATAGGTCGCGTAAGTGCTCAAAAGGTCATTGAACAGGTCTGTGGCTCCGTCGTGAATCAGCAGGTTGGCGAGCTTGATGCCCGGTAGCGGCTGGTCGCTGGCATGCTGGGCAATGCTGATGCGGCCTAGCTGGTGTGGACCGACGATACCCAGCAGCGCAAAGTCGTCAAAACCCCGCACCGACTTGCTGAAGCGGCGCATCAATTCCTCTTTGAGGTGCCCTTCCGGGATATGCATTTCGAACAGTGGGTGTATGCCGTACTCCCACTTGTAGCTTTCGAGGCGCACCGGCATGGTCAGGGAAACAGCCTGTTCCTCAGTGACCGCCGCGTTGTAAACAAAGACCGAATCACGCAGGTTATCCTCGCTGCGGCCAAGTGTTCCGACAGCCTCACCGCTGGCGCCAATGTACAAACGATCACGCTGACTGGTCATGGATACCCCCGGCCTTCAACTCGTCAAGGGTCTTGCGCCGACGCTTGGGCGTTGCCGTCAACTCGTAACCCAGGCCCTCAAGGATTGCGGCGACCTTGCGGATCCCGACTTCGGGAATCGTGTTGTTCTCGATGCCAGAGATGGTCGCCCGGCTCATACCATGCCGCTGGGCAAGTTGCGCCTGTGACAGGCCGGCCTCCTTGCGCAGTTTTTTTATCAGATTGCCTAATTCATTCATACTTGAGTGCATCGAATACAGTGCAAAAATAGAAAAACCTTGAGAATGCATCGTATTCGATTCATCAAACCTTGTATACCTCGTACCCCTCACGTCTTGCTGTGTTCATCATTACCGAAGCCGTGAGCTACACCGCTGGCGTACACACCCACGTGTCCGGCAACAACCGGACCGACAACACCTTGATGGTGCGCGGGCAATGCGCCGGTACGTGTGCCGCGCCACCTGGCCTCGGTGTGGGTCGACTACACCCTGCAAGGCGGGCCACTGGCCGGACGGTGAGATGGAAGGCATCCTCGAAAACGCCACCAAGGAAGCCACCATTCAGGGGCCGTTGCGCCACAACGCGGTGGAAACCTTCATCGAGAAAAACACCGGCACCAACACCGGCTCGAAAATCCCGTGGCTGGACTGGGAAACCATCCCCGATGCCGATCACTGCATTGTCGATGTGTACATGGCCGGTGGCGGCTGCACCTTGCCAGGTTCGGCCAAGGTGCTGATGCCGGGGCAAGGCTATGAAGGGGTGACCGAGTTTGTCTTCGATGTGATCACCTCGCGCGGGGTCAATGCCTGCCCGCCTTTGCTGGTGGGGGTTGGGGTTTCGACCTCGGTAGAAACAGCGGCACGCCTGTCGAAGAAGGCCATTCTGCGTGAAGTGGACTCCAGCCACCCCAATGAAAGCGCGGCCATGATGGAAAAGCTGCTGGAGGAAGGCCTGAACGAAATCGGTATCGGCCCGCAGGGCCTGACCGGCAACAGCAGCGTGATGGGGGTGAACATCGAGTCTTCGGCCCGCCACCCCTCCACCATAGGCGTGGCGGTGTCCACCGGTTGCTGGGCCCACCGCCGCGGCAAGATCCGCATCAACGCCGACCTGACCTACGACATCCTCTCCCATGAAGGGGTAGTACTGTGAAAAAGATCCTCAGCACCCCGATCAGCGACGAAGACCTGGCCAACCTCAACGTGGGCGATGTCGTCTACCTCACCGGCCAACTGGTGACCTGCCGCGACGTGGCACACCGGCGCCTCATCGAGTTGGGTCGCGAACTTCCGGTAGACCTGCGTGGCGGCGCGATCTTCCACGCCGGCCCCATTGTCAGGAAGAAAGACGACGGCAGCTTCGAGATGGTTTCCATCGGGCCAACCACCAGCATGCGCATGGAAAAATTCGAGAAACAGTTCATCGAGCAGACCGGTGTGAAGCTGATTGTCGGCAAGGGCGGCATGGGCCCGGAGACCACCACCGGCTGCCTGGAGAACAAGGCGGTACATGCGGTGTTCCCGGGGGGCTGCGCGGTGCTGGCGGCCACTCAGGTGGAAGAGATCGAGCGGGCAGAATGGCAGGACCTGGGCATGCCGGAAACGCTGTGGGTGAACCGCGTGCGTGAGTTCGGGCCGCTGATCATCTCGATCGATACCAAGGGCAACAACCTGTTCGAGCAGAACAAGGCGCGCTTCAATGAGCGCAAGGGGGCGGTGATGGAGAAGATCAACAGTCAAGTGCGGTTTATCAAGTAAAAGAATTTCGCGCAGGCCCTGTTCCCGCAGCCCTTATGCTGCTGTCCCAGCATCCACTGCTGCCCGATTGCTGCCACAGCAGCCCCCCATAACATGCCCTCCCCGCAAACGCCCACCCCACAGGCCCTGCGCCGTGGCGGTTTGAATGCTGGGGCGCGCCTTGCGCCCCTAAGCGGCACACGTGCGCGCCAGGCGCGGGTCAGTGCGCCAGTGCCTCGCGGAACCGTCGGGTGCTGGTAACCGCCAGCACCAGCCCGATGACTGCCACGCTACCGCCCACAAGGCCGATATCCGCCACGTCCATCTGGCTGCTGACGATACTGCCCAGCAGCGCACCACCACCAATACCGATGTTGTAGATGCCCGAAAACAACGCCATGGCCACATCGGTGGCGTCGGATGCCAGCTTCAACGTCTTCGACTGCAGCGACAAGCTGAAACTGAGAATCGCCACGCCCCAGAACATGCTCAGCGCAGCGAACGCATAGAAGTTGCCCGACAGCGGCAACAACAACAGCAGGCACGCTGCCAACAGGCCGATCGAACCCACCAGGAAACCATGGGGGAAGCGATCGCTGTAGCGGCTGAACAGCAACGAACCGAACACCCCGGCACCGCCAAACAGCAGCAGCAACAGTGTGGTGCGCTCACCGCCAATCTGCGCCACATGCAGCGCGAACGGCTCAATGTAGCTGTAGGCGGTGAACTGCGCCGTGATCACCAGCGTCACCAGCGCATAGGTAATGACCAACGCCGGGCGCTTGAACAGGATCGGCAGGCTGCGCAACGAGCCGGAGTTCTGGCTGGGCAGCAGCGGCAGCGATTTCATCAGGCACAGCATGGTGACCAGCGCCACACCGGCAATGCTCAGGAAGGTGATGCGCCAGCCCAGCGCCTCACCCACCACGCGGCCCAGCGGAATGCCCAGCACCATGGCCAGGGTGGTGCCGGTGGCCAGCAGGCCCAGCGCCTTGGCCTGCTGGCCCGGTGGTGCCACGCGCACCGCCAGCGAGGCCGTGATCGCCCAGAACACCGCATGCGCCAAGGCAATACCGATACGGCTGACCAGCAGCATGGCAAAGCTCTGCGACAGCCACGACAACAAGTGGCTGACAATGAACACCAAGAACACGCACAGCAACAAACGCCGCCGTTCGACGTTACGGGTCAGCAGCATCATCGGCAGCGAGGCCAATGCCACCACCCAGGCATAAATGGTCAGCATCAGGCCGACCTGGGCGGTGCTCATGTCGAAGCTGCGGCCAATGTCACTCAGCAGCGCCACCGGCACGAACTCGGTGGTGTTGAAGATGAAGGCTGCCAGGGCCAGGGCGATGACGCTCAGCCAGCTGCCGCTGCCCGCCGTGGGTGGCTGGTGGGTGGGTATGGGTCCGTTCATGGGTGCAAACCGCTTCTCCGCAGGCAAGGCAACAGGTCGCACGCCAGCCACCCGCTTGCAGGGGCGCCAACGCACGCTTTGTTATTGATAGGAATGCCCGGCATGGTACGCGTCAAGCCGGAGCCTCACAACCGCGTGGCAGGCAGAAGGAGTACCATGCGCCTTTTGTGTGAAACGCGAGTGCAACAAGGAGCCCGATCCGCTCATGGACAAGCAGCACCCCCAGCAGCAGTGGCAGCAGGCGGTAACCGCCTACGCCCAGGCCGTCAACGACTACGTCGCGCAGGGCCGTGCGCAAGGCTGGGATAAACTGGAAGAGCCAAAGGCGCCAGCCACCGGGCACTTGCTGGACGCCTGGCTGGCTGCCCTGCACGCCGCCAATCGCCCTGGCGTCGACGAACAGCAACGCCGAGCGTTTCGCGAGGCCTGGCCACCCGCACACCACCCCTTGGTACCGTTGCTCGATGACCACGGCCAAGGGATCAGCAATGTCCTGCTGCTGGACGACGGCAGCCTGCTGGCCCGCATCGGCATGCCTTACGACAAGGGCCAGGTCGTGCGTATCGACCGCCAAGGGGTGACACCGGTGATCGGCATCGAGCACTTCGGCCGCTGCCCGGCCCGCCGCTACTTCGCCCTGGCCAATGCCGAGGGCGTGCGCGTGACAGACGGCTGGGGTGGCCCGCAAGTACAGCGACTGGCATGGCCAAGCGGGCTTGAGGGGTTGCCGCCGGGGTACCCGTTCGAGCCGTTCGACCTGCCGCCCGCGCCAACCGCGCTGGTCCCCTTCCCCGATGGCCAGCGTGTGCTGCTGGTAAGCGCCGAAGGGATCTTCGTGCTGACCACTCAAGGTGCGACTCGCCTGCTGCCGCAACAAACGCGGGTGCTCGACGAGCTGGCCGAAGGCACCGACCCGGACGACATCAGCCTGGGGCTGAGCATGGAGCATGGCGCAGTGTCGGCGGATGGCCGGCTGATCGTGGTGGGCGAGCAAGGTACCCGTCACCGGGTGCTGGATGCCCAGTTCAGGCCGGTTGCCGAAATCGGCCCAGGCAGCGAGTACCCGCACTTTGCGTTGTTCAACCGCACGGGTGACCAGCTGATCGTCAATGCCTGCCATTTCCATAGCGGTGCCACGCTGGCAGTGAAGGTGGCGGACTTGCCAGGGCTGGATACCGATTACTACAGCCAGGACCCGCGTACCCCGCTGGTGCAGGATGGCGCCAGGGTATATGCCGGGGTGGCGCGCGATGGCGAGTACATTGTGGGGGATGCCTATGGCTACCTGCGGGCGTTCGGCGAGGATGGCACCGAACATTGGCAGCATTATTTGGGGTCGACCATCTGTGCGATGGATATCAGCGCCGATGGACAAACGCTGGTGGCGGCGAGCCATGCGGGGGTTGTTTCGGTGATCGCGCTGGACAGCGGGCGGCCTGAATGGCAGATCGGCACCGGGGCGCATGGCGAGGTCCGGCGGTGGTTGTTCTGGAAGGGGTTGGACAAGGCGATGGTCTGGTAACAGATTCAGCCTCTTGGTTGCCTGTACAGGCCTCTTCGCGGGTAAACCCGCTCCCACAGGGATCGCACAAGCTTCGAAAACTGTGCAGTACTTGTGGGAGGGATTTACCCGCGAAGAGGCCGGTACAGCCAACCGAATAATCAGCCCTGCAAAGTGGCCATGTCGATCACGAACCGGTACTTCACATCACCGGCAATCATCCGCTCGTACGCCTGGTTGATATTGCGAATATCCAGCATCTCGATATCGCAACGGATGTTGTGCTCGGCACAGAAATCCAGCACTTCCTGAGTCTCGGCAATGCCCCCGATCAACGACCCCGCCAGCACCCGGCGCTTCATCACCAGGTTGGCCGCGTGCACCGCCGGGTCGATCGGTTCGATCAGGCCGACAAGAATGTGCACACCATCGAACTTCAAGGTTTCAAGGTACGGGTTGAGGTCGTGCTGCACCGGAATGGTGTCCAGCAGGAAATCGAACCGGCCGGCAGCGGCGCGCATCTGCTCGGCATCGGTGGACACGATCACGTGGTCGGCACCTTGGCGGCGGGCTTCTTCGGCCTTGGCCTGGGACCGGGTGAACAGGGTCACCTCGGCACCCAGGGCCTTGGCCAGCTTGATGCCCATGTGGCCCAGGCCACCCATACCAAGGATGCCGATTTTGTGGCCCGGGCCGACGCCGTGGTGCTTGAGCGGCGAATAGGTGGTGATGCCGGCGCACAGGATAGGCGCCGCGCTGGGCAAGTCCATGCCGGCCGGAATGCGCACCACGAAGTGCTCGCTGACCACGATGCTGCTGGAGTAACCGCCCATGGTGTTGCTGCCGTCGACCCGGTCCGGGGTGGCGTAGGTCATGGTCGGGCCTTCCAGGCAATATTGCTCCAGGTCCTTGGCGCAGGCTTCACAGTGGCGGCACGAGTCGACCATGCAGCCAACGCCCACCAGGTCACCGACCTTGTGCGCAGTCACCTGGCCGCCCACCGCCGTGACGCGGCCGATGATTTCGTGGCCGGGCATCAGCGGGTATACAGCAATGCCCCATTCGTTGCGCGCCTGATGGATATCGGAATGGCACACGCCGCAGTAAAGGATTTCGATGGCGACATCGTCCGGGCGTGGGCTGCGGCGCTCGAAGGTGACAGGGGCCAGGGGGCTGGTGGGGGTTTGGGCGGCGTAACCGATGGCGGTATACATGCAGGGCCTCGCAGTAAAGTGAAACGATTCAGTCGGCGCATTTTGCGCGCTGTTTGCCGCCTGGCACACGGCTGATTCTCCGGCATGCATGCCTGATTCTCCGAAGATGCCAGCCAGCATCTGGCGCCACACCCTCAATCTGCGATGATTAGGCTGTCCGATTCTCTGCCCCCAGGTTCACCATGCAACTGACCCGCCACGTCGACGCCAACGCGCCGCTCTGCGCGCTGATCCGCAGCCTCGCCACGCGCCCTGGCTTCGTCCCCACGCACCTGCCCCAGGTGCAGGTGCTGAGCTGGGACCACTATGTGGCCAGCAGCCCTCAGATCTACGAGCCCAGCCTGATGATCCTGGCCCAGGGCAGCAAGCTGGCGCGCCTGGGGCCGCGTACCCTGGAATATGGCGCCGGGCATTACCTGGTGCAGGCGTTGTCGGTCCCGTTCATGTGTGAAACCTTCGCCACCCGTGAAGCGCCCTTACTGGGCGTGGCGGTGGACATCGACCGTGGCGTTCTGGGTGAACTGGTGCAGAGCATGGACCTGGCACCGGACGCTGCAGTACAGGCACAAACCCCGCAATCGATGACCTCGGCAGCGCTGGATGCGCCGATGCGCGACAGTGTCGAGCGGCTGCTGCACTGCCTGCAGGACCCGCTGGATGCCAAAGTGCTGGGCCCGGCGCGCGTACGCGAAGTGCTGTACACCGCCCTGCGCGGCCCACAGGCCGGTGTGTTGCGGGCGCTGGTGGAGCAACAGGGGCACTTCGCCCGCATCGGCGCCGCCCTCGCCCACCTGCGCGCGCACTACAACGAGCCGCTGAGCGTGGAAGCACTGGCTGCGCGGGCAAACATGAGCGTTTCGACCTTCCACGAACACTTCAAGCGCTGCACCGACATGGCACCGATGCAGTACCTCAAGCGCCTGCGGTTGTTAAAGGCGCAGCAGATGCTGATTGGCGAAGGCCTGGGGGTGGCACAAGCTGCGCACCGGGTGGGCTACCAGAGCACCTCGCAGTTCAGCCGCGAGTACAAGCGCCAGTTCGACCGCAGCCCGGGGGATGAGTTGCCGTATCAGAGCTTGCCGGTGTAGCGCGCCATTACTGCCGCTCGACCATGGCAATGATTGCGGCCTTGAGCTCAGCCTTGGCCACCGTCAACTCGAAAGTGGCCACTGCGCCAATGGCCAGTATGCTCCCTTGCGCGACTCGTAAAGCGTGAAGTGGCGTGCCGCGAGGTGGAACTCCGGCGCGCTGGTGGCCTCGGGTGGCTGCCCACGGTAATCCCTGGACAGCGTCAAGTGCGGCCGATATTCACGGGCGGCCGCCTCAACTCCCAGCGGCAACAACGCCTGCTGCAACCCGTACACCAGTTGCAACAGGGCCGGCGGTGTCTGCTGTGCCTCCAGCACCAAGGCTCCGGCCCGCGGCCACACCTGCAAGCGGTCGAGCAACAGCCGTGGTGCCGTAGCCGGCAGCGCCAGTTGATCGACCACCGCACAGATCGCAGGCACCTGCGCGGCATCCACATCGCCAAGAAACAGCAACGTGACGTGGAAGTTGGCCGCCGGCACCGGTTTGCCGCTGCGCAGGTTCAAACCCCGGCGCCACTGGGCCAGGGCACGGCGCTGTACATCGCTGACCGGCAGGGCGAAAAACAGCCGTTTGAAGGGGCTACCGCTGGGTCGTACATCCTGAACCATACAAACTCCCGAACATGAAACGTTTGCGCAAGACTGTAGGGCATTACACCAATGTCGCCCCGTCGTTTCGTAACAATAAGTACAAACTGCCCCCATGATTGTTTATGCTGGCTGGCTTATGCCATGGCGCATGGCCATTTTTCGACAAGTAAACGTCCATGAAAATTGCACTCGTACTCATCTTCGTCCTTTCGATCGCCTATGTTCACCTGCGCGGTCGGGTTCGTCACAAGCTGACCCGCCAGCTGGGCGACCACTCCAGTTTCCTGGCCCCAGTCAACAGCTTCCTGTACCTGTTTTCCAAGCTCCCGGCTAAGCCTTACCTGCCGGTCGAGGCCTTCCCCGAACTGAAGCCGCTGCAAGACCACTGGCAGGAAATCCGTGAAGAGGGCCGCCAGTTGCTGCATGTGGGCGAAATCAAAAAATCCGAAAATTACGATGACGTCGGTTTCAACTCGTTCTTCAAAACCGGCTGGAAGCGCTTTTACCTGAAGTGGTATGGCGAAAGCCACCCATCGGCCATGGCCCTGTGCCCACGTACCACCGAGCTGCTGCAAGGCATCGGCACGGTCAAGGCCGCCATGTTCGCCACCCTGCCGCCGGGCGCCAAGCTGGTACGCCACCGTGACCCGTATGCTGGCTCGTACCGCTATCACCTGGGCCTGGATACGCCAAACGACGACGGTTGCTACATTGACGTGGACGGCGAGAAGTACTCGTGGCGCGACGGTGAGGGGGTAATCTTCGACGAAACCTACATCCACTACGCAGCCAATACCACCGAACACAACCGCATCATCCTGTTCTGTGACGTCGAGCGCCCGCTCAAGTACCGCTGGGCAACGGCGTTCAACCGCTGGTTCAGCCGCAACGTCATGGCCGCCGCCGCCGCGCCCAACGGTGACGGCGACAAGACCGGTGGTATCAACCGGCTGTTCACCCGCATCTATAAGATCCGCGAGCGCGGCAAGGCGCTGAAAAAGCGTAACCGCATGCGTTACTACCTGGAAAAATGGGCCGTGGTCGCGGCGTTGGTGCTGGTGTTCATCTACATCTGACCGATGTGGGAGCGGGCTTGCCCCGCAAACACCGGCGAAGCCGGTGCCATGCTCCGCGCAGCCTCCTTCGCGGGACAAGCCCGCTCCCACAAACAGCTCAGCAAACACCCACCAAAGTACAAGCCTCACACTTGCCACACTTCGACTAGCCTGAAAGCTCCACTCGCAACCACCCCAAGGTGAAGACGATGAGCATGATGGACTGGGACGCCTACCGTAAGCAGTTGATGGCCGGCATCGGCGATCTCAAGCAACTTTCCCCCGACACCGTGGCCGGCTACATGACCGCCAGCGGTGCGGGGGCCAAGACCAACCATCTGGACGCCAAGACCCGCGAGCTGATCTCTCTGGCGGTGGCCGTGACCACCCGCTGCGACGGCTGCATCGCCGTGCATTCGCAGCAGGCGGTCAAGCATGGCGCCAGCCGCGAGGAAATTGCCGAGGCGCTGGGCGTGGCGGTGGCGATGAATGCCGGTGCCGCGCTGGTCTACTCAGCGCGGGCCATGGATGCTGTCGGCAAGGCCAACGGCTGAGCACAAACGGCGCCGCCGCCCTTGCGCGACGGCGCCGCGCGACCCAGACTGTGCGGCTTAGCCCGCGCAGGAACCCGCATGATCCACATTCGCCCCATGACGCCCGACGATTTCGACCGTTTCTGGCCTACCTTCCAGGCCATTGTCCAGGCCCGTGAAACCTATGCCTTCGACCCGGCCCTGAGCTTCGAACAAGCCCGCCAGGTGTGGCTGGAACTGCCCTTGCACACGCTGCTGGCCGAAGAAGATGGCGAGATGCTGGGTTCGTATTACCTCAAGGCCAATGCTGCCGGGCCTGGTGCGCATGTGGGCAATTGCGGCTACATGGTCTGCGAACAGGCGCGTGGCCGTGGCGTGGCGCGCCTGATGTGCGAGCACTCGCAGAAGCTGGCACGCCAGGAGGGCTTTCTGGCCCTGCAGTTCAACTCGGTGGTGGCCAGCAATGAAGTGGCCGTGGCGCTGTGGCACAAACTGGGCTTCGAGACCGTTGGCCGCTTGCCCAAGGCCTATCGCCATGCCCGCCTGGGGCTGGTGGACTGCCTGGTGATGTACAAATGGCTGGCGGACGAGCCGGTGGTGGAGAAGCCGCCATTGCTGATCGGGCGCAAGAACATCGAGGCACGGGTGTCGCGCCGTCGCGGACGCTGATGTTCTTGAGCAGGCCCGCGAAGCGGTCGGGCCTGCCAAGCGCTCAGCTTCAGAAAGCCAAGCCTACCTTCACACCAAACTCGTCACGCTTGAGCTTGGTGTTGTCTGCTACTGGGGAGTCTTCATCCAGCTTGTATTCGGTGCGGGTGTAGTAAACCCCGGCCTGTACCGGCATACCGCCTTGCTGATTCATCAGCAACGTCACCTCGGCATACGGGTTGGTGCGGTCTTTCAGGTCGACCGTGTCGCTGCCAAAGTCATCCACCTTCAGCCGCGCGCGGCCGTCCAGGGTATGCCGCGCGCCCACTTCCACCCGCAGTGTCGAGGCGTCGAACTGGTGGTTGTAGCCCAGCGCTGCCTTGGCAAAGGGCGACTTCACGGTGAGCTTGGTATCAAGGTCGTTGATTTCCGGCTCGAAGCGCGACCAGCTGTAGCCGCCGCCCACAGTCACGTCGACAAAGTTGCGAGCGTCCAACGCCGCACGCCAGCCAAGATCAAGATCGGCCTGAGCCTCCTTGAGCTTGTTGTCGTTCTTTTTGCCGAATTTGGCCTCGGCGCCGAGTTGGTAGATGAAACCAGATTCGGCTGTCAGCTTGTTGCCGAATGTGGCGAACACGCCACCTTGGCCCATGTGTTCCTTGTCGCTTTCACTGCCACCTTCAAACTTGAACTTGTCGTAGGCGCCCTGCAGACCGATTGTGAACAACGGATCGGTGCTGGGCGCGGCGGTGGCAGCCAGCGGCGCGGCGATCAGGGCGAGCAGGCAGGAGTGGCGCAACAGTTGACGAGCAGGCATGCGGGAAGTCTCCATGACTTGATAACGAAAGGCTAACGTCCGGTTCGAGACAAACGCCGCCAAAAAAGTTCGAAAAAAAATCAGTAAAAACGTGCAACCTTGTGATTTATCGCGGCATTCATGGCGTACCAACATTTGACGCCCCGGCGTTTCAATGGTCAGATGCGCGCCAGTTTCAGGTGCCCTGTACCGCCGCGTGCAGGGTGAAACGGGAAGCCGGTGCGTCGTATCGACCACGACAAGTCCGGCGCTGCCCCCGCAACGGTAAGCGAGCGAACCCTTCGACATACCACTGTGCTCAGGCATGGGAAGGTGAAGGTTTCATGCCCCTCGCAAGCCCGGAGACCGGCCTGAAGCTTCACTTGGCAACCCGCGGTGGGCGGGCGCAGGCCGGTATCCGTGCGCGCGCCTGCCTGCACGGTGCGCCTTTGCGTGTTTTCCACCGGGATCCATTCATTCCTGCAGCAGTGGAACGACATGTCCCGTATGTTCAAGCTTCACCCCCTGGCGGCCTGCCTGGCCGTCGCCCTTCCAGCCCTGGCCGATGACCAGGACCGACAACCCCTGGCCCTGCCCACCACGGCCATTACCGACACCCTCGACAACCACGCTATCGACCTGGTCACGCCGACCCAGGCCGGCTCGCGCCTTGGCCTCAACGCCCTGGAGACGCCGGCCAGCACCAGTAGCATCAGCACCGAGCAGATCCAGCAGCGCAACAACCTCACGGTGCAGGACGCCGTGACCCGTTCGCCGGGCATCACCTTCGTCGGCTCCCCGGGCGACGGCGGCACAGGCCTTTCTGCTCGCGGCTTTGCCGGGCACAGCTCGGTGATGACCCTGTTCGACGGCGCACGGCTGTACACCGGTGCCGGCACCCAGACCTTCCCAGTCGACCCGTGGATGGTCGAGCGCATCGACGTGATTCGCGGCCCGGCTTCGGTGCTGCATGGCGAGGGCGCCACCGGTGCGGTGGTCAACGTAATCCCGAAAAAGCCGTTTGCCGGCGAAGTGCGTAACCACCTGCGCCTGGGTTACGGTTCGTGGGACCGCCAGCAGCTCGGCCTGGACAGCGGTGGCAGCCTCAGCGAACGCCTGAGCTACCGCCTGACCCTGAACCAGCAAGGGGGCAATGGCTGGGTCGACCGCACCCCTTCGCGCAGCCTGGCCCTGAGCGCCGCGCTGCGTTTCGATGCCAGCGACGACCTCAGTTTCACCCTCGCCCACGACCGTGGCGATGCGCAACCCGCCAACTACTACGGCACGCCACTGATCGATGGCCACTACCGCAGCAGCCTGCGCAAAAAAAACTACAACGTGCAGAACGACGTGCAGCACTACGTCGATGAATGGACCCGGCTGAACACCGACTGGACGCTGAACGACCACCTCAGCGCCAGCAACCAGCTGTACTACATCAAGAGCCGCCGCCACTGGCGCAACGCCGAAGACTACAGCTGGGACGCCGAGCACCAGCAGTTGCAACGCGGCAGCTACCTGGAGATCAAGCACAACCAGGAGCAGTTCGGCGACCGCCAGACCTTCACCTTCGACCACACCCTGTTCGGCCTGGCCAGCAAGACCGTGGTCGGCGCCGAGTACAACAAGGTGCGTTTCAACGTCGACAGCAATGCCCCCTACAACGATGTGGGCGGCGACTACATCGACCCGTGGCAGGCGCAGTCTGGCTGGTTCCATAGCGCCTCCCCCCTGCGCCCGCAAACCTTGTCCACCACCCACACCTTCGCCCTGTTCGCCGAGAACCGCCTGCAGCTGAGCGATCGGTTGTCGTTGGTCACGGGCGTGCGCCGCGACCAGAACCACATCGACCGCGACAACCTGACCGATGGCAGCCGCAGCGACCACAGCCTGCAAGGCGGCAACTGGCGCGCCGGCCTGGTGTATGCATTTACCGACGACCTGTCGCTGTACGGCCAGTACTCCACCAGCGAGGACGGGGTGAACAATCTCATCAGCCTCAGCCCGGCCCAGATGCACTATGAGCTGACCGAAGCGAAGCAGACCGAGGTGGGCCTGAAGCAACGCTTCTGGGACGGTCGCGGTGAATGGACGATGGCGGCCTACCACATCGTCAAGAAGAAGCTGCTGGTGGACGACCCGATCACCCACGAGAAGCAGCAGGCCGGGCAGCAGACGTCCGATGGCCTGGAAGCGACCCTGGAACTGGCGCTGGCGCATCAGTGGCAGGTGTCGGCGAACGCGTCGCTGGTGCGCGCCAAGTATGATGACTTTGACGAAATGGTCGGTGGAGCAGCGCAGGACCGTGCGGGCAATCGGCCGGCCAATGTGCCACGGCGTACTGCCAACCTGTGGCTGAGCAAAGGCTTCGGGCAGCAAGTGGAGGCCGGCATTGGTGCGCGTTATGTGGATGAGCGCTTTGCCAATACTGCCAATACCCAGAGCGCGCCTGGGTACACCGTGGTCGATGCCAACGTCGCCTGGCAGGTGCTGCCGGATGTGCGGCTGGGGTTGCAGTTGAACAACCTGTTCGACCGGGAGTATGTGCAGTCGGCGTTCAGTGGGCAGCAGTGGTTGATGGGGATGCCACGGTCGTATTTTGCGACGGTGGATTACAGCTTCTGATTGAGTTGCCTGTGCCCGCGAAGAGGCCGGAGCAGGCAACACAAAAACCTCTACCAACCGCTGACCAATTAGTTATAAGATAACGTTTCACATGACATTCATTCCTATCAGCGACCCTCCATGACAAGCGCCAGCGCCACCCCCACCCTGCTCACCCAGCGCCTGCAGAGCATCGACGCCCTGCGCGGCCTGGTGATCCTTTTCATGCTCCTGGATCACGTCCGCGAAACCTTCTTCCTGCACCGTCAGGTTAGCGACCCAATGGCCATCGACACCACCGAGCCGTCGCTCTTCATCAGCCGCACGCTGGCCCACCTCTGTGCGCCGGTGTTCGTCCTGCTGACCGGCCTGTCGGCCTGGCTGTACGGCGAAAAGCATCAGGGCCGTGGCGATGTGTCGGCGTTCCTGTTCAAACGCGGGCTGTTTCTGGTGGCGCTGGAGTTCACCCTGGTCAACTTCGCCTGGACCTTTCAGCTGCCGCCCAGCGTCATTTACCTGCAAGTCATCTGGGCCATTGGCATCAGCATGATCGCCCTGTCGCTGCTGGTATGGCTGCCACGCGCCGCCCTGCTCGCCCTGGGCGCAGTCATCGTCGCCGGCCACAACCTGCTCGATGGCCTGCACTTCGGCGTGGAATCGGCCTTGCATGTGCCGTGGGCGATCCTGCATGACCGTGGCTGGCTGGCGTTTTCCGACACCCTGCGCCTGCGCACGTCCTACCCGGTACTGCCGTGGATCGGCGTCATCGCCCTGGGCTACGGCCTGGGCCCGTGGTTCGCCCGTGGCAGCGAGGCCGTCGAACGTCAGCACCGCCTGCTGCTGGCCGGGCTGGCCGCGCTGCTGGGCTTTGCCGTGTTGCGTATGTTCAATGGCTATGGCGAGGCGCCCTGGAGCGGCTACCCAACCTTCACACAAACCCTGATGAGCTTCTTCAACATCACCAAATACCCGCCGTCACTGCTGTTCCTGGCCCTGACCCTGGGCTGCGGCCTGCTGTTGCTGCGCGCCTTCGAACGCGCCGGCCAGGCCCGCTGGATCAGCGCGCTGGCGGTGTTTGGTGCTGCGCCGATGTTCTTCTACCTGCTGCACCTGTACGTGCTGAAGCTGCTGTACCTGGCCTGCGTGGCGCTGTTCGGCCTCAACCGTGGCGACTATTTTGGTTTCGATGGCATCGCCGCCGTGTGGCTGATCGCCATCCTGCTGGCCGCGTCGCTGTACCTGCCGGTACGCAAGTTCGCCCGCTTGAAGGCACGCCGCCGCGACATCACCTGGCTGAAGTACTTCTGAAAAGCGTTTTCACCCGGCAGCGCGATGGTCTACCATGCGGGCCGCCGGTTTCCACCACGGAATTAATAGGGAATCCCAGGCCCGCCAACACGGGCCAAACGGAACTGCCCCCGCAACTGTAGGTGCCGAGCCTGCTCCATTGATGCCACTGGGCGTAATTGCCCGGGAAGGCTGGAGCCGGGCCATGACGCACCAGTCAGGAGACCTGCCGGCCTACATTCACCAACCGGCGGGGTGTCCGGGATTGGCCATCCGTTTTGCCCCTGCCAACGGCGGGGCGCGGCGATGCCTGTCCGTGCGTTCCTCACCCGAACTGTCCGATAGGAGATCGCCCCAGCATGCTGCCCCGTTTCGCCACCCTGCTCGCCGGCCTAGGCCTCACTGGCCTGGCCCAAGCCGCCGCCACCCACTACCCGCTTACAGTCGAGAATTGCGGCAGGCCGCAGACGTTCGCTCAGGCGCCTCAACGCGCCGTCACCATCGGCCAGGCCGGCACTGAAATGCTCTACGCACTGGGCCTGGGTGACAAACTGGCTGGCACCTCATTGTGGTTCAACAACGTACTGCCCGAATACAAAGCGCAGAACGACAAGGTGCCGCGCCTGGCTGACAACGACCCGAGCTTCGAGGCCGTAGTGGGCAAGCGCCCGCAACTGGTCGCGGTACAGTTCGAATGGATGGTCGGCGCACAGGGTGTTGTCGGCACCCGCGAACAGTTCGACGAACTGAAGATACCCACCTACCTGCTGCCTTCGGACTGCGAAGGCAAGGACAACCTGGTCGGCGCCGACGGTACTCGCCTGCAAGCGTTCCAGGTAGGCAGCATCTACAAGAGCGTCAGCCAGCTGGCCGAGATCTTCGATGTGCAAGACCGCGGCACTGCCCTGAATGCCGAGCTCAAAGGCCGCCTGGACAGCGCCAAGGCACAACTGGCGGGCAAGGACCTGTCCGCCACCTCGGCACTGTTCTGGTTCTCCAGCGCCGACCTCGACATCGACCCGTACGTGGCCGGCCGCCAAGGCGTCGCCGACTTCATGCTGCGCACCCTGGGGGTGCGCAACGTGGTCGAGTCCACGGAGGAATGGCCCACCGTAGGCTGGGAAACCTTGGCCAAGGCCAACCCCACCTGGCTGATCATCGCGCGCATGGACCGTCGCCGCTTCCCCGCCGACGACTACCAGAAAAAGCTCGAATTCCTGCGTAACGACCCGGTTACCCGCAACATGGACGCGGTAAAGCATGACCGCATCATCATCCTCGACGCCGATGCCATGCAGGCCGGCATCCGCCTTTTCAGCGGCCTGCAGACGTTGTCTGCAGCCTTTGCCAGCGGTAAAGCAGCCCAGTGATGATTCGCCTGTTACCTTGCATCGCGGTCGCCCTTGCAGCCCTGCTGGCCGCCTTGCTGGCCGGCACCGCCATTGGCGAAACCAACCTGTCGCCCCGTGTGGTTGGCCAGGTGCTGGCCAACCACCTGTGGCAGGCCGGCTACCCGGTCGACCCGATCGACGCCGGCATCGTCTGGAATTACCGCCTTACCCGCACCCTGGTCGCCGCTGCTTGCGGTGCCGGCCTGGCGACGTGTGGCGTGATCCTCCAGGCGCTGTTGCGCAACCCCTTGGCCGAGCCTTATCTGCTGGGGTTGTCTGCCGGCGCCTCGACCGGGGCGGTGCTGGTCGGCCTGCTGGGGCTGGGTGGCCTGGCATTGAGCATGTCCGCCGGGGCGTTCATCGGCGCACTGGCCGCATTCACCCTTGTACTGGTACTGGCCCGCGCGGCCGGCCCCGGCAACAACAACGCCCAGGTCATCCTTGCCGGCATTGCCGGCTCACAACTGTTCAACGCGCTAACTGCCTTTCTGATTACCAAGTCGGCCACTGCCGAACAGGCACGCGGCATCCTGTTCTGGCTGATGGGCAACCTCAGCGGGGTGCGTTGGCCATCGGTGTGGCTGGCCGTGCCGGTGGCACTGTTCGGCCTGGTGGTGTGCCTGTTGCACCGCCGCGCGCTGGATGCTTTTACCTTCGGCGCCGATTCGGCTGCTTCGCTGGGCATACCGGTGCGGCGCACCCAGCTACTGCTGATCAGCTGCGCGGCGCTGGTGACGGCGGTCATGGTGTCCATCGTCGGTGCCATCGGTTTTGTTGGGCTGGTGATTCCCCACGCCCTGCGCCTGCTGCTCGGCCCCGGGCACAGCCGCCTGCTGCCAGCCAGCGCACTGGGCGGCGCGCTGTTCCTGATTACCGCCGACGTGCTTTCACGCACCTTGATTGCGGGCCAGGTGATCCCTGTGGGGGTGGTCACCGCACTGATCGGGGCACCGGTCTTCGCGCTGATTCTGATCAGCCGCCGGGGGCGCTCATGACCGTCATGACCGCTGTACAGATTTCGCCCCTGAGTTGCCAGGGCCTGGGGTTGCAACTGGCCGGCAATACCGTGCTCAGCGGTATCGAGCTGAACGTTGTCGCGGGCGAAACGCTCGGCATTGTCGGCCCTAACGGCTCGGGCAAGTCTTCGCTGCTCAAGTTGCTGGCCGGGCTGCGCAAGCCGGCCAGCGGCAGCGTGCAACTGTTGGGTGAACCACTGGCACAGCTGCCCCGCCGCCGTGTGGCGCAGGCCCTGGCACTGGTCGAACAACAGGCCGACACCCTCGATGCAATCCGCGTGTTCGATGCCGTGGCCTTGGGCCGTACACCTTGGCTCTCAGCACTGGCACCGTTCTCGCAAGTGGATCGCGCCATCGTCGAGCAGGCGCTGGCTGACCTCGATGCCCTGCACCTGCGCACACGCCTTTGGGGCTCATTGTCCGGTGGCGAGCGCCAGCGCATGCACATCGCCCGCGCCCTGGCGCAACGGCCACAAGTACTCCTGCTGGACGAGCCGACCAACCACCTGGACATCCAGCACCAGCTGAGCCTGCTGCAACAGGTCCAGGCCCTGCCGGTCACCACATTGGTAGCGCTGCACGACCTCAACCAGGCACTCACCTGTGACCGCGTGGCCGTACTCGACAAAGGGCACCTGGTCGCCCTGGGCAACCCCCTTGAAGTGCTCACCCCCGAGCGCCTGCTGAACACCTTCGGCGTTCACGCCCATTACCTTACCGACCCCTTCGACGGCGCGCGCATCCTACGCTTTCGCGCCCCCTGAACCAGGAAGTTCTACCGATGCCGCTGCGTCCTCTCGCCTTGCTGCTTGCCAGCACCCTGCTCGCCCCGGCCGCGCTGGCCGACGTGCACGAAGTGAAAATGCTCAACCGTGGCAGCGAAGGCGCGATGGTTTACGAGCCGGACCACTTGCGCATCGCGCCCGGCGACACCGTGCGCTTCCTGCCCACCCAGAGCGGGCACAATGCGGCCAGCGTGGCAGGCCTGCTGCCCACCGGGGCCAAGCCCTTCAAGAGCAAGCTGAACCAGCCGTTCGAACAAACCTTCAGCGTGCCGGGCGTGTACGGCATCCAGTGCATTCCGCACCTGGCGATGGGCATGGTGATGGTCATCCAGGTAGGTGACGCATCGGCTACCGAACTGCCCGCCAACTTGCCGACCCGGGCCAAGGCCCGCTTTGCTGCCCAGTTGCAGAAACTTGAGGCCGCGCAATGAGCCGGTTGTTGTTGGCGCTGCCACTGCTGGGGCTGGCGCCGTTCGCCCAGGCCGACTCTGCACAGCCGCAAAGCAACGGTTTTGTGGAGGATGGCAGCTGGAGCATCCTCAACCGCAGCGTGTTCGACCAGCGCGACTACACGCATGGCGGGCGCAACAGTTCCGCGCGCAATGCCTACAAACCACGCAGCGAACGCAGTGGCAAGGCTGAAGAATGGGCCTACGGTTTGATGGGCACCTTCCAGTCTGGCTTTACACAAGGCCTGGTGGGTGTCGGCGTCGATGCCCACGCCTACCTGGGCGTACAACTCGACAGTGGCGGTGGGCGTGCGGGCAAAGCGCGCTTGCTGGGGGTCGATAACGACGGGCACCCAAAGAACGAGTACAGCCGCGCAGGCGCGGCATTGAAAGTGCGCATGGCCAATACCGTGTTGGCCTACGGTGAGCAGCGGGTCAAGACCCCGGTGTTCAGCTCTTCCGACAGCCGCCTGTTACCCGAGACCGCCACCGGTTTCTTCCTTACCAGCAACGACTTCGACACGCTCAAGCTGGTGGCCGGGCACTTCAACGAGAGCACCGACCGCAATGCCACAAGCCACGATCAGGGCTTTGTGGTGAACTACTCCAATAGCAAACAGGGCAACAGCTTCGACCTGGCCGGCGTGGTCTGGAACCCGGGCGCCAGCTTCAGCGGCAGCCTCTCCACCTCGCGCTACGAGGACAGCTGGAACCAGCATTACCTGGGCAGCACCCTCAGCCATGTGCTGGATAACCGCCGCAGCGTCAGCCTGGACCTCAACCTGTACCGCACCACCGACACCGGCAAGGCGCTGTCCGGGCGTATCGACAACACCACCTGGAGCCTGGTCTCGCGTTACAACCAAGGGCCGCACGGGTTCAGCCTGGGCTGGCAGCAAGTGGACGGAAATACGCCCTTCGACTACGTCACGCGGGGTGCGATCTTCATTGCCAACGCGGTACAGATGTCGGACTTCAACGCACCGAACGAAAAGTCATGGCAGGCACGCTATGACCTGAACTTGGGGGCCTATGGGGTGCCAGGGCTGAACCTGACGGCGCTGTACGTGCGCGGGTTCGATATCGACGGCACGCATGTCGACCCGACTGGCGGGTATGCGTACCTGGGGTATGGCAAGGGTGGCAAACATTGGGAACGCGACCTGGAGGCGCGGTATGTGGTGCAGAGTGGCAAGGCCAAGGGCACCACGTTCTCGCTGCGACATAACGTGCACCGGGGGAACACGGCGCAGGCCGAGCTGGATGGTGACCAGATACGCCTGGCGGTGGAGTGGCCGTTGTCGGGCGGGTTCTGATGGCTGCATTGCCTGAATCGGGGCTGCCGGGCAGCCCCAGGTTCTGTCAGGCAACCGTGCCGGCAGCAGGCAGCAAGCCCCACTCCGCCCGTTCTTGCACACTCATCGTCGCCAATACCTCGGCAAACGTCTGCTCAAGCTCCGAACTGACATTGCCAAATACCCGGTAGTTGGTCAGCAGGTAGCGCTTCACCGTCCTCGGCCAGCGCCGTTCCTTGTGCGCCGCATTGATGATGCCTTTGGCATCATGCCGCGTCGCGCCACGCCACAAGTCCATCAACCTGTTCTCGAAATCGCCGAAGGTCCACAAGTCGCTGCGGTCCTCGAACTCGTCCAGCAGTTTAAGTTTGTACAGGGCCATGTGTGGCATCGTGAGTCTCCCTCGGTGCAGTGAAAAAGCCTTGCATGAGGGAAGGTAAGCAAGCCGGGCCGCCCTGAAAATGAACGCGTCGATCACGCCGAAAAGGCCGTTGTAGGCGCTTTCCCACAAATCAGCGCAGCCGCAGCTGCATGTGCGTGGTCTGCCAGACCGGATCTTGCTCCACGTCCACCACCGCAAACCCATGCCGTTCCCAGAACGCAATCGCACCCGGGAGAAACGGATGCGTATGCAGGTACAGGCAGTCGATACCCGCCTGCACCGCCTGCTCGCGCAATGCACTGAACAACGCGCCCGCCAGACCCTGCCTGCGATAGGCCGGCAGCACGAACAGGCGCACCACCTCCACTACCCGCTCAGCGTGATAGTCAAGCTGGGCAAAACGATGGTCATAGGGCACATAGCCGATCACAGCGACCAGCCGACCGTCATCGCGGGCTTCAAGAAAGCAGCCCGCGCCGTCCAGGTAGGTTTCGGCAAAGTGCGCAAGGTCGTGCGGCAAGGGTGCCGCGACAAGCATCGGGAACAGCTCGCGGCGAGCGCTTTCGACAAACGCCACGACTTCGGCAATGGCGACGCGCGCGACAGGTTGCAGGGTCCGGTTTGGCATGGGGCTGCTGGCAATGGTTGGAGGGCTGGGTTCTACACCAGCGTGCCGATCAAGGCAAATAACGGGGCTCGTCGCGGCCATGCGGACATCGGTATAATCGGCAGTCTTCACTGCCAGACCAGACCAGGCCACGCCATGCCTCGCTTCCAGAAGTTGCTGTTGCCCCTGCTGCTGACTGCCGCCCTTACCGCCTGCGACCAGAAGCCAACCCGTGAAGAACAGATCCTCGCCCAGCTACCGCTGCAGGATGCCTACACGCACAATATCGAGCGCATGGCCACGCTGCTCGGTCGCACTCACCCGCAGCTGTCGCAAGCCACTATCCAGGGTGTACTGCGCAAGTACCTCACCGTCGAGGACCAGCACCAGGACCTGTTCCGCCTCTACAGCGAGAAGAATTTCAGCGATGCCGAGTTCGCCACCATCGTCGAAGCCACCCAGGACCCGGCCAAGGCCCGCGCGCTGGAAGACACCGAAGCCGGCAGGCGCCTGAGCGAAAAGCTCACTGCCCTGATGCGCGAAACCGCCCGCGATGTGAAGGTGCAGGCGCTGGTGGAGCGACGCATGCAACAGGTGGAAGACGAGCTGAATGCGCTGGACAGGGCAGGTTCCTGAATGCAGCGCCCGTCCACCCCCTAGCGCGCAAGGCTGTTTCCATTTCTTAGCTATTTTCAAAGCCCGAGGTCAGGATTGCCACACGCCAAGCACGGATTGCGCCTGGATCTGCGAACACTCATTCTGGTGCTCTGCGCCCTTACTGCCCTGGTCATGCTGTGCGCCAGCTATTTCGCCAGCTACCGGGTGCAGCGCCAGCTGCTGATCGACCACGCCCTGGAAGCCAACCGGGTGTATGCGACGAAACTGGCAACCATCACCGAGACCTTCATCGGCAACGCCTTGCAGCAGCTTTCATTCAGCGCCGGCGTGCAGGGCCACCAGTTGAGCGAAGCGGCAGCACTGCAGGTGGAGACCGACCGTGTACTGGGCCAGAGCATGGCCTTCAACTCCACGTTCGTGATCGATGCCAACGGCGTGCTGCTGGCGATTTCTCCAGCCTCGCTACGCCACTTTGTCGGCACCCGCATGCAATCGCCGGGTGCTCAGGAAGCACTGCACGAACGCCGCCCTCTGGTTTCCACGCCCTACCTGTCGGCGGCCAACAACCTGGTGGTGGTGTTGTCGCACCCCATTTTCGACGACAACGGCCGTTACCTCGGGTACGTGGGGGGCAGCCTGTACCTGCGAGAACGCAACATCCTCAACAGCCTGCTGGGCGAACACTTCTACAAGGACGGCTCGTACCTGTATGTGGTCGACCGCAACCGCCGACTGCTGTATCACCCCAACAGCCAACGAGTAGGCACCGTGGTGGAAGGCAACGCGCTGGTCGACCAACTGGCGACACTGGACAGCGGTACTCGGCAACTGACCAACAGCCAGGGCGTGGAAATGCTGGCCGGGTACGCCACCGTGCCCAGCGCCGGCTGGGGCGTGGTGGCGCAGCAGCCGTTGGCACAGACCGTAACGCCGCTGAGCCACCTGATTCTCAACGTGATCGGCACCTCCGCGCCCTTCGCGTTGGTGGGCAGCCTGCTGCTGTGGTGGCTGGCCCTGACCATTGCCCGGCCACTCTGGCAACTGGCCGCCGGCGCCCGTTCGATGGACCGAGCCGGTACAGCCGAACGCTTGCACCGGGTGCCCGCCTGGTACTTCGAGGCGGCCGAGCTCAAGCGCGCACTGTTATTCGGGCTGAACCTGCTGCACGAGCGCATCGGCAGGCTTGACCGTGATGCCCAGACCGACCCGCTGACCGGCCTGGGCAACCGCCGCAGCCTGGAACTCAGCCTGTCGTTGCTGGAAGCCGAAGGACGGGCATTTGCGGCCATCGTGCTGGACATCGACCATTTCAAGCGGGTCAATGACAGCCATGGGCACGAGGTCGGCGACCAGGCGCTGCGCCAGCTGGCCGAGCTGATGCGCCGTTGTTGCCGTGAAGGGGACCTGCTGTGCCGCACCGGCGGCGAAGAGTTCCTGATGATGCTGCCGGGGGCCAGCCTGGAGGTGGCCGCGGTGGTGGCTGAACGGTTGCGGGTTACAGTACAGGATACGCCGCTGGAACCTGTGGGGGCGGTGACAATTTCACTGGGGGTAGCGCGCTGGGATGGCGAGGCAGGCAGTGAGCCTGTGGAAACACTGAGCAGGGCTGACCGGGCGCTTTACCGGGCCAAGCAGGAGGGGCGCAATCGGGTAGTCATCGCCTGACCTGTGGGGCGGTAACCTGGCGCCACGGCATCAACTGGCGCTGGCGTTTGTCGATTTGCTGGATGTGCTTGAGCGGGCAGCCTGACAGATTTTGGGGGCGCAAAGCAGCCCCGTGAATCTTGCAGCAAAAGAGCTACCCGACCGTTCATCCGGATGGTAGATTCGCCGCCATGAAAACCACCCGGCACACTCGCACGCTGACTGCCTGGACGCTCTACGCCAGCGTCCTGTTCAGCCTGTTGCTGTGCGGCCTGCACCATGGCCAGATGGGCGGACTGCGCCTGGCCGGGCTGGAGGGCGGCTTCTGCTCGGTGAACAGCGAACACGGCGTGGCCATCGACCTGGACGGCGCCGGCGGTGACCAGCACATGGCCCAGCTGGACTGCCCGGTGTGCTCCTCGTTCGGCCTGGCCGTACCGCTCGGCAGCGGCGGCTGGTCGTTCACCCCGGCGCAAGCCGTGGCCACCTCGCCCATCGTCGTACGTAGCTGGGCACAACCGCCACCGCGCTATCAACGCCCCGCCCTCCACCCCCGCGCCTCCCCCACCGCCTTCCCCGTCGCTGTAATGCCTTTCGCCTGACGTCAGCCGGGCACGCCTGCGTGCGCGCTCGCCGTCAGCCATGACCTTTGCGTGGAAGACACACCAACATGCTTCGTAACACCTCCCTGGTGCTCCTGATGGGCACCTGCAGCTTCGCCTGCGCCGAAATCGCCCCCGTTGAACTGGGCGCCACCACCATAGACGGCGAACGCGATGCCGCCAGCGGTGTGCAACTGGACGAACCGATCCGCACCGGCTCGCGCCTGGGCCTCACCGCGCGGGAAACACCCGCCTCGGTCAGCGTCTCGGACCGCCGCCTGATCGAAGAACGCGGCGCCAAGGACAGCCAGGACGTGATCAACGCCATGACCGGCGTGAACGCCTCGGCCAACCCAGGCTTTGGCGGCTTCGTTGCCTACCGTGGCTTTACCCAGAACCAGGTCACCCAGTTGTACAACGGCATCAACCTGGGCTACAGCAGCGCCACCCGGCCAGTGGATGCCTGGGTGCTCGACCGCGTCGAGCTGATTGGCGGGCCGTCTTCGTTCCTGCATGGTGCCGGTGCCGTGGGCGGTTCGATCAACTACATCACCAAACTCGCCAGCCGCGACCAGCAGACCATTGACGGGCGTATCCGCTATGGCAGTTTCGACGACAGCGAGGTGGCGTTCGGAATCAACCAGGCGCTGGCCAGCAACCCCGCTGACGCCCGCCATTTCATGCGCCTGGACTTCAGCCGCGGGCAGGGCAACGGTTACGTCGACCGCAACGAACGGCACACCGACAGCTTGGCCTTTTCGCTGCTCAGCGACCTGGCCCCCAACCTCACCCACACCCTGGCGCTGGAGTACCAGGAAGACCGCGAAGACAGCCCCTACTGGGGCTCGCCGATCCTGCCCGGGCGCAGCACGATGAAGATCGACAACAGCCGCCGCTTCGAAAACTACAACGTTGCTGACGGCCGCTATGAGCAGCGCGTACGCTGGCTGCGCTCGATCCTCGACTACCAGGTCAGCGACAGCACCAGCGTGCAAAACACGCTGTACCACTACAACGCCCAACGCGACTACCGCAACCTTGAACGCTACGCCTACACCCCGACTGGCCAGGTGCAACGCAGCAGCCCTTACCTGCAACGCCACGACCAGAACCTGCTGGGCGACCGCATCGAGCTGCGCCACGACAACCAGCTGTTCGGCCTGGCCAGCCAGTGGTCATTGGGGCTGGAATACTCACGCATGCGCCAGACCCTCTATCCCACTTCGGGCAGCTGGAGCGACGTGGTCGATGCCGAGCACTTCAACCCTGGCAGTTTCGATAACATCCCCGGGGTGAATGCCGGCCTGACCAAACAACGTCGCCACGAGGTGATCAACCGTGCGGTGTTTGCCGAAAACCGCCTGCAACTCACCGAGCGCCTGGCCCTGCTGACCGCCTTGCGCTACGACTACCTGGACATGGAAGTCACCAACTACGGCGCCGTGACGCCCACCTCGCCGGCCTATTTCGAACGGCGCTGGGAGCCGCTGTCCGGGCGTATCGGCCTGACCTATGCACTGACACCTTCGGCCAGCCTGTATGCGCAATACAGCACCTCGGCCGACCTGCCCGCCGGCTCGCTGGCAGCCGCGACCTACTCCAATGTGGGGTTGTTCGACCTGTCCAAGGGTGAGCAATGGGAAGTGGGCAGCAAGTTCGACTTCCTCGACGGGCGCGGTGCGGCCACCCTGGCGCTGTATCAGATCGTGCGCAAGGACTTCGCCGTGCGCGACTCGAACGACGCCAACCTCACGGTCCAGGCGGGGCAGCAGACTTCACGCGGGGTGGAGCTGTCCGGGCGCCTGCAGGTAACGCCAAAACTGCTGGCCGAAGCCAACTACGCCTACGTCGATGCGCAGTACGACGAATTCAACGAGGCCGTCAACGGGGTATCGGTCTCGCGTAAGGGCAATGCACCGACCAACGTACCGGCCAATGTCGCCAACCTGTGGCTGACCTACAGCCTGTCGTCGGCGTGGTCGGTGGGCGCGGACGGGCGCTACGTGGGTTCGGTGTATGCCGACAACGCCAACAGCCTCAAGGCCCCCGCCTACACGCTGTTCGGCGCGTTCGCCCGCTACCGGCTGGACGAGCACACCACGCTGACCGGGCGGGTGCGCAACCTGACCGACGAGGTGTATGCCAAGCAGGCCTACAACAGCCAGTACTACATGGGGCCGCCGCGCACCTTCGAGCTGGCGCTGGACATGCGCTTCTGAGCCAATGGCCTGTCTTGCATGAACATCCCGGCCTGAATTGGCTCTTGTGTGCGGCCTTGCGAATAACTTGCGGTTGATTCAGGTATCCCGAGGTCGCCCTCGACAAAGCACGCTCCAGCGCCCGGCGATCTACTGGCAAACACAACAATGATGGCGCGGCCCGACCGCGCCACGTTCATCATGCCTGCCAATGGAACCGGAGAGCACTCGCATGTCCGCACCTCATGAGGTATCCCCCGCCACCCTGCGCAGGGTGATCACCGCCTCGGCCATCGGCAATTTCGTCGAGTGGTTCGACTTCGCCGTCTATGGCTTTCTCGCCACCTTGATCGCCAGCCAGTTCTTTGCCAGCGAAGACGCCAGCGTGGCCTTGCTCAAGACCTTTGCAGTATTTGCCGTGGCCTTTGCCCTGCGCCCGCTGGGCGGGATCGTGTTTGGCGCGCTGGGCGACCGCCTGGGGCGCAAACGCATCCTGTCGCTGACCATTCTGCTGATGGCAGGCTCCACCACCCTGATCGGCCTGCTGCCGACCTACGCCAGCATCGGCTTGGCCGCACCTGCGTTGCTGACCTTGGCGCGCTGCCTGCAGGGTTTTTCTGCCGGTGGCGAATATGCCGGGGCCTGCGCCTACCTGATGGAGCATGCGCCCAACGACAAGCGCGCTTTCTATGGCAGCTTCGTGCCGGTCTCGACCTTTTCTGCCTTTGCCTGTGCAGCGGTCATTGCCTATGGCCTGGAGGCCAGCCTGTCGAGCGAGGCGATGAATGCCTGGGGCTGGCGCATTCCGTTCCTGATCGCTGCACCGCTGGGGCTGGTCGGCCTGTACCTGCGCTGGCGCATGGAAGAAACCCCGGCGTTCCGTGAAGCCATCGCCCAGGGCAAAGAGCACGAGCATTCGCCGCTCAAGGAAACCCTGCGCAACCATGGCCGGGCCATTCGCAACCTGGGGGCGTTCATTTCGTTGACTGCGCTGTCGTTCTACATGTTCACCACCTATTTCGCCACCTACCTGCAACTGGTGGGCAACCTGACCCGCGCGCAATCGCTGCTGGTGACCACCGTGGCGTTGCTGTTCGCCGCCGTCGGCTGCCCACTGGCCGGGGCGTTCTCGGACCGGGTGGGGCGGCGCAAGACCATCGCTTTTACCTGCCTGTGGGTGATGCTGTGCGTGTTCCCGGCGTACTGGCTGGCCAGCTCGGGCTCGATGTCCGGCGCGCTGATCGGCGTGATTTTGCTGGCGGTGGGGGCGTTGTGCAGTGGTGTAGTTACCGCAGCGTTGCTGTCGGAAAGCTTCCCTACCCGCACCCGCTATACCGCTTCGGCGATTACCTACAATGTGGCCTATACGCTGTTTGGCGGCACCGCGCCGTTGGTGGCGACCTGGCTGATCGGGCAGACCGGCAGCAGCCTGGCACCGGCGTTTTACCTGGTGGTGATTGCGCTGGTGGCATTGGTGGGGGGGTTGGCGTTGCCGGAGACTTCGCGGATTTCGTTGCATGATGAAGTTGGGGTAGACGGCGTGCGGCCGGGGGTTCGTAGTACCGTCTGAGATTTTTGGGGCTGCTTTGCAGCCCCAGGGTCTCAGCCCTCCTGCACCTCTTCGCGCCGATACGCCCACTGATACAACGCCGGCAACACCAGCAACGTCAGCGCCGTAGACGACAGAATCCCGCCAATCACCACCGTCGCCAGCGGCCGCTGAACCTCCGCCCCGGTCCCGGTCGCCAAGGCCATCGGAATGAACCCCAGAGACGCCACCAGCGCGGTCATCAAGACTGGCCGCAAGCGCGTCAGCGCGCCCTCTTCCACGGCCGCTCGCAGGGTGCGCCCTTCTTCGCGCAACCCACGGATGAAGGCAATCATCACCAACCCGTTGAGCACCGCCACGCCTGACAGCGCAATGAACCCCACACCCGCTGAGATGGACAGCGGAATGTCCCGCAACCACAGCGCCAGCACTCCACCGGTCAAGGCAAACGGGATGCCGGTGAACACCAGCAGGCCATCCCTGAGGTTGTTGAACATCATCAGCAACAGCGCCATGACCAGCAGCAAAGCCACTGGCACCACCACCTGCAAGCGCTCGGCCGCCGACTGCAGCTGCTCGAACTGGCCACCCCAGCGCGTCCAGTAGCCCGGCGGGATTTGAACCTGGCCAATGAGCGTCTGTTCAGCCTCTTCGACAAACGAGCCCAGGTCACGCCCACGCACGTTGGCACTAACCACCACCACGCGCTTGCCATCCTCGCGGCTGACCTGGTTCGGCCCCAGTTGTAGGTTCAGCGTGGCCACCTGCGACAGCGGTATAAAGCCGATCTGCGCAGCGCCGGCTGTGGCACTGGCCGGCACCGGAATCAGCAGGCTGCCCAACCCGTCCACATCGGTACGCAAGGTTTCGGGCAGGCGCACCACCATGTCGAAGCGGCGGTCACCTTCATACAGCGTGCCTGCCGTGCGCCCCCCTACGGCGATGGCGATGGCGTCCTGCACGTCACCCACGTTCAGGCCATGGCGGGCAGCCTTGTCACGGTCGATGTCGATGGTCAGCACGGGCAGGCCGGTGGTCTGCTCAACCTTCACCTCAGACGCACCCGGCACGCGCTGCAGGCTGCTGGCGATTTGCGCGGCGGTGCGGTTGAGCACGTCCATGTCGTCCCCGAACAGCTTTACCGCCACATCGCTGCGCACCCCGGAAATCAGTTCGTTGAAACGCAACTGGATCGGCTGCGACAGCTCGTAGTTGCTGCCCGGTACGCTGGCCGCCGCACGTTGTACTTCGGCGATCAGCTCGTTACGCGGCTTGCCCGGGTCTGCCCATTGCTCGCGCGGGCGCAACATCACGTAGGCGTCGGAAATGTTCGGCGGCATCGGATCGGAGGCGATCTCGGCGGTGCCGGTGCGGGCAAATACGCGCTCCACTTCCGGCACCTGGGCGATGATCGCCTGCTCCAGGCGCTGTTGCATGTCCACCGACTGCGACAGGCTGGTGCCCGGCACGCGCAGGGCCTGCAAGGCAAAGTCGCCCTCGCTGAGGCTGGGGATGAACTCGCTGCCCATGCGGCTGGCCATTACGCCGGAAAGCAGCACCAAAGTGCCAGCCGCCGCGAACGCCAGCTTGCGCCGGCCCAGCACCCAGGCCAGCACCGGGGCATAGCGCTGGCGCGCCGTGCGCATCAGCAGGCCTTCCTCCTCCTTGACCTTGCCGGTGACGAACAGGGCAATGGCCGCCGGCACGAAGGTAACCGAGAGGATCATCGCACCCAGCAGGGCCATGACCACGGTAAACGCCATGGGGTGGAACATCTTGCCCTCGACCCCGGTCAGGGCAAAGATCGGCAAGTAAACCACCATGATGATCAGTTGCCCGTAAATCAGCGGCCGGCGCGCTTCGCGGGCGGCGGCAAACACCTCATGGAAGCGCTCGCTGCGGGTCAGCATGCGGCCATGGCGTTGCTGGGCGTGGGCCAGGCGGCGGATGGCGTTTTCCACGATCACCACGGCGCCATCGACGATGATGCCGAAATCCAGCGCGCCCAGGCTCATCAGGTTGGCGCTGACCTTGTTGCTGAACATGCCGGTGAAGGTGAACAGCATCGACAGCGGGATGACCATGGCGGTGATCAGCGCAGCGCGGATATTGCCCAGGAACAGGAACAGCACGGCGATGACCAGAATGGCGCCTTCAACCAGGTTTTTCTTCACCGTGGCGATGGCTTTTTCGACCAGGTTGGTGCGGTCGTACACCGTCACCGCCACCACGCCCTTGGGCAGGTTGCGGTTGATCTCGACCAGTTTGGCGGCCACCGCCTGAGACACCGTGCGGCTGTTTTCGCCGATCAACATGAACACCGTGCCCAACACCACTTCACGGCCGTTCTCGGTGGCGGCGCCCGAACGCAGCTCTTCACCCAGGCCAACCTCGGCCACATGGCTGACGCGGATCGGCGTGCCGTCCACGCTGGATATGACGATATTGGCGATGTCTTCGGCCGAGGCCACCTGGCCCGGCGCCCGGATCAGCAGCTGCTCGCCATTGCGCTCGATGTAACCGGCACCCACGTTGGCGTTGTTGCGTTCCAGCGCGCCGATCAGGTCGTTGAGGGTGAGCTTGTAGGCCGCCAGCCGCTTGGGCTCCGGTGCAATCAGGTACTGCTTGGCATGGCCGCCGATGCTGTTCACTTCGGCCACCCCCGGCACATTGCGCAGCTGCGGCTTGATGATCCAGTCCTGGATCACCCGCAGGTCGGTGGGTGTGTAGGGCGTGCCATCCTCCTTCAGGGCGCCCTGTTCGGCTTCCACGGTCCACAGGAAAATCTCGCCCAAGCCGGTGGAAATCGGCCCCATGCCCGCCTCTATGCCCTCGGGCAACTGCTCGCGGGCCACTTGCAGGCGCTCGTTGACCAGCTGGCGGGCGAAGAACAGGTCGGTACCGTCATCGAAAATGACCGTGACCTGCGACAGGCCCGAGCGCGACAGCGAGCGGGTCTGTTTCAGCCCTGGCAGGCCAGCCATGGCCGTCTCGATGGCAAAGGTAATGCGCTGCTCGGTTTCCAGCGGGGAGTAGCCGGGGGCGGCGGTGTTGATCTGCACCTGGACGTTGGTGATGTCCGGTACAGCGTCGATCGGCAGTTTCTGGTAGCTGTGGATACCCACCGCGGCCATCAGGACCACGGCCAGCATCACCACCAGGCGCTGCTCGATGGCGAATTGGATCAGGCGTTCGAACATGCAGGCGTCCCCGTGATCAATGGCTGTGCTCGGCCGAGCCTTTGCCCAGTTCCGACTTGAGGACAAAGCTGCCGGCGGCGGCCACCTGGGTACCGGCGGCAAGACCGTCAGTGATTTCTACCTGGCCAGCATCGCGGCGGCCGGTTTTCACTGGCCGAGCCTCGAAACCCTCTTCAGTGCGGGCAAACACGACGGTTTGCTCTTCCCAGGTTTGCAGGGCGTTTTCCGGCACCGCGACAGCGGCATTGAAGCGCTCGACGCTGACAGCCACATTGACGAACAGCCCGGGGCGCCAGGCGCCGTTGGGGTTGGCCAAGGTGGCACGCACGGTGGCGGCACGGTTCTGCTCGCCAAGCAGGCTGCCAACGTAGTTGACCTTGCCCTCGACCTGGGCGCCCAGGTCCGGTGCGCTGACCGTGACATCACGGCCGGTCATCACCTTGTCCAGGTCACGCGGGGCCACGGCGAAGGTAGCCCACACCCGGCTCAGGTCAGACAACGTGAACGCATTGCTGGTCTCGTCGACCACTTCACCCACGGTCAGGTGCTTTTCCACCACCACCGCATCGAAGGGGGCGCGCAGCTCATAGCGGTTGCCAGCGCCAGCCGGGCCCACGGCGGCGACCTTCTGCCGGGCGTTAGCCAAGGCGATCTCGGCCTCCTGCAACGCCTGGCGTGCCTGCAGGTAATCCTGTTCGGCACTGATGCGTTCCTGCCACAGCTGCTGTTCGCGCTGGAAGGTCAGGCGCGCCAGTTCCAGCCGGCGCTGGGCGGCCTGTTGCTCGCTGCGCAGGTCTGAAATCTGCTGGCTGGCGATCACCGCCAATACCTGACCGCGCTTGACCGCCTGGCCCAGCTCAGCTTGCACCGCCTCGACCACGCCGGGTACACGCGGCACCACGTGAGCCGTACGGTCTTCGTCGAAGCGAATCTCCCCCGGAAAACCGATAGCGGTACCCAGTGCCCGAGGGCCGGCGGTAGCCAACTGCACACCGGCGGCCTCGATCTGGGCGATGGACAGGTGCAACTGGCCCTCTTCTTCGCCGTGGCCCTCCTCTTCGTGGCCTTCGGCGGCTTTCTCGGTGCCATGGCCGTGGCCGTCTTCGCCGTGGTCATCGTGCCGGGCTTCTGTTTTCGACGCCGGGCCGAGGTTGCCGGTCCAGGCCAGGCCACCCAGGCCGAGCGCGGCCATGGCGGCAACCAGAAGGGCTATCTTGCGTGGGTTAGTCATTGTTGCTCCTGCTGTTCAAGGGGGTGCTCAGGCCATCGAGGTCGCCATAGATCCGCTCGACCTGCGCCCGTGCATCGGTCGCCGAGGCCAGCGCTTCGAGGTACAGCCCGCGTGCCTCGATCAGCGTGCGCTGGGCGTCAAGCACATCGAGGAAGGCGAACTTGCCCATCTCGAAGCCACGGGTGGCGGTGTCCACGGCCTGCTGCGCAGCCGGCAGAATGGTGCGGTCGTAGGCGTCCACCTCCTGCATCGCCGTGTGCCACTGGCTGACAGCGCTGCGGGTGTCACTGCGCAGGCGCAGCTCCACGGCGTTACGCAGGTCACGCGCCTGGTCGGCACGGCGCGCGGCTGACATCACGTTGCCCTGGTTGCGGTCGAACAATGGCAAGGGCATCGACAGACCGACCACGTTGACGCGTTCGCGGTCCTCGCGGCTGTACTGGCTACCGAGGCTGACGGTGAGGTTGGGGATGCGCTGGGCCTTTTCCGATCCCAAGGAGGCTTCACCACGCTCGACCTGGGCGGCGGCCAGGCGCCATTCGACCGTTTGCTCGACACGGTCGAGCAAGGTGTCGGCCCTGGGCGCAACGCCAGGTGAAAGGTTGGCGGCCTGCAAGTGGTCGAAACCTGCCAACGGGCTGCCGGTCAGGCGTGCCAAGGCCTGGTAGGCCACGCCGCGCTGAGTTTGCGCACGCCGCACTTCGGCCTGGGCCTGGGCCAGTTGCACCTGAGCACGGGTGGCCTCTACGGGTGATGACTGGCCAGCGGTGACCCGCCCCCGAACCACCCGCAGCCCGCGCTCGGTCAATGCCTGCGACTGCTGCGCCAGTTCCAGCGCGGTCTGCGCCCGCAAGGCGGCATGGAAGGCCTGCACCACATCAGCCCGCAGGCCATTGCGCTGGCGCTCCAGGTCGAGTTGGGCAATGGCCTGGCCGGCACCGGCCACTGCGATACGTGCGCCGCGTTTGCCGCCCAGTTCCAGCGGCTGGCTGAGGGTGACGGTGGTGGTGCTGGTGTCGCGGCGAGTGTCCTCGACCTCCCAGGACAACTCAGGGTTGGGGATCAACCCTGCCTGGCGCCGCTCGCCGTCGGCAATGCCGACTTCGCGGCCGGCGGCGGCCAGTTCCGGGTTCTGGGCAAAGGCGGCGGCAAGCGCCTGGGGCAGGCTCAGGCTCTGGCTGGCCTGGGCGCTGGTGGCGCTGGCCAGCAACAGGTAGAGCAAGGCGATCTTGCGGGGGTTGGGCACGAACAAGTCCTCGTCGACGCGTATAGGCGAGGGACTGTAAAAAACCGTGCTTATCGGGGCGGTGTCGGGAGCATTACAATTTTGTAAGGTTTGGCTGCGTTCGATAATCGCCCACTTTCCCGGTGCGGCGGCCTCGTCCAATTGACGGAACTAACCAGTCAGTACAAAACTACGCGCATCCAACAACAACAAAGCGATGCCCGTCATGAAGCCTCTTATTCTTGTGCTCAACGGCCCTAACCTGAACATGCTGGGCACCCGCGAGCCTGCCCAATATGGCCACGAAACCCTTGCGGACCTGGCGCAAAGCTGTGCCGATACTGCCCATGCCCACGGCCTGGAACTCGAATTCCGGCAAACCAACCACGAAGGCGAACTGATCGACTGGATTCACGCCGCCCGCAACCGCTGCGCCGGTATCGTGATCAACCCCGGCGCCTGGACCCACACCTCGGTGGCCATCCGCGACGCCCTGGTGGCCAGCGAACTGCCGGTCATCGAAGTGCACTTGTCCAACGTGCACAAGCGCGAGCCGTTCCGTCACCTGTCGTTCGTATCGTCCATCGCCGTCGGTGTCATCTGCGGCCTGGGCAGCCATGGCTACCGCATGGCCCTCAGCCACTTCGCCGAACTGTTCCAGGAGCGCACGGCATGAGCCAGCACGCCATCCTCGCCGGCCTCATCGGCCGTGGCATCCAGCTGTCGCGTACCCCTGCCCTGCACGAACACGAAGGGGATGCCCAGGCTTTACGCTATTTGTACCGGCTGATCGACGCCGACCAGCTGCAGCTGGACGACAGTGCCCTGCCCGGCCTGCTCGACGCCGCGCAGCACACCGGCTTCACCGGGCTCAACATCACCTACCCGTTCAAACAGGCGGTTCTGCCGCTGCTCGACGAGCTGTCGGACGAAGCCCGTGGCATCGGCGCGGTGAACACCGTGGTGCTCAAGGACGGCAAACGGGTCGGCCATAACACCGACTGCCTGGGCTTTGCCGAAGGCTTGCGCCGTGGCCTGCCCGACGTGGCACGCCGCCAGGTGGTGCAGATGGGTGCCGGCGGCGCCGGTTCGGCGGTGGCCCATGCCCTGCTGGGTGAAGGGGTCGAGCGGCTGGTACTGTTCGAAGTGGACGCGGCCCGTGCGCAGGCACTGGTGGACAACCTGAATGCCCATTTCGGCGCAGGGCGCGCCGTGGTTGGCAGCGACCTGGCCACGGCTTTGGCCGAGGCAGACGGACTGGTCAATACCACGCCAGTGGGCATGGCCAAACTGCCGGGTACGCCACTGCCGGTCGAGCTGCTGCATGCGCGCTTGTGGATGGCGGAGATCATCTACTTCCCGCTGGAGACCGAACTGCTGCGCGCGGCCCGGGCGCTGGGTTGCCGCACGCTGGATGGCAGCAACATGGCGGTGTTCCAGGCGGTGAAGGCGTTCGAGCTGTTCAGCGGGCGCCAGGCGGATGCGGCGCGGATGCAGGCGCACTTTGCCAGTTTTTCCTGAGTGATCGGTGTGGGCTGCTTCGCGGGCTTGCCCGCGAAGAGGCCGGCACAGGCCAGTCACCCTTTCTCATCCAGCAAAGCCTGTATCACCTGCTCCTGCCCCCCATAATCCCCTTCGCCAAAGTGCACATGCCGCACCTGCCCCTTGCGGTCGATAAAGTAATGCGCCGGCCAGAACTGGTTGCCCCAGGCATTCCACACCTTGTAATCGTTGTCCACCGCCACCGGATAACCGATCCCCAGCCCGGCCACCTTGTCCCGCAAGGTGCCCACATCATGCTCGTAGTCGTACTCCGGCGTATGCACCCCCACCACCACCAGCCCCTGGTCGGCATAGCGCCGCGCCCAGTCGTTCACATGCGGCAGGCTGCGCTGGCAGTTGATGCAGTCCCAGGTCCAGAAGTCCACCAGCACCACCTTGCCCTTGAGCGCCGGCCCATCCAGCGGTGTCGAGTTGATCCACTGGCTGGCCCCCGCCAGCGACGGCATCGCACCGTAGCTGTCGCGGGCCATCAGGTGCCCGGCCAGGCCAAGCCCCGTCAGTGCCAGGGCAATCCCCCCCACCTTCAGCATCAGGCGGCGATCAATTCTCATGGCAACCGCCGGTGGCGTAGGTGCGGTACTGCACGCTTTGCTGCTGGCCCTTGGAGTCGAGGTAGTCCATGCGGGTGTTCACCAGGCCGCAGGCGTTGCTCTGGTCATCCTGCACCGACAGCACTTTTTTCACATCCAGGTGGTCACCGTAGCGGTACTGCATGGCACCGGCATCGCCCATGGGCGCGGTGGCGGCCTGGGCGGCGATAGCGCCGAAGCTGAGCACGGCGAACAGGCTGGCGCTGGCGAAGGTCTTGACGTTCATGGCATCTCTCCTGAGTAACACTTGGGTGTGGGAAGTTGTGCTTCCCGGTCGAGAGCCATTTCACGCCTGCCAGGTATCCCGTATGTGTCGCCCGAGGCTGTGATGTGCGTCCTGCTGTATCTCTACCAGTGCCAGATACACTGCAATACAAAACCCGGCAGGCAAGCGCGAACGCGCTCGGTACACTGCGCCCACCCCCCTTTACACAGGAACGCTGCGCATGGAACACGTCGATCACATCCTGATCGTCGACGACGACCGCGAGATCCGCGAACTGGTCGGCAACTACCTGAAGAAGAACGGCCTGCGCACCAGCATCGTTGCCGACGGCCGGCAGATGCGCGCCTTTCTGGAAGCCAACAGCGTCGACCTGATCGTGCTCGACATCATGATGCCCGGCGACGACGGGCTGCTGCTGTGCCGCGAGTTGCGCGCCGGCAAGCACCGCAACACCCCGGTATTAATGCTCACCGCACGCAACGACGAAACCGACCGCATCATCGGCCTGGAAATGGGCGCCGACGACTACCTGACCAAACCGTTCTCCGCCCGCGAACTGCTCGCCCGCATCAACGCCGTGCTGCGCCGCACGCGCATGCTGCCGCCCAACCTCACCATCAGTGAAAGCAGCCGCCTGCTGGGTTTCGGCCAGTGGCGCCTGGACACCACCGCGCGCCACCTGCTCGACAGCGAAGGCACCCTGGTGGCCCTTAGCGGCGCCGAGTACCGCCTGCTGCGGGTGTTTCTCGACCACCCACAGCGGGTACTCAGCCGCGAACAGCTGCTCAACCTGACCCAAGGCCGCGAGGCCGACATCTTCGACCGCTCCATCGACCTGCTGGTCAGCCGCCTGCGCCAGCGCCTGGGCGACGACGCCCGCGAGCCCAACTGCATCAAGACCGTGCGCAGCGAGGGCTATGTGTTCTCGTTGCCCGTGCAACTGCTCGAGTCACCGTCATGAAATGGCCGCGCACCCTGGCATCGCGCCTGGCGCTGATCTTCTTCACCGGTCTGGTGCTGGCGTACAGCCTGTCGTTTGGCTTGCAGGCCTACGAGCGCTACATCAGCAGCCGCTCGATGATGCTCAGCACCCTGGAACAGGATGTGGCGACGTCGGTCGCCATCCTCGACCGCCTGCCCGCAGCCGAACGTGCCGCCTGGCTGCCACGTCTGGAGCGGCGTACCTACCGCTACCGCCTGGACCACGGCCTGACAGGCGAGGCGATGCCCAGCAGCGACCCGCCCATGGCCGCCGAGTCGATCGTGAAGGCCATTGGCAGCGACTACCGCCTGACCTTCCAGGAAATACCCGGGCCGAATGCGCACTTCCAGGCGCACCTGAGCCTGGCCGACGGTGCGCCCCTGACCATCGACGTGACCCCATCGCCGGTCCCGGTGGCCCGCTGGTTGCCCGTGGTATTGCTGATTCAGCTGGCCGTACTGCTGCTGTGCACCTGGCTGGCAGTGCGCCTGGCCATCGGCCCCCTCACCCGGCTGGCCCACGCCGTGGACAACCTCGACCCGGACAAACCCGGTGTGCAACTGGATGAAAGCGGCCCGCGCGAGGTGAAGTACGCCGCCGTGGCCTTCAACGCCTTGCAGGCACGCATCGCCGCCCACCTCAAGGAGCGCATGCAATTGCTGGCAGCCATTTCTCACGACCTGCAAACGCCGATCACACGCATGAAACTACGCGTTGAAGTGATGGACGATGGGGTCGAAAAAGACAAGCTGTGGAGCGACCTGAGTGAAATGGAGCACCTGGTGCGCGAAGGGGTGGCCTATGCCCGCAGCATGGATACCAGCACCGAAGCACTCTGCCGGGTCAACCTCGATGCCTTTCTTGATAGCCTGGTGTTCGACTACCAGGACAGCGGCGCCCAGGTCGAGCGCCACGGCAGCACTGGCAGCCTGCTGGAAACCCGCCCGCATGCACTGCGCCGGGTGTTGGTGAACCTGGTGGACAACGCCCTCAAGTTTGCAGGCGCCGCCGAACTGGAAGTGTGCCGCGAGGGCAGCACGACCGTAATCCGTGTGCTCGACAACGGGCCGGGGATTCCCGGCGGCGAACTGGACGAAGTGCTCAAGCCGTTCTACCGGGTAGAGGGTTCACGCAATCGCAGTACGGGTGGTACCGGGCTGGGGTTGGCCATTGCCCACCAGTTGATCCAGGCCATGGGGGGCCGGTTGACCTTGAGCAACCGCGAAAGCGGCGGGCTGTGTGCCCAGATAGAACTGACCTGACAGACCTTCGTGAGAGCGGGGTAGCCTGATACATCCATACAAACCGATACACAACCCCATCGCTCCCGACACACTGCAGATACCCCACCCCCACACACTCCCGGTGACACAATCACACACCGGGAGCCCCCTTGATGAAAGCCCTTACCCTGCCCTCCGGCTGGAGGCTGTTCGCCGCCCTCGCTGGCCTGACCCTGGCGATGACCGCCATAGTCCTGGCCAGCCAGCCTGACCCTGATGGCCTGCGCAGCGCCATCCGCGCTACCGCACGCAGTTCCTTCGCACTGTTTCTGCTGGCATTCCTGGCTTCGTCACTGGTCACCTTGCTACCCGGCGCTGTCAGCCGCCGCGTGCTGCAGGAACGGCGCTACCTGGGGCTGGCCTTCGCGTTCTCCCATACCGTGCATGGCCTGTTGATTTACCGTTACGCCCAACAATTCCCCGAACTGTTCTGGGCCGGCCGCACGCTCACCTCCAGCCTGCCTGGCAGCGTCGGATACCTGTTCCTGCTGCTGCTCACCGCCACCTCGTTCAAGGCCCCCATGCGGCTATTGGGCGGCCGCGCCTGGCAAGCCCTGCACAGCACCGGCATGTGGGTATTGGCAGCCGTGTTCTGCCTGTCGTTCTACAAACGCATCCCCATGGGCGGCTGGTACCCACTGGCGTTCGCCCTGATGTTCAGCGCCATCGCCGTCAAGCTCACCGCCAAGCTGGCGCGCCAACAGCGCCGCAGCGCCCGCGCCCTTTCCTGACTAAAGCTGCCTTGGAGTACACACTGACATGACCACTTTGACCCGCACACTAACCGCCTTCGACCGCCTCGGCACCTGGAGCGCCGACCTGCCGCTGCGGCTGTTCCTGGCTTGGGAGTTTTTCGAATCCGGCCTTGAGAAGTTCAATGGCAACAACTGGTTCGCCGACCTGCAAGGCAGCTTTCCGTTTCCCTTCAACCAACTGCCCGCCGAGCTGAACTGGCAGTTGTCGATGTGGGCCGAGCTGGTGCTGCCGTTGCTGCTGTTGCTGGGCCTGGGGACGCGGCTGGCATCGCTGGGGCTGATGGTGGTAACCGTGGTCGCAATTGCCGCGGTGCATTGGCCGGCGCACTGGTCGAGCCTTGCCGAGCTGGCACAGGGGTATGCCATTACTGACCAGGGTTTCGGCAACTTCAAGTTGCCGCTGATCTACCTGGTGGCGTTGCTGCCGCTGCTGCTCAAAGGGGCTGGGCGGTTGAGCCTGGATCATTGGCTGCGGATGCGGCTCAGCAGGTAAAGCCATTGGGGCGCAAAGCGCCCCCAGCGCCCTCAAACTGTACCAACAATGATGCCCAGTTCGCGCAACCCCTCCAACAATGCCAGCCCCTGCTGCACATCCCCTCCCAACGCCTCCAGCCGCGCCCGCCCGGTACCCTGCTCCAGCGCCAGCAACCGATAGGCCATCGGCGCCAGGCGCGCAAAGCGCACCGTCAACGCAGCATCGCGATACACCAGCAGCAACGTCGGGGCCTCGGGCGCAACCGTTGGCTGATAATCCACCCCGATGCGCTCCACCGGCCACTCATAAGCCAACACCCTCGCCACGCAGGACAACAGCGGCGCCTCCTCCCGCAAATCGCCCGCCGGGTCATGGGCCGGGTCCTCGGCATCGCTCAAGTACAACTGCGCCTCGACCCACTCATAGTGCGCCAGCTCCAACTGCCAGGGCGCATCCAGCTCGACGCCTTGCAGGTATTCGACAAACGCTTCGGCAATCTCGGTAAACAAGGGCGTCTGGCTACGGTAGTTGGCATAGAAATCTCGCACACGGGCATGCCAACGCTGTTCACCCAACGCCTGACGCATCACCGGGAAGCTGCCCGCCAGGAGGCCCTCGATAGCGCCATAGAACAACTCGCGGTAAACCTTCAGGCGTCGCGCCTCCACGCCCGGTGGCGGTGCGTTGCGTTGCGGGTCGCGTACGTGACGGGCCAAGGTGTATTGCTGCTCGCGCAACGTCTCATTCATCACGCGGCCCTCCCGAATCCAGTTGCACGCTGCGGATACGCGCCGTCTCGGCCAACAGTTCGGCCAGCGGGGGATAGTTGAAATCACGTTCGAGCACGGTCGGCTGCACGCCAAAGCGCGCACAAGCGAGGGTGTACAGCGCCCACACATCTTCTTTGACCGGCGCCCCATGGGTGTCGACCTTCAGGTCCGGTGCTTCATCGTAATGGCCGGCTATGTGCATGCCGGTCACCCGTGCCTGGGGCAAGCCTTCAAGAAAGGCCCGGGCTTCGTAGCCGTGGTTGCAGGCATTGACGAAAACGTTGTTGACGTCCAGCAGCAAGTCGCAATCGGCTTCATCGAGTACCGCACGGATAAAATCGAGCTCGCTCATCGCCTGATAAGGCGCGGCGTAGTAGCTAATGTTTTCCACGGCAATACGCCGGCCCAATTGCTCCTGCGCCTGGCGTATGCGCGCAGCCACATGGTGCACGGCTTCGTCGGTGAACGGTATGGGCATCAGGTCGTACAGGTGCCCGTCGTCACTGCAATAGCTCAAGTGCTCACTGTACATGCGCACCTGGTGGCGATCGAGAAAATGGCGGGTCTGGTCGAGAAAATGCAGGTCGAGTGGCTCACTGCCGCCCAACGACAACGACAACCCGTGGCAAGTCATGGGAAAACGCTCGGCCAACTGGGCCAGGCCCTTGCCGTAGGCACCGCCAACCGCTATCCAGTTTTCCGGTGCGCATTCAAGAAAGTCTATTGCACCAGCGTCCATCGCCAGCAGTTCCGGCAGCAGGCCACGGCGCAAGCCAAGCCCGGTATTCAACGTCGCAGCACGCATAAAAAATCTCCAACAGGCACAACGCCCCGCCTGACCAGCAGGAGGGGCGTTGCGTCACTTCAAAGGGTAAGGGTCAGGATTTGCCAGCCAGGTGGCTGAACAACCCCTCGGGCATGGCCTTGCCGTTGGCTTGATAAATCGCCTTCAGGTGGTCCGCCGCTTCTTGCTCGGAGATGAAGCCGTCATGGTTGCTGTCGATCTTGTCGAAGTCGCCGGCACGGTCCTTGGCCACCGCCAGAAACTCATCCCGCGAGACCTTGCCATCATGGTTGCTGTCGGTTTTGGCGAACGAGGCATCGCCGCACTTGCCTTCGCCGCACTTGCCTTCCGCCCCGGCCTTGGCGCTGGCGCCACACTTGCCCTCACCGCATTTGCCTTCGCTCTGGGTGGCCTTGCCGCTGCCGCCGCATTTGCCTTCGCCACACTTGCCCTCGCCGGCCACTTTGGCCGAAGCCTGTTGGTAACCTTGTGCCAGCGGTTCCACGGCAAACGCACTGCTGGTCAATGCCATGCTGCCGATCAGGGCGGCGCCGAGCAGGCCGAGGGTGTTTTTTGCTTGAGTCATGATGCAGCTCCACTGTGGTTGGAAAGTGGAGCCATTAGGCCGTTGCGGTTTGTCGTGAATGTATCGCGCAAGGCGCGCTTTTGTATGGGAGTGGGTCTGCAGCGCGGGCAGATACAGTGGGATACACACCGCCCGGTAACGGACCCCAAGCTACCTTGGGGCCATGACGCGTGTTCAGTCTTCCAGCGGCTTGGGCGGGGCTGCCGGTTTGGCTGGCTTGGCCGGTTTGCTGTCCTTTGCCTTGGCTTCCGGCGTTGCGGCCACAGGTTCGGGTGCGGTCACCGCCTTTTCGCTGGCGGGCAATTCATCGACCGCCTTGAAAATCGCCTGCGGGTCGATAGGTTCACCGCTTTCGTCATCCTTGAGCATGTGCCGCTCGCCGTCCTTGCCCACCAGGATCACCTTGGTGCCCTTGCTCGCGCCCAGCTTGAGCTCGCGGATCAGGGCCATGGTGGTCTGCTGTTCGAGGTTCTTGTCTTCGCGCTTACCCATCATGTTGGCGACGCTGTAGAGCACCAGATTGCGCTCTTTGAAGGCGGCCTGGGTGGCCGGGTCTTCCAGTGCCTTGTTCAACCCGCGCAAGGTCGGGTCGGCAGTGCTCGGGGCAATCACCACCAATGGCCTGGCCTTGCCTAGCTCCTTGGCCAAGGGTGCATCACTGTCTGCGGCAAACAAGGGGCCGGTAACAGCTAGCAAGGTAGCGAAAGTCAGTGACCGGACGAGCATGCGTATCTCCTTATTGTCTCGATATACCAATGACTACAGATCACGGAGAAAAATCCGACAAGGAGCCTAAACCACTTCACTCAAGAACGGGCCGTGGAAAAGTAACTGCCGATTTCCGGACATCCTGAAGCCAAGGCGACGGCACTGGCACAAACCGCCGTCACCTTGACTGAGCATAGCCCAAAGCCGCTTTGCACAAGGGCAGGCACCTCCTTGCCCTGAACGGTCGTCAACGCACATGAATGCCTGGATCTTCTGGCCCGACTTCCATGGCATGAATCGTCAAGTCCAGCATCAGCCCCCTGCGTGCAGCACGTTGAGCGTCACGAATGGCATCTGCCTGCTCGAGCATTACGCCTTCGCTGAGCGTTTCATCCTCGAGTACCGCTTCAAGCTGACGCCTGAACGGCAGGTCAACTTCGGCGAACCGGTCTGAATGAGCACGCTCCAGGTGCGCCTGCCAAAATTCACGGTCAACCATCGAACGGGCGAGTTCATCCCAGGTTTCGGCATCTCGCACTGCCGCTTGCGCCGCCGCCAGGTCCGCCTGGAGAACCCCTGAAATAGCATGGAAGCTCATATCACCCACCTGCACGGGCAAGTCGAGCGGTTCCCTCAGCCCGACCCTGAAGGCCAACCCGACCTCACTTCCCTCTTGCTCCCTGCCATGTTCGAGTGCCCATCGGGTAGCGAACCTGTCGACCGCATCCTGGCGCCATAAACGTCTTCCCAGGCGAAGCAGAGCGCGTTCGTCTTTTCCTTGAGCGGCATGTTCAACCTGCCACACGAGCAGGTTCAGTTCGAGATTGCTCAAGCACCAGGTTGCACCATCCTGGCACCCCCATTCATCATTGGCCACGGACAACAGGTTCTCACGCAACTCCGGTGTGGTGGCCATGGCCTGCAACACCACTATCACCCGATTGCCCAACGCACGTGCATTGGCGCGAAAGTCCTCGGACAGCAACAGTTGCCCGAGGACGCGGAAAAAACGCTCGGAGTCCGGCCCTGCATCCAGGGAATCCCAGGCTGCGAGCATCAAGCCACGATGCTCAGGGGCTACCGCATCCCCCCATACTTCACGCGCGTGATCCAGCCGCAGAAGCGCTTGCTCCTCGTCGACGACAGGATGCGCGCTCCTCAGCGAAGCCTGCAAACGTTGTGTCTGTGCTTCGCCCAAGGGGTTGCCGCTCAGGCGGATCCTTCGCCGGCGCCATACGGGTAACTGGTAGTAATGCTCCGGAACCTGCCGGATCCGGTTTTCCCTCAAGTCAACAGCCACCAACTGATCGCGGTCGAAAATGCCCGGGGGAAGCTGCGTAATTTGTGTGTCGCGCAGGCTCAGCCAGCGCAGTTCGGTCAAACCAGCCAACGTGAACCCCCGCCGCAGTGGATTGTGGGACAGGTCGAGGGATTCCAGGCCAGTGCAACAGGCCAGTGTGGCGGTTTGCTGCAGGTTCAGGCCAATGCGGTTGTTGGTAAGGCTCAGGTGCCGTAGCTGCGTGAACTGCAGCAACGGTTGCGGCAGCCGCGTCAGCAGGTTGCCACCCAAGTCAAGGGTTCTGAGGTTTGGGAAGGCCAACAAGAAACTGTCGGGTACTTCCATAAGGTCAAGGTGCAGCAACGACAGGCTGCTCACACCTCTGAAGCTGACCTGCGCGGGCAGGCTGGGCAAACCGCCCGGCCTGAAATTGCAAAACATGACATGCAGGTTTTCTTGTGCGTCGATGTGCAGATCGCCGACCCCTACCGACCGTCTCCAGCAATTGAACAGCGTCTGACGCAAGGCGTCCCGGTCCTCCCGAACCTCGCCCTGCTCGTGTGCCACCCAGGTATCCAGCGTGTTGCGAAGCACCGTGAATTCAGTGCTCAGGTCCCTCAGTAGCCCTCTGAGCTGACGCCCTGAACGTCTCACGTCATCGGCGAAGGTGTCAATCTGCTCGTCACTCAACCAAGGGAAGATATCTCGCAATTCCGCCCTCAAGGCATTGCCTCTTGACGCGAAACCGCTCACGCCTGCACCACCCAGCGGGTAACCCAAACGCCCGTCGGCCAAGCGCATCGGCGCTCGAACAGCCCGCGGGCGTACCACGCCTAGCAGACGACTGATCTGGTCACGACGTCGCACCGCCTCGCGCCCAAGCATCACCCGAAGGTTGTGCGAGAACGGGTCACCGATTCCCATCATTTCACGCTGCGCCTCGGTATAAGCTGGCGCGATGACTTCGAACAACTCGCCTGCCTCACCGATGGCCCCACCCTGATCATCAAACAGCTGGAACCCGCCGTTCAGGTGCACCAGGTCAAATGCCTGCCTGCCTTGACCGCACTGCGCCAGCATCGGCCCGCCCAGATAGCCCTCATACAAGCGCCAGCGCACACCTTGTTCGCCCCCAGGCAGCGCCTGCAACAGGCCCAAGGCTACCCGTGCCAGGTCCGCATTCTGGGGCGTGTCCAAGTACAAGGCTTCCAGAACCCGCGTCTGGCGGATACCCGACAGGCTGGCCCTGGCCGCTTCGGCCAGATCGAGTGCAACCCTGCCGCTGGTCAACAAGCGCCTGCGATCAACGCTGCTGGCGGCCGTTACCAACGCTTGCGCGGTGCGAGCATCCAGCCCGGGAAAGACCCGGCGCAGCGCTGCGCTCCCAGGGCTGTCGGAGGGTTGCAACGCATCGTACAGGTACTGCAGCAATGTTCGGCGTTGCGTCCACGCCAGCTCAGCCAGTGCCTGATCTGGCAGGCCATTCGCACCTGGCAACCGCCGTGCGTGATCAAGCACGGTCGCATCTTCTACCGGCTCGCCGCTGCGCAAGCGGCCAATCATGCCGCGAATGCGCTGGTCGAGCCTGACCCGCACCACGCTGTCGAGCATGCCCGGGCTGGGCGCCTGGGCATATACATGCAAGCCTCGCACGTCATCGCCATCGAGCCCATGGAATAACAGGACCTGATCGATCTGTTCGTCATCCAGCCTGTTGAAGGGTTCGCCCAGGCGACGAAACATGCGATGTCTATCCCGCCACAGGGCCGGTTGTTCACTCCATAACCGCCAGGCGCCAGCGCCATTGTGACGCAGCTTGGGACCATGGCCGGCAACGGGGCACAGTTGCCACTGACCGTCCCCGGCCGATTCGGTCACACGATAATGATGGGCGTCCATCTCGATCCAGGCCTGCCCGCCCAGACGTCGGATGCCCATGGCGTCGCGGCTTGCGCAGGCATCGGGGGCCTGGCTTTGAAACGGGGTCAGATCCTGTTGCCAGAGTTTGACGGTGCCGTCTTCCAGCCGAGCCGGAACCATGGCATCGACCCGCGCGGAGCGTGCCCAAAGCCGTCGGGCCACACCAACTCCCGCCACCGTCGTCGCAAGCACGGCAAGGTCGGTGGCAACATGGGTCAAATGGTCGAGAGCCTCTCGGCGATCCCCCTCATGCCAGGCTTCAAAGCCATGGTAAACCTCGCCCAGCAGCTCCCAGGCCGTCACGGCAAGCAGCACAAGACCAAGGCCAGGCACAAAGAAACTGGCCAGGTTGAGCAGCGCCCACCCCTCGGCGGCCAGGCGCTGGTCATGCTGGCGCTGCACCTCACGGTCCAGCCTGGCCACAGGCACCGCGATCATCGCCGCATCCTCCTTGATCTGGCGAATACGTGCCTGTGCCAAACCATTGAACAACGGTTGCGAATAACCCTGCAAATGCGGTTCAAGATCGCGAAACGCCCAGTCCGCCAGGTCATCGAACAGCGCCGAAACCTGAGCAAAGAAAGCCTGGCTGTCACGTCGTAGCACGAAGCGGCTGAAAAAACGCTGGTAGGCTTTGTCTCGCAGGCGACGACCCAACTCGCGGTTCAGCTTGTCGATGCTCTCGAATGCGCGCCAAGGCGACACAGGGTCGCCTGGCACGTAGAGCAACACACGGCGCGTGGTGTTGAAAAGGACACCTTGGTCAATCACCTCGAACACGATCACCTGCTCAATCCGGCAACCCAGCAACTTCAGTTGCCTGGCCTCCACAAGGTCACCCGCCAGGCGCAGCAGCTTGCCATCCTCGCACATAGCCACCACCAACTTGAGCTCGCTGTCATCCAGCGTCCCTTCCTGCCTGGCTTTGTAGGCGTCTACCAGCATGGCGTGGCGGCTGGCATCTACAAGGCAGGACTCCACGCGCCTTGCATCACCTGCGGGCTTTAGAATGGAATCCAGATGACGTTGATAACCCTCACCCAAATCCAGCTCACGGCAAAGCGCGGCAAGCTCGATGCACGTGGGCGGTGCAAGCCTGCCCTGGCGCGGAACCAGCAGCCGATTACCGCGCGGCTGGCCACCGGCCTGGGCCTGCTCGGCAGTGAAGTTGCGCAGTGCCACCTCAAGCAGCGGCTTTTCTTCATAGACCACCTCGGTGAGGTGCGCGCCTACCGGCTGGCTGTTGATCACAGGCTCGCGACGGCCTTCCAGAAACTTGAACGAGCGAGCATTGCCGCCAAGCCCGTAACGTTCGTCAAGGGCCTTGTCCAGGCCCGTCGCAACAAAGCTGTCGATACCTTCGATACCCCGCAGCAGCGCATTGACTTGCTCACGGCTGCGAAGGCTGTTCGCCAATGCCTTGCTGACCTCAGGCAGTTGCCCTGGGGGTGTCTGACGCAACCAGAGCGGCAGGCGCTTGCTGATGATGCTGTCCTGGAACGCATCGATGGCTGCCTGTGCGCTTGATGGCGGAGTAGTGTCCATTGCTCGAGGCCTCTTCATGAAAAGAGGCCAGACTAGGGAGCAGGCTCGGCACCGGGTACTAGATAGCTAACGCCTGCGCTCAGAACAGCTGTAACTGGCGGCCAGTCAGCGTGGAGAAATCATCGCCAACGAACGGCAGGATGGCATCGGCAACCGGCTGCAACTGCCTAGTGAGGTAGTGCTCGTAATCGATCGGCGATTGAAGGTTTTCCATCGGCTCGGGGCCGGCGGTAGTGATGACGTAACTGATCCAGCCGCCGCGCTGGTACTGGCGAGGGCGACCGAGCCGGCTGTTGTATTCATCGGCCTGGCGCGCAGCACGTACATGGGGTGGCACGTTGCGCTGGTAATCGGCCAGCGGCCGACGCAGGCGCTTGCGGTACACCAGCAGGTTGTCGAGCTCGCCCGCCAAGGTCTGCTGCACATAGTGGCGCACATAGTCGCGATACGGCTGGCCGCGAAAGATCCGCCCGTACAGTTCCTGCTGAAACTGCTGCGCCAGTGGTGACCAATCGGTGCGCACCGACTCCAGGCCCTTGTAAACCACATCCTCGCTGCCGTCGGCGCGCTGCACCATCCCGGCATAACGCTTCTTGCTACCCTCGTCGGTCCCACGGATGGTCGGCATCAGAAAACGCCGATAATGCACTTCGAACTGCAATTCCAGTGCGCTTTCCAGGTTCATCTGCTGGCGCAGGTGCTCGCGCCACCACTGATTGACGTGGGCGACCAGGTCTCGGCCGATCTGTGCCGCAGCCGCTTCACCATGGGCGCCCTTGAGCCAGACGAAGGTGGAGTCGGTGTCGCCATAGATGACCTCATAGCCCTTGGCCTCGATCAACGCCCGGGTCTGGCGCATGATCTGGTGACCGCGCATGGTGATCGACGAGGCCAGGCGCGGGTCGAAGAAACGGCAACCGCTAGAGCCCAGCACGCCGTAAAAGGCATTCATGATGATCTTCAGCGCCTGCGACAGCGGTGCGTTGCCTTCACGCTTGGCCGCCTCCCGCCCTTGCCAGACGCGCTCGACGATGGCCGGCAAGCAATGCTGGCTACGCGAGAAACGCCCACCTCGGAAGCCTTCTACCGAGTGCTCATCGTCGGGCAAGCGCAGGCCCTCGACCAGCCCTACCGGGTCGATCAGGAAGGTCCGGATGATCGAGGGGTAGAGGCTCTTGTAGTCCAGCACCAGCACCGAGTCGTAAAGGCCTGGGCGCGAATCCATCACGAAACCGCCGGGGCTGGCTTCGTCAGGGCGGCTGCCCAGGCTGGGGGCGACGAAGCCCAGGCGGTGCATCTGCGGGATATACAGGTGGCAGAAGGCGGCCACCGAACCCCCACTGCGGTCCACCGCCAACCCGGTGACAGAAGCGCGCTCCAGCAGGAACTCGAGCAGGCGGGTATGGGCAAAGATGCGCGTGACCAGCTCGCAATCCTTGAGGTTGTAGCGTGCCAGGGCGGGTTTGTCTTCGGCGAAACGGCGGTTGATTTCGTCCATGCGCTGGTACGGCGTGTCGATGGCCTTGCCTTCACCGAGCAAGGTTTGCGCGACATTTTCCAGGCTGAACGACGCAAAGCTCCAGGTTGCCGAGCGCAGCGCTTCGATGCCGTCGATCAACAGCCGCCCCGGCGCGTCGGCGAATACATGGCCGCCACTGGCGTGGCTGCGCAAGGTCATGGGGGCGCCGTTGCGGCCCAGTGCCAGCGGCACCTGCAGCAGCTTGGCGTGCTCGTGCAAAAGGCGCAGGTCGAACTGGATCAGGTTCCAGCCAATGATTGCATCCGGGTCGTACTCCGCCATCCACTGGTTGAGGCACGCAAGTAACCCGGCACGGTCATCGCAATAGTGCAGATCGAAGTCGAGGCCCTCAGGGTCGCCGTTGGCCGGACCGAGCATGTACACCTGACGCTGGCCGCAGCCTTCCAGGGCAATGCTGTACAGCTCGCCACGTTCACTGGTTTCGATATCCAGCGACACCAGGCGCAGCGGTGGGCGATAGCCCGGCAGGGGCTTGAGCTGGGCATCGCAGACCACGCCCTGGTCATCGGGTTGCCCGGTGAACTGCACCGGCGCGGTGACGAAGCGCTCCATCAGGTAGCGTTCGGGTGGGCGGATATCCGCTTCGAACACCTCGATGCCTGCCGTGCGCAGGCGTTGCTCCAGCTGCATCAGTTGCCGGTGCTGCCGGCAATAAAGGCCCATGACCGGGCGCTGGTCGAAATCCTTTAGCTGCAAGGGCCGCAGTTCGGCGCCAGGCTCGTTCGCCAGCAACACCTGCGCGTGCGCCGCTTGCGCTTGCGGGATGAACGCCACCGAGACCTGGGGTGCCAGACGCAGCAGCCGTGGCCCCCGATCGGTGGCCAGCCAGAGTTCCACGCAGGTGCCTTCTGGCGTGTCATGCCAATGCCGGGTCAGGACAAAGCCCTGCTGCAACTCCACTGCGTCAACCTCTACCGAAAAGGATGATTCTACGCTAGCGTGCCCCCGCCACGAAGCCGCTTCTGCGCGCGGCCCAGGCCAACAACCAGGCCACCGCGATCAGCGCGAGTACCACACCACCAAACCCCTCCACCCCTGCCCCGGCCAGTAACAACCCGCCAATGATTCCGCCCAGGGCATTGGCGCTGTTCCACACCGTCACCCGCATCGATTGCGCCACGTCGCCCCCTTCGCCCGCCGCGTCTGCACAGGCCGTCTGCAGCAAGGTCGGCGCGCCGCCGTAGGTCCCCCCCCACAAGGCGATGCTCAGGGTAGGAAACGAGGCGAACAGTCTGCAAGGCGAGGCCATTACGGAAAAAGACGGTTACAATGCCGTTCACCCCGGACATCCACGTCCGCAATCAGGAGCGCAGCAGGGATAGCCTCAGCGGTTTCGTGGTCTTCAATCGGGTGGCCGAAACCCGCAGCTTCGTCGCCGCTGGCCAGTCTTTGGGGATCAGTGCCTCGGCTGTGGGCAAGCGCGTAGCGCGCCTGGAAAGCCGCCTGGGCGTACGCCTGTTCCACCGCAGCACCCGCAGCATCACCCTCACCGCCGAGGCACGCTGTTCCTTGAGCGCAGCCGGCGCATCCTCGCCGAAATCGAGGCCACCGAGCAGGAACTGTCGCAAGCCAGCGAAACCCCACGCGGGCGCCTGCGGGTGAGCATGCCGCAGGTCACCGGGCTGGTGATGCCGGCGCTGGCCGAGTTCATGGCGCTGTACCCGCAAGTGGAGCTGGACCTGGACTTTTCCGACCGCATGGTGGATATCATCGGCGAAGGTTTCGATGTGGTGATGCGCGGTGAGCAGCCGGTGGATTCACGGCTCAATGCCAAGTTTCTGGGGTATTTCCAGCACCGCCTGGTGGCTTCGCCCGGCTACCTGCGCGAACGCGGCACGCCCATGCACCCGCGCGACCTGGCGGCGCACACCTGCCTGCATTACCGCTTCCCCAGCAACGGCAAGCTGGAAACCTGGCCGCTGCGCCAGGAGCACCCCGAACACGCCTATGACATCCCCATCTCGATGGTGTGCAACCACGTCGAGACACGCGTCTGCTTCGCTTTGAACCACCGCGGCATCACTTGCCTGTCGGACTTCACCGTGGGCCGTGAGCTGGGCAATGGCTCACTGGTGAGCGTGCTCGACGACTTCATGGAGCGACGCGGCAGCTTCTACCTGCTGTGGCCGTCCGGGCGGCAGATGCCGCCGAAATTGCGGGTGTTCATCGACTTCATGCTCGAACGCGTATTCAACCGTACAGGTAGTTGATGTCCTTGTAGGCCAGCGGTGGCACCTGGCCGAGCAGGAAGTCACGCAGCTTGTGCATTTGCCGCGCCTTGGGGCTGGCCTTGAGCCAGGTCATGTAGTAGCCGTCGCCGGTGGCCACGGCGTGCTTGAACGGTGTGACCAAGCGCCCGGCCGCCAGGTCGGCGCTGGCCAGCACCAGGTCGACCACCGAAATACCCAGGCCTTGCTGGGCGGCTGAAATACCCTGGTCGAGGGTATCGAACACTTGCCCCTGATCGATGCTGATATCCAGCGCGTCCATGCGCGCCAGCCAGCGCCGCCAGTCACGGCGGTCCGGGGACGGATGCAGGAATTCGCACTGGGTCAGGTCGGCCAGGGCCGGCTGCGCTTGCGCCATGTAATCCGGGTGGCACACCGGGATCAACCATTCATCGAACAGCTTGAAGCTCTCGATATCGGCGGGGAAACGCCCGTTGGCCAGGAGAATGGCACAGTCGTAGGGCTCGGAATAGAAGTCCACGCTGTCGATGTCCATCCACACGCTGGACAACTGCACGCTGCAGTTGTCCTCGTGCTTCTTGAAGGCATCCAGTGCCCGCAGCAGCCAGCGCACAGTGAGCGTGGACGGGGCCTTCAGGCGCAGGCCATAGCGGTCCTGGCGCAGCAATGCGCAGGCATTTTCGATGATCTTGAAGCCCACTTTCAGCTCTTGCGCCAGCAGGCGACCGTGCTCGGTCAGGCTGAGCTTGGGGCCACGGCGTTCGAACAGGTCGCAGCCGAACATGGCCTCCAGGGTCTTGATGTGATGGCTGACCGCGCCCTGGGTCAAGGCGAGCTCTTCCGCAGCGCGGGTAAAAGAGCCATAGCGAGAGGCCACCTCGAAGGCACGCAGGGCGTGCAAGGCCTGAATCCGTTCCGACATGGCGACGTCCCGAGCATGAGTAAGACTAATAGTAGGTCATAGTTCCACGCGTTTTACAACGTCAAGAGCGTCTCGGAAAATGCAGGTAAATAATAAACATAACCAAGATCCTGCCTGCATGTGGCTTGAACGTTCATTAAATTTACGCCTGGGGAAATCATGTTTACGGGATATGGAAATTGCTATCGCCTGGATGCGCTAGAGCTAGCCGATGAACATGTCTGGAACACGCAGCACTGGACTTACAAGACCATAGAGCATTTTCGCAGTATTCTCGCCAACCCCGACTTCCCCTGCCTGTTCGGCCGCAAGGCGGTCAACGGCGAAACCTGCCATATTCTTTTCGCCCGCGCCGAGCAGTTGGCCGATGACATCGCTCAAGGGCTGGCCGACTACGTATGCACCGTTACGCCGATCAAACCCAAACAGCGCATCGGCAGCCCCCTGGTGGTGTTTCTCGAAACAGCAGCGGGCAGCACCCTGGCCGAACAACAGGCGCTGGCCTGGAAAGTGTTGCGTGGCGTACATGCGCGCGACCCACACCCGTGGCCGCAAGGCATTCCCACCGACCCCGACGACACCGCCTGGTCGTTCTGCTACGCCGGCATGCCCCTGTTCATCAACATGAATTTCCCCGGCCACCAGCAAATGAAAAGCCGCAACCTGGGGCAGCACATCACCTTCGTCATCAACCCACGGGAAAACTTCGACGAAGTGGCCAACGCCAATACCGAGAGCGGCAAGAAAATCCGCGAGCGCATTCGCGAGCGCGTGCACCACTACAACGACGGTGTCGTACCTGACACCCTCGGCTTCTTCGGCGATGCCGACAACTACGAGTGGAAGCAGTACCAACTTCAGGAGGCGGGGTCGCTCAACCCGTCGCGCTGCCCGTTCCACGCCCATGCCGCACACCCGGCGGCAACCGACATACTGATCGAGAACTGACCGTGAATACCGCACTTACCGCCACCTATGCCCTCACTGTCCTGCTGCTGATCGCTACCCCCGGCCCGGTGGTGGCACTGATCGTCAACACTGCGGCTGCCTCCGGTTCGCGCAAGGCCATGTTTACCGCCGTCGGCACCAACTGGGCGTCACTGGTGCTTATCGGTGCAGCGGCCTGGATCATTCTCACCAGCGCCGCCATCGACAAGGCCTGGCTCAGCACCATGAGCCTGCTGGGCTGCCTGTTCATCGGCTACATCGCGGTGGGCACGTTGAGGGAAGCCCTGAATGCGCCTGCGCCGGAAACGGCGAGCGAAGCCCCCAAGGCCGGGCGTGGCGGGCTGCTGCAAGGGTTCATGGTGGGTATTTCCAACCCGAAGGACATCATTTTCTTCATCGCCTTCTTCCCGCAGTTCATCCAGATCACCGAATCGTTCGGCAAAAGCATGGTGGTCCTGTCGCTGCTGTGGGTGGCCATCGATTTTGCCGTGCTCAGCCTGTACATCTTCGCCATCGGCAAGATCGCCTCGCAGCGGAGCAACCGCATGATAAGCCTGGCTTCCGGTGTGGCCCTGCTGCTGATCGCCGCCGGCGGCCTGCTGTACAACCTCAAGGAACTGGCGGCCTGAACGTGAAGCGCAACACTCGGCGCAACCGAAGGAGCGACCATGACCGCGACTGACATGGGCGCATCTCCTTCGCCCTTGCAGCAGGACTACCAACGCTTTCTGCTGCTGGGCAGTCGGCGTGCCCCGCTCACCGTGCATGTGCACGAAAGTGGCTACCGGTCTGGCACCATCAATACCGATGCGCTCGGCCTGCGCTACAGCCATTGCGCCGGCAAGCGCTTTTCCGCAGCCGAGCGCGGTGGTGCTTCGCGTATCAACCTGCTGGTCGGCGGCTCCACCGCCCTGGGTATCGGCGCCAGCTCCGACGAGCACACGGTGGCCTCACACCTGTCGATGCTCACCGGCGAAGTCTGGCTGAGCCTGGCCGGCTGCGGCCTCAACGCCAGCCAGGAGCTGATGATGTTCCTGACCCACCAGCACCGCCTTGGCCAGCTCGGCCACGTAGTGGTGCTCAGCGGCCTCAACAGCCTGGCCCACGAAGCCCTCAGTGAAGTCCTCGCCAACCTCAACGGCCCGCAGCACGCCAAGGCCTACCAGGACTTTCTCAACAGTTTCAGCGAAGGCATGCAGCCCGCCGCACCATCCCGTCGGCAGTCGTTGTGGCGGCGTATCCGCCAGGCGTTGGCCCCCCCTGCGGTCGCCGCCCCGGTCAGCTGGCCGCTGTCGCCCCCGGAAAAGCGCCTGGCCCGTGCTGCCGATAACATTGGCCGTACCTTGCGCCAATGGGACCGGCTGCTGGCAGACAGCCACGCCACCCTCACCTTCATTCTGCAGCCGTTGCTGCCCTGGTGCCGGGATACCCTGCCTGCCGGCGAACAGGCCATGCTGACCGCACTGCAGCAAAAGCCGGCGAACTTCGAACGGCTGCTAGAGGGTGCATTCGACAGCCAGTTGCATTCGGCGTTTTTCCGCCGCATCAAGAGCCAGGCCGACCCTGTGCCTTGCTACGACATGAACTGCATGCTCAACAGCTCACCTGTGTTCGGCGCCGACCTGTTCATCGACCGCTTGCACCTGAACGATCTGGGCAACAATGCCCTGGCCAAGGTGATCACCGCCAAACTCGGTCTGGCCCAGGAAAAACACGCCTTGCGCAAGGTCACGCCGATCAAGCTCGTCTGACAGTTGCCGGGTGGTCTTCCGGCAGCCCGCGTGGATGGCTAGAATACGTCGTCGTTCCGATTTGCCCGAGGCGCACGCTTGACCGCCATGAACATCGAAGCCGTCCATCCTTGCCTGGCCGCCCATGGGGCTTGCCTGTGAGCCGTATGCGACGCCTGCCCCCGCTGTTGATCGCCCTGTTGCCGCTGGCTGCGCACGCGCTGGAGGTGCGCATCGACCCTCATGCCGACCTGCTCTACCGCCAGGCCTTGCCGTTGCTGGAGCAGGCCGACAACCAGGGCGACGACGCCAATACACTGCGCACAGCCGTTGGCGGCGACCCCGAGCTAAGCCGTCAGGGCCAGGCCCTGGCCCATACCTTGCCGACAGCGGTTGCCCTGCTGAAAAAATCGGTCGAGCTGGGCCATCCGGTCGCGCAGTACCGCCTGGCGCTGTACTACATGACGTATCTGCCCGTCGCGCAAATTCCGGATGCCGCCTGCCCGTTACTCGTGGCCAGCCTCCAGCAGGGTTTCGCCGCACCCGCGCCGGCCATCGCCACCTGGTGCCGGCCCTACAACGTCAGTAGCGAGTACCGCGCAGCACTGGAAGCCATCCCCAGCATGGCCACCGTGTACGCCCCCTACTACCCGCAACCGGCCACCCGCCTGGCCTGCAACCGCAGCCGGCCACAGGGCCTGGACATGCTGTGGGGGCGCCAGCGTGACTACCAGGCCGAAGTGTACCGCCTGCTCGGCGACCTCGACCCGCAGCACCGCCTGACCCTGCTGCAGAAGGCCGTGGACATCAATGGCTGCGTGACGGCGCAGCAGCATCTGACCCGCCATCCGTAGCCCGCCCCCACAAGGATTCGCGTCGACCAGCAAGATCGTTCAAGCCATGCCCCTAACCCTTCTGGCATGCTGGCCTACCACGTAAAGCACTGCAGCCATCATGCCCCACATCGCCCGCCAAGCCTTTCTCCACGGCGCCATCGCCATTCTCCCCCTGTCCCTGGCCGTCGCCCCCTGGGGGCTGCTGGCAGGCTCCATGGCCATCGAAGCCAACCTCACTGCCTGGGAAGGGCAAGGGCTGTCGGCCATCGTCTTCGCCGGCGCCGCGCAACTGGTGGCCATCGGCATGCTCAAAGGCGGCGCCAACCTGGCGTCGATCCTGCTCACCACCCTGCTGCTGACCTCGCAGCATCTGCTGTACGGCCTGTCGATGCGCCCGGTACTGTCCAGCCAGCCGCTGCGCTGGCGGCTGGGCCTGGGCTTTCTGCTGACCGACGAATTCTTCGCCCTGACCAGCCAGTACGACCAGCAGCAGTTCAACCGCTGGTACGCTCTGGGGGTGGGCCTGACCTTCTACGTGGCCTGGAACCTGTTTACCCTAGCCGGCATCCTGCTGGGCCAGAACATTCCACACCTGGACCAATTGGGCCTGGACTTCTCCATCGTCGCCACCTTCGTCGCCCTGATCGCACCGCTGGTGCGCAACCTGCCCACGGTGGTATGCGTAGCTGTGTCGTTGTTCTGCTCGGTATTGTTCAGCCACTGGCACTGGGAAACCGCCCTGGTGGCCGCAGGCCTGCTGGGCATGAGCGCCGGTTTCATCTGCCAGAAATTTGCCGGAGCCCGAGCATGACCTGGATCCTGATTTTTGCCATGGGCGCCATCGTGTTCCTCAACCGCTATGCGTTCCTGGAACCACGCCTGCCCTTGCGTCTGAGTTCCAACGCCAGGCAGTTCCTTGGCTTTGCCGTGCCTGGCATGCTCACCGCCATCTGCGGCCCGATCATCTTCATGCCCGATCACCAGCTCAACCTGAGCCTGCTCAACCCCTACCTGCTGGGCTCTCTGGTGGCCATCGCCCTGGTGCTGTTGACCCGCAGCGTATTGCTGAGCATGCTGGTGAGCATGTTGATCTTCTTCCTGCGCAGCTGGCTGGCATGAGCACGCCCCTGCGCGAGCAGACACACCTCTGGCAGGCACCTGCACTGGGCGACGTCGAGATGCTGCACGCGCGTTATTTCCAGCAGCGTTTCGCCCCGCATGTGCACGAAGGCTATGTGTTCACCGTGATCGAATCCGGGGCCCAGCGCTTCTGGCACCGAGGCAGCGAGCACTTGGCGCCGGTTGGCAGCATGGTGCTGATCAACCCTGACGAGCTGCATACCGGTGCCACAGCCCATGAAGCGGGCTGGCGTTATCGCGGCTTCTACCCCGAGCACGAGCGGGTAACCGGCGTGCTCGACGAGCTGGAACTGGGCCGTCACGGCATGCCCCGTTTCAAGGACAGCGTCATCCAGGACCCTGCCCTGGCCATCGCCTTCAGCCAGCTGCATCAGCTGTCCGAAGCCGGCGCCAGCGCCCTGCAGCAACAGACCGCCTGGCGCCAGGCGGTGCTGGCCCTGGTGCAGCGTCACGGGCAATGCGCCGAGCCTTCAGCCCCCGGCCACGAGCCCCTGGCCGTGGCCCGCGCCCGCGAACTGCTGGAAAGCCAATTGGCCGACCCACCCTCGCTCGAAGCGCTGGCCGCCGCAGTCAACCTGTCACCGTTCCACTTCGCACGGGTATTCCGCCAGGCCACCGGCCTGCCGCCACATGCCTGGTTGAAACAGCGCCGCCTGGCCCGCGCCCGGGAAATGCTTAAGAGCGGCCTGGTCGCTTCGGAAGTGGCGTTTGACCTGGGGTTTGCTGACCAGAGCCACCTCAGCCGGCAGTTCAAGCAGGCGTACGGAGTGACGCCGGGGGCGTATCGCAGCGCTTGCCTTCCAGTTTGAACTGCGTCACCCGGCCTCAGGCAAGCCGGCCAGCCACTGCTACACTGACAAGGCTGAATGGGAGGATCCTGCCATGTCCGAAAGAGAGCTCACCACCCTTCTGTCGCTGATGAACCAGCGCCAGGCCTGCCTGAGCAGTGCCTGCAAGGAGATTGCCGACTGGATCGACCGGCAGGGCGATGTGCCCGCCGCCGGCAAGATCCGGGCAAGCCTGAAGGCGCTGGAGGCCGACGAAGCCCAGGTCCGCAAGACCCTGACCTCGCTGACCCTCGACAGGCCGCTGCCGCGCTTTCGTAGCTGAAGGGTACGTCTGAAAAGAAAAGGGCCGCTAAACGCGGCCCTTCGATCGGTCAGTGCTTCATGTGCATGTGGTCATGCCCACCGCCGGCCTCGGCGTTGAGCGCACGCACCTCAGCCTGCACGTCCACGGTTTCCTTGACGCCCTTGGCATTTTCGATGGTCAGGGTCAGTGGCACTTTCTCGCCTTCCTTCACCTGATTGTTCAGGCCCATCAGCATCACATGCAGGCCATTCGGGTCGAGGGTTACGGCCTTGCCAGCCGGCAGCTCTACAGACTTCACCTCACGCATGCCCATCACGTCACCGTTCATGGTCATCTCGTGTACCTGCACGGTCTTGGCCACAGGCGAAGCCACGCTCACCAGCTTGCTGTCGCTGCTGGCGGTGAGGGTCATGAAAGCACCGGTGGACTGCTGGTGCGGCACGCTGGCACGCACCCAGGCCTCACTCACGGTGGTCTGGGCCAGGGCTGGCAGGGCCAGGCCCATCAGTGCCAGGGCAGCCAGGCCGCGTTTGATCGGTTGCATCGACATTCAGCAGATCTCCATCAGGGTGACCAGGTCTTCGGCACATTCCTTGGCATTCAGGGAATGGCCCAGGCTCAGGCGCAGGGTGCCACGCGTATCGTAGACGTAGCTGGTGGACGAGTGAGAGATGGTATAGGTGTCACCGGCCGGGACCTTTTCGTAGAACACCTTGAATTCCTTGGCCACTGCGGCAATTTCCTCGGGGGTGCCGGTGAGCGCGGTGAACGTCGGGTCGAAGGCCTTGACGTAGGCATCAAGCACCTCGGGGGTGTCGCGCTCGGGGTCCAGCGTGATGAACACCACCTGGAACAGATCACGGTCACGGCCCCTCAGCAGCTTGCGGATTTGCGCCGCACGCGCCAGCGTGGTCGGGCAAACGGCCGGGCACTGGGTGAAGCCGAAGAAGACCATCGGCATGCTGCCGTAGAAGCTCGACAAGGTGCGCACGTTACCTTGTGGGTCTTTGAGGCTGAACTTGCGCCCGAGGATTTCGTTGCTCATGTTCTTGCCGTACTTGAACTCGAGCCCCCGGGCCGGGCTGCAGCCTGCCAGCAGGCCGAGCCCGAGAACGCCCATCCCGGCGACAACTGCGCGCCGGGTATACAGATCATTCATGAAACCATCCTTTACAGGGAAGGTGCCGGCCCTCGGGACGGGCCGGCTGAAAAACCGGGGCATTCTGGCATGACACCCCAAGGGGTTCTACCCGACCAAGGCGGGGAAGGCCTACAACCCTTTGAATACGGGCTGCGGCCTGTTGTCGCAGGGGTTGAAACCGTAACACTTTGTTGCTAGAGAGCCGACCTTGGCTTAGTAGTAGGCGTTCTCTTTCTGGCTGTGGTCGGTCACGTCACGCACGCCCTTCAATTCCGGAACACGCTCGAGCAGGGTGCGCTCGATACCTTCCTTCAGGGTGACATCGGCCTGGCCGCAGCCTTGGCAACCGCCACCGAATTGCAGCACGGCGATGCCGTCGTCGACCACGTCCACCAGGCTGACCTGGCCGCCGTGGCTGGCTAGACCCGGGTTGATCTCGGTCTGCAGGTAGTAGTTGATGCGCTCGTTGATCGGGCTGTCTTCGTTGACCATCGGCACCTTGGCGTTAGGCGCCTTGATGGTCAGCTGGCCACCCATGCGGTCGGTGGCGTAGTCAACCAGTGCGTCTTCCAGGAACGGCACGCTGACCGCATCCAGGTAAGCGGTGAAGCTCTTCAGACCCACGGCGGTGTCGTCAGGCTTCTCTTCGCCCGGCTTGCAGTAGGCAATGCACGTCTCTGCGTACTGGGTGCCCGGCTGGGTGATGAAAATGCGAATGCCGATGCCAGGCGTATTCTGCTTGGAGAGCAGATCGGCCAGGTAGTCATGGGCGGCGTCGGTAATGGTTATAGCGCTCATGTAGGTTCCTCACAGACTTGCCGCCAAGTGTACGCCAACCCGCTCATTGAACAAAGTCCTAGTATTTGACTCGGGAAAGCGCATATTCAGGGGCCACTCCCCGTGGCGCCGCCAGCCAGGCCTGCATGCGCCGGTACAGCCCGCGCTCCAGCCACTGGTAACTGAACCACGACATTAGTCCAATGGACGGCACGCACAGGGCAAACACCAGATACGGGTTCAACTGCAAGCGCTGGCTGGCGAACCAGCCGGCGTACAGCACCAGCACATGGACCAGGTACACCGAGTACGAGCAGTCCCCCAAGGCCTTGAGCAGCCGGTTGCCTTGAAAAAGCGGTTCCAGCGCGATGAAGGCCATCACGATCATGGCGCTCGGTAGGCCCCAATGCAGCAGGCGCAGGGACGCATCCAGGTGATAGATGGCCAGGCCCGCCACAACCAGCACGCCCAGCGGCAACCACCGCCCTTGGCGGATCAGCCCACGGCGATACAGCACGCCCAAACCGATGCCGAGCAAGAACTCGTAGATGATGTCGTTGTTGTAGAAGCGGCTTAGCACACCCAGCCGGCCCAGCACCTCGCTAGCCAGCAACAAGGCCGCGGTAACCAGCAACAGGTGATGACGCTGGCGCACCAGGAAGGCCAGGCCGAACAGCAGGTAGAAGAACATCTCGAAGTTCAGCGTCCAGCCCACGTTCAGGGTCGGGTACAGGCCATAGCCTCCAGGGTTTTCTGCCGGGATGAACAGCATCGACAAGAACAGATGGTGCCAGGTGAACACCTGATGTGGCATCCATTGGCTAAAAGCCAGCAGCAACATGGCCATCAACGCGGTGTAGAACCAGTAGGCCGGAACAATACGCAGCACCCGATTGAGCAGGAACTGGCGCGGTTCGATGGTTTTATCGCGGGTCGACAGGTAGATGACCAGCCCGCTGATGACGAAGAAGATGTCGACGCCTACGGCACCACGGTCGGTAAGCAGTTGGCCAATGGGGCCGGTGGCGTGGAAGTCGAAGAAGATCTGCATGAAATGGTGGCAGACCACCACCCAGGCGGCGAACGCCCGCAGTGCCTGAAGCGAATACAGCATGAAGTACCCTGCGCTTGCCGGTGCGTTGAGGCCTTGGGAGCCTATGACAGCTCCCAGACCACCCAACCTGTCCGACCGCAGGGTACCCGGAAAGGTCAGCTTACCCGATCAGAGGTTCTCGTAGCGGTTCATGTCCAGCACCCCCGCCTCCACCGGCTGGGTCTCCTTGATGAAGCTGTTCAAGTCATGGAAGTAGCGCCAGAACTCAGGGTGACTGCGGCGCACGCCCCAGCGCATGACGATGCGCTCGAACTTCGCCGGGTCATCTTTCGCATACTCCATGTCCTCGACGAACTCCGCCACATCCTTTGTCGGGATGTTGAAGATGAAGTTCGGGTAGCTGCTGAGCACACCCGGGGCCAACGTCAAGGTATCCAGCCCCGGCTGATAGCGGTATGCCTCACCCAGCAGGAACGCCACGTTGCTGTGCGCACGGTTGCGCAGCAGGCTGTACACCTGGCGCTGGCCGCCCTGCCCTTCGATACGCAGCATGGTTGCCTCGGGCAACTGGTTGATCACCTTCAGCCCCGCAGCCGGGCGCGACACCAGGCGGCTGAGCGACTGCTCGGCATTGCGGAACTCTTCGCTCATCTGCGGCCGTGAGCAGAACGCGCCCTGGCAGCGGTTGATCGGGTCGGGCGTGGCATTCAGGCTGCCGGTGCGCTGCAACAGCTTTAGGCCAAAGTCGCGCTTGGGGTTGCGCGGGTCAAGCTGTATGCCACTCGGGGTGTCGGTGTCGATGTCCTCATAGTCCATCCACATTTTCACCTTGCCGCTGTTCTGGTACCAGTCACCGAGGATCGCCTTGCGCTGGTCGGCAGGCATCAGGCGCAAGAAGTTGACCTCGGCACCGTTGCGAATCAGGTCGAAATACAGGCGCGTCTGCAATTGGTGCGAAACATTGCCGAACACGTCAAAGTTGACCGCCAACTGGTAATAGGTGCGCTCGAACAACGGGTAGTCGAACAACCACACGGTCAACGGCACGTCACCGATCAGGCCCTTGCTCACCGACGCGCTGTCGAAGTGGCGGAAGATGCTCAGCAACGCGTTGTCGTTACCGGCCCATAAGGTCGACCAGCCCGGTGCCGGCATGTCGGCATAGGCGTCACGGCGCAGCTTTTCGTACTCGTTGCGCTTGTCGCGGTAGGCGTGCCACAGGCTCAGCACACTGCCCACGTCATCGATCTGGCCCGGCATGGCCAGCAGCGGCGTGGCCTCGCCACGGTATTTGGCGTCGGTGATGTAACGGTCGAAGGCCGGCTCCTGGAACAGTGCCCAGAAGTTATCGCGGATCACGTCAGTGGCGATCTGTCCACGGCACACCGGGCCCCGGATAAAGGTGCGTACGAAGTATTCGGCGTTATCCAGCATGAACTGGTAACGCGCCACTGCCGGGATCGCCTCGAAGGTTTCGAACGGGTTGGCCCGGTGACGCGGGCCGTAACCCGGCAGTGCGGTGGCGTGCCAGTCGCCGGCATAGAACAGCTGCTTGACCCGTTTGAGTTTCTGCGGCCCCATCGGGTAGGTGATGTGCGTCTTGTGCACGATCACACCCTGCACCGGGATCAACCGATAGTAGAAGTCGGTGCCCGGCGGGTCGTTGGGGCGGCGCGTGGCAATGATATCGACCGGCTTGCCGCTCGGCGTGCGCGAACGCACCCACTGGAAGAAGTGCCCCTGCTCCCCCCCAACGAAGTAGATATGCGCCAGGAACAGGTGTTCGTACAGCCAGCGGCCGACCAGCGCCTCGGTGGAGCCCGGACGGTTGAGCAGCTCTTCCCACTCGGTGATCTGCCGGGCTTCGGCTGCGCTTGGCTTGATCGGCTGGTATTCCACCGGCGCACCCGCTGCCAGCCAGCGGCGCATGGTGTCGTATTCCTTGTCGGTCAGCCCGGTCACCGCCAACGGCATGCCCTCTTTGGGGTGGGCGCCGGCATAGGCGTCGAATTCATGGGGCAGCGGGCACATGTTGTTGCGGTTCAAGCCCAGGACAATGTCCTCGGGCAACTTGGCGTTGGGCGTGAGTGGGGTCTTGTGCCCCAGTTCCAGCATGCGCGCCATCAGTGCGGCCTGGCTGCCCTGGTTGTCGAGCACCGAGTAGAAGCCCTTCTTGCGCCATTCCTCTTCGCTGTGGGCGTCGTAGAACAGCCGCGTGGTAGGCACCGCCTTGCTGCGCTCGCCCTGGTACACGGGCACCTTGCTGGCCCCGCGCACCGCGCCTTCCGGGCTTTCCAGCTTAAGCTGACAGGCAGCGTCGTTGCAGGCGTGGCAAGCCACGCACTTCTCGGTGAAAATCGGTTGAATGTCCCGGGTGTAGGAAATAGCCGGGCTCGACTGAGGGGCTTGCCCGAACACCGCGCCGCTGATGAGCAGGGCGAAGGCGCCGGCAAGGATACGATGCACCATGTGCGAAAAGTCCTGGTTCTTAAAAGCCATCACGATTGTGCCTGGTCGTCCTTGGGTGCTGGTAATCGCGCCAACAACATGAGCAGTTTTCATGCAAATGGGCGATGTGCGTAAAAACCGCGCAGCTTTGTTATGATTCCGCACCTTCTGATATTTGCCCGACCAGGTAGTTCCTATGTCCGACCGCAGCGCTCGTCTCCAAGCACTCCAGAACGCACTCAAAGAGCGCATCCTGATCCTCGACGGCGGCATGGGTACTATGATCCAAAGCTACCGTCTCGAGGAACACGACTATCGTGGCACGCGTTTCGCCGATTGGCCAAGCGATGTCAAAGGTAACAACGACCTGTTGCTGCTCAGCCGCCCGGACGTGATCGCCGCCATCGAGAAAGCCTACCTGGATGCCGGCGCCGATATTCTCGAAACCAACACCTTCAACGCCACGCAGATTTCCCAGGCCGACTACGGCATGGAGTCGCTGGTCTACGAACTGAACGTCGAAGGCGCGCGCATCGCCCGCCAGGTAGCGGATGCCAAGACCCTGGAAACCCCCGACAAACCACGCTTTGTCGCCGGCGTGCTCGGCCCTACCAGCCGCACCTGCTCGATTTCCCCGGACGTCAACGACCCTGGCTACCGCAACGTCACCTTCGATGAGCTGGTCGAAAACTACATCGAGGCCACCCGCGGCCTGATCGAGGGCGGCGCCGACCTGATCCTGATCGAAACCATCTTCGACACCCTCAACGCCAAGGCGGCGATCTTCGCCGTGCAGCAAGTGTTCGAGGACGACAACGTCGAACTGCCGATCATGATCTCCGGCACCATCACCGACGCCTCCGGCCGTACCCTGTCCGGCCAGACCACCGAAGCGTTCTGGAACTCGGTGCGTCACGCCAAGCCGATTTCCGTGGGCCTGAACTGCGCCCTTGGCGCCAAGGACCTGCGCCCGTACCTGGAAGAGCTGGCGACCAAAGCCGACACCCATGTTTCGGCCCACCCCAACGCCGGCCTGCCGAACGCCTTCGGTGAATACGACGAGACCCCGGCGGAAATGGCTGCGGTGGTCGAGGAGTTCGCCGCCAGCGGCTTCCTGAACATCATCGGCGGCTGCTGTGGTACCACCCCAGGCCACATCCAGGCCATTGCCGAAGCCGTGGCCAAGTACAAGCCGCGTGAGATCCCGGAAATCGCCAAGGCCTGCCGCCTGTCGGGCCTGGAGCCGTTCACCATCGACCGCCAGTCGCTGTTCGTCAACGTCGGCGAGCGCACCAACATCACCGGCTCCGCCAAGTTCGCCCGGCTGATCCGTGAAGAAAACTACACCGAAGCGCTTGAAGTCGCCCTGCAGCAGGTCGAGGCCGGCGCCCAGGTGATCGACATCAACATGGACGAAGGGATGCTCGACTCCCAGGCCGCCATGGTCCGCTTCCTCAACCTGATCGCCGGTGAGCCGGACATTTCCCGCGTGCCGATCATGATCGACTCGTCCAAGTGGGACGTGATCGAGGCGGGCCTCAAGTGCATCCAGGGCAAGGGCATCGTCAACTCCATTTCCATGAAGGAAGGCGTCGAGCAGTTCAAGCATCACGCCCGCCTGTGCAAGCGCTACGGCGCTGCCGTGGTGGTGATGGCCTTCGACGAGGTCGGCCAGGCCGACACCGCCGCGCGCAAGAAGGAAATCTGCCAGCGCAGCTATGACATTCTGGTCAATGAAGTGGGCTTCCCACCGGAAGACATCATCTTCGACCCGAACATCTTCGCCGTCGCCACCGGTATCGAAGAGCACAACAACTACGCCGTCGATTTCATCGAGGCCTGTGCCTACATCCGCGATCACCTGCCCCATGCGCTGAGTTCGGGCGGTGTGTCCAACGTGTCGTTCTCGTTCCGTGGCAACAACCCGGTGCGTGAAGCGATCCACTCGGTGTTCCTGTACCACGCGATCCAGAACGGCCTGACCATGGGTATCGTCAACGCCGGCCAGCTGGAAATCTACGACGAGATCCCGGCGGCACTGCGCGAAAAAGTCGAGGACGTGGTACTCAACCGCACCCCGCACGGCACCGACGCCCTGCTGGCGATCGCTGACGACTACCGAGGCGGCGGCGCCACCAAGGAAGTGGAAAACGAAGAATGGCGCTCGCTGCCGGTGGAAAAACGCCTGGAGCACGCGCTGGTCAAGGGCATCACCGCGTTCATCGTCGAAGACACCGAAGAATGCCGTCAGCAGTGCGCACGCCCGATCGAAGTGATCGAAGGCCCACTGATGAACGGCATGAACGTGGTCGGCGACCTGTTCGGCGCGGGCAAAATGTTCCTGCCCCAGGTGGTCAAGTCGGCCCGCGTGATGAAGCAGGCCGTGGCGCACCTGATCCCGTTCATCGAGGCCGAAAAAGGCGACAAGCCGGAAGCCAAGGGCAAGATCCTGATGGCCACGGTCAAAGGCGATGTGCATGACATCGGCAAGAATATCGTTGGCGTGGTACTGGGCTGCAACGGCTACGACATCGTCGACCTTGGCGTGATGGTGCCAGCCGAAAAAATCCTGCAAACCGCTCGCGAACAGAAGTGCGACATCATCGGTTTGTCCGGCCTGATCACCCCGTCGCTGGACGAGATGGTGCACGTTGCCCGCGAAATGCAGCGCCAGGGCTTCGAGCTGCCACTGATGATCGGTGGTGCCACCACCTCCAAGGCGCACACTGCAGTCAAGATCGAGCCCAAGTACAGCAATGATGCCGTGGTCTATGTCACCGACGCCTCGCGCGCGGTGGGCGTGGCGACCCAACTGCTGTCCAAGGAACTCAAGCCGGGCTTCGTCGAGAAAACCCGCCAGGAATACGTGGAAGTACGCGAGCGCACCGCCAACCGCAGCGCCCGCACCGAGCGCCTGAGCTACAGCCAGGCCATCGCTGCCAAGCCGCAATACGACTGGGCCGGCTACCAGCCAGCAGTGCCCTCCTTCACCGGCGTCAAGGTGCTGGAAGACATCGACCTGCGTACCCTGGCCGAATACATCGACTGGACCCCGTTCTTCATCTCCTGGGACCTGGCCGGCAAGTTCCCGCGCATCCTCACCGACGAAGTGGTCGGCGAGGCGGCCACGGCGCTGTACAAGGATGCCCGCGAGATGCTCGACAAGCTGATCGACGAGAAGCTGATCAGCGCCCGCGCCGTGTTCGGGTTCTGGCCAGCCAACCAGGTGGCCGATGACGACATCGAGGTGTACGGCGAGGACGGCCAACCGTTGGCCACCCTGCACCACCTGCGCCAGCAAACCATCAAACCGGATGGCAAGCCCAACTGGTCGCTGGCCGACTTCGTCGCGCCAAAAACCAGCGGCGTCACCGACTATGTAGGCGGGTTCATCACCACCGCCGGCATCGGTGCCGAGGAAGTGGCCAAGGCTTACCAGGACAAAGGCGACGACTACAGCTCGATCATGGTCAAGGCCTTGGCCGACCGCCTGGCCGAAGCCTGCGCCGAGTGGCTGCACGAGCAGGTGCGTAAAGAGCACTGGGGCTATGCCCGCGACGAGCACCTGGACAACGAGGCGCTGATCAAGGAGCAGTACAGCGGTATTCGCCCGGCCCCGGGCTACCCGGCCTGCCCCGACCACACCGAGAAGGAAACCCTGTTCCGCCTGCTCGATGGCACCGCCATCGGCGAAACCGGGCCAAGCGGCGTGTTCCTGACCGAGCACTTCGCGATGTTCCCGGCGGCGGCGGTCAGCGGCTGGTACTTTGCCCACCCGCAAGCGCAGTACTTTGCCGTGGGCAAGGTCGACAAGGACCAGATCGAAAACTACAGCGCGCGTAAAGGCCAGGATGTGAGCGTGAGCGAGCGCTGGTTGGCGCCTAACCTCGGGTACGACAGCTAAGACCGCGCTGGCTTCTTCGCGGGTAAACCCGCGAAGAAGCCAGTCCAGGCAACCGCCTTTTCATTGCCTACACTGTCCTTGATTGCCTCTGATTTCTCAGGAGCCACCATGGACGATTCCAGCCAGGGCAAACCGCCTACCTTCTGGCAGATGCTGCACAGCATCCTCGCCGCTGCCTTCGGCGTACAAAGCGGCAAGAACCGCGCCCGCGACTTTACCCACGGCAAAGCCAGCCATTTCATCGCACTGGGGACGCTGTTCACCCTGGTGTTCATTGCCGTCTTGATCGGCCTGGTGCAACTGGCCCTGCACCTTACCGCCCGCTAGAAATGAAAACGCCTGCGGGATTCCCTCCCGCAGGCGCTCTGACGGCTTCACGGTCTTGAGAACAGGTCTACTGGTGGCTGACCCAATACACGGCAGTGACCACCACCAACACGATCAGGCAAAGGATCGCCCAGGCATCGACGCTGCTGTCAGCTTTGCGGACCTTGGTTGAGTTTCCCATTGCATTGCCTCTTGTAGTGGTTATGGGAATGCACTTCACCACCAGCAGTTAAGACGAGCAATGCCCTTTCCTCAAGCAAGGTCTTTCAATATTCGACCGGTGCCGTCAGAAACGGGTACTGGTAGCCAGACGGCCGCCCTTCGGCACTGTAACGCTGGAAATCGACACCGTAGTCGTCCCGTTCCAGCAGTTTCAGCCAACGCCTGGCCTTGGCCTGGTCGATCACCTGCAGCACCGGGGCACTGTGCTCGCGCAGGCCATCGCGGTTCAGCGCCAGCCCGTGTGCGTCGTCGTGCAGCATCACCATGGCCCAGCCACCCAGGGTAAAGTGCCCCCCCATCAACACACTCAGGCGACCGTCGATACGCGCGCGCAAGGCCTCGGGCGAGCTGTTGACGGCGCTGAACAGCACATCACGCCCAGGCTTGCGCCCTGCCGCTTCGAACGCCTGCATGGCGCCAAAGGCCATTTCGTCATTGGCCGACCACACCAGGCGCGTGGCCGGGTAGCGCTCCAGCAACTGCTGCGCCTGCTCGTAGGCGCGCTGGCGGCTCCAGCCGCCATACACCACCTGGCGCAGGCGCACCTGAGGGAAGTCGGCCAGCGCACGGCGCATGCCTTCCTCGCGCAACTGCGAGGCCGGGGTGGTCTTGAGCCCGGCAAAAGCCACGAGGTCCACCGCCCCGACGTCGCGCGGCAGTTGCGCGACCATCTGGTGTAACATCTGGAAGCCCGCCTGCTCGTCGTTGCTCGTCAAAGTGCCCAGCGGCTCGGCATACTTGTCGGGCTGGGCCTGAATACTGCGAACCTGGCTGGCCGTCAGGCCGTTGTTGACCAACAGCAGCTTCACGCCCGTGCCACGCGACAGGCGCAGCACTTCGGGCGCAACGTACTGCTCGTTGACCAGCACCAGGTAATCCGGCCGCTGCGCCCCACTCATGATCGCCCGGGCCTGGGTCAGGGCCAAGTCGGCGCGGCGTTCGCTGTATTCCACCCGCAGGGTCATGCCCAGCTCATCCGCGGCGGCCTGCATGAAGCGGGTATAGCTGGTCCAGAACGTCTCGGTGGACAGCCCAGGGTTGAGGAAAACCACCGATGGCTGCGCACTTGCCGCCAGCGGCAGGGCCAGAAACAAGCTTTGGCACAGGGCCTTGAGCATGGGGTCAAATCTCTGCGAAGCAAACCCTGGATTATAAACGCCCTGCCTCACCCGAGGCACAAATGGCAGTCAGTCTCACATAGTCCATTTGGTTCTTTTCATATGCTAAAACATCACTTTAGCGCATAACCGCAACCTGATATCGTTCCCCGGCTCCGTACCGGAGTGCGCGGCCGTGCGCGCGAATAGCTGCATGCCTGAGACAGGACTTTTATGTACGTATACGACGAGTACGATCAGCGGATCATCGAGGACCGCGTCAAGCAGTTCCGTGATCAGACCCGCCGCTACCTGGCCGGTGAGCTGAGCGAAGAAGAATTCCGCCCTCTGCGCCTGCAGAACGGCCTTTACATCCAACGTTTCGCGCCGATGCTGCGTGTCGCCGTGCCGTACGGCCAGCTGAACGCCACCCAGGTCCGCACCCTGGCCAAGATCGCTCGCGACTACGACAAGGGCTATGCCCACATTTCCACCCGCCAGAACGTGCAGTTCAACTGGCCGGCGCTGGAAGACATCCCGGACATCCTCGCCGAGCTGGCCACCGTGCAGATGCACGCGATCCAGACCAGCGGCAACTGCCTGCGCAACACCACCACCGACCAGTTCGCCGGTGTGGCCGCAGACGAAATCATCGACCCGCGCCCGTGGTGCGAGATCGTCCGTCAGTGGACCACCTTCCACCCGGAATTCGCTTACCTGCCGCGCAAGTTCAAAATCGCCATCAACGGCTCGCAAGAAGACCGCGCCGCCATCGAAGTGCACGACATCGGCCTGGAGCCGGTGCGCAACGCTGCCGGCGAGCTGGGCTTCCGTGTGCTGGTCGGCGGTGGCCTGGGCCGTACCCCGGTGGTCGGCTCGTTCATCAACGAATTCCTGCCGTGGCAAGACCTGATCAGCTACCTGGACGCCATCCTGCGCGTGTACAACCGTTACGGTCGCCGTGACAACAAGTACAAGGCGCGGATCAAGATCCTGGTCAAGGCCCTGACCCCGGAAGTGTTCGCCGAGAAGGTCGAGGCCGAAATGGTCCACCTGCGTGGCGGCAGCACCACCCTGACCGAAGCTGAAGTGCAGCGCGTGTCGCGCCATTTCGTCGACCCGGATTACCTGGCCCTCGAGAATTTCGACTACGCCAACCAGGACGCCGAATACCCAGGTTTCGCCCGCTGGCGCTCGCGCAACACCCGCGCCCACAAGCGCCCTGGCTACGTGGCCGTGACCCTGTCGCTCAAGCCGACCGGCGTTGCCCCGGGCGACCTGACCGACAAGCAGTTGGACGCCGTGGCCGACCTGGCCGAGCGCTACAGCTTTGGCTTCTTGCGCACCTCGCACGAGCAGAACATCATCCTCGCCGACGTCGAGCAGCGCCAGCTGCACGCGCTCTGGCTGGAGCTGCGCGAAGGCGGCTTCGCCACGCCGAACATCGGCCTGCTGACCGACATCATCTGCTGCCCGGGCGGTGACTACTGCTCGCTGGCCAACGCCAAGTCGATCCCGATTGCCGAATCCATCCAGCGCCGTTTCGACGACCTGGACTACCTGTTCGACATCGGTGAAATCGACCTCAACATTTCTGGCTGCATGAACGCCTGCGGCCACCACCACGTGGGCCACATCGGCATCCTCGGCGTGGACAAGAAGGGTGAGGAGTTCTACCAGGTGTCGCTGGGCGGCAACGCCGCGCGTGGCGCGAGCCTGGGCAAGATCCTCGGCCCGTCCTTCGCCCAGGATGACATGGCCGATGTGATCGAGAAGCTGATCGCCGTGTATGTCGAGCAACGCACCGAGGAAGAGCGTTTCATCGACACCTACCAGCGTATCGGCATCGACCCCTTCAAGGAACGCGTCTATGCAGCGAATCATTAAGAACAACCAGATCGTCGACGAAACCTGGCACCTGTTGCCCAAGGAAACGTCCTTTGACGAGCTGACCAACTGCGACGACTACATCGTCCCGCTGCAGATGTGGCGCGACCATGCCCATGTGCTCAAAGCCCGCGACGGCGGCCTGGGTGTGTGGCTGGACAGCGACCAGGAGGCAGAAGAAATCGGCGAAGACGTGCAGCACTTCCAGGTCATCGCCCTGAACTTCCCGGCGTTCACAGACGGGCGCAGCTACTCCAATGCGCGCCTGCTGCGTGACCGCTACAAGTTCAAGGGCGAACTGCGCGCCATCGGTGACGTGCTGCGTGACCAGCTGTTCTTCATGGCCCGCTGCGGTTTCGATGCATTCGCCATCCGTGCCGACAAGAACCCGGAAGACGCGCTGCAAAGCCTGAAGGACTTCTCGGTGACCTACCAGGCCGCCACCGACGAGCCGCTGCCGCTGTTCCGCCGCCGCTGATGCACCGCAAGCCATGGCCCACCCAGGCCATGGCTTGGCTCATTACCCTCTGCGTGAGGGTGGTTTTCTGATTGCGGTCACCTCCCCCTCCTCTTCTTCCCTGACCCATTGCAATTGCAAGCGTGCCAAGGCATCGCGTACACGAGCCATGACCTGCTCGCTCAAGTGATTGTCTTCGAGATTGACGGTATGGGGGTTGGCCTCCACCCAACGCAGGGCATCCTCGTCCAAGGCAGTGATGCGATTGCCTCGCAAGTCCACGCTCAAGTCTGGGTGACCTTGCATTAACTGAAGCGGGAACGCCCTCAGGCCGGTAGCACGCAACGACAAATACCGCAGGTGGACGTTGTAGCGCAGCAGTGGCGCACTGACGAGTGGATTGCCCTCAAGGTTGAGCACCTCCAGCCTGGAAAACCACTCCAGTCGCGACTCGCTGACGGCATCAAGAACGATGGTGTTATCGTGCAAGTACAACTGAGTGAGCCTTGCCAGACCATTCAGGTTTTCCGGCACTACGCTCAACCGGTTGCCACCGAGATTTAGAATGTTCAGCCGCGCCAGGTTGCCTATAGTGCGTGGCAAGCCTGTCAACAAGTTACCGCTCAACTGCAAGTTCTCTAGCGCTGGCAGCGCACCCAGCTGTTCCGGCAGCTCACTCAACTGGTTGAAGGCCAGGTCCAGGCTCGTCAGATTCGTCAAACGCTCAATGCCAGCGGGCAATGCCTCCAGCCTGCAGCCGCTGAGGTCCAACTCGACCAACTGCCCCAGGTTTTCCAGGCCTGTCACCGTATCAAGCAGGTTACCCCCCAGGTTCAAGCTGCGCAGTTGAGGCAAATGCTCAAGCCCTTCCAGGCGTGAAATTCTGCTACCCGACAGGTTCAACACCTCCAGATTGGGAAAGCGCCGCAAAAAATCACCTGCAATGGCCGTGACCTGCTGGTTGCGTAGCGACAACGTACGCAGCCTGTCAAAACGAATGCCCACCGGCAGCTCCGGCAACGTGCTGACCGACAACCCTTCGATGGTGGGATTGAAGCCTGGGCCTTCAGCGCGAAAGCCCGAATACCAAGCCTGGCGCAGTGTTTGCGCCACGGCAGAGCGAGCATGATATTCCGCATCGGTCGGCAGACCTCGCCAAGTATCCAGGCTTTGCTCCAACTGCCTCGACAGCCGGGTAAACGCTCGAAGGCCAGGCCCATGAGAGGGCTCAAAGCGGAACCACGCCCAGGCATTGCCACGCGCCAGTTTCAGCGTCAGCGCCCTCTCCGATGCCTGGCGTTGGGCGCCGATCCGGTTCACAGCATCCATGGGCACATGCACCTCACCGGGTGAGGGCTCCAACGCACCTAACTGCGGAGCGTACTCGTGGCGTATTTCGGCAAATTCATCGGCGTACGCGACACGCACATAGTCCTGCCAGAAGGATTGCCGCGACAGGAACTGGCTCAGCGCTTCAGCCGTTTCGGCCTCGTGCACCGCTGCTTCGGCTTCCGATAGCAGCTCAGGTGTGACGCTGGTTACATGCTGGAGGTTCAGGTAGGTGGGTTGCCCATAAATACCCAAAGCATCTGCCAGGCCCACTCTGAAGGCGAGGTAAACGTCATTTGTACGGGCTTCGCCGGGCGGCAGACGCAGACGCTCGATATGCTGCGCGGCAAAACGATTGACTTGCTCCAGCCGGAACAGCTCCCGCGACAGGTCTCGCAACGCGCGCTCCACCCGTCTCCCTCTCACGCCTTCGGTACGCAGCTCGACCTGCAGCCTCACCAACAGTACATCGAGGTCGGCACGCCCGCGCGGCATTGCCGCCTGACGGAACACAGCACTGCGGACAACCGAATTGTGCCACATGGTTTCAAGCAACTCGCCCACACGCCGGCGGGCCTCTGCCGGTTGGCGCGTGAACTGCTCAGCCGCCCGCACCGCTTCCAGATAGGCAAAAAAGTCTTCACTGCCCCGTTCGGCACGCAACGCTTGCCACGCCTCCCTGCGCCGGGCCGCTTCCTGCCCGCTCAAGCCAACCAGCCAAGGGTCCGACTCATGCGCAGCTGGTTGTGCGGGCAATGGTTGTGAAGGGGGGAGCCAAACACGTTCGTCCACCCGTTCCAATATGACAGGAGGCAGCGGGTTGTCTTGCAGACGCACCCTGTCGGGATAAGCGTTCAGAAGGGCCAACTGAGCTTCGTCAATGGTACCGATACGGTTACCACGCAAGTCGATCTGCTCCAACGCGACTTGCTGCAGCAGATGCAAAGGGACCGTGCGCAGCCGGTTACCACGTAAGTGCAAACGTCGAAGGGCAGTGGACAGGTTCACCCTTGGCTCAACCTCAAGCGCGTTGAAATCAAGGTCCAGCGTGGTCAGATGGCTCAAACCAGCCAGCTGCCGATTGCCCGGTTCGGTTATCACGATCCGGTTATGCGCCAGTCGTAACGTCTCCAGCCAAGGCGTGTGTTCCAGTGTTGGCAGTTCGGTCAACCGGTTCCCCGTCAGGTCAAGCCTGGTCACGCTGGGGAAACGGGACAGAAAGCGCTCATCGACGCGGGCCAGCTCCAGGTTTGTCAGCGTGAGCGTGGTCACATGGTCAAAACTGACGGTATCTGGCAAATCCGGCAATGAGCCCAGCCGTGAGTTTTCCAGAATCAACGCGAAGTTGCCGGCCTCGTCGCGAATACTGCGCCGCCAGGCATTTCGGATTCGCCGTGCCATGCGGGCCCGCCTGAGCAGTTGCAAAGGGCCGGATGACTGACGTCGCCATCGGCTCAAAGCCAGGTCAAGTGCACGCAGCTGCCCACTGAGGCGCAGATGATAGTTCCAGGCCGTCAACCCAAGGCTTCTCGCCCTGTCGATGAGGTCTTCAAATGCGTGATCATCCAGGTCTGGAAACAGCCGCTGCATACCTCGGCGCAATGCACGAAGGCTGCTCTCCCCCCGTCCGCTCAACGGGTATCCCACGCGCCCGTCTCCCAGCCTGACTGGAGGCCTGAAACCAGGGGTGATTGGCGCCATACCAAGCACATCGGCCACCCGTTCACGCCGCTGGCTTGCCCAGAGTGACAACGCATCCACCAACGCCTGCGGGCTGTCGGCGGCCTCGCCCAACTGCTTGCGCTGCCAAGGGTCCAGCAGCTGTATCAGCGCTTCGAACAGGCTGCATGGCGACGAAGGGGGCGACAAAGGGTCACCGGCGCGCGCTATTACTTCATAACCGTCGGCGGTACGCACCAGCGTACGGAGCTCGTCGGAGGTTTCAGCGCCGACACAGGCCATTCTTTCGCCTTGCGCCGATGCAAGCCGCACTTCAACCCGGGTGCCTCGCCAAGGCGCCTCATCGCCGACCAGGCTCAACGCCAACTGCTCGGTATCGCGGTTGATGGCTGCGGCCTGGCGCAGCCCGGCACAGGCACGATCCAGTCGCGCATCGTGCAGTTGCCAACGCGCCTGTTCGGCCAAGGCCAGGGGAACACGCTGGCGTATCTGCAATTGTTCAACCTGGTCCTCGCTGGCATGCTCGATGATTTCGCGCGCCCCCCTGATTGAAAGCCCTGGGAAGTCTCTGCGCAACACGGCCTGTTCTGGGGTAGCGACGCCTTGTTGGGCCTGTAGATGCTCCTCGAAGCGATCGCCGCGTAGCCATGGCTCTTGCGTATGCACACGATGCCGCTCAGCTGCATCGAGCAGCCGTGCCGGAGGCGGCGCGTGATCGAGGTGCAAACGCCTCAGATGGTCTTCATTCAGGCCAGTGGCGAGTAGCACATCGTTGGCCGCTTCAGCATCCAGCTGCGACAGATCGCTGGCGAGGTCTTGCAGCAAATGCACGCGCCCCTGCCACTCATGAGGGCTTTCGAGCTCGTGGCGCCAAGCGCCGGCGCCGTTGCCTTCAAGCATCGGCGCATAGGCACTGGCACGCTGCGGATGACGGATTCGCCGTTGTTGCGATTGCGCCTCAAGGTAGGTTTCAAAGCTGCCGACTGGCGTGCGCACCCGCTCCCCCGGCCCGCCCAAAGGTAGCGCTCCCGTGCTGCCCACAGGCTCAATCTCATAGCCGGGTAACGCCGGGTCGCACAATTTCAACCTGTGCTCGTCGTACCGTACCGGCACTAGCTCATCGACCTGCGCTGCCCTGGCCAGCCGCTGTGCTGCCAGCCCAGCGCCCACATTGGCGCCCGTCATGATCACCGTTTCGGCAACCGAATAAAGGTGCTCCAGCGCCGCCTGTCGATCACCCAGTCGCCAATCGGCATAGCCCTCGTATACTTCGTCGGCTACCTGCAACGCGGTGATGCCCAACAACGGCAGCGCCAACGCGGGAAGCCCGAAGCTCGCCAGGCCCAGTAGGTCCAGCGCACTTTCGAGATAGAAGTGCAAGCGCCGGTCACGCACCTGTGCATCCACATCGGCGGTAGGCACCGCCAGGACCCTGGCATTGTCCAACAAGTTATCGATCTGCTGCTTGCGCAGGTATTCGAACAATGGCTGCCCGATCACTTCGTGGCGCCCATCGAGACGAACCGGCACATTTTCATCGCCTTGCTTCAACGCCTCACCCAGCGCACGGCTGTAAGCCTCACGATCCCGTTCGCTGATGAAGCGCTGGAAAAAATCGACATAGCCAGGCAAACGAAACTGCTTGCCCATCGTCAGGAACAGTTGGTCCCATGTGGAGTACCAGGTAAGCGCACCATGGGGATCGTCAGGCACCCAGCACAGAAGCCCTCTCTGCGCACTGTCGGATGCTGCAACGTCGAATACCACCACCCCGCGTGCGAGCTTGCCGAATACACGCAGCGCATGAGGCTGCAAACCTGTACCTGTCGAGGGTTTGCCAGCTACCTGCGAGGCCAGCGGGATGCACTGATCAAAGCCATGCCTGGAAATTTCGCCGTTGTACAGTGAGAGACGCAGTGCCGCCTCCAGAGCAGCCCGATAGCCCTCCTGCAAAAGGGCCTCCAGCTGCCTCCCAGGCTCTCCGCCTGGCATCAACCGGGTATTCAGATAAGCCTGGTACTGCCCACCCAGGTCGAGGGTTCGGCACAACGTGTAAAATGCCTTTGGCGAAAGACTTGCGTCCTGGCCATTCGAGTCCTGCACGACAGTGCCTTGCAAAATAGCACTGGCAAATGTTTCCCCCTCGGTAAAATTATGCAGCGCAGCAGCCAGAAGGCTCTGCTGATGGACATGCTCTTTCACCCCATCTGGAAGGGTCGCAATGTGTGATGGGAAACGCTGCAATGTACGTCGGCGCAGCATCGCCTTGCGAACATCCAACGTCAAACCATGCCGGGTGTACAACGCCTGCTGCAACAATGGGGCGGCAAATGCATCCAGAGGCAGGATACTTGCCAACCACTCATGCAACTGGTGTTGAACGTGCTGCTGCCATTGCTGGCTCGCATGCAGTGAGTACAAGGTATTCAGCGATGCCCCGGTCAGCCAGGACGGTAAACGGCTGGCAATCAGGGCATCGGTCGAGCCATCGGTAAAGGGTGGCGGGTGCATCGCGGTCTCCGGGCAAGAAAACCGCATTGCATCAGGCCCGACGTGGCCACGGTGGTATCTATGGCAATCCCTTGGCGCCCTGAACATGAGTCCCGGGGCGACTGTTGACTTCAAAGCAAAAGATCTTGCCGCCACACTGCATTAATCGTTACGCGCAAAACCTGCACACTGGCTTCACTGACGCAGGCCGCACGCCTGGGTCCACCCTGATCTGCCAAGGAGCATTTTCATGAGCATCCCATCTTTTGGTCTGGGCACCTTCCGCCTCACCGGGCAAGCCGTTATCGATTCGGTCAAGTCGGCCCTGGCGCTGGGCTACCGCGTCATCGACACCGCGCAAATCTACAAGAACGAAGCTGACGTTGGCCAGGCGATCGCCGAAAGCGATGTGCCGCGCAGCGAGCTGTTCATCACCACCAAGATCTGGGTGGACAACTACACCGCCGACAAGCTCATCCCCAGCCTGCGCGACAGCCTGAGCAAACTGCGTACCGACTATGTCGACCTCTTGCTGATCCACTGGCCAGCGCCGGGCAACGGGGTGGAACTGCGCGAATACATGACCGCGCTGGCCGAAGCGAAAAAGCTGGGCCTGACACGCCAGATCGGTGTATCCAATTTCAACATCGAGCTGACCCGCCAGGCCATCGAAGTCGTCGGCAAAGGCGAAATCGCGACCAACCAGATCGAACTCAGCCCTTACCTGCAAAACGGCAAGCTGACCGCGTTCCTGAAGGAACAGGGCATCACCGTCACCTCCTATATGACCCTGGCCTACGGCAAGGTGCTGAAGGACCCGGTACTCGCCGAGATTGCCGCGAAGCACAAGGCTACTGTCGCCCAGGTTGCCCTGGCCTGGGCCTTGCAGTTGGGCTATGCGGTCATCCCGTCGTCGACCAAGCGTGAAAACCTGGCCAGCAACCTGCTTGCCCGTGACCTGAAGCTGGACGCAGACGACATGGCACGCATCGCCACGCTCGAACGCAATGGCCGCGAAGTCAGCCCAGACGGCCTGGCACCGGCCTGGGACTGACAGGGGTACGCCCTTGTGCAGGGGTTACATAAGGGCCGCACCTGGGCACGACACCTCAGCACTATTCCACGGACCGCAATTATGAAGTGCCCGGCACATCCATTCTCTGTCCAGGCAGCGGCAGCTAACCTGCTACAAGCCAAACGACCCGAGGAGTACACCGATGTCCCGCCCACCCCTTCCTCCCTTCACCCGCGAAAGTGCCATCGAAAAAGTCCGGCTGGCCGAAGATGGCTGGAACGGCCGTGACCCTGCCAAGGTTGCGCTCGCCTACACCCCGGACACGGTCTGGCGCAACCGCGTCGAGTTCCCCCGTGGCCGTGCCGAGGTCGAAGCGTTTCTGACCCGTAAATGGCACCACGAACTGGAATACCGCCTGATCAAGGAACTGTGGGCCTTCACCGGCAACCGCATTGCCGTGCGCTACGCCTACGAATACCACGACGACAGCGGCCAGTGGTTCCGCGCCTACGGCAACGAGAACTGGGAGTTTGCCGACGACGGACTGATGCACAACCGTCATTCGAGCATCAACGAACACCCCATCAGCGAGGCCGAGCGCAAGTTCCACTGGCCGCTGGGCCGGCGCCCGGACGATCACCCCGGGCTCAGCGAACTGGGGCTTTGATCAACCCACTGGCAGCGTGACTTTGGCTTGCAAACCGCCGTCGAGGCGGTTGCTCAATGTCAGGCTGCCACCTTGTTCCAGCACGATGGCCCGTGCGGCGGGCAGGCCCAGCCCCACACCGCCAGTGTCGCGGTTGCGTGAGCCTTCAATACGGTAAAACGGCACGAATACTTGCTCCTGCAGTTCCGGCGCGATACCCGGCCCGCGATCCTGCACGGTAATTTCTATCTGCCTGGCAGTTACCGCCAACACCACCGTTGGTTCGCAACCGTACTTCGCGGCATTGTCGATCAGGTTGACCAACACCCGCTTGATGCCCACGGGCCGCCCGGTGTAAACACAGCGGCGCGGCCCGCTGAGGCCAACCTCCACGCCCGCATCCTTGAAGTCGTCCACCACGGTCAGCAGCAGCTCGCCCAGGTCGAACACGGTGGTGGGTTCAAGCCGCGCGTCATCACGGAAAAACGCCAGCGCGGCATCGACCATCGCCTGCATCTCGTCAACGTCCTGAAACAACTTGGCCTGCAACTGGGCATCGTCGATGAACTCGGCGCGCAAGCGCATGCGCGTCAGTGGTGCGCGCAGGTCGTGGGAGATGGCCGCGAGCATCTGCGTGCGGTCGTTCAGGTAATGCTTGAGCTGAGCCTGGGTGGCATTGAAGGCCTGGATGGCCTGGCGCAGGTCGTGCGGGCCGACCACCGGGATGGGGGGCGCGTTGAAGTCCTTGCCAAAGCGCCGCGCACCTTCGGCAAAGCGCTCCAGGGGCTTGGCCAAGTAGCGTGTGGCCAACAACGCGACAGCAAGGCTGGAAGCCAGCATCAAGGCGAGGATGATCAGGTTACGCGGCAGTTCATCCAGGCCCCAGCTACGGCTGGTAGCGCGAAACAGCACCCAGGACTTGTCGCTCAGCTCGATCATCAGGGCATAGCCGCGTTCAGGGGCGTATTCCGGCATGTCGGAAGGCTCGAATGCCTCGACCCTGGCATCCGGGCGCTTGAGCAAGGCACGCAGGATAGGCGTGCCCTGGCGGTACTCGGCATCGACCAACATGGGCACACCGGCTTCGTCATGGCGCTGCAACCAGCGTACCGAATAGGTGCCGTCACCCGCCGCGCCCGCAATGTTGCTGCGTTGCAACACAGGCGCCGCATCGAGGATGCGGGTCACCGCTGCCACTTTCTCGATCACCCCGCTTTCCAGCAGCGGTGGTTGCGCCCACACACTCAACAGCAGGCTGAACAGCCCCTTGAGCAGCAACAGGAACAGCATCGCCGTCAAAGTGGTCAGCGCAATCCAGCGGGCAATGGTGATTCTTGGCTGCGGCAGGGCCTGTCGCAGCCGGGTGAACAGCTTCATCGCCTGGCGACCGTGGGCGTGAACAGGTAGCCGGCATTACGCAGGGTGCGAATCAACGGCTCACTGCCATTGTCAGCTTCAAGCTTGCGGCGCAACCTGCTCACCTGTACATCAACGCTGCGGTCGTAGGCGTCGTAGGCTTCGCCACGGGCCAGGTCCAGCAACTGCTGGCGGCTAAGCACCCGACGCGGATGCTCGGCAAACACCAGCAACAGCTCGAATTCACCGTTGGACAACGGGATCATGACGTTATCCGGCGAGCGCAACTCGCGCCGCACCACGTCCAGCTGCCAGCCGGCGAACTCAAGCACCGAGGGGTGGCTCGTAGCGACAACAGCGCCAGCAGCCCCCTCACCGGCCCTGCGCAACACGGCCCTGACCCGCGCCAGCAGTTCACGGGCAGCGAACGGCTTGGTCAGGTAGTCGTCTGCCCCCAGCTCCAGGCCCACCACACGGTCGCTCAGCTCGCCCATGGCGGTCAGCATGATCACTGCCACCTTGTGTTCGGCCAACAGGCGCTGGCACAGCACCAGGCCACTGTCACCGGGCAGCATCACGTCGAGGATGACCAGGTCTGGCACGCGCCGCTCGATCGCCTGCCAGAGCGCTTTGCCATCGCAGGCGACGTCTACCTCGTAGCCATGCTGGCGAAGAAACTTCTGTAACAGGTCGAGCACCTCGACATCATCGTCGACGATCAGCAAATGGCTCACGAAAAAGCACCACGAACAAGGTAACCAAGCGGTACTTTAAGGCCATCACCCTGCGGCCGTCATATATTTCAACTCGGTAACAAAGTGTCCGGGCCGAGACAATCCAGACATTACCTGGCAAGAAAAGCCGGGCAGCATCGCCGCCAGTTCTTGCCAGGAATGTGCCTATGTCCCGCTCATCATCCGTCTCCCGTTCGGCGCGCTCTGCTGCGCTGGCACTGTCGCTGCTCGCAGCCGGAGGCTGCAGCCAGCGCGCACCTGCCGCCTCGTCCTGCGGCCCTGTGGCCTATCAAGTCAGCGATCCGGCGGAACCCGCCAACCGCGCAGTATTTGCCTTCAACCGCACGGTCGATGACTACCTGCTGACCCCCATCGCCCGCGGCTACACCGCGCTGCCTGGTTTTGCCCGGCAGGGCGTGCACAACTTTGCCAACAACTTCGGCGAGCCCAAGGTGTTCGTCAACGACCTGCTGCAGGGCAACGGCGAACGGGCCATGACCAGCCTTTCACGCTTCATCTTCAACACCACCCTGGGTGTGGCGGGCCTGGTCGATGTGTCCGGGAAGATGGGGCTGAGCCAACACCGCTCAGACTTTGGCCAGACTTTCGGCGTCTGGGGCATCGCCAATGGCCCCATCGTCGAGCTGCCATTACTGGGTACGCACAACGTGCGCGACGCTACCGGCAAGGTATTGAGCATGGCCGTGGACCCGTTCGGCGATAACAGCGACACGGTTGCCACCCTCACGACCGTGGCCACTGCCGGGCACATCGTGGATGGGCGCGCCGCCACCCTGCCGTTGACCGATCTGCTGCACACCTGGCCCGATTACTACCTGGCAATGCGCGACTACACCGCCCAGCAGCGCAGCAACCTGGTGGCAGAAGGCAAGGCAGGCAAACCTGGAACATGGCAAGCCCATTGCCCGGAGGCAACCGGCCATGAATGATGCCCAGGCAGCCATGCTGCTGTTTAGGCGCCTGGAAGGTGCCGCCCGGCAACCCCTGTTGCTGCATGAACTGGAGGCGCGGCTATCGGCTGATGGCCGTAGCCTGGTCATTAGCCGGTATCGAGAGCGCTACAGCGCCGAAGGTAAGCCCTACCGACACGAGGTTCACCGCAGCATACCGATTGCGGCATTGCTGCGCTGGATGGCCAGGCACGAACGCTAAAAGGGCTTTGCGGGCACGGATGCCCGAAACGCGGCAGTGGCTGCCTGTTCGGCGTGAGACAGGCAACCCGGGCACTGGCTAACCTGCTGCGGCAATGCCTTGCTCCCTTGCCACAGAAGAACCTTGCCCATGACAACCTCCGCTGCCTCCGTAGCCTCGACCACGCCTGCCGACCAGCCTCAGGGCTTTGTGGTCCGCATCGTCGGTGCTGCTGCATTCGCCCACCTGCTCAACGACCTGATCCAGGCGGTGCTGCCATCGATCTACCCCATGCTGAAAAGCGATTTTGCGCTGAGCTTTGCCCAGATCGGCTGGATCGCCCTGGTCTACCAAGTGACCGCCTCCCTGCTGCAGCCCTGGGTCGGCCTGTTCACCGACAAATATCCACAACCCTTCCTGCTGCCCGCCGGCATGCTGGTGACGCTGGTGGGCATCGCCCTGCTCGCCTTTGCCGGCAGCTATGAAATGCTGTTGCTGGCCGCCGCAGTGGTTGGCGTGGGATCGGCTACCTTCCACCCCGAAGCCTCGCGGGTGGCCAGGATGGCCTCCGGCGGGCGCTTCGGAACCGCGCAATCCACCTTCCAGGTTGGCGGCAATACTGGCTCGGCCCTCGGCCCGCTGCTCACCGCCGCCATTGTCATTCCGCACGGCCAGCCGGCCATTGCCTGGTTCATGCTGGCGGCTGCACTGGCAGTATGGGTGCTGTTGCGGGTAACAGGCTGGAGCGTGCGCCACGGCCAGGCCCGGCTCAAGACTTTCGCCGGTCAGCAAGCGCCCGGGTTGTCGCGGGGTGCCATGTGGCGCGCAGTGGCCGTGGTAGCCGTGCTGATGTTCGCCAAGTTCGTTTACATCGCCTCGTTCACCAACTACTTCACCTTCTACCTGATCGAGCATTTCGGCCTGAGCGTGCAACACAGCCAGCTGTACCTGTTCGTGTTCCTCGCAGCCGTGGCGCTGGGGACCTTTGCCGGCGGCCCGGTGGGTGACCGCATCGGGCGCAAGGCGGTGATCTGGGTCTCGTTCCTTGGCGTCGCCCCCTTCGCCCTGGCTCTGCCCCATGCCAACCTGGCCTGGACAGCCGTACTGGCCGTGGCCATTGGCCTGGTGATGTCCTCGGCCTTCGCGGCCCTGGTGGTGTATGCCCAAGAGGCGGTGCCAGGGCGGGTCGGCATGGTCTCCGGGGTGATGTTCGGGCTGATGTTCGGCATCAGCGGCATCGGCGCCGCCGGCCTGGGCGAACTGGCCGACCGGCATGGCATCGAGTGGGTGTACCAGGCCATCGCGTTCCTGCCGTTGCTCGGGCTGGCCACCGCGCTGCTGCCGGCCACCCGCTCGCAGGCCCGGCCGAGCCGTTGCTGCTAAAGTGGCGCTGCCTGGCTGCATCTACACGAGGTCACGATGGTAAAGCCGCAGCGCGAATTGCTGGTGGAGGTCGATGAATGGACCTGGGAAGTCGGGAGCCGTGCGACCGACTACCCTACGAACTGGTTCATCGAACCCCACCGGCATGCCAAGCATCAACTGATCTACGCCATCAAAGGCTTGATGATCGTCGAGTCCGGTAACGAATGCTGGACCGTGCCGCCCAGCCGCGGTGTGTGGATGCCCTGCGGCCAGGTTCACGCCATCCGCTGTGTTGGCGACGTGAAGATGCGCAGTGTGTTCGTGCGCACCGACGCGGCAGCGGGCCTGCCCCTGCAGAGCAAGGCCATCAGCATCTCGCCGCTGCTCAGCGAACTGATCAAAGCCTCGGTGGGCTTTACCGCCCCCTTTGCCGAGGACTCGCGTGAGGCCCGGGTAATGCGCTTGATCCTCGACGAAATCTGCGTACTGCCAACCTTGCCGCTGAAGCTGTCGCAACCCAGCGACAGCCGCTTGAAGGCCATCTGCTCGGCCTTGCACGAAAGGCCTGATAACAACGCCACCGTGGCTGACTGGGCCTTGCAACTGGGCGTAGATGAAAAGACCATCCAGCGCCTGTTCCGCAAGGAAACCGGCATGACCTTTGGCCAGTGGCGCCAGCAGGCACGGCTGATGCAGGCACTTGAGCGGATCGCACAGGGCGAGCGGATCATCGATGTGGCGGGGGCGCTGGGGTATGACAGCCCCAGTGCCTTCGCCAGCATGTTCAAGCGCCAGTTCGGCACCACACCGAGCCAGTTCTTCAAATAACCTGCAGGCCGGTGCGATTTTGGCGTGGACCGGGCCAAGCCGTGTACAGTACCCCTACAACAACGCCCGATAAGGAGCCCGGCCCATGACCGTGACGCTGTCCCCCGTGCAGATCGACTGCGCTTTCGATTCCGGCAACATTCAGGTGCTGGACGCCAGCAACCCGGCCCAGGTGCACCTGGCCATCCGCCCCGACACCCACAGCGGCCACTACCAGTGGTTCCACTTCAAGGTCAGTGGGCTGACCCCGGGCCAGGTCCATCGCTTCAGTCTCGACAACGCATCGGGCTCCTCGTACAAAAATGCCTGGAGCGGCTACAACGCAGTGGCCAGCTACGACCAGAACACCTGGTTCCGCGTACCCAGTCAGTTCGACGGCACGGCGCTGTCGTTCGAAGTGAAAGCGGAGCAGGAGCAGATCTGGTTCGCCTACTTCGAGCCCTACTCGCGCGCCCGTCACAACCAGCTGATCGAACGTGCTCGCCAGTTGCCAGGGGTCGAGTTGCTGGCCAGCGGCCGAAGCGTACAGGGCCGCGACATTCCGCTGCTGCGCGCTGGCGATGGCGCCACTGGCAAGCGCAAGCTGTGGCTGATTGCCCAGCAGCACCCGGGCGAGCACATGGCCGAATGGTTCATGGAAGGGGTAATCGATCGCCTGCAGGCCAACGATGCGGTAATCCAGCAGTTACTGGCCAAGGCCGACCTCTACCTGATCCCCAACATGAACCCGGACGGCGCCTTCCTCGGCCACCTGCGCACCAACTTCAAGGGCAAGGACCTCAACCGCGCCTGGCAGGACGCCAGCGTCGAGCTGACCCCGGAGGTGTTCTTTGCCCAAGCGCAGATGAAGCAGTACGGGGTGGACGCCTTTGTCGATGTACACGGCGATGAAGAGATCCCCCACGTATTCACCGCCGCCTGTGAGGGCAACCCGGGCTACACGCCACGCCTGGCAACGCTCGAGGAGCAGTTCCGCAGCACCTTGTGCAGCCTGACTCGGGACTTCCAGACCGTGCATGGCTACACCCGTGACAAGCCAGGGCAGGCCAATACCACGCTGGCCTGCAACGCAGTGGGCATGGCGCATGACTGCCTGTCACTGACACTGGAGATGCCGTTCAAGGACCATGACGACGCGCCCGATGCGGTTACCGGGTGGTCGGGGGCGCGGTCGAAGGCACTGGCCGGGGCGGTGCTGGAAACGTTGGCGAAGATGGTGGGCGATTTACGCTGAGCCCTGCCTTTGCAACTGACGCGGCCCTCTTGCAGGACCGCGTCAGGCTTTGTCAAAACTGCACATCCAGTATCACACTGTCGGAATAGGTCGCCGCTGGCGGCGTAGGCTGGTCCGTGTAGACCTTGGCGTTATAGTTGAACAGCTGGCTCCCAGTGCCGGTACCCGCCCCAGGGTTTACGTCTGCATCGGTACTGGCACGTCGTGCCGCCCCCGATGAGCCCCAGCGCACCGTCCCGGCACTCTTGAAAATGTCGTAGGCCAGGTAGTTGTTGGCCGATGACTTCATTCGCCGCCGGCCACCGGAGACGTTCTGCCCGTCGTCCAGCCCCACGGTGTAGTTGCTGCCCTTGGTGCACGACACGTTGAGGCTCTGGCTCACCGTACCGAACCCTGCGACCACCGGCGCGCTGCTGAAGCTGATGTCGGGGGTGGTAATCTGGCAATCGTTGGTCACGGTCAGGCTCACGTTCAAGGTCTTGGTGCCCGAACCAACGTCACGCCCCAGGCATATTCCAAGCGCGCCAATCCCCGAACAGTAATCCCAGCTCCAGGCCACGGTCAGGTTTTCCTGATACAACCCTGCTGCAACGTTGCTACCGATCTGCGTGCGCATGTAGATAGGCACTGCCTTGGGTGTAGTGCCCCCGAGCAACCCCAACAGGTCGATAATACCGTTGCGGGCAAAGTCGTAGGCCACCCCCCGGGTGATCGGGTAACTGGTCGTGTTGTTCGCGTACAGGGTATAAGGAATGACATCGCCTGTAGGGCCGACCAACCCGCCCGAGGCAGGCGTTATCGTCGCGTAGAAATGATCACTGCTGCTGAGCAAGGTCAGTAATGAACCTGTGCACTGCAAACCAGAGTTCAGGGTCGACGCAGTCTGCACCGTGGTGCGAACCTGCGTTGAATTCAGACTGCCAAACGCTGCTGGCAACGTTGCTACCGACGAGCAAAGGGCCCAGGAGGTACCCGCTGGCAACAGCAGCACGCTCGCCCACAGGACACGCAGCCAGCCACTCATCGGCACACCAACGGGCCAATCAAGGGTATCGAGCCTTGTGCTTCGGGCAGGTCGAAGGCCACCTGGCACTGCCCGCCCCCTTCGATCTGCACCTGCAAGCGGTTGTGCTCCGACAGGTTCTCCAGGTACACCAATCCGTCCCAACCCACCACGGCCTGGCTGCCACTTTGCTCGTGGGTGACCCGGCTGCCCAGCTTGAGCACCTGCTGGTTGCCGTCCACCAGCTCGACGCTGGCCGCCATCACACGCTTGAGCGGGAACTCCAGCAAATAACCGCTGCCCCGGCGCACCGCCACGCGCTGTTCAACCTCAGCAGCAAGCACGTCCGGTGGCAGGTCCATGGGGTCGATTTCGTACTTGCCGCGGTAGTACCCGCTGCTGTATGGCACCAGCAAATGACCTTTGGAATCGGTACGGCCGATTTCCTGGTTCTCGTAGCGTACCGGTACATCGGCATAACCTGTGGTACTCACTACCACAAACGCATCGTCAATGCGGTTGGCGGCGAAAACGCCCGCATCCATCCACACCAGCGAGCCACTGGCGTCGGCCCAGCGGGTCATCTCGCCGCTGCTGCCATACACCCCGGCCTGCAACTGCACCGATTGCAGCCGCCAGGTAACGTCAGCCTGGCGGTAGGCATCGCGGTCACTGCCTGCGGCGTAACCGAGGTTATAGCCAACGCCGACGCCGGCCGGTACCGCATGGCTGTAGTTGACCCGTTGCAGGCGCTCGCCTTCCTTGCTCCGCTCCATACTCAACGCCAGGGTGCCGTGCAGGTCGAACGGGATCACCAGCTGCGCCTGCACCGCCCACTGGCTATCACCCACTTCGCGGTTAGCCGACAGGTACACGCTGCTGCTGCCCCACAACGGTTTGCTGTAACTCAGGTTGATCAGACGGGTCCGCGTGCCGTCACCGGCGCGCACATCGAAATAGCCGGCACCTATGCTGCCGTACTCGTTCAGGTTGAGGCTCAGGGTGACCTGCTCGCTGCTTTTGCTCAGTTGCATGTCCGGGGAATCGACCCGCGTCAGGTCGGCATAATCGCCATGGCGTTGCAGGCGCTGGTAGCTGAAGCCGATGCGCTGGCTGTTGTACTGGTAACCCAAGGCGACCTGGTGGCCCTTCTCGCCGTCGAAGCGGCTTTGCGCCAAGGCAGCGTTGAGCACCCCGTAGTTGCCCAGCCGCATGTTGCCGCCCAGGCCGCCGAGCATCAGCGATTCGGAGGTTTCGGCATGGGTTTCCAAAGTGAAGGTGTCGCTGAGCCCGTAGCGCAGGCTGCCCGAAGCCACGCCTGGGCCATAAGCAAAATCGCGCACGGCGTAATCACGTCGCAAGCTACCTGCCGCCATCGAATAGTCCGACAGGCCTTTTTGCAGCAGGCTACTGGTGACGTAAAACGGCAAAGTGGTCGACACCTGCCGTCCCAAAGAATCAGTAGTGACCACCACCGCTTCCCCCGCGCCATTGATGAAGGGGACATTGGTCAAGGTGTATGGACCCGGTTGCAACTCGGTGGTGCTGGACTTGTAGCCATTGATGAACAGGTCCAGCGACGTCGGTACCGCCGCTTCACCCGCGAATGCCGGCAACGGGTACGTCACCAGGTCGGGGCGTGCACCGAAATCACGCGACAACTGAAGCCCCCCTACCCGTACCGAACTGCTCCAGGGCAAGGCACCGCTAACAAAATCACCCATTTCATACGTGAGCAGGCGCTGCTCGTCGGTAAGGCGCCAAGTGGTGTCGTAACGCATGAACCCCTGGCGTGTTGCATCCGCCTGTGCGCCATTGAACGACTGGCGCCACTGCCCGGTGCTGGAAAACGTGCCCCAACTGTCGAACAGGCGCAGCTCGTTCCAGGCGGCCAGGTAGGTACCGCCATCATCGGTGTCGTTCAGGTACAGGTCGTAGTTGAACAAGGCGCCGAAGCTGCTGCGGGCATCACTGGCCGGGTACAGGTTGTGGTCGCCGACCTGTTGATCGGGCAGCCAGGCCGGCGGCACCTGCAGCAGCAAGCGCTGGTTCTGGCTGTCGTAGTCGGTGTGCAACCCTGCGATGCCTTCCAGTGCCACTTCGCCCTGGGGGTTGCCCGGCAGCGAAATACCGGCCGCGCGCAACACCTCGCTGTCCAGGTACAACTGCCCGGCCCGCTGCTGCACCGGCACCAGTTCAGCCCTGGGCATCTGGTTTACCAGCAGGTCGAGGTACAGCGTGGCATCGGCGGTGGCGGACATCTCCGTAGGCGGCGGGGGCAGGTCGTCGGCCAGCGCCAGGCTGGGGCCAGCCATGGCCAGCCCCAGGCACCAGCGGCGCGTCGTCGCCGTTAGCCATTTCACACACGGTTTCCAACCATTGCCGGGTCCTCCCTGGCCCCTGCACTGCATTCAGTTGCTGGCTCATTGGCCTTGGCGGATGGCGTCCGCCGAGCCTTGGCCGTTGACCCGGCCCTTGAGCACGCTGGTGCTGCCGGGCGCCACGGGTGCCGGCCAACGCATGCTCGCACCCGGCAGCACATAGCCCAGCAAGCCCTCGGCCAACGGTTTGCTCTGGCTGCCTTGCTGCACCACCACATCGGTCAGGCGCGCATGCACCGGGCCTGTGTTGCGCAGCTCAACGTAGGGCTTGCCCTGCACGGTCACCGGGCGCCAGGTGAGTTGCGGCTTGCCAACGCCCTCGGCATTGCGCCTGCCCTCGGTGTCGGCCTTGCCCCACAGGCCTTCGCCGTAGACGAACAGAGGCACCGAATAGCGCATCTGCAGGCGAATTGCCGCAGTGGCGCCTGGCTCGGCCTTGTCCACAGGAATGGCGGGCGGGATTTCGTCGATGATGATGCGGTAGGCCTGCTCCTGACCGGCCGGTGACGGGCCGGTGCGGGTAAGGCGGATGAGCTGCTTTTGCCCAGGGGCGATGTTGGCCACCGGCGGGCTGCCGATGATTTCACGCTGTGCCTGGAACTGTTCCTGATAATCGCCCTGGCGCCAGGCGAATACCCGTACCTGCAGGTTGGCCGGCGCCGTGCCGCGGTTTTCAAGCCACAGGGCACCGGCCTTCTGATCAGCCTCCAACACCGGGTCGATCGGCCAGATCAGCACCGAAGTCGCCGCTCCGGCTGGCAGGCTCGCCAGCCACGATAACCCGATCAATCCATGCGCCCACTTCGCGCCTTGCCGCATGCAACTCTCCTTAGACACGTGTCGTTGGTGGCGCTGGCACTCACCAGGTCACCGTCACTTGCACCACATCGGTGTAGGTCCCCGCTGGCAGCGTGCCGCTCAGCTGAACCCGCCCGTAGACCGGCAGTTTGATCGCTGTCGGGTCGGAATAGCTCACGGCCACACTCGTGCCGATGCCCAACGTCTGGCTGTAGGCCGCGTCCCGGTAAAGCTGGTAGGCCAGCAGCTGCGTGCCGCTCGTGCGCTTGAGGTTGCGCGTGCCACTCGCACTGTTCTGCCCACCATCCACGCTCATGTTCATGGCAACGCCGGGGGTGCACTGGAACGTGACCGTGGTGCCACCCAGCGAGGTGCTCAGGGTGCTGGTGGACAACGCAGACTGCGTACCATAGTCCAGCGTTCCATAACTGGTGACGCCCCCCACCACCAGGCAACCGGCAACAATCTGTGCCGTCACGGTGAAGGTGCTGGTAGTCACCGCGCTCAACGGTGTAGCCAGGAGCAAACCGGTGCCCGTAAGGCCCCACGTCAACCAGCGGCGCATGGTTCAGAACGACAGCTCAACCGAAATCGTGTCGCTGTACACCCCAGCAGGCAAACCCGCCTTGCCCACGGCCTTGCCGTACAGGTTGACGGTCTGGGCCACACCCGTACTGGTGGGCAGGGTGATGGTGCCGTCGATTGCCAGCAACGTTGTACGCCCCGAGTCGGTATACAGGTCGTAAGGTACAAAGTTGCCAGCGCCGTCAGCGAGGGCACGCGTGCCACCGCTCGACTGGCCGTCGTGCAGGCCCGCACGTACCTTGACCACCGGCACCGTACCGGCCGAACACAGAATGCTCATGGCACCGCCCCCGCCCCCCAGTACCTGGGCATTTGCGCTAGTGAACAGGGCATCCTGGGTGCCAAAGTCCAAGGCACCGAAGTTAAGCCCCGATGTACCCGAACTACCGTTGACCTGGCACGCGGCAATCAGGGTCAACGTCGAGGTGATATTCCCGGTTACCGTCGCCGCCTGGGCCTGGGAGGCCAGCGCGAGGCCAAGGCCTGCAAGCATGCAGCATGATAGGTTCGTTCGCATCGGAGTCTCCTTGCGTAGTTACCAGTCCAGGGTCACTCTGAGGGTGTCGCGGTACAGCCCGGCCGGCAGCGCGCGACGTTGCGCCACTACCACTCCGTAGATGGGAATCGGGATCTGCCGGGTGCTGTTGATGGTGAAGGCGCGTGCCTGGCCGATGGCGTAGCGGCTGTTGCCACCCGGGTCGACCGCCAGTTGATAAGGGATCAGTTCACGGCCGTTGCTCAGTCGGCGAATGCCGTCGTCGCCATTCAGGCCACCGTTGATCCGCACGTTGAACGCCCGTACCTCAGGCGTGCAACTGATCTGCAGGCTGCCCTCGCCGCTTGCTTCGTCAACCCGGCTGCGCAGCGGCTGGTCCCAATTCGGGCCACGTTCACCGAAATCCAGCAGACCCGGGTTACCCAGTACGGCCGGTTGAGTGTCGTTGCTGCTGATCTGGCAGGCCGCGCTGATCACCAGCCGCGCCTGGATGAAACCGGTGGTGCTGCCGTGCGCCGCACCGCCAGTTACCAGCAATGGCCCAAGGGTGAGTAACAGGATGGAAGTACGGTTCATGGCATGGCGTCCTTGTGCATGGCGGCGTCCCTACCAGGTGACCGTGACTTTGAGCAGGTCGGCGTACAGCCCTGCATTCGGCACCCAGGCCAATTTGTCGACACGCGCATACAGCGGCAGCTCGACCGAGCCACTGCTTGGCACCCGCGCCGACTGGGCCACGCCAACCTCCAAGGGGTCGCGCCAGGCAGCATCGCGGTACAAGCGGTAAGGAATGGGCCGTGCGGTGCGGTCGTCGCTGGCCAGGTAACGCAGCTCGCCAACGCCGCCATGCTGGCCGCCGTCGACGCGCACTTGATAAGGGGTGCCCGGGTTGCACTCCAGGCGCGGCGGGCGCTGGCTCAGCAAAACCCCGCTCAAAGGCGCGCCAGGGCCGTCCAGGCGAGCCGTCGCACCCAGGTCGATCCGCCCCAGCGCCTGAGCTCCCGCATCGCGTGCCTGGGTAACCAGCATGCAGCCACGCTGCACCAGCACCCGCACTTCCACGAGAAAATCCGCTCCCACGGTACTGCCGCTGAACAACAGGCCCAACAGCGCGGCCACCAAGCGCTCCGTCACCTTATTATCCTTATCGAAACTGCCTGGTCTGAGCGTAGCAGCGAGGCAGCACGACCGTGGTGGCATCAAGCCATTTTTTTGTATTAGCGATAAAGCGATACCGCTCCGTCAAAAAAAACCAGCCCCGCGTAGAACCCCTCGCTACCCAGTGCCTCCAATGGCCAGAGGCCGGTAAAACTGCTGGATTTCTGTTAGGGTGACACACCTCATCCTGTGCCATACAGGGACGGACAAGACAGGAGCGTTTTCACTGATGACTGCAGACAACACGCTGGAAGAAGCCATGGAACGCTGTGCCCGGGAACCGATCCACGTGCCGAGCAGCATCCAGCCCCACGGTTTCTTGCTGGTGCTGGATGCCACCGACCTGTGCGTGCTGCAGGCCAGTGAAAATGTCGAACAGTGGCTGGGCTTGCCAGCCCGGGAGCTGATCGGTTGCCAATTCACCCACCTGGTCAGCGACGGTTTTGACCTGTGCGCGCAGCTCGCGCGCATACCCGACGATGAAGTCTTCCCTTTTCACATTGGCGACGTGCGCTTGCGCCAGGGCGCGCCGTTCAGCACCCCGTTGCACCTGCTGGTGCACTGTCACGACGACGTGCTGGTGGCCGAGCTCGAACCCCCACGCCTGCCGCCGGACCTGGCCGGGCAAGGCGACTACTACCCACTGGTGCGCAGCTTCGTTGGCAGCCTTCAGCTGGCCAGCAGCCTTGAAGACCTGCTGCAGCAAACGGTGCTCCAACTCAAGCGCATCACCGGTTTTGGCCGGGTCAAGGCGTACCGTTTCGATGCCGATGGCAACGGCCAGGTGCTGGCCGAGGTGGCCGACCCGGGCTACCCCCGTTATCTGGGCCTATGCTTCCCGGCTGCAGACATCCCGCGCCAGGCGCGCGAGCTGTACCGGATGAACCGCATCCGCGTGATCGAAGACGCCAACTACCAACCCTCGCCCCTGCATCCGGCCACCAACCCGCGTACCGGCAAGGCACTGGACATGAGTTTTGCCACGCTGCGCAGCGTGTCACCGGTGCACCTGCAATACATGCGCAACATGGGCACGCTGGCGTCGATGTCGTTGTCGATCGTGGTCGATGGTGAACTGTGGGGGCTGGTGTCCTGCCACCATCAGCAGCCGCGTGCAGTGGACCTGCGTACCCGCACGGCCTGCGAGCTGCTGGCCAGCGTGCTGTCGCTGCAGATCGAGTCCCGCGAGGCGCATGCCAGCACACGCAAGCTGCTGGCGCTGCGCCAACACATCGTGCGCATGATCTCGTCCATGGCCGACCATGACAGCGTCAGCGACGGCCTGCGCGACCTGCCCCATGTGCTACTGGCCTTTGCCGGTGCCCAGGGTGCCGCCGTGATCTCGGCCGAACGCTGCGACCTGATCGGCAAGACCCCGCCCGAAGCCCAGGTGACCGCGCTGGTACACTGGCTTGGCCAGCGCGGTGCAGACACTGTGTTCCACAGTGACAACCTGCGCCGTGACATCACCGACCTGCCCGAGCTGGCCGCCCATGTCGGCGGTGTGCTGGCGGTGGCCATCTCGCAGATCCACTCGCACTACCTGCTGTGGTTCCGCCCCGAGCAGGTGCGCACGGTGAACTGGGCTGGCCAGCCGACCAAGCAGGCCGGGCCGCAGGGCAACCTCGACCCGCGGCACAGTTTCGAACGCTGGCAGGAAGAACTGCGCGACTACTGCGAGCCCTGGGACCCGCTGGAGATCGAGGGCGTGATGGAGTTGCGCAGCGCGGTGCTGGGCATTGTGTTGCGCAAGGCCGAAGAGCTGGCGCAACTGGCAGGCGAACTGCGCCGTTCGAACAAGGAGCTTGAAGCATTTTCATACAGCGTGTCCCACGACCTGCGCGCCCCCTTGCGGCACATCGCCGGCTACACCGAACTGCTCGGCGAAATCGAAGGCCAGGGTCTGAGCGAACGCGGCAAGCGCTACCTTCAGCATATCGGAGAAGCGGCGCACTTCGCCGGCAGCCTGGTGGACAACCTGCTCAACTTCTCGCAAATGGGCCGCTCGGCCTTGCGCCTGTCCGACGTCGACCTCAACACGCTGGTCGATGCGATTCGCAGCGAGCTGGCACCGGATTACGAAGGCCGCGCAATCGTTTGGGACATTGCTGCACTGCCCAAGGTGATCGGCGATCCGGCATTCATCAACATGGCCTTGCACAACCTGATCGCCAATGCCATCAAGTACACGCGTGGCCGTAACCCCGCGCACATTGGCATCCGCGCGGTACAGCACCCTGACGAAACCGAAATCATCATCGTCGATAATGGCGTAGGCTTCGACATGGCCTACGCCAACAAGCTGTTCGGGGTGTTCCAGCGCCTGCACCGCATGGAGGACTTCGAAGGCACCGGGATTGGCCTGGCCAGCGTACGTCGTATCATCGAGCGCCATGACGGCCGGGTCTGGGCCACTGGTCAGATCGACCAGGGTGCCAGCTTCCACTTCACCTTACCGCACCACACCGCATCCACCTGAGGCACCACTATCACCATGCTTAAACCCATCCTGCTGGTCGAAGACAACCCAAGGGACCTGGAGCTGACGCTGCTGGCCCTGGAGCGTAGCCAGTTGGCCAACGAAGTCATCGTGCTGCGCGACGGCGCCGATGCCCTGGACTACCTGCTGCGCCGCAATGCCTATGCCGATCGCGACGACGGCAACCCTGCCGTGCTGCTACTGGACCTGAAACTGCCCAAGGTCGATGGCCTGGAAGTGCTCAAGGCAGTACGTACCACACCTGAACTGCGCAGCATCCCCACCGTCATGCTGACCTCCTCGCGGGAGGAGCCTGACCTGCTGCGCGCCTACGAGTTGGGGGTGAACGCGTATGTGGTCAAACCGGTGGAATTCAAGGAATTCGTCGCCGCCATCTCCGACCTCGGGGTATTCTGGGCAGTGCTCAACGAACCGCCACCCGGCTCACTGCGGCTGAACCGTCGCGGTAGCAACTGAGGCCGCCGCAACGATGCAGCAAACGCCGTTGAAAATACTGATGGTCGAGGACAGCTCGATGGACGCCGAGCTGACCCTGATGCGCCTGGAGCGCAGCGGGCTGAATGTGCAGCACCGGCTGGTGTTCGACCATGCGGGTTTCGAACATGCCCTGCGTGAGGCCCACTATGACCTGATCCTGTGCGACTGCGTGCTGCCAGGCTCGTCCGGCACCGAGGTGCTGGCCATCGCCCAACGCCTGGCGCCAGCCGTACCGTTCATTTTCCTGTCCGGCATCTATGGCGAAGAGCACGCGGTGGAAATGATCCGCCTCGGCGCCACCGACTATGTGCTGAAGAAAAACTTGCCGCTGCTGCCCAAGGCCGTGCGCCGGGCCCTGACCGAGGTGCAGGAACGCCAGCGCCGGCGCCGCGCCGAAGAGGCACTGGCAGATGTCGAAGCCTGTGCCCGCATCGCCATCGACGCCGCCGGCATGGGCACCTGGGACCTGCGCCCGCAAGAAGGCCTGCTGCTGTGGGACGACCGCTGCAAGACGCTGTTCGGCCTGCCCACCAGCACCGAAATGAGCCTTGACGTGTTCTACGCCGGCATCTACCCCGACGACCTGCCACTGGTGCGCGAGGCGGTTGAGCACGCCATGCGCCCGGAAAGCGGGGGCCACTACCGGGTCGAGTTCCGTATTGCCCAACCCAACGGGCTGGAGCCACGCTGGTTGCTTAGCAGCGGCCAGTGCCAGTTCGTCAACGACCAGTGCGTGCGTTTTTCCGGCGTACTGCAGGACATCCACACCCAGCGCCTGGCCACCCAGGCGCTGCGCCAGCTCAACGAGATGCTGGGCGAGCGGGTGGAACGCCGCACCCGTGAACGCGACCGCGCCTGGGAGCTGTCGCAGGACCTGCTGGCCGTGCTCAACAAGGACCTGACCCCAGTCGCACTCAACCCTGCCTGGGAAGCCAGCCTGGGCTTCTCCCGCGAGCGCCTGAGCCAGTCCTCCTTGCTGCACCTGCTGCCCGAGCACGACCAGGAACTGTTGCTTACCGAGCTGGCCGCCCTCGCCCACGGCCGCACCAGTGCCCGCTTCGTGGGGCGCATCCAGCACGCCGGTGGGCAGCAGCGCTGGCTGTCGTGGGTGGTGGTGCCCGAGGACACCTTGCTTTACGTGGTGGCGCGTGACATTACCAGCGAGCGCGAAGCCGCTCTTGGCCTGGCAGAAGCCAACACGCGCCTGCGCGAGCAGATCAACGAGCGCGAACGCATCGAGGCGGCGCTGCAACAGATGCAACGGCTGGAAGCGGTCGGCCAACTGACCGCAGGCGTGGCCCACGACTTCAACAACCTGCTGACGGTAATCCTCACCGGCGCCAGCTTTCTCGAGCGCGACCTGGCCAAGGCCAACCTGGACAAAGCCCGCACGCGCCTCACGCACATCCGCGAAGCCGGCGAGCGTGGCGCCAAGCTGACCTCACAACTGCTGGCGTTTTCCCGCCGTCAGCGCCTGGAACCCGTGCCGCTGAACCTCAATCGCACCCTGGCCGGCCTGGAAGAACTGCTAAGCCGCACCTTGGGCGGTAACATCTCGGTACGCCTGGACCTGGACCCGGCCCTGTGGCAGGCCCTGACCGACCCTACCCAGACCGAAATGATCATCCTCAACCTGGCGATCAATGCCCGCGATGCCATGCCCGATGGTGGCCAGCTGACCCTGACCACTCACAATACCTGCATCGATACCCGCCCACAGCGCCCCGAAGACCCGGAGCCTGGGGAATACGTGATGCTGAGCATCCGCGATACCGGCTGCGGCATGAGCGAAGACGTGCTGGCCAAGGTGTTCGAGCCGTTCTTTACCACCAAGGACATCGGCAAGGGCTCCGGCCTTGGCCTGGCCCAGGTGTTCGGCTTTGCCAAACAGTCCGGGGGCGGCGTGCGCATCGACACCGTACCTGGCCGTGGCACGCAAGTGGCGGTGTATCTGCCGGCGGTCAAGGAGCAGGCCATGAGCGAACCGGCCGTACCGCTGCTCAGGCAGCCGGTCAGCGACAGTGGCCGCAACCGTACGGTGCTGCTGGTGGATGATGACCACCTGGTGCGCGACATGCTGGGCGACGTGTTGCGCCAGTACGGCTACCAGGTGCGCCAGGCGCACAGCGGCGAACAGGCCCTGGTCCTGCTGGATGGGGAAATCGACCTGCTGCTTACCGATTTCGCCATGCCCGAGTTCAACGGCGCGCAGTTGGCGCTGGCGGCCCGTGACCGCTACCCGCACCTGCCGGTGGTGTTTCTTACCGGTTATGCGGAGTTGCAGGGCCTGGAATTACCGCGCAGCGTGGTCATCCAGAAGCCCGTGCAGGCGGATGAGCTGGCCAGGGTGCTGAATGAAATGCTGGGGATTGCAGATTAGTTGAGAGCGGCACAAGGCCGCTCTACAGACATCGCGCAAAAACGACAAAACCCAGCGCTCATCTTTCTAAGCACCGGGTGATATACGTTTGAAGCTGAAAAATGGCAGGGGCGGCTGGATTCGAACCAACGCATGGCAGGATCAAAACCTGCTGCCTTACCGCTTGGCGACGCCCCTGTATCGGATGCAGCGTTTGCTGCCCTGACAATTCCAACTGAGTGACAACTGGGTTGTTGTCTTGGAATGCGCGGTACTTTAACAACAAAGTTTTGATCTGTGAAGCCCCTGATGAAAAAAAATTGCCAGAAAACAGCGAGTTAGTCATTTTCACCCGCGCTGATGCCAGACCTATCGCATGAAGCGATCATTGCCGGCCACTTTCCGTATTAGTCAAAATGGCCGCCCTCGGGCAAGCTGCACGCTGCCCCGCCATCACCCAAGGAGCTGTGCATTTGTCTGCCTGGATCCCCGCCCCACTTCGCCAGCTTGGCCAACGCCTGCGTGGCGCCGAAGCCAACCACAGTGAACTGCTCGACTGGTTCGAGGAAAAAGCCCGCAGCCGGGGTTACCAGCTGAGTGATGGCCAGCGACGGGTGATCCAGTGCATGGCCACACAACTGGCACAGCTCGAACAAGGGCAAGCACGCAGCCTTTACCTGTACGGCTCGGTGGGACGCGGCAAGAGCTGGCTGCTCGATGGCTTTTTCCAGGCGGTGCCGGTAGAAGCCAAACTGCGCCTGCACTTTCATGACTTCTTTGCCCGCCTGCACCAGGGCATGCACCGCCACCGGGCATTGGACGATGCACTGGGCGCCACACTCGATGAGCTGGTGGGCAATTGCCGGGTGCTGTGCTTCGATGAGTTCCATGTGCATGACATTGGCGATGCCATGCTGCTCACCCGGTTGTTCAACGCCTTGTTCGCCCGTGGCGTGTTCCTGCTGGTGACCTCCAACTACGCCCCTGAAGGCTTGCTGCCCAACCCGCTGTACCACGAGCGTTTCCTGCCCGTGATCCGCCTGATCAACAGCGCTATGCAAGTGCTGGAGGTAGGCGGCGATACGGATTTTCGCAGCCTGCCGGCCAACCGCGAGCACCAGCGTTTCACCCAGGGCCATTATGTGTGGCCAGGCGATGCCGCGCAGCGCCAGGCGCTGAACGTGCCGCGCGAACAGCCGGTGATGCTGGAGGTGAACAAGCGCCCACTGCGCGCACTGGCCATCGACGGCCGGCGGGTGGTGCTCGGGTTTGACGACTTGTGCGAAAAGGCCACGGCGGTGATCGACTACCTGGCGCTGGCGCAGCAGTATGATGAGTGGATCATTGATGGGCTGGATGACTTGGCGGAGTGTTCGCTGGCAGCCCAGCAGCGCTTCGTCAACCTGGTGGATGTGCTGTATGACCAGGACCGCCAAGTGACGGTGATTGGCAAGCGACCGCTGGAAGAGAGCCTTGGCGGGCCGCTTGCCGACCTGATGCGAACCCGCAGCCGGTTGGGGCAACTGCATCAGGTAGCCCCTTAGATCTCCATTGCCTGAAACGGCCTTTTCGCGGGTAACCCCGCGAAGAGGCCAGAAGAGTCAGCTCATCAACCCGCCCTGGGCAAATCCGCCAGCACCCCCTCGATCTCCCCCAGCACCGCCGGGTCATCCAGGGTCGAAGGCGGCACATAGTCCTGCCCGTCGGCAATCTTGCGCAGCACCGCCCGCAAGATCTTCCCCGACCGGGTTTTAGGCAAACGCTTCACCAGCCGAACCCGGTTGAAACAGGCCAGCGGGCCGATTGCCTCGCGCACGCTGCCCACCAAGTCCACCAGCAACTGCGCCTCGCTGATGCCCTCGCCGTCCTTGAGCACAACGAGCGCCAGCGGCACCTGCCCCTTGATCTCGTCGTGCACACCAATTACCGCGCACTCGGCCACCGCCGGGTGACAGGCCACCAGGTCTTCCATTTCGCCGGTGGACAGGCGGTGCCCGGACACGTTGATCACGTCATCCGTGCGCCCCATGATGTAGACAAAGCCATCCTCGTCCAGGTAGCCGCCATCGCCTGTGTGGTAGTAACCCGGATAGGTGCGCAGGTAGGCCTGCAAATAACGCTCGTGGTCACCCCATAGCGTCTGGCTGCACCCGGGCGGCAACGGCAGGGCAATGACAATCGAGCCTTGGTGATTAGGCCCCAGCAAGTGGCCTTCGTCATCCACGACACGCACATGGTAGCCCGGTACCGCCCGGTTGCTTGAGCCCGGCTTGGCCGCGCTGCCCTCCAGCCCGACGCAGGGCGCAGTGACCGGCCAGCCGGTTTCGGTCTGCCACCAATGGTCGTGCACCGGTTTGCCACTGACCCGCTCCAGCCATTCATGGGTGCTTGAGTCAAGCTTCTCACCCGCCAGGAACAGCTGGCGCAGCGAGCTGAGATCGTGCTTGCGGATCAGCTCGCCCTCCGGGTCTTCCTTGCGGATGGCACGCATGGCGGTGGGCGCACAGAACAGCGCATTGACTTTGTATTGCTCCACCACCCGCCAGTAGGCCGAGGCGTCTGGGGTGCGGATCGGCTTGCCTTCGTAGAACACCGTGGTGCAGCCGCTCATCAACGGCCCGTAGACGATCAGCGAATGGCCGACCACCCAGCCCACGTCGGAAATGCCCCACCACACATCGCCGGCCTGCATGCCATAGATATGGCGCATGGCATAGCACAGCGCCACAGCATTACCGCCGTTTTCCCGGACGATACCCTTGGGTTTGCCGGTGGTGCCCGAGGTGTACATGATGTTATGGGGCGTACCATCTGTTAGGG
>NZ_BBIS01000031.1 GCF_000730605.1 Pseudomonas monteilii NBRC 103158 = DSM 14164 | reverse complement strand
GCGCGGGCGGCGCTCGATCTAACACCACACAAACATCACCAAACGCTTCAACTGTCGCGCCGCAGGTCTGGCGGGATCGGCAGGTCGTCTTTCAGCGGCTCTGGCCGTTTGCCCTTGCCCGCACGGTACTGGCGGATCTGGAACACATAGGCCAGCACCTGCGCTACCGCCAGGTAAAGGCCTGCGGGGATTTCCTGCTCAATTTCGGTCGAGTAATAGATCGCCCGCGCCAGTGCTGGCGATTCGAGGATCTGTACCTTGTGCTCCACGCCGATCTCGCGGATTTTCAAGGCAATGAAATCGGTACCCTTGGCCAGCAACAGGGGCGCCACTGCGCCCTTCTCCGGGTCGTATTGCAGGGCCACCGCGTAGTGCGTCGGGTTGGTGATGATCACGTCCGCATCCGGCACCGCCGCCATCATGCGCCGTTGCGAAGCCTCGCGCTGCAACTGGCGAATACGCTGTTTGACCTCGGGCTTGCCTTCGGTGTCCTTGTACTCGTCGCGCACCTCCTGCTTGGTCATCTTCAGCTTGTTGTGCGCCTGCCACAACTGGAACGGCACATCCGCCGCCGCAATCAGCAACAACCCGGCCGCCATCCACAGCGCGCTCCAGCCGACCACCTGAACACTGTGAATGATCGCTTGCTCCAAAGGCTCGTTGGCAATGGAGAGCAACGCCTGGCGGTCGTTGACCAACACCACTATCGCCACCACCAGAATCACGAAAAACTTTGCAAGCGCCTTCAACAGTTCGGTCAGGGCATTCACCGAGAACATGCGCTTGATCCCCGACAACGGGTTCATGCGGCTGAACTTCGGTTGCAACAGGCTGCCGGAAAACAGAAAACCACCCAAGGCGATGGGTGCGACAAAGGCGATCACGAACAACAGGATCAGTATCGGCTGTACCGCCCAGATGGCCATCTTGCCCGAGGCCAGAAGAAAGGCGCCCATGGCGCGCTCGTCGACGATGATGTCGCGGGTCAGGCTGAAGTTCATGTGCATCATGGCCAGCAAGGTCTCAGCCAGATGCCCACCAAACGCCAGCAAGCCACCTGCGCCAGCCAAGGTCACCGCCACGGTGTTCAACTCTTTGGAGCGCGCGATCTCGCCCTTCTCGCGGGCTGTGCGCTTGCGCTTTTCAGTGGGTTCTTCTGTCTTGTCCTGACCGCTCTCGCTTTCCGCCATGCTCAGCGCGCCCTCGCCAATTCACGCAGCCATTGCAGCGCTTCGCTGGCCAATGCCTGGTAGTGGGAGAGGATATCGGCCAGGCCGACCCAGAAAATGGCCATGCCCATGACCAAGGTCAACGGAAAGCCGATCGAGAAGATATTCAACTGCGGCGCCGCGCGGGTCATCACGCCAAAGGCGATGTTCACCACCAGCAGCGCAGCGATCACCGGCAGGATCAACAACAGACCGACACCGAACACCCAGCCCATGCGCCCGGCCAACTCCCAGAAGTGGTTGACCACCAGCGCACTCCCCACCGGCAAGGTGGTAAAGCTCTCGGTCAGCACCTCGAACACCACCAGGTGCCCGTTCATCAACAGGAACAGCACGCTCACCAACATGGTCATGAACTGGCTGATTACCGCGACGTTGACGCCGTTGGCAGGGTCGACCATCGAGGCAAAGGCCATACCCATCTGCACCGCAACAATTTGCCCGGCAATCACGAAGGCCTGGAACAGCAGTTGCAAGGCCATGCCAAACAGAGCACCAACGATGATCTGCTCGACGCACAGCAGCAAACCACGCAGGCTCAGCGGGTCGAATTCGGGCAGCGGCGGCAATGCCGGCACGATCACCACGGTAATCGCCACCGCCACGTACAGGCGCACCCGCGCCGGCAACATGCGGGTGCCGAAAATCGGCATGGTCATCAGCACCGCAGTTACTCTGAACAACGGCAGGATGAAGGTGGCGACCCAGGTGCCGATCTGCGTATCGGTCAGTTCCAGCATCGCTGCGTCAACCAATCAGCTGCGGGATGCTGGTGTAGAGACTGGTGATGTACTCCATGAACTTCTGCACCAGCCACGGCCCGGCAATGATCAGCGTGATCAGCATTACCAGCAGGCGTGGCAGAAAGCTCAGGGTCTGCTCGTTGATCTGCGTGGCGGCCTGGAACATCGCCACCATCAGGCCCACCAACAGGCTCGGCACAACCAGCACCGCGACCAGTAAAGTGGTCAGCCACAGGGCATCACGGAACAGGTCGACAGCAACTTCAGGTGTCATCGGCGGCTCTCCTTGACGGCGTCAGACGCCGCCGAAACTGCTGGCCAAAGTGCCCATGATCAGCGCCCAGCCATCCACCAGCACGAACAGCATGATCTTAAACGGCAGCGAGATGATCAGCGGCGACAGCATCATCATACCCATGGCCATCAGCACACTGGCCACCACCATGTCGATGATCAGGAACGGGATGAAGATCATGAAGCCGATCTGAAACGCGGTCTTCAACTCGGAGGTGACGAACGCCGGCACCAGAATGGTCAGTGGCACCTGATCGGGGCCGGCGATGTCGGTGCGCTTGGACAGGCGCATGAACAGGTCGAGGTCGCTTTGCCGGGTTTGCGCCAACATGAAGTCCTTGAGCGGCCCCTGGGCTTTTTCGATGGCCTGCTGGGCGGTCATCTGCTCCTTCAGGTACGGCTGCAGCGCGTCCTGGTTCACGCGTTCGAACACCGGGGCCATGATGAACAGGGTCAGGAACAGCGCCATGCCGTTGAGCAACTGGTTCGAGGGCGTCTGCTGCAGGCCCAGGGCCTGGCGCAGGATCGAGAACACGATGATGATGCGGGTGAAGCTGGTCATCAGGATGACGAACGCCGGGATGAAGCTCAGCGCAGTCATGATCAGCAGGATTTGCAGGCTGACCGAATACTCCTGCTGCCCGTCCGGGGTATTGGACAGGGTAATGGCCGGGATCGACAGCGGGTCGGCAGCCAGGGCCAGCGGCGCAGCCAGCAGCAGCGCCAGAGTCAACAACGTACGCAGCGCGCCGCTCATCACTTGTTGTCCTTAGGGTTTTTGCCCATCAACTCCATCAGCCGCTGAGCAAACTCCGGCGTTGCCTGACGAGCGCCATCCGGCACATCCACGGGTTCGGCCATAACATGCAGGGCCTCGATGCTGCCCGGGGTATGGCCGATCAGGATCTGCTCCTTCCCCACCTGCACCAGCAGCAGGCGGTCACGCGGGCCAATGGCCCGGCTGCCGACAATCTCGATCACCTGCCCGCCCTTCACTGCCGTGCTCTGCAGGCGCCGCAGCATCCAGGCCAGGAAGAAGATCAGGCCCACCACCAGCAACAGGCCGAAAACCATCTGCGCCAGCTGCCCGCCGAGGCTGCCAGGCGGTGTCGCCGGGGTAGCTGCCGGCGTGGCCGCGGCCAGGCACGCGCTACTGGCCAGCAGCACCGCCAACGCCGCAAGGGCGCGCATTGTGCCCTTCACTCAGCGCAGCTTCTTGATACGTTCGCTGGGGCTGATCACGTCGGTCAGGCGGATGCCGAACTTCTCGTTGACCACCACCACTTCGCCATGGGCGATCAGCGTACCGTTCACCAGCACGTCGAGCGGCTCGCCGGCCAGGCGATCGAGTTCGATCACCGAACCCTGGTTCAACTGCAACAGGTTACGGATATTGATCTCGGTGCTGCCCACTTCCATGGAAATGTTCACCGGGATGTCCAGGATCACGTCCAGGTTCGGGCCTTCGAGGCTGACGTTTTCGTTCGGCTTCGGCGAGCTGGCGAACTCTTCCATCGGCAGGCGGCCCGGGCCGCTGGTGCTGCCAGTGTCACCGCCCAGCAGTGCATCGATATCGGCCTGGCCGGCCGCGCCGGTTTCTTCCAGGGCCGCAGCCCACTCGTCGGCCAGCGCCTGGTCCTCTGGGGAGGTGATCTCGTTTTCGTTAGCCATGGTTTCCTCGACAGGCATTCAATTCGTTATGAGCGACCGGCACGCCGTCAGCGGCGCTCGATCGGGTCGATGATCTGCAGGGCCAGGTTGCCCTTGTGCGAACCCAGCCGCGCCTTGAACGCCGGCACGCCATTGGCGCGCAACACCAGGTGCTCGGGCAGCTCCACCGGGATCACGTCGCCAGGCTGCATGTGCAGGATGTCGCGCAGCTTCAACTGGCGCCGGGCGACCGTGGCGGTCATGGGCACCGCCACGTCCAGCACGTCTTCGCGCAGGGCCTTGACCCAGCGCTCGTCCTGGTCGTCCAGGTCGGACTGGAAACCGGCGTCGAGCATTTCGCGCACCGGCTCGATCATCGAGTACGGCATGGTTACGTGCAGGTCGCCGCCGCCGCCGTCCAGCTCGATGTGGAAAGTGGACACCACCACCGCCTCGCTGGGGCCGACAATGTTGGCCATGGCCGGGTTGACCTCGGAGTTCATGTACTCGAAGGTGACCGGCATGATGGCCTGCCAGGCTTCCTTGAGGTCGACGAAGCACTGGTCCAGCACCATGCGCACCACGCGCAGCTCGGTCGGCGTGAACTCACGGCCTTCGATCTTGGCGTGGCGGCCATCGCCGCCGAAGAAGTTGTCCACCAGCTTGAACACCAGCTTGGCGTCGAGGATGAACAGCGAGGTGCCACGCAGCGGCTTGATCTTGACCAGGTTGAGGCTGGTGGGCACGTACAGCGAGTGCACGTATTCGCCGAACTTCATCACCTGCACACCGCCCACGGCCACGTCGGCAGAACGGCGCAGCAGGTTGAACATGCTGATACGGGTGTAACGGGCGAAGCGCTCGTTGATCATTTCAAGGGTCGGCATGCGACCCCGTACGATACGGTCCTGACTGGTCAGGTCGTAGCTTTTGATACTGCCAGGCTCGGATGCACTCTCGGTCTGCACCAGCCCGTCGTCGACGCCGTGCAACAGGGCATCGATTTCATCCTGGGACAGCAGGTCCTGTACGGCCATTGCGGACTCCTACTGCAATACGAAATTGGTGAACAGCAACTGGTCAATGACCGGCTTGCCGACTTCCTTCTGGGCCACTTCCTGCACCACCGCAGTGGCCTTCTGACGCAGCATCTCCTGCCCGACCGGGCTGCTGGCCAGGGTGTCGAAGCCTTGTCCGGAGAACATCATCACCAGGTTGTTGCGAATCACCGGCATGTGCACCTTCAGCGCATCCAGGTCGGCCTGGTTGCGCGCCTGCAGGGTGATGCTCAACTGCATGTAGCGCTGGCGGCCGTTCTGGTTGAAATTGACCACGAAGGCCGGGGTCAGCGCCTCGTAGATGGCCGCAGGCTTGACGTTGCTGGCCGCAGGCTCGGCGGCCGGGGCCGACTCGCTCTTGTGCATGATGAACCAGGTAGCGCCCACCGAAAGGCCGATCGCCAGCAACAGGCCGACGACAGCCAGCAGGATCAGCTTGAGTTTGCCTTTAGTGGCGGGGTCTTTGACTGCTTCGCTCTTCGCCATGCCAATAATCCGTCGTCCATCGGGGGTTCAAGGGAGGATGGCTTGGCTTGAGCAAGTGTTATGCCAGTTTTGGCTTGAGAAAGAGTGGGGCAGGCATGGGTTCGTCTTGGGAGGTGTGTCGCCTGCGAGATCGAGCGCCGCCCACGCGGCGCTCGATCTCACAGGCACCCGAAGAACCAAGGCGTGCCCCTGCATCAGGCGTAGTAATCGACCGCACTGTCACCAATAACGACCTGTTGCTCCACAGGCCGGGCGCTGTCTGCAACCTCACCCCCACCCTGCTCCCCCCGCCGCGCGGCCACGCCGGACAGGTTACTGCCCTGCGCCTGCCCCTGCTGCTGTTGCTGCCCGCGCGACTGGTCGGCGACGTTGACATCCGGTTGGGCCAGCCCCTGCTGGGCAAACAGCTCGCGCAGGCGGTGTACCTGGCTGTCGAGGGCGTCACGCACACCGGCGTGGCCACTGATGAAGGTGACCTGGGTCGACTGGTCCGCCGCAACATTGACGCGAATGTCCAAGCGGCCCAGCTCTGCGGGCTCCAGCTGGATGTCTGCAGATTTCAGGTTCTGGCTGGACAGGTACATGACCCGGTTGACCAAACCTTCCGCCCACGCACCCTGGTTCATCGGCAACGGCTGGTGCAACGGGCTGGCGCTGGCCGGAACGGCGCTGGCGGTCTTGGCCGTGGCAGCCTGGGTCAGGCTGGCCAGGCGGTTGGCGAAATCATCGACACGGGTGTCGCTGCTGGCGCTCTTGGTGTCCTTCAGGCCATCCTCAAGCAAGGCACCAAAGGCCTTGTCGCCAGACTCTCCCGCCTCACCCTCGGCACTCTCGATCAGATTCGCCAAGGTATTGACGGCTACCTGGCCCTCCTCCCCCTGCGCCTGGGAAGGGTCAAGGGCATGCGCCGACGTAGCCCCCTTGGCTTGAGCACTCTGCTCCAGCGCCAGGCGCAAGGTCGGCAGGTTGGCCAGAGGGTCTGCATCCGGGTCGAAAGCCTCTTCGGCGGAAGGCTCCTCGGGCAGCGCGCCAACCTGCGCCGTGGCGGCCTGCAGCACCGGCGCTACCGCCTCGGCCTGGGCCTGGATCAGTTGCGCACCGGGCTGGGCGTCGGTGACCTGGCCGGCCACCAGGTTGGCATCACGCACCCCGGTATCGGCCTGGGACGCATCGTCTGCTGGCAATTTGTTGCCGTCATCGGCAACAGCCGTTTTATCAGCCGGGTCTTTCTTGCCGTGCGCTGGCGCCTCAGGTTTGTCCTTGGGCTTGGCCTGAGCGACTTTGTCGTCCTGCGAGGCTGCCTTGTCACGCCCCTGCCGTGCCATCACCTGGCCAAAGCCGTCGCCCTTGTCGCCCAGCGCCTGCAGCGGTTTGTCCGCCTGTGCGGTGGCAGAGCGCGAGGCACTGGCAATGGCGTTGGCTTGCAACAAAGGGTTGGGTGTGACAGGCATCGAGCGGTCTCCGCGCCAGAAACAAAAGAATAATCCGCTCAGAGACACGCAAGACTCGCGCCAAGTTGTGTATCAGCCTGATGAAATACGTTGCTGCTCACCACGGTAGAAGCGCTGCACCTCGACGAACTCCTGGTCGATACGGCTGATCAAGTCTTCGATACCGTACAGCGGGGGGCGCCGTGCGCGCTCTTCCAGCTGCTGACACAGGCCGGCCAGGGCAACAGCCCCCATGTTGCTGCTGCTACCCTTGAAGCTGTGGGCGGCCGCACCCAGCTCTTCGGCGCTTTTGGCCGCGTGCAACTGGCCCAGCCGCCGCTCGGAATCGTCGAGAAACGTCTGCACCAACTGCAGGTAGCCATCCTCCATGACCTCACGTAGGTCACTGAGTACCTTGTGGTCAATATGCATGTCAGTCACTTGCTCACTCCTTGATCAAGCCAGATTATGCCCGAGCCAGCCAGTGGCTCACCATACGAACGCCACATGCGCGCAACGCCCGCCTTCACTCCAGCGCGCATCGCTGGCCAACCGCCGCACCAGGTTCAGGCCACGCCCGCTCAGCCCCTGGTCCAACGAAGGCCGCGACAGTACCCGCTGCACATCGAAACCCGCACCGCTGTCGCGGACCTCGATACTCAGACGCCCGCCATCGGCAAGCGGTTCAACCTTGAAATCGATACGCACAAAGCCGTCTGTCAGCACGCCCAGGCGCCGGGCGCGCTCCTGATAATAGTCGGCAAAACCCTGCACATCGCGCTTGAGCTGCGAGTCCAGCCCTAGCACACCATGCTCCAGAGCATTGGAATACAGCTCGCTGAGGACGCTGTGCAAGCTGCCGGTACGCGCACGAAGCCCATGAATCTCCTGCAACAACTGCACCAGGTAAGGAATCGGGTTAAAGCACTTCAGGCTCTCGCCGCGCACTTCGAAGCCCAGCGACCAGTCCTGCGGGCTGAAGCGACCGCTATCAGCGTGGATCATCGGTGCCGGCACCCGCTCTTCGGCGCCGAACATGCGGATGTCACACAAACTGATGTCGTCGCGCGGGTGCCCGCCAAAGCGCGCCAGGGCCTGCATCACTTCGTCGAACAACCGCACCGGGTCGCGGTTGTCGGCCAGCACCGCCAGCAGGCGCTGCACACCGAACAGGCGCTCCTGATCGTCCGCCGTGTCGAGCACGCCGTCCGACAGCAGCAACAGGCGCTCACTCGGCGCCAAGGGAAGCACCTCGGTGCTGTCATCAAAACGCTCGGCAGCCAGAATACCCAGCGGCAGATGCCGCGAGCTCAGCGCTGACAGCACCTGGCCATCCACCGACAGCCGATAGCCATCGGGCATACCGCCATTCCACACTTCCACCGAGCCGCGCTGCACACTGAGGTTGAGCAGCATCGCGCAACAGAACATGTCCACCGGCAGGATGCGTTTGAGCTTGGCGTTCATCTCGCGCAGGATCGGCGCCATGCCGTAACCCTTGGCGGTCATGCCGTAGAACACCTCGGCCAGCGGCATGGCGCCAACCGCCGCTGGCAGGCCATGGCCGGTAAAGTCGCCCAGCAGCACGCGCATGTCACCGCCCGGGGTGAACGCAGCCAGCATCAGGTCACCGTTGAACAGCGCATACGGCGACTGCAGGTAGCGGATGTTGGGCGCAGAAAGGCAACCGGAGTGGGCCACCTTGTCGAAAACAGCCTTGGCCACCCGCTGCTCGTTGAGCAGGTGATGATGGTGCCGGGTGATCTGGTCACGCTGCTCAAGCACAGTGGCTTGCAACCGGCGCAACCGGTCCATGGCGCGGATCTTGGCAGCGAGGATCACCGCGCTGTAGGGCTTGGCCATGAAGTCATCGCCACCCGCCTCAAGGCAGCGCACCAAGCCTTCCTCTTCGTTCAGCGACGTCAGGAAAATGATCGGCACCAGTGCCTCGCCGGCCAGGGCCTTGATCTGCCGCGCCGCCTCGAAGCCGTCCATTACCGGCATCAGCGCGTCCAGCAACACCAGCTGTGGGCTGCGCTCCTGAAACAGCGCCACTGCCTGCTCGCCGTTTTCTGCGGTGAATACCTGGTGGCCCTGGCGACGGACAATCTGCGCCAGCAGCAAGCGGTCGGCGGCACCGTCCTCGGCGACCAGCACGGTCAACGGCTGTTCGGCCGGCATGTCGGCGCTCAACTGATATCGAAGAGTTTTTCGAAATTGGAGATGGCGAGTATCTTGCGCACGTCGGAGCTGGCATGCACCACCCGCACATCCGACTCATCGCCACCCGCGTGGTCGCGCAGCAACAGCAGCATGCCGAGCGCGGAACTGTCGAGGTAGGTGGTGTCTTTCAGGTCGACGATCACCGAATCGGGGCGATCGGGCTGGCGTTCGTAGGCGTCTCGAAATTCCTGATGTTTGCCGAAATCGAAGCGCCCCTTGATCTTGATCGTCAGCTTTTTCCCGTCCTGCGAAAAGTCAGTCTCGACTGCCATGCTAGCGATTCCTTCGATGATGGCGGATGCAACTCCATTAAGGTTTAGCAGGCGATGGTCGGGCTCGCAAGCCTACAGGCGGCGCACACCGAGCTGTGGGAGCCAATACGAATTCAAATGTGGTGCTGACGCGGCAGTCGCTGGGACAGCTCATCCAGCAAGCGCTGCTCGCGCTTGTCTTCCGCCCGGCGGGCTTCATCCATGTAACGCTGCACCAGCTTGCGCAATCCCTCCACCCGCGCATAGGCCTGCTGCCAGGTACCACGGGCGTTGTTGAGGTTGTTCTGGTGCCACACCAGGCTCTGGCGCTGCTGGGTCATGGCCGTTTCCAGCTGCCCCAGAAAACGCTGGTAGTTCACCAGCCAGCTGCCATTCACGCCTTGCCCGCCACGGTTGATCCACTGCAGCTGGTAGTCCTCGCGAAAACGCTCCAGCTCGGCCAACTTGGCCTGGGCCGTGGCCACCTGCTGCTGGAAGTGCCCAAGGCGCTGAGCGGCCTTGCGCTCGGCCTCTTCGGCCATGTCCACCACCGGCGCCAAGCGCGCGGCGCGTCCGGGCAGCGCCATGGCCTATCAGCCTGCCGGGGGCGTGAAAATCGCCCCCAGCTGTTCGCGGCTCTGTGCCATGCCCACGTTTTCACTCAGCCCTTGGCGCAAGAATTCCACCAGCTTTGATTGCAAGGCAATGGCCAGGTCGGTTTCCGGATCGCCGCCGGCCACATAGGCTCCTACGCTGATCAGGTCGCGGCTTTGCGACAGGCGCGACCACAGCTGCTTGAACTTCTGCGCCTGGCGCAAGTGGTCGGCATCGACAACCTGGGGCATCACCCGGCTGATGGACGCTTCGATGTCGATGGCTGGGTAATGGCCTTCCTCGGCCAACCGGCGCGACAGCACAAAGTGACCGTCGAGCACGCCCCGGGCCGAGTCGGCGATCGGGTCCTGCTGGTCGTCGCCCTCTGACAGCACGGTATAGAACGCCGTGATCGATCCACCGCCCGGCTCGCCATTGCCCGCCCGCTCCACCAGTTTGGGCAGCTTGGCGAACACCGATGGCGGATAACCGCGAGTGGCCGGCGGTTCGCCGATGGCCAGGGCGATTTCCCGCTGGGCCTGGGCAAAACGGGTCAAGGAGTCCATCAACAACAGCACATTCTTGCCCTTGTCGCGGAAGTACTCGGCGATGCGCGTGCAGTACATGGCCGCGCGCAGACGCATCAGCGGCGCATCGTCTGCCGGCGACGCCACCACCACCGAGCGCTTGAGGCCCTCTTCACCGAGGATATGCTCGATGAACTCCTTCACTTCGCGGCCCCGCTCACCGATCAGCCCAACCACGATGATTTCGGCTTCGGTGAAGCGGGTCATCATGCCCAGCAGCACAGATTTACCCACGCCGGTACCGGCAAACAGGCCCAGCCGCTGGCCACGGCCAACGGTAAGCAGACCATTGATGCTGCGAATACCCACGTCCAGCGGCTTGCTGATGGGGTCGCGGTTGAGCGGGTTGATCACCGGGCCGTCCATCGGCACCCAATCCTCGGCCTTCATCCCGCCCTTGCCATCCAGCGCGCGACCGGCACCGTCGAGCACGCGGCCGAGCATGCTCATGCCCATGGGCAGACGTCCGCCGTCGTCCAGCGGCACCACCCGCGCCCCCGGTGCAATACCGACGATGCTGCCCACCGGCATAAGGAACACCTTAGGCCCGGCAAAGCCCATGACTTCGGCCTCGACCTGCACCGGGTGGTAACTGTCGTCGTTGATCACCAGGCAGCGGCTGCCCACCGCAGCACGCAGGCCTTCAGCCTCCAGGGTGAGCCCGACCATGCGCAGCAGGCGGCCTTCGACGACGGGCTGGGCCGGCAGCGCGATGGCCTCGGCATAACTGCCCAGGCGCTTGCCGAAGCTGGTGCGTTCAAGGCGCATCAGGGGTATCCACCGGGCCGGCCAGATCTACCGCGATATCCGGCGCTGCCGGGTGCAGTGCATGGTCGTGCAACTGGTCGAACAGTTGTGCCACGGCTTTTTCGATGCGTGTTTCCATGGTTGCATCGATACGGCTGTGAAGCGTCTCGATACGGCAACCACCTGGCAGCAGTGCACTGTCTTCCAGCAGCCGCCAGCTTTCCTCATGGCGTTCGCGCAGGGCCTTGGCCAGCTCGAAATCCTGCGGGTTGAGGTGGATACGGATATTGTCCGCCCCCATGGGCAGCAGCTTGAGCGCTTCGCGCAGCACTTGGGTGATCTGACTGGAATCGCTGCGCAGCTCGCGGCCGATCACCTGGCGAGTCATGTGGGCCACCAGATGCACCAGTGTTTTCTCGATTTGCGTGTCCTGCTCGGCGATCGGCTCCATCAGGTTGGCCATCAGCCGCTCAAGGCTGTCCAGCTTGGTCTTCAAGGCCTCTTCGGCCTCCTGGCGGACCTTGAGCTGGGTGCTGTGAAAACCTTCACGCTCACCGGTGGCAAAACCCTCGTTGTAGGCCTCTTGCCGGATCGCTTCGAGTTCTTCCAGGGTCAGCGGCTGGACTTCTTCCAGCGGCACTTCCTCGACTTCCTCGATGACCTCGGGTTCAGGCTCAGGCTCCGGTTCGGGCTCCGGTTCCGGGTCGAAGCTGGGCAGCGCCCACACGTCCACGCCCTCAAGGTCGCGGGCGCGGATCAGGTCGCTGGGGTGATGTTCTTTGGTGGACATGTTTTCAGGTACTCAAAACCCTATTCAATAGGGAGACGGGTTTGACCCCTGTGGGAGCGGGCTTGTCCCGCGAAGCAGGCGACGCGGTGTATGGCACCGGCGTTGCCGGTGTTCGCGGGGCAAGCCCGCTCCCACAGGGCCCCTCAAGGCCCGCAAGCGACTTAGATCATTTCCTCGGCGCCTTTGCCGCCGAGCACGATCTCGCCAGCCTCGGCCATACGCCGGGCAATGGTAAGGATTTCCTTCTGTGCCGTTTCCACGTCGCTGACCCGTACCGGCCCCTTGGCCTCCAGGTCGTCGCGCAGCAGCTCCGAAGCACGCTTGGACATGTTCTTGAAGATCTTGTCCTTGACCCGCTCGTCGGCGCCCTTGAGCGACACTACCAGCACGTCGGACGACACTTCACGCAACAGCGCCTGAATACCGCGATCGTCGACGTCGGCCAGGTTGTTGAAGACGAACATCAAGTCCTCGATCTGCTCCGACAGGTCGCTGTCGATTTCGCGGATCGCGTCCATCAGTGCACCTTCCACGGAGCTATCGAGGAAGTTCATGATGTCGGCAGCACGCTTGATGCCGCCCAGGGTGGTGCGTGCTGCGTTGGAGTTGCCCGAGAACTGCTTCTCGAGGATCTGGTTCAGCTCCTTCAACGCCGCAGGCTGCACGGTGTTCAGCGACGACACGCGCAGGACGATGTCCAGGCGCACCTTGTGGTCGAAGTTGCTCAGCACTTCACCGGCCTGGTCCGGATCGAGGTAGGCCACCACGATGGCCTGGATCTGCGGGTGCTCGTAGCGGATCACGTCGGCGACAGCACGCGGCTCCATCCACTTCAGGCTGTCCAGGCCGCTGGTGTTGCCACCGAGCAGAATGCGGTCGACCAGGCCATTGGCCTTGTCCTCGCCCAATGCCTGGTTGAGCATCTTGCGGATGTAGGCATCGGAACCCACGCCCAGACTGGTCTGATCGCCGACGATATCGACGAACTCGCTCATCACCTGTTCCACCTGGTCACGGTGCACATTGCCCATCTGCGCCATGGCCACACCCACCCGCTGCACCTCCTTGGGCCCCATGTGCCGCAGCACCTGGGCCGCATCGGTCTCGCCCAGCGAAAGCAGAAGGATCGCCGCCTTGTCGACGCGGCTCAGCTTGGCGGTAACGGCTCGGTTATCACTCATCGGCGTTGATCCACTCTTTCACGACCTGGGCAACGCGGCCCGGGTCTTCGGCCACCAGGCCTTTGATTGCGTTGAGCTGTGCCTCGTAACCCTCGCTCGGGCTAGGCAGCAGAATGCTTGTCGGGCCACCCAGGCTGACGCGGTCGTTGGCCAGTTCGCCATCCAACCCCACCATGCCGCCCAGCTCCATGTCGCTATCCGAGGCAGCCTGCTTGCCGCCCCCTGTGATGTTGTTCAGCACTGGCCGCAGCACACCGAACACCAGCACCAGGATGAACACAACGCCCAGCACCTGCTTGACGATGTCCCAGAACCACGGCTGCTGATAGAAGGCGATATCGGCAATTTCTTCGCCACGGTCGGCGGCGAACGGTACGTTGATCACCGTCACGCTGTCGCCACGGCTGGCATCGAAGCCGACCGCATCCTGCACCAGGCGGGTAAAGCGCGCCAGGTCCTCGGCACCCCACGGCGCACGGGTGGTGTCGCCGGTGGCCGGGTCGATCTTGACCTGGTCGTCCACCACCACCGCCACCGACAGGCGGGTCATGCGCCCCTGCTGCTGGCGGGTGTGGCTGATGGAACGGTCCAGCTCGAAGTTCTTGGTGCTTTGCTGGCGCTTGTCCGACGGGTACGGCGCGAGCATTGGCTGACCGGTGGCCGGGTCCATGATCTGCTGGCCGTTGGCATCCACCAGCGGCTGGCCAGGCTGGATGGCCGCGGCCGGGGTAGCAGCGCCACCGGTGGTTTGCGGCGCCGAGGCTGCGCCAGGTGGCTGGTTGCTCAGTGCACCGGGCACACCTTGCGGGCCTTGGCTGCTGGCGCGTTGCTCATCGACGGATTGCTCGCTGCGCAGCGCTGGCTGGTCTGGGTTGAACTGCTCGGAGGTGGACTCCACCGCACTGAAGTCCAGGTCCGCCGACACTTCGGCCTTGTAGCGGTCGTTGCCCAGCACTGGCTGCAGGATGTTGTGCACACGCTGGGTGAGCAGGCTTTCCACCCGGCGGCTGTAGTCGAACTGCTTGCCGGCCTGGGTGAGCGCGGAGTCCTGGATCTGTTCGGACAGCAGGTTGCCCTTCTGGTCGACCACGGTGACCTGCGATTTGTCCAGCTCTGGCACGCTGGTGGCGACCAGGTTGACGATGGCCATCACCTGCCCGGCTTCCAGGGCACGGCCCGGGTACAGCTCGACCAGTACCGAGGCGCTGGGCTTTCGTTCGTCACGCACGAACACCGAGCTTTTCGGGATGGCCAGGTGCACGCGTGCGCCCTTGACATTATTCAGGCTGGAAACGGTACGCGCCAGCTCACCTTCCAGGCTGCGGCGATAGCGGATGGCCTCCATGAACTGGCTTGTGCCCAAGCCCTGCTCCTTGTCGAGCAGCTCGAAACCCACGTTGCCGTCGCTCGGCGCCACCCCGGCGGCGGCCAGCTTCAGGCGCGCACGGGAGAGATCGTCGGCTTTGACCAGCAGAGCACCCGAGTTGGGCTCCACGTTGTAAGGGATGTCAGCAGCGGCCAGGGTGTCCATGACCTGCTTGGTGTCCATGCCCGACAGGCTGCCGTACAACGGACGATAATCGGGTTGTTGCGACCACAGCACCACGGCAAAGCCGATCGCCACGCTGGCCGCCAGGCCGACCATGAGGCCGATCTGCCGCAGCATGGGCATCTGTGCGATATTTTCCAGGAACGACATACCGAGCAGCGGCCGCTTGGCCGCTGGTGCGCCAGTCTTGGCAGGGGGGTTGTCGACGACTGCTTCAGCCATGGTTTACTTCCGTCCTCAAACCGGCATCTGCATGATGTCCTGGTACGCCTGGACTACCTTGTTGCGCACCTGGGTCAGGGCCTGCATCGACACGCTGGCCTTTTGCGAAGCGATCATCACGTCCGTCAGGTCGACGCCGCTCTTGCCGATTTCGAAGGCATTGGCCAGCTGGGTCGAGGCCTGCTGCGTCTCATGCACCTTGCCGATGGCCTGGCCGAGCATGTCGGCAAAGGTACTTTGCCCCGGCGCCAGCTCCGGGGCAGCAGTGACCTTCGGCAACGACATGGCATCGGCCTGCATGGCCCGCATGTCCAGCATCAGACGATTGAATTCAACACCTTGGCTCATGACCCTTCTCTCTCCTGCGGCCGCATTTTTTTGACGCTCATGCGGCGAATAGCCTACGTAAAGCAACAAAGGTGCCAGCCTTGGCAACCCAGCCCTTCTGGTCTTTGACAGGGTCGCCGTGGAGGCGGCCCGTCACCCGAACAGGCTGGCCTCTACATCGAACCCGGCATCACGCATCTGTGCCAGCTTGTAGCGCAGGGTGCGCGGGCTGATCCCAAGGCGTTCGGCCGCCTCTTTGCGCCGGCCGCGCTCGGCGCGCAAGGTGTCGATGATCATCTGGTACTCGTGGCGGCGCATGTCATCACCCAGCCCGCCGGCCTCAACAACCCCTTCAGGTGAGGGCACGGTGCCGGCCGACAATGGAATGGCGCCTTCCAGACAAAAATCCGCCGCCTCGATCACCCCACCCTGCTGCAGGATCAGCGCCCGCTGCAGGGCGTTGTCCAGTTCGCGCACGTTACCTGGCCAGGCGTGCGCCTGCAGGCAGGCCCGGGCCGCGGCCGAGAGGCGCACCGGAGCATGCCTCATCTTGGCCACATGCCGCGCCAACAGGCGCTCGGCCAGCTGCAGGATGTCGCCCGGGCGTTCACGCAGCGGGCGCCAGGCCAGCGGGAACACCGACAAGCGGTAATACAGGTCTTCGCGGAAGCGCCCGGCCGCCACCTCGCCTGCCAAGTCACGGTTGGTGGTGGCCAGCACACGAATGTCGAGACTGATGGGCTTGCGCCCGCCTACCCGCTCCACCTCGCGCTCCTGCAGTACACGCAGCAGCTTGGCCTGCAAGGCCATGGGCATTTCCGAGATTTCGTCGAGCAACAAGGTGCCGCCTTCGGCCTGTTCGAACTTGCCTGCCTGGGCAGCGATAGCGCCGGTGAAGGCGCCCTTCTCGTGACCGAACAGAGTAGCCTCGAGCATATTGTCGGGAATCGCCGCGCAGTTGATCGCGACGAAGGGCTGCGCGGCACGGGGCGACTGCTGGTGAATGTAGCGCGCCAGCACTTCCTTGCCAGTACCGGACTCGCCGGAAATCAGCACGGTCGAGTCACTGCGCGCCACACGGGCGGCCAACTCCAGCAACTGGCGGCTGGCCGGCTCGCAGGCCACCGGGCCTTCTTCGCCGCTCATGCGCCCGGCGGCATGCCGCTCGACCAGGCTGAGCAACGCCTTGGGCTCGAAGGGCTTGACCAGGTAGTCGGCAGCGCCCTGGCGCATCGCCTCGACCGCACGCTCGACGGCGGCGTGTGCAGTCATCAGCAACACCGGCAACTGCGGTTGCTGGCGGCGCAGCTGGCTGAGCAACTGGTGCCCGTCCATGCCGGGCATGTTCACGTCACTGACCACCAGGCTGAAAGCGTCTTCCTGCACAGCCTCCAGCGCTTCTTCGGCACTGCCCACCGCTTGGTAAGCAAAACCGCCGATTTCCAGGGTATCGCCCAGCGCCTGGCGCAATACGCGGTCGTCCTCGACCAGCAGCACCTTGATTGCCATCACACCCCCTCCGCCAATTGCCCGTCGATCAAGGGCAGCTCTACCCGCACGCAAGTACCACGGCCCACTTTCGAGCGCAGGCTGATCCTGCCCTGGTGTGCGCGCACCACAGCCTTGACCACGGCCAGGCCCAAACCGGTACCGGTGGCCTTGGTGGTCAGGAACGGCTCACCCAGGCGGCCGAGCAAATCGGCATCGATACCGCTGCCAGCATCGCTGACGCACAGGTGCAAGGTGCGTTCACGGCGGTACAGGTGCACCTTCAGCCGTGCCTGCCCGTCGCCGGCCTGCAGGGCATTCTCGACCAGGTTGAGCATGGCCCCCACCAGGGTGTCGCGATTGCACAGCAGCTCACCCAGGTGGCTGTCACACTGCCAGCGCACAGCATGCCCCTGCACATGCACCTGGGCCGCCTGCTGCAGTGCCTGGAACAAGGCTTTCGGGGTTACCCGATCACCCAGCGGCAGCTCGCCACGGGCGAACACCAGCATGTCGCGCACCTGGTGCTCCAGTTCGTGCAAGCGCTCCTTCAGGGTGCCGGCAAAGCGCTGGCGGGTTTCTGCGCTCAGCTGTTGCTCGCTATCGGCCAGATGACTGGCGTACAGCATGGCTGCCGACAGCGGCGTACGGATTTGATGCGCCAGCGAAGCAACCATGCGCCCCAACGACGACAACCGCTCATGGCGCGCCAGCTGGTCTTGCAGGCGACGGGTTTCAGTCAGGTCATTGAGCAGCACCAGTTGGCCGGGCTCGGCGTCCAGCGAACGGGTCGCGATCGACAGGCGACGACCGTCGCGCAACGAGACTTCGTGGCCATCGTCCTTGCGCGGTGCAAAGCTGCGGGCAATCACCTGGCGCCACAGCTGGCCGATCAACGGCTCACCAAGCAACTCGCAGGCAGCCGGGTTGGCTTCACGCACCAGGCCCTGGCCGTCGATCACGATCACCCCGCCGGGCAGCAGGTCCAGCAGGTTTTGCAGGCGGTTGGCCAAGCGCTCCTTCTCGCTGAGTTCGGCGATGCGCTGGGCACTGACCACCGCCAGCTCGCCCTTGAGTTCACTGACCCGGGCTTCGAGCAGGCTGTAGGACTGGCTCAGCTGGCTGGATACCTGATTGAACAAGGCGAAGGCTTGCTCGACACCCTGGCGGCTTTCCTGTTCCACCGGGGTTTGCCCCTGCTGGTAGGGGGCTAGGGGTACGTGGGCGGCCTGGGGCATCGTGCTCTCTCGCGTGGCTGACCGTCATAAAAACGGTATGGTGCCAGCGGTGTAGCAATAGCCGTGCCGGAGATGGGGATTTAACGCATGGCTTGAGATTTGTGGCGGGGCGCAAGTCGAGCGCCGCGCGGGCGGCGCTCGATCTCACAGGCGCCAAAAAGACCAAGGCGAACACCCCCGCCCAGCCCTCAATCCTCCACCTGGTCCTCGCCACCCTGGCGGCTCATGCCGTACTTGCGCATCTTCTCGACCAGGGTGGTCCGGCGAATGCGCAAACGCTCAGCCGCGCGCGCAACGATACCGTTGGCATCGTCCAGGGCCTGCTGGATCAGGCCCTGCTCCAGGCTGCCGAGGTAGTCTTTCAGGTCGAGCCCTTCGGGCGGCAGCATGGCATGGTTGCTGAAGTTCGGTGTATGGCCATTGATCGCCACGCGCTCTTCCAGGTCGCTGCGCAGGCTGTCGACCATCTGCTCGTCTTCATCGTCGACGTAGCGGAACTTCTTCGGCAACTCGGACACGCCAATCACCCCGTACGGGTGCATGATCGCCATGCGCTCGACCAGGTTGGCCAGCTCACGCACGTTACCCGGCCAGCCGTGACGGCACAGCGACATGATCGAGGCAGAGTTGAAGCGGATGGAGCCGCGCTTCTCATGCTCCATGCGCGAGATCAGCTCGTTCATCAGCAGCGGGATATCTTCCACCCGCTCACGCAGCGGCGCCATCTCGATGGGGAACACGTTCAGGCGGTAATACAGGTCTTCACGGAAGGTGCCGTCCTCGATCATGGTCTCGAGGTTCTTGTGCGTCGCGGCGATGATGCGCACATCGATGCTCTGGGTCTTGTTGCTACCTACACGCTCGAACGTACGCTCCTGCAGCACACGCAGCAGCTTGACCTGCATCGGCAACGGCATGTCGCCAATTTCATCAAGGAACAAGGTGCCGCCGTTGGCCAGCTCGAAACGCCCGGCACGGCTGGTGATCGCACCGGTAAAGGCCCCCTTCTCGTGGCCGAACAGCTCGCTTTCCAGCAACTCGGCCGGGATCGCGCCACAGTTGACTGGCACGAAGGGCGCTTCGCGGCGCTTGGAGTGATAGTGCAGGTTACGCGCCACCACTTCCTTGCCCGTGCCCGACTCGCCCAGGATCAACACGCTGGCATCGGTGTCGGCCACTTGCTGCATCATCTGCCGCACATGCTGGATGGCACGACTGGTGCCGACCAGGCTGCGGAACAGATTGGGCTCGCGCTGGCGACCACGCTCACGCGCCTGGTCGTACATTTCACGGTAGACCTGGGCACGGTGCAGCGAATCCAGCAGCTGGCTGTAGCTTGGCGGCATTTCCAGGTTGGAAAGCACGCGACGGCGAAGGTCTTCCGGCAACTCGGCAGAAGAAATTTCACCTAAAAGCAGAACCGGAAGGAACTCATCCCAGGCAGCCACTGTCTTAAGTAGCCCAAGGAGATTGCCCGAGGCGTTCACGGTGCCGACAAGCACACACAACACTTCGCGACTTGAAGACAACGGCTCGACGACTTGCTGCCAGTCTTGGCTTGAGCAAGCGAGGTTTTCTTCGCCGAGAAAATTGAGCACCACCGCCAGGTCGCGGCGGCGTGCGCTGTCGTCGTCGATCAGCAGAATCTTGGTTTCACGCCACATGCAATAGCAACTTCCCTAGTCATATCGGCGCCCTGCGGGCGTGCTCGACATCATTCCGACTGAATGGTCAGTGTTCGGACGTCTGAAATTCGAAAACAGCCACTAGTAAAGTCAAAAAACACCGGTCAGTCAAATTAATGGCGCTCGGCTTTTTGCAACATCGGTGGTCAGGTGAACAAATGGTATACCTTTGCCGCGTTCTTCGCCTGACGGATTTTCGTCATTTCATCGACCAAGGATTGACGCTCACCACTTGCAACCTCGATTAGTTGGCGGTACACGGCCAGCAATTGCTCGAGGCTGGCACTGACATCCGCCTCATTGCCTTTGGCTTCGGACACCATGTCGCCAATGCGCAAGCGGCATTCCAGGTCCAGCTCCCCCACCGCTTCCCAGTTGCGTTCGGCCAGCGCCGCCAGCAGCATGTCCCGGGTTTGTTCGATGCGGGCGATTACTTCGCTCATGTCATGCTCCTTTATCAGGAAGCCGACGACTGATCGCCGATTGCGTCCCAACCTTCCTTCACAGTGATCAGCAGGCGCGCGACCTCGTCGATGATGGCCGGGTCACCCTTGACGTTGGCCTCGATCAGGCGACGGCTCATGTACATGTACAAGCTGTCCAGCTCAGCCAGGCTATCGGCATGATTTTCCAGGTCCAGGCCTTCACGCAGGCCGCCGATGATGTCGATGGCCTTGCCGATGAGGATGCCTCTTTGCGCGATGTCGTTGCGAGCAATTGCTCCCTTGGCCTGCGCCATGCGATCAAGGCCGCCCTGCATGAGCATCTGCACCAGGCGGTGCGGGCTGGCTTCGGACGTCTGCGCTGCGCCGTTGACTTTCTGGTACTGCCGAAGGGCCAACATCGGGTTCATGGATCTGCCTCGTTGCTGCGGTAAAAAGTTGCTTGTACCTGCTGTATCGCCTGTACGTCAAAAAACTTTAGGGGAAAAGCAAAAAGCCCGGGGCGTCTCGCGGACGCCGCCGGGCTTTTGGCATGCTCAGCCGATCAGGATTTCTTGGCCTGGGCGTTGATCGCTTCGAAGATCGAGGTGATCTGGTCGGCCTGGGCTTTCATCTTGCCCAGGGCGGTGTCCAGGGCCACGTACTTCTTGGTCAGCGATTCGGTCAGCGAATCGGTACGGCGATCAAGGGCAGCTTGCTGATCGCTGAGGTTTTTGGCCACTTTGTCCAAGCTCGCCTTGCGCGTTGCCAAACTACCATCAACGCTGTTATACGGGTCGATAGCCTTATTCATGCGCTCGAACAGGCCATTGGTCCCAGTGAAGAGATTCTGCACTTCGCCGCCCAGCTTCTTGTCGTTCATCGCAGCAGTGAACTTAGTGCTATTGAACTCGAGCGTGCCATCTTTCTGGGTATTGATACCCAGCTGGCTCAGCGTAGTCAATTGGTCGCCCGCGCCCACCTCCGACAACACACTGCGAACATCGCGCAACAATGAGCGAGTAGTCGGATCGTTGGTCAGAGAACCCAACACCGTATTACCATCATCATCGGTACTGGTACTGGTCAGCGAAGTAATGGCCTTCTGCAGCGTGTTGTACGCATCGACAAAGCTTTGAATCGAAGTCTTGAGCCCATCGTTGTTGGCAGCGACCGTCACCTTAGTCGTTACGCCAGCAGCACTGGCCCCGGTCAAATCGAGCTTGATACCACTGATAGCATCGCTGATGGTATTCGTGGCGCTCCTCACCTCGAGCCCATCAATCAAGACGACCGCATCCTTGGCGGCAGCAGCGATGTAACCCGCACCGTTGTCAGCCATGGACTTGGTACCATCGATCTCCAGCCCGGCAATGCCACTCACCGAAATATCCGTGCCAGCACCGGTAGTCGTGGAGCCCAGCACCAGGCGCGCGCCGTCGGCACCCGCGATGATATTGGCGGAGATACCGTTTGCACCCAGCTCCTTGTTGATCTGGTCACGAACGCTCTGCAGCGTGGCATCTGCCCCCACCTTGACGATGTAATCCTTGCCGCCCTGACTGATAACCAGATCACCTTCAGGGATGGCAGTCGTTGCCCCGCCAGCAAAGGCCTGGCTCGCCACCTTGGAACCGGTGGCGAGGTTTTTCACTTCAATATTGTAAGTACCCGCCACCGCCGTGTTGCTGGCAAAAGCTTTGACAATGGAGTCGCTCGCGGAAGTGGCAGCAAAAGCATTGAATGACGGCGCGGTCTTGTCATTCAGCTTGGTCATGGCCGTGGTGAATGCCGTGAGCGCACTGCGCAGCGCGCCAACCCCAGAAATGTACGCGGTATTGTTGCTGGTCTGCCGAGTGATCTGGGCCTGTTTGGCTGCAGTATCGGAATTGACCAGAGCAGTCACGATCTCAGTGATATTGAGACCGGAACCCAGACCGGTACTGGGAATAATCGAGCTTGCCATGCTGTTGTCCCTCTCATCAGCGTGTCAGCCCCACTCCTGCGGAGCGACATACACCACTTCATTGATGCTCGCAGCCAATCATACCTTGGCGTCGAACAGAACACTGTTGACATCGCCCAGACTGTGAGCAATCCGCAAGGCCTCTTCCGAAGGCAACTGGCGAATCAGCTCACCGCTGTCACTGGCGATGACTTTGACAACTATCTTGCCGGATTCCTCATCCGTGGAAAATTCCAGATTGCGCTGAGACGCCTTAAGGAACTTTTCGATTTCCGAGACGGCACTTTTAACCTTGACGGCATCGTGCACCGCTTGCAGGTCTTCATGCGCCTCATCGGTTTTACTCGCTTCCGTCGACCGTGCAACCGGTTTTTCGGCAACCTGCTCGGCCGTACGTGCGGCCGGGTAAGACAGGTTCAGCTTGGCGCTCATATCCATGTCCACCACCTCGCAATGAAAAGGCGGGGAAGCGCCTCAATGTGCACTCCCCCGCCAATTACCATCATCGATTACTGAAGCAGCTTCAGCACAGCGGATGGCAGCTGGTTGGCCTGGGCCAGAACAGCGGTCGAAGCTTGCTGCAGAGTTTGCTGCTTGGTCATCTGAGCAGTTTCAGCAGCGAAGTCAGTGTCCTGAACGCGGCCACGAGCGGCCTCGGCGTTTTCGTTGATGTTCTGCAGGTTGTTGATGGTGCTGGTCAGGCGGTTCTGAGCGGCACCCAGGTCAGCACGGGTGCTGTTGATGGTCTGCAGAGCGGAGTCAATGGCGTTTACAGCAGCGCTGAAGTTGGCAGCGATGTCGCTGTCAGCACCGGAAATAGCGATCGAGCCTTTGTCAACCGACAGAGTAGTGGCAGTCAGGTCAGCCAGGGTGATGGTGATCTGGTTCTCGGAACCAGTGTTGGAACCCACCTGGAAGCTCATGGTGACGCTGCTGTTCAGCAGGTTCTTGCCGTTCAGCTGGGTGCTGTTGGCGATACGGGTCAGCTCGTCCGACATCGAGGCGAACTCGGTGTTCAGGGCGATACGGTCCTGATCGCTGTTCGAGGAGTTGTTGGCCTGAACAGCCAGTTCACGCATACGCTGCAGGATGTTGGTCTGCTCTTGCATCGCGCCTTCGGCGGTCTGGGCGATGGAGATACCGTCGTTGGCGTTTTTGATCGCCATAGTCTGGCCACGGATCTGCGAAGTCATGCGGGTAGCGATCTGCAGGCCGGCGGCATCGTCTTTGGCGCTGTTGATTTTCAGGCCGGAGGACAGACGGGTCATCGAGGTGCTCAGTGCATCGGAAGCACGGTTCAGGTTTTTCTGAACGCCCAGAGAGGTGGTGTTGGTGTTAACGGTCAAAGCCATGACGAATTCCTCGTTGGATTGTGTACTACGGCTTCCGGCCTTGGCAATTCGCCGGGTGTGGCACAGAGAACCTTCGTAATAGTTATCTTCGTCAAAGCGGGTTTCTTTAGGGGATTTTCAAAAAAAAATACTAGCATCCTGCCAGCCGAATGAAATCAAGAGGTTGACGCCAGATAACAGGCGCCTGCGGAGTACAAAATCAGAAAAGAAAACGCCGCCTGGAAGCGGCGTCTATGGCAGCGATGAACGGTCAATCGCGGCGTTCGATGATCGCTGACCCCCAGGAAAGGCCCACCCCGAAACCGCTCAGGGCAACGCGCTGGTGCTGCGAACCGAGTACGTACTTTTCCAGCAGCAGCGGAATACTCGACGACACAGTATTACCGGTCTCGACCATGTCCTTGACGAATTTCTGCTTGTGCGCGCCCTCGATAAATCGCGCCGAAACGGCATCGACGATTGCAGCACTGCCCTGGTGCAGGCAATACAAGTCGATGTCGTCAGCCTGCAAATCACTGGCTTCGAGCAACTGCTGCAAGTGCGCCGGCACCTTGACCAAGGCGAAGTTGTAGACCTGACGGCCATTCATGAAGAACTTACCGTCGGTGGTGCGCAGATGCTCGGCACCGGCACCATCGCTGCCGAACAGCGACTTGCCAAGCTGCCAGCAGGCATCCTCGCCCATCCAGGTGGCGGTCGCTGCGTCGCCGAACAGCATGGTGGTGTTGCGATCTTCGGGGTCGACGATCTTCGAATAGG
>NZ_BBIS01000032.1 GCF_000730605.1 Pseudomonas monteilii NBRC 103158 = DSM 14164 | reverse complement strand
GCCCTGGAAGGCCTGGGCGTTTACCCGCACAACCACCGCTTGCCACCGGAGCATGGCTTTTTCAACGACGACGGTACATGGCCGCCGCGCACCTACGTCAATTACCGTCCCGGCAAGTACAACCCACGTATTACTGGCGATCTGTTCCAAGCCATGGCCGAGCGAATGCGCCAACGCTGCTACGACGATGCCGACTTTCTGATCACCAGCGATGCGCAAGTGACCAAGGCACGCTGGCGTGGCTACCTGGTAACCTCGCTCAACCTGCTGGCGCCCCTGGCCCTGGTCGTGCCCGAGCTCATACCCCTACTGGCTATCGGCGGTGTAGCACAGTTTGGCCTGGGGCTTGATCAGGCGATCAATGGCAAAGGCGTTGAAGACAAGGACGCTGGCGTGAGCGACATCGTTTTCGGCCTGCTCAATGCCACGCCCTTGGCCACCCTGCCAGAAACCCGCCCGCGAATGCTTTTCCCAGGTAAAAGTTCGCGCTTCGTCATGCCCACGCGATTGAATGATCAATGGGGCTACCCACTGAGCCCCAACAGCCCACCCCGGTTACCTGAAGCGTCAATAGCAGACTACTTTTCACCTCCCGAACCCTCCGTGCCGACCACGCGAATCATCAGAGGCTCGTTGAATCGCGCAACGGGCACCCATCCGCTGTTGGCGATTAACGAAGGAAAAGAAGTCAAAGTACTGTATGACATTGAACACGATGCGTTCATCCTGGAGTCGGATGCCAACGAGGTGTTGCCAACCTATTATCAAGTCACTGACAACCGTCACGGCTTAACTGCAATTGACCTGACCCGCCGCCCAGTGACAAACCAGATGCGCATGGACACGTTGCGCGGATTGGGTGTAGACATAGAACTGCCCATCATTATTCCCACGGTCAACAGCGCCGAAGTACGGCCAATCCCCAAGCAAATCCTCAGCATCTGGGTCGGCGACAAAAGCATCCCCGATGAACTGCTGGACACCGTTGCCACAAACGCAAAACGCCTGGAACACACCCGTTTCTCTTACCGGCTGTACCTGTCGAAGTCTAATCCGAAAGTATTCAAGAGCAACTACGCAAGGCTGACCGGAAAAGCCCCTCGGCTGCATGTGCTCCCACTGGAAGAGCAGCCCTTCTTTGATAACTTCAGAGCCACTGAGCACTTTCAACAATATGAACAGGCGCTTGATGCACCGGGTGCAAACTTCGCGTCGGCGTGCGACATACTCCGCTACCCACTCCTTCGATCAGAGGGTGGCGTCTATATGGACATCGACGACACCTTGCGCACCTTGGGTGACAATCCACAGGCCTATGCAGTGATCGACTCAACCCCCTTGGCCACTACCCCTGACGGCCTTGTACTGGGTGGTCCGGTGAACAATGAACTGCTGGGCATGCATTGCGCGTACAACACCAACATCATCGGCAGCCATGCGGGCAACCCGACCCTGAGCCTGATTTCTGAAGCGATGCACCGGCGCTTTCTCGACAACCTGACGTTCTACGACACCCGGCCTCTACGCGGCAGTGCCGAGTTCGAGGCGTATGCCCAGGAGTTGAGCAACATGACCGGACCTGGCGTGTTCAATGATGTGGTTGACCAGCAACTGCCCAGGCTGCGTATTCTGCGACAGATCAGCAACCTGGAATCAACGCCTCTTAACGATCCTGGCTTCGTCACAGGAGACTTGACCTTTCCCCTTTTCAACGCGAGACACCGCGATCAGGCGCTGAGTTACGTCGTGGAGATCGGCAACTACCACTCGTGGAGCAAAGCCTGACACCTGCTGGGCGACTTGCGTCGCCCGCTTGACTGAGCCATAAGGCCAGCACTATCTACCGCCCCCCCGCCGATCAACCGGTCGATGCTGTGGTTTTCCCACCCCACGGAGACCGACATGCCCACCACGCACATCAATGCTGCTGGCGTGCAGTTCGTACGCAACCACCTCGCCACCCTTCCCCGACCCGACCGCGAGGCCAAGCGGGCAATTGCTGCCTGGCTTGCCACCCAAGGGGTACACCAGGACCCAGACCTGATCGATGTCGTCACGCTGCATGTTCACCCTGATGGCATCGCCAGTTACCAGGCCAAAGTCGTACAGCGCGTCAGCCTCACCCAAGCGGTGCTGATGAACTGGCAAGGCGAATCCAGCAACGACTTCTTCGGCGGGCTGTTCAGGCAACCCTGGGCCGGCACGTTGCCGGGCGATGGCCCGATCACGCTGGTCGACCACTTTCCGCCACAGCCCATTTACGACAACGGCGCCTGGTACGAGGTGTTCAATGGCCTGTTCCAGCGCACCACACCCGCCCGTTACGATCACTCGACGCTGCTCGACGTCCGCGCCGAAACCTTGCAACGCCATATAGAGGCAATGGACTTCCACCTAGGTTACAAGGCATCACTCGACACTTACTGGCATCAACACCTTTCAGACTACCGACTGTGCTGCAAACTCAACTTCATCGCTGCCTGCAACAAACAGGTCGCAGAAGGCAGCTTGAGCGACGCCGCACGCAAGCTGGCCTGGCGTGCGGCCGAACTGATTCCTCAGGGCAAGGGGCTACGCCTTAGCACGCTGAGCATCTACGGCTATGCCTCCACCGACTTGCTTTACATCAACGACGCCGACAGTGGCCTGACCCTGCTCTACGCCCCCGGCAACAGTTCACCGCTACTGGAGTTCGCCAGCGAAGAGCTGTTGAAAGACTGGGTTGGCCAACAGTGCAAAGGCGCCGCCACGCGCCAGGCACTCAAGCAACACTTCCGCCTGGCCGACGGCCCACAGGGCATCGACTTCAGCGGCCTGGACACAGCCCTGGAAGGCCTGGGCGTTTACCCGCACAACCACCGCTTGCCACCGGAGCATGGCTTTTTCAACGACGACGGTACATGGCCGCCGCGCACCTACGTCAATTACCGTCTCGGCAAGTACAACCCACGGATTACCGGCGATCTGTTCCAGGCCATGGCCGAGCGTCAGCGCCAACGCTGTTATGACGATGCCGATTTCCTCATTACCAGCAATGCGCAAATAACAAAATCCAGATGGGCCAGCTACCTGAACAGCACCCTCACGCTTGTGGCACCGCTAACATTCGTGGTGCCGGGCCTGGCCCCACTGCTTGCGCTGGGCGGTATAGCCCAGCTTGCGCTTGGCCTTGACCAGGCCATCAACGGGAAAACCTTGCGCGAAAAACAGCAAGGGCTGGGCGATATCGCTTATGGGCTTTTGAATGCAACTCCCTTGGCCGCTGAGGCCATGATCAAAAGCACTGCACTGTTTCGCTACCAGGAAGACGGCTTCGTTCTCCCGCGCAAAATCAATGATCAATGGGGATACCCCCTGAGTCCCGTAAGCCCGCCCCATTTGCCGGAGGTGGAAGTAACGCCCTATTTTCACCGCCCGGCGCGCATAGCGCCCCTGGCGGACGCTAATGCCGTCGTGGCCAACTCGGTAAAGCGCTTTCCTCGGTACAACGGCAATCTGGACCAACTGATCGGCTACTACGAAGAAGTGCCCGACTATGCAGAAGTGCTCGACCTGGTCTACGACATGGAAGCCGATCTGTTCATCACCCAGGAAGGTGCCAATGAGGTAGAACCGGTTTACTACGAAGCCGAGCCCGGAACCGGTAACTTGCGTATCGTCAACCCCGAAGGGCGCCACGTAACAGACCAGATGCGCATGTCATCCCTGCGAGCGCTGGGTATCGATGTGCAGCTTCCCGTACATTTACCAGCGTCCGTCCCGCCAGGTGCTCACCCGATCCCCAAGCTGATTTCATCGCTTTGGGTCGGCAATAAAACGCTCAGCGACGAGCTGCTTGGCACACTGGCTGCCAACGCACTAAAACTACGCGACAGTGCGTATCGATATCGGCTTTTCCTGTCAAAAGCAAACCCCGAGGCCTTTGCGCAAAACCTGCGCACGCTAGAGGCAAGAGTGCCCGGTATGCAGGTATTAATACTGGAAGACCAGCCTTTCTTCACCGCTTTCGAACAAAGCCAGTACTTTGCCCAGTATCAAGCAGCAATCGATGGCAATGGCGGTGTTGCCACCAACTTCTCCTCAGCATCGGATGTATTGCGCTACCCGATGCTGCATGCTGAAGGCGGGATATACATGGATGTTGATGACCAACTGCTGGGTGCGGCTGCCAGTGCCGCTCATAACACTGCGGCTATCGATACCGTAGAATTGGTCGCCACCAATGACGGGCTGCTGTTACACCCACCCATGCAAAACGAGAAGCTGGGAATGAACACGCAGTTCAACACCAGCATGATCGGCAGCCACGCCGGCAACCCGACACTGCTGGCCGTTTCCGAAGAGATGCATGCCCGCTATCTGGCCAATGCGGATTTCTACCAGGTACGTCCCACGCTGGCAGATGACCCCGCTGGCTTCTATCGCTACGCCAACCGGCTAAGCGAGCTGACCGGCCCGGGAATGTTCAATGCCGTGGTAGACCGGGTGCTGCCAGACCTCTATTGCCTGCGGCAGCTTCACAACCTGTACATGATACCGCGCATCAACAGCTTCCTGTACGTTGACCTGGACGCTCTCCAGGCACTTCAGCTACAGCGCCTGCCACTGTCCCGCGTGGCCAACGTGGGCGGCACGCATTCCTGGGCCACTACCTGAAGCAGCACCTGAAAGAAAGGCGACATCATGGTCGCCTTTGTGCTTTCACCCGCTGCGGTGCAGTTTGCTCATCAGCTCCGCCTCGGCCTGGGTCAGGCCACAGCTCTCGGTCAACTCCGCCACGCTTGCCCCCATGCCCACCAGCTTGGCGGCCTGAGAGAAGGTGACGTTGTTGGGGTCACGCTGTTCCAGCTGCTGAATCTTGTCGGGCAGTGGCGCCACCGCCAAGCTCAGCTCGTGCAGCGTCTCGCCCATGCGCACGGTACCGTTCTGGTAGTCGTCCAGGCGTTTGGCCAGGTCCTTGATGCGCTGGTCACGCAGCGCATCGCCTTCGGCCTGCTGCGCAGCCAGCTCGCGCTGGCGCTTGCTGTAGTTGAGGAAAAACCACAGGCTCAGCGCCCACGCCAGCGCCAGGAAGATGACAGCAACCTGTAGGATCAACTCAGATATTCTCCAGCTCGGACCACTCTTCCTCGGTCATCATCTTGTCCAGCTCGACCAGAATCAGCAATTCGCCATTCTTGTTGCAGACGCCCTGAATGAACTTGGCCGACTCTTCATTACCCACGTTTGGCGCGGTCTCGATTTCGGATTGGCGCAAGTACACCACCTCGGCCACGCTGTCGACCAGAATACCGACCACTTGCTTGTCGGCCTCGATGATGACGATGCGGGTATTGTCAGTGACTTCGGTCGGCATCAGGCCGAAACGCTGGCGGGTGTCGATCACCGTCACCACGTTGCCGCGCAGGTTGATGATACCCAGCACGTAGCTTGGCGCACCCGGTACCGGGGCGATCTCGGTGTAGCGCAACACTTCCTGTACCTGCATCACGTTGATGCCGTAGGACTCGTTGTCCAGACGGAAGGTAACCCACTGCAGGATCGGATCTTCGGAACCTTGTGCAGACGACTTTTTCATTCCCCTAGCCCTCAAAATCCGCCATTGGCGGTGTGTTCGGTGTCATTTTTGTTTAGCGTGCATCTGCTTGACAGCACCGCTGGCGATCAGCTCGGCCAACGCGGCGACGTCGAGCAGTGCACACATGTGTTCGATTACGGTGCCGGCCAGCCACGGCCGCTGGCCGCGCTGGCTGCGCCATTTGATTTCGGACGGGTCCAAACGCAACGAGCGGCTAACCTGGTGCACGGCCAACCCCCATTCGTAGCCCTGCACGGAAATCACGTAATTCAGGCCTTGGCGAAAATCATCGCGATAACGGTCGGGCATCACCCAACGCGCAGTGTCCAGCACCTTCAGGTTACCCGCCTGGCAGGTCAGGATGCCGAGAAACCAGTCGGGCTGGCCGAACAGCGGCGTCAACTCCTGGCCGGCCAGGTTGTAGATCGAGCCCAGGCACACCAACGGCACCGCCAGGGTCAGGCCCGCCACGTCGAACAGCAGGCATTCGAACGGCTCGGCGGCCCACACCGGACGGCCGTCGACGCTGGCTGGCGGCACCGGCAGGTCCGGTGCCGGCAAGTGCACATCCACCAGCGGAACCGCCAGCTCCACGGTCTGCTCTTCAACCAGTACCGGAATACTGGCCTCGGCGACTACCGCTTGTTCGACCACCGTCACCACAGGCGCTTCCACCGGCATGACGGCAGGCAGCACCGCCAGCTTTGGCTCGGCAAAAGGCCGCGGCGGGAAGCTTGCGGCAGTTTCGGCCGGCGCCGGCACGGTCGGTTGCCGGGCATCACGCGCCTGTTCCTCACGCACCGCTTCGGCGAAATCGTCCGTTACAACCGGCGGCTCGAACAGGCCTTCGGCCTCGGTAGCCTCCTGCAGCAGGCCATCGAGGTACGACTGCAGGGCCAACTGCGGGCGGGTGCCGGTTTTCTGTATCTGGGTCATCAGGCCACCTGCGCCGCAGTCTTGTAGGTCAACAGGTGTTTGAGCAGCGCCCGGTAGGCAACCAGCCCACGGCTCTTGCTGTCGAACTGCGAGGGCGTGACACCCTTGCGGCTGGCGTCACGCAGGCGCGTATCCACCGGGATGTAGCCTTGCCACACCTGCTGGCCGTAACTGTCACGCAACTGCTTGAGCGTGCCCAGCGAGGCCTGGGTACGGCGGTCGAACAGGGTTGGCACGATCTGATACGGCAGCGCCTGCTTGCGCGAGCGGTTGACCATGGCCAAGGTGCCGACCATGCGCTCCAGGCCCTTGACCGCGAGGAACTCGGTTTGCACCGGGATCACCAGTTGCTGGCTGGCGGCCAGGGCATTGACCATCAGCACGCCGAGCAAGGGTGGGCTGTCGATCAGGGCAAAGTCGAAATCCTGCCATAGCTGCGCCAGACTCTTGGCGATTACCAGACCCAGGCCGTTCTGCCCCGGCGACTGGCGCTCCAGCACGGCCAGCGCGGTGCTCGACGGCAACAGCGAGATGCGCTCGTCACTGGTGGGCAGCAGCAGTTGCCCAGGCAAGCCCTCGGGTACCGCGCCCTTGTGCAGGAACAGGTCGTAGCAGCTGTGCTCCAGGGCATCGGGGTTGTGCCCGAAATAGCTGGTCATCGAACCGTGCGGGTCGAGGTCGACGACGACCACACGCTTGCCGGCCTCTGCCAGCAGGCCGGCCAGAGCGATGGTCGTGGTGGTCTTGCCGACGCCACCTTTTTGATTGGCTACTGCCCAGACTCTCATCGTGCGTTGCTTCCTCCCGGTATGGCCGCCTGCCCTGCCGGGAACGGTGTGAAATTCAGTGACGGAGAATTGACGAGTTACTGCCCCGCCACCGTTGCTGGCGTTGCAGGTGCACTTTGTGTGCCAGCGCGCCGTAATGCAGCATCCGGCGTGGCATTGGCACTGCCCGAGCCAGTCAGGCTACGGCGCACTTCAAGGTTGCGCGATATCACCAGCACCACACGGCGGTTGCGCGCGCGGCCGTCGGCGGTGTCGTTGCTGGCCACCGGCTGGTACTCGCCATAGCCCACCGACGCCATGCGCGCCGGATTCACCCCTTCCATCGCCAGCAGGCGTACGATGCTCGCCGCCCGCGCCGACGACAGCTCCCAGTTGGTCGGGTACTGCGCGGTGCGGATTGGCAGGTTGTCGGTAAAGCCCTCAACGTGTACCGGGTTGGCGAACGGTTTGAGAATATTGGCCACCTTCTCGATGATGGCGAACGCCTTATCACTGGGCATGGCATCGCCGCTGCCGAACAGCAGCGACGAGTTCAGCTCGATCTCGATCCACAGTTCGTTGCCGCGCACGGTCATCTGATTGCTGTTGATCAGGTCGCCAAAGGCATCCCGCACATCATCGCTGATGGTTTTCAGCGGGTCGACGTTGGTTGCCGCCAGGCCCGCCTCGGTCTGCTCGCTGTCCTTCACCAGCGGCTCTGCCGGGCGCACGCTCAACGGCTGCTCATCGCCGATGGGGATCGGCTTCATGCTGCGCTCAGGGTCATTGAAGACCCCGAGCAAAGCCTGGGAAATGACCTTGTACTTGCCCTCGTTGATCGAGGAAATCGAGTACATCACCACGAAAAAGGCGAACAGCAAGGTGATGAAGTCGGCATACGACACCAGCCAGCGTTCGTGGTTTTCGTGTTCCTCGGTATGACGGCGACGACGCATGGGTTACTCCATGAAGCCTTGCAGCTTCAGCTCGATCGAGCGCGGGTTCTCACCCTCGGCAATCGATAGCAGGCCTTCGAGCAGCATTTCGCGGTAGCGTGACTGGCGCATGACAATGGCCTTGAGCTTGTTGGCGACCGGCAACAGGATCAGGTTGGCACTGGCCACGCCGTAGATCGTGGCGACAAAGGCCACGGCAATACCATTGCCCAACTGAGACGGGTCGGCCAGGTTGCCCATGACGTGGATCAGGCCCATTACCGCACCAATGATGCCGATGGTCGGCGCATAGCCACCCATGCTTTCGAACACCTTGGCGGCCTGGATATCACGGCTTTCCTGGGTCAAAAAGTCGACTTCAAGGATGCTGCGGATGGCTTCCGGCTCGGCGCCGTCCACCAGCAGTTGCAGGCCCTTGCGCGCATACGGGTCGGGCTCGCTGTCGGCCACCCCTTCCAGGCCCAGCAGGCCTTCTTTGCGTGCGGTCAGGCTCCAGTTCACCACGCGGTCGATGCCACCCGCCAGGTCGACCCGTGGCGGGAACAGGATCCAGCGCAAAATCTGCAAGGCACGCTTGAACGACGACAGCGGCGACTGCAGCAACGCCGCCGCCAGGGTACCGCCCAGCACAATCAGCCCCGCCGGGCCATTGATCAGGGCACCGACATGGCCGCCTTCGAGGAAGTTGCCACCGACGATGGCGACAAAGGCGAGGATCAGGCCGATCAGGCTGAGGACGTCCATCAGACGCAGGCCTCCACCAGGTGTTTACCGATTTCGTCCAGGCTGTAAACCGCGTCGGCCAGGTTGGCCTTGACGATGGCCATGGGCATGCCATAGATCACGCAGCTGGCTTCATCCTGGGCCCACACCGTGCTGCCGCCCTGCTTGAGCAGGCGTGCACCTTCACGGCCATCGGCGCCCATGCCGGTGAGCACCACCGACAGCACTTTGTCGCCATACGACTTGGCCGCCGAACCGAAGGTGATGTCCACGCATGGCTTGTAGTTCAGGCGCTCGTCACCAGGCAGGATCTTCACCGTGCCACGGCCATCGATCATCATCTGCTTGCCACCCGGGGCCAGCAGGGCCAGGCCCGGGCGCAGCATGTCGCCGTCCTCGGCCTCCTTGACGCTGATGCGGCACAGTTTGTCGAGGCGCTCGGCAAAGGCCTTGGTGAACGCCGCCGGCATGTGCTGGATCAGCACGATCGGCGCCGGGAAATTGGCCGGCAACTGGGTCAGCACCCGCTGCAGGGCCACCGGGCCACCCGTGGAGGTGCCGATGGCGACCAGTTTGTATGGCTTGCGCTTGGGGGCAGGCGAATGCGATGCCGCCGGGCTAGGGGCCGGGGCCGCCGCTCGGGCAGGCGCCGCAGCGCGGGCTGGCGTCGAGCTGGCAAAGCTGCTTGTCGGCACAGGGCTGCTGGCTGGCGTAGGCACAGCGACCGGCGCGGTGCGGGCATAGCTGCCCAGGCGACGGTTGCTGCGCGAGATGGTGTGCACCTTCTCGCACAGCATCTGCTTGACCTTTTCGGGGTTACGCGAGATGTCTTCGAAGTTTTTCGGCAGGTAATCCACCGCCCCGGCATCCAGGGCATCGAGGGTGACGCGGGCGCCTTCGTGGGTCAGCGAGGAGAACATCAACACTGGCGTCGGGCAGCGCTGCATGATGTGCCGCACTGCGGTAATGCCATCCATCATGGGCATTTCGTAGTCCATGGTGATGACATCGGGCTTGAGCGCCAGCGCCTGGTCGATTGCTTCCTTGCCGTTGGTCGCGGTACCCACTACCTGGATCGTCGGATCCGCCGAGAGGATTTCCGAGACGCGGCGGCGGAAGAAACCGGAATCATCCACCACCAGGACCTTGACTGCCATAAACACTCCATTAGGCGGCGCAGCCCGCCAGGGTGCGCCACCGAAATCAAATACGCCGCGCGGCGTAACGCTTGAGCATGCTCGGGACGTCGAGAATCAACGCAATGCGCCCGTCACCGGTGATGGTGGCCCCGGACATGCCCGGAGTGCCCTGCAGCATCTTGCCCAGCGGCTTGATGACCACTTCTTCCTGGCCAACCAGTTGATCGACGACAAACCCGATGCGCTGGGTACCGACCGACAGGATCACCACATGGCCCTCGTGCTGCTCTTCGTGCACCTGGCCCTGGACCAGCCAGCGCTTGAGGTAGAACAGCGGCAGCGCCTTGTCACGCACGATCACCACTTCCTGGCCGTCGACCACATTGGTGCGCGACAGGTCGAGGTGGAAGATCTCGTTGACGTTGACCAGCGGGAAGGCGAACGCCTGGTTGCCCAGCATCACCATCAGGGTGGGCATGATCGCCAGGGTCAGTGGTACCTTGATGACGATCTTCGAGCCCTGGCCCTTGGCCGAGTAGATGTTGATCGAACCGTTGAGCTGGGAGATCTTGGTCTTCACCACGTCCATGCCCACGCCACGCCCGGACACGTCGGAAATCTCGGTCTTGGTCGAGAACCCTGGCGCGAAGATCAGGTTGTAGCAGTCCGACTCGCTCAAGCGCTCGGCGGCGTCCTTGTCCATCAGGCCCTTTTCCACGGCCTTGGCACGCAGGATGTTCGGGTCCATGCCCTTGCCGTCGTCAGAAATCGACAGCAGGATGTGGTCGCCTTCCTGCTCGGCAGACAGCACCACGCGGCCCGTACGCGCCTTGCCAGACGCTTCACGCTCATCAGGCATCTCGACACCATGGTCGACAGCGTTGCGCACCAGGTGCACCAACGGGTCGGCCAGCGCCTCGACCAGGTTCTTGTCCAGGTCGGTCTCTTCGCCGACCAGCTCCAGGTTGATCTCTTTTTTCAGCTGGCGGGCCAGGTCGCGCACCAGCCGAGGGAAGCGGCCGAACACTTTCTTGATCGGCTGCATGCGGGTTTTCATCACCGCTGTCTGCAGGTCGGCAGTGACCACATCGAGGTTGGACACGGCCTTGGACATGGCCTCGTCGCCGCTGTTCAGGCCCAGGCGCACCAGGCGGTTACGCACCAGCACCAGTTCGCCCACCATGTTCATGATCTCGTCCAGGCGTGCAGTGTCCACGCGCACGGTGGTTTCCGCTTCGCTGACAGCATGCTTGTCGGCGGCCGGGGCCGGCGCACGGGGTGCCGCTGCTGGCTTGCTGGCCGGCGCTGCAGCGGCAGGCTTGGCAACCGGCTGACTGTCGGCCTTGGCTGCAGCAGGCGCTTCGACTGCGGCAACGTCACCGCCGAACTTGCCCTTGCCATGCAGCTGGTCCAGCAACGCCTCGAACTCATGTTCGCTGATTTCGTCGCTGGTCGCTGCGGGATTGCCCTCCACGGCGGGCGCCTTGGCGGCTGGCAATGCATCAGCCTGGAAGGTGCCCTTGCCATGCAACTGGTCGAGCAGCGATTCAAACTCGGCATCGGTGATTTCATCACTGAGCGGTTCGGCAGACGCGGCTACCGGCGCGGCTGCCACCTCGGTGCTGAACTGGCCTTTGCCGTGCAACTGATCAAGCAGCGACTCGAACTCGGCATCGGTGATTTCGTCACCCTCGCCGCTGATGGCCTCGCCCTGCATCTGCTCGTCGGCCGCCGCTTGCGCCTTAACCGCATCGAGCGAGTCGAGCAACTGTTCAAACTCGCTGTCGGTGATGTCCTGGTCCTCGACCGGGGCTGCGGCGGGCGCCTCGGCAACCGGCTCGGGCACAGCAGCAGACGGCGCAGCCACTTCGGCGCCACCGGGCTCGGCCAGGCGTGACAACGCCGCCAGCAGCTCGGGGGTGGCCGGGGTCACTTCGGCGCGCTCGCGCACCTGGCCAAACATGCTGTTGACCGTATCCAGTGCCTCGAGCACCACGTCCATCAGTTCCGCATCGACCCGGCGCTCACCCTTGCGCAGGACGTCGAACACGTTCTCGGCAATATGGCAGCACTCCACCAGCTCATTCAGCTGAAGGAAGCCGGCGCCCCCTTTAACAGTGTGGAAACCGCGAAAGATCGCATTGAGCAGGTCGGCATCGTCGGGCCGGCTTTCCAGCTCGACCAGTTGCTCGGACAGTTGCTCAAGAATTTCGCCGGCTTCTACCAGGAAATCCTGGAGGATTTCTTCATCGGCGCCGAAGCTCATCAAACGTGCTCCTTAAAAACCCAGGCTGGACAGCAGATCATCGACATCGTCCTGACCGGACACGACGTCTTCACGCTTATCGGCATGAATCTGCGGACCTTCACCCCGAGTCGGATGTTTTTCTGCATCTTTTTCTGCGCGCAGTTGATCGTGGTCATGTTTTATGCCGGCAAACCGGTCGACCTGGCTGGCCATCAGCACCAGCTTGAGCAAGTTGCTTTCGACTTCGGTCACCAATGTGGTGACGCGTTTGATCACCTGACCGGTCAGGTCCTGATAGTCCTGAGCCAGCAGAATGTCATTGAGGTGGCCGGCGACCTTGCGGTTACCTTCGGCGCTGTGCGTCAGGAAACTGTCGACGCGCTTGACCAGATCACGGAATTCCGGCGCAGCCACTTCGCGGCGCATGAAGCGCTGCCAGTCGGTGCTCAGGGCCTTGGCCTCGCTGGCCAGGTCATTGAGCACCGGGGTGCTTTCCTCGACCAGGTCCATGGTGCGGTTGGCCGCGCCCTCGGTCAGCTTGACCACGTACGACAGGCGCTCGGTGGCGTCAGTAATCTGCGACACCTCCTCGGCTTGCGGCATGGTCGGGTCGATCTGGAAGCTGACGATGGCGCTGTGCAGCTCGCGGGTCAGTTTGCCGACTTCCTGGTACAGGCCACGGTCGCGGGTCTGGTTCAGCTCGTGAATCAGCTGCACCGCCTCGCCGAAGCGGCCGCGCTCCAGGCTTTCGACCAACTCCTGGGCGTGTTTCTTCAGGGTCGATTCGAACTCGCCCAAAGAGGTTTGTGATGAATCCATGGCGCGCCCCCTGACGTGACTCAGCCGTTGACGCGTTCGAAGATCTTCTCGATCTTTTCTTTGAGCACCTGGGCGGTGAACGGCTTGACCACGTAACCATTGACGCCGGCCTGGGCCGCTTCGATGATCTGGTCGCGCTTGGCTTCAGCGGTCACCATCAGTACCGGCATGCTTTTCAGCTTGTCGCTGGCACGGACTTTACGCAGCAGGTCGATGCCGGACATGCCCGGCATGTTCCAGTCGGTCACCAGGAAGTCGTAGTGGCCGTTTTCCAGCATCGGCAGCGCCGTGGTGCCATCGTCGGCTTCTTCAGTGTTGGTGAAGCCCAGGTCACGCAACAGGTTCTTGATGATCCGCCGCATCGTCGAAAAGTCGTCAACGATGAGGATTTTCATGTCTTTGTTCAAGTAGACCTCCAAGCAGTCTCAAACGCGCTCGGCCCCGAGCGCGCATTCAATCAATTCGGTGCAACATGGAAAACGCATGTGGAAAACGGCTGCAACGACAGCGGGCTCAACGTGCCCGCCATTCCCCCAGGCGGCTGCGCAGACGTGCGGCACACTGGCTGTGCAACTGGCTGACTCGCGATTCGCTGACACCCAGCACCTCACCGATTTCCTTGAGGTTCAGCTCTTCGTCGTAGTACAGCGCCAGCACCAGGCGCTCGCGCTCCGGCAGGTTGGCAATGGCTTCGGTCAGGGCAGCCTGGAAGCGCTCGTCCTCCAGGCCACGCGCAGGTTCGACGTGGCCACTGGCACCATCCTCGTGAAGCCCTTCGTGCTCGCCGTCCTGCAACAGGTCGTCAAAGCTGAACAGTCGGCTGCCCAGGGTGTCGTTCAAGATCCCGTAGTAATCATCGAGACTCAATTGGAGTTCGGCAGCAACTTCATGATCTTTAGCGTCCCGGCCCGTTCTGGCCTCTACGGCACGCATCGCGTCACTGACCATACGGGTATTGCGGTGCACCGAACGCGGTGCCCAGTCGCCTTTGCGAACCTCATCCAGCATGGCCCCGCGAATGCGGATGCCGGCGTAGGTTTCAAAGCTGGCACCCTTGCTGGCGTCATACTTGCTGGCCACTTCCAGCAGGCCGATCATGCCGGCCTGGATCAGATCCTCGACCTGCACATTGGCTGGCAACCGTGCCAGCAAGTGGTAGGCAATGCGCTTGACCAGCGGCGCATAACGCTCAATCAGCTCGCACTGGGCGTCTTTGGCCGCCCGGCTATACATCTTGAAGCCGCTGGCGTTCATAGCACAGGTCCCGCGCTGGTGGGCTGCACCAGGCGCTCGACGAAGAACTCCAGATGGCCGCGCGGGTTGGCCGGCAACGGCCAGCTGTCGACCTTCTGGGCAATCGCTTTGAAGGCCAGCGCGCACTTGGAGCGAGGGAAGGCTTCGTAGACGGCACGCTGCTTTTGCACCGCCTTGCGCACGCACTCGTCGTACGGCACGGCGCCTACGTACTGCAGGGCAACGTCAAGGAAGCGGTCGGTGACCTTGGTCAGCTTGGCGAACAGGTTGCGCCCTTCCTGCGGGCTCTGTGCCATGTTGGCCAGCACGCGGAAACGATTCATGCCGTAATCGCGATTCAGCAGTTTGATCAGGGCGTAAGCGTCGGTGATCGAGGTGGGTTCGTCGCACACCACCAGCAGCACTTCCTGGGCCGCGCGAACGAAGCTGACCACCGAGTCACCGATACCCGCAGCCGTGTCGATCACCAGCACGTCGAGGTTGTCGCCGATTTCGCTGAACGCCTGGATCAGGCCCGCATGCTGGGCCGGGGCCAGGTGCACCATGCTCTGGGTGCCCGAGGCCGCCGGCACGATGCGCACACCGCCAGGGCCTTGCAGCATCACGTCACGCAGCTCGCAGCGCCCTTCGATGACATCGGCCAAGGTACGTTTAGGGGTAAGGCCCAGCAACACGTCGACGTTGGCCAGGCCCAGGTCAGCGTCAAGCAGCATGACCCTGCGGCCAAGTTCGGCCAGCGCCAGGGACAAGTTCACTGAAACGTTAGTCTTGCCGACGCCACCTTTGCCACCGGTCACGGCGATCACCTGTACGGGATGCATGCTACCCATGTCTGTTCTTTACCTTGTCTCGCTGGGACTCAGGCCACACGTGGGGCAATTCTGCGTACCCCTTGGCATAGCTACTTTGCACACACTTCATGGTCAACCCGCTCGCCGTGGGTTGTGGTAGAGATCAGCGAACATGTCGGCCATGGCCTCTTCGCTGGGCTCGTCCTGCTGCTGCACGTTGACTGCGCGGGAGACCAGTTGGTGGCCACGCGGCAGGTGCAGGTCGTCAGGAATGCGCGGGCCATCGGTGAGGTAGGCCACAGGCAGTTCATGACTGATGGCAAGGCTCAACACGTCGCCAAGGCTTGCCGTTTCATCGAGCTTGGTCAGGATGCAGCCGGCCAGGCCACAGCGCTTGTAGCTGTGGTAGGCGGCGGTCAGCACCTGCTTCTGGCTGGTGGTGGCCAGCACCAGGTAGTTCTTCGCAGCAATGCCACGCCCGGCCAGGGTTTCCAGCTGCATGCGCAGCGCCGGGTCGCTGGCCTGCAGGCCGGCGGTATCGATCAGCACCACGCGCTTGCGCAGCAACGGCTCCAGTGCGGCTGCCAGCGACTGCCCCGGGTCGACGTAGGTCACCGGCACGTTGAGGATGCGGCCCAAGGTCTTGAGCTGCTCCTGGGCGCCGATGCGGAAGCTGTCCATGCTCACCAGCGCCAGGTTCTGCGCGCCGTACTTGAGCACGTAGCGGGCGGCAAGCTTGGCCAGGGTGGTGGTCTTGCCCATGCCGGCCGGGCCAACCATGGCGATCACCCCGCCCTCTTCGATCGGCTCGATTTCCGGGATTTCGATCATGCGCGCCAGGTGCGCCAGCAGCATGCGCCAGGCCTGGCGAGGCTCTTCGATCTCGGTGGTCAGGTCCAGCAGCTCACGGGCGATAGGCCCGGACAGGCCAATGCGCTGCAGGCGCCGCCACAGGTTGGCCTGCTGCGGCTTGCTGCCCTGCAACTGGGTCCAGGCCAGCGACCCGAGCTGCACTTCCAGCAACTCGCGCAGGCCTGACAGCTCGGAGCGCATGGCATCGAACAGGCGCGGGTCTACTGGCGCAGCGGCCGGGGCAGCAGTCGCCGCCTCGGGGGCATCAACGTGCGGCTCGATCAATGGCTCGGCGGCGGTCAGCGACTGCCCGGCGAACAATTGGCGGTTGTTGTCACTGCTGTCCTGGCGGTGGTCCAGCTCGGCCTGAGCCGTAGCGATGCGCGTGTGCGTCTTGCGCAGCTCTTCTTCCAGCTCAGCGTTGGGCACGCGTGGGGCCAGGGCGGACAGCTTGTAGTCCAGCGCGGCCGTCAGTTCGACACCACCGGCAATGCGGCGGTTGCCAATGATCGCGGCATCGGCGCCCAGCTCGTCACGGACCAGCTTCATGGCCTGACGCATATCGGCGGCGAAAAATCGCTTAACTTGCATTATCCACTACCTCAGCCATTAGGGCCCACGGTGGCAACGATGGTGACTTGCTTGTTGTCCGGTATTTCCTGATACGCCAGAACATGCAAATTCGGTACAGCCAGGCGACCGAAACGCGACAGCATGGCGCGGATCGGGCCGGCGACCAGAAGAATGGCCGGCTGGCCCTGCATTTCCTGGCGCTGGGCCGCTTCGATCAGCGAACGTTGCAGCTTCTCGGCCATGCTAGGCTCCAGAAGAACACCCTCTTCCTGACCCTGCCCGGCCCTTTGCAGACTATTGAGCAAAATCTGTTCCAACCTTGGCTCCAGGGTAATCACTGGCAGCTCCGACTCAACGCCGACAATGCTTTGCACGATGGCGCGACACAATCCGACGCGCACTGCCGCTACCAGCGCGGCGGTATCTTGACTCTTGCCAGCGTTGTTCGCGATGGCTTCGGCAATACTGCGAATATCGCGCACCGGCACCTGTTCCGACAACAGCGCTTGCAGCACCTTCAGCAGGCCCGACAAGGAAATGACACCCGGCACCAGCTCTTCTGCAAGTTTAGGCGATGCCTTGGACAGCACCTGCAGCAGTTGCTGAACCTCTTCGTGGCCAATCAGCTCGTGGCAGTGCTTCTGCAGGATCTGGTTGAGGTGGGTGGCCACCACGGTACTGGCGTCGACTACGGTATACCCCAGCGACTGCGCTTGCGAGCGCTGGCCGACGTCGATCCACACCGCTTCAAGGCCAAACGCCGGGTCGCGCGCTGCAATACCGTTGAGGGTGCCGAAGACCTGCCCCGGGTTGATTGCCAGCTCGCGGTCCGGGTAGATCTCCGCCTCGGCCAGGATCACCCCCATCAGGGTCAGGCGATAAGCGCTGGGTTGCAGGTCGAGGTTGTCACGAATGTGCACGGTGGGCATGAGGAAGCCCAGGTCCTGCGACAGCTTCTTGCGTACACCCTTGATCCGCGCCAGCAACTGGCCGCCCTGGTTGCGGTCGACCAGCGGAATCAGCCGGTAGCCGACTTCCAGGCCGATCATGTCGATCGGCGTGACGTCATCCCAGCCCAGCTCCTTGGTCTCCAGCGCACGCTGAGGCGAGGGCAGCAGATCCTGCTGACGCTGCACCTCTTGCTGCGCCTCCAGCTTGGTCTTTTGCTGCTTCTTCCATACCAGGTAGGCGCCACCACCGGCCAGCAGGCCGAGGCTGAGGAAGGCCACGTGCGGCATGCCCGGCACCAGGCCCATGACGATCATCAGCGCGCCGGACACCGCCAGGGCCTTGGGCGAGTCGAACATCTGCCGGTTGATCAACTTGCCCATGTCCTCGGAGCCCGAGGCACGGGTGACCATGATCGCGGCGGCGGTGGACAGCAGCAGTGATGGCAATTGCGCCACCAAACCGTCACCGATGGTCAACAGGGCGTACACTTTGCCGGCGTCACCGAAGCTCATGCCGTGCTGCAGCATGCCGATGAGCATGCCGCCGATCAGGTTGATGAACAGGATCAGCAGGCCGGCGATGGCGTCACCGCGAACGAACTTGCTGGCACCGTCCATCGAACCGTAGAACTCGGCCTCTTGCGCCACCTCGGCACGGCGGTGTTTGGCCTGGGCCTGGTCGATCAGGCCGGCATTGAGGTCGGCATCGATGGCCATCTGCTTGCCGGGCATGGCGTCGAGGGTGAAACGCGCACTCACTTCCGAGATACGCCCGGCACCCTTGGTCACCACCACGAAGTTGATGATCATGAGGATGGCGAACACCACGGCACCGACCACGTAGTTGCCGCCGATTACCACCTCACCGAAGGCCTGAATCACTTTACCGGCGGCGCCATGACCCTCCTGGCCGTGCAACATGACCACACGCGTGGAGGCCACGTTCAGGGCCAGGCGCAACAGCGTTGCCACCAGCAGGATGGTCGGGAATGCGGCGAAGTCGAGCGGGCGCAGGGCGTACACGCACACCAGCAGCACGACGATCGACAACGCGATGTTGAAGGTGAAGAACACGTCGAGCAGAAACGGCGGAATCGGCAACATCATCATTGCCAACATCACCAGCAGCAACAGCGGCACACCCAGGTTGCCCCGACCGAGCCCGGCCAGGTTGTTACGGGCGTTGCTGATTAACTGAGTGCGATCCACCGCGAGTCCTCTTGATGCAAAACTTTGACGCACAGGGGGCGCCTGGGCGTGGCTTTGCAAGAAGCTTTCCAACTTTGTATGCCTTGAGGGATTTAGCGCCTGTCAGACCGAGCGCCGCCCGCGC